>NZ_JBSWUU010000002.1:0-640009 GCF_056159225.1 Ruegeria sp. AWH4_226 | reverse complement strand
GCCTCGGGTCTCATCGTTTGGGACGCTATTTTATATGTTTTTCCTATTTACGCTTGATTTGCACTTTACGCAAAAGAAAATATGATAGAAGTTGAAACTTACCCGTGGGTAAGAAAACATGGGTTCCGCAGCTGGAATCGATTCGCGCGATAGCAGCTATAGATCTGAGGCTGGGTGCGAGCTCTGGCCCCGTATTTAGGGGGTCACAAATTACCAAAATACCCCATTTAGGGGGACACTATCGTAAAATAAGGGGACACGTAGAACGTCCCCCTTCACCAATACTTCACCCATTTTTATTTTTTTATTTGCGCCCGGATTGGTTCACCCTCACGCCAAAGTCAGACTCTGCTTGACAGAATCGAGTGTTTGGACGCTAATCAGCTCATCCAAACGAAAAGCGTTGGCAAACAGCGCAACACCGGTGGTATACTCCACCAAGGCAGACAGAGCAGTGAGAGCGGCAATGCAAATTGCAAAACCGGTTGGGCGAAATGCGTCCGCTGTAAAATATGACATATTATCGGCGCTGACCGTTCACGCCCTGTCCGGCGACAAGCATCTTCAGCGCAGCATCCTGCGCATAATTGTTCTGATCACCACCCGCTACAATTGGCGAAACAACGAACTTTCAATTGGGCGACAAGAGATCGCGCGGCTTTGGTCGGTGAATGAACGCACCGTTAAACGCGAGATGGCCAAGCTTCGAACGATGGGCTGGGTATCCGTAAAACGCCCGGCGGCACGGGGCAGGGTCGCGGTTTACGAATTGGATTTGAAGCAGATGCTGTTGGACACCTCTGAAAACTGGGCGACGATCGGTCCTGATTTCCGGGATCGGATGATGGAAGAGCCCGAACCAGATACCAACATTGTTCCGTTCCAGGCCAAATCCGCACCGCTCAATGCGGTGGAAGGGGATGTTTGGGCGCAAGTGCAATCAATCCTGCATAGGCGCGACCCTGAGCTTTGGGCCAGTTGGTTCCAGCATCTGATCGAGTCGGACAGGGCAGGGGGGGTCGCGATTCTGATGGCTCCATCCCGCTTTATGGCCGATTACATTGCGCAGAAATGGTCCGGGCGATTGCTGGCAGCGTACAGCCGCGTGGATCCTTCGGTGCGCAGCCTTCGTTTTGAGACCGCAGAATAGCGGCTTGTGAACGATCCAACTCATTTGTCCATATATAGGTAATAGGCAAAAACACCATTTTATGACCATTACGCAATTAAGGCTATTTTGACCGTGGACAGTTAAAGCGATCACGGCTGCTCAGTCATCGCATGCTTAATTTCGGCCAGCGCCGACGATTTGCAGTGATCGTGCTCGCATCCCTTCACGTCGTCATGAGATGGTCTATTGAAACCTAAGACAAATTAGTATACCGCTGCATACAAAGTATGACCGGGCTTCGCCAAGCTGCCGTAAACCTGGTTCAACCGCCACCAATAGCAAAAGCCGGAACAGCCATGAGTCTTTACACAGATTACCTAAGCGAGATCGAAAACCGCAAAGAGCAGGGGCTTCACCCCAAACCCATCGACGACGGTGCCCTTGTGAAAGAGATTGTCGATCAGATCAAGGAACCCGGTAACGAACACCGGGCTGAGTCGCTGAACTTCTTCATCTACAATACGCTGCCGGGTACAACCAGCGCCGCGGGTGAGAAAGCAAAGTTCCTGAAAGAGATCATCCTGGGCGACGTCGTCGTCGACGAAATCTCAGTTCCTTTCGCATTCGAATTGCTGTCACACATGAAGGGCGGTCCCTCGGTTGAGGTTCTTCTGGATCTGGCGTTGGGTGAAAACGCCGAGATCGCACAACAGGCAGGCGAGGTGCTGAAGTCTCAGGTCTTCCTGTATGATGCTGACACTGATCGGTTGAAACAGGCCTTTGAGGCCGGCAATGCGGTCGCCAAAGATATTCTGGAAAGCTATTCTAAGGCTGAGTTTTTCAACAAACTGCCCGAGATCGAAGAAGAGATCAAAGTTGTGACATATGTCGCTGCGGAAGGCGATATCTCGACCGATCTGCTGTCACCGGGCAATCAGGCGCATTCGCGGTCTGACCGGGAGCTGCATGGTAAGTGCTTTATCTCGCAAAAGGCGCAGGATGAAATCGAGGCGCTGAAGCTGCAGCATCCCGACAAGCGCGTGATGCTGATCGCCGAAAAAGGCACCATGGGCGTCGGGTCATCGCGGATGTCGGGCGTCAACAACGTGGCGCTGTGGACCGGTAAGCAGGCAAGCCCATACGTGCCGTTCGTCAATATTGCACCTATCGTCGCGGGCACCAATGGCATCTCGCCAATCTTCCTGACCACCGTTGGTGTGACGGGCGGTATCGGGATCGACCTGAAGAACTGGGTCAAAAAAGTGGACTCCGAGGGCAACCCGATCCTGAACAACGATGACAGCCCTATCCTCGAGCAGAAATACTCGGTGGATACCGGCACCGTGATGACCATCAACACCAAAGAGAAAAAGCTTTATGACGCTGATGGCAAAAAGGAACTGGTCGACCTAAGCGCATCTTTCACGCCGCAAAAGTTGGAGTTCATGAAGGCTGGCGGGTCATACGCCATCGTCTTTGGAAAAAAGCTTCAGACATTTGCCGCGCAGACACTAGGTGTTGAACTGAAATCGGCTTTTGCGCCATCAAAAGTCGTCAGCCACGAAGGTCAGGGTCTGACCGCTGTCGAAAAGATTTTCAACCGCAACGCGGTTGGCGTTCCGGAAGGCACCACCCTGCATGCCGGGTCGGATGTACGCGTCAAAGTGAATATCGTGGGATCGCAGGACACCACCGGCCTCATGACCTCGCAAGAACTTGAGGCGATGGCCGCCACCGTCATCTCGCCCACCGTGGACGGCGCGTATCAGTCGGGCTGTCACACCGCCTCGGTCTGGGACAAGAAAGCGCAGGCCAACATTCCGCGCCTGATGTCCTTCATGAACAGGTTTGGTCTGATCACCGCGCGTGACCCCAAGGGCGAGTATCATTCCATGACCGACGTGATCCACAAGGTGCTGAACGACATCACCGTGGATGACCGCGCGATCATCATTGGTGGCGACTCGCACACGCGGATGTCCAAGGGAGTGGCGTTTGGTGCGGATTCCGGCACCGTTGCGCTGGCGCTGGCGACCGGTGAGGCCACGATGCCGATCCCGGAATCGGTCAAGGTGACATTTAAGGGCAAGATGGCCGACCACATGGATTTCCGCGATGTCGTGCATGCAACTCAGGCGCAGATGCTGAAGCAATTCGGAGATAACGTTTTTCAGGGCCGCATAATCGAAGTTCACATCGGCACCTTGCTGGCGGATCAGGCGTTCACCTTCACCGACTGGACGGCCGAGATGAAGGCCAAGGCGTCGATCTGCATCACCCAAGACGAAACGCTGGTTGAATCGCTTGAGATCGCAAAAAGCCGTATCCAGATCATGATCGACAAGGGCATGGATAATGAGGCTGGCACTCTGCAAGGTCTGGTCGACCGAGCCGACAAGCGAATTGCCGAAATCACGTCGGGTGAGGTGCCTGCACTGACCCCGGATGCAGATGCGAAGTATTTCGCCGAAGTTGTTGTCGATCTGGACGAGATCAACGAGCCGATGATCGCTGACCCGGATGTAAATAACGAGGACGTCTCAAAACGGTACACCCACGACACGATCCGCCCGGTGTCCTACTATGGCGGTGAGAAAAAGGTCGATCTTGGCTTCGTTGGCTCCTGCATGGTGCACAAGGGGGATCTGATTATCGTGTCACAGATGCTGAAGAACCTTGAGAAGAAAAACGGCAAGGTCGAATTCAAGGCGCCTTTGGTTGTTGCAGCCCCAACATACAACATCATTGATGAGTTGAAGGAAGAGGGCGAGTGGAACACTCTGCAGGAGTATTCGGGCTTTGAGTTTGACGACCTTTTCCCAAAAACCGCGGCGCGCACCGAGTACGAGAATATCCTGTACCTGGAACGTCCGGGGTGTAACCTGTGCATGGGCAACCAGGAAAAGGCAGCCAAGGGCGATACGGTGCTTGCGACCTCGACCCGTCTGTTCCAAGGCCGCGTGGTCGAAGACTCAGCCGAGAAGAAGGGTGAATCTCTGCTCGCCTCAACACCGGTTGTTGTTCTGTCCGCAATTCTGGGACGAACACCGAAGATCGACGAGTATAAAGAGGCCGTCGAAGGCATTGACCTGACCCGCTTTGCACCGGCCGCGATACCGGAAAACACGAAATCGGCGCATTTTTAAAGCCGGTCTTCGGCTGGCTCTCAAAAGGGGCCAGCCTAATTCGTTTCTGCGCAGATAATTTGTTACTTCTCGCGTGTCCGTGTCGCAACGTGACCGCGTGGCGTTTTGTTCTACAGCCCTCTGTTCAAATCTGACATATTTACAACCTTACAAAGGTTAAGCGACCCGATCAGTAAACTCTGGATTGAACCTCGTCACCTCTCACCCCTATAAGGTAGGGCGTCTTGCTACGGTCAGAGTAGAAAATGAAACTTCTAGTTGTCGACGATGATCCAACTTTTACCGAGCTAATGGTGGCAGAATTGTCGCTGCTTGGCCTGGATAGTGTCGATGTGGTTCATTCCGGGCAAGATGCGTTGGACTGCATTTCCGCGTCACAGACGCCCTATGATTGCTATTTGGTAGATGTGGAAATGCCAGGCATGAACGGAGTTGAGCTGTGTGAGAGGATTACGACAAACCCTCTGACCAAACGCGCGCCCGTGATCATGGTCAGCTCAAGCGCGTCGCTCGAGCATATTGATGGCGCTTTCGCCAAAGGTGCCACGGATTATCTGAACAAACCCCTGCAACGGCGTGAGCTGCAAGGGCGTATGCGGATGGTTCAGGCGTTGGCAACGCAGACATCCAAACCGACCTTCACCAGCGATAGCAAAACAGACGCATTGGATGCGGTCAGCCTGTCCGAGATCCCAAATTGCATCGATTACCTTGCGATGCAAAACTATGTCCTCAAGCTTGGGTCGTTGCGGATCAACAGCTTTATCGCGTTTGGCATTCATATCGTGAACCTGTCGGACGTTTTCGCCAATAAGGACCAAAGCGGGCAAATGGATGCGCTGATGGACGTTGCGGAAATGATCAGCGAAAGCTTTGGCGGCGCAGAATACCTGATGTCATACGCGGGGCAGGGCGATTACGTCGTTTTGTTGCCGCGGGCGCGCGGGTTCGACAAAGACGCGTTCGAGGATCAGTTGGAGCTCAAGTTCAGTGAATTGGCCGATTGGTACAAGAGCGCGGGTGAAGTTGGACCGGTGGTCCAGATCGGGACGCCGATTTATCGCAACCTTCTCTCATTCAAAGCGCCGGATGATTTACTGGATGTGGCGATAACCGGGGCTAGAAGCGCGCAGCACGGCAACACTGCAAGCGCGTCGCCCAAAGGCGGGTTCGTGTGAGACGACCATTGTAAAGCACATGACACAGTCGCCGGAAAACATAGAGATCTACGAGCGCAAACTTCAGATGTTGCGCCAAAAGTTCATTGAGGGGCTGCACACCCGCATTCTGACTCTTGAGCAGTATGCAATCGAATTCAGGGCGGGTGAAAATAATCATGAGGTATTGGATGCAATCCGGCACGAGTGTCACAAACTGGCAGGTGTCGCAGCGTCCTTCGGGTTTCCCGATATCGGTTCGCGCGCAAGTGAAATCGATACGGCCATAACTTCGGGTACGATGACGCGGGACGGGGTTTCCGAGTCACTCGAGGATCTCATGAACGAAATGGAAGACTTGCTCGACAACGCGCAGACCAATACCTGAAACGGTCTTTCTTGGACAGCATGCCACGTACTGAAAATAGTCGGAATTACAGGATGTTCGGCAGATGATCATAGTGTCACGACACAAAAGCTCGGCCCGGCGCCAGTTGCGAATTCTGACGGCCATTTATTCAGGCATCATTCTGATCGCGATCGCGTCCTGGTTCATTCTGGATCGCGCCTATGTTTCTGCCTCCCGAAAAGCGCAGCAGGAGTCCATGCAGCAGCTTGTGGAAATGGTCGGGGTCCGCGCGGACGAAAGGTTGCGTGGCTATGGGCTGATCGTTGAAGGACTGGTGAACATATTGGCGTTTGACGGCCAGCTTAGCCCGGATGATTTTAATGTTCTGGCAGATATCGTTATACAAGATAACCCCAGCATCATCAGTGTTGTCCGTGCGCAAGACTATGTGGTTACCGATGCATACCCTACCGCGCACAACAGCGTCCTAGTTGGCGTGGATTTTCGGGATCTCCCTGAGGTGAAAGAGAGCCACGATAGGACAATCGCGTCAGGGGAATTTGTTGTCTCTGGCCCTATTGATCTGATTTTAGGAGGGCGTGGTTTGATCTTTCGTCGCGCACCTATGATCGGTGAAAATGTAGTTTATTCCATTGTCGTTGATTTCGAGTCCTTTCTAAGCGAAATCGGAATTCGACTTGACGACACCAATCTGCAGTCACTCAGTGCTGTTCGAAAGACCCATGCCGACGAGGGCAGTTTGGATCACGTATTTGGCGATCCTTCGGTATGGGGGCTTGATCCGGTTGTGGCGGATATCTCTTTGGGTGAGATTTCTCTTCAGTACGGAATGGCACCTGCAAATGGATGGAACGCGCCATTAAAGGGTCGGCAAATCATTGGAACATTGATCCTTATTCTGGCTTCAATTGGAATGTTTGGCGTTAGTTACGCAAGGCGTCTGATAAAGGACCGGTCTCAGGCGCGGCGGCAATTGATGACAGCCATCGAATCCATAAGAGACGGGTTTGTCATCTATGATGCGAATGATCGCCTGTTGATGTGCAATGACCAGTATCTGAACTACTACGAAGAAATGGCCGACCTCATGAAACCGGGTACCAAGTTCGAGGATATTATCCGCGCCGCCGTTGATCGTGGATTGCACCCCGAGGCGGTTGGGAATGAAGAGGAGTGGATCGCCCAGCGTATCGAGAGCCACAAAAATCCGGGTGAGCCATTTGAACAACAACTGAGCGATGGTCGCTGGCTCAAAGTCGCCGAAGCCAAGACCCGCAGTGGTGAAACGGTTGGATTTAGGGTCGATGTGACTCAGCTGAAAAATGCGCAGAGAGCTGCTGAGGCGGCCAATAAGGCAAAATCCGATTTTCTCAATAACATCAGTCACGAATTCCGTACGCCGCTGTCGGTTATCGTAGGCTATTTGTCATTCCTGAAAAGCAACAATGTGCTGCCAAGCTACAAGGCGTTGACGCTGGAGCTTGCCGACGATCCAAAGGCGCTTGCCGCATTGGAAAAATTCTCGGACGAAGTTGAAACGTTTTCGATCAAGGCTGAAAGGTCAGGTAAGCATCTTCAGGACCTGATCAATTCGGTTCTGGATTGGGCCGTCGTCAGTGAAGACAGCGTTGAGCTGGATCGGTCCCGGCTCAACCTCGAGCAGCTGCTGGGATCGCTGGTTGAGGACTTGCAACAAAAGGCGCAGGAGAAAGGCATCGAACTGCGGGTATCCTTGTGCGAGGTTTGGTTAGACGGGGATGAGCTTCGTCTGCGGCAGGTATTTTTGAACCTGCTGTCGAACGCGCTGAAATTCACCGAGGTTGGTTGCGTGTCCGTATCCATGACAAAAGTGGCGGACCGGGCCTATGTGACGGTTCAGGATTCTGGACCGGGGATCCCCGAAGATCAGAAAAACAAGATTTTCGAACGCTTTGCGCAGGTCGACAAGTCATCACGCCGCAACCACGCAGGAACGGGTTTGGGGTTGGCGATCAGTAACAGTTTTGTGAAGCTTCATGGTGGTCACATAGACGTTCATAGTAACCCCAACAAAGGTAGTATCTTTACTGTGGGCTTACCGTGCATAGACGTGCAGGACACTGAAGTCGCCGAGAGTGCCGCTTCAATCAGTGCAGAGTAAGCCGGGAAAGCCAAATTGGAAAACGCGAAAGATGATCAATGGGCGAACTAAGAACCATCCTGCACGTTGATGATGATGACGATATTCTCCATTTGGCCAGAATGGGGTTCGAGATAACAGGCGGATTTAGTGTTCATCAATGCCGGTCCGGGGCCGACACGCTTGCCAGTATCGGGTCTGTAAACCCAGATCTTTTGTTGCTGGATATGATGATGCCGGATTTGGACGGCATCATGCTGCTGTCAAAAATCAGAATGATGCCTGCGTTTGTGAACCTGCCGGCGGTTTTCATGACCGGTAGCGTTGCATCAGGCGGGCATGGTGCCAAAGACCTGCCTGGAGTAATCGGTTTTATCATCAAACCGTTTGATCCCCTGACCATCGCAGGCCAGCTCGAAACGATCTGGGCCGAGCGGGGTGCGACCGGGACCTGACTTGAAAACCCGTGAGGTGGTCTGCCTGAGGGTTATCCTTTGGTGCAACCGCCGGGAACTGGGTCGGATGTCGGCAGCTCGACGATAAATGTTGTGCCGGGGCCGGTGTTCTTGGTGTAGGAAATCGATCCGCCCAAAGCCTCCATAATACGCTTCGAGATATTCATCCCCAGACCGGTGCCCCCGATCTTGCGTGTGTCCGATGCATCGATCTGAGAAAAATGGTCGAAAACAATTTCATGATCGTCCTCTGACACACCGATCCCGTGGTCGCGGAACAGAATACGGACTGTTCCATCCCTTTCCTGAATTGAAACCAAAACCGTACTTTCCGGAGGCGAGAACTTTGCCGCGTTGACAAGAATATTGGAAAAAACCTGTTTCAGCCGGGCATCGTCGACATTTACCCAAACGGGCGTCTGGTGCGGGTCTGTCTCTATGACCACATCCAGAGACTCTGCAAAGGGCTGATTTTCGGTCACAGAGTCCGCGATGACGTCCACAAGGTTCGACTTCTCGCAAGAGATCGTCATCTTTCCGCTTTCGACGCTCTGAAGATCGAGGATTTCGTTGATCAACATCAACAACCGCTCACAGTTTCGCTGGGCCACGTCGAGGACAAAACCAACCTTCTTTGGTAGGGTACCCAGTTTCCCCGAAGCCGCCAAATCAACTGATCCCTTGATCGAAGTTAGCGGCGTCCGCAATTCGTGGCTCATCGTCGATACAAATTCGGTCTTGGCCTTATAGGCCATCTTCGATTTCTCGTGCTCTTTGCTCAGGCGGGTCATCTGAGCGAGTTGGGTGCGGTAGAACCCCAGGTAGCTTCGGGAGCTGTCAAGAACAAAGGTCAGAACAAAGAGGCTGGTAAAGAACTGCGCCCAAAGTTCGGATTTTATCGGCGCGCCGGTCAGAACGATGTCGCGCAGCGGGATGAACAGGAAAGCGGCTGTAAAAATCACTAGCCGGATGATGAGGACCGACAGCAAATGATGGCTATGCATGGCTGCAAAAAGTGCGCCGGAAAACAGAAAGAACAGTGACATGAAATGTGTTGTCGGGCCTTGAATGACCGCAATCCCGATCGAGTACGTCACGATGATGGCAGTATTAACCAGCGCGCCGGCATAGAGAAATGGCAACCGTTTGCGCGCTGCGACAACATCACCCGGATCGAGATTCAGAACACGTTTGAAGGACCAGAAATCAAAGATCTCGGACCCGATGACAAACAGCGCAAGAATACCCGCGAACCGGGCATCATAGTAAAATGCGGCAAGGCCAAGCGTCGCGATATAGATAATCTGCCTCTGCCAAACGAGCTTGACGCCGACCTCGCAGTAATCTCGCATTTGTTGCACAAGAAGGAGGGACTTTTCTTCGTCTGCAGGCTGGTTCCCAACCGGATTCAAATTCGTCAAACGCCACGTCCTCTTATCTGCATCATGGCCGCCCGTTAACCTTGGCTGCATAGTTTTGAAACCCGCAGAGGTTGAAACACTTTAGGCCACTATATCCGGAAAAGTGGTGAGTGGTAGGGTAAAAACCTTGTACAAATACTACATTTAGAGCAAATGGCACGGCCAAGGAGGTTTACACCAACAAAAGCCAGGGCGGGCTGTTTTCACAGCGGTCTGGAAACGGGCTATTTATCCAGTATTTCCTTCAATTGATCCGGTAGGCTGATTGGATCAAAGGGTTTTGTGATACAATCGACCTTGTACCATCCGATAAGCGTTTCCTGGAACGCCTGATCTGTTTTTGCTGTCATAAAAACCGCAGGTGTTTCCTTGTACGGGTCAAGTTTCCGCAACTCCCGCAACAGCTCAACTCCGTCCATTTCCGGCATCATTACATCCAGCAGAAAAAGATCCGGTTCCAGCCCGTCTAGATTTTCCAGCAAGTCTCGGGCGGAACTAAACTGGACAACATCGAAACCGCCGACCACCGCAAGCGACATCTGAGCAATCGAGATGATGTCGGCGTCGTCATCGACATGCACAATTTGTGCTTTGCGTTCCATTTAAACACCCCGGTCGATGGTCAGGGCGGCGCCACCGCAATAGGGTCCGGCAAATTGAACGGTGTTTTTGAGGCTTTGACAAAGATGCCACAAGTCTAAAGACCCGGGCTGCGAAGAAGGCGCAGGCGAGGCCGATAAGACACTGGCGAAGGTTTCGCGGAGGAAACGAAAGCTATTCAAGAGCAGCATTGGGCATGGGACGGTGAGTGTGGCGGAGGGTAAAAATCTTATACCAACTTGGAATTGCCCCGCCAAGAGCCCTGTCAACGCTATGTGTTTACGCCCGGTTTTATCCGCAATTCTCGGATGAGCGCGTGGAATGTTTCGGCTTCATCAGTAGCGCGGGCCAGTATGATGCCGCCTTGGATTGTCGCGACAATTCGGCGAGCCTGAAGCACAGCGTCTGAAACCGTTGGCCGTAACCTTTCAAGGCACGCAGCAAGGGATGAAATCCACCTGTTAAAGTACGACCGCACTGCATCGGCAAACTGATCCCGCGTCGCGTCCAGCGCAAAGGCGCCGACAAGGCATATCCGGTGACCGCCTTCGAAATAGGCCGTAACTGCATCGAGCATTTTGTTAATGGCGGCATGCGGCGGCAAGGAGTCCAAAACGGTAAAGACGTTTGTTTCAAACCACCGCGAGACATGCGTCAGGACCGCAGCCGCCATTTCCTTCTTTCCACCGGGAAAAAAGTGGTAAAGGCTGCTTCGCCCCAGTCCGGTGCGGGCAGAGATGATGCCGATACTTGCCCCTTCGTATCCGTGATGTCGGAAGACTTCGGCAAGAACAGGGATGACGTCATCTCTTTCCGCGACGGTACGTGTCATTTTCCGGCCCCTTGTGGATATGCCTGTCCACTCAGCCGATGAAAGAAACTCGCCAGAATTACAAGAACTATTGATCCAGAGAGCACGGGAAACACCAGAAAGAGGAACCCTGGGTCAGCGGCGAAAACGACCAGCGGGTTGGCGCCTGCCGGGGGGTGCGTCACGCGCAAGGCAACCATCACGGCAATGGCAAGACCTACGGCAAAGGCCAGGGCCCACCATTCGTCCGGTAACCAAAGCCGCACAAGTAGGCCAACCAGGCTGGCCGCAAAATGGCCGCCAACGACATTGATGGGTTGGGAAAAGGGGCTTGCCGGAGCGGCAAACAAAAGGACGCAGGTTGCACCAAAGGGGGCCATGATCAGCGCCAGATGGGCGCTGTCTGTCAAGAGCCGCAGGCAGGCAATAGCCAGAAGCCCGCCCATACCTGCAAGAATAATCAGCCTGAAACTTGGCGTTGGAAGGCTTCTTTCAAAGTAACGGCGCATAGTGTTTCCTGTAACGATCGGTTCAAACTGGAATGATCGGTACAGAACCGCTTCTGAATGGTCAATCGCATTTGATTGTGTTGACGAATTGTTGACTTCCTCGAGATAAGGCCAGCAAACAACCAAACCGTCCTACGCGGGTCCATTCCTGCGCACGCCCTGAAGGAACGCTCTCAGACGAGCGTCCGGATTGCCAGTCTTGGCAACGCATCGGCGTGCTTTGGAAATCGTCAGTGTTACGGGGCGTCGCATTGCCCGGGCTTGCTGGCACCGGGCGAAAATCTAGTTCTAATTATGGTCAGTCAGATCAAGATTTGGCCCGGAGTTTTAGATATTCACAGGCGCGGAGCTTTGAACATGCGACTGCTTTTGCAACAATCATTCATATTAATCCTGTGGGTGCTTGCCCCCATCGCTGTCGTCGCCGAGGAGATCATGATTGAGAATTTCCAAGTGCAGCCAGAGACGCGCTGGCGTTTTTTCACAGATGATGTGATGGGCGGCGTTTCTACCGGGCGGGTCGCTTTTCTCACCGAAGGTGGAACGAGTTTTGCGCGCATGACCGGCAATGTCAGCACTGAAAACAACGGCGGGTTTATCCAAATCAGGTTGGACGTACCTGATGGGGCACCACAAGGGGCGACGGGCGTGCGTATTGTGGTACGGGGCAACAATCAGAAATACTTCGTGCATCTGCGCACCGGCGGCACCGTACTTCCTTGGCAGTATTATCAAGCGGATTTTGATGCAAAGGAAGATTGGGCTGAGTTACGACTGCCTTTTGAGGCATTTACGCGATCTGGCCAGCTTCTTCGCGCCGTCCCGCGCGCAAGCGGTTTGAAGTCAATCGCCATCGTAGCATTTGGCCGGGACCACGACGCAGAGATTGATGTGAGCGAAGTCGCATTCTATTGAAGATAAAAAATGCCCCGCACGAAACTGTGTCGCACGGGGTGAATGATTCAGGGTCAGTGGTCGCTGCTGTCGCGTCGAGTCGGGCGTTCGTCCTTGTTCTGAGCGGCACTCTTTCTGGCTTTCGGCCTTCCGTTCCTTTGACCGGCCTCACTATCGTCAAGGATAGCTTGCTTCATGTCGGTCAAGTCGGTGCTGTGGAAATACTTGAGCCCTGTCATTTGATACATCTGTGGAAACATGGGTTACCTCTGCGGGTGTGGGGGCTGGTTCGGGTTCATGGCGCTGAGCGTGCGCAGAAGCCCGTCGTAATGTGACATCTGGTCCTTCAGCTTGAGCCGACGGCGTTTGAGATGTTGCAAAGATATGTTGCAAGGCAAAGGCCGCTTAAGCTCATCCGCGATCAGTTTTTTCACTTCGCGGTTCTTTATGTTGAGTTCAGCCAGACGTGTTTTTAAGGAGAAGGTTTTGACACGGGCGGTTGGGGGCATCTTAGTCTCCTTTTGCTGTTGGTGTTCAAGGGTGCTTGGGTCAGCTTGCCACGCGGTCTTTTGATCAGGGTCGCGTTTGCCGCTGCCTTGATCAGATATGGGTCCAATTGAACCTTGAAAAAGATGATCATATATGTGGGATTGATCGGAAAAACCTATTTAAAGGAGATGTCGTGGCAAGCGGGGTGACGTTGAAGCAGCTGTCTTACTTCGTGGCACTGACCGAGGCTCAGCACTACCGGCGCGCGGCCGAACGCCTTGGCATCAGCCAACCTTCGCTAAGCCAGCAGATTGCCGGTTTGGAAACGACACTTGGCGTCGAATTGGTTGAACGCGGCCAGCGTGGGGCCATCCTGACCCCCGGCGGGCGCGAAATTCTTGCGCAGGCGCGGCGCATATTGGAAGAGACTGAGGCGCTCAACGCGTTGGCGAGGGATGCCAGTGCCGGTGTGAGCGGGACCATAAGGCTGGGGACATCGCCAACGCTCGGCCCCTACTTTTTGCCCCATGTTATGCGGCGCCTGCGAACGTCTTATCCGTCGCTCAAACTTATTGTGCGTGACGCCGCCCCGCTTGTTTTGCAGGAAGAGCTTCTTTTGGGTCAACACGATCTGATCCTGACGCAGCTTCCGGTGCGATCTGCTGACTTAGCGGTTGAACGCCTGTTTCGCGAGCCTCTGAAACTGGCCGTGGCGCAGGATCACACCTTGTCCGCCAAGTCGCAGGCGCGCGATGCCGATCTGGCGGGGCAGGATATTCTTGCGCTGACATCAAGCTATGCACTGCATAACCAAATTGTCGCCTTGTGCGAGGAGGTGGGTGCAAACCTGCGGCAGGACTATGAAGGCACCAGTTTGGACGCGTTACGACAAATGACGGCTTTGAACATGGGGGTTTGTTTTTTGCCTGCGCTTTACGTGCGGTCCGAGGTTTCGCCTGACACGGGCGATGTCGCAATTCTATCGTTTCGAAAGGACCGTTTCACACGATCCGTCGGGCTGGTCTGGCGCAAACGTTCTGCGCATAAGCGGACCATTGATAGCATCGCGTCAGTTATCCGCTCAGTCGCGCGCGACAAGTTTGCCGGTTTGGTAACGCCGGAGTGACCCCTTGGGTGTCTTTCTGCAGGGTTGAGAACGCTGCCGCCGTTATTCCGCAGCAAGCGGGACAACGGCGTTTCCGGTTGCGCCAGGGTTCTGGCTGGACCGACGCTGTTTTCTGAACCGTCCGCGGTAGACCAAGGCAAAGACTGGTGGCGTGAAGTAGAATGTCACGACCGTCGACAGCAAAACTCCGCCCGCAATGGCGACGGCAAAAGGCGGCCAGAAGGCACCGCCGTCCAGTATCAGGGGAAGGAATCCGCCAAACGTCGTCACAGTGGTTGAGATGATGTGGCGGCTTGATCCGGTGACTACACGCGCCATGGCATTCCTGTCGCCGCGGCTTGCCTCGGCGTCTTGCTGCAATCCGGTCAGGATGATGATGGCTGCGTTGATCGAAACACCAATTGACCCGATGACGCCGATTATGGCTTGGATACCAAACGGGAATTGCATGATGGCCAGGGACAGCATGGACAGCCCGGCCGACAATACGCAGACGACCAAGGTGACAACCGTAAGCCGGAAAGAGTTAAAGGTCAGTACGATGGTTGCAATCGAAAGCGTTACGATCAGGCCGACCGAAGCCATCAGATTGCCAACCGTACTCGACCGCGCATCGCTGTCGCCGCCCAAGGTCATCGTGTAGCCGTTGGGGAGCGTGAAGCCGGACGCGTCAAGCGCCTGCAACACGTCCCGAAGGGCTTCTTCGGGCAAAACTCCCGGAACTATGAACGCCTGAATTGTGTTTTCACGAATTCCATCCGTACGGGTGATCACGCTTTCGGCTGGCTCAATTACGGGTTGGGCCAATTCCGAAAGCGGCACCGCGGGAAACGCACCTGTGGCCGAGACAGCAGCCGCGTTTGGTAGCAGGATGGGCATGCTTACAATCGTGCTGAGATCCGAGCGGACCTCATCCCCAAGCCGCACACGGACAGGCAGTTGTTCCGTCCCCTCGATCAGCGACCCTCCTGTCACACCGACTAGCGCGGTGTCCAGTTGGGCGGCGATATCGGCGACGTCCAATCCAAGAAGCCGGGCCTTGACCTCGTCAATCTCGAACCGGATCTGAGGATTGCCGCCGTTGACGCTGGCCCTCGCCTGCGTCACCAGATCAAGATTCGCCATGATTGACCGGATTTCATCGCCAAGGTTCCGAAGAACGGTGATGTCTTGCCCTTGTATCTTGACCTCAACCGGCGCGGCAACCGGCGGGCCCTGCACCAGATTGCGCACAATGATCTGCGCATCGGGGAAATCTATGTCCAAACGGGTTTGCAGATCGGCGACAAGACGCGCCGCGTCGTCTGCGGTACGGGTCGTGATCATCGCTTGCGCAAAACCCGGCTCGCGCGAGCGGTCGCCGACGATGTTGTAGTAAAAGGCTGGCCCGGATTCTCCGATCGTCCAATAGACGCTGCTTACGCCCTCATCAGTCAATAGCATCTGGTCGATCTGCATTGCCGTTGCTTGGGTTTTCGTGATTGACGTACCACCCGGCATGTCGACCTCGATATAGAACTGATTGCGGTCCACGCCCGGAAAGAACTGCGCCGTAAGTGTTGGGAATGCGGCAAAACCGAGCACCGGCAGGACCAATGCCAATGCGATGGACCGGACCGGATTTGCAACTGACAAACGGATGGATGCTTCAAAAACGCGGGCGAGGGGAGGGATGCTGATGCCGCGGCTCAGTACGCCTGCGTCGGTTTTATCTGACAAAAGCCAACCTGCAACCGCAGGTGTCACAGTCAGGGCAACAACCAACGACCACACCAGCATAAGAACCACTGCGATTGCGATGGCACCAACAAAATCACCGGCTGGTCCCGGAAGAAGGATCATCGGCATAAAGGCCAGCGCCGTTGTGACGGTGGACGCCAACAAAGGCGCAGCCAGCCGACGCACGGCATCCTGCACAGCGGTTACGCGCGCCATTCCGTCCTGAAGGCGACGCCGAATTTCGTCTGTCATCACGATGGCCGCGTCAACGAGCAAGCCCAATGCGACGATCAAACCGGTGACAGACATCTGGTGAATGGGCAGGCCGATCATGTTCATAGTCGCCAGCGTCGCCAAGGACACGACGGGCAGAACAAGGGCCACGATAGCAGCAGCCCTGAAGCCAAGCGTTATAAACAGAACGCCAACCACAAGCGCCACACCAATTGCCATGTTCTTGCCAACCTCGGTCAGGCGATCCGACGTGTATTGGCTTTGATCAAAAAGCAATATCTCCTGAATTCCCAACGGAACCATGGCAGCGCCATCCTCAAGCTCCTGACGTAAGAACCCGGTCCAGCGGTCGATCTGAACACCGTCTTGCGCCAGCACTCCGACCAGTACGGCGGGCATTCCATTGGCAAAGGCGAGTGCAGATTGCGGGTTTCGCGCGCCACGATCAACGCTGGCAATGTCACCAAGCTGCACCACGGCCCCTTCGGCACTTTCGCGCAGAACGATGCTGCGCAGACGGTCGAGTGTTTCGATCTCGCCGCTGATATTGATCGTCAGATCCACGTCGGATTGCAGTCGGCCCGACTGAACCTTGCCATCAGCTTCGGCAATCCGCTGTGAAATCTCGGCCGCGCTCAAACCCAACGCCGCGGCCTTATCCATGTCAACGCTGACCAGAACCTCTTCTTCGGGCTGTCCAAAGTAATCCACCGCGCGTGTGGCGGGGATTGTGCGCAACCTGTCCCCCAAGGATTCGGCGTGACGCCGAAGCAGAGTGATCGGATAGTCCTTGCTGTCCGCCGACACAGCGATAACCGCCGAATAGGCTGAGATACCTTCGGCGTCGAAATCTGGTGTCAGAACACCGTCTGGGAAATTCTGGCTGGCATCATCAACGGCATCACGGGCTTCGGACCACACCTGTTCAATGGTGGCTTCGTCCAGAGTCTCAAGCAGCTCTACGGACACAACCGATACACCGGATCGCGACACCGAACGAATTTCATCCACCTCGGCTATTTTTCGAAGCTCTTCTTCGATTTCTGCGGTAACAAGCGCTTCGACCCGCTCAGGGTCGGCGCCCGGAAATTGCGTTGTGACCGTGGCAAAAAGATTGGTGATGGTCGGATCTTCCTGACGTCCAAGCGACAGGAAAGACGATAACCCGGCGGAAACCAATACAAGGATGATCAAAGCGACCAGTCTGGGGTGACGAAAAGTAAGGGTTTCCATAGCCATTCTCCGTCATTCACTGGCGTCGAATGTGACGCGCTGACCAACCGTAACGCGCTGTGGCCCTTGGTCGATCAGGACAGTGCCATCGGGAAATACACCCCGGACAAAGACGCGTTCATCATCGGCATGCAAAACCTCAACGCTCGCCACGCGAACGGTTTTTTGCGCATCTGCCACCAACAGCGTCCACTGTCCGCGCGCGCCTTCTTTCAGGGCGGTGGTCGGCACCCAGGTCCCGACACTTTCTACCGGATCGTGCACATGGACGCGCGCCGTCTGTCCAAACGCAACGTCGAGCCCGTTCTTCAGATCAAACAACGCCGTTCGGGTGCGGGTAAGAGGGTCGATATCCGGTCGCAACGTCGCAAGCTTGGCTTGGTAACGCGCATCGGCAATTTCAATTTCAACGTTCGACAAAAGTGACGGGTTCACATCAAGCGGTATGCCTATCCGAACCTGGGGCGAAAGAACTTCTACCATGCCCAGTACCATCTCACCTGATTGTAGCGTTTCGCCCCCATCTACATGCCGTGAGGTTATCCGGCCCGCAAAAGGAGCTTCGATGCTTGATTTTTGAATTCTTACGGTCACGTCGCGCAGGGCTGCGTCCAGCTCTCCGATCCTGGAAAGCAACTCATCCTGTTGTGCGACGGCCTCGTCCAGACGGGCCTGACTGGTAAAGCCCTGACCAATGAGCTTGGTATTCCGTTCGACTGTCTTTTCGGCAAAAGCAAGCTGGGCGGCGATGGCATCGCGCGAGGCGGTCAAGCGATCCTGTTCAACCTCAAGCAGTGCGATATCAAGGGTTGCCAGCAACTGACCCTTTACGACCTCTTCCCCTTCATCAACCAGAATTTTGTCCAACCGGCCATTCAGTTCGAATGATATATCGGCGGACCGCTGTGGTTCGACCTGGCCGATGAAAATGCGGTCAACGGTAAAAGATGTTTCTTGCTTGATCGGAGTCACTGATACAGGTGTGACCGCAGCGGCATCTGGTGCCGGTACGGCATTTGCCCGGCGCGTCAACTCGGACGCTCCGAGATATACCGCCCCCGCCGCAAGGGCGATGACACTGACGGTCAGTCCAATCCGAACCGTGCCGCGCAAAAGGCGTGACAGCAGCGTCGGTGTTTTTGGCTCGGTCGGGCTTGTGTCTGGAGTCGGCATATAAGAACCTCGTCAAGTTAGTGCCTCTAACATATGTTAGAACGCCTTACTTTGACAAGAGGTACGTGATCTGCGACATCTTGGATCATGACAAGCACAAAAAAACTTTTGACCAAAGACAGAAGTTCGCGGCCTGAAACCGCGAGCAAAAAGGCCTATCACCACGGTGATCTTCGCGCGGCTTTAATAGACGCAACCCGGCAGTTGGTTGAAGAAAAAGGGCCGGATAGTTTTTCGGTTTCTGACGCGTGCCGCTTGGCGGGTGTTTCCACGGCTGCACCCTATAAACACTTTAAAGATAAGACAGAAATGCTTGTCGCGGTCGTTCTGGAGGCGATGGCGCGGCATCGCGAAAAAATGCTTGCCGCGCTTGAGGGCATCCCCGAAGGATCACCAGAGCGCATTACCGCGATCGGTATGGAATACGTTGCCTTCGCGCTGAATGAACCCGGTATTTTCCGGCTGAAGTTTGGGGGGTTCACGGATCGTATTTCTGACCCCCGTCTGGATGAAGGCGGGCAGCAGAGTTTTGAGATTCTACTCACAGAAGTCGCCAAGTGCCTGGGTGAGTCGGAAATCACAGCAGAGGTAAGACGGCGTGGTTTCTTGCTGTGGAGTTTTGTTCACGGTCTTTCTTTTATTCTACGCGACCATGGTCTTGCCGAGAAAGGCGAGGAGTTCGACTTGCACATGCTTCTTGATGATGTTGCAGAACGAATGCTGAGTTGATTGCGGCTGTCTACGCAGCTTTTCGGAGTCGTTTTATGACGGCCTGAGCTTCTCGATTGTTTGTCAGGTCCTTCAGAAAATGGGACAAGTCTTGCTCTTCAACCAACTGGGCGGCTTGGGCAGGTGAAAACCAGTCACGGGTACGTTCATCCTTTTCCTTCCAGTCCCGCTTTAGCTTTTCAACGACCATGGGGAAAACAGTTACACGACAGTGGACATCGCTCTTGTCTTCGTACCGTTTGTCGTAAAAAAAATGACTGATTGGTCGTTTTGAGACAGCACCAACCGCGCCGGCTTCTTCCAAAGCTTCGATTTCAGCGGTCTGCCACGGTTTTTTGCTGTCCACCAACCATCCTTTGGGAACGATCCACCTACCCGAGTCCCGCGACGTGACCATCAGAACGCGAAGATTGCCGCTCTTGTCCCAGCGCATCGGAAGTGCCGCGATCTGCTCTGCCCATTTATTCTCGCGCATTATTACCTACATTTCTGCCAATAAGGCCAGATAGTTATGCCGCATTTGAAGTGGCCGGTGGGTACACCGGCCGATTGACTTTCTGAGTGTGATCGACCTGAACATGTTCGCTGCGTTGATCGACGTTTCCGTCTGTCAAATTCTCACATTCGACGAGGACTATGCAACAAAAAATGTTGCAAAATGCCCGAAAGCCCACAAAAGTGAACAGGATGATCAGCCGGGTCACGGGATGTCCAAAACAAAGCCGCGTATTGTGAAACTTGAAAAGCCACAGGACCGGGTCAAGAAATCTGACCGGCGCCAGCAGATTCTGCTGGAGTTGAAGCTGCGCCCGCATGTTCGCATCAACGAATTGGCGCATCGTTTCAATGTCTCGACCGAGACGGTGCGCAGGGATTTCGAAGCCCTGTCCAGTGACGGCCTGATCGCGCGCGCTCACGGGGGCGCATCGGCCCCGACGCAAGGGCATTATCCAAGTCTGGATGAACGGACCAGCGCACAGGTTGAAGAGCGTGAAAGAATAGGCATTTGTGCGGCTGGGCTGGTGCAGGATGGCGAGACGGTGATGATCGATTCCGGCTCGACCACAATCGAGATGGCGCGTGCGCTGGCCTATCTTGGGACCGAATGTACGGTGATTACGAACTCCATTCCCGTTGCAATGACCCTTGGACACGGCGCTGTTCAGGTTCTGCTGTGCCCCGGAGAGTACTTGGCGACTGAGTCTGCAACAATTGGAACCGAGACGCTTGAGTTCCTTGCCCGTTTCCACGTTGACAGGTGCATGATCGGATCTTCGGGGTTTTCAGCAGAGGGTCCGTCGGAAACTGTTCGGGGCTTTGCCGCGGTCAAAAGGATGATGCTGACGCGCGCCACGAAACGCCACCTTCTGATTGCGTCCGGGAAATTCGGCCGCAAGGGACTGACCTTGGTTCAGGGTTTCCCCGGGCTGGATTCGATCATCACCGACGCAAAGCCGAAGGGCGAGTTGCTCAAGACGATTAACAACGCCGAAGTTGATATTCTCGTGGCTGACAAACACTGAATTTGAAGATTAACTGCGGCCTGCAAAAACCGCGCAATCCTGGGAGGAAAACATGAAAATTGACATCAAACTACTTATCAGTGCCTCGGCAATATCGCTGTTGTCGTTGGCCGGCACGGCGTCGGCACAAGACTGCCCGCGCGGTGACCTTGATGAGCGGTTTTGCGACGCTGATGGCGACCTGATCGCAGATATTCCAACCGATCCGTCGCAACTGATTGACCCGGAAACGTTGATCTTTGCATACACTCCGGTCGAAGATCCGGCCGTTTACAAGACTGCGTGGTCTGACTTTCTAGAGCATCTCAAGGCGGAAACCGGCAAGGAAGTTGTCTTCTTTCCAGTTCAGAACAATGCCGCCCAGATCGAAGCGATGCGTTCCGGCCGTCTGCATATCGCGGGTTTCAACACGGGCTCCAATCCTCTGGCGGTAAACTGCGCCGGGTTCCGTCCGTTTACGATCATGGCGTCCAAAGACGGTAACTTCGGTTATGAAATGGAGATTATTACTTATCCCGGTTCAGGGATCGAAAAGGTCGAGGATATCAAGGGCAAACAGCTGGCCTTCACGTCGCCCACCTCAAATTCCGGGTTCAAAGCACCTTCGGCTATTTTGAAGAGCGACTTCGATCTTCTGCCCGAGCGTGATTTCGAACCAGTGTATTCGGGTAAGCACGACAACTCGATCCTCGGCGTGGCAAACAAGGACTACCTCGCGGCGTCAATTGCAAACTCGGTCAAGTCGCGGATGATCTTGCGTGATGTGATTAACGAGGATGACGTCGTCACCATCTATAAATCGCAGACTTTCCCGACCACTGGTTTTGGCACCGTTTACAACCTGACACCAGAGCTGCAGGAGAAAATCCGCAACGCGTTCTTCAGCTTTGAATGGGAAGGCACAACGCTTGAAGCCGAGTTCTCGAAGTCGAACGAAGGGCAGTTCCTTGAAATGACGTATCAGGAGTTTTGGGACGTGATTCGCAAGATTGACGCGGCAAATGGCGTCTCGTACGCCTGCGAGTAAAATCTATCAAAGGCGGGTCTGACGGGCCCGCTTTCCACCCTAAGCAGGGGCAATACATGCTGCGTCTTCAAAAGCTGACGAAAACATACAAAACCGGGGATCAGGCGCTTAAGGCAATTGATCTTGAGGTGCCAAAAGGGCAGGTGCTTGCGTTGATCGGGCCGTCTGGTGCGGGCAAATCGACCATGATCCGCTGTATCAACCGATTGGTTGAACCAACAAGCGGCGGTGTCCTTTTGGACGATGTGGACCTGACTCGGCTGGGGTCCGGTGCATTGCGGAAAGCGCGCCGCGAGATGGGCATGATCTTTCAGGAATATGCGTTGGTCGAACGCCTGACCGTGATGGAAAACGTCCTGTCGGGGCGGCTGGGATATGTCGGTTTCTGGCGCAGTTTTCTGCGGCGGTATCCGCAGTCGGACGTTGATGAGGCCTTCCGCCTGCTGGATCGGGTGGGGCTGCTGCACATGGCCGACAAACGCGCGGATGAGCTTTCAGGCGGCCAGCGTCAACGGGTCGGTATCTGCCGTGCCCTGATTCAAAACCCGAAACTCTTGTTGGTTGACGAGCCGACAGCCTCGTTGGACCCGAAAACCAGCCGTCAGATCATGCGGCTGATCACCGAGCTATGTCATGAGCGCGGTTTGGCAGCGATCATCAATATTCACGATGTGGCCCTTGCCCAGATGTTTGTGCCCCGCGTCGTGGGTCTTCGGTTTGGTGAAATTGTTTACGATGGTCGCCCGACAGGCCTTACCCCGGACAAGCTGACCGAGATTTACGGCGAAGAAGATTGGGAAGCGACCATTGAAAAAGTGGACGATGATGACGAAGTCGAGGCCGCAGAATGAACCACAGAGAACTTGATGACATGCTGGGAAAAGGCTGGCGTAAACCAGCCTTTGTCAAAAATGCGTGGCTCCGCTGGGCATTGATCGTGGGCTTTGTCGCCTATCTGATCGCAGCGTTTCTGACCATCGATGTGGATTGGGGTCGGGTTTACGAAGGGCTGGACAGGGGCTGGGCGTTTGTTCTGGCATTTACAAGCCCGGACTTCATTTCGCGCTGGGGTGATATCTGGAGTGGCTTGCTTGAGAGTATCATAATGACGGTGGCAGCATCGGTTGTGGGTATCCTGATTTCGATCCCCATCGGATTGGGCGCAGCACGCAACATTGCCCCGCTGCCGGTCTACATCGTGTGCCGCGGCATCGTGGCCATCAGCCGGGCCTTGCAAGAGATCATCGTCGCCATTTTGCTGGTGGCCATCTTTGGGTTTGGCCCGCTGGCAGGGTTCCTGACGCTTTCCTTCGCCACTATCGGGTTTTTGTCCAAGCTTCTCGCCGAAGATATCGAGGCGATGGACAAGGTTCAGGCCGAGGCGATCAAAGCCTCTGGCGCGCGTTGGATGCAGTGGATCAACTACGGGGTTCAGCCGCAGGTCATGCCTCGCCTTGTCGGGCTTTCCATGTACCGCATCGATATCAACTTTCGCGAAAGCGCGATCCTCGGGCTGGTTGGGGCCGGCGGGATTGGCGCAACACTGAATACCGCGTTTGACAGGTATGAATACGACACGGCTGCTGCAATTCTCATCCTGATCATCGGGATCGTTATGGCGCTTGAATACCTTTCAGGCATTATCCGAGCGAGGGTCCAGTAATGCCCGTACTTGAACGCGACGATGCGCAAGTCTGGCGCAGGCGGACTACGGGCCAAAGTCTGGTTCGCTGGTTCGGGTGGCTGTTGGGCGTGGCGGTCTTTGTCTATTGCTGGCAGCTTATTTCAGAGTCTACGACATGGTTCTTTGTTTGGGACGCACCCCGCATTGCAAATGACATCTGGACGCGCGCGACACCGCCCAAATGGGATTATATCACCCAGTTGGGCCGCCCGATCTGGGATACGCTCAACATTGCCACGCTTGGAACGATCATTGCCTTAATCCTGGCAGTGCCCGTGGCCTTTCTGGCCGCACGGAATACAACGCCATCGGCGCTGTTTATCCGACCCATAGCCCTGTTGGTCATCGTTTCGACACGCTCGATCAACTCGTTGATCTGGGCGCTGTTGCTGATCGCAATCATCGGGCCCGGTGTCTTTGCGGGTGTCATTGCAATCGCCATACGGTCGATCGGCTTCTGTGCCAAGCTGCTTTATGAAGCTATAGAGGAAATCGATCACAGCCAGGTCGAGGCGATCACGGCGACAGGCGCGTCGCGGTGGCAGGTCATGGCTTATGGGATCGTGCCGCAAATCCTGCCCGCCTTTGCTGGCATTGCGGTGTTCCGCTGGGATATCAATATCCGCGAGTCCACGGTTCTGGGGCTGGTTGGTGCCGGTGGGATCGGGTTGCAATTGTCGGCGTCGCTCAATGTTCTGGCGTGGCCGCAGGTCAGCTTGATCCTGATTGTAATTCTCGTCGCGGTCATGATCAGTGAATGGGTTTCGGCAAAAGTCCGAGGAGCGATCATTTGACCGGGGTCACAACTCAGGATGCTTTTGACGCTTACGAGGCTGTGCGCCACCGGCTGCCGGAGGTTGCCCCGACTGAGGTCACCTATCGACACGCCGATACGCTGGAGGATATCGCGGATGAGTTCGACGTGTTCCTTCTTGATGCGTTCGGGGTTCTCAATATCGGGGAAACCGCGATCCCTGGAACGCCCGAGCGCGTCAAGTCGTTGCAAGCCGCAGGCAAGCGCGTGTTGGTTGTATCAAACGCCGCGGGATTTCCGCACGCGGCCCTTATGGAAAAATACGCAAGGCTGGGCTATGATTTTGCACCGCGTGATGTGATTACCAGCCGGGCCACGCTGCTGAGCGAACTCAATGGTCAAAGCGGGCTGCATTGGGGTTTGATGGCGACACCAAGCGCGGGCCTTCGGGATCTGGAAGGTTTGAATCTGACTTATCTACAGGATGATCAGCACGCCTATGACACTGTAGATGGGTTCTTGCTGGTCGGATCGGCAGCTTGGACCGAAGCGCGACAGACACTGTTGGAAACCGCCTTGTTTGCGCGTCCGCGCCCGGTCTGGGTCGGCAATCCGGATATTGTTGCGCCGCGCGAACATGGCTTTACGAAAGAACCCGGATTATTTGCGCATCGTCTGGCTGACCGGACCGGAGTTACCCCTCAGTTCTTTGGAAAGCCGTTTGGCAATATATTTGATCTCGCGTTCCGGCGGCTCGGAAGCGTTGAGAAATCTCGGGTCCTGATGGTCGGCGACAGCTTGCATACGGACGTTCTGGGCGCGCGTGCCGCTGGTGTGGCGTCGGCGCTTATTTCAGGCTATGGGTTTTTCGCAGGACATGACGTCAGTTCGGCGATCGAAAGGGCGGGCATTGTGCCTGACTTTGTTGTCACCCGCCCTTGAGCGCCTCGGTCGTTCCGATTTGCGCAGTGGCCGTGGGGGCAAATGCGATATGTGCGGTCTCAGTTGTCGCTTTTGATTGCTTCCGTTTCGATGTTGATAATCACTTCGTCACCGACGAGCCCGTTGTCAACGCCGTAGGTCATTCCAAAGTCGCTTCGCAAAATCGACGTATTCAGCGAAAGCCCAAGCACCTCACGGCTGTGTCCGAACGGATATTCCGCAACCTTGTTGAGCGTTGCGTTCAGGGTCACTGGTCTGGATTCGCCAAGAATGGTGAGATCACCGGTGACAGTACCGGAGTTTGTATCGGTAGGATTACCGCCATTTGCCGTGAACGTTATTTCGGGATAGGTCGACACGTTCAAAAAGTCACGGTTGCGAACATGGCTATCCCTCGCGTCTTGGAAGGTCGTGACAGACTCGGCTCGGATGGCGACCTGCACATCGCTAAGTTGCTGAGTTTCCGTATCATACAGAAAACTGCCGGTGACCTCGGTGAATACGCCCAGGGTCTTTGCATAGCCGATATGATCAATCGTGAAATAAACCGTCGTGTGATCGGGGTCGAGGTCATACCGGGCCATATCGGCCAGAGACGCCGTTGCGAATACGCCGAAGATGGCAGCGCAAAGGGTTTGCTGAATTGGTGTTCTCCTAAGTGCAAACCTTGGTTTTTGTTCAATACTCATCGCCTGCAGCCCTCCGGACAATATATTCATTAACTATGATATAGATTAGCGAAGGATAAAGGCCGAATAAAACATGAGCGTCAAAGAATATGCTGCGCTACATGGAACTTTCATCGCGCGACAGGTTCGGATGGGCTGGTTAATGCGCCTGATACAAGCCTTACACCCATGAGACTTGTCCGCATCCCTATGCTTTGCAGGCGGACCAGCGCGCACAAGACTTCGGGAGGGTACCCGTAATTGATTGTTGTACTAGGTTTGTTATCAAAGCAATTTGGTGAAGTGCATGATTGACAGTGATATTTTTAATAATGCAAGGACCGCTGAGGCAGATCCACCCATAGTTGGCATGGGTCTAACAAGCGGTTTTCTCGCGCTCGGCATTGTCGGCGCCGCGCTAATGACCAATGGGTCCGCGCTGGTACCTTTGTTGATTTTCGGGGTCGCTGTGGTCCTGGTGATGCGCGGTTTGCGGTACTCTTATCCCCACGACATATTCGGGTTGTGTAACGTTGTGACCCTTGCGCGTGCTGCGATGGTTGCGTTTCTTGCAGGTGCGTTGATTGACGCAACCGTATCAAGTTGGCTGGTATTTTGGGTGGCAGCCGCTGCGTTTTCGCTGGATGGGATTGATGGCTGGTTGGCAAGGCGGGCAGGTCTGACATCTCAGTTCGGCGCAAGATTTGATATGGAAACTGATGCGCTGTTGGCTGCTGTTTTGGCGATGTGGCTTTTGGCAACGGGTACGGCGGGCCCCGAAATCCTGGTTTTGGGATTCATGCGATACCTTTTCTGTGCCGCGTCTTTTTTCGTGACACCATTGCGCGCAGACCTGCCCGAATCGTTTCGGCGTAAAGCCATCTGCGTGATGCAGATCGGTGCGCTGATTGCGTTGCTGTTCCCAATGACACCAGAGTTTTTGGCAGCGCCGGTATCAATTTTTGCCGCAATTCTGCTATGCTGGTCATTTGCAGTGGATATCAATTGGCTTCTAAGGCGCGCAACATGAAGCAAGCCCTTATCCCGGCCCTTGGGGCGGCCATTGTTTTTGTTGTGTTCGCACTGCCCAATCATCCTGATGCATTGGGTTGGGGCGCATTCACCCGTTGGCCGTTGGAGTTGCCGGTTCTGCTGCTGTTCATGGTGCTTTTGGGTCGCCGCGCGGGTGTGGCGTATCTGGTGGCGTCGGTGCTTGTGATCCTCACTCTCTTGAAACTGGCCGACTACGTGATGTTCATGGCCTATAATCGGCCATTCAACCCAATCGTGGACGGATCGCTGATCAATGCCGGGTTTGAATTCGCACGGGACAGTCTCGGTGTTACCTGGGTTGGTGTTGCATTGGTTTTCGGCGCTTTACTGCTGGCTTTGTGGTTCGTGGTGTTGCTCCGGAGTTTGGTCGCTTGGGCGAAACTAGGTGAGAACGGAAAGGCAACACTGACCGCAGGGGTAGCTGCGCTTGTATGTTTGGGGTGGGCGGTGGCTGACGCCGGACACCATATGAATTTCTGGAAACTCCAAACCAGCCCGCCGGGAACCACCTGGACAACACGGTTGGCGATTGACCGCGTGGACCAGATGCAGAGGACGTCAGCGGACTTGGCACAGTTTCGCGAAGCGGCTTTGTCAGATGCTTATGCCAATCGCAGCGGGCTGTTGAACCAATTAGACGGGCGCGACGTGATCCTGATCTGGATCGAAAGTTACGGTCGCGCGAGTTTCGACAACCCGCTTTATGCGCCGACGCATTTGGCCACGCTGCGTTCCGCGCAGGACGACTTGTCCGACCTGGGGTTTGCCATGAAAAGCGGGTGGCTATCCTCGCCAACTGCGGGTGGACAAAGCTGGCTGGCGCACGGGGCGCTTGGCAGTGGTTTGTGGACTACGGATAATGGCCGGTATCAGGCAATGATCGACAGTGGCAAGAAATGGCTGTTTCACATCGCCCAAAATGCCGGTTACCGCACGACGGCAATCATGCCTGCGATCACACGCGATTGGCCCGAAGGTGACGCGATGGGGTTTGATCTGATCCTCAACAAAGATGCGCTGAGGTACGAAGGTGAACCCTTCCGATGGGTAACGATGCCTGATCAGTTCACATTGGCCGTCTACCCCGATCTGTTGCCGCCGGACCCACGACCTGACTTTATCCAGATCGCTTTGATTTCATCACACGCCCCTTGGACGCCAATCCCCGATTTGATCCGGTGGGAGGATGTCGGAAATGGTACCGTTTTCAACAAAATGGCGGCCCGCGGACCAGAGCCGGAGGTGCTGTGGAAAGACAAGGACGACGTTCGGGATGCCTACCGCAGATCGGTGGACTATGTCCTGAACGCTGTCTTTTCCCACGTCGCACAATTGGCTGATGACGCCCCATTGATTGTCGTGGCCGGCGACCATCAGGCAGCCGGCTTCGTATCGGGCAGCGACAACATGGATGTCGCGGTTCATATGATCGGTCCACAACACGTTCTGGACCGGATCGAACACTGGGGTTGGACGGACGGTCTTGTCCCCGGTGCGGACGTGCCGGTCCGAGGCATGGACAGTTTCCGGGATGATTTCATTTCCGCGTTTTCCGGGGTGACCTCGACCGCCATGGTTGCGAAATGACGCGCTATTGGATCAGGTTGGCTGTTTCGGTCGGTGTCATTTTTGCGCTGTTGTGGTGGACCGATGCGGCCAAGGTTTCAGAGCATTTGATGTCATTGAATCTGGGATGGATTGGCCTCTCACTCCTTGCGGTGACAGGTGCAACCTTATCGATGGCCCTGCGATGGCAGCTGACTGCCCGTGCGCTGCAAATCCAGTTTGATTACCCGTTCGCCTTGCGCGAGTACTATATTGCACAACTGACAAATTCGGTGCTGCCGGGTGGGGTCAGCGGGGATGTTGCCCGCGCCTTCAGGACGCGCCATCAGGCAGATCTGCGGCGTGCGGCGCAATCTGTTCTTGCCGAGCGTTTGTTGGGGCAGGTCGCAATAATCTGCGTTCTTTCCGTTGGGTTTTCTGTTGCGCTGATGTTTCCTTTGGGGATCAACATGCCTGTGCTGAGCTGGACGGTCGTCCTCACGCTTGGATGTGGCCTGATCGCCGTTGCCGCTTTGTCGCGCTTTAACTCAGCGGTTGGCAGATTTGTCTCGTTCCTTCTCAGGCTACAATCGCACACCGAGTTTCTTTTGTTGGGCGTTGTAAGCTCTTTCTGTCTCATCTTCGGGTTCTACACGTCTACCCGCGCAGTTGGGGCAGAAATACCAGTGGAGAGCTTGGTAACTGTCATTCCGTTGATATTGTGTGCCATGATCATACCGCTATCCATCGGAGGCTGGGGTTGGAGAGAGGGGGCGGCTGCCGCTCTCTTCCCGATCATCGGGCTAACCTCCAGTGAGGGCCTTGCATCCAGTATCA
This sequence comes from Ruegeria sp. AWH4_226, assembly GCF_056159225.1. Lineage (NCBI taxonomy): Bacteria > Pseudomonadati > Pseudomonadota > Alphaproteobacteria > Rhodobacterales > Roseobacteraceae > Ruegeria > Ruegeria sp. AWH4_226. The sequence goes on along the minus strand of NZ_JBSWUU010000002.1, from coordinate 610,680 downwards.
CCTATGGCGCCGTTGTTCTGGTTGCTACGCTGCCTGCTGTTTTTGTTGTGCTTTGGCCAAGAATTACCGGATCTCATTCATCAAAAGGGAAGGCAAGTTCACCATGATCAAACCTGTACATCTGACACGTCGATTTTTCCTGCAAACCAGCGCAGCAGGATTTGCTGCCTCTGCGACCGCTTTGCCCGCGCTTGCGGCCAATCTGCAGCCGGTGACCTTCCAGTTGTCGTGGTTGCATTCTGTTCAGTTCGGCGGCAGCTACATCGCGATGAAGAACGGGTATTGGTCCGATCTGGGTTTGGATGTCTCACTTGCACAGGGCGGACCAAACGCGCCAGTTGAGCCGCCGGTGGTTTCGGGAACGGCTTTGGTTGGAATTTCAGCCGCCGACTACACAGCTGCCGCGGTAGAGCAGGGCGCCCCGTTCAAAATAATTGCGGTTGCGATGCAAAAAAACCCGTTTGCAATCGCGTCATTGAGCGGCAATCCGGTGAATGAACCTGCTGATCTGATCGGGAAAAAGATTGGCATGGCAGTGGCCAACACTCCGGTTCTGCAGGCGCTGTGCACCTTGAACGGCGTAGACATCAACCAAATTGAAATCGTCCCCACACAATATGACCCTGCGCCCCTGGTTAGCGGGCAGGTGGATTGTCTTTTGTGCTGGGAAACCGATTTACCTGTCGCCATGACGGTGCAGGGCGTTGAAAACACCACGATGCTCATGGCGGATCACGGTTATGCCGTGCATTCGCAAACCTACATCGCCACCGAAGAGTCATTGACCGAAAGGCGCGACGCGCTGGTCTCGTTGCTGAAAGGCGAGGTTATGGGATGGAACGACTATTACAAAGATACGGATGCAGCAGCTGCACTTGCCGTAGAAATGTTTCCCGATGCCGGTCTTGATCCCGAGGCACAGAAACTTCAAGCCGCCCGGCAGGTGCCGCTTATGTTCTCGGACCTGACGGCCGAACATGGGTTCGGTTGGTTTACGCAAGACACGGTTGCTGAGAACATCGAAACCCTCGGCTTGTTGGGGCGGCAGGTTACGGCAGACCTGTGGGATCGCTCGGTCCTGGAAGAGGTTTATGGCTGATCCGAGGATTGGATTGTGACCAGGACCGATATCCACTGTGACAACATCCAGAAAAGCTTTGGCTCCGTCGATGCAGTGTCGCAGCTTTCGATTGTATTCCAATCCGGGCAGACAACAGCATTGGTTGGACCCTCCGGGTGTGGAAAATCAACCATCCTACGCATGATCGCAGGTCTGGAAATGCCGGACACGGGAAGTATCCGAATAGGGCAAGAGACACCCCGGCAGGTCGCCCGCCGCGGAGGGCTGTCGATGGCATTTCAGGATCCCTCTCTGTTGCCGTGGCGAAGTGTACGCGCCAATATCGCGCTTGGTGCCGAATTGGCGCGCAAGCCCGTGGACCGAGTGGATGAACTGATCGACCTTGTGGGCCTTGTCGGATTTTCTGATCATCGACCTGCCGAGTTATCTGGCGGTATGCGTCAGCGCGCTGCAATTGCACGCAGCCTGATTTCAGCACCCGACGTCTTGTTGCTGGATGAACCTTTCGGCGCCGTCGATGCAATCACCCGTCGGCGGCTAAATCGTGATCTTCCCCCGCTGTGGCGCGAACGCAAAACGACCACGCTGCTTGTGACACACTCGGTGGAAGAGGCTGTGCTGCTGTCCGACCGCGTCATCGTGCTGTCCCCGCGGCCTGCACGCGTTTTGGCGGACATTCCGGTTGACCTGCACCAAAATCGCGCCTTGCCAGAAACAAATGCACCGGCTTTTAGGGACCTTGAAATGCGCGTTTTGACCGCGTTGGAAGAGGCCGCCTGAATGGCCTTTGGTCGTTTCATCGTAACTGCGGTTGTATTCGCCTTGGTTTGGGAGTTTTTGGCGCGCGCTCAACCGGACAGTATGTTTATCAGCGGGCCGGTTGCCATTGCCGAATACCTGACCAAGAACTCAGGCTTGATTGTTAGGGCAGCCACCGAAACAACCACCAACGCGGTGCTGGGTTTTCTTTGGGGCAACCTGGCGGCCATGATGCTGGCGGTTATCGTTATCTTGCTGCCCCGGTCCGAATGGACCATTTCAACGCTTGCCCTGCTCGTGTTCTGCATACCCTTGATCGCAAGTGGCCCTATTCTGCGCGTGTTGTTCGGACCGGGCCCGGGACCGCAGATCACGCTGGCTGCGTTGGCGGTGTACTACACAACGTTTCTGGCATTTTTAGTCGGCCTGAAGGCTGTTTCGCAGAATTGGACGGACTTGATGGCCGTCTATGGCCGGGGTCGTGTCGCGACGTTGCTCACGGTGCGCCTTAGGGCCAGTGTGCCGTATCTTTTTGTCGGGTTACAGATTGCAGCTCCAGCCGCCTTTCTGGGCGCCATGGTCGGAGAGTTCACCGGCGCAGAGCGTGGCCTGGGTGTTCTTACCCTTCGCGCCATGCGGGGGCTGCAAACCGATGCGACATGGGCCTTGGCTTGCATTTCGGCGGCGATTGCAATGCTTGGATATGGATGCCTCGGAGCTCTGAGGCGAAAATTCACGCCGCATGCACCGGTGATATTATTCTCGCCAAAGCGTTTGAATCTTGGGCGGTCCATTACGATCCGGCTGGTTGGTTTCGTGTCCATCGTAGGTCTGGTTTTCGTTTTATGGCAAGGCGCGATGGACGCATTTGGTCTGAACCCCTTTTTCGCAAAGCGGCCCGGCGACATCTTTAGATTTCTGTCCGAACCAGCTCATTTGAATACTTTGCTTAGGGCGCTTGGGGCTACTTTGGCCTATGCTGTTCCGGGGTATTTGGCAGGTCTGGGCCTTGGGGCGGGGCTTGCAATCTTGCTCATGCTTTGGCCGCCAGTCGCACGAGCAACCATGCCCACGGCGATAGCGCTGCGCGCTGTTCCAATCATAACCACCGCTCCACTCTTGGTTCTTGCCTTTGGACGCGGTTTTACCGGAACGGTGGCGATCGTGGCCGTCATGATTTTCTTCCCAACTCTTGTCGCATGCCTTCAAGGGCTGCGTCAGACCCCTGCGCAAATCGTGGACCTTTTCGACAGCTACGGCGCAAGTCGATTTCAATTGCTGCGCGCTGCACAGATACCAGCCATGTTGCCAGCTTTGTTTGCGTCCGCCCGCATGGCCGTGCCAGCGGCTTTGTTGGCAGTTACAACGGCTGAATGGTTGGCGACCGGTCGGGGTATTGGTGTCCTGATGGCGCTGACCTCCAGCACGTCGGACTACAATATGCTGTGGTCGTGCGTCGTCGTGCTTTGCCTTGTGGCGGTCGTGTCTTATGCGTTTGTCGCGTGGTGCGAGAAAAAGGTCCTGGGGATATATGCAAATGAGCAATTGGCATGACTGAGGCGGTCTTCGCAATTCCCGGCGACAAGGACCGGCGCACCGGGGGATTTATCTACGAGGCCACGGTGCTGCGCCTGTTGAACGAAATCGGCTGCGAAACCCAGCATCTGGAACTGCCCGACAGCTTTCCTGAACCAACGCGGCAAGATATGGCTGCCACGATCAAAGCCCTTTGCGCCGTACCCGAGACACGCCCGATTATTCTGGATGGCTTGGTGTTCGGATCAATCGACCCTGACGGGCTCGCACAGGTCAAGGCACCGATTATCGCGATGATTCATCACCCCTTGGGGTTGGAAACCGGGCTAACGGCTGAGCGGGCCGCGTTTCTGATGCGCAATGAGGCGGCGGCGCTTCGGCATGCGTCTCGTGTTGTGGTTCCAAGCCCCGAGACGGCTCGGGTCCTTATTCAGAGTTTCGATGCCAAACCGGATCTGATTACGATCGCCGCACCGGGTTTTGATCGACCGAAGGTGAACAGGCAGCCAATTCAGCCGCCGTTGGTTTTATCCGTTGGTCTTCTGGCGCGTCGAAAAGGGCATGACATATTGCTGGAGGCTTTGGCGGGAATAAGGGACGTTCCGTGGCAGGCTGTGATTGTCGGGAAAGAACATGACAAGCCCACCGCCAATGACCTGTATGAACAGGCGCGTGTGTTGGATCTAGACACGCGGGTGAGATTTACGGGAGAATTGGACGAAGACAGCTTGAACCGGTTGTTCAACGCGGCAAGCGTCTTTGCGCTTGCCACACGCTATGAAGGCTATGGCATGGTTTTAAGTGAGGCCATGCTGTTCGGGTTGCCAATCCTGTCCTGCAATGTGGGCGCTGTTCCGGAAACAGTTGGAAACGCTGGTATTTTGGTGCGACCCGATGATGCGGATGCCTTTGGTGCCAAATTGCGTTTCTTATTGGAAGATGCAGGCGCGCGAAAAAGGCAGGCCGAATTGTCGTTGGAAAAATCCAGTTCCTTGCCAACATGGCACGATACAGCGGTCATTTTTGCGTGGCTGATCAGATCATTGCAACCTCCGGGTCATCCTTAGAAGGTTTGTGGAGGGCGGAATTCGGCTCGAAGCAAGCTTAGCGGGCGCGTGTGACGGTGTGTGTTTTCCTACCCAATCCCCGCCATATGGGATGCGTAGCCAGTTCAGTGCTAGAAAACGCCGGCTTCTGTTTTAGTTCATGGGCAGCAACAAGGTTCATCTTTGACAGCAGCGGGTACTGTATGACATCGCTTGAAATCGAGAACGTGCAATCCTATCCGCGTCCCCCGGTGCTAGAGGCTGTGCCGCACATCGTGCGTATTGAGCTTGGCGGCGAGACGATTGCTGAAACGGATCGGGCGTTTCGGGTGCTCGAAACTCATCATGCTCCGACATATTACCTGCCGCCTGACGACATAAAGGCATGTCTTGTTGCAGTTTCGGGACGATCATTCTGCGAATGGAAGGGCGTCGCGCGGTATTGGGATGTAGAAACGGACAAAACAACAGGGCCGAAAGCCGCCTGGAGTTATTCGGAACCCACGCCCGCTTTTGCAGAAATCGCAGGCTATTTCGCCTTTTACGCAGCGTTGATGGATGCCTGTTTTGTTGGTGCGCATCTTGTTCGCCCTCAACCCGGCGATTTTTACGGGGGCTGGGTTACAGATAACCTGCGCGGGCGTATCAAGGGTGCGCCCGGAACAGAGTACTGGTGATGGTCGTAGGGTCATGGGCATCGCGTGGTCGCCAGTGTTGCAGCGCAGGTAAGGATGTCTGTTCTCTTTTTTGACGCTTCGCTGATCTCCTCCGTGCCGATGGACAACACGACAAAACCGTCACCACTGCCGTTGATCAGATTCTCTGCAACATAGCAGGTGATCATTGCACATTTGGATAAAACCGGGTCGATCAAGCGTTCTGTGAGTGAGAGTTTTTAACCCTCCATTGCCAACTCCAAACCAACCTGTCGCCGCGCACCGCATTCGCCGCTGAGGGTCAATGCGCCGTAGGAATAGCCCTCAGACGTTATGTTGGAACCGGAGGGCCAGTTGATCGCGCTGATTGCGTGGATCATTTAACCGATCCATTGCCGATCAATTGTAGTGCTTCTGACTCCGACAGAGACACCCCATGATGCGGACCCAGAACGTGACCGGCCGCGCTTTCCTCGACCCCGAGGCAACTAAAGCGTCGGCCTGACCAGGGGGATAGTCGCGGCCTCAATTCTGCTGCCAAAGCATCGTCATTGCGGGATTGGCGATCAGGACGCGACCTGCATCCCCCCTTGAACTAGTGTCGCTGATAGACGAAAGGGTGGCCGGGCGGTAGCCACAGCGCTTTGACTAGCTACGCGCATCGAAAGACAGTGAGATGCCGTGTAAGAACAGTGTGGTCATCGGATCAGCACGAACACCCGGCCGTCTTCCAGCCGCGTCTCGTAAGTGCCAAGGTGCTCGCAGGCTGGCGCGCGCAGGGCCTTGCCAGACCGATAGTCAAACACACCGTTGTGCCTTGGGCATTCGATCTCAAAATCCATTACCAGACCATCGGCCAAATGCACCTGTTCATGTGTACACAAACCATCGGTGCAGTAATACTGACCGTCCGGTCCGTGGATAATCACGAACGCCTGACCGTCATGGTCCCAGCGCGCGACATCTTCCTCTTCAACCTCGTCAGCGGCAATGGCATCGATCCAGGGCATTCAGCTCTCCGTTTGGTCGGGCACGTGTTGGTGCAGAAAGTTCTTATAGGGTTTGGCGGTCGGCGGCAGCGTCTCTCGCAGCGCATATGTGGGGTCGGTGCGCTGTTTCATCACCGCTCCCATCATTTCTCTGTAGCCATTCCAAAGTGATGTGTTGGGCGGTGGCAGGTCGTGCGTAACCTCGTCATGCAGCGCGGGCAACGCGCTATAGGGGGCCACCGGGAACATGTGATGTTCGATGTGGTCGTTCATGTTCGAGTAAGGACAGCGGCTGACGGGGTTCGGGTAAACAGTGCGCGAGTTCAGCAGGTAGTTGGTTACGTCCCCGGGTAATCTGCCGTTCTGCAGCAGTTCAGTTATCATGAAATGAAAGCAGCTAAAGACGCGCGGTCCGCCGACCAAAACGACCGGAATGGCAGATTTCCACCCCATCCCGGCGGTGAACATACCCAAAACTGCCAGCAAGATAGCGGCATATACAGCCACATGAACGCGCGCCCAGAACACCGCCTTTGGCCATTCTGAGTCTGGAATATCGCTCTTGTCTTCGGATCTCAGGTGGCCCGTCGCATTGCGGAAAAGATCCCCCAGCGAGTGCCAGGCTTCGTAGACACCTGCGAAAGCCAGTGCCGTGAGCCTAAAGTTGATCGGGTTGCGCATGACTTGGAAAGAGGCGATGTGATAAACCGCATCGTTCATCCACCTGTTACGAAACGCGGTACCATGGCCGCATTCGTACCAGCAGCTGTAGCAAGCTGATCCGTACACGACCCCGTAGGCCAGAAAGAACGGGACGGCTATCCAACTGCCCCAGAAATATATGCCGCCCGCCGCAAACAGGATGTGGAGCGCAATCCACACGATAGTATCCCGGGTGGCCGGACCATCCTGACGCGCGGTCTCACCTGTAAGGGAATAGTTGCGGTGTGCGCCAGTCAGGGCAGTGGGGTGTGCTGTGTTGCTCATCACGTGTGGCTGCTCGCTCTGGGGCAGGTTGGGGATTCAAACAAATGCAGATCAACCTCAGAGGATTATGCCTTGCAATCAAGCCCGGTGGCCATCAGATCGCATCAGTTTTGGTCACAAGATGTGCGGGATCACTCCAATACAGCTTTGTACAGGTGTTATCGGCCAGTCTAGGCGCAACATCTGATGTAATCTGATGTAATAGGCTAAGACGTCATCGCGTTGATCCGTCAGTATGTCTGAAACTGCGGTGAAACGAAGGGCAACCGGCACATGGCGCGAGCGACAATTGCGGATTTCGCAGGGCGGGCGGGGGTCGCGACCGCGACCGTGGACCGAGCGCTGAACGGACGCAAGGGTGTCAGTGCGGCTAACCGCCAGCGGGTTGACCGGACGCAAAGCTCTGGTTCAGGTTCTGGATACCATGCCCCGAACAGAGCGCCCGCATATTGTGTTGCACGATCTGACCGAAGACACTCGCCAAAGGTTGGTCGAGGGCAGGATCGATGCGGTGATCGACCAGAATGCGAGTCTCATCGGTGAGCAAGCCGTTCTGCGCCCGTTGGGGGCTATCGCCTCGGGTTCCGTGCAGTTGCCGTTGCAGCTTATCGAACCGCGGATCATCCTCAGAGAAAACATTCCAGCAGGGCAGTTGATGATATGAACCAAACTCTTGAGAACATGGCGCTGATCGTTACAGGGGCCGCCAGCGGCATTGGTCGTGCCGTGGTAATGGAAGCCGTCGCGCTCGGTGTGCGCGATATTCTGGCGACTGACCTGAACGAGGCAGGGTTGCAATCCCTGGCGAAAGAACTGCCGGACACAATACGGTTTGCTCCGGTCGTGGCAGATCTGAGCGAGGTCTCAGCCGCGGCTGAGGTCGCGAGCCGTGCTACCGCGGAATTCGGCCGGATCGACGGGCTCGTTAATGCGGCGGGCATCACCACACGGGCCAGTTTTCTGGATGGAACGGCCGAGGATTTCGATGCCATATTCAAGGTGAACACACGCGCGCCATTTCTGCTGATGCAGGAGGCGATCCGCGCCATGCGTGCCCAAGGCGAAGGGGGGGCGATCGTCAACATCCAGTCGATGAACGCTCATTGCGGAACACCCGAACTTGCTCTGTACGCGGCATCGAAGGGTGCTCTGCAAACGCTGACAAAGAACGCGGCGAACGCCCATCTGCGTGACGGTATTCGTGTGAATGGGATCAATCTGGGTTGGGTTCTGACCGAGGCGGAGCATCAAATGCAGACCGAGACCCTCGGCGAACCCGAAAACTGGGCGGAACGCGCCGGTCGCTCACTGCCCCTTGGGCGATTGCTGAATGCGGAAGAGGCGGCCCGCCTTGCGGTTTACTTGCTTAGCCCGGACTCGGCACCGATGACCGGTGTGAACGTCGACCTCGAACAAACGGTGGTTGGCGCGCCGGGCTGATCGAGGCCGCTAGGGCGGTGGGGCGGTGCTGGCGCGCACGATCAACTCGACTGGGATCGGGGTCTCAGAATCCGGTGTGCGCTGGTCTTGTGATAACCGGTTCAGCAGCACTTTGGCCGCGCGCTGCCCCAGCAAATGCCGGTCTTGCCGGATCGTTGTCAGTGCCGGAACGTAGTATTCTGACATTTCGATGTCATCAAACCCCACCACTGAGATATCCTGCGGCACCCGCAGCCCGCCTGCATGAAGCCCCGCGATCAGGCCAAAGGCGACCATGTCGGCCGAGCAGAAGACGGCGGTGGGACGTTCCGGCATGTCCAGTATCTGCGCGGCGGCCTCGTAGCCCGATTCAAGCGAGAAATCGCCGCGAAGAATCCATTCCGGACGCGCGGGAAGGCCCAGCCGCGTACGTTCAGCCACCATGCCTTCGCGGCGGGCGGTGGTCAAAACGTTGCCTTTGGGGCCAGTCACATGCGCGATTTTTCGATGTCCCAAATCGTGAAGGTGGCGGATTGCCAGACGTGCGCCTTCGGCGTTATCGCTGCGAATGACTGGAAAGGGTTGACCGTTTACCCATTCGCAGAGAAAGACAAGGCGGTCGCCCGCTCCGGCCGCGACGCATTCCCGCAATGCTGTTTCAGACAACTGGCCGTCGAGGGCCAGGGCGCCGTCGATGCGCCCGTCCAGAAAATAATCCGCCAGTCTTGTGCCACCAATCGGGTCGCTTTCGGTATCGGTGATAAGGACGTTGAAATCGGTGCCGGAAAACGCCTCGCTTATTCCGGCGAGGATGCCGGAATAGAAGGGTTTGCCAAGGTTGGGCACTAGCACAAGCACCGCGTTGGCGCGCTGCATCCGCAGGTTTCTGGCCGCGCGGTTGACCCGGTATCCGGTGCTTTGGATGGCTTGTAGAACCGACTCTCGCGTGCGGTCGCTGACCACCTCCGGGTTCGACAAAACGCGACTGACGGTTGCGGCAGAGACATTGGCTACACGGGCAACGTCCTGGATTGTTACGGGTTTCTGCACCATGTCCTCGGGCCGCGATTTTCGAAAATTCTGGTTGACACGAATCTTTTCTGCTGGCGATTATGAAATCGATTACATGGAAAGAAAAGGTCAAATTTTGGAAATGTAATCGATTGCAGCACGCATTCGACGGTTTGATGGGGGAAAGATGCGTAGGGCCAAATCAGGGGTGACGGCGGGGGAGGTCCGGTGAGCACACTCACGGCATTCGACTATTCGGGGGCGCGGGTCACCGTTATCGGCGCCAGCCGCGGAGGGATCGGCGCGGTTATTGCGCGCGACTTTCAATCTGCTGGCGCCGAAGTCGAAATCACCGGTGCCGAACCCGCCTGTTTGCCCGAGGATGCCGAACGTTTCCGCTATACTCAACTGGATGTCACCGACACTGGGGCGGTTGAGGCCTTTGGCGAAGCCCGCGATGAGCTTGATGTGCTGGTCAACTGCGCAGCGATAACGCGGCGAGGGGAGGAGATGGAACCCGCATTCTTTGGGCATGTTCTGGACGTGAACCTTGTGGGAACGATGCGCTGCGCATTGGCGCTGCATTCGGCCTTGGTGGCGCGGCGGGGCCGGGTCATCAACATCGCGTCGATGTATGCCCGTTTCGGCTCTCCGAGAAACCCGGCCTATGGCGCTTCGAAGGCAGGGGTCGAGCAATTAACGAAATCGCTGGCGATCGCCTGGGCGGGCGACGGCATCCGCGTCAACGCCATCGCACCGGGATTTATCGTCACTGAACAATCCGCCCGCGCCCGACAAGATCCGGATTTCACCAAGTCGGTCGAGGCGCGAACACCGTTGGCGAGATGGGGGCTGCCCGAAGACATTGCTGGGATGGCGCTGTTTCTGGCCTCGGACGCGGCGGCATTCATCACAGGAACCTGCATACCCGTGGACGGAGGATACTCGGTTGTCTGAAGGATCAAGCCATGACTGACTTTTCGCAAATCCGCGCCGCGGTAATCGGAACCGGGTTTATCGGAACGGTTCATGTTCAGGCACTGCGTCGGCTTGGCGTGCAGGTTGCCGGCGTATTGGGATCGTCCGAGGCCCGTGGCAAACAGCGTGCGACCGAGATCGGGGTCGGTCACGCCTATACCTCGCTTGAGGCTCTGCTAGAGGATGACTCAGTAGATGTCGTGCATGTGACCTCGCCCAATCATGCGCATTTCCCGCAGGTCATGGCTCTGCTGGACGCCGGCAAACATGTGATCTGCGAAAAGCCACTGGCAATGACCAGCGCGGAATCCGCACAGATGGTGAGAAAGGCGCAGGCCTCAGGTAAAATCTGCGCAGTATGCTACAACATCCGCTTTTACCCGCTTAATCAGCAGGCGCACGGCATGGTGGCGGCTGGTGATCTGGGTCAGGTTCGCTTTGTCACTGGCCACTATCATCAAGATTGGCTGGCCAAGCCGACCGACTGGAATTGGCGTTTGCAGGCCGATAAGGGCGGCGCGCTGCGATCAGTTGGGGATATTGGCACCCATTGGGTCGACCTGACCAGCTTTGTCACAGGGTTGAAGGCAAAATCGGTACTCGCGGATTTGACCACCTTTTTGCCCGAGCGGCAGCGCCCCACCGGGCCTGTAGAGACGTTCTCCAGCGCGCAGGGTGCGACCGAAACGGTGCCGATTGATACCGATGACGCCGCGGCGATCATGATCCGGTATGCAGGTGGCGCAAAAGGGGTGATGACAACGTCGCAGATCAATGTCGGGCGTAAGAATTCGTTGGTTTGGGACGTGGCAGGCAGTACCGCCAGTGCGGCGTGGGACAGTGAATCCCCCGATCATCTGTTCATCGGCCGGCGTGATGGTCCGAACGAGGTTCTGATGCGGGATTTCACTCTGATGAACGCCATCGGGACGCGGGCCGCAACCCTGCCGCCCGGACATGTCGAAGGATTTGCCGACAGCTTCTTCAACTTCTTCCGCGCGGTCTACACTGACATTTCGGTAGGCGGACGTGGCGAAGACAGCACATGGGCGACATTCGAAGACGGTCATTACGAGATGTTATTCTGCGACGCAGTGATCAAATCGGCACGTGAACAGCGCTGGGTGGCTCTGGACGAGGTTTGAGGGAGAGGTCATGAAACTTGGATTGCTGACGGCACCGTTTGAAGACAGTGACCTGATGGACGTGGCGGCCTGGTCGGCGGCAAACGGGTTTTCCGCGCTTGAGGTGGCATGCTGGCCCTCATCCGGGGGCGAAAAGCGGCGCTATGCCGGGACCAGCCATATCAATGTTGATGGGCTGACCGCCGCACAGGGCACAGAGATTGTCGACGCCATGGCCGCACAAGGTATCGAAATATCGGGACTGGGGTATTACCCCAACCCGCTGCACCCGGATGCGGCCCATCGGGACGAGGTGATCGGACACCTGTACAAGGTGATCAACGCTGCTGGCGCTATGGGAATCTCAGTGGTCAACACTTTTGTGGGGGGCGACCGGTCGCTGAATGTCGATGACAATTGGGTGCGGGCGCAGCAGATTTTCGAGCCGATTGTTGCCCATGCCAAAGACTCTGGCGTTCGCCTGTGCTTTGAAAACTGTCCGATGATCTTCAGCTACGATGAATGGCCCGGTGGGCACAACATCGCCTATTCCCCGAAAATCTGGCGCCGGCTCTTCGAACAATGGGGGGACGACGTCGGAATGAATTTCGACCCGTCACACCTGATCTGGCAGTTCATTGATCAGACCCGGTTTATCAAGGAATTCGGGCCTCACATCGCCCATGTGCACGCAAAAGACCTGATGGTCGATCATGACGGGCTGTATGAAAACGGGATCATGTCCGCCGGTATGGGGTGGCAAGTGCCGCGCCTTTGCGGGTTGGGCGATGTGGATTGGTCGGGTTTCTTTTCCGGTTTGTATCGTGCGGGGTATGATGGGCCGGTTATTATCGAGCATGAAGACAGGCTGTTCGAAGGCACGGACGAAAAGGTCAAACGGGGCTTTCTGTTGGCGCGGGACGTGCTGCAACCATTCATCAAATAGAAGGGCGCCAAGCCCCGATCACACAAACACAGTTCATCTGGGAGGTAACTGAAATGAAAAAACTACTGACAGGGACGGCAGCCATCGCTGTTGCAGCCACGTTTGCACCGGCAGCCTTTGCCGCAGATTACACAATCGGTGTATCCAACACTGTGCAGGGCAACGGGTGGCGCGAGCAGATGATCTGCGCCATGCGCGCGCAAGCGCTGGTCGAGGAGGATGTCTCGAACCTGATCGTGGCACATCGCAACACCGACTCGGCGGGTCAGCTTGAAGATCTCAACAACCTGATCGAAGCCGGGGTCGACGCCATCGTGCTGAACCCGTCAAACCCCGATGCTCTGAATTCCGCATTGGACGCAGCGAAAGAGAAAGGCATCGTTGTGGTTGCTGTCGATGCGGGAGTTACGGCAGATGGTGCCTATATCCTGTCGAATAACCAGGAAGAATACGCCTATCTCGGGGCCAAGTGGCTGTTCGAGCAATTGGGCGGGTCCGGTGACGTGGTCTATATGCGCGGGATTGCTGGTGTTTCGGCCGATACTGACCGCGACAATGGGTTCAAAAGTGCGCTTGAGGAATACCCCGGTATCAACGTGGTGCACGAAGTGTTCACAGGCTGGCAACAGGACCAGGGCAAGCAGCAGATGTTCGATTTCCTGGCCACCGGCATTCCGTTCGACGGGGTGTGGACCAGCGGCATCGACAACGTCATCGTAGATGCCTTTGTCGAATCCGGAGCACCATTGGTGCCGATCGTCGGGGCCGACAATGCGGGCTTTGTCCAGTATCTGACCGAGGTTGATGGATTGAAAGGTGCGGCCGTCACCAATCCGGGTTCGGTCGGTGGTGCTGGTATCGCGCTGGCTGTCGACATTCTGAACGGCAATGCGCCGGACGGCACAACGGTTCTGGTTGATCCGGTCCTGTGGGAAAACTCTTCCGATGAAGGTTTGGCAACGATCCAGGCAGCGCAGAACCCCAACCTTGATCCTGAGTGGCCGGTGTCGGTGACCATCCCTGGATGGACCGATTACACAATGGAACAAATCATCGCCTGCGAAGGCCCCGGCGATAGCTGAGCCGGCAGTGAACGCCACCCCCGGTTGGGGGTGGCACAAAGGCAGGAAAGACAAGCGCCAATGAGCGAGAACTACTTACTTGATGCATCCGGTATCGCAAAAAGCTTTGGCGCTGTCCGGGCGCTGACGGATGCCAGCCTGAGGGTTTCCGAGGGCGAGGTCGTTGCGCTGATGGGTGCAAACGGCGCAGGGAAGTCCACCTTCGTCAAGATTATCACCGGCGCGTTGACGCCGGATACGGGGCAGGTGCTGATCCGAGGGCAGCAGGCCCACGTGGGCAGTCCGGCCGAGGCGCGCAGGTCTGGTCTGGTGCCGGTTTATCAAGAGCCATCGCTGATCCCCGATCTGGATGTCGGCGACAATCTGCGCCTGACCGACACGCCGGTCGCCGCGTTCCGTCAATGGGTGTCGGAACTGGGTATCGAAATCCTCAACCTCGACAGTAAAATTAACGAGCTGCCACTTGCCACGCTGCGGATTTTCGATCTGGCGCGGGCTCTGGCCTCGGAACCGGATGTGCTGTTGCTGGACGAAATGACCGCGGCGTTGCCGACCGATCTGGTAGAACGGGTTCTGACTGTGGTGCGACAGCAGGCCGACAGGGGCATGGGCGTCATTTATGTCTCGCACAGGTTCAGTGAAATTTCGGAACTGTGTGACCGCGCATGGGTCCTGCGGGACGGGCGCACTGTCGGTGATCTGACCATCGGGCCGGGGGTTGAGGAGCAAGCCGTCGAGCTGATGTTGGGCCAAAAGCTTGAGCTGGGTCAGCGCCAGATCCAGCGGTCCGGGGGGCCGGTGGCCGACGCTCCGCGCGTTCGGATCCGCGACGTGGCGATTGCACCCAAGGTTTCGAACGTCACTTTCGATCTGTTCCCGGGCGAGGTGCTGGGCGTGGTCGCCTTAGAAGGGCAGGGGCAGGACGAACTGTTTGACTGTCTGGCCGGGTTTGTCGCGCCCAGCTCGGGCGGGATCGAGGTAAACGGGGCACCTGTCCATTTCCGCCACCCCGCCGATGCCATCGCCGCCGGATTGACCTTTGTGCCGGGCGACCGGGCCGAAGCCTTGCTGGCCCAGCGATCGGTGCGTGAAAACATAGCGCTGCCTTTCTCTGCGCGTCTCCGCAACTGGGGCAATCTGAAACTGCGCCACGAACGCGACAGGGTGGCCCACGCGATCGACAAGCTGCAGATCGACACCCGCGCCCAGGGCGAGGTGCGCCGGTTATCGGGCGGCAACCAGCAGAAGGTAACAATCGGGCGTTGGCTTGCCACAGGGGTCGAGACGCTTTTGCTGTTCGATCCCACTCGGGGGATAGATGTTCGCACCAAACGCCAGATCTATCCGCTGGTGCGCGAGTTGGCGCAGAACGGGGCGTCGGTTCTGTTTTACACATCGGAGTTGGAAGAGGTGCCGCTGGCCTGCGACCGCGCTTTAGTCATTTTCAACGGCCGCGTGGTCGATGTGATCGATGCGGCAAACGCGGACGAGCAGACGTTGTTGCGGGCAGCATACGGGCTGACGGCACAAGAGAGTGTAGCGTGACTGGAATTTTCAAAAGAAATGCGTGGATAGTCGGTCTGGTCGCGCTGTTGGCGGTTCTGTTGGTGATCACCAAGGTGATCCAGCCGTCATTTGGGGCATCGGGGCTGGAGAGCATCGCACGCGCCGCCCTGCCGTTTGCCTTTGCGACGGCGGGTATGGCGGTGGTGGTCATTGTCGGTGGAATTGACCTGTCAGTTGCGTCGATGATGGCGGTCTGTGCGGTGACTGCAGCCGTATTGATGGAAAAGATGGCCGGGGTGCCGGCAATCCTGCTGGTTCTGGCGCTGGGGTTGGTCATGGGTCTAATAAATGGCACCTTGATCGTACTGACTCGCGTGCCGGACATCGTGGTCACCCTCGCCATGTTGTTTGTCTGGGAAGGTGTGGCCCTGCTGATCCTTGAAACCCCGGGCGGGTCGACGGCCAGCTGGCTACAGCAGGGCATTCGCGGAAGTCTGATTCCCGGTCTGCCCAATGCGCTGGTGATCATGGCTGTGTGCATCGCTGCCGTGTGGCTACCTATCCGCCGGTCCAAACTGGGTATCTCGATCTATGCCACCGGCTCGGACGAGCGCGCCGCTTTCCGGTCCGGGGTCGCCGTTGGACGGGTGAAGATCGCCGCCTATGGAATCTGTGGCCTCTTCTGTGCGCTCGGCGGCCTGAGCCTCGCGGCCTTGACAGGTATCGGAGAGCCTGTGCCCGGCCCGTACCTGCTGGCATCGGTCGCGGCTGTTGTTTTGGGCGGAGTCGTTCTGGGCGGTGGTCGGGGCACGCTACTAGGGCCGATCATCGCCGTGTTCATCTTGCGGATCGTGCGCACGATCCTGACGCTTCTCGCGGTCGATCCGAATGTCACAACGATTATCGAGGGGACCATCATGGTTGGGGTCGTGATGCTGGGAACGGCGGTTACTCTGCGGGGGGCAAGGCGATGAGCATGACGGCAACGGACGCGCCCATCATCCGGTTCGGGCGCTTCTTACGGGACAATCCGGTCATTCCGCTAGTGGCCTTTCTTCTGATGCTGGTCGTATTGCTTGAGATCATGCGCCCGGGCATCGTCACGCCGTTCCGCGCCGGACGGGACGGGATCATTTCGACCTTCTGGGTTGGCAATCTTATCAAGTTCGCAATCCCGCTGGCCATGCTCGCCGCCTGTCAGGTTCTGACGATGCTGACCGCGGGCATCGACCTTTCAGCGGGCATAGTCGCAACGGTTTCGGCCTTTGTCTGCGCCACGCTCAGTTCGGTCTGGGGGGTGACCCCGGCGGTGCTGGTCGCGTTGGCATCGGGGCTGGTAGTCGGCACCGTCAACGGGCTGGGCGTAGGGCTGGTGCGGGTCCACCCGTTGATCATGACTTTGGGCACCGGTCTGATCGCCACTGGTTGCCTGCAGGTCTACCAGCGGCTTGTCATCAATGCAGGGTCCGAGATTCCAGAGTTCCTGGCCTGGCTGGGTACCGGGCGGACCTTGTCGATGCCCAACGGGCTGTTTCTGTTCGTACCCTTTGCGCTGTTCATCTTCTGGCTGATGCGCCTGACCGGCTTTGGGCGGCTTCTGTTTGCGTTGGGGTCGAACGAAAACGCGGCAAAGCTCTCCGGCGTGCGGGCGTGGCAAGTCTATCTCGCGCTTTATGCCCTGTCGGGTCTGATCGCGGCGGTGGCCGGGTTGCTGTATCTGGGCATGATCCGCCAGACCTCGCTGAGTCTGGCCAACCCACTGCTGTTGCCTTCGGTCGCCGCTGCAGTGATCGGCGGCACGTCGATCTTCGGTGGCCGCGGCAGTTTCGCGGGCGCCATCGTTGGGGCGCTGATCATCCGCGTGCTCGACACGATGCTGACGCTGCTGCAAATGCCCGAAGGGGCCAGAACCGCGTTGTTCGGTCTGATCATTTTGGCGGTGACAGCGATTTATGTCAGAATAACCGATAGCCGCTAGCAAGGAGGTCCCATGTCCAGGTTCCGCGTTGTTGGAATAAGCTTTGACCACATGCATATGGGCGATCTGCTCAGGATGGTGGACGACCACCCCGAAGCCGAGATTGCCGGGATTTTCGATCCCGATCGGTCCAGAATGCAGGCGGCCATCGATACGTTCGGGATACCCGAGAGCCGTGTTTTCACCGATTTTGACGCCTGCATGGCAGCCGGGCCATACGATATGGCGCTGTTGTGCGTGGCAACCGCGAACCACGCCGAATACACCGAAAAACTGGCCCCGCACGATCTGCACATCTTTGTAGAAAAGCCGTTTGCCGCCTCGGTCGCCGATGCGCGGCGCATGATCGCAGCGATGGAGCCGACAAGCAAACAACTGATCATCAACTGGCCCTTGCGGTGGGTTGAAAGCCACGTCACGGCCAAACATCTGATTGACGAGGGATTGATCGGCGAACTGCGCGAGGTGCATTTCTATGACGGCAATCGCGGACCGCTCTACCATTTGGCCGACAAGGTTGAGGTCAGTCCTGAGGAGGTGGAGCGGCAGAAACCGAATTCGTGGTGGTACAAAAAGGCCGCCGGGGGTGGCGCGCTTTTGGATTACATGGGCTACGGCGCAACGCTGGGCACTTGGTACATGAATGGTGAGGCGCCGCTTGAGGTCACCTGCACTGTCGATGAAACGCCGGGGATCGAGGTGGATCAGCACGCTATTGCCGTTTGCCGCTATACTAGGGGCTTGTCCAAGCTGGAAACGCGATGGGGCACCTTCACCGACCCGTGGACGACGCAACCGCAGCCGACCTGCGGGTTCGTGTTTGTTGGCGCCGATGGCACAATTGCGTCGCCGGATTACGCCAGCCACGTCACCGTTCAGACCCGGGCTCAACCCGAGCGCCGCGAGATACCCGTCAGACCCTTGCCAGAGGGTGAACGGAACGCGATCGAATACGTGCTGTCCTGCATTAATCGGAGTGTGCAGGTCGATGGCCCGTTGAGCCCCGAGCTTTGTCTGACCGCTCAGCGGATCGTTGATACCGCCGTTCTGTCGGCCTCGGAAAAACGCACCATGGGTTTGGTGTCATGAGCGAGGATTCTGCCGACACCGACACCTATGCGTTGAAATCCGGTGAACTGCCAGAGGTAGACGCACCTCAGGTCACATATCAGCCGCCGATGCCGCGAACTTATCGCCCAAAGATTGGCGTGATCGGCACCGGCGGAATCTCGGACAGTCATCTTGATGCTTACCGCACGGCCGGGTGGGACGTGGTCGCGTTCTGGAACCGAAGCCACGACAAGGCCAGGCAGAAAGCCGACAAATATTTTCCCGCCGCAAAGGTCCATGAGGACCTGAGCGATCTTCTGGCAGACGCGGGCATAGACGTGGTGGACATCACGCTGCCGACCGAGGTGCGCGCGCCGGTGATCCGTGCGGCCATTCTTGCGGGAAAACATGTGCTCAGCCAAAAGCCCTTTGTCTCGGATCTTGCGACCGGCGAAGAACTGGTCCGACTGGCTGAGCAGCAGGGCGTTCATCTTGCGGTGAACCAGAACGGTCGCTGGGCGCCGCATATGGCCTGGATTCGCGAGGCATGCGGTGCGGGCGTGATCGGGGATGTCCTGTCGGTCCACGCAGCGATCCATTGGGATCACGGCTGGACGGCCGGAACACCCTTCGATGAGATCGAGGATCTGATCCTCTACGATTTCGGCATTCACTGGTTTGATTTCGTGTCCTCTGTGGTCGGTGAACGCGTGCAATCGGTGTTTGCCACGGCCACAAAGGCGCGTGGTCAGAGCAACAAAGTGCCTTTATTGGCGCAGGCACAAATCCGGCTGGACGAAGGGCAGGCCAGCCTGGTCTTTGATGGCGGCGTGCCCTGTGGGGCGCAGGATACTACCTATGTTTCGGGAACTGGCGGCAGCATCTTGTCCCAGGGGCCAGACCTCGGCGCGCAATCACTTACACTGACAACTGCTCAAGGCATTTCGCGGCCGCAATTGGTTGGCACCTGGTTCAACGATGGTTTTCGCGGCGCAATGGGAGAGTTGCTCTGCGCCATCGAAGACAACCGCTGGCCCAGTAATTCGGCTCGAAATAACCTGAAGTCTTTGGCGCTAGCCTTTGCCGCAGTCCAATCAAGACGGCGCGGTTGCGAGGTGACCGTGGGTGACGCACAGAGACTGTCGTAGCGAAATAGGTGCAGAACATAGGCCTCGCAAATCAACTTGCGCTGTCTGCGTTGTCGTTTCTTGCATTACAATTCCCTGTTGCAGCACCGCCAAGTGGTTCGACAACGTTTGAAAAGACCTTTGGACGGCGCCATGGCATCGAAACATGGTTTTGATATTTGGGCCCACCGTTGTAATTTGAACAGGCCCATCTGCTTTTTGCACTTTCACCGGGTGATCGGAATGACCTTTTCGTCCAAATGCCATTTGTTTTCAGCCCTTGGGCAGTTTCTTCATGCGTGAGGCGGAGCTGGATTGTAACGCTGACACCAGTTGGCGATCACAAGCCAAACCGTTCAAGCCGGGTTTCTTTGATCAAACTCAAGATCTTCGTAGCTGTCTGCGCGTCCGGAACGAGGCACAGTGCGGTTGACAGGGCGTCGGCAAGCCCCGCGCGCGGCGCGCTGACCGTAACCCGCACAGGCGCTGTCGCTTCACCGTCTGGGGACAGGATGTGACCCTGCCGCCCGTCCGCGTCCATGACCGTGCCGAAGGTTGCGGAACTGGCCAGAGCCCGGTCGTGCAAGAGCCGCGCGTGATCTTCACCCCGGAGGCTCACCGGCCAACCGGCGCTTTGCGGGCCGTCACCGATTGCCACGATTTCGCCTGTGTCGATGAGGACATCTTTCACACCCTGCGCGCGCATCAGGTCTGCGACCTTGTCCGCGATGAAGCCTTGCGCGATACCGTTAAGCGTCAGCGCCTGCCCAGTGCCGAGCGTAATCTGGGCCGCGTCGATCCGGACACGGTCAAACCCGATCAAAGCCCGCGCGGTCTTTACCATATTTGCCTTGGGTTCACGGCCCTCTGCGGCTGCTTCTGCCAGCACTCGCCAAAGCGGCTGTACCGTCGGATCGAATAGCCCCTGAGTCACCACGTGTACTCGGCGCGCCAGTGTCATGCATTCGAGCATCTCGAACGACGGTGCTTTGAGCCGTCCGTCGTGATTGAGCCGCGCAATCTCACTGTTCGCGCGGTAGAGGCTGAAGATGTCCTCCAGGCGGTCGATCTCTGCCTTGGCGGCGCGGGTGATTGCCTCAGCCTGCGGATGGTCCAGAAGGATCTGTGCCTTTGCGCCAAGCGCAACACCTTGCCACCGAAAAACCGAAGCGGGGCTGTCGGTAGCGGTCAGACAGGCCGCCGAGACGAAGCTGATGAACCTGCGTCTGTTGATTTGCATGTCTCTCTCCTACTGACCAAGCGATTTGAGCCGTGCATTGATATCGTCGGTGTCGGACACGTCCGATGACAGGGGATCGCTCAGTACGTCTGCGGATCGAATCTCGTCGAAAGCCATGATGCGGCCACCACGGTCGCGTGCAAACGCTTCGGCCGCGACTTGATCGGAAAAAGGCACGAGTTCTGGCGCACCCATGCCGCCCACCGCATCGGACCCTGACACGTAAAACGCGTCTTGCGCCGGTATCCAAGCACCAGGAGCACGCCATGTGGCGCCTTTCATATCCTGAACATATGCAACCTGAACCGCATGGCTCTGCTCAGGCATGTGCAGATAGGCAATCACGTCGCGCACCTGGCTGAAGAAAATCGGCGCGGGCATCCCGTCCAGGTGCGCTTGTCCCTTCGGCCCTTCATGGTCAGCCAGCGTCATCTGGCAGTAGTAGCCTAAAACCTCGTCGGTCATTTCAACTGGCTCCGGCAGCGTCGCCACGTCTTCCTTGCAGGCCGCAAGGATCAGAAGGGAAATCAGAATGCGCTTTCTCATGGTGTCACCTTTTGAAACGACAGCCGCGCGAGCGATGCGGCCAGAAGCGGCCAGAGCACGATGGCGGCCAACGGTTTCCACGCCGCGATGGACGAGGCCGCGCCAGACAGGCCCGAGGCCGCATCGACCGCGCCCGATGCTGCGAGATTGAAAATACGGAACGCATCCGCCGGATTGACCACCAGTGCCCACGGGAACACATCCGTCGTAAAGGATCCGCCATCATCCGCGACCACGGCAGCCAGCAACGCCAGATCGTAAAGCACGATCATGACCAGCCAAAGCCCAATTGCCATGGCCGCAGCGCCGGATGGGCGGCGCGACAGGCAGGACATAGCATGGCCCAACGACAGGAAGGCAGCGCCCAGAAGGACCGAGGTCCAGATCAGCCGCCAGAGAGCAGGCAACCCCTCGGCTGCATCAACACCGCCAGTGGCGAAGGCGACCAGCGCGGCAGAGGCATAGCCCGCGACCACCGCGATGGTCACGACGCCCAGTTGTGCGATCAATTTACCCAAAAGAAGCTCGGTCCGCGCCAGCGGGTAGGTCAGCGACAGCGCCAGTGTGCCGCGCTCGTTTTCGCCCGCGATGGCGTCGAAAGAAATAAGCAACGCGATCAGCGGAACAAGATAGACCGCAAGGGATATCAGGCTTGCCACTGTCACCGAAAGCGGGTCCACCGCCATTTGCCCAGCAGGGGCCGCGCCCGCGAAGGCCAGTACCAGAGAGAATAGGATCATCATGCCGACTGAAACGATTACCCAGCGATTTCGGCGGGCAATTGCGAACTCCAGCACAGCAGTGGCGAGGATACGGGACAACATTACGCGACCCTTTTCGATATGTGGGAATAAAGATCGTCCAGCGTCGCGGCGGTGACATCGTAATCCGCGATATGGTCGCGTAGCGCCGCGATTTGTTCGAGCACTGCAAGTTTTTCGTCCGATGCGCAATGGAAGGTCACGAGCTCGTCCATTGCATGCGCGATCGGGAAGGCCGCCATGACGCGTGCGGCTTGCCCCACCTTCGGTGTGATCGTCACGGTCAACGGCAGCGCCGCATCACGGCGCAGATCGGACAATGTGCCTTGTGCCACCTGTTTCCCCTTGGCCAGGATCACCATCCGATCCGTCCTCGCCTCAAGTTCCGACAGCGCGTGAGATGATAGCAGAATGGCTGTCCCTTTTGCGGCCAATTCATCAAGCAGTGTATAGAATTCGCGCCGCGACACGGGATCAAGACCCGAGGTCGGCTCATCCAGCACCATCAGGCGCGGCCCACCGATCAGTGCCTGGGCCAGTCCTACCCGCTGCCGCATCCCCTTGGAATAGGTTCCGATCCGCCGATTGGCGGCATCCTTCAACCCGACTTTTTCCAGCAACGCGTCGGCCTGCTTCACTGGCTGGCCGCGTAGCCGTAAATAGTACCGAAGCTGTTCGCGCCCCGTAATCGCGGGGTGAAACGCTGCGGACTCTGGCAGATAGGCAGTCAAGGCCCGCGCCACCGTTGACCCCGGCGCGTGGCCCGCAATCTCGATACGGCCCCCGTCTGCATGAATTAGCCCAAGAACGAGCTTCATAAGCGTCGTTTTCCCCGCACCGTTATGGCCCAGGAGCGCCACGCGCTCGCCTGCCGCGATGGCAAGCGACACCTCGTCAAGAACCGCCGTTCCCTCGTAGCGTTTAGTGAGCTTCGAGAGGGTCAGTATCGTCATAGGTCTCTCCCTTGGCCCAGATCGGTGTGGCTTGGGCCATGTGTTGAATGGTTTCGGGCATCTCGCGCGCCGGTGCGGTGGTCAGCGGGTGGCTGTCGACGACGCCCCCGGTTCGGGCCGCCGGAAATTGCGATTGGCTCCAACGCACCAGTTGGACGGCGGGCGTGCCCAATAACAGCTTGGCAGCCGGTTGCGACCACAAGATATGGTCCATCAAATCGTTGGGCCGATAAGAACTGTCTGCCCGTCCGTCGCCATCCAGATCAAAGGCGGGATGATCAGACCAGTAGTTGCCGCGCCCCTCGTGGCTCCATTCCACATCGGTGGTGCCTACGTATTTCACCTGCGTTCGGTTGCCGACAAAGGCGTTGCCGGTGATTGTGTTCCGCTCGGACCCCGCGGTGAAATGCACACCAATATCGCAGCCGACAAAGCTGTTTTCTGCGATCAGGTTCTGATGCGAGTTATAGACGAAGGTGCATTTCCCAGTGCCTCCGGTGACAAGGTTTGCAAACACATCGGACTTCTTGGTGTAGTTGAGCATAACACCATGATCCCGGTCGTTGATCGAAATGTTATCCTTCGCCACGATCCGGTCGGAATACATCAGCGCGAAACCAAGATGGTTGCCGATTGAGATGTTGCCTTCGATCACGCTGTCATTTGTATACATGTAATGAACTGCGAAACGTAGATCGCGAAACAAGTTATCGCGGAACACGTTGCGCTTGGATACGTTTGAGAAGATTCCGTCTCGCCCATAGCGCACATCATTGCCGATCACCTCGGCACCCGGTGCGTTCCATACGTAAATGCCGTTGCCGCGATCATTCATGCGCCGAAGACGCAGCCCCTCGATCCGGTTGCCCCGGACCAGTGCATTGCGCGCACCGTGAATGTCGATGCCAACGAGGTTTTCGGTGAGCACGTTGTCCAGAACTTTGGCACCGCGTGCTTTCTTGGTCAGTTTAACGCCTGCGTCGATGGGTTCGTGTACCCTTCCAGAATTGGTCAGATGCAGGCCACGCACCACAACGTCGGGTGCATCGACAAGAACCACGGATAGCGTACCGTTTCCGTCGATCATTGCGCCATCTTGGCCACGAAGCGTCAGAGTCTTGTCAATTGTCACCGGGCCATCGTAGCGGCCCGGAGACAGGATGACTTCATCCCCTTCCTCAGCTGCGGCAAGTGCCGCAGCCAGTGCACCGGGTCCGGGCGCGATAGTCACGCGCTCGGCCAGTGCCGGGACCGCGCTCAGAACGAGCGCGGCGAGGAAGTGATAAATCCGCGTCATGTGCCGGTCGGCTCCACGAGCATGCGGCCGCGCATCTCCATATGCAGCGCGTGGCAGAACCACTGGCAGTAGTACCAGTAGACGCCCGGCTTCGACGCGGTAAAGGTAACCGAAGCGGTGGCCTGCGGTGCGACTTCCATCGCGACCCCGTGGTTGTTCAGGCAGAAGCCGTGGGTCAGGTCGTCGATGTCGTCGAGGTTGGTCACGTAGACCGTCACCTCGTCACCCTGTTTGACCGTGAACTGCTCCAACGAAAACTGTGGTGCCTGAGAGGTCATGTAGACCCGAACCTTGTTGCCGTCTCGGATCACCGCGTCCTGCCAATCGTCCAGATCGACGCCGTCCGCTTCGGCCTGCGCGCGCGCATCCGCCCACATCGGATCGTCACGGTCCCATACATTCTTCGGGTTCACTTTGGACCGGTGAACGAGGATCGAGTCGTGTGGTTCGGCAAAGGTTGGCCCATCATGGAGCAGCGTCATGTCCGTGCCGTCAAGGGCAAAGAGCTGCTCGTTCTCGGGTTTGAGCGGGCCGGTGTTCAAGAACCGGTCCTTCGAGAACTTGTTCATCGAAAGGTACCATTTGCCGTCCGCTTCCAGCGTTTCGCCCATGGTGGTCGAGTTGTGACCGGGCTGGTAGTGCACATCCTGCTTGTTCAGGATCGGGTCCACGTCCTCGCCGTTGTAAAGCTTCACAGCGTCTTCGATGTTCCACATTACCACCTGGCTGTCGAGGAACAGCGTCGTAAAGGCGTTGCCTTTGCCGTCAAAGCATGTGTGAAGCGGCCCGAGGCCCAGCTCTGGCTCGGCCACGACGACCGACCTGGGGTCGAGACTGTCGTCCTCGAAAAGCGCGTCAAACTTGCGCACGTCAAGTACCGAAACGGTTGGCGACAGTTTTCCCGCCACGCAGAGGTGGATTTTGTCGGGCGCCATGTTGATGCCGTGGGGGCTGTTCGGAATTGGCACGTAACGGGTGTATTTCTTGTTCTGGCCTTTACGGCCGTCGATCACCGGCACACCGTTCAGCTCGATAAAGTCACCCGCTTCGATTCCTTTCTCGATTTCCTTGATGTTGAAGATGACAACGTGGTCCATTTCAGCTTCCATCATCTCGGGGAGGGTCATTCCCATTTCCGAGTTGTAAGAAGTCGAGAAGGCGTATTTGCCGTCATAATCGCAATCGGTGTTGTCTAGGTTGCCAGACACAATCACCTGCCACGCGACTTTCATCTCGTCCGCGTTGATCGCAGTGTAGAAGTTCACATATTGCGACGGATCATCCAAAACCGAACCGTCGTTGACCATCGGCACTTCGTCCTCGCCATTCGCAAAGACATAATCCGTACGCGGCCATTTCTGCGGGCGCAGCCCGTGGATCGCTTTGGCGTTTGGAATGTCGATGATCTTGTCTGCCTTCATCACATCGCAACGTACGCGGGCGACGCGAGTGTTGGCCTTGTCGTTCATGAACAGGTAACGGCCGTCATATTTGCCCTCGGTGAACGACATGTGCACGTGGTGCAGATCGCCGTTGTCGTGGACCGTCTTTCCTTGCGCCGCGAGGAATTCCCTGGTTTCCGGCAGCATATCCTGCGTGAGCACCTTGAGGCTTTCGTTGGTCTGGCCCCAGCCGGTGGCTGAGCAGCGGTTGAAAACCGGCACGCGCATCAGCTCACGCATGGAGGGAACGCCCAGAATTCGCATCTCGCCGGTCTGACCCGAGGACCAGAAGCCGTAGTATTCATCAAGCTCGCCCGGTGCGGGGCTTGCATGTTCGGTTTGCGCCAAAGCGGCGCGCGGGTTAGTTGCTGCGCTAATCGCTGCAGCGCCGCCAAGCAGGCCAAGGCGGGCTCCGCCCGTTCCCATCATGGCTGCACCCGTTGCCGATGCGCTTAAAAATCCGCGCCGGCTTAGTCCATTGTGTTCAGTGTCTGACATGTCAGTCTCCCGTCACTTTGTTTGAAGGTTAGGATGGTTTTCCAACCCTTCCCTCGGGGTGAGGAAAGCGGTCAGGTCCGTGGTGGGGCTCTTGCGTCTGAGCTTTTTTATCACCACGGGGCATTTGGTTTTGGATTGATAGAGCACCTGGCAATTCATGCAGTTCAGGCATTCATTGGGGTTGATCTCTCCGGTCGGATGGATCGCCTGGACCATGCATTCGTTGGCGCAGACGTGGCAGGGCGATCCGCATTCCTTATAGCGTTTGAGCCAGTCGAACATTCTCAGCCGTGCCGGGATCGCGAGCGCGGCACCAAGCGGGCAGAGATAGCGGCAGTAGAACCGCTCAACGAACAGCCCTGCTATCAGAAGGGCAGCGGCATAGGCCACAAAGGGCCAGGCACGCACAAAGTTCAGGATGATCGCTGTCTTGAATGGCTCGACCTCGGCCAGATGCTCGGCCTGTTCTATCGATGCCAGCGATACGCCGAATAGCCCAAGGAATATCATGTACTTGATGGGCCACAACCGTTCGTGCAGTCCCCAAGGTAGCTTGATCTGCGGCACCCTGAGCGCCCGTGCGATATGGTTGGTTAGTTCCTGCAGGGCGCCGAACGGGCATAGCCACCCGCAATAAGCACCCCGACCCCAGAACAGGATCGCGGCTGCAACGGCAAACCAGAGGATGAAGGTCAACGGGTCCAGCAGGAACGCCTGCCAGCTAAAGTTCGTGGTAAGCGCGCCAAAAAGCGCCATCAGGTTCACGACCGAAAGCTGCGCGTTGGCATACCAGCCAAGGAAAACCAGCGTGATAGTCAAAAAGGTGTAGCGGAAAATTTTCACGGCCCGATCCGACCGCGTCAGTTGCATCTGAAAGAAGAACGCAGCCGTCAGCACGAACAGCATTGTACCCAGCACGGCGATTTCAAGCGTCTTGTCTTCCCAAATCTTCTTCCATAGCGCCGCTTGCGCCGCATTTTCACCCTCGTCGGCAGCCATCACCGGCGCAGTTTCCGCAGCGGTTGCGACGCGGGTCATGTAGGATTGGGGAAGCTGATAACCGAGGTCGTAGGTGGT
Organism: Ruegeria sp. AWH4_226; assembly: GCF_056159225.1. Lineage (NCBI taxonomy): Bacteria > Pseudomonadati > Pseudomonadota > Alphaproteobacteria > Rhodobacterales > Roseobacteraceae > Ruegeria > Ruegeria sp. AWH4_226. Next base: position 583,591 of record NZ_JBSWUU010000002.1, on the reverse strand, counting down.
AAAGACCTTTTCGATTGCCGCCACCTCTCGCTGAACCAGCAGTTGCAAGCGGAAAGGCTTGGTGGGGTCAAAGCCACTTTCGGCGGGGATTTTGAACAAGTCGCGTTCGGTGAATTCCGGAACGTCATCAAGCGGAATGACCCCCATGCGGCGATGGCCCCGGTCGCGAAACCGCACCGACACGTCGTCCTGGATAAGAACGATCCGGTCGAAGATACCGCCGCGCACATAGCCCGACCCTTTGAATGAGTAGAGGCCGCGCCCAACCACCGCAATCGCATGTTCGCCCGGCTCCAACCACCCTTGCAGGTTGCCGTAATCCGCTTCGCCCAGGATCGCGCGACCGATGGCGGGGATCGACACCAGCGCCATCTGCATGTCGATAAAAGTTGTCTCTGGCGGTTCGGTCAGTGCGTATTTTTCGGTACGGGGATCGTCCATCGCAGCGAAAGAGGCGTTCACCTGACCCACATCCAGCGACAGGCGGCGCACGGTCCCGTCGCCTTCCATCACCATCCAGCTGTCCGGCGCTTCGGCGTCTTCGTTGATCTCATATTGCGGTCCGGTATCCTCTTGCGCGGTCAGCCCGCCCAGACCCAGCGCCCGCGCCACCTTCAGCCCCGAGCGGATGATCGAATCGTCGATCACCATGATCGTGACCGTCGCCCCGGAAATGATCTCCAGATCATGCCCGGACCCGCCCGCCGCAGCTTCATCCACCAAGGAAAGCCCTCGGTAGTCCGCGGCGAGTTTCTTTATCTTTGAATCGGGGATACCGATCAAAACGATAGGTTCGGAATGTTTGACCAGGTCGACACCCAGAATGACCGCATCGTCATCGACCGCGACCATGGTGTGAATAGGTTTGCCGGAATAGCCAGTGGTGCCCACGAAATCCGACGTGATAAACACCTGGCCGATTTCTTCGCCGCCCGACAATACCGGCGCGACCGGTACATCGTCACGGATCGCGCCAAAGGCATCAGCACCTTCGACCAGCGTGGCAGGATCGACATTTGGAAGGAACTGCGCCAGAACGCTCGAATTTGTCTGCGCCTGCGCCACAGATGAAACCAACAGGGCGAGAGCAAGCGCGAACCAGGCCTGAACGTATTTTATCTGACGGAACCGAAAAACGGTTTCAGCAATGGCCTGCATTGTTAGACAACTTCCTGACTTGGGGGGCCGCGCGATGGGTATTCGACAGGGCGTGAAATTTTCGGGGTTTCAGAGGTCACGGGTGAACCCGCACGCAAAATGGCCTGCGCCAGCTGCAGGGGCGGGTTGGATGCATCGGTGAAGGCGGGCAAAAGCGTGCAGTCGGCGCAGTGGGCGCAATCTGTATCATTCCGATCCACCGGCTCGCCGCTCCGGTCGAGCATAACTGTCTCGGCCTTGCCGGCAGCGCCACAGATAACGATGGTCCGCGATCCAGCCGCGCGTAGTGCGTGGGCGGTTTCAACATAGCCGGAAGAAATCTCGGCGGCGAAAAGGTTCGCCACGAGCATCACAACCATCAATGCCTTATTCGCGTATCTCATGGTGCCCGACTTACGTCTGGCATTCCACTCTGTCGTTGTCCTAGATCAAACAAATATGCCGGTTCATCGACACCAGCTATGTTTTTGTTTGCGTAATCTCCAACGTATCCCATCCCTTTGGCAGAGGCGTCAGAATGGGTGCGCTACGAACGTTTGTGAGGCACATCAATCATGACGCCTCAGGGCGCATGGCGGTTTAAAACGTTGCGGGTCACCTGTTCGACTTGGGGGTGCATTCGCGACAGTCCGTCGACCCATTCGCAGGTCGCGGCGGCAAAGGCCTCTCTTTACCAAGAAGCGAGACTCGCGTTTAAGTCGACCAACACCCACAGTTTGCGACACATCCAGTCAGGGTACTCTGGCGGGGATGTTTTCCTGCAGGATGATCCTGGGCTCGATGGGTTTGAGCGACAAAAGCGGGGTTCGCGCGGCGATGGAGCCCAAGAGATGGATGACCGCCTGTTCCCCGACAAGTCGCGGGTTCTGGTCGATCACGACGTCCACCAAACCCCGCGCCAGCCATTCCCGGGACGTGTCAGTGAGGTCGTGCATGATCAGGCCGGGGCGGTTGGCCCCGAGGCCTTCGATCGCCTCGACAATTCCCGTTCGGCTTGCCCCGACGCAGTAGATCCCGGCCAGATCCGGTTGATGCCGCAAAAGATCTTGGGTCGCGGCATTAGAGCGGCGGTTGTCCTCCCCCGTTTCAATTGCAGCGACGATCTTTAGTCCGGGCAGTTTTTGGCGCACGTAATCCTGAAAGCCCCGCTCCCGTTCAGAATGACCATGAAACCGGCGCGATCCGAGGATCACCGCAACGCCGCCAGTTTGCACCGGGGCGAGCATCCCCATGAGCTGTCCTGCCGTCCGCCCCGCAATCTTGTTGTCGACGCCCACATAGGATGACCGCGGCGTATCCGGCAGGTCGGACGCGATTGTGACAACCCGCACGCCGCTCTCGCACAGTCGGGTAATTGCGGCCCTGCTCCGCGCGTGATCCGTGGTAATGATCCCCACGCCGTGCGTGTTGGGCGACACCGCATCGAGCGCCCTGTCGAGCGCTTCTGGACCTATCCCGTCCATTGTGACGATATTGCAGGAGGCGACAAGCGGCAGACCAGTCGACAAGTTGGTGATCGACCGCGCCAGGTCGCGCATGAACATGTTCTGGCCAAACGGGATGAGGAAGACCAAATGCGCCGGACGCGACGGCAGGCGCACCATACCTTCTGAGGGCAGTGCCCCCAGTTCCTCGGCCGCTTTTAAGACCCGGTGCCGGTTGGTGGCGCTGACGCCTTTTCGCCCGTTGAGGGCCCGGTCGACCGTGGCCGTAGACAGGCCGGCATGGCGTGCGATGTCGGGAATTGTTGCTTTGCGCATGGGGATGGCCTCACTCGCCGGACGTCACGCTGATGTATCACATCAAACTCAGTAAGTCTTGGCCACACCATAAATTCGAGTCTATCCCCTCTCTGGATCTTTCTGTTTCGGAGTGGAAGGCTGATGTGATCTGATGTGATTGGCGGTTGAGTACCTTCACCGGGTTCGCAATGCTCGACAGAACACTGAGGCACTGCAAAAGCCGCCAGGATGACAGGCCAGCCGAAAGTGAGACAGGCGGCCGCTGTGGGCCGAAGATCGCGGACCGGGGTGTTTGGGAGGATCAGATGGCGAAGGATATGGCGGCCGAGACCGCGGTTTCCGACTATTCCCTGACCGGCGACCGGGCCCGCCATGCGATCAAGGCCGGGCTGGCGGCGGCCGAGTGGTATCATAGCGACATCCCCCGGAAGACCATGAAACAGCTGATGGCGCGCAACGATAAGATTGCCCTGCGCGACACGGCGATCTGGGTCGCGCTTCACGTGATCTTTGCAGCCGCTGGCATTCTGCTATGGGGCAGTTGGTGGGCGGTGCCGTTCTGGCTGGCCTACGGGGTCATCTACGGTTCAGCCTGCGACTCGCGTTGGCACGAGGCCGGGCACGGCACGGCGTTCAAGACGCGGTGGATGAACGATGTAGTTTATCACATCGCCTCGTTTCAGGTGATGAGGAACCCTATTGCCTGGCGCTGGTCCCATGCCCGTCACCACACCGACACAATCATTGTGGGCCGGGACCCCGAGATTGCCTGGATGCATCCCATCAATCTGACCCTTAAAGTCCTGGCCTATGTCGGGATCGTTGATGCCTGGATATCGCTTAAGACTCTGTTCCGGCAGGCTTTTGGCAGGTTCTCTGATGATGAGCTGGACTATATCCCCGAAAACGAGCGGCCCAAGGCTGTGTTCTGGGCTCGGGTCCATGTCCTGATCTATGCAGTCACTGTCGCCATTGCGCTGGGTATGGCGACCGCTGGGATGGGTTGGGCGTCGGTCATTCCGTTTTTGCTGATTGGTCTGCCCCGGATTTATGGCTGCTGGCACATGGTGATGATGGGGCTGCTGCAACATGGCGGCTTGGCTGAAGATGTGCTCGACCACCGGCTCAACAGCCGCACGGTGTATATCAACCCAATTTCCGGCTGGATTTACTGGAACATGCAGTATCACATCGAACACCACATGTTTCCGATGGTGCCCTATCACGCGCTGCCGAAGCTGCACGAATTGATCAAGGATGACCTGCCGCCGCCCAACAGCTCAATCGCGGACGCTTATCGCGAGATGTGGACCGCCGTGATCCGGCAGCGCCACGAACCCGGCTACTATTTCAAGAAGGAGCTGCCGCCGACGGCCAAACCCTATCGGGACGAGTTGCACCAACATGTCCCCGACAGGCGCGACACGTGAGCGCCCGTAAACTCCCCACAGTTGCGGACCTTTTGGCCGACAAGGGCAAGGGGCAGAAGTCTATGCTGCGGTACTTCAGCCTGGACGAAGCCGCAGCGGCGGAGGCGGCAGGGATCGACATCGCCTCGGTTCCGGACGACATCCTGTTTGATGCCCGCTACCGCGAGGTAGCGCCGAGCGTTTTTTCCATGACTGGCCGCACCCATCTGGAGGCCGGAACACCCGACGACTACCTACGGTGGGCTACGGACGCGATGAACCGGGGCGCGGATGCGATCTATTGCTCGGGCTCCTTCGATACGGTCGAATATCTCGCCAAGGAATACGTCCCTGTGGTTGGTCACGTCGGCCTTTGCCCCGCCCGCGCCACGTGGACGGGCGGCTTTCGCGCAGTAGGCAAGACCTCTGACGGCGCACTGAAGCTCTTGCAGGACGTGAAGGATTACGAGGCTGCTGGGGCCTTTGCGGTGGAAATCGAAGTGGTTCCCGAAGAGGTCGCCAGCGAGATCACCAAGCGCACCGATATCCTGCTCTGGTCCATGGGTGCGGGCGCGGGCTGCGACGCACAATATCTCTTTGCCAATGATATCCTCGGCTATACCGATGGCCACATTCCCCGCCATTCCAAGATTTATCGGGACTTTGCCACCGAATATGCCAGGCTGCAGCAGGAGCGCGTCGCGGCATTCGAAGAGTTTGCCGCAGATGTGGCTAGCGGCGCCTACCCCGAGGACAAACACCTTGTGCGGATGGACCCCGCCGAGCTCAAGACGTTTCGTGAGAGGTTGGAGCAAGCCTGAGTAAGACCGGTCAAGCGGGGCACCAAGACCCTGGCGGCCACGACACAGACCAACAAGGAGGAGAACCATAATGAACAGACGTATTTTCCTGGGGGCCAGCGCCGCGCTCACCCTCACGGCCAGCGCGGTTTTTGCGCAGGACAGCAAGACATTCTACTGGATCAGCCACGGCTCGCCCGCGGACCCGGTTTGGACCTATTTTCTGGAAGGGGCCGAGCAATGGGCGGCTGACACTGGGCATACGGTCAACACCTCGTTCCATTCCGGTGATGTGCCCAGCCATCAGGAGGCCATGCGCGCTGCCGTCGCTGCTGGCGCTGACGGAATCTGTTCGTCGAATCCTGATCCGGGCTCCTTGATTGATGTGGTGGCCGAGGCCCGTGCTGCCGGTATCCCGACCCTGAACTTCAACACGCCCGATCCCAGCGCCGACTGGAACGCCTATATTGGCGGTGATCTCGTCTCGGTCGGTCGGGCCTGGGCGCAGTATCTGGTGGACAATGAGCTGGTTGAATCGGGCGATTTCGTCTGGATGCCGGTCGAAGTGCCCGGCGCTACCTATGGCGTGCAGGAGGAGGAAGGCATCGCCAGCGTCTTTGAGCCTCTGAACATCACCTGGGAGGTCACCGACGCCACGCTCGACCAGGCTGAGATCATCACCCGGATGACCGATTACATGACGGCGAACCGGGACAGGATCGATGCAATGATCGGCCTCGGCGACCTGGTGACTGGATCGGTCGTTCGGGTTTGGAACCAAGCTGGGGTCGCTCCGGGTGAAATCCCGGTCGTGGGCTGGGGCAACAGCCTGGATACCACCCAAGGCGTCATGGATGGCTATGTGAACGCCGCAATGTGGCAGGACCCGCAGGCCACCAGCTATATGTGCCTATCCGCCGCACTGATGGAAACCTCAAGTATCCCCGTCGGCTTCAATATCATCACTGGGGCGCTTTACGAGGCTGATCAGGCCGCGCTTTACCACGGGATCATGGGCGGCAATTAAACCGTCTCCTCCCGGCCCGCGGTGCGTATCTGACTTGCCGCGGGCACCCTCAAAAACCAATGCTTGCCTGTTTCTGGAGCCTCCATGACCGACGAAAAGACCGCGTCCGCCCCCGGCGATGCCAGTCCCCGCAACACTGACTTTCTGCGCCGTTTATCGTCCTCGCCGGAACTGGGGCCGCTGATCCTGCTGATCGTGATGCTGATTGTGTTCACCTCGATCAACCCGGCTTTCATGTCGTTCAACAACATCTCGAACGCTCTGACCTTTACGGTGGAGCTGGGGCTGATCGCCCTCGGGATGACCCTACTGATGACAAGCGGCGAGTTCGACCTGTCCGTGGGGTCGGTTTTTGGTTTTACGGCGGTGGTCATGTGGACGCTGATCAATTCGGTGGAGATGTCTTTGCCGCTGGCTTTCTTCATCGCTATGGCAGTGGCCGTGTTTATTGGCGCGGTGAACGGGTTCTTCGTCACCCGGTTAAAAATTCCGTCCTTCCTGGTAACGCTTGGCATGTTGCTTGTCGTGCGGGGCAGTGCGCTTTGGCTGACAAGCGGCTTTCCCCAGCGGACATGGGACGCCAGCAACCAGTGGCTGGCCGAGTTTCTGGTGGGCGATTTCTGTATCGCGGGTGAGGGCGACTTCTGCTCGGGCGGACTACGGGTCTATATGAGCCTGATTTGGTTCATTCTGATTGCCGGCATCCTACATTACGTCCTGACCCGGACCCGGTTCGGGAATTGGATACAGGCTACCGGCGGCAATCCAGCCGCCGCCCGAAACCGTGGCGTGCCGATCCGGCGAGTTAAGATGATGCTATTTATGCTGACCTCGGCCCTTGCCGGTCTGGCCGGCATCATCTCTTCAATTCGCGTCTCGGCCGCCAACCCCAATTCCGGCACGACCTACGAACTGGAGGTCATTGCCATGGTGGTGATCGGCGGCACCGCCCTGATGGGAGGGAGAGGCACGATCATCGGCACGGTTCTGGGCGTCCTGATCCTGCGCCTGATGCGCAACGGGATCGTCTTGATCGGGGTTCCGGGGCTTGCGTACAACATCTTTATCGGGGCGATCATCCTGGGCATGATGGCGCTCCATTCGGCGCTTGAACGACGCCACAATGAGGGGACTTGAGCCATGACTACCCCTATTGTCGAGATGCGCAATATCGAGAAGTACTATGGCCGCATCCATGCCCTGCGCGGCGTCAGCTTGCAGGTCAATCCCGGTGAGATCGTGGGCCTGCTGGGTGACAATGGTGCCGGTAAGTCGACCCTGATCAAGGTCCTGTCGGGGGTCGTGCCCTATGCGTCGGGCCAAATCCTGATAAATGGCAGGGAAGTGCTGCTCAACTCCAGCAACGACGCAATCGCGGCCGGTGTTGAGACGATTTATCAGGACAGCGCGCTGGTCCCGCAACTGTCGATCGCGCGGAACCTGTTTCTGGGCCGAGAGCTGACCCGAGGCCCGCTCGGCCGCCTCGATCAGGCCGAGATGAACCGCGTCGCTTCTGACCTGTTGCGCCGGGTCGGGATCACCAAGAATATCCCGCCCACCACGCCGATCAGTTCTCTTTCGGGGGGTGAGAGGCAGGCTGTCGCCATCGCCCGGGCGATGTATTTCGATAGCGAAATCATCATTCTCGATGAGCCGACCAACAATCTCGGCGTGGCCGAAACCCAAGGTGTGTTGAACTTCGTCCGAGATGCCCGAAACAAGGGCCATGCCTGTATCTTTATCGCGCACAACATCCACCATGTTTTTCAGGTCGTGGACCGGATGGTGGTCATGCGACGGGGAGAGGTGGTTGCGGATGATCTAAGCCCCACGACATCCAGCATTCAGGATGTCGAGAACATCATAACCGGCGAAGACCTGGTGGCCTGATGCAGATCGTGGCGAACGGCATCACCGCACGGTTTGCACCGGAACTGGGGCGGCTCGATGCCTTCCTGGTGACGGATGAGGGGCGCGAGGTTGCCCCCCTCCACCGCGCTCCATGGGTCGGAACGGGCGAGAGGATGCCCGATGGTGCCGATCCATTGATGGCCGGGCTTGGCGGTGATTTCTTCTGCGCGCCGTTTGCCGCCTCCGAGAGCGGCAGCCCACTCCACGGTTGGCCTGCCAATGTGCCCTGGGACATTGCGCTTGGCGCATCGGACAAAGTGCGGGCGATCTGTTCGCGGCCCGTCTACGGGGCCACGCTGGTCAAGGAGCTATCGGTCTTTGACAACCACCCATTCGTCTACCAGCGTCACATCTTCATCGGTGGGGAGGGTCGCGTCTCGGCGGCCAATCACGGCAATGTCTCGGTCCCCAACGGTGCCTTGATCCGCACCTCTGCCAAAAGCCATTGGGAGACGCCAAAGACACCGCAGGAAACCGACCCCGCCATGGGCAGGTCCCGCATCGCCTGCCCGGCACGGTCGGAGGACCCAAGGGCTTTCCCCGCTGCGGATGGCAGCACCGTCGATCTGATGACGTATCCCTGGTTCGACCGAACCGAGGACTTCGCTATCGGAGTAGAGGCTGGCGACAGCCCGCTCGGCTGGACCGCCGTGACCCGCCCGCAGGAGGGCGACCTCTACCTCTCGCTCCGCCACCCTCGGCACGTGCCGATGACCATGCTCTGGCAATCGAATGGTGGGCGCGACTACGCGCCATGGTCGGGCCGACACATCGGTTGCCTTGGTGTTGAGGAGGGTGCCGCCGATCACATGCTCGGCGTGTCGACCGAGTTCGACCTTTCCGGTCCGGGGGCGCTGACCCTTGATCCTTTCGGAGGCGTCGATATGCGGCATGTAACCGGGGCCATCGCCTGGCCATCCGGTGCGGCGGTCACCGGTATCGAGATCGTAGATGGCGGCCTCGTGATCACAGGCGAGGACGGAGCCATACGCACCGTCCCCTTTCACACAGCGTTTCTCAGATTGGACACGCCATGACCGACCGACCCATCGTCATCTCCGCGCCAGAACCGCGCACGTTGGACCTGATCTTTCGCCCCGAAAAGCTGTCTGAGCTGCACGCGCGGTATGACATTCACGAGGTCGAAGCGGACGCGCTCGCCACTCTGCCGGACGACGTGCTCCGCGACACCCGCTATGTGATCGGTCAGCCCCCCATTGATGAGGCAACGTTGGAACGGATGCAGAGCCTGAAATGCGTCTTCAATGTGGAAGGCAACCTGTTCCTCAACATGCCTTATCCCCGGCTCTTTCAGCGGGGCATCCATGTTGTCACGACAATGGAGGTCTTCGCCCGCCCGGTGGCCGAGATCGGGTTAGGTCTGGCACTCGATCTTCTGCGCGGCATCACGGATGCCGATCTCGCCTTCAGAGAGGGGCGAGAGCTTTGGGGGCTTGATGGCAATCACTCCGCTCGGCTCCTCACCGGGGCTGATGTCGGGCTGATCGGGTTCGGGGCGATCGGTCGGTCGCTTCTGCCACTTCTTCAGCCCTTTCGACCCCATCTTCGCATTCACGACCCCTGGTTGCCGCCTTCGGTCATTGTCGATGCCGGGGCCGAACCGGTGGACCTAGATACTCTGCTGCGCAAGAGCGACCTTGTCTTTGTCCTCGCCGCAGTGACGGACGAAAACGAGGGGTTCTTGGACAAGTCTGCCTTCAACAAGATGCAATCTGGTGCCGCCTTCATCCTGCTCAGCCGGGCCGGGGTAGTGAATTTTGACGACCTTGTCGCTGCGGTCGCCGACGGTCATATCCTTGCCGCTTCTGATGTATTCCCCCAGGAACCCGAAGCCGCCGACCACCCAGTGCGCCGGACGCCGGGTTTCATAAGGTCAGCCCACAGGGCAGGGGCAATGGATGTCGCGTTCAAGGCTATGGGCGACATGGTGTTGGAGGACATGGCTCTCCTCGACCGAGGCCTGCCGCCCACGCGCTGCAAGCGGGCCGAAAGGGAGACGGTGGCCAAGATGCGTTCGAAGCCCGTAGATAAGAGCTGATTTCAATAGGTCGCTGTCAGCCCACCATCCACGTTAATGACTTGACCGGTGATGTAGCGCGATAGCGGAGAGAGAAGAAACAGAAAGGCACCGGCGCAATCCTCGGGGGTGCCTGGGCGGCCGAGCGGGATACGCCGCCGATTCAGATAGACCTCCTGAAAAACCGGGTCGGCGTGCTCGTGTTGGCCTTTCGCAGTGATCGCCATCCGGGTGTCGATGAAGCCCGGCGCAACCCCGTTGGCACGGATGCCGTGCGGCGCCAGGTCGACGGCCATAGAGCGCGTCAGACTCGCCGCGCCGCCCTTGGCCGCTGCGTAGGCCGCGCTGCGGGGCTGTCCGAAGAATGCTTGGGTGGACAGGGTGTTGACGACCGCAGCGTCGGCGCTTTTCGTAAGGACCGGCACCATCGCCTGCGTCACGCGGAGCATTGAGGTCAGGTTGGTGGAAATTACCGCCTCAAACTGGTCGGGATTCGTATCTTCAATGCTGCCTTCGGCGAGGACAGCCGCGTTGTTCACCAGCCCATCCAGTCGTCCGAACCGGTTCGCGATGTTGTCCCTCGCCGCCTCGATATCTTTGGCCAACCGGACATCCATCGCCAAGGCGTGAGCCCCAGCCTGCGGACCGCCGAGATGATCAGCTGCGTCCCGGCAACCTTCCGCATCGATGTCGGCCATCATGACATTTGCGCCGTGCTCCAGCGCCGCCGCAGCCAGAGCCAGCCCGATGCCCTGCGCTGCGCCGGTGATGAGGATCACGCGATCGGAGAGAAGGCCTTGGGTTTCGATCACAGGCCCTCTCCGCGCCGGTGTTTGACCGCGCTCCACGGTACCTGACACCCATCGCCCGATGCCCGCGCCGCGTCGAGGACATCGCGCAGGGCCACCGCAACGATGGACGCTTCCTCCTCGGTCAGATTGCAAGGATCAAGGTAGAGCCTTTGGTGTTCAGCCAAGTCGTCCCGCACGGCAATGGCCGGTGTCCTGTAGGATAGCCGCTCGGCGAGTTCCCAGGCGAAAAGGCCAGCGGCAATGGGGTCAATCACCATCTCAACCCGCGTAATGGGGTTTCCGGTCCAGTCAGCGTGGCGGGCCAGGACCACGCCATCGATCCCGGAAAGGGACTGGAGCCACAGGGCGACGATGGCGTTTTCCCGGGCCTTTTCGGCAGCGTGGTCCCGGCGTTGCCAGGCCTCCAGCGCAGCAATGACCCCAAAGATGCCTTCCTTGCCGATCTTTGTGATCCGCCCAATTCCGCGGCTTTGCAGCGCCACCGCACGGATAAACTCCGCCTTTCCGGCGATGATCCCAGTGGTTGGACCGGACAGGAACTTGTGGCCCGAATAGATCGCCGCATTGGCCCCGGCAGCGACCGGCCCTGTCAGGTCGTATTCGCTGGCCGCGTCCACAATGACCGGCGTGCCATGGGCGGCGCAGAGCTCGATGACCAGATCGAGAGGCAACTCGCCCTCCCGCACCGTGTGGTGCGACACGACATGGAGCACGGCGGCCAACCCAGCCTCCAGCGCGGCTCTCAGATGATAGGTTTCGCACAAGGCGGCCGTGCCGAGCGGGACAACCTCGGCCCCTGCGACCGCGACGGCCTGAGGCACCGGGGCGCCGTAGTTGACAAGATGCCCCATCTGGACACCGACGCGGCGTTCGATGCCCGGCAGGTTTGGCAGGGCTTCGATCCGCGCGAGGTCATCACCGGTCAGAGCGGCGGCGACGCATAGGGTCACGCCGGCCGCGCTGCAGGCGGTGACGAAGCCGGCCTCGGCCCCTGTGGCGTCGGCGATGGTCCGGTTGGCAAGGGCTTGGAGATCCTCGATCCTGACGAAATGCCCTGAGATTTCGGACATCGCCGCTGCGACCTCGGGCAGGATGCGGGACGCCCCGATGGCGGTCATGGTGCCAGAGGCATTGATGACCGGGGTCAGCCCACGATGCCCAAGACCATCGCTCATCGCGTGTTTCCTGTCGCAGTCAGGAAGCGAGTCTTTTGGTTAGGTTGTTTGAGGTCCATGCTCGGTGGGCCTTAGGTTGTGGTTTGTAGCGATCCTTTGATACTCGGTCACACCGGTTGGAACTGCAAGGCTTGCGTCGGCCGGAATGGGGCCTATGGGCTTGGAGGTTCGTTCGTGGAAAAGTGCTACGCTGGTCTGCTACGTCCATTGCAGGGGTTATCTGGCCGCGGAGTATGGCAGACTGGATCGATACTTGTGCGCTGGATGACATCGACAAAGAAGACGTAATCTGCTGCGCACTCCGGCGTGCGTGGCCCTGGGCACCCATCCGTTCCGGGTGCGTGACGGAGGAACGAGGCGGCGCTCTAGGGTGCTGGTGCAACAGAGCCGCCGGAGTCTGTCTCCGAAAAATGACGCGGTTGACATAAACTATGCGGGGCCGCCAGAAGTGGATGGATGCTACACGGCCAGCCGTGAAGTTGCCCCAATTGATGCTTTCTGGTCAGTTACCGTCTATGGGTCTGATGGCTTCATGAAAAACGACACAACCATCGTCAACAACCGCGACTTCACCCTGAATGACGATGGATCGTTTTACTGTGGCTGAAACCAACCTGTATATCTCGGACCTCGGCGGAGCGCGAGGTCAACACAATCCGTCATTCGCGGGAATTTTCCTGCCCTGACAACCGGTTTGTCATCACGGAAAACAGAGACGTCTTGTATATCCGATAGAACAAGCGGACTTCCCGTTCACGAGTTGCCGTACCGATCAACGCGGCAGGCTGTCGACCGAACCCGTTCGATCTACATGCGGTTGCCAAGAAAAGACAACGCATGAAACCTTTGGGGGTTGATGCCTTGGACGCCGAGATGAGGCTCCAACAGGATGACTTCGGAAAGAACCTTGCAGGTGGTTCATACCGGAATAAACTCATCGAGAATTGCTGCTCAACTAAAGAACTTACATCGAGGTGAAACGAGCGTAGGTTTATCTATATTGAGCTGTCGTCAAGCACGGCAAGACACTTGAGTTCATGCTTTCGCAGCGTCGAAAAAATCTGCCGCCACCAAATTCGTTGCGCGGATGATCGAATGCATCAGCTCCCAAACAAGGTCGAGCCTGGTGCGACCTTGTTTGGGCTTGGCGCTGTCGGTATGGCCTTGTCTGACGTCAGCACCAATGGGACAGCTTAAGTCGATTTGATAAGAGAGGGTTTCTGAACCAGTCAGGGCGCTATTCCTCAAACGGCGGAGTCCACGTCAATGAAGAATGGTGCAATGAGATCAAAACACGCCCGTCCAGCTTGTGGTACGCAAAGGTGTAATCTGCTCGGGTAGCATTTCCGTCGCGATCCACAAATGTGTAATGACCCATATCCTTGTAGCCAAGCCCGCCCGCTTTGAGGATCGGACCCACGGCGCTTTGGAATTCAACTCTCACCCAGTTGCGCTTAAGGAAACCTGTGTCCTGCGGGTAGTTCGGGTCGCCTCCGACGAAATAGGCCCGAGCGCCTTCTCGGTCCATTCTGATCACATCTGCCAACGTGGGCTTGAACAACAATGGTTCGTCCGCATCACCAAAGTCATACAGATCAAGTAATCGATCAACGTCCTGTTCGGTAACATATTTGACCCAGGCGCGTTGCGCAGCCACAACCTCCGCTTTGGTCATGGACTCAAAATTGCGGTCTGAAATTTTGTTTCCCCCCTTAGCTTCTTAGATCCTGTTGTTGCTTTCGCTCCAGCACCACGATTTGGGGAAGTCACATAGAACATCCGGGGGTCGGCCAGCAACAGATATCTGTGACATCGTAAGTTGCATTACATCCGTCATTCCGTGTTTCGAGACACTTACTTCTACAACAAAGCGGTTATGTCATACGGAATCAGCTTCGGTCAGCGTCTTCGAATTCTCGGGACCCGCAAAGTTAACCAGCAGAGGTCTTTTTGGGCTCCGTTTTGCCATTCGTGAGTATCACGGATCACGGCGAAACTGCCCCGGGGAATGATAAAGCGATCTGTGCTATCGTTGGCTTTAACATCGACCAGCCAACACCATGAATCTTACATACCGCTTGGATGACACCCGCCGCGATGTCGAATATTGGGCGTGCTGGTGGGTCAATGAGTTTTTCCTGATACCTTTCGGTGCCCAGCATAAAATTCTCAACTGACCCTCTTTCGGATATTGAGTGCCTTCGAAGGAAATCGTGAGCGGGCTTTCAACTGATAACAACAGGATACGTTCAACCCGTATTCACAAGACCGCCGACTGTCCTTAGCTTGCAGCAGAGCCGCTTTTTGGTTCAAATAGCCCGACAGGTTTGCGGACTGGTTCAGGCCCGCAGGGTCATTCCTTAGAATAGATGAGTCAGCTGTGTTCGTTCACTAATGATCTGAAATGATCCTCCAGTTTGCGTGTTCCCGATGGCGGCGCGGTCATATTCATCGCACTTGCCGTCAGAAAGAACTGGGCGGGGCCTGCGATACGGCGCGGCGCAATGCGCGGCAATAGGAAAATCGTTAAACGACGCAGGATGTCCGGTAGATGCGTTATGCGGGGATGCTTATCCAAAACTTCGAAGCACAGTTCGGCGAGGTCATTCTGTGTGAAGGTCTCGGGTCCACCGATTTCTGCCCAATCAGCACGCTTTTCAATTGCGTCGAAAACTGCTGCCGCTAGGTCGGCCCCATGGATCGGGTTGATCCTGTGTTTTCCATCTCCGAACAACCAAATGCGTCCTGTCTGTGCCATCTTCAGGAAGTCGCCCATATCGGAAAAGTATCCCGTTGGGGCGATCACGGTTGACTGAAGATGCGATGCCTGGAGTTTGCGCACAAAGGCCGCCTTTGCCGCGACCAGGGGAACATTCTCCATACGATCGGCATTGAGGACATGGATATATGCAAAGCGCGCGATGTTGCAGCGCTTTGCCTCTTCCACAAGATTCACATTGGCCTGATAGTCTACATCCCAATACCCAACGCCGTCGGATTGACGTGTTATGCCCAATGCGGAGACCACCAAATCGATGTCTTCCATTGTCCCCGAAAGGGTTTCGGACCAGGTTGCTTCTGCTTCGACGATCCGGTGGGCAGGCAAGTTGACGTGACTGCTGGATTTTCGAACCAACGCGGTGACATGCCAGCCGCGGTGCTGGTACTCCTTGCAAAGAAAACGACCGAGGTAACCAGTTGCTCCTGCGATGAAGACACGTTTCATTGCTTGGGTCTCCGTGTTCGTGACTAGCGCTGAAGTGGATCGATTGAGAACGTCCAAAGCGGAGAGAATATCAAGCAGCGTTTTTGTTGCTCTGGCAATCCGACATCTTTTCTCAAGTGGTCCGATCCGTGGTAGGGAGTGGGCAGCTCGGGATGAGCTGCCCCCGTGAGGAGTTGGTAAAGCGCGTTGAACCGACGCGCGCGAATGCGAACGATCTCAGCCATGATGCGTGTCCTTATCCGACAATGCGGTGGCCGCGGCCGCGCATGCATTCGGTAACGATGGCTTCCCGCCGCTCACTGGCGTCCACAGCGCCAGCTGCACCTCCGGCGAGTGCGCCTACGACGGCTCCACCCAACGCGTCGCCGTCATTATCGACCTCGCCAAGAACGGCGCCAGCCCCGGCACCCAAGGCAGTAGCTCTAAGGGTTTTCTGATCAAGCTGGTCCTGATTGCGGGCGAGCGATTGGCAGGCGGCAAGATCCGATTGGAAAGCCGCCGTAGGCTGTCCGTCCAGGATGGGTTGGTAATTTGCCCCACTGTCGGCGCATGCAGCGACGACCAGAACGGCGGGTAGAACGATCAGATGTCTCATGAGTGAGATCCTTTTCAACAGTTTTGCCGCTGCGAATGCCGCATAACTCGAGCAACGCATCAGCGATGTAAAAAGGGGTAGGGGTGTCTGCCGCCTCTTGCGACCGGACAGGCTGGCCCGCACGTTCGAACAAGCTGGGCGGGACCGGTCGCGATTTTAGTATATAAATTTCAGTTGTTTATTCTGGTGCGAATTGTGTCGGCAAAGCTGATCAGCCAGCGCAACTGATCGTTCAATCAACGTCTACGGCTTATGGGTTGCCCGCCATTGCGAGGGGGTTTGACCGGTCACCTTCTTGAAGCTGGTGTTGAATGTCGACTTTGCGTTGAAGCCAACAGTCTCGCTAATCTCGATAATGGTGTCATTGCTTTGGATCAGCAATTCACAGGCATCTCGAATACGGCATTGGTTGACATAATCGTAAAAGGACATGCCGACTTTGGTGTTAAGCACTTCTGACAAGTGAATTGGCGGAATCGCGATCTCGGACGCAAGGCTGCGCAGGTTTAGCCCGTGGTCGCGCCAAAGCTGTCCGTCCGCCATGCGTTTGTCCAACCTTGCCGCATAGCGTTCCACGTCTGCCTCAGTGAGGCCGGACCTTGCGTAGCGAGATGTCGACTGATCTTGCATATCAGTGATCTCTTTTTGGGGTGTTTGTTCAATCACAGGCCCGGTCCACCCTGGTAAAGGTGGATTGGCGCGCAAGGCGAAGATGCCAAAAGAAACCGGCAATGCCACATCGAAGAGCAATGACCAAACACCGGCTCGCAGGGAATGATGACCCAGCAGTTGTAATATTTCATCGATGATGACGATCAGCGCGATGGTCAAAATCGTTGCGACCAAGGCGTCGAGCCAGCGCAGCGTTTTACCTTCGAGATCGGAAAATACGTCTCGGATATTCCGTTTGTGCAGGATCAGCCGCCGAATGCAGATTGTGCCGTAGACAATCAGGATAAGGACCCAAACGATCCAGAACGCTGTCTCTCCAGTGTTGATGAGGGTCATGTGCCGGTCTGAAATTGCGCCCTCAACAAGGCCGACCCGCACATCTCCCGGTAAGATCAGAGTTGGGGCCAGGCAAAGAAATCCAGCAACAAATGGGAGGAGATGGAAAAGATCGGTGCGATCCACTTTGGGGACTGCACTCGTCAAGGCGCGTACATAAAAATACATCGCCACCATAAAACCGGGGATGATCACGTCATTCCACCGGTAGAACGCCGCGGGACCCTCGAAAGCATCCGAGTAAGCAAATGAATTCAGACCGTCGCAAATGTTGACGGCAAAAAACGCGATCATCGCCCAGATATGCATCCGTGGCTGCGGTGTCTCACGCAAGCGCAACAACAGCCCCAACAGCACAAAGACAGAGACGGCCAGCGCACCGGCCAAGCCAAGATGTTCCCAATAGAGCTCTTCGTGAATTTCCATAGTATTGCGACCTCAGTTGAGGCCTTTTCTAACGATTGCTTGGGAAATTCAATGCAGCCGCTTTACGTCAGCCTGTCGCAAGGTTCGAAAGCCGCATGCCACCCGCGTGTCTATTGTTCGAACCGGACTGGCATCAGATGATCGGGGCAATAGCTGCCGGTCCAGGGACGCTACGCATGGATAAGCTGGAAGCGGGCATTGAGAAAGCTGCGTTTCCCGTTTTAGACATCAAAGCCCGTGGAAAGATGCAATACCGCGGCGCTAGTGGGCGGCGTCTTGTTGCCACCTTCCGAACAGAATTGTACTCGGTCTACGACGTTGTGGCCGACGACCTCCAACTCGCCTTGCGCAGCGGTCATTTGGAGAAACACGCGGCTCGTGATCCCTGCAGAGAACGTGGACGAAGACATTAATGCATAGATCAATGTACCAGCCGGAAGCGCACCGGGCAGTTCGGTCATACCGCGATATGTCGTCGTATAGTCTCCCCCGCTGATGCAGGGTCTGAATTGCGTCAACGCATCCGGTATCTTGATGTTCCCGGTCCTGTTGTTCCGTGCGTTCAAGGCTTCGTCGTATTCGGTATGTGACCAGAGAATGTACTGACAACCGTCGACCAGGAAGGTCCCAATACGCAGGCGCGGCAATGCGCCCGTTGCTCGTGAGACTTTTACGTTTGGGACGACTTCGACCAAAAGTGGCACTGAAAGTGTAGACGCCCGTGCTGGCCTTGATGTGCCATTCCGATTTGGCGCTCAGAATGCCTTTTTATTGAATGTGGCGGGCACCGGAAATCGGGTCGAATAACAACGTGCGTTCCATGCTGACACCAAAGCGGAACGCATCCACGCCCTCGGTCGCGGTGCCGGTCGGCACCTCGGCGACGAGCCTTTCATTGCCCAATCGAAGCGTCACATAACTGCGCGGACCGGTTGGCTGAATGACGTCGATCATGCCCTTTAGACTGTTCGCGTTGCCTTGGGTCGTGACGTGTTCGGGCCGTACACCCCAGTGATAGTCGCCATCCGGCAGCCCGGCGAAGTTGGGGCAGTCAATCTGTTGACCATCTGCCAGAATGAGCCGAGTTCCGCTGTTTCCCAGCTTTACCGGGATCAGGTTTATTGCTGGTGAGCCCAAGAACTGCGCGACAAAAGTGTTTGCCGGATTGTTAAAAAGCTCCAGCGGCGGCCCCTCTTGCTCTATCACCCCATCGCGCATCAGAACCACCCGGTCTGCAAGTGTCATGGCTTCGATCTGGTCATGGGTGACATAGACAAAGGTACGGCCAACCGTTTTGTGCAATAACTTAATTTCCTCACGCATTCCGTCGCGCAGCTTGGCATCCAGGTTCGAGAGTGGCTCGTCAAAGAGATAGAGATCGGCCTCGCGGACAATAGCACGGCCAATGGCCACCCGCTGGCGTTGACCTCCCGACAGGGCCCGCGGATACCGGTCGAGATAGTCCTCGAGATGCAAAAGCGACGCGGCCCATTGCACTTTTTGCTGAATCACATCCTCAGGCATTTTACGGGCGCGCATGCCGAAGGCGATGTTTTCGAACACGGTCAGATAGGGGTAGAGCGCATAGGACTGAAACACCATGGCGATATTCCTGTCCTTAGGTGGCAGCGGTGTGATCGATCGATCACCCAAGCGAATATCGCCATCCGATACATCCTCAAGCCCGGCGATGGAGCGCAGAAGCGTGGATTTTCCACATCCTGATGGCCCGACCAGAACGACGAACTCGCCGACCGGGACATTCAGCGACACGTTGTTGATGGCGCGAGTAGCGCCGTAATACTTGGACACGTGATCGATTGTGAGTTCTGGCATTCCTTATCCCTTTACAGCCCCCATGGACATGCCGCGCACGATAAAGCGCTGCATGGTGCCGACAACGACGAACATGGGCAGAACGCCAAGCATGCTCATGGCCCCGATCTTGGACCAGAAGGTGGCCTGCGCCCCGAAATACCCGGTGACCTGCACCGGATAGGTGACGACCTCGGATCGGGTCAGCACCAGCGCGAACAAGAAGTCGTTCCACGCAAAGATGAAGGTGAAGACGGCAGTGGCAAAAAACCCGGCCCGCGCCATCGGCATCACCACCTTGACCAGGACCTGCCAGCGCGACAGACCGTCAACCAGCGCCGACTGTTCCAGCTCCAACGGGATTTCCTGAATATAGCCGCGCATCATCCAGACCACATATGGCAGATTGAACGCGGTATAGAGCAAGATCAGGCCGAAATAGGTATCAACCAGCTTGAGTGACACGAACAGAAGGAAAATCGGGAATGCGACACAGATCGGCGGTATCATACGCTGGCTGATGATCCAGATCGCCAGATTGTCTCCACCGGTTTTGAACCGCGTGATGGAATAGGCCGCAGCGGTCCCGATGATCATCGCCGCCACGGTGCTGACGCCTGCGGTCACAAGGCTGTTGAAGATGGTCCAGACATCCCCATCGCGGAAGAGGGCGGCGTAGCCTTGGAATTGCGGGGATGCTGGCACCCAGACCGGAGGGTAGGCAAAAATCTCTTCCGGTGATTTCACCGAGATAGCTGCAAGCCAATAGATCGGGAAGAAGAAGACGACGGCAATGGCAATGGCTATCGTGATGCGCATTTTGCGGCGGGTGGGCGTCTCGCGGCGGCTCATCGTGCAATCTCAACGCGGCGCAATGCGAACAGGACCAGGAGCGTCAGGATAAATATGACGAGAAAGGCCAGCGCAGAGGAATAGCTGATTTCAAACTCCCGAAATGCCATCTGGTAGGCATAGATCGAGATCGTTTCGGTCCGGGTGCCAGGGCCGCCCTGCGTCATGGTCCAGATCACATCGAAGATGCGGAACAAATCCAACCCGCGGATCAGCACGGCAATCACGACAACAGGCAGGATCGCGGGCAGGATGATCCGGCGAAACTTCATCCAAGGACCTGCGCCGTCAATTTCGGCGGCTTCCAGTTGTTCGCGGTCGAGATTTGACAGTGCGGCCATGAGGATCAGGAACAGGAACGGTGTCCATTGCCAAACCTCAGCCACCAAAATAGCGGGCCAAACAAATTCGGGCTCAACAGTCCAAAGAATCTCGACATCGCGTCCCGCAAACCACGAGATGATCTGGTTGATCGGGCCAAACCGCTGGTCGAACATAAGCCGCCATGTGGCACCCGCAACGATAGGTGAAATGACAGTGGGCAGAAGGATGATGGCAATCAATGTGCGTCGAAATGGCAAATCTTCGAGGAACAGAAGCGCCATGAGATAACCCAGAACCAGTTCTATTGGCAGCGCGACAATCGTAAAGACCAGCGTTCGCAAAAGCGCACTCCAAAGTCTGCCATCGTCGAACAGCCGCTGGTAATTGACGAAGCCCTGAAAACTCGTGTCCCTGCCGAACATGGAGATGTCCTGAAAGCTGGTAATCGCCAGTTTGACAAACGGGTAAAGGCCGATCAGCAAAATCACGAAGACCGCCGGCATGATCAGTGCATATTTGAAACGGGCGTCGCTGGTCATGGATCTTGGCCGTGTGATTGGCCGGGCCGCGTGCGTCGCGCGGCCCGGCGGTTGCACTTAATTGTCAGGATAGGCGTTGGGTTTTGAGGCCCAATCGGTATAAGCGCGCTTTTGCTTGTCAACTCCAATCCGTTCGGTGAGTTCGTCCCACTGCGCGGCCAATTCATCAAGGATGGTCTGGGGGTCATCACCTGCCCAAAGACGGCTGATGGCCTGGCGCAAACCTTCCTCGTAGCGGTCAGTCTGGATCAGCGAGAGGTCCAGCAGACCGGTTTCGGCGCCCGCTTTTAGTGTGTCCAGATACTCCGGCGCAGTGGGCCAGCGGCTGCGGTACTCTTCGCTCTCGAAATGACTGGCGCGGAACGGGTCACGCAAGGCATAGGGCAACTGAACACGCTGAAGGCTGATGTCCTCGCTGTTCATCCATTGAATGAACAGATATGCCGCCTCTTTGTTCTTTGAATCCGAGGCTACGGACAGGGAGAAGCCGACCGCAAGCTCTGGCTTGCCACCCGGTGGCAGAGCATAGCCGATCTTATCCGCCACCTTGGTTTCCGGGATCCAGTTCAGTGCTTCGGTTCCCTTGCCGTATCCGGCGGCCCAGCGACCGACTGGAGGCCAGGAAATGGTCATGGCAATGTCACCTGACAGGAACGCGTTGAACGCTTCGATAAAGCCCCACTGCTCGACCCCTGCGGGCATCCACTTGTTTTCCTCAAGCATTTCGTTGAAGACGCGCACAGCGACCTCGGAATTGATCGTCGCCTTCATGGTGTCGGCGTCGAAGAACTTGCCGCCTTCAACCCGGAACCGTTCTTGGAACAGGTATTGAGCGCCGCCGGGTTGGCGCAGCATTCCGGCCCCGTGCAGATCCGGTGCATATTTATCGGTAAAAAACTGCCCGATTTCCGAAAACTCTTTCCAGGTCTTTGGCGGTGCCAGGTCATAACCATGCTTCGCCTTAAATTCTGCCTGATTGTCGGCGTCCTCGAACAGGTCGCGGCGATAATAAAGGATCAGGACGTCGCCATCATCGGGAAATCCGAAAATCTGTCCTTCCACTTTCATCTGGTTGTCGCGATAGACCGGGGCGATCTGGTCCAATTCGGCGCGGAAACCGTATTTGTCGACATACGCGTCCAGCGGCTCCAAAGCTCCGGCAAGCGCAAGGTCGGGCATCTGGTTCGGAATGACGTTTAAAACGTCATAGGCACCGGATCCGGCCATGTGAGCCTGCATGGTCTTGGTGAAAATCTGGTCGACTGGCGACTCGATCACGTTGATCTTGATCCCTGTCAATTCTTCCCAAAGGGGGCCGGTGAAATTTTTAGGGTCAAGCGGTTGCAGCCCGGCTTCGTAAAGCACGTTCAATGTGGTGCCAGAGTATTGCTTGGCGGCCTCGACCGCCACCTCTGCCGCGCTTTGCGCAGTTGCGGTGCCTGACATAGCCGCCACAGCACCAAGAGTCGCCAGCGCGGAACGTATGAAATTTTTCTTCATTGTCTCCTCCCAAGACTTTTGTCGAAAGTTGTTGGTCGTTTTGATTGGTTCCTATCAAGTTGTTCCTGTTGTCTCTTCAGTGCGCGCCAGGACTGTTTCCCAGTTGGCAAGCGATGTCTTGATTGCGTGTTTGATCTGATGCAGTGAAAGCCGGTCACCGGTGCGGATCGGATCGCCATATCCCGGCCTGCGAAGTCGCAAAGGCAGCTCTAGTGTGGTCGCCACATTCGGGGCGTTCCGTGCAACCGAGCGGGCAATTGCAGAATAATCCAGGTCGCCCTCGCCAATCCCAGTGAACTCCCAACCATTGCCGGTGTCGCGCATGTCTTTCAGATGTGCGTGTCCGGTTACAGGTGCGGCAGTTTCGAAATCGTCCTCGGGGCGGAGTTCACCGCCGCTATAGGTGTGAATATTCCCAAAGTCATAGTTCAGCAGCAGATTGGGACTATCGATCTCGCGGATAAGGCGCGCACCATCACCCCCGTTGCCGATCAAGTCGTTTTGGCCATGCCCCGGATTTTCCAAGGCGATGACAACGTCTGCGTCCTTGGCCTGTTCAAGTGCAGCAGTTATGCAGGCGCGAAACGCAGCGTCCTGCGCACGTGTCGTGCTGTTGGTGATCAGGAACCTCGCGCCAATCGTGGCGGCATAGTCGACCCGGCGTGCCAACATTTCTCGGGCGTCTGGCGCGGCCAAATCGATATGCGCAGATACCGCGCCAGCTATCAGCCCACGAGATGTCAGCAGGTTATTCATTGACTTTGCAGAGGCGCGCGAAAAAGTTGCTTCGTCGAAATCAACATAACCCGCGATGAAAGCCGGCTCGACTGACCGAATGCCCATTTCGGCAAGCGTGTCGAAGGCAACCTCCATCGGGTAGCCATCAAACACGACAGTCGAAACGCCGACCGACCCCATGATGTCAGCCGCGCACGATCAGTTCGGCGGCCTCTTTGACCTTTTTCGGGTCAAGCGCAGCGCGCCATTCGTCTTTCACGACAATGCTCTTGGCGAATTCCATCAGCCGCAGCGCAGCGTCTGAAGGTACCTTGGGTGCAAAACCGAACCACATGGCGATTTCAACGTTCAGATGGCCGATCATGAAGTCAAATGCCGCCTGTCGGTCAATGTCGTACTTGTTGGCGCACTCATCAACTGCCTCGACCATGATGTCGATGAAGGGCATGGCCACCATCTCGCTGAGGCCGGGTTCAAGGATGGCCAACTGTTCAAGTGTCACACGATGGGTGCGGATGACCGGCGACCACATGACCTCACAGATTTCGCGGCCAAGGTCATAATCTTCCTCGGGTCCCTGCATCAAGGCGCAGACAATGGCCTGCTCGGCGACGCCGCCGTGATAGTCCCGGCGCGCATCCCACTCGGTTTCTTCGTTAAAAAGCGGCGGGTGGCAGGGGTGGCCGATGAAATAAGTGATGTCGGCCCGCTCCGGCAGAACGCCAGCATAGGGGGCAGCCGCATCAAGTATAAGGACCATCGCGCCAGATTTGATTTTAGGTACAATGTCCTTTGAAACTTTGCCGATCACGGAGTCAGGCAGAGCCAAAACGACCACATCAACGGTAGTGATCCAGTCGTCGCCATCCACGACGGGGATCTTTGCGTCTTTAAGCCGGTCGCGACCTTCTTCGCCGATCTCGATTGCCGATAGGTCATACCCTGCATCGAACACCTTCTTGGTGATCCGGAATCCCATTTTGCCACCGGCACCGAGTATGGCGATTTTCTTGGTCATTTTGTTTCGTCCCCTGTGTCGTAGCGTTTTCGCTGGAATTATCAGCTAATATACTTATCATACCAGATGATGTCTGTATCGCCACACTTTTCTTTCGCACACCGTCTCGGCAATAGATTTCAGCGGAGAAGCAGGGTAACTGCGCTACGTCTTGGAAGATTAGAGTGTACTGGGGCATCTTTTAGAAACGCGGTAGCCGAGCCTTTTTGGCCAGGAAAGTGGTAAGCAGTCATATGCAGTCATCCGGAAAAACAGAGCCGATTCGCCGTCGAAAGTTGGCGGATGAGGTGCGGGAACGTATTCTTTCAAGCATTGACGAAGAGGGGATGGAGCCGGGTGACGCATTGCCCTCCGAGCGTGAGCTTATGTCTTTGTATGGTGTTGGCCGTCCCGCGATCCGCGAGGCGATGCAGTCTTTGCAGGCCATGGGTCTGATTGTTGTACGTCACGGAGAGCGGCCTCGTATCGCACAACCGACTTTGGAGCCCCTATTTGAGCAGCTCGCGCTGACGATGCACCATGTTCTGGCCCATTCCGAAGCCACGATGACTCACTTGAAGGAGGTCCGTTTGATCCTGGAGGTCAGGAATGCGCGGGTCGCCGCGGAACGGCGCAGCCAAAAAGACATTGAAGACCTCACTGAACTTGTAGCGAAGGCCAGCGAAACTGCTGAAAATGTGCCCGAATTCCTTAGCCTCGACGAGAAGTTCCACGAGCGCGTTGCGGAAATCGGCGGAAATCCCATTCTGACAGCTGCATCTTCTTCCATGTTTCAGTGGCTGCGGCGTTTTCATATCGACATGGTGCGTGTTCCCGGGCTTGAGCGGCTGACAATGCAGGAACATGAAGCGCTGCTTGAAGCCATACGAGATGGTGACGTTGACCTGGCGGGGCAGCGAATGGCGGACCATCTAAACAGGGCTAATGTTTTGTATCAAAAGGCTAATCTTTACTAGGATAGGTGACAAGTCAGGCTCGTGTGCTGATTTTTTTGTTGAACTGGTATAATGACTATAACATAATATTAGATATGTCGATTCTCGGGGAGGGGACTGACGTTATGATGGAAGCGCACGAAAACGACCGGTCAGAACCGCGAGACGGTCAGGACGTGCAGCTTGGAATGGTCACTTTCCAAACGCTTCCCAATGGTTTGCGCGGCTTCAGCGTCGACGGGGTTGAGCTGGTCCGAAGCGTCGAATTTCTGGCCCGTGACGCATCCTGGGCAACGGCAGAGCTGGAGTACTCTGAATGGATAACAAGCCGCGAGGATGACCGGTTTGTTCTGAGTTTCCGGTTTTTGTCGATGGATGGCGGCCTCAGTGGCTCTGTTGTTTTTGAAGTCGGGCCCGGAGGGATGACCGCAAGCCTTGAGGCGACAGCGCTAAGGCCCCTGCAGGTTAATCGTGTTGGGTTCGTATTGCTGTCCCCGTTGCATGGCGTGGTCGGTGCCCCGTTGCGTGTCACACATTCAAACGGCCAAACCGAGGTCACGAAGTTTCCAGAAGCAGTGATGCCCTCACAACCCGCGACGGACATTGCAGCGATGGAGCATCAGGTTGGCGGTCATCTCGTCAATATCGCGTTTTCAGGTGACTGCTTCGAAATGGAAGATCAGCGGAATTGGACCGATGCATCTTTCAAAACCTACTCGCGTCCCTTGTCTTTGGGATTTCCATACCGGATCGAGCCGGGCGAGGTACTCCGTCAGAGTGTGACCGTCGCGATTGGGGCGGCGGACAATCCCTCTGCGGCCACGGTGAAGCCGACCGGTCGCATCATGTCGATCCCAAAGGTGAGTGTCGTAGGCGAAACCTGTTGGGACGCTGAAAGCGACGCAAAAACAGTTCTGGGCGCGCTTGCACCCGACAGCGTGATTTGGCGGGTCGAAAAGGGTCAGGTTCAGTTGCCCAAATGTCCATTGGGCGCGACGGCGTTTGATCTTGAGCTTGTTCTACCCGAAACCGGCCACGACGCTTTTCTGCGCGAAGTGGCTGACGTCATTCAGGCGCACGAGACTTCCGTGCGGCGGGTTACAGCGCTTCCAAAAGCCTATCTTGCAAGCTACCAACCCGATGGCATCTGGCCTGACGGTCTGTCGCCCGAAACGGCGGCTAGTTTGACGCGCGAGGTCTTCCCGGATGCGGAAATCGGCTTGGGAATGCTGACGAATTTCACCGAGTTGAATCGCTACCGTCCAAAGGGTGTTGAGGGCGATTTTCTGACCCATTCGACGACCGCCATAGTCCATGCCGCGGATGATCTGTCTGTCATGCAGACGCTCGAAGCCTTGCCACAGGTTTTTGAAAGCGCAAAGAAAATCGCTGGTGATATGCCGCTCCGTGTCGGGTTGTCGTCCATCGGCATGCGGACGAATCCGTATGGCGCCGCTGTGGTTCCCAACCCGAGTGGTCGCCTGATTGCAATGGCGCAGGAGGACCCGCGCCAATGGACCCGATTTGGCGCGGCTTTTGCACTGGGGGCGTATGAGGTAGCGGCGCAAGCCGGTGTCGCTTCGATTGCACTGGCCGGATTGTCTGGTCCCTTCGGTGTGACGCGCAAAACTGAAAAGTGTCGTGAATACAGCCCGTTGTATCATTTGTTGTCCTTCCTGCCCTGGCGCGCTGAGCGTGCCGCAGATGTGCCCGGTACGTTACCTCCTGACGTTCGGGTCATCTGTGCAGGGGGGCGCTGTGTGATGGCCAATTGTGGGCAGACCGACGTTACGTTGCCACTAAACGGACCGGGTCAGATGTGGCTCTTGAACGACGCCACGGAGGCCGAAGCGCGGATGCAGGCGGATTGGCATTCATTGGCGGTGCGTCAGCCGGTGTCGGATATACGGTTGGCGCCGTACGACTTGGTTTTCTTGGAATTGGAGGTTCCGCTTTGACCGCGTTTACCGGAGTTTTGGTGGGGTGCGGATTCTTCGCTCAGAACCACCTGCACGCATGGGCTGGCATCGAAGGCGCGGATATTGTCGCGGTATGCGATTTGGATGAGGGCAAGGCCCGAGAAACTGCGCACAAATTCGAAGTTCCGCAATGGTTTACGGATGTCGAGGCGATGCTCGACCGCATCAAACCATCTTTCGTGGACATCGCGACTGCGCCCCCGACGCATCTTGCCGTCACCCAAAAGGCCGTAGAAAAAGCATCGCTTGTGATTTGCCAAAAGCCCATGGCGGAAACCCAGGCGGACGCCCGGGCCATGGTCGAAGCTGCAGAAGCTGCAGGGTCAACACTTATGGTGCACGAGAATTTCCGCTGGCAGCGGGCGTTCGTGGAAATGAAACGCCATATTGATGCCGGGGCGATTGGTACTCCGCACTACGCGCATATCCGGTTCCGCCATGGCTTTGACATTTACGCCAACCAACCCTATCTGGCCAAGGTTTCGCGCCTCGCGCTGATGGATGTCGGGGTCCATGTTTACGATCTGGCCCGCTTTCTGATGGGGGATGTTGCCTCATTGGATTGCGCGACGCAGCGCCTCAATCCCAGTGTGACCGGCGAGGATGCGTTCTCGACTCTGCTGCGGCATGAGGGCGGGGGCGTTTCGCTGGTCGAGGCAAGCTTCCATTCCGTCGAAAGCCCCGATCCTTTCCCGCAAACGGCGACGCGCGTCGAAGGCCCCGAGGGAACGTTGCGGCTGGAGAACGGGTATCGTTTGATCCTTGAGCGGCGCGATGGCTCGCGGGTCTTCGACGTTGAGCCGGAAGTGCCGGCATGGGGAGAAAAACCCTGGCATGCGGTTCAAGACAGCGTGATCAATTTTCAACGGCACGTGGTTGAAGTTCTGCGCGGACAGGCGCTGCCGCAACCCTCTGGCACCGACAATCTCAAGACGTTGGAGCTTGCATTGGCGTCCTACGACTCCGCTGCACGGGCCGCGGTCATCGACATGTCCAGCTATGAAGAGGTGTCGGAATGACCGAACGCTTTCAGGCCGACTACCTGATCGAAACAGCCGTACCGTTGGATCAAGCTGCTGAGTCGATGGCGGGTGAGCAATCATCTGGTACCTTTGTCCGTGTTCCCGGCGAAACCTCTGAGCTGCGGATGCGCGCCGGAGCGCGGGTTGAGCGGATTGAAGAGTTGGATCCTGTTGAGCACCCATCTTTGCCCGGCGCGGTGCGCAAGGACGGTGCCGCTGTTCGGCGTGCCTTGGTGACCGTGTCTTGGCCAATTGAAAATATTGGTCCGTCGCTGCCGAACCTGATTGCAACCGTAGCAGGTAACCTATTTGAATTAAGTGCCTTTTCTGGCCTCAGGTTACTTGATATCCGTCTGCCCCGATCTTTCGCCAACGCCTATTCTGGCCCGAAATTCGGTGTGTCCGGGACGCGTGATCTGACTGCGGTGGCGACTGGTCCGATCATTGGCACCATCATCAAGCCAAGCGTTGGGCTCGGGCCGTCGGACACCGCCGAGTTTGTTGACGAGTTATGCAAAGCCGGGATCGATTTCATCAAGGATGACGAGTTGCAGTCTGATGGTCCGAACTGCCCGTTTGACGACCGGGCAAAGGCCGTCATGAATGTCATAAACCGTCACGCCGACCGCACCGGCAAAAAGGTCATGTTCGCCTTTAACCTGACCGGAGAGGTGGACGAGATGCGACGGCGGCATGATCTCGTGCGCGAGTTGGGCGGCACCTGCGTCATGGTCAGTTTGAACTCGGTTGGCATGAGTGGGTTTCTGGCCTTGTCACGCCATTCCCAATTGCCGATCCATGCGCACCGGAATGGTTGGGGTGCGCTGTCGCGGCATCCGGTTTTGGGCTGGTCTTATCCCGCGTGGGCCAAATTGTGGCGGCTTGCCGGGGCGGATCATTGCCACGTCAACGGGCTGGCAAACAAGTTCTGTGAAGAGGATGAGAGTGTCATTGCCTCGGCTCGCGACTGCCTTACACCCATGTTCGACGACAAACCTTGCATCGCCATGCCGGTCTTCTCGTCTGGGCAGACGCCGAAACAGGCACCGGACACATTGGCAGCACTCGGATCGGCGGACCTGATCCATGCGGCGGGCGGCGGAATTGTCGCCCACCCCGACGGGATGGCGGCAGGTGTTGCAGCCTTCCGCGAGGCATGGGATGCGGCCATGGCTGGCGAAACGCTGTCGGATCGCGCATCCCGATCGCCCGCGCTGGCACGCGCGTTGGAGACTTCGCGGGTATGAGCGTGAACCGACCCATACTGGCCTGGTATGGCGACGACTTCACGGGCTCTGCTGTGGTGGCTGAAATTCTCGACGGATATGGCCTGGAGTCTGTGCTGTTCACCGAACTACCCGGCAAAGATCTTCTGGACCGGTTTCAAGGGGTCGCCGCGATTGGCATTGCCGGAAGCGCCCGATCGCAGTCACCGGACTGGATGGACCGGGAGTTGCCGAAAATTTTTGATTGGCTGCAGAATCTTGAGCCAGAGATCATTCAATTCAAGGTTTGCTCGACGATGGATTCCTCGCCCGAAATCGGCTCGATTGGGCGCGCTATTGAGATCGGGGCACGCGTCACGGGGAAGGTGCTGACCCCGGTTATGTTTGCATCCCCAGAATTCCGCAGGTACCAGGCGTTTGGGCATCTGTTCGCGTCAGACCGCAGCGGCGTGGTTCGCATCGACCGGCATGACACAATGTCTCGGCATCCATCGACCCCCATCGGTGACAGTGACACGCGGCGCCACCTCTCTGCCCAGACTGAGCTGGGTCTTGGATTGGTATCGCTAGAGGATATTCGGTCGCCTGACGGTCCCGGTGCGGCGTTCCGGCGCGAGCTTGACGCGGGGCGGCCCGTCGTGTCAGTCGATGTGATCGACGCAGAGACCGAGAAACACATCGCCGCTGCAATTTGGGATCTACGCCCAAAGATAGGCATCGCATTTGGTAGTCAAGGATTGTCCAACGGCCTCGCTGCACATTGGCGCGACCTTGGGCTGTGTTCGGCTCGAAAAGTCAAAGACCTGGGACCAGCCGAAAGACCAGTAGTTGTCGTTTCCGGGTCGCAGTCCCCGCAAAGCGCCGCGCAGATCGCACATGCCGAAGCTGCGGGGTTTGGCACGGTTGCAGTGAATTCGCCCGACATTGCCGCAGGTCGCGCCAAGGCCGCCGAGGATGCGGCCGTTCTTGCAGCCTTGGTCCAGATTGAGGCTGGCAGGGATGTCATCTTGCACGCAGCAAACGGCCCGTCAGACGCGCGGATCAGCGCGTTTCGCGAGGCCGCCACTGAGACCGGGCTTTCTTTGTCCGAAGCCCGGATCGCCCTAGCACGGGTCATGGGGCGCATCCTTGCGCGCCTCGTGGACGCTCAGAAACTGACACGGGTCGGTATTGCCGGGGGCGACACGTCGAGCCATGCCACGACGGCGCTGGGGATCGCTGCATTGACACCGCGGTTCCCGCTTGCCGGTGGCGCGGCGTTGCACACAGGCCACTTTGCGGATCCTGACCGCGAACCGATTCATATCATGCTCAAGGGCGGACAGATGGGTCCGACGGACCTCTATGAACGTCTGCGCCTGGGCAGCTTGGCGACATCGGAAAAAGGAGAGCTTACAGCCACACTCACATGAGAACCTGGCGCCATGCGATGCCGGGAAAAGACGCCTTTGCGCGTTGAAAACGGAGCCATCAGGTTCCAACCAACATAGGGAGAAGACCATTGAAAAAGAATGCTTTAGCAATTGCAGCAACCGCTGCGGCAATGGGGCTTGCAGCGCCGGCTTCGGCGGCAAATATCTGTTTCGCTTTTCAAGACCTGGAAACTGAGTTCTGGGTTGCGGGACACACCGCGATCACGAGAACTCTGGCCGAGAAAGGCCACACCGTCATTGAGCGTAACGCTAATGAAGATGCGAACCGGCAGCTTGAGCAGGTCCGCGACTGTATCGCCCAAGGCGTCGATGGGATCATCATTATTCCGCAGGACGGTGAAAGTGCTGTCACCATTGTCAAGGAAGCTCAGGACAACGATGTGCCTATCGCGGTCTTCAATCGCCCACCGTCCGACCTGTCGCGCGGCATTGTTGTCGTGGCCGACAACGCGTCCATTGCCGATCAGGCGGTTGAATATCTTGCGCAAAGGGCGATTGCAGAGAACCCCGGTGAGAAGCTGACCCCACTGATTATCGTTGGTGATCTTGGCGACCCCAACGCAGTTGGTCGCAAAAATGGGTTTTACAATGCCATCAACCGTCATGGCGATGCGTTTAACACCCCAATCGAAGTTGCATCGGAATGGGATGCCGCGACCGCACTTGCCAACCTTGAAGCGGCCGTGACCGCGAACCCCAACATCGACCTGTTGTTCACCTCGTCCGATTTCCTGTTCCCGACCATCCGTTCGGTATTCGAGCCACGCGGTATGTGGAAGAAGAGAGGGGAAGAGGGGCATGTCCTGATGGGTGGTCTCGATGGTGACGCAACTGCCTGTAAACTGATCAAAGAGGGGTATGTCGACGCAACAGGAGTACAGGACCTGTTTTTCGAAGCTGAGGCCGCGCTGGACGCCATTCTGAAGGCTATCGAGGCCGAAGAAGCACAACCCAACCAAGTGATCGAGGATCCGGGCTTTGCGTTGACGGCCGACAATATCGACGAGCGCGAAATGGATATGTGGGGATGCGTCCTTCTCGCTGACGGCTTCTTGGACAATTAAGCTCAGAACCGGGGTTAGTGGCGGTTACGACCGCCCGCCCAAAAGACACTTGGGGCGGGAGCAATGACGACTATGACAACCAGATACGGTTTCGACTTGCGACGAGCTGAAGTTGCTAATCGGGTCAAGGGACTCTTTCTGTCCGACTATTTTGTGCTTTACCTGTCGATGGCCTATTTCCTGATGTTGGTGCCGTTCCTGCCGACGCTGTCGAACCCGGCCAATATCTCGAATGTCCTTTCCAACATGTGGCCCTTGCTAGTGGTTGCCGTGGGCCAGACTTTTGTTCTGACAGTCGCCGGGATCGACCTGAGCCAGGGGGCTGTA
Organism: Ruegeria sp. AWH4_226; assembly: GCF_056159225.1. Classification (NCBI taxonomy): domain Bacteria; kingdom Pseudomonadati; phylum Pseudomonadota; class Alphaproteobacteria; order Rhodobacterales; family Roseobacteraceae; genus Ruegeria; species Ruegeria sp. AWH4_226. Next base: position 551,492 of record NZ_JBSWUU010000002.1, on the reverse strand, counting down.
ATCGGATTTACATCCGTTGTGCTGGCGATCCTTGCTGCCACCACCGCGTCGCCGGACGTACTGAGCAACGCGCCAGTATGGGGCGTGTTCATTGACGAGTCCGGCGGCCTGTTCAATGGGCAGGCCGGAGCACTTTCGTTGGCACTGATCTGCATGGTGATGGCCGGTGTGTTTATCGGTTTTCTAAACGGCGCGGCCATCGCATTTTTTCGTATGCCGCCGTTCATGGTCACGCTTGTGGCGATGATGACCGTGTCGGCCTTTGCCATTTACCTGACCCAGTCCGAAAACATCCGGAACCTGCCCGAGGCCTATGTCAAGCTTGGTAAAGGCGATATCGTGTCGGTCTATTTCGGGCCGCAGGAAACCAGCAAGATACCAAGGCGTCAGATTTACTCGTTTATCACCTATCCAATGGTGATCGCTGTGACCCTGTCCATCGTGGCACACATCCTGCTTTCGCGCACGGTATTTGGCAAACAGGTCTTTGCCATCGGGTCCAACCGCAAGGCGGCCGAAATATCGGGTGTTCCGGTGCGGCGCATCATCATCATGGTATTCATGATCTCGGCGTTTTGCGCCACCATCGGAGCAATCCTCTACTCTGCGCGGCTCGAGGCCGGACGACCCACATTAGGTGAAGGCACGTTCCTTCTTGATGTAATCGGCGCGACGGTGATCGGCGGCACCAGCCTTTTCGGCGGAAAGGGCAAGGTTTTGTGGACCGTGTTCGGGGTGCTGTTTTTTGTGCTGTTGTCCAACACACTTAACCTGATGAACCTGTCTTCCTTTCATATCGACATGGTGAAGGGCGGGGTCATCCTTGTGGCTGCGCTGTTGGACGTGTTGCGAACCAAGATCATGCGGGAGCAGTCAACATGAGCGTGCTTCTCGAGCTGAAAAACCTCCGCAAGGAATACTTTGGAGTTCCCGCCGTTTCCGGCATGAACCTGAAAATCCGCAGGGGCGAGGTGCTTGGCCTCATTGGTGAAAACGGGGCAGGCAAGTCCACCCTTATGAACATGATTGGCGGGGTCGTCTCGGCAACATCCGGCAATATGGAGTGGTGTGGCGAGAGCTATAGGCCCAATGGCGCCAGTGATGCCACGCGGTGTGGGATCGCCTTTATCCATCAGGAGTTGAACCTGTTCACCAACCTGACTGTCGCCGAAAACATATTCATCGACGGGTTTCCCACGAAATTCGGGATGATCGATCGCCGCGCAATTCGAGACCGATCCAGTGACTTGTTGAAGCAACTGAACCTGGATGCCCGTCCCGAAACCAAGATCGACAACCTGGCCCCCGGTGAACGGCAGATCGTCGAGATCGCCAAGGCACTTCATTCCGACGCGGAGCTTATCATTTTTGACGAGCCGACGACGTCGCTTACCCCGCGCGAAACCGCCCGGTTGTTCGACACGATGCGGGCGCTGAAAGCGGCAGGAAAGACGATCATCTATATCAGCCACATCCTATCTGATGTGCAGGCAATGTGTGACAGGGTTGCTGTCCTGCGCGACGGAAATCTTGTTGCAGAGGGCCCGATTTCTGAATTCGGCATCCCCGAAATGATCCGCGCCATGATCGGCCGCGAGTTGGGCGGCCTGTTCCCGGACCGGACTGCGCCGCCGTCCGAAGACGTTTTGTTCGAAGCGACGGGCCTTTCCCAACCCGGTATCATCGAGGATGTTTCCTTCTCGATCAGGCGAGGAGAAATCCTTGGTCTGTTCGGGTTGATGGGATCGGGCCGCAGCGAGTTGGCACGTATCATCTCAGGCTTGGATCCGGTGGAACGTGGGGAAATGCGTCTCAACAACCAGGTGCTGGAAGGCGGTATTCGATCCCGTATCGCGCAAGGGCTTGCCTTTGTAACCGAGGACCGGCGCGAAGAAGGGTTGATGATGGATGCGGCCATTTCGGACAACTTGAGCCTTGTTTCAGTCGAGACATTTGGGCGTGCGCCTGTCGGCTTACTGGACCGGGCGAAGCTGAAGACAGATGTGGAGCGAATGCGTGACGAAGTCCGCGTCAAGGCGGGTGACATTCATGTCCAGCCGGTGCGGGCATTGTCGGGTGGCAACCAGCAGAAAGTCGTCATCGGAAAATGGCTGATGAGCCAACCGGGTATGTTCATCCTTGATGAACCAACGCGCGGCGTGGATGTCGGCGCCAAATACGAAATCTACTCGCTTGCCGACACGATGGCCGCCGAGGGGGACTCGATCCTCTTCATCTCGTCAGAGTTGGAAGAACTGATAGGCATGTGTGATCGGATTGTGGTCATGAACCGCGGTGAGATCATGGGAGAATTTGACCGGAGCTCTTTTGTGGAAAGCGCCATTCTGGCAATGGCATTCGGAGAAGTCAGCCAATGAACAAGAATACAAATGAACTGGTGTTAGACTTTCTCTCGCGCCACGGCACCGTGGTCATGTTTGTTTTTTTGCTTCTGGCCTTTGGACTGAACGCGCCGACATTCCTAGGGCCTGAAAACCTTGGAAATGTGGTGAAACAGGCATCGTTCATCGGCATAGCCGCAATTGGAATGGTCTTTGTCCTTTTGACTGCCGGGATCGATTTGTCGGTTGGGTCGGCGATGTATCTTGGACCGTTGATTGCAGGCTTTGCCATGCGTGATCTTGGCGTTGGCGTTACCGGCGGTTTGATTACAGCTGTGCTTGCAGGAATTGTGATCGGCTCGATCAACGCCTTTTTCATAGTCGTTCTGCGTATCATTCCGTTCATCGTGACCCTTTCGACGCTTTTCTTTTTCCGGGGCTTTGGCGCATGGCTCACGTCTTCACGGCAGTTCGACTTCTCGGAAGACCTAAGAGCGTTTGGCCTATCCAAGGTGTTTGGCGTTCCCATGCCCATCTTGGTTTTCGCCGCAGTGGCCCTTCTGGCGCATGTCGTTTTGTCGAAAACGACATTTGGACGGCAGGTCTATGCCTTTGGCAACGATCCAGAGTCAGCACGCAAAGCCGGGATCAATACACGCAAGATTCAGGCATCGGTTTACATCATTTGTTCGACCTGTGCGTCACTTGCCGGTTTTGTGTTGATCGCCCAGATCGGCCGTTTGGATGCCGGGTTCGGTGAAGGGCGTGAATTTGATGTGATTGCGGCTGCAGTCCTTGGTGGTGCAAGTCTGTTCGGGGGCATTGGATCGATGTGGAGTGCCGTCGTCGGCGCGACGATGATTCAGGTCGTCAAATCGGGTTTGGTCTTTGCAGGCATCAATTTGTACCTGCAACCCATCCTTCAAGGTTTGATCATTTTTGTTGCGGTCTTCTTTGACTCGCTTCGTGAACTGCGCCTTGAAAGCTTGAAAAAACGGTTCATCCGTCCGATTGGTTAAGCTGAAAAACAGCAGTACCAACTTCTCGATTGAGCAGTAGGCGTGTCGCGGCTGGTTTGGCCGCAGAATGGAAACGAAAGTGGCGGCAAATTCCGTACGCACACGAACGCTTGATGAATAGAACCATATTTATCCCATTGTACCGCGAAGACAGTGTGCTCATGTGATGGTCCAATGGCGACGGAGTAAAACGGTACGAGTCACCCCACCGTCACGGCGCAGGTTTTTGGGCCGTCAGTTTATGCGGGCATCGAAGGTGCAAGGTCGATCTGCATCGACACCGCAATTGAACAGGATCAGCAATTCATCAAAATGTGTGCGCGCGCGCGATGCTCGGCTTCAAAAGCTTCGCTTGAGCAACTTTTGCTCGCATCGCTACTTTTTATTTGACCGAAAAAGGGCAGTTTGGACTCAAGAAAATTGGGCCCGTTAATTTGCAAAGAGCGCGGACAAATCAAACCAACCAGAGCGATAGCTTCGGTCAACGCCAGATTTTGCGACGGACCCTTAGCAAGTCCTTGAAGTTTGAGTATGGTGTTGTTCAGCATATCCTGCAATCGACGCGTCAGATATGCTGGTAACCAATGTCACACGGCTGTTGTGGAAAGTGTACAAAACCGCGTTGGCCAACACACTTGAAAGGTGACCCATGTCTTTTTCCAACCGTTCCTCTATTTCGCGTCGCCAGTTTCTTGCCACGACGGCCGCCGGCACTGCGGCGATCACCCTGCATCCGTTCTCAGCTGCTGCAGCAAACAATCAAGCGCATCTGCGGATCATGGAAACCACAGACATACACGTCCATGTCTTCCCTTATGATTACTACGCTGACAAACCTCGTGACACGGTTGGCCTTTCGCGTACTGCCTCGATCATCAATGAAATCCGGTCTGAGGCGACGAATTCTCTCTTGGTCGACAATGGTGATTTCTTGCAGGGCAATCCGATGGGGGACTACATTGCCTATGAGCGTGGCATGAAAGACGGGGACAGCCACCCAATTATCACCGCATTCAACACGGTCGGCTATGATGCCGCAACTCTTGGCAATCATGAGTTCAACTATGGGTTGGAGTTTCTGGACAAGGCTTTGGCCGGGGCTGAGTTCCCCGTTGTTTTGGCAAATGTCGCAAAAGAAAAGGGCGCGAACCCTCGCGACGACAAGACGCTCGTGCAGCCTTACGTCATTCTCGATCGCGCAATCGAAATGGGCGATGGCACAAAGCATCCAATCAAGATTGGCGTCATCGGCTTCACTCCGCCACAGATCATGAACTGGGACCGCAAGCATCTGGACGGTAATGTCGAAACACGGGATATCGTCGAAACCGCGCAAGCCTATGTGCCTGAGATGAAGGAACAGGGGTGTGACCTGATCATCGCCCTGTCGCATTCGGGGATCGGTGGTGCGGACCATGAAGAGGGTATGGAAAACGCGTCGGTCGTTCTGGCCGGTGTCGACGGGATCGATGCGCTGGTCACGGGTCACAATCACCTCGTCTTCCCGTCGCCTACATTTGCAGATCGCCCCGGGATTGATGTGGAGAACGGCACACTAATGGGCAAACCTGCCGTAATGGGCGGCTTCTGGGGGTCGCACCTTGGCTTGTTAGACCTGCTATTGGAAAGGGACGGAAATGAATGGCGCGTGGTGACCACGACGTCCGAGGCGCGACCGATTTCAAAACGCAACGAAGACCGCTCGATCACTGCTTTGGTCGGAGACGATCAAAAGGTTCTCGACTCGGTTGCCAAAGAACACGACGAAACACTGGCCTATGTGCGGCGCGCTGTCGGCAAGACATCTGCCCCCTTGCACAGCTATTTCGCGCTGGTCGCGGATGACCCCTCTGTGCAGATCGTATCCATTGCACAAAAATGGTATATCGAAGAGATGCTGAAAGGCACCGAGCACGAAGGACTGCCTATTCTGTCTGCGGCAGCGCCCTTCAAAGCCGGCGGTCGCGGTGGGCCGGACTACTATACCGATGTTCCGGTTGGGGACGTTGCCATCAAGAACGTGGCAGACCTTTATCTTTACCCGAACACGGTCCGTGCAGTGCGCGTGAACGGTGCCCAAGTGCGTGGATGGCTGGAACGGTCTGCCGGTATGTTCAATCAGGTCGAGGCAGGATCGAAAGACGCGATCCTCCTCAATCCGGAATTCCCGTCCTACAATTTTGACGTGATGGACGGTGTGACCTATCAGATCGATCTGTCCCAGCCTTCCCGCTTTGGCCCCAAAGGTGAAGAGGTCAACCCCGATGCGGCCCGGATCGTGAACCTTGCCTTCAATGGTGAGCCGGTCACAGATGACATGGAGTTCATCATCGCCACCAACAATTATCGCGCATCAGGCGGCGGCTCATTCCCCGGTGCATTGGGCGATACAATTGTATTTGAGGCACCGGACACCAACCGCGACGTCATCGTGCGGTATATTGTTGAGCAGGGAACGATTGATCCAAAGGCAGATGCAAACTGGTCTTTTGCGCCACTTGAAGACACGACCGTGTTGTTCGAGACTGGCCCGAAGGCACGCGACTACATAGATGACGTCAAAGGTGTTTCGATTGAGGATGCCGGCGAAGGCAAAGACGGTTTTGCGGCTTTCCGTATCAATCTCTGATCCAACCTTTTTGCTTCATTGCAGGGACAGTTGGTTTGTTGGCAGTGGGTGCATCAGGCTGATGCAGCCCGCTTGTCTGACCCGTTGTGACGGAGTTTGCCTTTGAACAACGGGTCCGCGATGGGTTTGTGGCAAAAACTCTGCTGTTCGCGTGTTTACCTCTTTGATTGGCTATGATCGAGACAGGCAAAGTCTTCCCACGTCGGACTGTCGTGGCCGCGAAATCGGCTTCCACTTTCATCTAAGACGCTAGTTCTGGCGTAGTGATTTTCGAAGGCAGAGAATGATCATGGCGGACGCGAAAGGCTCTGTTGGTATGAGCCTGAGCCTAGTTGACCGTCATGCCGCGTTGAGCAAGTCTACTCTAAAAATCGACTGCACCGAGGGCAAAACACGGATAGACCTAATGTCAGGATTCATTACAAATAAATGACGGTTGCCGCGAGGGCGCTGGCGGAGAGGAAGACCTTTGAATTTCGAACATAATGTGTTTCCACGCGCCGCCAATCCTAGAGCCTGCCGAACATAATCTCAATACGGTTGCGCCGTTTGTATCGACGCTTGTCATACTTCACAGTAATTTTGCTTTGCTTTCTGCCGGGGATGCAGGCGTGTATCCCCTTGTCATTCAACGCGTCGCGCGGAACCAGTCGGCATCATAACCACGATCCCCGATCAGCCAGTCCACATTTGAAACGCTGCTGAGCAATGCTCGAGCACCGATGTAGTCACTGACTTGACCAGCGGTGACAAAAAAGCTGAGCGGCCGCCCTTGGCTGTCGCAGATAGTATGCAGTTTGGTGTTGATGCCACCATTGGTTCGACCAATCAGACCTACACGCCCCCTTTTTTCAAGGCCATAATGGTCGCGGTACGGTGTGCTTTCAGGTAGGTCGCATCGATCGTCACGGTCTTTTCCTCACCGTGTTCGGTAGCCAAGCAGACCACAATCCGAACGAAGATACCATTCTCGCTCCAACGCTTTCACCGGCTGTAGAGCGTTTTGTGCAGCCCTTATTCCTTGGGGGCGTCACGCTACCGTAAACCATTGCGATTGATGGTGGTAATTACACTCACCACATTCTTGTCAACAACACGTGGTTTTCCATACGCCCTCGGAAAGAAAGGGGAAAGCTTGGCCATCTGCTCGGCCGTGAGCCAAGAAAGGTCGCTCATGCCATAGCTCCGTTTTCGGTGCCGTGAATCCCGCCGCGACCCTTAAATCAATGCATCCTGAATCTAGACCATAAAGACGATGACCTGCCGAAGGAACCGCAGTTCCTTGTGGCGGTGCATAGACGATAAGTTCTTGGAGCCAGTCGGTTAACCGGATCAGAACGCCCAAGCAACTTGGAAATCCCTGGCAAACTAACGTTGCGATCATTGCTGACGACGTATGCACATTGAATTCGCGGTCGTCTGTATCCTGCAATAATGCGTCGGCACCAGTTTCAGAGCGTGGGGTCAACAACCATGTCCATCGAGTGAAAAGCTGCGCTCACTGGTTTGCCTTCCTCCGTTGTTGGACCTTCTGCGGATCTATCAGGTTCGCGTTTTGGTTCGGCGATTTGATGACATCGTGCCTGCCGGGACGTTGTCCGCGATATCCCCGTGCGCGGTTCCATTTTATTTTCTGCAACCCTATCGGCAGCCTTATCTGAGCGAGGAAAGGTTTAAACCGAACGCATTTTGGTGTTTTTCCTTTCCCGTTAGATTTACAGGGTTGGTCCGGCGAGGGATGCTTTCCACATCAAGAACTTGGAAATCGGCCCGGGGCATCATTGCGTCCCGGACCCGTGGAGTTTTTGAAGAGTTGAAGCATCCCGAGCACTACACAGCAACGCCTTTTTAGCGTTTCGGCGAATTCAACCAATTGCTCGCTCGCCCTGCCACTACAATTGGCAGTCCTGTCTTTCTACGATTCTGTCTGCGCTTACAGGATCAGAACTCTTGCCAAATCCGTGTTGAAGACGAATCCCCGACCGCCATCGCCATGGGTTGTTGCCGTGAAACCTCCTCTGACCAGTCTCTGTTATTGCTGTCAGACCCGTGCGGCAGCGAATATGCGTCAGCGCCACGAGTACCATCGATGGTAAAGTGTCGGACCATCTCCGTAAGTCGCTCTGCATCACTTTTGAGCATATGACCTGCAGCTGTGGCTTCCTCGACCATGGCCGCATTTTTTTGTGTGACCTGATCAAGTTGGTTGACGCCCAAGTTTATCTCACCCAATCCCATGGATTGCTCGGCTGCACCTTCTGCAATGTCAGAGACCAGTTTCGAGATATGGGTAACACGCTCCATGATGCTGTTGAGCGCCTCTCCTGTTTTGCCTACCAAAACAACACCTTGTTGGACGTTTTGTGCGCTTTCTCCGATCAGAGACTTGATCTCTCGTGCGGCTTCAGACGAGCGTTGTGCCAATGCCCTGACCTCTGAGGCAACCACCGAAAACCCGCGACCTGCTTCACCCGCGCGCGCTGCTTCAACGCCGGCATTGAGCGCCAGCAGATTTGTCTGGAAAGCAATGTCATCAATTACCGAGATAATCTGGGAAATCGAATTCGAGCTCTGCTCGATCTCGTGCATGGCCTGAATAGCGTTTTGTACAACTTCGCCGCTTTCTTCGGCTTCGGTTTTTGCAATACCCATCGAGTTTTCTACGTTGCGAGCACCTTCGGCGGCAGATTTTACCGAGGCGGTCAACTCATCAAGCGCGGCCGCTGTCTGTTCTAAGGTCGCCGCCTGGCTTTCGGTGCGCTGCGATAGCTCGTCAGAGGCTTGACTGATCTCAACAGAGCCATCGCGGATCGATCCGGCGGCGTCAACAACCTCACCAATTGTGCGCTTCAGCGTAGAAACGGTCGCGTTGAAATCCTGCCGTAATTTTTCGTAACGCCCCGGCATCTCCTCGTCGATTTCTGCATCCAACTGACCCGCCGCAAGGTGTTGCAGACCCTGAGCCAGCGATTGCACAACATCTGCTTGTTCGCCTTGTTCTTTCTGCCGGGCGATTTCCAGATCTTTTTTCTGTTCCAGGCCCTGGCGCAGGGTTTCGACTGACACTGAAATATCGGCTATCTCATCGCGGCGCGACTGAAGATCAATGGGTTCGTCGACATTGCCTGCGGACAGATTTTCAACGACACCACGAAGGGTTCCCAAGGGGCGGCTCACCAACGCCTGAACGGAAAAGAAAATAGTTGAAAGGGTCAATACCAGCAGCAAGAACCCAGTGATTAACTGCTCAACCACACTCCAGCGTACCGGACTTACGAATACGTCTCGCGGGATTTCTAAAACAACAACCCAAGTCTTGTTCATGCCATATGCGGTAAAAGGCAGGAATACACGTGTTGCGCCGCTTGCAAGCCTGGATTGCACTTGTGTTTCGCCCGTTGCCATCGCGGCGCGGTACTCTGCCTGCCCCTCGTCCTCAAAAGGTTTGGTCAGCATGTCCGCATCAGGATGAGCCAGGAATTTACCACCCTGCCCAATGAGCATCACATTGCCACCTTCGTACACCGAAAAGTCGTTCACCAGTTGCGTCAATTCATCCAAAAGAATGTCGACACCAGCAACGCCGATGATCTGGTCTTGGACGAAAACCGGAACAGAAACAGAAGTCAGCAAGCGCCCCGCCTCTGACAGGTAAGGTTCGGTGATCGCGCTTTTTGCGGTGTCAATCGGAAGACGATACCATTCGCCGGTTTCATTTGGGTTGACCGTAAATGTTTCAAAAGTCAGCTCACCCGTTTTGGATTTGGTCCAATAGGGCGTAAACACACCGTCATCATTCCGACCCTCAAGACCCCGAATAAACTGCTCGGTTATGCCGTTTGGAATGCCGCTCATGTAAGATGAAAACACCAGATCGTATCGCTGGGGTACCCCCTTCATCAAATTGATGACCTGATCGGTTGTGGCGTTGCCTTCCGCTACCAACCCCGAAATTGCGCCGCCCAGTGCAGATGCGGCCGAACTTGCCTCAATCAACTCGGTCGAAAGCTTCAGAGCAAGCTCATTGGCATATCCCGTCGCACGGTCTAACACTTCCTCTTCTACTTCCTTGGATTTCTCAAACGCTGCATATGCCGTGAAGCACAGCATCAGTCCGGTGATCGCGACGGTAGTGGCTGCAAGAAGTTTCGCCGAAATTGTCCCAAACCTAACGCCCATATCTAAATCTCAATCCTGTTAGTCTGTTCTTCTCGCCACATCCCATGAATAGTTTAAGGAATGATTGAACGCGCACCTGCGCGGGGCGTTACCCAGGCCTTCGCGCACATGATCCAAAGCGTGTGTCTGCTTGCGTATTCCACTGCGTAAAAAGGATCGAGCGCGCATGTGATGCAGCACTCCGATAGCTTCAATGCCGTTTAGGCCAAACATAACTGTTCTTCATAAGCTGCGCAGCAACGCGCAAGTCGAAGGATACAGGGGGCGGAAGTGATCAGACACGTAAATACAATTTTTATTATTGTCGCTGGTTTGATGCTAATCGGGGCAGGGGCTGCGATGGTGTTCTTCCCGCATGTTTTGCACGCGAAAAATGGCGTAACCCTGATGGATGATCCAAACCTGCTTTCGGAGATCCGAGCGCCAGGTGGCTTCCTACTGGTCGCCGGACAGCTGCTTTGTTTTAGTGCGTTTGCGTATTGGGCGCACCGCATTGCATTAATCTCGATTGGACTGGTCTACTTGCCTTTCGGCATTGCACGCTTTTTCAGCATGTTGGTTGATGGTGTTCCTGCGGCAAGCCTGGTTGGGGTAACCGCAATGGAATTGATTGTGGGCGTTTTGGCTTTTGGTCTTGCGAAGGCCAGCGGTGCCTACAGCAGTGGCTCACGGCCAGCATCCTTATCGATAAAAGCGTAAGCTAATTTCGTACCAGATTTTGGTACCGTCAGTTTTCGCTTCTACGTCTGCGTTGCCAGCGGTTTCCGGACGGACAAAAGCAACCCGCACGCATTTTCTACACCACCTCAGAGTGATTTAGTCAGCGACTTGTTAATGGTCGACCCGTCACGTTGGAGCTTTTCGGATCGTCATGTTCACGACACCCGCCTCGAACCATGCGGCGAAGGCAACACCGAACGGAGCGATCAATGACCGAAGTTACAAATGCCACCCCAAGTCGCTGGAGAGAACTGGTTTCGCGAGAATATCTGCCTTATTCGGTAATTTTCGGCGGGGGTGTTGTTCTGCACGCGATGAATGTGTTTGTCTCGGCCACGATTCTGCCCTCGGTAGTCGCAGAGATTGGGGGTTTGAACTACTATTCGTGGAGCACGACGTTCTTCGTGCTTTTCTCGATTGTGGGTGCGGGCCTCACGTCTCGGGTAAAGAATGCTGTCGGGGCGCGAGGGGCTTATCTGAGCGCGCTCGTGTTGTTTGCATTGGGTACGTCAGCCTGCGCTAGCGCTTGGAATATCAGCATTTTGAATGCGGGGCGCGCGGTGCAAGGTGCAGGCGGCGGCATGCTCTACGCACTTGCCTACACCGTCATTCGTATGGTTTTCCCAAATCGCCTTTGGGCTTTGGCGATTGGTTTCATCACGCTCATGTGGGGCGTTGCCACGCTGCTTGGACCTGCCGTTGGAGGGGTCTTTGCGCAATACGACAACTGGCGTATGGCGTTTTACAGCTTGCTTCCTTTTGCAGCCGTGATTGCCCTGCTTTCGAACCGCTTCATACCGGGCAAACAGCGTGAGGTCGCCCATACACACAAAAAGGAAGCCATTCCCAGCCTGCAATTACTGGCCATGGTTGGTGTCGTTGTTGCAGTTTCTCTGGTAGCTGCTGACCCCACGGATCAGAACCTGTTTTTTGGGCTATTGGCTTGCGGGGTTGCCGGCTTTCTCGGGGTATGGGCAGAGCGTAATCTGCGTGCAAAGTTGATGCCGACCGGGGGCATGTCCTTTCTGTCCCCATTCGGTGCGCTGTACGCCTGCATCGCCTTCCTGTTGATCGGAATGCAGCCCGAGACGTTCGTGCCTTACTTTCTCCAGGTGCTTCATGGGCAATCTCCGCTGGCCGCCGGGTACATCGGCGCATTAATGGCGGTGGGATGGACTTTGGCGTCTGCCATCTCGGCTGGTTATACGGGCAGGAAGGCAGAGCGTACATTGTCCCTTGGCGCTGCGTTCAGTTTTCTGGGACTTCTTGTTCAAACGGTGTTTTTGCCGGAACCGAGCGCGTCGTTTTTGTCGCTCATTCCAATCTGTCTCGGGCTGTTGCTTGTAGGCTTTGGCATTGGTTATTGCTGGCCGCATCTTACGACCAAAATCTACCGCTCTGCCCCTCAGCAAGAGGAAGACCTTGCAGCAAGCGCTATTACAACGGTTCAATTGTTCGCAACGGCTCTTGGCGCGGGGTTGGCGGGCCTTGTGGCAAACCGGTTCGGTATGCAGCAAGCCGACGTCGTAGAAGGGGCGTCCTCGGCTGCGTTCTGGATGAGCTTGATTTTCCTCGTCGCACCGCTGGCAAGTATGTTTTTTGCCGCGCGCGCATCAACACAAACACCCAAAATAAAAGGCGTGAAAGCATGATAGAGACTGTGTCAAATATCCTACCACTCGTGGTCTTGGCTGGCGGACTAGCGAGCTGGGTATCGGTTTCGATCCTAAACAACCTTGCGGCGTTCAATCACGGAAGCTCTTACATTGGATTTATCATGGGGATGTCTGCATTACGCTTGCCAAACACCCCTGACACTCCGTTGATGAAGCGGGCGGTGCACGCCCCTGTCTGGGGTAAGCTGGCCTTGGCGGTCATCTGCATGACCGAGCTGTTGGTTGCGACCCTCTTGTGGTGGGGCTTTGCAACGTTGTCCTGGGACGCTTATGTCGGCACGCCAGTCGAGTCGTCCGAGACGTTGTTGGTTTACGGGTTTTCCGGTTTTATGGTCTTGGGGTTCTTGCTGATGGTCAGTGGGTCATGGTTTGCTTACTATTCACACTTGCCTGAGTCACAATTGACCCACTTTGCCATCGTGGCTGTTGGTGCGTTGGGCCTCAACCTGATTGGGTAGCACTGGCTACGGCCTTTTGGTTCAGCTTGGCACCATGGGATGCGTCTCTTTTTTGCTGGCCTTCGGGCAATGCCTGTCACGTTTACGGGTCGTCGTTCGTCTTTAACTTGCTGAACCAAAAGGACGCTCGTCCGTGCACAACCGATGACGTCCAAAGACGAACACAAAGGCAAAAACAATGCGTCACTGGAATGAGATTCGAACGGTCGCGAAGGTTGCAAAACTTGGCACAATAGCGGGTGCAGCGGACAGTCTTGGGCTTCACCGGGCAACCGTTGCGCGCCATATCGATACGTTGGAGGGATATTTTGGGTCCACACTTTTCCTGAGGCACGCAAAGGGCATGTCCCCAACATCGCTGGGCCTGGAATTGCTTGAAAAGGCGGACTTCAGTGAAACGCAGTTCCTTTCGCTAAAAAAGCTGGCCTCGGCTTCAAACGGCTCGCTTGAGGGGACGCTGACACTTACGTTTCTTGATGACCTCAGCTACCTCGCTCTGCCAGCTTTGACTGAGTTAAAGAAGACAGCGCCGCAGCTGAATGTCAGCGCGCATATCTGTGATCAGCCAATGAAGCTGGAATACGGAGAGGCAGACGTGGCGTTGCGTATGGGCTCTCGACCCTCATACCCTGACTACGTTGTTTCCAGAATTGCCATGTTCGACGTTGGCCTGTTCAGTAAACAAGGGTTCGAGTGGCCCGAGAACTCGGCAGATCTTCCAGACAAAATATTTGTTGCGGCATCCAATAGTGTTCCGGCGTCGAGCTGGGGGGATTGGCTGCGCGCCGCTGTCCCTGCGCGGACAATTGGCATGCGGTGCAACAGCTATCCGGTGCTTTGGAAGGCGGTCCTGTGTGGCTTGGGTGTGGGCTTCGTTCCACGACATCTTGCGGTTGGGCAGGGGATGACCGAAGTCCTTGAACCATGCCGCAGTTGGGCCGAGCCCATTTGGCTGGTTACCCATGTCGATTTGCATCGAACAGCCAAGGTTCAGGCATTTACTTCTGCGCTAAAGTCGGTTGTGGGGCAGCAAGCGCAACCGCCGAGCTAAGCGAAGATGCAGGACAGCCGCGGCCACCAGGACCCCGATGGTGTAGCCGGACATTATCCCCACTGCCCCAAACCCCAACCCCAACCCCAGTCCTGCGGCCAGGGGCAGGGCAATGACCCAATACGACAGAACCGAGATCAGATTAGGCACCGCGTTGTCGGACAATCCCCTTAACACGCCCAGTGCCACAGACTGCAAGCTGTCAGCGTAATGTGTAAATCCGACGAGCAGAAAAAGCGCCAGTGCCAGTGGTCGTGCATCTGAAGAGGTCAATAGTCTGGAAACAAACCACTCACGCGTTGCGAGCAGGAACAAGAAAACAACGAGCGACCAGACAGCCATCCAAGCCATAGTTCCAATCCAAACGCTGGAAATCAGCCGAGTCTGGTTAGCGCCCAAGCACCTTGCCGTTCGGATCGAGGACGCGATCATAAAGCTGATCGGCACCATGTAGAACACAACTCCAACGGAGTGCGCCGCGTGATGTGCAGCAAGCGCCACGGCGCCCAGGGCGCTCATCAACATGCCGCTGAGCGCGTAGGCGGACCCCTCACCCAGGCTTCCCAATGCCACAGGCGCGCCGTCTCTGAGTTGGTCCAAGATGGAGAGCGGGGTCTTTCTGCCACGACTACGAACATGCGCAAGCTGCTTTGAGAGACGCCAATGCGTGATCATCAGCAGTAGCGTCACCAGTTTTGCCAAGGCGCTTGCGATACCGGCACCTGTCAACCCAAGCGCGGGTACAGGTCCAAAGCCATGAATAAACAACAGGTTGAGTGGCACGTTAAGCAAAAGTGCAAGTCCCGAAAACCCAAGCGCGAACCACGGTCTTTCGACCCCGTTATAGATACTCCGAAGTGCTGCCAACATAACGTGCGGAACAATGGCGAAGGCGAGGACTGACCAGTAGCTGGCAAATAGCCTTTTCACAGCACCGTTCGGCGCGAGCCCCTCAAGTACCGGACCCGCCAACAGCATTGCAGCAAGACCCAGTAGAGAGACGAGAAAACCGACACTCATTCCTGTGACCGCAGCGGCCTCGGTAGCCGCCTTCTCGCCCGCCCCCATGCACTTTGCCACATGTACTCCTATGACGGCGACAAACCCCAAAGCGGCTGAATTGATGACGATAAAGGCGCTGGACGCCAATCCGGCAGCGGCAATGGTGTCAGTCCCCAATTCGGCGACCATCATCGCGTCAATCATTGTAAGCAACACGCCCGAGATCATTCCCAGTGCGATTGGTGTCGCGAGTTTTACCACCGCCCACCCTTCGTACAGGCTGGCCGGACCCCAAGCCGCAACTGGGTTGGCTTGGCTAGTTGGTGTGTCGCTCATCTCGAACCTCCACATGTGCAGATTCGAGGTAACGACGCGTTAGCAACAATTGAATGCGCAAGAAGTCAGCAAGCGCGGCGCGAATTTGCTGCGCAGAAGAGCTTCAGCGATTCTTAGAAGTCAAAAGATGTGCGGGTCGTCACACTTTGCTGTCCTTGATCGTCACTAGATTGAAAGACAATGACAAGGAAGTGACAATGACTGACATGGGTACTGATACCGGCAAACCCGTCCAATACGAACAATCCATCGGTGATATTCTGGGGCACCTTGGGGCAACACATGAGTTGATGGCAAAGAAAGGCTTGCCGCATGCACTGTCGCACCTGATCGAGCTGCGGGTTTCACAAATCAATGAATGTGCATTCTGCGTTAAAATGCACAGCACCGATGCCCGCAAAGATGGAGAAACCAGCGAACGTCTGGATCGTCTGGCAGCGTGGCGTCATGCAAGAGAATTCACGCCAGCCGAAAAAGCAGCTTTTGCATGGGCCGAAGCACTGACGTATCTTGCGCGCGACACCGACTATGCGGCGCTGCGGTCGGAGTTGAGAGCGCATTATGACGACCAAATGATCTCATTGATCACGACATGCGTCAGCATGATCAACCTTTGGAACAGAGTACAGGTGTCCAAGTATTGATATGACGGTTCAAGCACGAACAGAGGCATTTGAAAAGGCGCGTCCCCAGTTGATGGGGATCGCCTATCGGTTGCTTGGCTCCGTGGCCGAAGCGGAAGATGCCGTACAAGACACTGCCTACAAGTGGTTCGCTGCAGATGCTGAGCTACCTGACAAACCTGTCGCATGGCTCACTGCAGTTTGCACGAACCGGTGCCTGGATATTCTTAAGTCTGCGCAACGGACCAAGGTCGATTATGTCGGCCCCTGGCTGCCAGAGCAAATCGAGATGGCAACAACTGAAGACGCGGAACACAAGCTGGAAATTGCGTCGTCCTTATCAACTGCGTTTCTTCTTTTGCTTGAAAGGCTGACACCTAAAGAACGCGCGGCGTATCTTTTGCATGATATTTTCAGCATCTCACATCAGGAAATCTCGGAAATGCTGGGTGTCTCGGATGCCAATTCGCGCAAACTGGCGTCCCGTGCCAGACGCTTGGTTGCAGAAGAAAAAGTTCGGTTTGTGCCGTCGCAAAAGCAACAAACGAAACTTCTTGATGAATTTCAGACTGCGTTGCAAACCGGAGATATTGCGCGGTTTGCGGCGGCTCTGAACAAAGACGTGGATCTGCGTGCTGACAGCGGCGGTAAGGTAACCGCAATTCGTCATGTCCTTGAGGGTGCCACGGTTGTTCAGAACTTTATCGCGACCGTGCTGTCACCAGCATGGGACCGCTATACTTACGAAACCCGCATGGTAAACGGCCTTCTTAGCCTTATTGTTTGGGACAAGGGCGAACCGCACGCATTGGTTGCGTTTTCTTACGGGACCGACGCGTCGGTAAAAAGCATATTTATTCTGAGACATCCCGAAAAACTAAAACAAACGCTAGATATAAGGGCGCATGCGCGACCCGATGGAAGCATGTACTTCCATTGAGTGTGGTGCGCACTAATTCACGTTCCGCGACTCTGGACCAAGGAACAAACCTGTTCTGGCCCTACAGGCGAACTTGATGCGCGTCCTTCATGTCGAAGATGACGAAGATATGCCTGCGTTTAGGTTGTATGTGAACTTCGAGCTAACGGAACCGTTTGCCAGAGGCTAACATATAAAGAGGCAGAATAGTTTTGCCCGTTCAAGCCACCTCTCTCTTTTCGCAGATACATGCGAACAGCCAATCTGTAATTTCAGCGGCGTCAGGCTGAAGTCGTTCGGCGATCCCTCCGCTGAATTCAAGGAAGGCATCCGCGTTTAATTGGTTCAGCCCTACCAACACTGGCAGATCGAGTGCAAGCGCATCAGCGATGACGGAACGAAACCCTCCGCCTTCGGCTTCATGTTTGCCAAACTTGTTTACGATTAGGCAGTCGCTGACTGGCAACCTGACCAAGGCCAGTCCGACTGCGGATTCAAGAGCTTCGGGATCTAGCCTGCAACCACGGGCCGCGCGCCCCAGGTTTTGCGAAATACTGACTTTTGGTCCATCGGGTAAAACAAGGACGTCCATGTCACACGGTCCGGCATCAGCGCGCTCTGTGTTGATCTGTGCCGTTCCTGCGGGGCAGTAACCGGTCTGGATGATCGATTGTGCCACCTGATACAGGACAAGGTCGGTGTCGCCCCTGCCCGGGGCCATTGTGTATGCGATGCGCATTTTGGTTCTCATTGATTGTCAAAGGGAAGGAATTCGACCAAGGCCCCTTCGGGAAAATGATCGATTTCGGAAGGAAGAAACGACAAACCGTCAGAGGTCGCCAGAAGCGACACCTGACCCGAGTTCACATTAGATGGGCATTCAACGATATCACGACCATAGCCATCTACGCCGACAATCCGCGCTGCACGGACTTCGCACCGGCCTGCTTTCCGGCTCAAACTGTGCCCAAGAACCACATGACGACGTTCAGGATGAACCTGCGCGTTGCCCGCAAGAGTATTCAGAACGGTTTGGCCGATGACTGACCACGTTACGAAGGCAGATCCGGGATTACCGGGTAGCCCGAGCCAGACAGCATCGCCAATATTACCCAGCGCGACGGGTTTGCCCGGTTTGATTGCGACTCCGGCAAAAAAGATTTCCCCTCGGGCCGCTGTGACCGCGGTGCGTAAATGGTCTTCATCACCGACCGAGACACCGCCGGTTGTGATGATTAAATCCGAGGTCGCAGCCGCCGACTGAAGTGCGCAGCGGATGCTGTCCTTATTGTCATCGACCTTGATGACATTTTGCAAATCGACGTCGGGACGGGACAGCAAAGACTGCAACATCGGCGTGTTCACGTCCCAAATCTGACCGCCTGTCAGATCTTCCGTTCCCGAAGCGGCAACTTCGGACCCCGAGGCAAGCAGGGTTATGCGGATGCGGCTTCGGATATTGACGACCCCATGCCCTGCAGCTGCGGCGGCTGCGATTGCGCCGGGTGTCAACATCATTCCAACAGGCAGGATTTCGGCACCGCGCCGATGTTCTTCCCCTCTCAATCGTATGTTTTCACCGATAGTAGGTCGCCTGTTGATCCGGATCATGTTTCCGAGCCGCTCGACATTTTCTTGCATGATCACGCTGTCAAAAGGGTGTGGAACGGGTGCGCCTGTAAAAATCCGACAGGCATCCGTATCCGCGTAGGGCGTGTCCGCAGCCTGACCCGCTGCGACACGTCCGTTGACGGGCAATAGCCATGGACCATCACCGGCCAAAGCCTTGCTGTTCACCGCATATCCGTCCATTGCAGAATGATCGAAACGGGGCATGTCGGCACGTGCACGCACAGCAGCCGCAAGAACACGTCCGCGGCAGGTGTGGATCGGCGCGCTTTCAGTCCGTGCAACCGGCGTCACATGCTGCAAGACCTGTTGTAAAGCCTGATCGATACTTATCACATCCGAAGCGACCGAAAGGTCATCGCAGCCGCAGCCTGACGAAAGATGTCTTGGAAGATATGTCATAACGAACCTCGGACCCTTACGTTTCTTTTCATGCTTTTGTTGATCTGTCGCTGCCGATATCCGACAGGTGTGATAGGCGCTCGATCCGTGTTGGACCGTCAAGTGCTGGGCCGTCTGTCGTCAGCAGGTCAGAGATGGTGCGCTTCATGACCTTGCCTTGGTGGGCATCACCGGCCGGAGATCTGCGCCAGAGACTTCGGCGGATGCGACGAGGGACTGCACAAATTCCCTGGCCGCGCGGGCCCACGAAGCCTTTTCGATGGCATCGGAAATCTTCTGTTTGACCGCGTCATAAGGCAAGACAGCGCCTTCTGCGACCGCATCCATCTTGATGATGTGCCAGCCATAGCGGGTAAGCACCGGTGCTTCGGTGATGCCCCCTTCTGTCAAATCGCGCAGCGCAGCCTCAAACTCGGGGACGGTGTCGCCCGGGCTCAGTTGACCCAAGGCACCACCGCTTGACTTCGAGCCGCAATCGCTGACGCGGGCAGCAAGGTCGGCAAAGCCTTTCGGGCTTTCCAAAGCCTGCGCCGCCAGATCGATAGCGCGGGCATGTGCCTCTTGGCGCAGGGTTTCGTTCTTGGGATCGCAGGCAATCAATATGTGCGAAACCTCCCACAAAGGTGGGCTGCGAAAGCGAGAGGGGTCTTTTTCCCACTCTGCGCGAACGGACTCCTCTGATGGCGGCGACACAATCACCGCGTCTTCGAGAAGGCCCCTGACCAGGGCCTCCTCATCTGTTTCAAACCGGCCTGGGCCGACCTCTTGAACCTGCGCTTCGATCCCGCGTTTCCGTGCTTCTTGTAGAAGCAAAGTACGCACCGCCAAGGCATTTGCCGCTTTGCGCCATGCAATACCGGGTTTGCCCGTGGGGCCATCATGGTTCTGGGTCTCTGCCGCAATCCTTGCTGACGGCACCGTTTCACCATTGACGACGAGATCAGGAAAAAGCGCGTTCATTGGTATTACTCCGCTGGCTTCGGCATTGCGTCGGACGCGTTTGCGGCTTTGCCTTGTGGCATCTGCGTTTTTCGACCGATGGGTACAGCACCGATATTTGCGGGCAGCACCTCTTTCCGGCGTGAGCGCACCACCTGATACCCGGTCCGGCCCAAGAGATAGCGGAACGGGGCAGCAAAGCCTGACAGGATGTGTACCAGCCGTGTGAATGGAAAGACCGCTATGATCAGCAGACCCAACACCAGGTGTAGCTTGAAGATAAACGCCACATCGGCGATGTAACTTGCCGCAGCGCCATCAAAGGTGAAGATACCCTGCGCCCAAGACATGAACTTGACCATCTCGTGCCCGTCCAGATGGCCAAGCGAAACGAAGATCGTTCCGAGGCCGAGGACAAGTTGCGCGATCAGCATCAACAGGATCGCGTTGTCCCAAAAACTGGAGTTTTTTGCGATCCTTGGATCAGTCCAGCGGCGATGGAACAGCAATACGCCCCCGACCAAAGCGGCAACACCCGCAATGCCACCCGCTACGACCGCAAGCGTTTGCTTTGCGCCATGACTGATGCCGATGGCGTCAAAGATCCAGATCGGTGTCAGAAGACCGACGAGGTGTCCAAAAAAGATCACCAGCACGCCGACGTGAAATAGTACTGAACCGACGATGAGTTGCTTGCGTCGCAACATCTGAGACGACGAAGATTTCCATGTGAACGGGTCACGCTCATAGCGCGCAATTGACCCGAGAATCCCGATCGCCAGCGCGATATAGGGAAAGGTTCCGAACAGAAATTGGTTCATTGCATCCTCCGTCATTCTGCCGCTTGCTGCGGCGCGGGGGTGATGGGTTTATCCATGCGTGCCAGCATGTCGCGTACTTGCGGACAGCCAGCATTGGGATCAGGTCCAAAGCGGACTTCGGATTCTTCCCAAACCTTGTCGAGCGCTTCGAGGTCATTGGGGTCCAACTCTGGCTCCTCCAGCAACTCGGCCACAGCGGCCTTGTCCGCCTTGGCGCCAGACAGCTGTAACAAAGCGGCGAACACGGCACCGTAGGGGCTTTCCCGGCGGTCGAGCCGCGCGTTTAAAGCCTCTAGAATATGGGCCGCGTCCGCCAAGGTTTCCTGTACCTCGGTAAAGGGACGCGTGGACAGGAATTCCAATAGCATGGGCAGATGATCGGGAAGTTCCGAGGTTACCGGGTCGAAACCCGCATCGCGATACATCTCGACCAGCGACACCATCGCGCCCCCCCTGTCCCGGCTTTCGCCATGGACGTGCTCAAAAAGGTTGAGCGACAGGGTGCGCGACCGGTCGAAAAGACCAACATAGGTCTCTTGCAGGTCATAGATGTCGCGCCCGCTCAGATCCCCAACGAGCGGGCGCAACGCCCGACGCGCTGCGGCTGTCAATCGCGTGTCCGAGGCCAGGACGCCTCCGATCTCGGGCATGGCATGCTGCAACTCGCGCGTCGGGTAACTCAGAACCAGAGACAGCGCTTTAAGGGTACGATCCATGGGCATCACATCGCCTCCGGCATTTTCAGGGGTTTCTTTGCTTTGCCGAAAAGCGACGCTTTCGAGGTGCCTGTGGAACATCCGTTTCCGTCCGTAAATCCACAGCCGCCCTTAAGGTCATATGCTTCTTCGACTTGCTCACGATGGGTTGTCGGTATCACGAACCGGTCTTCGTAATCGGCCAGGGCCATGATCTTGTACATGTCCTCGATCACTCGACCGCTAAGCCCTACCCGGGCTGCGATAGCCTCATCAATCACACCGTCGACGGTTTTCGACCGCATGTAAGCGCGCATGGCCATCATGCGTTCAAGCGCGCTGACAACGGGGGCCTCGTCGCCTGCCGTCAGCATATTGGCCAGGTACCGAACGGGGATTCGCAGATCCTGCACGTTAGGCATCATGCCATCCATGCCGATCTTGCCAGCCTCGGCCGCGTTCTGGATCGGGCTGAGTGGCGGGATGTACCAAACCATCGGCAGCGTCCGGTATTCAGGGTGCAGCGGGAAGGCCACTTTCCACTCCATCGCCATCTTCCAGATCGGGCTTTCCTGTGCGGCTTTGATCCAATCCTCGGGAATGCCGTCGGCCCGCGCAGTTTCGATTACCACCGGGTCGAAGGGATCAAGAAAGACGTCCAGTTGCGCGTCATAGAGTTCTTGCTCTGTCGGCGCATTCGCGGCGGTTTCGATCTTGTCGGCGTCATAGAGCATCACGCCAAGATAGCGGATACGCCCAACACAGGTCTCAGAACAGACGGTGGGGTTGCCGCTTTCAATCCGGGGGTAGCACAAGGTGCATTTCTCGGATTTGCCGCTTTCCCAGTTGTAGTAGACTTTCTTGTAAGGGCAGCCGGACACGCACATCCGCCAGCCGCGGCACTTTTCCTGGTCGATCAGAACAATACCGTCTTCCTCACGCTTGTAGATCGCGCCAGACGGGCAGGAGGCAGCACAGGCCGGGTTCAGGCAGTGTTCGCAGAGCCGGGGCAGATACATCATGAAGGTGTTTTCGTACTCTCCGTAGATTTCCTTCTGGATGCCTTCAAAGTTGTAGTCCTCGGACCGCTTCGAGAATTCGCCGCCAAGGATTTCTTCCCAGTTCGGGCCTTTCTCGATCTTTTCGATCCGTTCGCCGGTGATCTTGGAATAGGGGCGCGCCGTTGGGAACGCCTCCATCTCTGGGGCCGACTTCAGGTGGTCGTGGTCGAAATCGAACGGTTCGTAATAATCGTCGATTTCGGGCAGATCCGGGTTGGCGAAGATGTTGGAAAGAATCCGCCACTTTGAGCCCTGTTTCGGCTGCAGCTTGCCGGATTTGGTCCGTTTCCAGCCACCGTTCCACTTGGCCTGGTTTTCCCAGTCGGTCGGATAGCCGGTTCCCGGCTTTGTCTCGACGTTGTTGAACCAGGCGTATTCGACCCCATCCCGTGTGGTCCACACGTTCTTGCAGGTCACTGAGCAGGTGTGGCACCCGATGCATTTATCGAGGTTCAGCACCATGCCGATTTGCGCACGAACTCTCATTCTGCTGCCTCCTTCTGGGTGGCTTCACGGTCGAGCCAGTCGACCTTTTTCATTTTCCTCACGACGACGAATTCATCCCGGTTGCAGCCCACGGTTCCGTAGTAGTTGAAGCCATAAGACTGCTGGGCGTAGCCGCCGATCATGTGGGTGGGTTTCAGAACCGCGCGGGTCACAGAATTGTGGATGCCCCCGCGCTTACCGGTTTTCTCCGAACCTGGCGTGTTCACGATCTTTTCCTGAGCGTGGTACATGAACGTGGTGCCGTCCTTGATCCGTTGGGACACAACGGCCCGGGCTGTCAGCGCACCGTTCACGTTATACAGCTCTACCCAGTCGTTATCGGCGATACCCGCCTTTGCGGCGTCATTCTCTGATATCCAGATCACCGGTCCACCGCGGTTGAGGGTCAGCATCAACAGGTTGTCGGAATAGGTCGAGTGGATGCCCCATTTCTGGTGCGGCGTGATGAAGTTCAGCACCACGTGCGGGCTTCCATCGCGGGCGTCGTGATTGACCTCTTCGGTGATGGTCTTGAGGTCAACTGGTGGTCTGTAAGATACAAAACCTTCGCCGAACGCGCGCATCCACAAGTGATCCTGATAAAGCTGCTGTCGTCCCGTCAGGGTTCGCCACGGGATCAACTCGTGCACGTTGGTGTAGCCCGCGTTATAGCTGACCTTCTCGCTTTCGATGCCCGACCATGTGGGCGACGAGATGATCTTGCGGGGCTGCGCCGCGATATCATGGAAGCGGATCTTCTGGTGGTGTTCGCCCTCGGCCAGATGCGCATGTTCGCGCCCCGTGTTTTCGCCCAGTGCTTCCCAAGCCTTGACGGCAACGTTGCCATTGGTCTCGGGGGCCAGCATCAGGATTACTTCGCAGGCGTCGATCGCAGTTTCGATCTTGGGCCGTCCTTTCGCCGCCCCATCCTGTTTCACACCGTTCAAAGCGGCAAGATTGTCGATCTCTTCCTGGGTGTTCCAAGTGATACCCTTGCCGCCATTGCCCAGTTTATCCATCAACGGGCCAACTGCGGTAAAGCGGTCGTAGATCGCGGTATAGTCACGCTCGACCGCTACATAGGCAGGTGCCGTTTTGCCCGGGATAAGATCGCATTCGCCCTTTTTCCAATCGCGAACCTGATCCTGAGCCAGCTCTGTCGGCATGTCGTGCAGCAGAGGCAGGGCGACGATATCGGTTTCCTTGCCAAGGATTTCCGGCGCCACTTCCTGCACCTTCTTGGCGATGGCCTTGAAGATTTCGAAATCCGATTTGGATTCGTATGCCGGGTCCACGGCTGCCTGTAGCGGGTGGATGAACGGGTGCATGTCCGACGTGTTCAGGTCGTCTTTCTCGTACCAACTGGCTGTTGGCAGAACGATGTCGGCATAAACCGCGGTGGTGGACATACGGAAGTCGATCGTGACCAGCAGGTCCAGTTTTCCTTCCGGGCCTTTTTCATGCCACTTGGCCTCTTTCGGCAGGGCACGACCTTCTTCACCCAGGTCCTTGCCCAGGACGCCGTGCTCTGTGCCAAGCAGGTGTTTCAGGAAGTATTCGTGGCCCTTACCGGAGGAACCAAGCAGGTTCGAACGCCACACGAAAAGGTTGCGCGGCCAGTTTGCCGGATCGTCCGGGTCCTCGCAGGACATTTCCAACTCACCGGACTTGAGCTGCTGGGCAACGTAGGCCGGAATTTCCATTCCCGCGTCTTTTGCCTGCTTTGCCACGTCCAGCGGATTGGTCTTGAGCTGTGGCGCCGACGGCAGCCAGCCCATACGTTCTGCGCGGATGTTATAGTCGATCATGCTAATGTCCCAATCGCCGTCCGGTGCGGTCGGTGAGAGGATCTCTTTCGCCTCAAGCGTCTCATACCGCCACTGATCCGTATGAGCATACCAAGCCGATGTCGCGTTCATGTGCCGCGGCGGGCGGCCCCAGTCGAGCGCAAAGGCCAGCGGCTGCCAACCGGTCTGCGGGCGCAGCTTTTCCTGCCCGACATAATGCGCCCAGCCACCGCCAGACTGACCGACACACCCACACATCACGAGCATATTGATGACGCCGCGATAGTTCATGTCCATGTGGTACCAGTGGTTCATGGCCGCGCCGATGATGACCATAGCTTTGCCCTGCGTCTTTTCGGCAGTGTCGGCAAACTCGCGTGCAACATGAATGATCTTGTCAGCAGATACGCCGGTGATCTTTTCAGCCCATTTTGGCGTGCCGGGGACGTCTTCATCATAAGAGGTCGCCACCCACTCGCCGCCAAACCCGCGATCCACGCCGTAATTCGCGCAGAACAGATCAAAGACCGTGGCGACCAGAACCTCGCCATCGGCTGTTTGAACACGCTTGACCGGGACGTTCTTGGTCAAAACGTCTGGGCGCTGGTCTCCGGTGGTAAAGGCCTCGGTGGCAGCGCCGCCAAAATAGGGGAAGTCCACGCCGCGAATGTCGTCATGATCATCATCAAGAATGAGCGACATCTGAAGCGTGGCATCCTTTCCGGCTGCCTTCTCTTCAAGGTTCCACTCACCCTTTTCGCCCCAGCGATAGCCGATGGCCCCGTTGGGTGACACTAGCGTGCCGCTTTGTTCATCAATGGCGACGGTCTTCCATTCGGGGTTATTTTCTTCGCCCAGTTTGCCATCAAGGTCATCGGCCCGCAGGAAGCGGCCGGGAACAAGATTACCGCCTTTTTCGTCCAGACGAACCAGCATGGGCATGTCGGAATACTTGCGGCAGTATTCCTCAAAATACTCGGCCTGGCGGTCGATGTGGAACTCGCGCAGGATGACGTGGCCGAATGCCATTGCCAGCGCCGCGTCCGTACCCTGTTTCACGTTCAGCCAGACATCGGCGAATTTGGACGCCTCCGAATAGTCGGGGCAGATCACCGCCGACTTGGTGCCCTTGTATCGCACCTCGGTATAGAAGTGGGCATCCGGTGTCCGGGTCTGTGGTACGTTGGAACCCCAGAGCAGCAGGTAGCTGGAGTTGTACCAATCCGCGCTTTCCGGAACGTCCGTTTGCTCGCCCCATGTCATCGGCGAGGCTGGCGGCAGGTCGCAGTACCAGTCGTAGAAGGACATGCAGACGCCACCCATCAGGCTCAGATAGCGCGATCCCGCCGCGTAAGAGACCATGGACATGGCCGGGATGGGCGAAAAGCCGAAAATCCGGTCAGGGCCATAGGTTTTGGCGGTGTAGGCGTTGGCAGCCGCGACAATCTCGGTCGCTTCGTCCCAGGTGGCGCGGACAAAACCGCCTGAACCACGCTTGGAGGTATAGCTGCTGCGCAGGATCGGGTCATTCTGGATCGCGGTCCAGGCTTCGATTGGTGTCTTGGTCTTACGCATCTCGCGCCAGACTTTCATGAGCCGCCCGCGGATGAGCGGGTTTTTCACCCGGTTCGCAGAATACAGATACCAGCTGTAGGACGCACCCCGTGCACAGCCGCGCGGTTCGTGGTTCGGTAAATCGGGACGCGTGCGGGGATAGTCGGTTTGCTGCGTCTCCCAGGTTACGATCCCGGATTTGACGTAGATCTTCCAGCTGCACGATCCGGTGCAGTTCACCCCGTGGGTCGAACGGACGACCTTATCGTGGCGCCAGCGGTTTCTGTATGTATCTTCCCAGCCACGGTCTTCGTTCGTGACCTGACCGTGGCCGTTGGCGAACTCTTCCAGTTTGTTGGACTGAAGAAAGTTCAATCTGTCGAGCAGGTGGCTCATGGATTTGTCTCCTAGTGGCTACCCCTTGCGCGGGCAGATCCGGCGCAAGGGCTTGGTCAATGGATCAGCAGGGAACAGGCGCGTTTTTGCGGCTGTAGACGGCCCAGGTAATCACGGCGCAGAGCGCGTAGAACCCGAGGAAAGCCCACAAAGCGCCATGCGGTGCACCCGTCAGCGCGATCGAGGTGCCATAGCTTTTCGGAATGAAGAAAGCTCCGTATGCCGCGATTGCTGAGGTGAAGGCGATGATTGCTGCGCTCTCACGCTCGATGGCCCTCTGCATGTTGGTTGTTTCAAGCTCGGGCAACAGGCGTGGGATTTCCTGTTTCATGATCGACGGGATCATCTGGAAGGTCGAGGCGTTGCCCACACCGGTCAGGAAGAACAGCGCCATGAAGCAGGCAAAGAAGCCCCAGAAGTTGCCATCTGCCGCTTCGGGTGTGGATGGCAGGAACTGCAGCACACCAAATACGGCGACGATCATGCCCAAGAACACCCAAAAGGTCACGCGCCCACCGCCGAACTTGTCAGAAATCCAGCCGGTTGCCGCGCGGCTCAGCGCGCCGACAAGCGGGCCAAGAAAGGCATAGGACAGCACGTCAACATCGGGAAATTGGGTTTTCATCAGCAGGGGGAAGCCCGCAGCATAACCGATAAACGAACCGAATGTCCCGGTGTAGAGAATACACATAATCCAGTTCTGGCGGCGTTTCAGGATCGACAGCTGATCACTGAGCGACGCTTTCGCATCAGCGATGTCATTCATGCCGAACCATGCGGCGATTGCACCTACAAGCAGGAACGGCACCCAGATGAAGCCCGCGTTTTGGATAAAGAGCTGGCCACCATCGGACAGTTGCTGTGGCTCACCACCAATCGCGCCAAAGACGCCCACGGTGATCACGACAGGGACGACGAACTGCATCACCGACACGCCGAGGTTGCCCAGGCCCGCGTTCATCGCCAACGCCTGTCCTTTTACCTTTTTCGGGTAGAAGTAGGCGATATTCGCCATTGAAGAGGCAAAGTTACCACCCCCAAAGCCGCAGAGCAACGCCAGGATCAGGAATGTGGCATAAGGTGTTTCGGGATTCTGGACTGCAAAGCCGATGCCCAGTGCCGGCAGCAACAGCGATGCGGTTGAAATCGCGGTCCACTTCCGTCCACCAAAAATCGGGATCATGAAGCTGTAGAAGATGCGCAGCGTAGCGCCCGACAGACCCGGAAGCGCGGCCAGCCAGAACCGTTGTGAAACCGTGAAGTCAAAGCCGATGGCTGGCATCTTGGCCACGACGACCGACCACACCATCCAGACCGAAAAGGCCATAAGCAGGTTCGGGATCGAGATCCAGAGGTTACGGGTTGCGATGGCCTTGCCCTTTTCCGCCCAGAACTGGGGGTCTTCGGGGCGCCAGTCCGTCAGGACGTGGCGGCTGTTGCCATTTGAGGTGTCAGAGATCGCCATGGGTAAAACCTCCCGTATTGGCGTTTCGGGGGGCCGGCCAAGCGTGTCGCTCAGCCAGCCATACATTCATTCAGCCGGTTGTTGGCCACTGTCCGGGCCAAGCCGGGCCAACGCGGTCTTGAGATCGTCAAGATCCTTGAAGCGGGCGGTGACCGTCAGACCGTTGCCTTTCTCGGCCAGTGCGACCTTTTGAGAGCCTTCGAAGATCAACGCGAGTTGTGCTTCGGCCTCTTGCTTACGCTTGGCCTCGGACGCGATGGCCTGGTCTACGGAACTGAGGACATACTCTTCATCGAAGCCACCTTCCGGTTCCTTGAGCCAGACCCAGCAGACAACCCACGAGATCAGCGCGCCAGTTGCGATGATGAAGAAGAAAGTCTGCGTATCGACGAAGGTGAAGATAAAGAGGTAGAAAACCGCCCCGACGTTGCCGTATGCACCAGCCATGCCCGCGATCTGGCCAGTCACCCGGCGTTTGATCGAAGGGATGATCCCGAAGGTTGCGCCTTCGGCCCCTTGTACGAAGAACGAGCACGCAATGGTGATTGCGATCGCGATGATCAGCGGCCATGAGCTGTTCAGCAACCCCATCAACGCAAAGCCGATGGCGATACCCAGCATATAGGCCAGCATCACGAAACGGCGGTTGCCCATGCGGTCCGACACCAGGCCGCCCATAGGACGGGCCACGAGGTTGATGAACGCGAAGGATGCCGCAATCAGACCCGCAACCACAGGTGTCAGCCCCCAGGTCTCCTGAAAGAACATCGGCAGCATCGAGACAACAGCAAGTTCTGCACCAAAGTTGGCGAAGTATGTGGTGTTGAGCGCAGCCACCGAGCTGAACGGGTAGCGGTCATCCTCGGGTACGCCCCGGCGCAGGATCGGCAGGTTGGTGCGCAGCACTTGCCACACCTGGTAGACCACCAGGGTTACGACAGCGGCATAGCAGATCGCTGCAACAAAGCCGTCAATATACCCCATCATCTGCACACGGTAGATCAGGATCGACAGGATACCGATCAATGGCACAGTGAAGACCACGAGCATCACGAGGTCTTTGTAGGTCGAAACCTCA
The DNA here is from genome assembly GCF_056159225.1 of Ruegeria sp. AWH4_226. Classification (NCBI taxonomy): domain Bacteria; kingdom Pseudomonadati; phylum Pseudomonadota; class Alphaproteobacteria; order Rhodobacterales; family Roseobacteraceae; genus Ruegeria; species Ruegeria sp. AWH4_226. The sequence continues at coordinate 522,225 of NZ_JBSWUU010000002.1, read as the reverse complement.
AGAGCCGAGCCTTTGGCTTTTTTATGCGTGTCCGGGTTCGGGCCATCGGTGATGGCGAACCAGTAAAACACACCATAAGCGGCCATAATGATACCCGACATGGCAATGGCATAGCGCCAGCCGTCATCGCCACCGAACATGTTCAGTGCAATGGTCGGAATGGTCAGCGCCGCAGCGGCTGAACCAAAGTTACCCCAACCGGCGTAGAACCCTTCGGCAAAACCGATGTCGCGGGGTTTGAACCACAGCGCAGTCATGTGAATGCCGACGACGAACCCCGCCCCAACCGAGGACATGATCAGACGCGAGATAAACAGCTGCATTTTGGTGTCGCCAAACGCGAAGAAAAGCGTTGGCGCGGCCATAACCACCATCAGGATCGAGAACACCCGGCGCGGCCCGTATTTATCGAGCGCGAGGCCGACAAGGATGCGGGCCGGGATCGTCAATGCCACGTTGGCAATGGCGAAAAGCTTGATGTCATCCCGGGTCAACCAATCATTGGCGGCCAGCATCGACGAGGCCAGCGGTGCCATGTTGAACCAGACATAGAAGGTAATGAAGAACGCGATCCAGGTCAGGTGTAGCGCCCGAATCGAGCGGTCCTGGACGTTAAAGAGTGTTGAGATTTTCATCGCTGTTTTCCCCGGGCTCTATTCGGCCGCCTGCATCGAAGATGCGGGGACGTGAGTTGGAATAATGAGGATCGGGCATTTTGCGCGGCGGGCGAGGAAGGCCGACACTGACCCGAACGTCATGTGGTCGAATTCCTCGGCGATGGCATCAAGTTTGCGCGTGATGAAACCTAATGCACCTCCATCGGCCTGATGCGAATGGCGCGCCATGACCAATAGATCTGGCTGACGTTCTTCTGTCGCGCGCAGGATCATCTTGCGTGCATCGCCTTCGGCAAGCATGACTTTTGCTTCATAGCCTGCAGCCATCAATTCAGCGGCCGCAGCCTCCGCGCCGGCTTTTTGTTCCTGATACTGTTCTGTGAATAGCTCGTCCGCGCCTGAAGTTGCGCTACCGATATCTTCCACAACCGAGACCAGCGTAACGCTGGGTTTCAACGGCCCGAACATCTGCTGAATTGCGTCGAGCGCAATCCGCGCGTTGCGCGAATGGTCATACGCAAGCATGATTTCCATAGGTCCCTCCGTTCTCGCACGCCCGGAAATGGGCGCTTGCGTGTCGGGACCTGATTGAACGCCTTAGAGTGAAACTTTCTTGATCTGTATCAAGATGGATTGGGTAACAGATTGAAATAAATGACGAAACTAAATTTGTCATTTCGACTGCAGTGCAGCATCAATTTGATAGGCAAAGATTTCCAACTTGTTATTTGACATTTATCAAGTCACAATGCGAGAAATATTATAAGGAGGCAGCTAGGTGTTTTTGGGGATGCCCGAGCCAGACTATCCGGACATTCGGAGCCTGCATTTGTTCGCAGAGATGAGCGGCGAATACTTCACGGCGCTTATGAGGGGTGCCTATGTTCAGAACTTCCCACCGCAGGTCGACCTAATCGAAGAAGGCGACCCAAGCGACTTTCTGCATGTTGTCTTATCTGGTTCAGTCGAGCTTTACTCAAGCTGGAACAATCGGGAAACCTCGGTGGCGACCGTGCGTCCTGTTTCAACATTTATTCTTGCGGCCACCATTAAAGACGCGCCGTACCTCATGTCCGCGCGTACGCTTGAGAAAAGTCGTATCGCCATGATCCCAAGCCAGGATGTGCGGGCCGTGTTTGATGTCGACGCCCATTTCGCACGCGCGATCGTTACGGAATTGGCGCAGTGCTACCGATCTGTCGTCAAAAATACCAAGGATCTGAAGTTGCGTACGTCCCTTGAGCGGTTGGCAAATTATCTGCTGCGCCAGCAAAAGCGCGAAAATGGCGACGCCGAATTCCAACTTCCGATCGAAAAGCGCCGACTCGCCTCTCTGCTGGGTATGACACCGGAAAATCTGAGCCGGTCCATCAAAAGCCTGCAATCCTACGGTGTGAGTGTGAACGGCAACCATGTGACGATCTCAGACCAAAAGGATTTGGAGAAGTTCGCAAAACCCAGTCCTCTCATCGATGACTATTCAACTTAAGAGAACCATATGTCTGAAAAAATGCCCGGCGCTGCCGGAGATCTTGCTGCGCAAAACCCCGAGATTTGGAACGCGTATTCGGCCCTAGGGAAAGCTACCGCTGAGTGCGGACCTCTGACAGATCGGGAAAAGCGCCTTGTGAAACTGGCTTTGGCAATTGGTGCAGGCTCAGAAGGTGCGGTTCATTCCCACACCCGCCGCGCAAAATCCGAAGGTATCGAAGACAGCGCGATCATGCAGGTTGCAATGCTTGCAATCGGCCCTCTCGGGCTTCCCCGCGCGGTTGCTGCCAAGACATGGATTGAGGATGTCGCCTGACGAATTTGGTCCAGCGCCTGTAGGAGCCGGGGAGAGAGGATTCTGAACGCATCGCGAAGTCAAGCAACGGAAACGCGCGTTTTTTTGGACGCACGGATTAAGTCTGAGCATTTGCGTAGTTCAGTGAAACGTCCAAGAGATGCTTGGTGTAGGCCGAGTCCGGTTCCATGCTGCGCATTTTTTCGACGCTCAGGATTTCGACGATTTCCCCGTCGCGCATGACAGCCACGCTGTCGCACATATGACCAACAACTGACAGATCGTGGGACACCATAACAAATGTCAGCTTGTGTTCGGCGCGCAGATCGCTCAGGAGATTGAGAATTTCAGCCTGAACAGATACGTCCAACGCGGATGTCGGCTCATCCAGCAATAGGATTTCGGGTTCGGGGGCCAAGGCTCGGGCAATCGCCACACGCTGCCGCTGTCCACCGGATAGCTGGTGCGGATAACGAAACCGGAAGGCACGGCCCAGCCCTACATCGTCAAGCAGGTTGTTGACCCGAGTGTCAATGTCCTGAAACCCGTGCAAATGCAGCGTTTCTGATAAAACATGGTCCACTGAATGGCGCGGATGCAGCGACGCGTAAGGGTCCTGGAACACCATCTGTACAAGCTTGTAGAACTCGCGCCCCCGTTTATGCGCAACATGCGTGCCGTCAATTTTGATCTCACCAGACCATGTGGGCACAAGCCCCGTGATCGCGCGCAGGATGGTCGACTTGCCCGAGCCGGATTCACCCACAAGACCGAAGCTGCCGCCGCTGGGCACATCAAATGATGCCGCTTTGACGGCGTCAACGCGGTCTCGATCCTCGCCAAACCAGACATTCAGGTTTCTGACAGAAAGAGACTTCATAGCAAACCACTTACACTGGGTTGTTGGCGCCACTCAGGGTCGCGCACCAGCGCCTCAAGGCGGGTCTTGGGTGCATCAAGTCGCGGCAAAGAGTTCAGCAATCCCTGAGTATAGGGATGCGATGCGTCGTGTAGCTTGTCGGCATCGCAAACCTCGACGATCCGTCCGGCATACATAATCAGCACACGGTCACAGAATTCGGCCACAAGGTTCAGGTCATGGCTGATGAATATCAGACCCATGCCCCGGTCCTGCACGAGTCGATCCATGATGTTGAGCACCTGCCCCTGCACGGAAACGTCCAAGGCCGAAGTGGGTTCATCGGCAATAAGAATCTCCGGATTGGGGATCATCATCATCGCGATCATGATCCGTTGGCCCATGCCACCGGAAACTTCGTGGGGATAGGCTCGCATGACGCGCTCGGGATCGCGTATTGAAACCGCCTCCAGCATTTCAATCGCCCTTGCGTGGGCAGTGCGATGGGAAGCCTTTTCGTGCAGCCGATAGGCTTCGATGATCTGATCGCCCACAGTCATCACCGGATTCAGTGAGAATTTCGGGTCCTGCATGACCATCGAAATGCGCGAGCCCCGGACCGAGCGCATCTCCTTTTCGGAAGCATCCAACAGCGGTTGCCCTTGCAAGTCGATGCGCTTGGCCTCAATCCAGCCCGGCGGGCGGATGAGTTTCAGGATCGCCCGGCCGGTCATCGACTTGCCCGAGCCGGACTCGCCGACAATTCCAAGCCTCTCGCGCCCAAGCGAAAACGATATGCCCCGGACCGCGTCGAATACGCCGGTATTGGTCGGAAACTTGACCCAAAGGTCCTCGACATCGAGAAGGTTCATGATGCGCCGTCCTTTGGGTCGAGCACGTCGCGCAGCCCGTCACCGAGCAAGTTGAACGCGAGCGAGACGGTAAAAATGGCCAAGCCAGGGATCGTGGCAACCCACCAATGGTCCAGCAGGAAGCGCCGGCCTTCAGAGATCATGGCCCCCCATTCCGGTGAGGGGGGTTGCGCCCCTAGTCCCAGAAAACCAAGGCCCGCCGCAGTCAGGATGATGCCTGCCATATCAAGCGTCACCCGAACGATCAGCGAGGAAATGCAAAGTGGCCAGATATGACGGGTGATTATCCTGACGGGTCCCGCCCCCTGCAAACGGATTGCACTGATGAAATCAGAGGACCGGATTGTTAGTGTCTCCGCTCGCGCAAGTCGGGCATAGGGCGGCCATGCAGTAAGTGAAATCGCCAAAACAGCATTTTCGATCCCTGCGCCAAGGGCCGCAACAAAGGCCAGCGCCAGCACGAGCTTGGGGAAGGCCAGGAAAATGTCGGTGATCCGCATCAGGATCGTATCTGTCCATCCGCCCGCATAGCCCGCGATTGTTCCCACCATCAACCCGGCAACGGGGGCGATCAGGGCGACAAGGGTCACGATGTATAACGTGATCCGCGAGCCGTAGATCAGGCGGCTCAGAATATCCCGGCCAAGAGAATCTGTACCCAACAGATGCCCTTCGCTGCCGATTGGCAAAAGACGATCAGACAGCACCTGGGCGTAAGGATCATAGGGGGCCAGCCATGGTGCAAATGCTGCAACAAAGCCCAGCAGAACCAGAATAGCAAGTCCGAACATGGCCATGTGATTGGATCGCAGCCGCAGCCAGCTCTTGTAGGCAGAGGCGAGTTTTGCGTGGCGGCGCGATGTGGGCGTATCTGTTAACAGCCAGTCGCGCAGGGTCTCTTTGCGTCTTGAATTTGTGGTTTCCGTGGTCATCGCGCCCTCGGGTCAAGGACCTTGTAGAGAAGGTCGCAGAAAATGTTGAGAAGGATGAAAACCAATCCAACAACCACGGTACCCCCAAGAACGGCATTCATGTCGGCCGACAACAGGGCAGTGGTGATGTAAGATCCGATGCCGGGCCATGAAAATATGATTTCAGTCAGCACGGACCCTTCCAACAGGTTGGCATAGCTTAGGGCGAACACGGTGATTAGCTGCACGCGGATGTTGCGAAACGCATGCTGCCAGATCACTGCGCGTTCCGACATGCCCTTAACCCGTGCGGTCACGATGTATTCCGCTGAAAGCTGTTCCAGCATAAAGCTGCGGGTCATTCGGCTGATATAGGCCAAGGAGTAATACCCCAAGATCGATGCCGGCAGTATGATGTGACTGAAAGCATCCCGGAACACCGTCCAGTTGCCATCAATTGCCGCGTCGACAAGCATCATGCCTGTAACGGTTGGCACCATTCCGTCGTAAAAGATGGAAATGCGTCCGGGGCCGGCGACCCATCCCAAGATACCGTAGAAGACCAGCAGCCCCATCAGGCCCATCCAGAACACCGGCATGGAATACCCAACCAGCGCAACGACCCGGGCAATCTGGTCAATCCACGATCCACGGTGAACGGCGGCCATGACACCCAGAGGTACGCCTGCAAAAATCCCGATCAACGTTCCTAGCGTCGCCAGTTCGAAAGTTGCCGGAAAGACGCGCGCGATATCCTCACTGACGGGCCGGGCCGTCAGAAGCGATTCACCAAAATCGCCGTGCAATACGTCCCAAATGTAATACCCGAACTGAACAAGAAGGGGCTTGTCCAGTCCCATCGCCTCGTACGCCGCATCATAGGTTTCCTGCGACGCGCGTTCGCCAACCACGGCCAGAACAGGATCAATTGGCATCACGCGGCCAATGATGAAGGTAACAAACAACAGCCCCAGCATGGTGACTGCAACGGAGGCAAGCGTTGTGATTGTCGTATTTACCCAACGCGGAAAGGGCGGTTTGATCCGCCCCTTCCGTTGCTTTTCAACCAGCGCCATTTACTTGGTAACCGGCCAGTACGAAATCGCCGTGATAGCGCCGCCAAGGCTCAGGCCTTCGACGTCCTCATTCATTCCAGCCTGTTCTGTTTGCTGGAACATGATTGCGAATGGTGCGGTTTCCCGGAACGTAGCTTGAATGTCGTGATACATCTTTTCACGTTTCGATGTATCACCTTCAACCACGGCTGCGGCGGTTTGCTCGGTCAGACCACCGGTATCCCAGCTGTTGCGCCAGGCCAGAAGCCCTGTTGCATTCGCTTCGTCCGAGTTATCGGGGTTATAGGCAAAAGTACCGGCATTGGTTTGCGGGTCAGGATAATCCGGACCCCATGCCCCAAGGTAGATGTCAAGTTCGCGCGCGCGGTACTTTGCCAGGACCTGTTTTCCTGTTCCAACCTCAAGGTTTACCTTGATACCAGCCTGCGCGAAGGTGTTCTGCAGTGACTGCGCGATCTCAAGCCGTTCCTGCGCCTCACGCACACCAATGGTGACTTCGAGGTTTTCCACACCGGCAGAGGCCAGCAATTCCTTGGCCTTTTCAACATTTAGCGAGAACGGGTTTTCATCCACGGCACCAAGATAGGTGCGCGGCAGGAAGTTCTGATGCGTTACGTACCAATTTTTTAGAAAGCTGTTTTCCATCCCTTCATAGTCGATCAGGTATTTCAAGGCCTGACGAACCTCGGGTTTCGACAGTTCCGGATGCTTTTGGTTGAACGAGACATACATCAGGCGCCCGCGCATCTCGCGCATGATCTTAACGCCTTCGACACCCTCAAGACCATCAACATCAGAAGGGGTCAGGTCCCGTGCCACGTCGATATCACCACGTTCCAGCATCAGGCGCTGGGTCGCGCTTTCCTGTACGTGGCGAACCACCACACGTTCCATCGCCGGAGCGCCCAGATAAAAATCGGGGTTGGCGTTCAGCATGACGCTTTCCTTGGGTTGCCAAGCGCCCAGAACATAGGCGCCCGATCCGGCCGAGTTGGTCTTGAGCCACTCATTTCCGAGGTCACCGTCCTTTTCGTTCTCCATCACCAGTTTTTCATCCACGATACTGCCCAGGGTGGCTGTCAGGCAGTTCAGAACAAACGAAATCGCGTAAGGCTTGTCCGTCGTGATCGAAACTGTGTTGCCGTCAACCTTGATAGTTTCATTGATATTTTCAGGCGTAAACCCGAATTGGGTCAGGATGAACGCCGGCGTCTTGTTCAACTGGATCACGCGACGCAGCGAGAATGCTGCATCCTCGGCGCGCACGGGGTTGCCTGAGGCAAAGGTGACGCCTTCACGCATGGTAAAGGTGATTGTCTTGCCGTCCTCTGAGACATCCCAGCTTTCCGCAAGGTCCGGCTGATATCCGGCCTCAAGGTTGGCCGGGTCAAAATTTACCAGCTTGCCATACATATTGCGGATAACGTCCGCACCGGCGAATTCAAAGCTTTCGGCCGGGTCAAGCGTGGTAATATCGTCAATACGGTTTGCGATCACCAATATGTTGTCCGGTGTTTCCGCCGTTGCGGGCAGGGCGGTGAACCCCACTGCCACACCCAGTGCGGCTGACGTCAAAAGCTTGGAGAGATAGGTCATAGGTAGAATCTCCTGTTGGTGTTTTCATTCATTTTTTTGGCTTCGGCTGCATTATTGTTCATTCCAACTGGACCGCAGCACCCTGACCCAGTTGCGATTACAGATTTTTTCGATGAGCTGTTCATCATACCCGTGCGCGCGCATGGCTTTGCGCAGGTTCGGCAAGCCTGAGACGTCCTTAATCCCTTTCGGGACTTTTGCCCCGTCGAAATCGGACCCCAGCCCAACGCGATCTTCCCCCAGTTTGTTCAATAGATGGTCGAGATGGCGGATCATCGTCTCAAGCGGTGTATTCTCATCCATGCGCCCATCTTCGCGCAGGAAGGCGGTGGCAAAGTTCAAGCCAACCATGCCGTCCGTCTCGGCAATCGCAGCCAGCTGTTTATCAGTGAGGTTGCGGGCCGAGGCTGTCACCGCGTTTGCGTTCGAATGCGTGGCGACCAACGGTTTGGTGCTGTGGCGGGCGACATCCCAGAACCCGGCTTCGTTCAAGTGGGACAGGTCGATCATGATGCCCAGTTCATTGCAGCGCCGAACCAGTCGCAGGCCGTGATCAGTCAGGCCGGGTCCCGTGTCACCGTCCGAGGGAAAGCGGAATGGAACACCGTGACCAAAAATCGTCGGGCGGCTCCAAACGAGGCCAAGCGACCGCAGCCCGGCAGCATAAAGCACGTGCAGCGTCTCAAACTCGGGGTCGATGGCTTCAGCGCCTTCCATGTGAAGGATCGCGGCGATCTTGCCTTCAGCCATAGCTGTTTCTATGTCGCCGGATGTGCGCGCAATGCGCAGAAGGCCGTCTTCCTCAAGTTTCAGCAGGATGGCCGCCTGTGACAGCGCAACAGGCACCGCGTCTTCCCAACTGATCGGATCGGGTAGGGGCACGTCATAAGGCGGATTCTGCATCTTTTCCTCATCCCGCTCTTCCGCCATGGGAGAAGGGACAAACACGGCGAAAAACCCGCCTGCGAACCCGCCACTTTTCGCTTTGGCAATGTCCAGGTGACCATCGCTTCCGGTTTCAAACACCCCGCGCGCCGAAAGGCCACCAGAGCGGAACAGCTTTAACAGCAGATCGTTGTGACCGTCGAAAATCAGGGGGCGTGTCATATCCAACGCAGTGGTTGGTCGCACACTAGACGTCTTGGTATTCATGAGAAGCAGGCTACCAGCGAAAAAGGAATAGACAATCCGGAATTGTATTCCATAATCTCATAGACCTATCAGTTAAGCTGTATCGATCTCAGGTAACACCTCTTTGGCGCGTAAATCTTGGCACAGCCTGCCCGAGTATCAGGCGCTCAGGGCATTTATGGAAACCGGCACCGCATCTGCGGCCGGTACGCGGCTTGGCCTGTCGCAATCGGCCATCAGCCGATCCATCGCCAATCTGGAATCGCGCACCGGGCGTATTCTGTTTGAGCGCGATGGCGGCCGCCTGCGCCCCACTGCAGAGGCGATTCAGCTCAACCGGCGGCTTGACCCACTGTTCGAAGCCCTCGACCGCATTGACGGACCGTCTGAAATCACGCGCGAAACCCTGTCACTGATTGCGCCGCCCAGCTATATGCAAAAGTACCTGGTGGAACTGAGCGCAAGCTTTATCAAGGCAAACCCAACTTTCAGTATGAATTTGCTGGTGGGCACCCACGATGACATTCCACGGCACTTGCTTCAGCATAGCTGTGATCTTGCCCTGATTGGCGATGAGATGTCGCGCTCAGGCTTGCGAACGACACTTTTCAGGCGATCTCCCGCGGTTTGCGCATTGCCTAAGGATCACCATCTGGCACAAAGGGATTTGATTGAGCCGGCTGACCTTGTTGGCGAAAAGCTGATAGCCCTGACCCGCAACAACGTTAGCCGCGGCAAGATTGATCAGATCCTCGCCGAAGCCAATATCCACGAACCGCCTGTTTTCGAAGTTGATTCATGGCAACTTGCCACCGAACTCGTGCGGGCCGGAGTTGGCATTGCGATCATAAACCCATTTCCGTCGGCACTTTACCCCGGTGAAAACCTCGTGTTTCGAAGACTTGCCGCACGGATCAGGTTCACGACGGCCTTTATCTCAAGCGAGAACCGCCCGCTGTCGCGCGTTGGCAGGTCTTTCCTGCGGCATGTCAGGTTGAACACATGCAATGACGGCTTCTCCGAAGCCCACTGATTCCCGCAGTGTTTCAGCACGCAAATGCGTGAAACCTAGAGCCCTCACGGGCAGGACATCTGTAACACATCCACCGGTCTTTCAGAGGTTCTTCAGTTTTTCGGCTGCGCTATGCAGGGCGCTTGCTTCGGAATTCGCGCTGCGCAGCATAAAGGCGTGTTCGGATGCCATGAAAAACATCGTTACCCCCATGTCCAGCAGCTCTGGGGCGGCGTCCGCACTGGCCGCAAATGTCATGAACGCCTTTCCCGCTTTTGCGGCGGCTGTTCCGGTGGCTCGCATCGCGTCAAGCACTTTCGGGTCAGACATATCGGTCTTGCCGTAACAGACTGCCAGATCAGCGGGTCCCACGAACAGCCCGTCAATCCCGTCGACCGATGCGATGTCACCAGCTTCTTCGACACCCGCCGGTTCCTCGATCTGGGCTATGACGATGGTTTCATCCACGCTTTGTTGCAACACGTCCTTCATGGGACGGGTCGCGAAACCTGCCCATCGGGTTGAGCCGGCATAGCCACGCCCACCTTCCCCAAAGCGCGCCGAACGAGCGATGTCGCGCGCCTTTTCTACACTGTCCACATGCGGTACGACGACACCAACTGCGCCGCTGTCGAGCGCCTTGAGCACCTCCACCGGGGTGCCAGTTGGCAGGCGGACCAGAACGGGGAAATTTAATGCGCGAGCCATGGCAACGCAGATGTCCATCCGGGCCCGGTCAAACGGAGCGTGCTCGGCATCGAGGCAGACAAAATCGAGCTTCGATTTCGCCAGAACTTCTATCAGTTCATATGCCGGGGTTTTGAGAAAAGTTCCGATCAGGACCTCACCCGAGGCCATGCGCTGTTTGAATGTGTTCATGAATAGGTTCGCTTTTTTACATTGGGTTCCAGCCGAGCTGAGGCAAGTGAGACGCAAAGGAAGCCAGACCTTTTCTTCTACTTTTTACCGTCATCGACAAGCCGGGTTATGGCATCACTTGCGCGTTTCGCCAATGCCTGGATGGGTAGGGGGGTCGCGAAGAAGAGATTGCGTTCTCAATCCACCGGAACGGCCCGTTGGCGACAAAAAAGGAAGAGGTGCGGCCGGCCGCGCAAAACGCAGGATTGGTAAAAAAACGGCGCTGCAAGTCAGCACGACCCTGGTGCAAAGCAATCCTTAAGCGGATCTGCCGTTGCCAGAAGTCGCGCTGCAGGTGGTGTGTTTGTTTCAGGGAGAACCCCGCGTGACTCGGTCTGAAAATAAAATGACGTCAGAGATTTGTGGCATTTTCACCCGCATAAATCTGACGCCATTTGGTACCGGTGCGCTCGCCCCGCAGGTCATGCAGGGCGAGAGGTTACTTATTCAGCGGGAACGATATCCGAGTGGGTGTTCTCCACGTGATGTTTGTCGCGAACCGGACGCACCATCGCGTTGGCAAAGAACGCGATAACCAGCAACGTCGCCATGCAGTACATGGTCGTGTTGTATAGCGTCGCCGTCGGGTCGGTTGTACCTGCGGGCGCGATTTCCATCAGTTTTGCGATCGTGACCGTGTTGGCGGCAACCAGCTCGTTCAACTGCGCAATCGGTGCGCCAAACTTCTCAGCAAAGGCCGCAGGATCAATTTTAGCGGCAAGGTCCGCAATCGCGTTTTCTTTGGACAGGTTCCGCAGGTAGGTGATTGCGAACGGACCCAGCACGCCAGCCGCTGACCAAGCCGTCAGAAGGCGTCCGTGAATTCCGCCAACATGCATCGTTCCGAAGATATCTGCCAGGTAGGCTGGAATGGTGGCAAAGCCGCCGCCGTACATCGTGAAGATGATCATTGTCGCGATATAGAAGCCGATCAACGCCGTTATTCCGCCGGATGCCGCCCAGAACGGGATGGTGCAGTACAGGATTGTCCCAAGAACAAAGAAGCAGTGATAGGTGTTCTTGCGACCGATGTAGTCCGAGGTCGACGCCCAGAAGAACCGTCCGACCATGTTAAAGACCGAAATCATCAGAACGTAGGTTCCGGCAAAGGCGGCCGTTACAAGCGCGAGATCACCAAAAATCTCGTTGATCATTGTCTTGGCCACACCGATCACGCCAATCCCTGCGGTCACGTTAAAGCACAGCACAACCCACAGCAGCCAGAACTGAGGTGTCTTCATTGCTTGGTCGATATGCACGTGGTTCTGCGTCACCATGCGTTTCGCAGACGGTTTTGGCTCCCACCCTGCGGGCTTCCAGCCTTCGCGGGGAACGCGGTACTGAAAGGCGGCGAACATCATCACGATGAAATAGACAATTCCGAGTGTCAGGAATGTTGCGGCCGCACCAGTGTTGCCAGTGCCGACCACATACACTCCGGCCTCACCGCCGAACTGAGCGGCCTGTTGGGCCGAGGCGACGACAACCTCAATTTTCCCGGCTGCCGTTTCGGCAAAACGACGACCGCTTTCAGTGATGAGGTTTACCGTGTTTTCTGCACCCAGATATTCGGGGGCTTTCTGAAACGTCGACAAAAGCCATTGGTTCAAGGGGGCGCCAATCATGGCACCTCCGCCGAAACCCATAATGGCCATTCCGGTTGCCATGCCCCTGCGGTCAGGGAACCACCGGATCAGGGTTGATACGGGCGAGACATAGCCAAGGCCCAGCCCCGCGCCGCCAAAGACGCCGTAACCTAGGTACAAAAGCCACAGCTGATGGGTTGCGATTCCAATCGAGCCAATGACAAAGCCGCCTCCCCACAGGATTGCAGCAACAACTCCGACATAGCGGGGTCCGACCTTTTCAAGCCATTTGCCGCCAACAGCAGCCGTAAGGCCCAGAACCACGATCGCGACGGAAAAGATCCAAACGACTGATGACAGCGACCAGTCACTGCCTGACGAGGCAACGACACCCAGCTGGCGTGTAAGAGGCGGGTTAAAAACGGACCACGCGTAGACCGATCCGATGCAAAGATGGATGGCAATTGAAGCCGGTGGCACCCGCCATCGGTTGTAACCTTCTGGCGCGACGATGTTTTCCTTGCGCAGAAACCCTAGAGATCCGGCTGCTGAGTTTGTCATTACTTCTCCTCCGAAATGCGGGACGCCTCCATCCCTGAAACGGCTGCACCCGTGTCGTTTGGTCTACGACGGTAGACAGCGCGCTCTTGCCGATTGATCATTGAGGGAGAAATTGGTCAACAAAAAATATCGTTACTTAACAATAGGTTACTAAGAATTCGCCGCACTGCAGAAGGGTCAAAATGTCCATTTACACGCCGCTCACCTGTGACTGACGGGACAAATTGTCCAGTTTGAATAGCGGTGCAATAGACGGTTAGGACGAAATGTCTCCGGCGGGGCACCATACAAAAAAAGTTGTCCCCTGGCCTTCACGGCTTTCCACAGTGATAAATCCGCCCGCGCGTGTAATCAGGGTTTGGCTGATCGACAACCCTAAGCCGGTGCCTTCTGCATGTCTGCTTGTAAAAAACGGGTCGAAGATCTTGTCCAATTTGTCAGGCGCAATGCCTTTTCCAGTGTCGGATACCGAAATCTCACTACCGGCTAGACCATCCTGGTCCGCGGGTCGCGACATGATCGTCAGCGTTCCCGTGTCGTTCATTGCTTGTGTCGCGTTGATGATCAGGTTTACCAAAACCTGCTGCAATTCGGTTTCCACGATCCGAATCGAAGGTGCTGGTTCATGGCTCTGAGTGACCTGAATTCCGTGTTTGCGCAGATCGGCGGACACCAGAACAAGCGCATCCTCTACGGCACCTTTTGGATCGACCAGAGTTGCAATGTCCGACATTTCTCCGGGTCGTGTGAAATTCAGCAACTTACCCACAATTATGTTGATCCGGTAGGTTTGATCATCAATCAAATCCAGTTCGGTTTTTAGCGCGGCTTGGTCCTGCGGGTTCAGGCTGGCCCTCAGAATTTCCAGGTTGCCCTGGATCACTGCGACAGGGTTGTTGATCTCGTGCGCGACGCCTGCGGTTATTTCCCCGATAGAGGCCAGCTTCTCCGACATCACCAATTGTGCATAGGTTTCTTCGAGCTTTCGGTTGGCTTCACTCAGTTGTTCAGTGCGCTGTTCCACCAGATCATTCAGATTTTCCGCGTAGTCCCTCAGTGCTTCATCGCGGTCCTGAACCTGGTCAAGCAAGCGATCCAGATGGCGTGCAACCGCACCGATCTCATCCTTGGCCTCTACAACACCGATGCGCGCGTTCAGGGCGCCTTGTTCAGCGCGCTCCATCGTGGCGGTAATCTTTTCGAGCGGAGCAAAAACGCCTTGCGCAAGCCGCAGAAATATCGGTACCGACAACCCAATCACAGCAAAAAACGCCAGAACCAAAGTAATGATTGTGGTGTTGCGCTGCATCTTGAACGGTTCTTCCAGAAAACCGGTGTACAGCATACCAATGCGTTGCCCGGTCACATCGGACAATGGCACGTAGCCCGAGATGTACCAGTCGTTCACCACAAAAGCCCGATCCAGCCACGGATGCCCGTCGCCCATGACCTGACGCCAGACAACCTCGGAAACTCGTGTTCCCAAAGCGCGGGTTTCGGCAAACAAACGGACATTGGTTGTTATGCGGACATCATCCAGAAACAGGGTTGTGGTGCCGGTACGTGTGTCTTGACCCGCGTCCGCGCGGTAAATAAGGGCATTCATCCTGTCGATAACCGATAAATTGCGGTTCAACAGAAGCCCGCCAATCAACAGGTCTTGCGCGACCGCATCACGATGCGTGGCCAAGAGAACCATGCCTCGGGTTTCCACAGAACGCTCAATACTCCGGGCGGCTTCTGTCTGCACCAACGGCAGGCTTGCTTGGTTTGCCAGATCTTTTGAAATGCTGTCTAAGTCCTGCGCACTCAACACCGCCAATCCGGCGCCTGTGGCTCCTCCTGATGCAGCAATCGCAGCGTTTCGCAGGTTGGCTGGCAGTGCGGCGTCATCGGATTGAATAAAAAGCAGAAAGTCCAAACCCATCGCGGCCTGCTCTTTTGCAAGAAACCTTCTGAAATGGTCACCACCAGCCGCACGGGCTTCGGCAAACCGAACCGATTGCGCAAGTGCGGCGACTTCGGCGGCTTGCGTTGCTTCTATCCGGCCAAAATACTGCTCAGCTACGCGCAAGTCACTGGCGACCTTTGCCAACAAAAGCTGATCATACTTGTCGATCCAACGCACCATTGTCACGCCAAGAAGAAGAGGCAACAAAACGACCAAAGGCAATAAGGCCAGTAAAAGCAGCCGTAGCCGCACTGATCGCATTGGCTTCAAAGCCCCCAGGCCTGGCATTTCCGGTCAATCGTTTTGCGCGCAACCCCCAGGCGGCGGGCGGCCTCGGCCCGATTTCCGTCGCAGGCATCCAGCGTTTCAAGGATATGGCGTTGTTCGACGGCAGCTAGGCTTTCAATCTCATCCGTGGCAGCGATTTTGCCCAAGACAGGATCGTAGCCCCCATTGATCAGCGCACGCTCTACTGTATTTCGTAGCTCCATCACGTTGCCGGGCCACCGGTATGCCAGCATGCGGCGACGCGTGACTGGCGGCAGGGCTGGTTGCGCCAACCCAAGCCGCGCCGACAGGCTTTCCGCAAAATACTGGATCAACTCGACAATGTCTTCGCCCCGTTCGCGCAATGGCGGCAGGGTAATTTCAATGACGTTCAGCATATAGAACAGGTCTGCGCGGAACCTTTGGTCATTCACCGCCTGTTGCAAGGACTGGGTGCTGGATGAAACGATCTGCACATCCATCGCCACACTGCGCTTTGCCCCGATTGGCCGAAACCGACCGGTCGTCAACAGTTCCACAAGCAGGTTCTGGCAGCCGGACGACAGCATCTCGACGTCTTCGAGATAGAGGATCCCGCCCGCAGCGTCCCTGAGCATGCCGTCCTGTTCCTGCCACTGATCATCCGGGTTTGTTTCGATCCGACCGAAAAGCCTTGTCTGAAGGGTGTCTTCATTCATGCCCTTGCACTGCAGCCAGACAAACGGGTTTTTGGCCCGCGAAGAATTGGAGTGCAACATGCGCGCTGCTATTTGCTTGCCAGACCCAACTTCGCCCCGAATGACGACATGAGAAGACGTCGTTGCGGCCTTTGCTATCGCTGCGCGCACGGCCTTTATTTCGTTCGAAGATCCTAGCAAGGCGTCGCTATTGTGCAGCAGATCCTTGCCTGCTTCTACTTCGTGCCGCAGAACTGCGTTCTGACGCAAAAGCTGGGTGCGGGCCAAGCTGCGGGCAATAGCGTTGAGCAACTGGTTCACACGGAAGGGTTTGAGCAGAAAATCCGAAGCGCCGCCACGGATTGCTGCAATGGCAGTGTCCAGATCCGCAAACGCGGTCATTAAAATGACATCTGAAAAAAGGCCGATGCGACGTTGATCCGCCAGCCATTC
Organism: Ruegeria sp. AWH4_226; assembly: GCF_056159225.1. Classification (NCBI taxonomy): domain Bacteria; kingdom Pseudomonadati; phylum Pseudomonadota; class Alphaproteobacteria; order Rhodobacterales; family Roseobacteraceae; genus Ruegeria; species Ruegeria sp. AWH4_226. The sequence goes on along the minus strand of NZ_JBSWUU010000002.1, from coordinate 505,952 downwards.
AACCCCGTTTTGTTTTGGCATCACATTGTCCAACAAAACAATATCATAGCTGTTGAAATCAAGCAGATCGGCAGCTTCTTCGGTGTTGGACGCGACGTCCACAGCGGCGCAGTGCCCCACGAGCGCTTTTGACAGGAAATTTCGCATCCCGGGTTCATCATCGATCACTAAAACCGAAGCTTTGGAAAGTTCTGCGGTAAAGCTGCCCACCAGATCGTCAGTCGCGCCTGCAGATCGCGCCGCGCGTTTTGATGGATCACTTGCCATATTGATGGTCCGACTCACTTGGCCTTTGAAGATGTTTGGCGGATTGAGCCTGCGCATTCATGTCTCAACTGGTTTGACGGTTTTGCAACGATGCAGAAAGTAGATGCCGCGAGATATGGCCATTTAAGATACAAGATTCAATTACCGGCTTCTGGGACCTGTGCACCGCTGAAGTTTCGGATGCATGGCTAGGTGACGTTTGCAATCACCATTGCGAATTTTCTTTTTCATGCAAAACTGAACGAATATCGGATTTCGAGGTGTGTTCCACGCGAGAATGCAACGTAAACTGCCAAACAGTGCGCAATAGTGACCCGGTTTCAATTTCTGCTTTGTTCTGTAGCCTTTACGCTGCACAAAGCGGTGTGAGAAACGTCCGCAAATCAAAATGGCTTAATCATTCTTCCTGTGGCGACACAAGTCTTTGATATAGGTGCCACGTGGTGTGGCCAAGGATCGGAAGGGTGAAGATCAACCCAAGGAACGCCGGAATCATTGATAACAGCATGGTGATCGAGATGATTGCTGCCCAAGTCAGCATGACGGCTGGGTTTTCAGTGACGGCGCGAATGGAGGTGAGCATTGCGGTAATGAAATCGATTTCCCGGTCCAGCAGCAGGGGCATTGCAACTACAGTCACCGTAAACAAAACGGCGGACAAAAACGCGCCTGAGCAGGTGCCGATTGCAAGGAAGGTCCATCCGGCCGGTGTGAAAAACACGGTATTCAAAAACCCACCAAAATCCGAGAAGGACGCATCTTGCAGGATGATCGCCAACCAAAGCCGAACCTGGTACATCCACACCCAGAAAACGAATAATGTGACAAAAGCCATCCAGCCCAATTCGCGTTTGCGCTGATCTTTCATGACGGTAAGGATGTCGAACCAGCCGAAACTCTCTCCTTTCTGCAACCGACGTGACATTTCATAAAGCCCGGCGGCTGCGAAAGGTGCGACAAGCGGAAAGCCAATTATGGCGGGAATGATCATCCAAATCTTGCCAAGCCAGACAAGGCTCCAAACGAAAAGGATGCCGAAAACCGCGTAGAACAAGCCGAAGAAACCGCTCATCAAGGGACGCGCCATAAAGTCGGAGGCCCCGGCCTTCAGCGACGCGGTGATATCACCCATCGTCACTTTGTTGACCTGAGGTAAGGCCGTTTGTTGGGGAATTGGATTGTCTGGCGGTGTGGAACCCGCAGTCTTGGATGTCATGGCAAACTCCTCCCGAGGCAGGACGCCGAGCGGGATTGTTTGCAAAAGACCCCTATAGTCTAAGAGACACCCATCCTCAGCACCAAGTTTGCCTCATATGAGGGGTAAGGGCAACGAAGGAGTCGTTGAGACCAATCATATCGCTGTTTCCCTGATTGACTGGACCACCCTCTGCACCTTGATATTGGGCAGACATGTGGCTCCGTGCTGGTTCGCCTGTGTCAAACCATAATCTCAAAATGCGTCATGCGCTTTGATCCGAGGGTGCCTCTTCGTTCTTGTTTGCGCTTTCTTCCTGAACCCAATTCTCGGCCTGCAGGACACCGGGTTGTCCAGTGCCGATGACACCCACAACCTGCACTTCACCGGTTTCTGCAGGGGCTTCAACCTGATAGCGACGGATAAGTGCAACCAACGCAACGGACAGGCCAATAGCCGCCAGTAGAAACTGCAATCCCCTGCCGCCAAGCAGCGTAATCGCGTTCGGTCCCAATATTGTTCCAACCAACAGGCCTACGTTTAACAGCAAGACCATCGTGCCGCTGGCGGGAACGATCTGAGACAGCTTTAGCTGATCATTTGCGTGCGCGGTCAGGATGGAATAGGCGGGGTAAAGCCCGATCGCGACAAAGACAAACCCATAGACGATGTTGGATGGCGATGTATCGATAGCCATCCAGAGGCTGGAGATTGCTGTAATGATGCCAAGGCCAATGACCACATATCGCCTGTCGGTGTGATCCGAAATCCACCCGATCGGGTATTGAACAATCGCGCCGGCAATAAGCGCAGCGACCAGCGCACCGGACGCCTGTGCCGCGGTAAACCCCTGTTGCAACGCGTAAAGAGGCAGTGTGATGTAGGATGCCGATACTCCGACGCTGACGATCACAATGCCGATTACCGCAACCGGCGAGACCGTGTAAAGCCGCGTAACGGACATTCGCTCTGGCGCTGTGTAATCCGGTGCTTTGTTGCCCGACAACAGCAGCGGCACGATGGAAAGCGAAATCAGGATTGAGACTAGGCCGAACAGCAGGTTGCCAGTGGGATCGGGAAATCCAACCAGAGCCGTCCCAAGTGCTGGCCCGGCTAGCTGAATGATAAAATAGAGCGATAAGACCTGCGCACGACTGCTGTTGTCGGATTTCGCATTCAGCCAGCTTTCAGTGATGACATACAGGCCGGGATAGCAAAATCCCCCGAGTAGTCGCATGACGCTCCAGCTTACGGCGTCGCTCGTCAGAAGATGAACAATTGCCGCGATAGATACGAGTGACGCAAGCGCAGAGAACGCGCGAATATGGCCGACGTTTTCAACAAGCTTCGGAGCCAGCGCCGTCCCTGCAAGCGCGCCCAGCGGATAGCTGGCTTGCATGATCGAGATCGTGAAATCACTGAATCCCAGGCTTGCCCCGCGAATTGTCAACAACGTCGCCAAAAGGCCGTTGGCGATCATCAGCATGAGCATGCCGAGGAACAAAGCCCAGTTTTCGTTCAGAGCGCGTAACATGCCCAACCGCTATTGCGGGTAAAGCTGCGTGTATATCGTGCCCGCGACATTTAGATGTCGTCTGTCGGACAAAGCCCCGATCATGGGTGGTCACTTGAAAGGTTGCTTCGTTTGTTCACCAACCGTGACGCGCAGTGCATTCTGTCCGCTCCCTGCAGTTTCAACGGCGACCACAGTTTTTTGACTTTGAAAGCCGGGTTGGTTTGGTTGTCAAAAATCGAAGGTGCGCGCCCATACCGGTCAGTTCTCGGCGTCAAATGACACCCCGAAGAGCCGCATCTTTTCGGCCCGTCTGGGGCGTTGTCGTGGGACAGGAACCAAGTGTTCGACGTTACACAATAGATCTATTTCAGTCGAAGTTCAGCAGCGCGCGCGTGGCCTTCCATACCTTCCATCCGGCTGATCCGTGCAGTCCGTTGCGCCAGTTCGTTTGAGGCCTCTGCGTTGCTGCGCTGCCAGGTGACGGTTTTTGTAAACTTATGGACTGACAAACCGCCCGTATAGCGCGCCGCACCGCTGGTCGGTAGGACATGGTTCGGACCCGAGGTTTTGTCGCCAAAAGACACCGTGGTTTCCTGGCCCAGAAATAGCGAGCCATAGGCGCTCAAGCGGTCCAGCCACCAGTCCAGATCCTCAGCTTGCACCTGCAAATGCTCGGGGGCATATTGATCGCTGACTTGGGCTGCTTCTTCGCGGTTGTCACACAGGATGACTTCAGCGCGATCAAACCACGCCTGTCGTGCGGCGGTCTGGTTCGGTTCGGGCAGCTGACTGATCAGGCCTTCAATCCGTGACAAAACCTCTTGCGCCAGATTTCTGCTCGTCGAAACCAGCCACACAGGGCTATCCGCGCCATGTTCCGCCTGACTCACGAGATCCCATGCAACGGTTTCGGCACTGGCGGAGTGGTCGGCAATGATGAGGGAGTCCGTTGGCCCTGCAAACATGTCGATACCAACTGAGCCGAACAGCATACGCTTGGCCTCTGCGACGTACGAATTGCCGGGACCAACCAGAATGTCGGCCGGTTTGGCCCCGAACAGGCCTTGCGCCATCGCAGCGATTGCCTGAACGCCGCCAAGGTTCAGAATCAGGTCGGCACCGGACAGGTCCATCGCGTACACTATAGCGTCGGGAATACCAGTTTCCGGCCGGGTAGGAGATACTGCGGTGATATGCCGAACGCCTGCCACCTTGGCCGTGGTAATGGTCATCAGCGCACTTGCAATATGGCTGTAACGTCCGCCGGGCACGTAACATCCTGCGCTTGAGACCGGAATTTGTTTTTGACCGGCGATCAGACCGGGAATGATTTCGACCTCGCATTCGCCCATGGTTGCCTTTTGTGCCTCGGCAAAACGGTGGATGTTTCCATACGCGAACTGAATATCGTCTTTAATGTCCTTTGGAACACGGGCGCAAGCGGCGCGACGGTCGGCATCAGAGAGAACAATGTCGCCCTGCCAGCCATCCAATTGTTCTGCATACCGCCGAACGGCGTCTTCCCCCTTGCGCTCGATGTTAGTCAGCATCACCGAGACGATATCGCGGATGTCGTTATTTTCCGAAGCTGGCCGGGAATCAGCTTTCTTCAGGTAGGTTATTGCCATTGGATCAACTCATCTCGCTGGTTGCGTGGTCGTGGATGGTCGTGGCCCGCATGTTGATAGGGTCGATCACCGGGACCTCAGAAATCAAGTCTTGTGTCATCCGAGAATGCACGGATCATGCTATGAATAATGTGATGATACAATTCCACGCCAGTGGCCGTGCTTCGTCCGGGGGGATATCGACCACCGACAGTCATCCGAGCCGGTGCTTGAGCGCAGGCATCCGGTCGCTGCATGAGCGTCCGGCAAATGGTTCCAGTTGTCCGTTTTTCAGATGGGTTGTCAGATAATGTGATTGATTATCCTGTCGTTTGCATTCCACCGCCGTGTCAGACAACAGGGTGATGCAGCTAGCCGTTCGCCCCATCGAATGCCGGCGCGCGTTTACATCTGGAAAGGGCGCGGCGATTCTACATCCGCATAAGACGGAAAGATAACGCTGAACGTCTTTGTATTTAGCTTCCATTGACCCGGCGGGCAAAATAGCATGGCCCAGCCCATCGACTAAACCATCTCCTTGAGTTGTGCAGACCTGTTGCAAGTTGTCAAAGCGCATCTCAAGTCCCCGCGCGGTACGCAGGACGTTCTGAATTAGGTCAAACTTCGTCGGCACAAAGCCCGCTCTACCCAGAATTGTGACACGAAACTGCTCCATAGCTTGCTCAACTGCGGATAATTTTGAAATCTGGATCATACGGAGATGGTTCGATAACTTCTGCAGTGATCATGTCGCCGTACATGTCTATCTTCACAGTGCTGCCGGTTGAGGCATGGTCCGGGTCGATGAAAGAATAGGCTAGGTTCATGCCGACGCGGTGCCCCCAATCGCCGGAAGTGACGCTTCCCACCACTTGCCCACCCTGCATCACTGAAGCCCCGCTATGCGCAGGGGCGTGTGTGGCGTTCACCTTCAGTGTCACAAGCTTTTTCCGAGGTCCCTCGGCTTTACGGCGCAGTAAAGCTTCTTTCCCAACAAAATCACCCTTGTCCAGTTTGACAAAACGATCCAGTACCGTCTCAAACGGATCGAATTCCGTCAGCAGATCGGCTTTCCAGTGAAGAAAACCTTTTTCCATCCGCATAGATTCCACAGCACGCGCGCCAAACAGTTTCATTCCGTGCGCGTCACCGACAGCGCGCAGAGCCAAGTAGGCGGCATAAAGCGAGGCGTTGGGAACGTGAATTTCGTAGGCCAGCTCGCCTGAAAAGCTAACCCCCATAACCGTAGCTGGTGCAAAACCGATAAAGCATTCGCGGGCCGACAACCAAGGGAAGGCATCTTTCGACCAATCGCCACGCGCGCAAGCGGACAAGACTTGCCGCGCCTTAGGGCCTGCGAGAACCAATATCGTCTGTTCATTGGTCAGACTACGGATTTGCACATCTTCGTCGTCCCGCATGTGTTGTGTCAGCCAGTCCATGTCATGGTATTCACTGGCGGCAGCCGAGCCGTACCATACCCGGTCAGGACCGCGGGTGCTGGCAGGCAGATTGGCAATCGTAGCCTCCGCTTTGATCATGCCGTGATGGTTCAGCAGGTAGCCAAGCCCGACACGGCCAGCACGCCTTGTGACGTTTCCGCAGAACACGCGATCAAGGAAAGCGTGTCGGTCCTCGCCCGTAAGTTCAAACCGATTGAAGCCGTTCACCTCGCACAGTCCAACATTCGCCTGAACGTTTTTGACTTCCTCGGCAACGACGTCGAAGGCCTCGTCAAAATTGAAGCTGAGCGTCGGATGGAAGTTTGGCGTGGGTTTGATGTAGTCGACCCGTTCCCAGCCATTAACCACTGTGAACTCAGCGCCTTCTGCCGCAAGCACTGGAGTCAGCGGAGTGGTTTTGGCCGGGCGACCCGCAGGGCGGTGTTCATGCGGAAAGTGAAACCGGAACTCGTTCTGGTAATCTTCGATGGCCTTGAGCGATGTGAGTTCCACGTTAGCGTAGCCGGTAAAACGACGCGGGTCGATACACCATGTGTCATAACACGCTTCGCCATGAACGATTTGCTGCGCCAGCAACCAACCATGACCGCCGCCCTCACCCAGACCGGCGCGCAGACCGATGATACAGAATGCGTTGCGTTTGCCGGGAATTGGTCCGACCAGAGGCGCACCGTCGATAGTATAGGTAATGGGGCCGTTGACGATGGATCGGATGCCGGTCTCTCGCAAGGCAGGCATACGTTCGAACGCACCTTCCAGCACGTCCATGACACGATCCAGATCATCTGGACACAGCGCGTTTACGAAATTCGGATCGATCCCGTCCATGCCCCAGGGTTTGCAATCCTGTTCATAGAACCCGACAAGCAACCCGCCCTTTTCCTGGCGACTGTAATAATCCGAGATCGGACAGCGCAGCAGCGGCATTCGGTGTCCGGCTTCCGCGATATCGGGGATGTCTTCGGTCAGGAAATACTGATGTTCCATTGATGCGACCGGGTGATGCACACCCATCATTGCACCGACTTCATTGACCCGGTATCCACAGGCATTGACAACGAAATCGCAATCAATGTCACCGTGCGCGGTTCGCACGGTCCACGTGTCGTCTTTGTGCTGGGTCAGCGCGGTGACAGGCGTGTTGCGGTAGACCTCGGCCCCCGCCTTGCGCGCATGAAAAGCCAGTGCCTGACACAGTTGCGCCGGGTCTATATCGCCATCCAGCGGATCCCACAGGCCCCCCAACAGGTTCGTGGTTGAAATAAGGGGGTGCCGCCGGGCGCATTCTTCGGCATCTATCACTTCGAACGAGACGCCTATACCCCGCGCCATTGACGCAAAATGGCGGTAGCCTTGCATCTGCGCCTCAGTATTGGCCAGACGGATGCCACCATCAGCATGGTGATAATTGATGGGGTAGTCGGGATTCTCGGATAAGTCTTTATACAGTTTGATGGAATGCGATTTCAGCCCTACCATCGTTTGGTTCATGCCAAAATTGGTTACCTGCGCAGCCGAATGCCAGGTGGTGCCGCTTGTCAGCTCATTCCGTTCGACCAGAACGACATCGCCCCATCCTTCTTGGGTCAAATGATAGAGTGTTGAGCATCCGGCAATACCACCGCCAATAACAACAACCTTGGTGCGGGATTTCATATGCAGCGTACCTCCGACAGAGATTTGGCCGTGATAGGTCGGCACTTTGGGTGGGCTCGCAACGAAATGCTGGTTGTTCATATGAAATCGGATTTTAATTTCGATTTTTTCGACTTTAGCCAACGTCGCGTTGAATTTGTTACGTTAAATCTCTTCTATCGCGCAAAACTTGATCCAGAGGGGTGACCATGGCCGGGCAGCGTGAAAAGAGAGGCGGCCGTCGCGAGCGGTTGGCGCAACGTGCGGCAAAGCCCGCTGTTGATCCGTGTCCACCCGGTCAGATCGGTGGTGCGTACAAACCACTCAGCGAGACTGATCTAAGACAAATCTATGACACCGCTTTGGACCTGCTTGAGGAGTTGGGCGTTGGCGAGGCCCCGGATCGTTTGCAAAAGGATCTGCTGGCCATTGGTGCCGTCGACAACGGAAAGGGGCGTTTGCTGTTTCCACCCGCGCTGGTCGAAGAGGCCATTGATCAGGCGGCCAAGACCTTCACGCTGCACGGCCGAGACCCGGCGCGCTCAATCGAGGTCGGCGGCAACAAGGTCTATTTTGGCACCGGTGGCGCTGCAGTCCAGACTTTGGATATGGATACCGGCACCTACCGACCTTCGACGCTCGAGGATCTGCACAACTTCACCCGGCTTCAGGACACGCTAGCTAATGTGAGTTGGTATACCCGTTGTTGTGTGGCGACAGATGTGCCGGACAACTTCGATCTGGACGTAAATACCGTGTTTGCTTTGTTGAAGAACACGACCAAACCCACTGCTACCTCGTTCACGTTGGCTGACTACGTGGCACCGATCGTCGATATGTTGGATATCGCGGCAGGAGGTCCGGGCGAATTTGCCAAACGCCCGTTTTTAAAAGCACATATCAGCCCGATGATCTCACCCATGCGATATGGTGAAGACGCGGTAGACGTAGTTTATGAATGCATCCGGCACAAAATTCCGATTTCTTGCATCACAGCTGCGCAAGCCGGGGCGACCGCACCGGCTACGCTTGCCGGTTTCCTGGCGCAGTCGTTGGCGGAAACACTTGCCAGCCTGCTGATGGTGCATTCCATTCAACCCGGATATCCGATGGTATTTGCGAACTGGCCGTTGGTAATTGACCTGCGCACGGGTGCGTTTTCTGGCGGTAGTGGCGAGACCGCTGTTCTCAACGCTGCATCCGCACAACTGTCCAACTGGTTGGGGCTGCCGTCTGGTGTGGCTTGTTCTATGACCGATGCCAAGGCCATAGACGCACAATACGGTATGGAAAAAGGCATCACGTCGATGGCCGCTGCCCTTGCCGGAGGCAATCTGATCTACGAAAGCTCTGGCATGACCGCATCCCTTCTGGGCGCGAGCTTTGAAGGATTTGTTTTGGATGATGAGATGCATTCTAACACCTACCGCGCCCTGAGGGGAATTGAGGTGACGCAGGAAAATCTGGGGTTTGACGCCATATGTGACGCAGTCCTGGGCGAGGGTCACTTTCTTGGGGGTCAGCACACCTATGCCGCGATGGAGAGGGATTATTTCTACCCCCTTCTTGCGGATCGGGATGAGCCGCGCACATGGGCGCAAAAAGGGGCAAAAGATGCCTGGACCCGCGCCCGGGTCCGTGCACGCGACATCTTGAAAGAGCACACGCCCAGTTATCTGACGCCAACGCAGGAACGGGAAATTCGCGCCCGTTTCAACATTCTGCACCCATGACACTGCGCGTAGTCCCGGCCCGAAGAAAACCTGTCAGGTCATCAGGCGGAAACTGTCAGACAACCAGGGGTATCTTTCGATCTGCCGTGAAATTGCATGTTCGCTGATAAGGTTACGGATTTTTCGATCCACGAGTTCCAGTATGGACCGAGAGCAATCGGGTGTTGCAACGATAGCTAATGTCCGGGCAAAACTTTTTCCCGGGAAGTGGTGCAGCCTGAGCTTGCTTTGAAAACGTTGAGCGCGGGAAAACAATAATGGCGTTGTTATTGTCCATCCTGCGCCTGCTGCAACCATTGCCATCAATGTCTGGTTGTTGCTGCATTCGAAATTGGACACCGGCGAAAAACCAAGTCGGCGCATCTGCGATTCAATTTGCCTCGCGATGATGAGATTGCTTGAAAACCGCAAGAACGGCAGACGGCTGCGGCCTTCTACGACGTCCTTCAAGGGATGTTCGCAACTATTGGGCAATACCACGACAAAAGGATCGCGCAGGAGGGGACGCTCTTGCAAATCCCGCATCCGGTCCTGAAGTGTGGTTGTTATCCCAAGATCAAGGTGCCTGTTACGTAGCATGTCGATGATCGCGTGGCTCGAGTCCGTTTGATATTCAAAATCGCAGCTGGGCATATGCTGAGCGAGGAAAACGGCCAATTCGGGCACTATGTCGCTATCGAAATCTTCGATCGTTCCCAAACGCAAAAAGCTTGCTTCGGCTATGCTTCCAGCAGACGCCTCGGCTTTGGCTTTGCGGATGGCGAACAAGGCATCATCAACGTTGCGTAAAAATACCTGCCCCTTGGGGGTCAAAACCATGGGCCGTCGCGCGTGATTAAATAGCTCGACACCAAGGTGATCCTCAAGGTTGCGCAGATGGTGCGACACGGTGCTGATCGTCACTCCGGCTTCTTTTGCAGCGGCCTGCAGCGACCCTTTATGCGCGCAGATTTGGAACAGCTCCAGCCACTTGAGGCTCAGATCTTTCGAGGCGGAATGACGAGGCATCGAAACTATTCCCTTTGTATGGGTTCAGGCGACGTTGGTTCGATTACCTTTCAATAACACTGCCAATTTCTCGAAGTTAACTAAAACTTTCGAGCGTGTATCGCTGGACCGGTCCCAGCCGTCCATCCGGCTGACCGACTTGGGCATCTGGCTCGTCGACAAGTTAATTGCCAAGGGCGAAAGCGCCATTGGCATGTCACCACGGCAATAGTTCTGGGGCGTGGAATGGCCGCTATTGCCGCGCTCGATCCTGCTCTGGTTCTTGGGGACTGACGCAATCTTACATTGGGAGTTGACGTTATCCAGACTGTCGTTCTGTGCGCCGCTAAACTGATAAGGTCTGCTTCTCGTCGGTGCCATGGTCGACATATCGCAAATACGGAATAAGAGGCGACGTATTGTTGATAATATGATAGAGAAGACCGTGTATTTGTCTTTTTTGTTTCAAAACTAATAGTTTTCCTAGCGTGTAGAGGCGGCCAGATTGGTAAGTCCGAACGTCAATTGCCAGGAATGTGGTGCGGCCAATCCTGCCGGATCGAAATTCTGTCACAGCTGCGGCAACGCCCTGACCTTCGCCTGTGGCGTCTGCGGTGAGCCCGCGATGGCGAACGCGCGGTTTTGCACCGCTTGTGGCTCGGCTTTGTCAGGTGCAGCTGTGGAACCGGCGCAAGTCGCACAACCAGTCACACCGCAGGTCGAGCGGTCAAGGCAATCTGCCGACAATGTTGCTGAGCGCCGCCAGTTGACCGTTGTATTCTGTGATCTGGTCGGGTCCACGGCGTTGTCCGAAAAACTCGACCCCGAGGATTACCGTGAACTCATAACGAAATACCGCGATCTGGTAGGGCACAACGTCGCCAAATTTGGCGGCGAGATCGCAAACTACGCCGGTGATGGTGTGGTTGCGATTTTTGGCTACCCCACGGCGCAAGAACTGAGCCATTACTCGGCAGCTCTCTGCGCCTTGGAAATCGCAGGTTCGGCACGGGACATGGATATGGGTTTTTCACGGCAGCCTGTGTCAACAAACGTGCGTATCGGAATGCACACTGGTCCGGTGGTTGTCGGTACTGCGGCAAGCTCCTCAACGGACGAAAGGGTGTGGTTGTTCGGGGATACGCCAAACGTTGCTGCGCGTATTCAGGCCGCTGCCGACGTTGGCGAGGTGGTGGTGTCCGAGGTGACGCGGCGGTTAATTGGTGAGCGGTTGGATTTTACTTCTATCGGCAGCCCACAGCTGGCGGGTGTCAGCGCACCAATGCAGCTTTACCGCGTCCGGCGAAAGGTTTCTGGCTTTGAATCGGCCCGAAAGGATTTTTCGCATGACACCACACCAACGATCGGAAGGTCTGCGGAAATCGCGCTGGTTCGGTCAAGATGGGAAGGGGCTTTGGACGGGGAAGGGCAAGTGTTGCTTTTGACCGGTGATGCCGGTGTCGGGAAGTCCAAGATTGCATTTGGGTTAAAAGATGAACTGTCCGTCGACGACGCAACGCAATTCACTTTGTTCGGCTCTCCGCTGCATCAGAGCAGCGCGTTTTTTCCAATCAAGAACGCACTGACCAAACTGATAGGGATGTCTCCGAACGCCGCGCCAGAGGACAGTCGAAATCAGATTATTGGTTTTCTGACCGATTTGGGCCTGTCTGCTGATCGCTGCGCAGCCCCAATTCTGCGGCTGATGGGTCTGGGCAACAGCACATCGTCTGCCGAACGGATGGCCCCCGAACGTGAGAAAGGTGCGTTGATTGAAGCGCTTCTGCAATTGTGTGCAGGTTTAGAGCAACGCCGGCCACTGCTGCTGTTGCTTGACGACGTGCATTGGTTTGATGCCTCTACGCTGGAATTCGTCAATGGTTGGGTTGAGCAGTTGGCCAATCGGCGTTGCCTGACCCTGATGACAGCCCGCACGGAGTTTCAATCGCCTTGGCGCAATCAGTCTCATGTCACCAGTTTGGAGCTGAACCGACTGGTGCGCCGCGACATTTATAAGCTGGTCGAGAGTATCTCGGGTGTACGTCCCTCCAAGGAGGTATTGAGCCAATTGGCGGAACGCACTGACGGCGTCCCTTTGTTTGTTGAAGAACTGACCAAGATGGCGATGGAGTCGGGCCTGCTGGTCAGCCGGGGGCAAAGTCAGGCCGAGCTTTCCATGGCGATCCCTGAATCCTTGCAGGATTCTCTGATGGCACGGTTGGATCGGTTGTCTGCCAGTCGTGAGATCGTTCAGGTTGCTGCTGCAATTGGGCGGAACTTTGAACGGAAACTGCTGTCCGAGGTTTTGGATTGGAGCGACGCTGACATCTCGAACGCTCTTGAGCAGCTATTGGAAACAGAACTTATTGTTCCCGCCGGGCAACCCGGCGCAGAGGACGCGTTCAGGTTCCGACACGCGTTGGTACAGGATGCGGCTTATCAGTCCATGTTACGATCTACGGCCTCAAGATGGCATGGGCGGATTGCCGAAATACTTGAGGAGCACTACAAGGAAACTGTAACTCGTGAGCCTGAAATACTGGGCCATCACTATTGGCGCGCGGGAAACTACGCTGCTGCCGAAGGCAAGCTTATGATGGCAGCACGTCAGGCTCTGGATCATTCCGCCAATGTCGAAGCGATCACGCATTTGAAGCATGCTTTGGACTGCCTGCAGGAATTGCCAGCCTCGCAAGAGCGTGACCGTCGAGAGATTGATCTGCAGATCATGATTGCCGTTCCCCTCGCATTTGTCCGCGGGTATGCGCATAAATCGGTCTTGGCTGCTTATACTCGGGCGCAGGCGTTGTGCCGCGAATATGGCGAAACCGAACGGCTGTTCAAGGTGGTTTACGGTCAATTCCGGTCCACAATGCTGGGTGGTGAATACGCGATCTCGAAACAGAACGCGGACAGGCTGGTCTCGCTTTGCGACGATTTGGATAGCCCGCTGGTTCTGGCCTCAGCCGAACGGTCCCACGGCGCACTTCACACCTATCTGGGCCATCCGGTAGAAGCTTTGAAGCATCTGGAGGCGGGGATTGGGGTCAACCTGTCAATCGAGCACCGTTTTGTAGGACTGGACTATGACGTAGTTGATCTGGCGGTCGCGCTTCAGGGTTATCGGGCTTTGTCGAACTGGTTGTCCGGCGACGAGGCCACCGCGTTAGAGGCGATCAAGGCTGCGCTCGCCCACGCCGAGGAAACTGCGCATCCCTTCAGCCAGTCCTTCGCCAACGCATTCCTGGGATGGATTTCCCAGTTTCGCGGCGATGAAAATACAGTGCAGGACAGTTCGGCCACGTTGATTGCACTGTCTGAGGAGTATTCCTTTCAATTCTGGCGCGGTTGGGCGCGGGTGATGAACGGATGGGCGCGCCGCAATACGGATGGTGAGAAATCGCTGGAAGACATCGAATTGGGCCTGCGGGAATGGCGGGATACCGGTTGTCGGCTGGGTTTGAGCTTTTTTCTGTACCTCTACGCGGATGCCGCCATTCTGCACGGGCGGCTTGATCTGGCCGAGGACCTTCTGGATCAGGCCGATAGCTTTGCCGAGGACAGCGGAGAAAAGTTCTGGATCGTGGGTTTGACCCGCCTGCGGGGCAGGCTGGCGCTTGGACATGGCGATGAAACCAAAGCCATTGAGCATTTCAAAAAGGCCGCGATGCTGGCGCTTGAGCTTGGGCACTATGGTCCGTTGTTGCGCGTGGTTCAGGAAGTCGCGGAGTTGGAGTCTTCTGCAGATTTGTTGAACGAAGTGGCGAGGGCCGTTGAAAAAGCTACGACAACGGTCGGATCAGCCAGCCCTGCTCTGATCACGGCGAATACCATTTCGAAAACGCTAACCACTGCAGTTCCGGAGGCGTCATCGGGCAAAAACTGAGATCGAAAATCTGTCGCAGCCAGTCAGAAGGACACAGCCAATATGACAAAAAAAGCCAAGAATGATCGGTGCCATCAAACCGATGTTACCGGCGTCATGCCAAAGCTGCCAAAGCAGTTTGATACCTTCCCCTTCTACTATGCTTCGCTGCAATGCCAATGGATGTATTGGTACACCTCGGTCGAAGCCGCCAAGCCGTTTGTCAAAGGCACTGGCCTGTGTGTTGCTGAATTTCCTGACGAGAAAGGTGATAACAAGGCTGTCATTCTGCTGAACTTCCAACGCTACACGGCGCATTACGACAACTCACTGGGTTTCGTGAACGAAGTGGAATTCAATCTTCTGGTCTACCCTTCGAACCGGGTGCCGGGTGTCCCGAAAATGACCTTGACCGAATATTTGCACGGTCGGGACCAGACCAACACAATTGGTCATCTGCGCGTTCACGTGGCTGCCGATAACGCGATGGCGGTCAAGGCAGGGCGGCAGGCTTTTGGCGAGCCGAAATTTCTAGGGCAGTTTAACTACAAAGTGCCCTCGCTGAACGCCAAGATGAAAGGCGACCCGCCGATTTCGCCGAAAGCGTGGTGGATACAACTGGTTAACCCTGATGATCCCCAGACCATTGTCTACGATCTGGATGCCGATCTGGGCAAACTGTCAGGCGATCAATGGACCCTGACGAATTGCACTCCGATCCCGGAATTTGCGACCGGGCTTGGCCGTACGGTTTGGACAAGATGGACCATCGCAGGCCTGTTTGAAACTGCAATGCTGGCGACCAAGGAAGGCAAGAAAATCGCGAAATCGTTCAAGCTGAAGCTGGGCAGGAATGATTTTCCAATGACCCGCGACATGCACAGGTTGTTTACAGACAAAACGCCAGTTGCCGTGCAGGTTTTTGAAAGCCCACCCGCGTGTTTTGAACCCCGAGGCTTTTACGTCGACGCAATAGACGGGGACCGCCATGACCACGCATGACGATACCATCGCCTACGATGCCTTTCTGACTGTCAGCGCCGCACTGACCGGGTACAACACTGCCGAGTTGCAGGCGACTGGCTGCGCGGCAGAATATTGGCATCATGTGCAGCAGGTTTTGCCCGAGGGCATTCTGAAAAAGTTTCTGTCCCTTGCACCGAGTCTGGGCAAAAAAGACGACGACAAGATCATCCGCGAGTCTTACCTGCCTGACAGATGTCTTGGTCCGGTGGCCCGGTCACTGATCCAACTTTGGTATACCGGGCAATGGGTGCCGCTACCGCAGGAATGGCGTGAAAACTACGGCGCCTCGCGCTTTGACGTGATCAAGATCATCTCGACCCGGGCGTATAAGGAAGGGTTGGTCTGGGATGCCATCGGCGCACATCCGCAGGGGGCTAAGCAACAGGGATTTGGAGCGTGGAGCCTTGAGCCCCCCAAACAGAGAGGGCAGTCCGATGACCGTAATTCCTGACGACGAAAGATGCTATGATGTAGTGATCGTGGGCGCGGGTTTTGCCGGCGGCATCCTTGCGAAAGAGCTTGTGTCCGAGGGTCACTCTGTTCTGATCCTCGAAGCCGGAGAGGATCATGGCAAGACATGGGAAACCTACAGGTCTTATCTGGATCAGTATTATCTGTCTTTGGCAAAAACGCCGAATTCACCCTATCCGAACCTGCCTACTCTGCCGTCGCCTTCGGTGCTGGACATCACCGCAGTTCGCGGGACAGAGCCCGACACCAACGGCTATTTCGTGCAACGTGGCCCTTTGCCGTTCGGCAGTAATTACCTGATGGCCTATGGCGGCACGTCGTTGCATTGGCTGGGTACCAGCCTTCGGATGATGCCCGCTGATTTTGAAATGCAAAGCCGGTTTGGGCTGGGGGTCGACTGGCCCTTCAAATACGACGACCTGAAGAAAGACTACGAGCGCGCCGAGTGGGAGATCGGAGTCTCCGCCGACGCCGACGAACAAACCCCCAAAGCGCTTGGCATCAGGACGTCGGGTCCGAAGGACAGCAAGGACTATTTTGCAAAGGATTATGATTATCCGATGCATTCGATCCCTTCATCTTATGTAGACGCGTTCTTTGCCCGTGCCGATGGCATGGCGATTGAGGTTGGCGAGGATGCAAGCGATACCGTCCACCTAAAGGTCTCACGCACTCCGCAGGGCCGCAACTCAACTCCGCGCAGACCGAGGAATGCCAAGGGCATTCGGGTTGGTGACAAAATACGCAAGCAGTTTCAACCGCGCGGCGCGACTGGTCCTTTCGCCTACATGGGCCAGCGGTGCGAGGGGAATTCCAGCTGCATTCCAATCTGCCCAATTCAGGCCAAATACAACGCGATGAAGACCCTGGAAGATGCAAAGCACATCGGCAAGAGCCTGATGGAGACCATCACGCAGGCGATCGCGTCAAAGGTTGAACTGGATGAAAACGGTCGGGTCTCCGGTATCACATACAAGAAATATCCGTTTCCCGGTGTTCCGCAGTACGAGTTGCGCCGCGCGAGAGGCAAGCACTATGTCCTTGCGGGCGGTGCTGTCGAAAACGTCACGCTCGCTCTGGCGTCCGGGATCTGTAAAAGCAGTGACGAGTTGGGGCGCAACCTTATGGACCACCCCTATATGATGACATGGGGCGCTGCCCCCGAACCCGTAGGGCCGTTTCGCGGGCCAGGATCGACCTCCAGCTATGCGAATTTTCGCGATGGGGGTTTTCGCGACAAAACGGCTGCATTTCGGCTGGAGATCGGTAACTGGGGCTGGAACTTTGCTGCCGGAGCGCCAAATTCAGACGTTGCGCGACTGGTCGAACAGGAAAACCTGTACGGCAGTGCACTGCGTGACAAGCTGTATCACGACGTCCAAAGACAGGTGCGCCTTGGAACACTGGTCGAACAACTGCCCCGGTCTACAAATCGCATCACAATCGACCCGGCTTATCGCACGCCCATGGGCGAATTCCGCCCGGTGATCAGCTATGATCTGGACGATTACTCACGCGCCGGGCTAGCTGCGGCCTATGACGCCTGCGCACGGATATTCCAGAGGTTGGGCGTAAAGAACCACACGGCTTATTCGCCTTCGGATGCTGGATACTTTACCTACGAAGGCAAAGGCTACACCTTCTTCGGGGCCGGTCATCTGGTCGGCACGCACCGGATCGGCACGCATAAAACCAATTCTGTGACCAATGATCAGATGCGGTCGTGGGATCACGATAATCTCTGGCTGGTCGGCGCAGGTTCAATGCCCACGATCGCCACGTCAAACCCGACACTGACTCTGTCAGCGATGGTTTACAGGGCTGCAAGGGCCATTACCGCGGCCTTTCGGAAAGGGGGTGCGAAATGACTTCGAAAACCACGCTTGAGCAAACGCGGGAAGAGCTGTGTGGTCTGCTTCAAAAAGCGCTGATACTCGAACTTTCCACAATACCGCCCTATGCGACGGCCTGTTACTCTATTTTGGAGCAGGGGCAATACGACCGGTCTGAGCCTATCATCGTGAATGCAGAACCCATCGAGGTGATCCGCCAGGTCATGGTCGAAGAAATGTTGCATATGGTGCTGGTGGCAAATGTCCTGAATAGCATTGGAGGCCATCCAAAGCTGAACGACCCAGACCAGTTGCCGACCTATCCAGCGAAACTGTTGGACGGTCGCGGGCCAAAGGTACACCTGCGCCGGTTTACCCCTGAGCAGGTCAAAAGCTTTCGCCTGATTGAGACGGCCCCAAAAGATACAGGCCCAGCCAAAAAAGGCGATTATCATACGATCGGAGGGTTCTACACTTACATCAAGCAAGAGCTTGAAAATGCCTGTGACACGTTCGGCAATGACGCGATCTTCATCGGTGATGAAAAGCGGCAAGTCTCAAATGATGATTATTTTGGGGCAGGGGGTGAGGTGATCGGAGTGGTCGGCACCCCAAAACAACGCCGTCATTCTGCATTGCGGGCGATTGAGGAAATCATGGAAGAAGGTGAAGGTGCCGATTTGGGTCACCGGGCAGGGGACAAAGACATCATACCGGGACCTGAAGGCCGAGAAGACGTCGCGCATTATTTTAAGTTCAACGAAATTCTCCACAGTCGGTACTATCATCCAGATGATGCGGTAGATGAACCTCCGACAGGCGGCGATCTGATTGTCGATTGGAGCGCCGTCTCTCCGATGCAGGATGATCCGTGTGAAAGCAACTATGCGCGCGCGCCGGAAATTGCGGCAATATCGGCTGAATTCAACACCGCCTGGACCGGTTTGCTTGACGGTTTGCAGAGTGCTTTCAACACGGACAAAAGCGCTTTACGTGACCTCGTGCCGACGATGTACATTATGAAATCGCTGGCACAAAAACTCATGCACGTACCGTTGCCAGACGGATCAGGTGAAACTGCCGGTCCTACCTGGACATATTTGGGAGAAGCTTAGGTTCAGCCTTGCCTATACGCGTCCTGCCAATGAACCCACACTTTCGGCTCAACACAGGTTCGTCGGTTTGTCCCGCTTGATTGCCGTTTTCTAATGGCCGGGGTTTTCCGGTTCCGCCAGCCCGGCTTCGCGATCAAAGGTTGATGTCCAGTCATCCAGCAGAGCGCTGTTGCCGTGCAACAGACGCCACTGGCGAATGCCGTTGCGCCAGCCCGCACGGCCAACGCGGGTGGGTGGCTCGGGCGCTTCAGAAGCAGGCACGCCGTGCTCTAACAGGCGCCACGCGTCTTGCTTGGCGGTAATGTAATCTTTGGGTGCCCAGGCGTTCAGCAGCTTCTGAAATGCGTCAAAGGCGGCCCGGTTGAATGGTTTGTCCTCGCCCAATCGTCCGATCACAGGATTCTCGGGATGCAACGCGGCGCATGGCGTCAACCCGGCTGGAATCGGTGTATTGGCAGAATGCGTGCGTTCTGCCCGCAGCAGTTTGGGCAGGACATGGGTGTGCGGCCCCTCGGGTGATTTGCCGCCCGTGTCCGGACCTCCGATCATTTGATAGACTTCTACACGCCCGATGCGGGTCAGCGCAACGCGATGCGGGTGGGCAGCAAGTATCGCAGGCATCGCAGGGTTCCCAGTCTCGAACAGCGACCTTCCTGCGTTTTTCCGCAGGACCTTCAGAAGGTCCTTATCCGAAGTGCGGATACAGAAATCCACCTGGAACTGCTTCAGACCCATGTCGAAAAGAATGCCTTGGCGATCCTCGACGCGGATGGCGTCCGCGTCCGGCCCCAGTTCCGTTAGCACCTCACGCTGATGCATGGCCGCCATTTCCTGAGGCAAACACAACGAGACAGCCTGGGTCCAGCGATGCGGTTTCGGACTCAGGGTTTCATAGGCAACAGGAACGACATTTTCCAAACTATCCAAGCGGATACCGCCACGTGAGGTGAATTGCACGGCCTCTGTCATATCCTCCGGGGTGGGATCGCCTGAGACATGATGGAACTCGGCAATAGCGCCAAAAGACCCCATGTTCCAGCCGGTATCTTCCTGCGACAAAGCCTGCTGTGTCACCGTGGCCAGATCAAGCATGCGTGGGTTCCTTTCGTTCTAAAATCCAGGCGGTTGTCCCTGCGGCCACCGCATCGTAAGCGGCGCGCCCGACAGCTTCGCCAATATCTGTATGAAGCCCTGTAAAGTCCACTGTTCCAATCGGTGCCGCCACAGCGATACAGTCCGTACCCGTGCCAGTTGCGACTCCCGTAGGTATTTCAAACTGCGCGTCCATCACGGCAGCGGTCCGGGCTTGCACGGCAATGCTCAAGGCTTCGATCAGACCAGTTTGGCTTAGCCCGGTATCGATGCGCACGGCCACGTTGATAGTGCCCCAATCACGTCTGGAATAGTCGACACGCCGACCGACCCGTTCACCATTGGACAGGCCCACCGTGGCAACGGCCTGCGCGGTCACTGATCCAGCCGTGGCCGTCCGCGAGTCGAAGTGTTTGATCGAGCGTGACGTCAGCAGGGCTACTGCGTCCTCGCTGTTGCAGCGCTTCAACTCGTTTGCCAACCACTTGCGCACATCCATTCCGGAGGGCAGATCGGCGTTGCGCACCTCTCGCCACAAAATCTTTGAGGCCAGAACAAAACCGGGCCGGTTGATTGACCAGCTCAGCACCGTCATTTGCTGCCCCAGATCAAAGCTCAGCCAAGGGGCGTTCAATGTCAGTCCGTTCATTCCACGACCTCAAGCGGCTGAAACACAGGGCCAGAGGTTGTGTTCTCGTGCCAGACGGAAATGCCAAAACTACGCGCCATCAGATTAGGTGAGAGGACCTCAGCGGGCGGCCCATCCGCGATCACACCGCCCTCTGCCAATAGGATCAACCGCGTACAGTGACGCGCGGCAAGCCCGAGGTCGTGCAAAGACAAAAGCACAGCCCTGCCTTCATCGGCCAGATTACGGAACACTTTCATCGTCGAAATCTGATGTGCAGGGTCCAGGCCTGCAGTGGGCTCATCTGCCATCAGTATTGGCGTGTCCTGAACCACAGCCCGCGCGATCAGCGCGCGGGCCTGCTCACCGCCCGACAGACGGGATGCAGCGCGCAGTCGCAGCGCCCCCAGGTCCATTCTGTCGATGACCTGATCAATAAGCTTCTGGTCTCTGTCTGGGATCGCACCTGCGGGTGAAAGATGCGGCAGCCGTCCAAGTGCAACAAGCCGCTCAACTGTGATCGGCCAAGCGATTTCACGCGCTTGCGGCATCCAAGCGACTGTCCGGGCCCGGTCACGGGAGGTCAGGTTTGCAAGCGAGCTTTGACCGGAATGTGGTATCAACCCTAGGGCCGCCCGCATCAGACTGGTCTTGCCGGCACCGTTGGGGCCGATCAGCCCCACCATTTCACCTTCGGAGATCGTCAGGTTGACACCGCGAAAGACCTCTCGGTTTCGCAGGGTGACGGTCAGATCGCGCAGTTCAAAGCCGATCATAGCATGTCTCTCCGCGTCTTGTAGATCAGGTGCAGGAAGAGTGGCGCACCTACAAGGGCGGTTACAACACCCAGTTTAAGATCACGGTCCGGCAGGATAATCCGCACGGCGATATCAGCCAGTTGCAGCATGACGGCACCACCAAGTGCCGAGGCCCGAAGCAATCTGGAAGGGCTGGCACCGACCATTGGCCGCAGGATGTGTGGGACCACGAGGCCGACAAATCCAATTGCGCCGGCAACAGCCGTGCCGCCCCCCACGATGGCCGCTGTGCCCAGAACCAGCAGTACGCGCAGGCGGGACAGGTTTATGCCAAGCGTTTCAGCCGCATCTTCGCCGAGCGTCAGCGCATCCAAGCCACGGGCTGTTACAGCAATCATCACTGTACCGATGAGAAAAAAAGGAAGGGCCAACCAGACATGCACCATCGACCGATCTGCCAAGGATCCCATCATCCAAAAGACGATTTCATTTGCGGCAAAGGGATTGGGCGAAAGATTCAGCACAAGCGAAGTTAGCGCCCCGGCCAAGGCAGAGATTGCGATCCCGGCAAGGATCAGCGTCACAGACCCACCGCGCGGTCCCGCAAGGATCATGATCAGCGTGACGCCGATCACGGCACCGGTCAGAGCGGCAAAAGGAAGGGCAAGTACACTGCTTGCAGCCAGACCGGTGTAAATCGCCAGCACAGCCCCCAAGGCCGCAGACCCGGAAACGCCCAGTAACCCGGGTTCCGCCAGTGGGTTGCGCAGATAGCCCTGCATCGCGGCCCCTGCCAGGCCCAGCCCTGCGCCAATGATAATCGCCAGAATCGCGCGCGGCAGGCGAATTTCGCGCATCACCAGCGTCAACGGCCCGTAATCGGCGGAGAATAAGGCTGCCAGACTGTCACCCGGGGGGGTGCCTGCCGGGCCGATTGTCAGAGACAAAAGAAACAGTCCGGCTCCGCAGGAGAGTAAACCGACCATGAGCCGGGTCATTCGGTGCCCTCTTGCCATGCTTCACGCGCGCGTTCGAGCTCTTCAATCGCTCGCAACACATATGGGGTACCGCACACCCAGTCGCGATCTGACATCAATGCCTGACCCGAGCGCGCTTGTAGATGTTTGACCACGGGATGTTGCAGGTATTCTTCGGCTCGGCTGTGTCCCGGATAGGGTTGCGAGGTGATCACGATGTCCGGGTCGGACAGCGCCAATTGTTCCAAAGGCAAAACGCCCCCGGCGGTCATGCCCATCTCTGTCGCGATATTTTTCAGCCCAGCAGCGTTTAGAATTTGGCCGGACAGGGTTCCGTCGCCAGATGTCCAGCCGCGCGCGGAGTATATCGCCGCACGTGGGCCATCCCCCCTATTTGCGGATAGTGCTGCAAGCCCGGCCTCATAATCTTGCAAAAGCTTGTCCGCAGCGTCCTGACGACCCAGGACCTCTCCCATTTTCAGGATGTTGGTGCGAACATCCTCTAACGAGCGGGCAGGCTCGAAAACGACCACCGGAACATCCAGTCTTCTGAGCATATCCACCGTTGCCAAAGTGGAATAGCGCCCTACGATCACGAGGCCGGGTTGTTGCAGGTAGATCTCTTCGGCAAGACCATGATTTACCCCATGGTCCATGGCCTGTGCGGCCATGGCCGAGACGCGGTTGTCTTGTGCCAGATAAGACACCGAATGCAGCTGACCAGGTGCCGCCAGCATCATCGCCAGCTGATCGGTGCACACATTCATGGAAACGACGCGCTGCGGCTGTGCCCAGGCCATTTTGGTCAGGCCGACCAAAACACAAACAGAAATCAACCGCAGCCACATGATTAAAACGCCGCGCTCAGGCCGATGTAACCGGTGCGCCCGCGTTTGGCGTAGCCCCAGACGTCGGAGTATTCCCTGTCGAACAGGTTAACGATGCGTCCGGTCAGCTTGACATTGTCGGTCAACGAATACTGCGCCGCAACATCAACGGTCACGTAGTCAGGCAACTTCTTTGTTTCAAAGCTTCCGAAAAACTGCGTGTCGTAGTTGTCGGCTACATAACGAATATCGCCGGTGACAGATCCGCGACCCTGCAGGAACTCTTGCGTTGCGGTCAGCAGAAATTCGTGACGAGGACGGCGTACTTCCACTGATCCATCCGGGTTTTCCGCATCAATATAGGTATAGCTTAGACGCAGATCGAGCGTGTCTGTCGCCTCAATCGTGCCCGAAACCTCGACCCCGCGGCGGGTACTGTCCCCGGATTGGTTGATAAAGGTTGAACTGCCCAAGGTCGGATCAAAAACGGACGTGATCTCATCCGTCAGGTCGTCATGGAACAGAGTCACATCAACCAATCCGCGACCAGCCCAGAACGGCACCTCGGCGCCCAAATCGAAAGATTTGTTTTTCTCGGGTTTCAGGTTTGGGTTGCCGACAAATCCAAAAGAGTCAGCAAACAATTCGAAATAGGATGGATTGACGATGCCAGTACCGGCTGAACCGTGCAAACGGACGCCTTGGGGCAGAGTGTACGACGCCGCCACTGTCCAGGTGAAGTCATTCTCGAACGTTTTGTTGTTGTCGTACCGGACGCCGGCCTGAACATTCAATCCATTCTCCAGAGATCCCCGATACTCCAGCGCGTATGATGTTGTTTCGCGTTCAAACTCGGGATCAGAGGAACTGCTGTCCTCTTCCCATTCCACAATTCCGTTCAGCAAGTGGTTGCTGTCAACCGTCGCGCGCCCGTCCAGTCCGAGGCTGAGAAGATAGCGGGCCGAGTCCCGATCCGTTTCGGTAGGTGTGCCACCATTGGTGGATTGTTCGTTGTCCGTTCGATCATAGCTGAAACGGTGAACCATTTGACCTCCTCTTGCCTCGTATTCGGCGTAGACCTGACCAAGCCGCTCTTTCCGCTCAGACCGTTGGCTAGGATCGTCCACGACGTAACCCTCAGGGGTGGTGGCCAGAGAGTCTGTGCTGTCGAAGTCATAGTTTTCATCTGAATCGCGAAACACAAGCCCGAGTTTCAGCCCTTCGGCAACAAAATAGTCTGCGGTCAGGTCAATCGTGGTGCGGTCAACACTGTCTTTTTCCCCATTGCTGCCAGAATAATCATAGCCGTCATCGTCCAGCCGGGCGATACCGACGGCCACGCCGCCTTTATCGTTACGATAGGAATACCGTGCGGACGCGTTGTACCCGTCGCCAAATTCAACTGTGCCACCATATTCGTGACCCAGCCCACCTCTCTTGGTGATGATGTTGACCACACCAGCCGAAGCGTTCGAACCATAGAAAACGGATTGCGGCCCGCGTAAAACCTCGATTCGCTCAATATTGGCCGTCTGAATGCCTGACAGGATGTATTCTCCATCACCACCCGCTGCCGGAACGCCGTTGATCAGTATCAACGTATGGTTGGCTTCGGCGCCGCGGATACGAACTTGCGTGAACGCGTCACCTGATCCGTTGACGGACATACCTGGAACAGAGCGCAGGGCATCCTGCACTGTCGTGATGCCGCGCCGCGCAATCTCTTCAGCGGTGATCACGCTGGCTGCGCGACCGTATTTTTTTTCTTCGATCGGAGTGAAACCCCCGGATATTACAATTTCTCCGATATCAATAGTCTCTTGCGCTTCAGCGCTCGTCGAAGCTGTTAGAATTGTAGCAACAGTGGCATTTAACAGGGCGGTTTTCTTCATTGGTTGTCCCTAAGATCCCCTTCTTGGCGAAGGGGAAAAAGACACCTTTTCTGGTGCCTTTATTGGTAATTGTCGTTGGAGGAAAACAACCTCCGCAGACGGCGAAATGTCACCGCTACGGATAGACCGTTGCCAAAGACGCGCCCCGCGTCCGGACCGGGTGATCGCTCTGGCAGGTCTCCTGACTTGCGGGTCGAGGCTTGACCGGGCCTTCCCATCCCAATGGGGACAGTGGCATGTGCCAGCAAAGCTCACCGCTTACAGTTGCGGGGGCAGTCGAGGATTTGGCGCAAAGGCCGCACCCCGTTCCCTATTATCCGGATGGTGTCCCAACCGGACCAGAACGCGCGGAAATTGGCTGAACCGTCTGTGATTTGTCAATCATGAAATTGCAGCAAGTCTCCAAATTCTTGATGCGCCGTCTCCGAAGCCTGCCATGCCCATGTATTAGAGGCGGTCGGCTGTCCACAAATCTTGATTTGTAACTCATCACCGCTGGCTCAACGGCTATGGCCCCATGCGCGATCTCGGCTGTTAGGACATCGACTGCGTTGTAGGTCCTGAGAGGGTCAATTTGTTGTGCGTAAGGTAATTGCCCTGCTTGCGAGTTCTGTCCGAATATCGTGCAACCTCTGCCAGCCATGCATTCTGCTTCTGATCTGCATGTCTCTGCTGCAACGGGATTCGGTTTTAGGGTAAGTTTCTTGCGGCTTCATGTCCGGGTAGAGTCGACGAGATTTCGTAGCTTTCGCTCCGGATGTTGTGGCATAGGCGTTTTATGAACGAACTTCCGAAGCGCAAGACTTTACCCCGGCTTGACGAAAGCCTGCTGACGCATCTGCCACCGTTTTCAAAACTGGATCGGCGGCAACTGCGCACGATTCTGGATCAGGCAAGCTCTCGCCGATACGAGGCCGGCGTCGCAATTTTCGAAGAAGACGCACCAGCCGACCGTTTTTATTTGTTGCTTGATGGATATGTTCGCGTTGTTCGGATCACCCCGACAGGCGAACAGGTCACTGCGTTGCACATTCCAGCGGGGCAACTCATTGGTTTTGCGAGCGCGCTTGGGCGGCAGACTTATCCGGCGACGGCGATAACGGCCACCGAAAGCATCGCGCTGAGCTGGCCCATGAAGCTTTGGGAAATTTTCGCGGCGGAATATGACGGTTTTTCAACCGAAACCTACAAGACAATTGGCAACCGCTTGGGTGAGTTAAACAATCGGGTCGTTGAAATCTCAACTCTGCAGGTTGAACAACGCATCGCCAACGCGCTGCTGCGTCTTATCCACCAGACCGGGCGAAAAGTTCCGGACGGGATCGAAATCGATTTTCCAATAACGCGCCAGGACCTGTCGGAATTGACTGCAACCACCCTGCACACCGTCAGTCGGACGCTGAGCGCATGGGAGAAGAAAGGGCTGGTTGAAAGCCGACGAAAAAGGATCAAGGTTCTTGATCCTCCTGCGTTAGTTTTAATCTGCGAGGCCCCAGTAGACTAGGGTTGTTGCGCCTCTTCCAACTCGGCAACGAAGGCATCCATATCCAGGCTGTGTTTGCGGCAAGCGTCAGCGATCGTGTGAAAGGGGCAAATAACGCGGCCTACGCACAGCATCCGATGACGCAAAAACACGCTAATCGTTTGCGATGAGCAGGACATAGTGCTTTCCAAGAACAGACCGGGTTCATCAAGGTTTGTGTTTGGCACAGACCTTCCCTCTTGGCTGAACGACTGGGCGTTGAGATGGTCAGAACGTTGCGCTTGCGCAATCTTGGTCCGTTTGTCATCGGCTAACTATTCCCCATTCCTTGCGAGCAGAGGTAAGCCAATGGCGGAAATCTTAACGAAATCGCGCGCGCGCAACATTTTTTACGGCGGCTCGATCTTTTTTGTCGTGGTCTTCGAGGCCCTGACCGTTCAGTCCCACCGGTATGTCGTCAGCACATCAACTTCGGGGATGGAGTTGAGTGATGCAGTCGTTCGCGGCAAACACGTTTGGGAAAAACACTCCTGCATCAATTGCCACAGTCTTCATGGAGAGGGCGCGTATTTTGCGCCCGAGCTTGGCAATGTCATGACCCGATGGGGCGTTCAAGACAGTCCCGAAGATGCCTTTGATATCCTGAAAGGCTGGATCGAGTCGCAACCAAGCGGCATCGAAGGGCGGCGTCAGATGCCCCGATATGAACTTTCCGACGAGGACATTCGCGGCCTTGCTGAGTTTCTTCGCTGGGCCGATCAAACCGATACGCAGGGCTGGCCGCCCAATGATGCCGGCTGACCGGGGAAAGGAGCAATCCATGAAATATCAATCTCAAAAAGTCGCCTATTGGTACTTCCTTGCGGCTTTGGCTTTGTTCGGTATTCAGGTGCTGGACGGGCTTCTTGCTGGGTGGATTTACGTATCCCCCAATTTTTTATCGGACATCCTGCCGTTCAACGTGATCCGTATGATCCATACGAACGCGCTGATTGTCTGGCTGTTGCTTGGTTTCTTTGGGGCCGCATATTTCTTGCTGCCGGAAGAAGCGGAGCGCGAATTGTGGTCGCCAAAACTGGCGTACCTGCAACTCATCATCCTGTTGGTGGGAACACTCGGTGCGGTAGTGTCTTACCTTGCGGGGATTCACGGCGGGCGTGAGTTTCTTGAACAACCGCTATGGGTCAAGTTCGGAATCCTCGTGGCTGCCTTGATCTTCCTGTTGAACGTGTCGATGACCGTGCTGGCAGGCAAGAAAACCGCGATTACCAATGTGCTCTTGCTGGGGCTTTGGCTTCTGTCCCTGCTTTGGGTCTTTGCTTTCATCAATCCAGACAACCTCAGCCTCGACAAGATGTATTGGTGGTTTGTTGTTCACCTTTGGGTCGAAGCCACATGGGAACTGGTGATGGCCGCCATTCTTGCCTTCCTGCTTCTCAAACTCACCGGTGTAGACCGGGAGGTGGTTGAAAAGTGGCTGTATGTGATCGTCGCAACAGCCCTGTTTTCAGGCATACTTGGGACCGGGCACCATTTCTATTGGATCGGATTGCCGGGCTACTGGCAGTGGGTTGGTTCAATATTCTCGACATTCGAAGTCATCCCTTTCTTCCTGATGATGTCCTTTGCTTTTGTGATGGTCTGGAAGGGGCGCAGGAACCACCCGAACAAGGCTGCGCTTTTGTGGTCGCTGGGGTCCAGCACCGTGGCCTTTTTCGGCGCTGGAGTTTGGGGATTCCTGCATACTCTGCACGGCGTCAACTTTTACAGTCACGGCACGCAGATCACCGCCGCCCACGGCCATCTCGCCTTCTTTGGGGCATATGTCGCGCTGAACCTGGCGGTCTTCACCTATGCGATGCCCATGTTGCGAAACCGGGCGCCCTACAACCAGGTTCTGAATATGGCGTCCTTCTGGCTGATGACGGGTGGTATGGCGTTCATGACTTTCGTGCTTACCTTTGCCGGCACTATCCAGACGCATATGCAGCGCGTCGTGGGTGACTACTACATGGAGGTGCAGGAAAGCCTGTCGATTTTCTACCTGATGCGGTGGGGGTCAGGGCTTGCCGTGGTGATCGGCGCGCTGCTGTTCATCTACGCGCTTTTGGTAGTGCGAAAGGACGAAGTCATCGCGCCCGGTCCTGTCAACACTGTTCCGGGAGAGTGAATGATGAATATCGCAGCGCAACCCCAACTTCCGTTTTATGAACCGTCAGGCCGCGAATGCGATTTGTTCGAAACGGCCTATGAAAATGGTTTGCCCCTTTTGCTGAAGGGGCCCACCGGATGTGGCAAGACGCGGTTTGTTGAGCATATGGCGTCTCGTCTTGGCAAACCACTTTATACGGTGGCCTGCCATGACGATTTGTCGGCGGCTGACCTGATCGGGCGTTACCTGTTGAAGGGCGGCGAGACCGCATGGGTCGACGGACCCTTGACCCGCGCTGTGCGCGAAGGGGGTATTTGTTATCTCGATGAAATCGTGGAAGCGCGCAAGGATGTCACGGTTGTTCTTCATCCGCTGACGGATACACGCCGCACGCTGATGATCGACCGGACGGGTGAAGAACTGATTGCGCCCCCTGATTTTATGTTGGTGGCCAGCTACAATCCCGGATATCAGAATGTCCTGAAACGGTTGAAGCCTTCGACGCGACAGCGGTTTTTGTCGATCAGCTTCAATTTCCCAGACCCTGAGACCGAGATCGAAGTTATCTCGGCCGAAAGCAGATTAGAGCCGGGTCGTGTCGCGCCACTGGTGCGTCTGGGCGGGCATATTCGCAAACTCTCGGGTATGGACCTTGAAGAAGGCGTCTCGACCCGTCTTCTGATCTATGCCGCCACGCTTATGGCGCGGGGTATGTGTGTGGATCAGGCTATTGAGGCGGCTGTCATTGAACCTTTGAGCGATGAACCAGATGTGCAGCAAGCGTTGCGGGATTTGGTCTTGGCAGTCTACGGATAGGTCCGATGCGTCTCGTTGATCTAATGGAGCCAGAGGAAACGATCGGCAACCTCTGGCACGATTTGGTAAGTGGGATCGGCGCTGAGGCGCGCTTTCCTTCGGCGCGTGTGGAACTGGCATCTGTACGCCCCAGTCTTGCGGTTCTTTTCCGTGCGCTTGGTGGTTCTGGTGGGGTTGAAATCGGAGAGTCAGCCGCAACGCTGGTGCGACATCGGCAGCCACTCAAACGTAAATTGGGGGCCGAACGCAACCGCGAATATGTGGCGCGATACGATAGCGAAAAGCTATTCCTTCCTCCGATTATGGACGCGTTTCCCGACCCCAGGCTGAACCGAGCGGCATATTTCTGGCTGACTGCCCTTGCCGCGCAAACCGAGTTTGCGACCTTGGACCTAACAGGTACCGGACCAGCCCAGGATTATGCTCAGATCCGTGCAAACGCCCAAGTGGCGGATGCCGTTTTCATGAGTTGCCCTGGTCTGCGCGCAGACTACGCAGAGATGGCGGCCTATTGCGCCAAGACGCGACCGGAGTTGCATCGGCCCGCACAAGAAGCCTCGATCGAACAGGCAATTCGCATGCAGCTGGGCGGTGATGTACTGAACTTTGGCACAACGGCAAGCAAAACCCGCAGTTTCATGCCATTTGCGCCAGTGCCAATATGGTTGAGGTTTGAAAGGCCGGGACAAGGCGGAAGCGCCGCGCCTGAAGCAGAGACAGAGCAACCCGCGCCGGCTCCATCGGCGTCACTCAGTCGCCGCAAGCTCGGCGAGCGGAAAGATCAGGACCAGCACAGCCGAAGGGACAGTTTCATTATACATCGTTTCGAATCCATTCTTTCCTGGGTCGAGTCGATGAACATCAATCGCAGTATCGACGATGACGATGATGAGAATGCCCAAAAGGCCGCCGACGATCAGGATCGGATCACGCTGTCGAAACAGGATCGAAAGACGGCGACACGACTGCGGCTGCATCTTGACCTGTCGCCTGCCGATGCAGATCACGAAGCTTTGGCGGGCGAATATACCTACCCGGAGTGGAACCACCGATCTCGCAGCTATATGCAGGATCACTGCCGGGTTCTTGAGGCGCCGACACCATCCGAACGGCCATTGTTTGCCCCGAATGACCGATATGTTCGCGCCGTGCGTCGGCAGTTTGAGGCGCTTCGCCCAAGGCGCGTGCTGCAACCGCGTCAGATTGATGGGCAAGAGCTTGATCTTGATGCCCTGCTGACCGCCCGCGCGGACATGATGGCAACTGGACGCGGGTCTGATCGTATCTGGCAAGCCGCACGACAGGTGGATCGCGATGTATCGGTTGCGTTTTTGATCGACACGTCCCGATCGACCGAAGCTGCGATCGGCGATACTTCGGTCATCGATGTCGCGCGGGACACTATGGCGGCGTTGGCGGTGGGAATTGACGTGGCCGGGGACCGCTCAGCGATATGGGGGTTTTCATCCCTGCGACGTAATCGCGTGTTCCTGACGCGTTGCAAGGGGTTCGAAGAAAAGATGGATGCCAATGTGACCAACGCGCTCGGCGCGTTGAAGCCCGGCCACTATACCCGTCTTGGTGCAGCCATCCGACATGTCAGTGCACAGCTCGCCAAGGAGCCAAGCGCTCGCAAACTGCTGATCGTGCTGACGGACGGTAAACCCAACGATCTTGACCACTACGAAGGCCAGCACGGTATCGAAGACAGTCATATGGCCGTGCGCGAAGCCCGGACCGCCGGCCAGAGTTTGCATGGCGTGATCATCGACGAAGACGGGCAGGATTGGTTTGCGCGTATCTTTGGGCGCGGTGGTTTCACGCTTTTGCCAAACCCCGAGCGCCTGTCGCGGGCGCTGCCGGAAATCTACCGAACACTCACAAAGGAGACCTGACATGCGCAGTTTATTATTTTGCCTTGCCTTGCTATCCGCGTCACCTGCATTTGCCAAAACCTTCGACCGGCCAATCCCCCAAACGCAATCCGCAACTGCTGAATTCTGGTATGCGTTGGCTTGCATTACCCTCGTCCTCAGCATGGTGGCGGTGCAATGGCTGGTCTCGCGCAGATGAAACAACGGGGGTGGTCGACTTGGCGCATCGCAGTTGCGCTGTACCCGTTGGGGGCGGGCGCTGCGGCGGTCAATGTATTTTTCGCCGCGTTGATCTTTAGCTGGGTTGGTGGTCCGATTCTGTCGACTGAACTTTCAATCCTGGCAGGTGCCTTCCTTGGTATTCCTGCGACTTGGTATTTTGCGAAGCATATCCGCCACCTAATGGATGTGGCAGACACTGGAACTCAAAGATGAAGACCGATACGTGTGGCGTCCAACCCAATCGTGTTGCGTACCCTGGCAACAGCTTGCAGTACTTACCGCCAGTGAAGGAGAACGGTGATGTCACAGACATCTGCTGAACAGATGCGCGCCTGGAAAGGCCCGGCACTCTTTAGCTTTGGATTTCGGCCCTTCTTTCTGTTTGCGGCTGTATGGGCGGTTGTCTCTATGCTGCTTTGGCTCGCGGCGCTAGGGGGCGCTGTAGGTTTGCCAACAAGGTTTGACAACATCTCATGGCACGCGCATGAATTTCTTTTCGGCTACCTTGGTGCTGTCCTTGCCGGTTTTCTGCTGACTGCAGTGCCGAACTGGACCGGGCGATTGCCGATTGTGGGGTTGCGGTTGGCAGGGCTGTTTGCGCTTTGGGTCATCGGACGGTTTGCAATCCTGTATTCAGCGAACCTGCCAATCTGGTTGGCCCCGGTTGTCGACCTGTCCCTTTCTGTTGTTCTTGGCGTGGTCATCCTTCGTGAGATCGTTGCAGGCAAAAACTGGCGCAACCTGATCGTGTTGGCTCTGCTGGCGGTCTTTACCGTTTCCAATGCCATTTTCCACTACGAAGCCCTTTCCGGTGGCTATGCGGCGCAAGGGGTTGGCTTAAGACTTGGCGTTGCCACCGCCATCATGATGATCGCAGTCATAGGTGGCCGCATCGTGCCCTCATTCACGCGCAACTGGCTTGTTCGCCAGCACAACCCGGCCCGCCCTGCTCCGCCGATGCAGAGATTTGACAAAGCTGTCCTTCTTCTGAGCCTTCTTGGTTTGGGTCTTTGGACGCTGAGACCCTTTGATCTGCTCACAGCAGTAGCCTTGATCGCCCTGAGTGTACTGCATTTCGTCCGGCTTATTCGATGGCAGGGACATCAGACACTTGCCGAACCGTTGGTTTGGGTTTTGCACGCGTCTTACCTTTTTGTTCCGCTCGGTGCGCTGGCGCTCGGAGTTGATCGGATTTTGGATAGCCCCAACACTGCAGGAGCACAGCATTTGTGGATGGCTGGTGCGATCGGCACCATGACACTGGCTGTTATGACCCGGGCCACTTTGGGTCACACAGGACAAGAACTAAGGGCCAATCGAATGACCGTTCTGGTGTATTTGTGCATCTTCGGATCCGTGCTCACCCGACTGTTGACGTCTGTCTGGTCAGAGATGATCCATATCTCAGGATGCTTGTGGTTGGTCGCTTTCGCCGGATTTGTCTGGGCCTACGGCCCCGCCCTGATGCGACCCAAAACGGTAAATGGGGCATGACTTGGACCGGCTTTGCGGCGATATTTGCCGCGTTCTTCGTTACTCATTCGATCCCGGTGCGCCCGGCCGTCAAAGCCCGCATCGTCGCGCAGACGGGCCAGGCGGGTTTTGGTATCGGATACTCGATCTTGTCGCTTGCGATGCTGTCTTTGCTGATCTGGTCCGCAGGTCAGGCCCCATATGTGCAGCTTTGGCCCCAGCATCCGTGGCACCGCCACATGGTGCAGATCGGTATGCTTGGGGTGTGCCTGATCCTGGCCTTTAGTATCGGTCGACCCAATCCCTTGTCTTTTGGCGGTCGCCGAAACGAACGGTTTGACCCGCAACACCCTGGGATCGTGCGCTTCACAAGACATCCGATCCTTTTGGCTTTGGCATTGTGGGCCGGGTTGCACCTGCTGCCGAATGGCGATCTTGCGCATGTTCTTTTGTTTGGCGTTTTGGGCTGCTTTGCCGTCGCAGGACGCAAAATAATTGACGTGCGCAAACGTCGTGACTTGGGTGAGGAGAATTGGGAGGCCGTTGTAGCCGAGATCAATCGTGCACCGCTATTTCAAAAGCCAGTATCATGGCGGCAGGTATTGCTGCGGCTGTTTGCGGGCGTTGTTCTTTTTGCAGTCCTTTTCACATTGCACCCAATTGTCATCGGAGTTTCAGCCGGTTGATCTTGAGCAGACGCTAGATCAATCAGGAGAGTTCACAACCGCATTGCACGATGTACAGAGGCACTGAAAAAGCGGCTGCCGACAGGTCCGTCGTCCGCAGCCGCTTGGGTGTTTAGTTGGTCTCCAGCGGAGTGTTCAGAAGCAAGGGTTTGCTTCCGGACGTATCTATCCACGAATTTGTCCCATTCAGGCGTGACCCGGCAATATTGTCCGCGTCGAACCGCATCTCGAATTGTTCGGGTCCATGGGCATAGGCAACAACTAGGCCGAATTCAGGGTCAAGAAACCCGCCATGGGGCTTGATACCCGGATAGCTGATGCGCCATGCCTCTCCGTCCAGACCAACATAGCCGAGTGTCAGCTTGCCGATGACATCGCCGGGCAGCTCGAAAAACCAAGCCCAAGGTCCGCCAGAGACAATCGTCATAACCTCGTCAATGCCCACACCTTCATCCGTGTGATTGACGTGCAATGGGCCGAACTTGTTGTGAACCCATGCACGGGTCTCGGCGTCCATCTTGTTCATGTCGTAGACTTTGGGGTACGGCGCCATCCCTTCTTCGAACGTGGTAAGTGAGCCACCGTTTTCGACCGTCGGCGTGCGACCAGCCGCCTTGATCTCGGCCAGAAGGTCCACACGAGTCAGCTCGAAATCAGAAATCAGCTGCGCTTCTTCTTCGGCTGTGATCGCGCGGCTGTGCGACGCTTCAAGTATCGGCAAGGCCTGTTCCGGGATCGCAACAGTGCTGACGCGGACGCCTACGCTTTGCAGCACTGCGTTCACGTCTTCCACGCCAATTGTTGCGGCGCGCCCATCGGTGTATTCAAGTTTCAACACGCCAGCGGTGTCTTCAGGCTCGGCAAAGGCCTGCGCGGGAAAGCACAGAACAGCCGCTGCCATGACAAGTTTTGAGAACAGTTTCATGGTGGATTTCTCCGGTTCAGGTTTCACAGGGCGTCCCTTGTTGGTTGCCAAAAAACAGGGACAATCTGCGGCACGGTTTTGCACTGCCGCATGGTTTCTTCTGGATGGCGCTGTAAATCTATTCGGTTTCCATGACGCAGATAATCCGGCTATTATGAAACCGTATGTTGAGAAAAAATCACCCAAAGCTGGAGAGGAACAATGGAGGGAATGGGCGATATCCCCGTCGTTGTGGCGGTTGCTGAAACGCAAGGGTTTGCTGCTGCGGCGCGTCGGTTGGGGGTGTCAAAATCCGCAGTCAGCAAAAGGGTTACGCAGATTGAGAAGCGTTTGGGTGCGCAGCTGTTTCACCGATCTACACGCAACGTCAGCCTGACCGAGGCGGGCGAGCATTTCTATTCGCATGCAGTCAGGTCGCTTGATGCGGCGCGTGAGGCTGAAGACAGCGTTCTGGCCCTTCAGGACTCACCCAAAGGACGCCTGAAGGTGAACGTGCCAATGGTTTTCGGGCGCTTGCACATCGCGCCGCTCATGTCCGCGTTTTTGCGGCGGTATCCGGGCGTAGTCGTCGATATGGTAATGGATGACCGGGTGATCGATTTGTTTGCTGACGGCTTTGATCTGGCTTTGCGCGGCGGCACGTTGGCGGATTCGATGCTTGTTGCGCGTAAAATCGCGCCTTTACGCAATGTTCTGGCGGCCTCACCAGAATACCTAGAGCGGCATGGAAGGCCGGAAACGATTAGTGATCTGAACGGCCACAACTGCTTGCAGTATTCCTACAGCCGGGACTTTCAGGAATGGGTTTTTCAGTTCGGAGGCAAGACCAAAACCTTTCGCCCCACCGGCAGCTACAGTGTGAATAACGGCGATGCCTTGCGGGAGGCGATCCTTGGCGGAACGGGCATCGGACGATTGCCGACCTTCACGGCAGGGCCAGATCTTGTGGCGGGACGGCTGGAGAGAGTGCTGCCAGAATGTCCACTGCCGTCACAAACGCTTTATGCCATCTATCCAGAGCGTCGTCATTTGCCTGCGAAGGTGCGTGTTTTCATCGACTTCATTCTGGAACATCTCGGGGGGGATTTGCCGCCTTGGGACAGGGATTTCGGCCAATAAGACTTGCAACAGTGTGGAAGGTTTGCCGAATGACCGAGACGAAGCGGCGCACAACTCGTTTGCGACGACCTCTATGCGAAGGCTCAACCGATGCCGTTGATCAGTTGTATCGGGAAGTCTATAAAATACAGATGTTTGAATGAAGGATGACAGTATGACCCATCGCGACCTAGATACGGATTACATGCGATCCCTTTTGGAAACGGATGAAGTCGAAATGAGCGTAGTGTTTTCCGATCCATCGCAACCCGACAATCCCATGATTTTTGTCAGCGACGAATTTGAAAAGCAGACGGGTTATAGCGTTGAAGAGGCCTTGGGGCGAAATTGCCGTTTTCTGCAAGGACCTGACACCAGTCCTTGGACCATCGAGGCCATTCGCATGGGGCTTAAAGCGCAAACACGATTTACGATCGACATTCTGAACTATCGCAAAGACGGAACGCCATTCGTAAACCGTCTGCGCATCCGCCCGATTTACGATGGGCAGGGGCAGTTGATGTTTTTTGCCGGAGCCCAGAACCCAGTGGGATGAAAACAATCAGGATTGACCGGCAAGACGTATTATTACGAAGGCTGCGCAGCAGATATGCGCCAATGTTATTACTACTGACAAAGTATGAAGCCGCTTAAATCGGCTTTTATCTCCTGAATCCGTAGCAGCGTTGATCGCGGGCATCAGAACCTGCCGTGCGAAAACCGTCGTCACCGCAATTACACCCATGGATGCGCTGGAAATCGGGTCTCTGGCGATCAGAAGGATGGCAGCCACTGCGGAAGTTGCCAGTACGAACAAGTAGAAATACGGGAATGCACGTCGAATACGCGGCCCCGCCGTTTCCGCCGGGAGAGCCGTGAAAACGAACGCGGCAAACCCGAAGGAATAGAGAGTTGTCCCACCAAACATCAGAGCGGTGACAAGAAGTGCAAATTCAAGCATGTGCAGACTTTCTCTGTTCTAATTCTTGGAAGCGGGACGCCGAAGACCCAGCGCCGAAGAACGGCCCGTGAATCTCAGCTTTGGAACGGCGTAGGGGACGTCTTTTTTGTAGTCTTCAAAGCGGCGACCAAAACGTTTTTCAAACCGACGCTCTTTCAACATCGGCGCCGCAAGACAATAGGTCGTAAGCGCGATTGCAAGGGCAAGCTGGTCAGGGGTCCACGTTGGGACCGTCCACAACGTCAATGCGAAGGCAACGTATATCGGCTGGCGTATTATGCGAAACAAGCCCCTTGTTGGCATGTCGGGGAACACGGGCTTTGCATTTTGCATCAAGGACATCCAGCCCAGTGCACCAGACTGAACTTCGGCGCCCGCGTCCCAACTGGCTTTGATCAGCAATACCCAGGACGCTACGTACAATGCTGTGACAAGATAAAATGCCCATCCGTCGGCCTGCCACCAAACAATACCGCTTGGGGTCCATAGAACAAAAAGAGCCAGAAGTTGTAGTGAAGCGATCATGGCGTAAGTGGTCGTGCCCAGAGTTGCACCGTGCGGACCGGGGACAAAACGGGCCAGCCATTTCATACCACGGCCGGTCAGCAAAAGAGAGTGGGCTAGAGGAAACTGCAAAATCAGCAGCGCGTTGGTCAGTGCGGCGGCTGGCCACGGCACCGTACCAAGGCTTTTGCTCATGCCGAAGAACATCGCAATCACCATGGCGGCAACCGCCAGCGCAAATACAATATGTGTGACAAGCCCAAAACCAAGCGCGATCATGATCCTGCCCGCACCCGGTTCGGGTCTCAATGCACCGTTTGCAAGCCTGAGCAGTCGCTTTAGATGACCATCGCCTGGACTGGTCATACGGTGGTATCCGAGTGTTTCTTCGGCTTCGCCCCCAATCGCGAGGCGACCCGTGACAGCATCGGTCGCAGCGGCAGGAACATGCGATAGGCAACCTCCATCACCTGCACCGCGCCGGGAAGTTGAGCTGCGCGCGCAAGCCACCGCCACTTCGGCAACGCCTGCCAAACGGCGACAAACCCGCTTGCTCCG
Source organism: Ruegeria sp. AWH4_226 (assembly GCF_056159225.1). Taxonomy (NCBI): domain Bacteria; kingdom Pseudomonadati; phylum Pseudomonadota; class Alphaproteobacteria; order Rhodobacterales; family Roseobacteraceae; genus Ruegeria; species Ruegeria sp. AWH4_226. The sequence goes on along the minus strand of NZ_JBSWUU010000002.1, from coordinate 468,314 downwards.
GACACAAGCGTTCCATCAGGCAATTGCACGTGAAACCTCGCCATTGCTTTGTCCTGCGAGAGCCCCTCTGCAAGCTGTGCGTTAGGGTCTGAAACATCCACAAACCGTAAGCCATCGGCGCCTTCGCAAGAGGCATAATGCCCTATTTCAAGGGAACAGAGCGGGCAGGAGCCATCAAAATACACAGTGGCACGTTGCGGGGCTGTGTCATTTTCTCCGCAAGTGTTTTGCTTTTGAACCGCCTGATCGTCATCCTTGGGCATGTGGTTTTTCTTCCTGAAAGTTATCAGTTCAGTCCGGGAAGAACGTAGTCCGAGGAACCAAAAAACCACTGTGAAACGATGCGATATGACGCCGCATTGTTCCGTTTCGTGGGCGCGCCGTGCACTCTGTGGCCACTGTGAAGATGCAAAGATGACGGCAATCGGACGTCCGGTCGCGTTTAATCTGATTGCTAGCCGACCAGCGGTGTTTCACTGCGCTAATCCGAAAGGCACAGCTTATTGCTGTCCAGATCCCGTACATATGCTGAAAATCGTGGGCCACGCTGTTTAGGCTCGCCCGCGCATGTCCCGCCAAGCGCGATTGCAAGAGTGTAGAGCCTCTCGACCTCCTCGGGTGATCCCACGCTAAAGCCGACCATGGTGCCGTTTCCATTGGTGGCGGGCTGCTTGTCAAAAGGGACGGCGGCCGCAAAGGCAAAACCTTCGCCCAACCAATACGTCATCCTCTCACTGGGCGAGACGCGATTCATCCCGGAACGTTCGAAAAGCCGGTCGTAGAACCGTGTTGCAGCATCCATGTCGTTCGTCCCGATAACGCAGTAGTTCATTTGCATTGTAAATTTCCTTTTTGAAGCGTGTCCGATTGTGTTTTCCGCTGTCGTCACTTGCCGGTCAGCTTGAAGAACTCGATCAATTGGCCATTGGGATCAGTGATCTTAAGAAGGTGGATACCGGGCTCTTTGATTATTTCGGGTGCTGCGGCACCGGTTGCCACGACGCGGGATTGAAGCACTTCAAGATCGGCAGCTTGCAGATAGGGAACCGCGCCTGACCCAGGCTCAGCCCCGGGTGCGTACCGGTCCCGAGACACGATGGCGAACCAACCGCCTTCGATGTCGAAAGCAACAAAATCGGGCAGTTCGATTGTCGGCGCGCGGCTAAACAGGTTGCGGTAGAAGGACTTAGACTGCTGCACGTCGTCACTTGGCACATAGGCACCCATGGCGGTTATCGCCGTGTCATTTGCAACATCTGTGGTCTGAGCGGCACCTGCGATTGGAATGAAAAGGGCAAGGGCTAGCGAAAGGGCTGATCTCATGATGGGGATCCTGAATTGACAACGGTCCTGTCTCTACAACCCCTATGCTGACAGCGTGTTGTCAGCATAGTGTCAGTATTGGTGGTGTTGGCGAAAGGACCCTCATGCGACGCGGTGACAGGCTGTTCGAAATCATCGAAATCCTGAGACGGGAGAAGGCGCCCATCTCGGCCCAGTCTATTGGGGCCGAATTGGGTGTTACAAAGCGTACGGTCTACCGGGATATGGCCGCTTTGATCGCGCAGGGTGTGCCAATCACCGGCGAAGCCGGTGTCGGCTACATCCTTGAGCCGGGTTTTCACATGCCGCCTCTGATGCTGACCCCGGATGAAATCGAGGCGGTCATGCTCGGGGTCATGTGGGTCCAAACACGGGGGGAACCCGAACTCGCGGTGGCCGCAGAAAAGCTGATCACCAAGTTGGAAACCGTTGCGCCCGCAAAATACCGAACCTCGTTTCTAGAGCCGGTGGTCAGCGTTGCCCCGGTGGACCCCCCGGACGAGGTATTGGGGGCAGCATCCATCCGTCAGGCCATTCGACGCCGCAAGAAGATTTACGTTGTTTATAACGATTACACAGATCGACAGACGAACCGGGTGATCTGGCCAGTTCTTCTGGGTTATCGAGACACCAGCCGGATCATTGCCGCGTGGTGCGAACTGCGCGAGGGCTTTCGCTACTTCCGAACCGAACGTATCGTCGAAGCCGAGGTTCTTGATACATCAATCCCACGTCGCATGGATCTGTTGCGGGCCGAATGGCGCAAGGCTACGGACGCAGAACGCAAACGCTATGAGAACGGGATGCGTGACTAAGGTGCCCCCCACGTCATTCGGTGCCAATAGGAAGGCGCCTTGCTTTGCTTTCTGATACAAACGCTTTTTGTCCTTAGCTCTTCCTGTCCATGCATTGTGTAAAAGAGAAGTCAGCGCACTGTCACAGGGGAGTTATCCGCGTCTCACGTTGAAAATCCTTGACGTGCCGGAAGGTTTTAAGCACACAAGGCCCGATGGTTCCAGGCGCGAGACGCGTCAGGATTAAAAGGGAATTCGGTACGGCCACCCGGCCAAATCCGAAACTGCCCCCGCAACTGTAGGCGGAGAGCCGTCCCGAGATCGTCCACTGGGCACAGGCCTGGGAAGGATCGGGACAGCGTTGACCCGCAAGTCAGGAGACCTGCCATCCGAATATTTTAACCTGGGCGGGGTGTCCCAGAGGGAGGTGACAGTGTTTCTAACGGGTCATGCCGTTCAAAGACTTGCACTTGCTTTGCCCTCGTCTGAGTGGAGGAGGCAAAGCCTGTGGTATCGCAAGAAATGGAATCCCGAACTCGCAGACAGTGTGCGGTAAACCTAACTTTATCGGCTTTTTGTGGTTCGGGTTGCGCCGTGCCGAGTGGTGCAAGCCGATGACGCGGCGCGCAAAAGAAAACGAGACCTTACAGGGCCGGTGTCTCACCGAATTCAGCGTAGCTGTTCTGGTCGCGGGGGCGCTGGCTGCGTCAGTGCTGCTGTGGCTTTTGATCTACGCGGTGATCTGATGTCAGCCATTCTGCAAATACGTGAACTGACGCTTGGTTATCGCGATCTGGTTTTGTTTCGGCGTCTCTCCATGGATATTCAGCCTGGCACCACGCTGGCCGTCCTGGGGGCGAACGGGTCTGGGAAAAGTACTTTTGTAAAGATGCTGTTGGGTCTGCTGGATCCGCTTTCAGGCAATCTAAACTGGCCGAAAGGCCGCCCCGGCGAAATTGGCTACCTTGCGCAAATGACCGAATTCGACCGGCGCTTTCCCATTCGTGTCCGTGATCTTGCAGCAATGGGTGCCTGGCGGGGGTTTGGCTACCGCTCGGGGCTGAACGCCGCAGCGCGTGACCGGATGTTTGCTGCGCTGGATGAGGCCGGCGTTTTGGACATTGCTGATCGACCGCTTCACCAGCTGTCCGGTGGGCAGCTTCAGCGCGCCTTGTTCGCGCGTGTTATCATGCAGGACGCCCCACTGATCCTTTTAGACGAACCTTTTGCCGCCGTGGATCAAAGCACCGAGGCGCATCTGCTGTCGATCATCCGGCGCTGGCGCAATGAAGGCCGCGCAGTTGTGCTGGTGGTACATGACCTGTCATCGGTCTTGGACCACTGCAGCCACGCTCTGCTTTTGGGCGGGCAAGAGGCAACGCATGGCCCAGTGAATGATGTGCTGACGCCTGACCGGTTGGTTGCACAAGGGTATCTCTCGGAAAGTCAGGCCTCTTGGATGTTCCGGAGTAACCAATCAACAGCGGAGCGGGCAGGTGTTTGATCTTTTCTATGAAATGTGGAGTTTCGCCTTTATGCGCCGAGCATTTGTGGCAACCACTGTCCTGTCGGCCTCGGTGGCACCAGTGGGTGCATTCCTTGTTCTGCGGCGCTTATCGCTGGCGGGTGAAGCCATGGCGCACGCGATTACTCCGGGTATTGTCATCGGGTTTGTCACAGCGGGTTTGTCGGTCATGTCGCTGCTGATCGGCGGGTTGATTGCGGGGATCGGAGTGGCCGTTCTAACGGCGTTGCTGGCGCGCAGGACCATTTTGCGCAGCGATGCAAGCCTTGCGTCGTTGTATCTGATCGCCTTGGCAGTTGGTATCTTTATCCTTTCTGCAGCCGGCTCCGCCGTTCCACTAAAAAGTTTCCTGTTTGGCTCGATTCTGGGGATTGACGACGCTTCAATGATACTCGTTGGCGGTGTGGCGATGGTGACGCTGGTGGCCTTCGCATTCCTGTTGCGTCCGTTGATCGTCAGTACCTGTGATCCTGTCTTTTTTGAAAGCCAAACCCGACGCCCTTGGCTGATTGATCAAGGGTTCATGCTGCTGTTGGTCCTAAACCTTCTGGCCGCCTTCAAAACTCTGGGTACACTTATGGCCGTTGGCCTTATGATCCTGCCCGCGACAGCCGCCCGCTATTGGGCCAGCACGATTACCGCACAGCTTGTCCTTGGCTTTGTCTTCGCCCTGTCCAGCTGTTGGATCGGACTGACGGTATCGTACATGTTCCCCGACACACCGTCTGGCCCCGCAATCGTGCTGGTGGCGGGTGCATTCTTTCTGATCTCGGCCGTTTTCGGCCCCTTGGGCTTTGGCGGACGGCTGCGCAAACCGTCCGTTTCAAATGACATCCCGGTTGCGCAAATCCAACAAGAAGAGAGAGTGAAATGACTCTTGTAAAATCCCTCTACGCCGGCATCGCCTCGGCGTCTTTCGCCTTGGCCGCACTGCCGGCCGTGGCTGATGATGACGACGTCAAGATTGTCGCGAGTTTCTCGATCCTCGGCGACATGGTTCAAGAAGTCGTGGGCGATCTGGCTACCGTCACAACGATCGTTGGCCCTGACGCGGACGCGCACGTCTATCAGCCGTCGGTCGCTGACGCGCGCGCAGTCGCCGAAGCGGATATCATCTTTGTTAATGGTCTGGGCTTTGAAACATGGTCTGATACGTTGATTTCAGAGTCGGGTACCGAGGCGACGGTCCACGTCGCAACAGACGGTATCACGCCGGTCGAGGTTGAAGGTGAAATTGACCCCCACGCGTGGAACTCTTTGTCAAACGGTGTGGTCTACGTATCAAACGTAGCAGAGGCGATGAAACAGGCCATGCCCGAACACGCTGATGTCATCGCGGCCAATTCAGCAGCCTACATCGCTGAACTTCAAGCGCTGGACACCGAGACCAAGGCCAAACTGGCCGAGTTGCCGGACGACCGTCGCACTGTAGTGACTGCGCATGATGCCTTTGGGTACCTGGCGGACGCGTACGGAATGAATTTTCTTGCACCTGTTGGCATCGATACCGAGGGAGAGCCTTCGGCGCAGGATCTAGCTGTCCTGATTGATCAGCTAAAAGCAGAAGGCGCGGCGGCATTGTTCGTAGAGAACATCACCAGCCCGGCTCTGGTTCAGCAAATTTCGGACGAAACCGGGCTTGAAATCGGTGGTCGGCTGTTCTCAGATGCCCTGTCCGAGCGTGGTGGGCCAGCCACCAGCTACCTGGCGATGTTCCAGCACAACCTGGCCACGCTTTTGGACGCACTGGCGACCGGGTCCGGCAGCTAAACAGTCCTGCCCGAGGCGGTGCTTGGCTTTTCGCCTCGGGCAAACCTTGCCCGATCTGGCCTTTCTGTAAATGCAGGCTTTTGACTGCCACTGTCCCATGAGGACAGTGGGCATTTTTGCTGTTAAATCGGGTGATTGTACTTTCAGCGCTGGTATGAATGAGCCCGGTTCCGCATGGGATACTCTGCCGCATGACGGGCTGTCGCAGGGTGTCTTCCACAGAGTTAAACCAACGCTAAATGTCTATCAAACGAACCGAATACAGGTGTGAGATGGACACTTTACTGCTGTCCCGAATTCAATTTGGGGCGAATATATCCTTTCATATTCTATTCCCGACGATCACGATCGCATTGGGTTGGGTGCTGTTGTTTTTCAAGCTGCGCTTCAACGCAACCGGGGATGAGAAGTGGATGCAAGCCTATCGTTTCTGGGTCAAGGTCTTTGCCTTTTCCTTCGCGATGGGTGTCGTTTCCGGAATTACGATGTCTTTCCAATTTGGAACCAATTGGCCGGGCTTTATGGAGGCTGTCGGAAACATCGCAGGGCCGTTGCTGGCCTATGAAATTCTAACCGCGTTTTTCCTTGAGGCCGTGTTCCTTGGCATCATGCTGTTTGGCTTTTCAAAGGTGCCGAACTGGCTGCACACGACCGCAACTTTTCTTGTGGCGTTTGGTACGACCATGTCCGCGTTCTGGATTCTGGTTCTGAACAGCTGGATGCACACGCCCGCAGGGTTTGAGATGCGCGACGGCGTGGCCTTCGCGACAGATTGGTGGGCGATCATTTTTAACCCCTCGATGCCATACCGCTTGACCCATATGCTGTTGGCCAGTGGCCTGACAGTGGCGTTTCTGATCCTCGGCCTGTCAGCTTTTCGCTGGCTGGTCGGAGACCGTGGTTCGGACGTGCGTGCCACGTTTAAAACCGCGGCTTGGCTTGGTGCGCTGCTGATCCCTGTGCAAATCTACATGGGCGATCTGCACGGCCTGAACACACTGGAGTATCAGCCCCAGAAAGTGGCAGCCATGGAAGGCAACTGGGAGACCAAATCCAACGTCCCATTGGTGTTGTTTGCCATCCCGGACGAGGAAGTGCGGGAAAACCACCATGAGGTCAGCATCCCGAACCTTGCCTCGATCATTCTGACGCACAAGGCCGATGGTGTTGTGCCGGGCCTGAATGATTTCGTGGCCGAGGATGGCACCGTTCTTCACCCGCCGGTTGCGCCCGTTTTCTGGTCATTCCGCGTTATGGTGGGCACAGGCATTACCATGCTTTTGCTCAGTTGGTCCGCGCTCTGGTTCATGCGGCGGGGCCGCGGGCCGGGTGGGGTGCCAAAGCTGATGCAGGTGGCGCTGGTGCCGATGGCCTTTTCAGGGTGGGTTGCCACTCTGGCGGGTTGGTACACGACAGAAATTGGTCGCCAGCCGTGGCTTGTCCAGGGCGTGCTGACGACGGAACAGGCGGTGGCAGACGTTCCCGCCCCGATGGTGGGAACCACTTTGGCGGCATATCTGATAATCTATGCGCTGCTGCTAGCTGCTTATGTCGGAGTGTTGTTCTATCTGGCCCGCAAGGCGGCCAGAACTGGCCATTCGCAGCAAAATCAGGCTGCTTCGGCGACCCAAGGCGTCAAAGCGGTACCGGCGGAGTAAAACGCGATGGAACTTTTTGGTGATCCAACCCACTGGCTGCCGCTTGCCTTTGCTGCGCTCATGGGGGTGTCGATTCTGGTCTATGTCATATTGGACGGTTTCGACCTTGGCGTAGGGGTCCTGTTCCCCTTCGCCGATGACGCGGAGAAAGACCGGATGGTCGCCTCGATCGGGCCGTTCTGGGACGCCAACGAGACATGGTTGGTTTTGGCCATCGGTATTCTGCTGGTGGCCTTTCCAACCGCCCATGGGGTGATCTTGACGTCGCTTTACCTGCCAGTTGCCATCATGCTGATCGGTCTGATCCTAAGGGGCGTTGCGTTCGAGTTTCGGGTTAAAGCGCCCTCGCATCACAAATACTACTGGAATCTGGCTTTTTTCGCGGGCTCTTCGATGACCGCCCTGGCGCAGGGCTTCATGCTGGGTAAGTACATCATGGGATTGGAAAGCAGTTGGGCCACATGGGCCTTTGCGATGATTACGGCTGTTTTTCTGGCTGTTGGGTATTCGTTCATCGGCGCCTGCTGGATTATCCTCAAAACCGATGGAGAACTTCAGGAAAAAGCCGTTCGATGGGCCAAAGGGGGCATCTGGGGGCTCATCATCGGACTCGGCGCCGTCTCATTGGTGACACCGTTGGTCAGCCCTCGTATCTTCGAGAAATGGTTCACCTTCCCCGAGTTTTTCCTGCTGTTGCCGCTGCCTCTGATGTCTGGGGTCTTGATCGCGTTGCTGTGGTACGCTTTACGTCACCTTCCTACTAGGAATGACAGTTGGGCGTGGTTCCCGTTTGCGGCGTCGATTGTTTTGTTCACGCTGGCGTTCTTTGGGATGGCCTATAGTTTCTACCCATACGTCGTCCCCGAGCAGTTGACGATTTACGAGGCGGCCAGTGCTCCAGAAAGCCTGTTCATCATCCTTATCGGCGCGATTTTTGTGTTGCCCGTCATCGCCGGGTACACTGTCTTGTCATATACGATCTTTCGCGGCAAGGCGACGGAGCTGCGCTATGACTGAGCCTTTGCGGTACACCATCGGCGCTTGAATCTCAGCACTTTCAAGATGACATTTGCGAATTTCGATTTACTTTTTCGAAATGCGCGATCTGATCGACAGGGCTTATGTTTGGTTTTCTTCGGCTGTGGCCATCTTGCTGTTGGCTGGAACATTAATTGTCATTCTGCTTGCTACAGCCAGTTTTCTTCAGGAAACCGCGGCCGTTGTGATGGCTTCTGGCACCGGTGTGACCTACGAGGACTTGCAGCAGCTTTTTGCGCTGCTGCTGGGCGCTATTATAGCGTTGGAACTGGCCCATTCCGTGCATCTGATGGTGAAGGGCAGCAAGGGTTACGAACAAGTCCGGGTTGTCTTGATGATCGGCATCCTCGCCGTGGTCAGAAAACTGATCGTTATGGAGATTGACCAGGTTTCGGGTTTGTTGATTTTCGGCTTGTCGGCCGCAGTGCTTGCCTTGGGCTGTGCCTTTGCGATGCTTTTGTGGGTGGATTGGACGAGGACCTCATCCGAAAAGGGTTAAACAGGCTGCTGAATCGGGTGAAGTCGAAAGCAACATGGTTCTGCAAGCAAATCTTTGACCTGCACGCGGGCCTAACCAATGTGTTCGGGTTCACCGAGCCGCTGGACAGCTCTTGCAACCTTGTTTTCTGTGTTGCCTTTCTGCCCCCACGTCCCGGCGATGTTTTACGGACCCTACCGGCGCTTGACTGACTGGTTGAGACGTGTTTACCCGCATAGTAACCGCTGGCCGCGACGCTTTGGCCTCTTTTCCGGACTTGCGGCAGGTCCAATGTATGGTGCCAGCAACCTGCATCAACCAGAGTTATTGATGAGCAAAAAAATCCCTAGCCCCTGCATAGACGTGTGTAAGTTCCGCCGTGCGGGACATTGCATTGGGTGTTCCATGACAAAGAGCCAGAAAAAGCTGTTCAAAGCAATCAAGCGCCCTGATCAGCAAGAGGCATTTGTTGAGATGCTGGTTTGTCAGCAGAAACAAATGGGCCGGTACACCCATTGGGGACCGGCCTATATGAAGAAGCTTCGGAAGAAAAAAGCTAAGGTGAAAATTACCTTGGATGGTTAGCTCAGCGCAGGTGTGAACGCAGGAACCACGCGAATTTCTCGTGGGTTTGGCCACGGCTGATGCACAGATCTTCGGTCAGGGTGTCGCCATGGTTTGCAGCCAGTTCGCCCGCTCCGGCCACGGTAGCGGCCAAGGTTTCCTGCGCGTCCAGCATAATTTTGATCATTTCTTTGTCGGTGGCGGTACCATCATGTTCAGCCACTTTCGAACGCTTCAGCATACCGGCCAGTGTGCCTTCGGCATGTGCGTCCAAAGACTTGACACGTTCGGCAAGGTCATCCTGAGCCTGAAAATGATCCTCGTAGATTTTTTGGAACAGGTCGTGTAGCGGGCCAAAGGCCATGCCGGTCACGTTCCAATGGAAGTTCTGCGCCAGCATCGTGGTAACGGCCGTTTCGGCAACGGATTGGTTCAACGCGTCGGCAATTGCGGCGCGGGAATCGATGGTGAGGTCAATAGCTGTCTGAGTCATGGTACTTCCCTGAAAATTTGGGTTTGTCGCGTTGGTTTGTCGCAAGCGCAATCTGATCCCTTATTTAGAGGATCTCAGACGAATTCCAAGAGTTTTTTAGAATAATTCTAAATCTAACAAAAACGCTCGGAAATTGATCGCACCAAAAAGGCAAGGTTCCTTTGTGTCCACCGCGGAACACGCGATTGGATGAGAAAGCGGAAACTGTCTTCATCTTGTTGTTCAACTGCTTCGAACAGCCGACCCAGCCATGCCTCGTCAAACGAAAGTTCTGCGACCCCAGGGCGAAAGAACGCGGGGCGTTTTTCTACGGCCTGCCGAAACCCCCGCATCAGCGTTTCCGCGTGGCGCATCTGTTCATCTGAAGGATCAGCCAACAACAAAGCACAAGCCTGATCCAGATCCACACGCGCAGCCGAACGGCATTGCAGCGCGACCACTCGCAAATGGTTAATGATCTGCATTGTCCGCTCTTGCAATTGCGGAGAAGATGGGGTGCGGAAATCTTCCGCATGTGAGAAACGGATTGCCTGCATCATGACGTGGGACTGCTTCTACCTTCAATTCCCGACAATAGTGCTAAGGTTTTGATTATTCAAGTCATGACCCGGTTGAAATCACTAATTTGTGGTCACCAGTTTGTCGCTTGCTTATTCTCATCTGACGGCGCAGGGGGGTATGTTCACTGCAGTTACAATCCGATTTGACATGTTACCACATCGGGCAGCTAAGGATCGGCATCAGTTAAAAACGAGAGATTTTACCGGCAACAGGATGGCCTGCGCCCGAAGGACGATAGCGTTTGCAATACCCATTCCATCAACGATGCGGGTGAGGAACGCTGAAAAGCCGGTGATCTCTCTGCTCTCAAGTTGTTGGGAGCGATTGGAATAGGCGACGCCAACGCAGGCGCTGCCCGGCGGAATCTGGTCAAGATGCGCAGGAAAAATCGGGGCAAGGAAAGCCGTCACTGTACCGGGACGCGCCCGATCCTGTTGATCGATGAGCGTATCCCCGGGGCGAAACTGCCCGGCAGCAATGGCGTTTTGTACTTCATCCACCACCATTGGAATAACGACCAGCGGTTTGGCCGGGCAGGTGATCTCGACCAGCATACCCGGCTTGATCACACTGACCGAGATTTGGCGAAACGCTGCCACGAAACGCCCCTGACCCGAAACCTCGGGCACAAGGATACCGGCGGGGCGCAGGATCGGGTTCACAATGTCGCCCGGCTTGAGCAGAAACTGTGTGACGGTGCCATCGACTTCGGCAAACACAGTGGATTTTAGAATTTCGGTCTCAGCTTCCGCCAAAACCGCACGGGCACTGGCCCGTTGTGCCGGCAGCAGAGTGGTTTGGCGCAGTTTAATCCCGTCCAACGCCGCAGCAGCGGCGGCGCGTTGACTGTCAGTGCGAGAGACCGCGGTTTGCAAGCGCTCCAACTCCTGTTCGCTGACGGTGGCATTATTTCGCTCGGCCAAGGATTGGCGGCGGTCGAGGTCGTCCAAGGCCTGACGAAAATCAGCCTCGGCCGCGTTGAGCTGCGCCTGAGCGGCCGCAGCGTCCGTTTCAATCACGCCAAGAGACGCGTCGATTTCTTCTATCCGGCGGCGGGCGGTTTCGGCGGCGGCCTCTTGCCTTGATGTATCCAGCCGAAAGATTGCTTGTCCGGCAGTAACGTTTTCATTGTTGGCCACGTAGACTTCGGCCACGCGGCCAGGCCGATCCGACAATATGGTGACGGTGCGAAAAGCTGCGGATACATTTTGTGTGGAAGGGTGGAAGTAAAAGATGACTGTGATCAGGGACACCGCAAGGATTGCACAAGCGGTAAGACCCCAGCGCAGCTCATACCAGACATTGAACAGGGTTATTTCCTTGCCCCAACGCTTGCCTTGCTTGTACCGGCGATAGAGGTAATCCGGGACGATCGTGATTAGGGCTGAGAATATAAGCTCAAGCATCGGGCGTCTCAGGCTCGCGCTGCAACGGGAATATCTCGTGCAAGGGCACTGCAGCTATGAGTATGGCAGCGATCCAAAAGGCATTGTTCAGAGTGAACAGGGAAATCAGCCCTAAGACACCCACTACTTGCATTTGCACCTTGTGGGCGCCCGCCGCCATTCGGTCAGGTATGGCTTGGATCGTGAAGTAAAGCGCCCCGAACCCCAGCAGGATAAGGACGAGCAGGATGCCGACCGTGATCAAAAAGCCATCGGTCTCTCCCGGCGGTGTGACTCAAAAGGGCAGTCGGGCCAGGGCTTCGTCGGGAATAGAAGCGTCCATATGCTCACCCAGTGTCTATTGATCTACCGGCAGGATAGGCAAAAACATTCAGAAAAATCAATATATTTGCCCATGGGCTGCGATGGTATGAGCAACTCTGCGACCAATCCACAAGGTCAGGGCAGAAGCATGGGATCAGGATCGTAGGATAGCAGATCATGCACCAGCGGATTGGGAAAGCGGCGCCGCAAGGTTACAGCGTAGAAGGTTTCCTTGATGCGTGGGTGTTCTTGCGCCTCGACCAATCGGCCTGAGGTCAGCTCATCCTTGACGACGATCGGGGCCACAAGGGCCAGACCGATATCCTCGCGCGCCATAAGACGCAGCATCGCCATGTCATCCACCTCGGCTGCGATCTGTGGTCGCTCTGACAACCGGCTGGCCAGAGCATCGAAGGCCGACCGCACGCTGTTGTCAGTGGTGGGCAGGATGAATGGTTGGGTACGCAGCAACTCCTTAATCGGGCTCTGCGGGTCCAACCGGTCGGGCGTGCCAACAATGCTGACAGACTGTTCGGCGATTTGGTGGGTTTCAAAAGGGGTCAGGCTGTCATCCGGGGGCGGCCGGTTCATCAGCACCAGATCCAGGTTCAGGGTCTCTAAGCCTTCCATCAATTCGGTCGGGCTGCCCGAGCGCAAGACAACTTCGACGTCCATGCGCGATAGAATTGGTCTGAGAAATCCGATTTGAAAGTTGCGCGAAAGGGTGGCCAACGCCCCAACGCGCAGCGCCTTTCGGGTCTGAACGGTTTCGGTGAGGGTCGCGACCAATTGTTGCCCGGTCGAGAAAATCGCATCCGCGTGATCCAGTGCAATGCGCCCGGCCTCGGTCAGGTAAAGCTGTCGCCCCCGGCGTTCAAACAGGTCGTGACCCAGCCGTTCTTCCAACTGTTTGATCTGCACCGACAAGGCCGATTGAGACAGGTTCAGCCTCTGAGCTGTTCGAGTCAGGTTCCCGTCATGGGCGACGGCCCAGAAATACCGCAGATGATGATAGTTCAAAGGCATATAGTTCTATTTAAGTGAACGATTTCCAAAGAACAATGAATTTTTAATGTCAAATAATCTGTCTTAACTGGTTGGCTCACACCTACGACGCTGGGAACACAACCATGTTATACCTTTTTCTTCCGCTGCTGAGCCCGCTGATCCTGTTCGCCGCTGCGATCTATGCAGGGCGCAATCCGGGTCTTCGTCCGGGTCGCGTGCCGCAATGGGCCGAAGCGGCTGCATTTGCGGCATTTATAGCGGCCGCGCTCTCGGCCGTCTTCCTTGTGATCCTGGGGCCCGGCACCTCGGCCCTGATCGGGGCGTTCGGCGTCGGGGTTTCCGTAAGGCTGGACGCGATCAGCGCAGTGATGCTGGTACTTGTCAGCTTTATCGGTTGGATCGTTCTGCGCTATTCAGCAACCTATATGGATGGCGAAGCACGGCAGGGCATGTTCACACAATGGATGGTGCTCACGCTTGCCTCGGTTCTGTTCCTGGTCATGTCGGGCAATCTGGTTCAGTTGTTGGTCGCCTGGACGACAACCAGTCTCGCCCTGAACAAGCTGCTTCTCTTTTACCCCGAGCGCGCAACTGCCCAACGCGCTGCCCGCAAGAAAGCGCTTGTGGCGCGGCTGAGCGAGGGGGCATTGGCGGCTGCCGTTATCCTGCTGATCACTGCCACAGGTACAACCGACATACACACGATCCTCAGCACGGTTCAGGCAAATTGGATGGTGCTGACGGCGGCCTTGCTCATTGCTGTTGCCGCGGTGCTGGCCTCGGCGCAATTCCCTGTGCATGGGTGGCTGACCGAAGTTATGGAGGCACCCACGCCCGTCTCGGCCCTTCTGCATGCAGGTGTGATTAATGCCGGTGGCTTCCTGTTGATCCGCTTTGCCGATGTGATGCTGGTCGCGCCCGGAGTTATGGCCCTTTTGGTGATGCTCGGCGGGTTCACTGCGTTGTTTGGCGGCCTTGTGATGTTGACCCAGCCTGCGGTAAAAACATCGCTGGCTTGGTCAACGATTGCCCAGATGGCCTTCATGGTGATGCAATGTGGGCTTGCGCTATTTCCTTTGGCGCTGCTGCATATCGTGGCGCATTCCCTGTACAAGGCACATGCCTTCCTGAGCTCTGGCGAAGCCGTGCGCAATGTCGCGGCCATTCACCGGCCCGGGCCGATTGCGGTGCCCAGTGCAAGCAACGTTCTGCGCGCCTTTGCTACTGCGATCATCATCTATGCCCTGGTTGGCGCGGTTCTGGGCTTTGACGGCAAATCCGTTCAAGCCATTGCGTTGGGCGTTATCCTGATCTTTGGCGTCGCCTATTTGCTGGCCCAGGGTTTTGCAGACGCGGCCCCGCGCCAGCTGACGCAGCGCACGGTGGTCTATGCTTTGGTGACGTCGGTCAGCTACTTCGCTTTGCAGGTCATCGCCCTTCACCTGACTGCCGGTGCACTGCCTGCAACGCCCGCACCGGGGCCGCTGGAATGGGCATTGATCGTACTTGCCTTGATCAGCTTTGGCCTTGTCGCCGTGGCGCAAGCGACCTTCCCGCTCTGGGCGCCGCACCCTGCGGCGGCAGGCCTGCGGGTACACCTTGCCAATGGCCTTTATGCCAACGCGATTTTCGACAAGCTGCTGGACGGATGGTCCAAGCGGTCCGCAGCCTGAAAAGGGACAAAACCATGTTTGCCAAACTCGAATCTTACCCGGCGCCGCTGCTGGAACTGGTGGCCGAAGCAAAATCAGCCGCCAAGGCAATCCCGCCGCTTTTCCCACTTTCTGCGAATGTTGCAGTGAACCCGTTCCTTGGACAAGCCAATGAGCCATTGGCCGTAACTGCGGCCCGTTTGGCACGGGTTGCGGGCGCGCGGATCACGCCGGACCGGTCATATTGGGCAGATAAGCTGGACGCCGGTGAAATCACTGACGCTGACATCCTCGACGCATTGTCTGGGCTGGAAGGCAAGTTCAACGCCCCTGGGCTTGACGATGTCATTGCCGCAGTGCGTCAGCAGGCTGAGCAAGCTGAACCGCTGCCCACCGTGGCCGAACTGGCGGCAGACGTGTCGGGTACAGACTGGCCCGGCCTGATCGAAGACCGGATCGGTGTTTGGGCGGCCAGCCATTTCGACCAGGGGCAGGCACTGTGGCAGCAAGCGCGTGCCGGGGGGACGTTCAGCGCGTGGCGCGAGTTTGCAACGCGCGACCTGACGCCGGAAATTCATGGTCTAAAAGGGTTTGGTGCCTTTGTGGCCGATACGAACCGGTCGCATTGGCGCGCGATTGGCCGGGCCTCCGAAAGGCTGGGTCTGAGCACCGAAGCCTCAGCTACGGCGTATCATCGTTGGCTCAGCACCATGGGCGGGTGGGCGCAATACGCGCGCTACCTCTTGTGGGACGCCGAACTGAAGGGAGAGCAAGACAATACCGTATCCGAGCTTTTGGCCCTGCGAATGGTATTCGATGAGGCGCTGTACGAGCTTTATGAAGACCAGATCGCTGACAAATGGGCCGATGTTGTCGCTGCGCATGAAGCGCCAGTTACACCAACCACCGGTTTTGTCATCGACGCAGTGTTGCAAGAGGCCGCCGAGCGTGCGCAGCAGCGCCAGCTGGCCGCGCGGCTGCTGCCGGGTTCCGTTCGCAAGGTCCCAGATCGCCCGCAGGTGCAGGCTGCGTTTTGCATCGACGTCCGGTCCGAGGTGTTCCGCCGCGCGTTTGAAGCGCAGGACAGCGGCATTGAGACCCTAGGTTTTGCGGGGTTCTTCGGCCTTGCCAGCGCGCATAGGGCTGCTGGGTCGGACGTAGTTGAACAGCACGGGCCGGTTCTGTTGCGGCCCGGCGTTTGCTCGCACGCTGCCGAGCCGGAAAAGGCCGATCTGACACGGCGCTACACTGCGCGGGCCAAACGGGCCTGGGGGCGGTTCAAGTTGGCGGCTGTGTCCTCGTTTGCGTTTGTCGAAGCAAGCGGGCCCTTATACGCAGGCAAGCTGATGCGTGACGCGCTGGGTTTGGTTGGCAAAACTAAGGCAGACCCGGCCCCGCAACTGGACCCGAGCCTGGATATTGAAACCCGTATTGGCATGGCCAAGACGGTCTTGAACGCCATGTCACTGACGGAAAATTTCGCCCGGATCGTGATGCTGGCGGGGCATGGCGCGGACGTGACCAACAACCCGCACGAAAGCGCGTTGCACTGCGGGGCTTGTGGTGGCCATGCGGGCGACGTCAACGCGCGGCTTTTGGCAGGTCTTCTGAACGATGCTGATGTAAGGAACGGATTGCGCGGGCAGGGGATAGATATCCCTGCTGACACGGTTTTCCTGCCGGCAATGCACTTCACCACAACCGACAGGGTCAGTTTGTTCGAACAGGACCTGCCCGAGGGTGACTGGTCCAGCGATCTGGAACAGTTGAAAAACTGGCTTACCGCCGCCGGGCAGCTCACCCGCGCTGAACGCGCCGCCCGTCTGCCGCGCGCGAACAAGGCCACCGATATTCAGCGGCGGGCGCAGGACTGGGCCGAAACCCGCCCCGAATGGGGTCTGGCCGGGTGCCGCGCCTTCATTGCCGCACCCCGCACCCGCACCGATGGTGCGGATCTGGAAGGGCAGGCGTTCTTGCACAATTACAATTGGCGCAAGGATGACGGGTTCGGCGTGTTGGAGTTGATCATGACCGCGCCTGTCGTGGTCGTAAGCTGGATCAGTCTGCAATATTACGGGTCTACCGTTGCACCGCAGCTGTTCGGCGGGGGTAACAAGCTGTTGCACAACGTGGTAGGCGGCATTGGCGTGCTCGAAGGCAATGGTGGTGCCCCACGTCCGGGCCTTCCATGGCAGTCGGTGCATGATGGCGAGCGTTTGCAGCACGATCCGCTGCGCCTGTCGGTGATCATCGAAGCCCCGCGCGAGGCGATGTCCGACATCCTGTCCCGCCACGCCGAGGTGCGCGCTTTGTTCGACAATGGATGGTTGCACCTGATCGCAATGGACGATCAGGGCAAGCTAGCCTGGCGTTATGATGGCGACTTGAAATGGTCTCCGATCCAGACCGGTCTGGACGCCGACCGCGCCATCGCGGCGGAGTAAGCCAAAAGGCAAACGAAAGGCGCCCAATTCCGGGCGCCTTTATTCTGAACGTGTGTCGAAAGTTTATAACGCGAGACCATTTGAACACGGGCTGGATCGCAACGCGTCCAAAGCCTCGCCACCACGGTCAATCATCGGGGCCCAGCACTTTGATAGCAGCCAGAAGGCGCGCGATTTCCTGTTCGGTGTTGTAGTGACAAAAGGAGATGCGGATACAATCCGAAAAGCCCAACGGCATGAGCACGTTGCCGGAATAGTGGTCGGCTTTGCGCGTATGGGTTCGGATACCTTGTTGGTTCAGGATGTCCACCACATCTTCCGAAGCTTTTCCCTTGACCACGATGGAAACAAGCCCTTCGCGCGCGGGATTATCGGGCCCGGCCAAGATCGAGACGTGCTCCATCTCTCTCAGCCCCGGCAGGTTACCGGTGCCGTTGATTGCAGTATTGGTCAGATGAGTTTCATAGTCACGGATGGCATGCCCTGCGGCTTCGATGCGTTTGCGCCGATCTGTTTCGTCCGAGACTTCTCCGCCCAGCCAGTCGAAATACGACACGACATCTGACACCGTGGCGTATGAACCCGCGTCACGCGTTCCAAACTCCCAGCCCGTTGCGGGCGCGTCAATCAGCATGTCGTGAGGGATGCTCTCCAGTCGGTCGGAGATCCAGGCGATGCCATATCCGTGGCGTGAAAACACTTTGTACGGTGAGATCACGTAGCCATCGACCTTGTAGCTATCCAAATCCAACTGCCCGTGGGCTGCGTGCTGGATGCCATCGACAATGATCATACAATCCGGCGCTACGGCCCTGATAGCCTTTGAAATCGCTGCTACATCCATGCCCATACCCGTCACGGGCGAGGCGTGAAGGATCGTTGCCACCGCCACGTCCGGGGTCATTTGCGCTGTGTAGTCCTCGGCCGTGACCAACCCGGTTGCGCTATCATGTGGGACGTTGACATAGTTCAGGCCGGCAATTTCGGCCCAGCGGCGTGCGGCACTGCGGGTGGCGGGGTGTTCGATTGATGAGCCGATGACCTTGGCCCCTTTGGGCGCGGCGAGGCAAGCGGTACGGATCAAGCGGAACAGCAGCTCAGTTCCGCTTTCCCCCGCGAAGAACTGACCGGTCGAGGTGTTCATGAACACTGCCAAATCCGCTTTGGCCTTATCAATTACATTCTGCGTGCCTTGGCCCGCTGGGTTTATGCGCCCCGGATTGTCTGGAATAGCGGCATAGAAGGCCGAAGTCTCGACCACCGTCTTCAGCGTCAACGCACCGCCTGCATTCTCGAAAAAGATCCGCTTACCTTGAAACGGGCAGTTTTCGACATGTGCAAAGCGGTTTCGGATTGCGTCTATCAGAGCGGGGTTGCCGTGAATCATGTGTGAGTCCTTTAGGAAGTCGCAGCGCCACTATCGCCATACCCGGCACCGTCGATCTTGAACAGATGTTTAAACGCCGAACAGCCGGCCGGAATGCCGGCTTAAGATCACGTGGTGACATTCAGAATTGAGACAAACGAAAATCGCCTTAGGTCAGACCGAAAGGGATCGGATGTGAGGAGTGACGTTGCACGTCGTTTGGTTCAAGCGTGACCTGCGGGTTCAAGACAACCGCGCTTTGGCGCGGGCTGCGGCGCATGGCGCGGTTTTGCCGCTTTACGTGGCCGAGCCTGAGCTCTGGAGCGCGCCCGACATGTCTGGCCGGCAATGGAGCTTTATCGCAGAAACTTTGCACCAACTACGCGCCGACCTGCACAAATTGGGTCAGCCTCTTATCGTACGTATCGGCAAGACTGTTGAAATCCTAAGCGACCTTCACCGGGATCACGGCCTGACCGCGCTCTGGTCACATGAAGAAACCGGGAATGACTGGACGTTTCAGCGCGACCTGCGCGTCGCAGACTGGTGCCGCGCGCATGGCATCCCTTGGTACGAAATTCAAAATCATGGCGTCGTCCGGCGCATGAAATCCCGAAACGGATGGGCCGAGCGCTGGGATGCGTTCATGTCAGAGGCCGTAACAAACCCTCCGAATCTTGGACCGCTGTCACTGGATGTAGGTGACATTCCGACCGCGGAAACACTTGGTCTTGCGCCTGATCACTGCCCGCTGCGTCAAAAAGGCGGGCGAGCAGACGGGCAAAGCCTGCTTGACAGTTTTCTGCAAAAGCGTGGCGAACCTTATCGTCGCGCGATGTCGTCGCCGGTTGAGGGCGAAACAGCCTGCTCTCGGCTTTCACCGCATCTGGCATGGGGCACACTATCGATGCGCGAAGTCGCTCAGGCGACATGGGCGCGGCAACGTGCGCTGCGGGACACTCCGCCAAAAGGAAAGTCATCTTGGCGCGGATCTCTGACTTCGTTCAACGGGCGGCTGCACTGGCATTGTCATTTTATCCAAAAGCTCGAGTCTGAGCCGAGACTTGAATATGAGAACCTGCATCGCGGCTACAAGGGAATCCGCCCATCTGCCCCGGATCAAGATAAGCTGGACGCATGGGCCAAGGGTGAAACCGGTTTGCCGTTTCTGGATGCGTGCATGCGGTACCTGCGCGCAACGGGGTGGCTGAATTTCCGGATGCGATCAATGGTGATGGCAACCGCAAGCTATCACCTTTGGCTGGATTGGCGTGCTCCGGGGCTGCACCTTGCCCGCAGCTTCACCGATTATGAACCTGGCATTCATTGGAGCCAGGTTCAGATGCAATCCGGAACCACGGGGATTAACGCGGTTCGGATCTACAACCCGGTGAAACAAGGCCACGATCAGGACCCAACGGGGCGTTTTACCAGAAAATGGGTGCCGGAGTTGGCTGCGATCCCCGATAGGTTTCTGCAAGAACCGTGGAAGGCGGAAAATGCCGCGGGCGTGCTGGGAAAGGCTTATCCGGAACCAATAGTCGACCACATCGCAGCTGCTCGAGCAGCGCGAGAAGCGATCTGGGCTGTGCGAAAAGGCGAAGGCTTTCGGACGGAAGCTGCTGCAATAGTTTCCAAACATGCCAGCCGAAAAAGCGGAACACGCAACCGGGGTGGGCGCCGGAAAAAGGAACCAGATACCCAAATGTCCCTACCATTCGAGGATCAATAATGAAAATGCGGAAGAAATCAGACCTGCCCACTAAGATCTGCGTGACCTGCGGTCGACCATTCACATGGCGGAAAAAATGGGCGCAAGTTTGGGACGAAGTACGCTACTGCTCAAATCGTTGCAGGCGTGCCGCATGACGACCGGGGACTTGTTCGAAACACAGGGCGATCATGTTAGGGCTGCAGAGTTTTTACCCACACGACAGGCTGGGCTTTTGCGGTTGGATCAGTTTGCTGCGCGTACAGGCAAGCACTATGCCAGCCAGCGCAATTTCGACTTCGGTCCCGACAAACGCAGCAACGTTTCAGCCCTGTCCCCGTGGATACGGCACCGTCTGATCACAGAACAGGAGGTTCTGAACGCAACATTGGCGCGCCACTCATATTCAGCGGCCGAAAAGTTCGTTCAAGAAGTTTTCTGGCGCACCTATTTCAAAGGCTGGTTACAGCAGCACCCAAGTGTCTGGACGTCCTACAACGAGGGACTTCAACGCGCACTGGACGACGGTGCACGAACGACCGACTACAACGACGCCGTCGAAGGGCGAACTGGCATCGAGTGTTTTGATCACTGGGTCCGCGAACTGATCAAGACGGGGTATCTGCACAACCATACAAGGATGTGGTTCGCTTCGATCTGGGTGTTCACATTGCGTCTGCCCTGGGAATTGGGCGCCGACTTCTTCATTCGCCATCTGCTTGACGGTGACCCGGCGTCCAACACGCTGAGCTGGCGCTGGGTTGCCGGTTTGCACACCAAGGGGAAAACCTACCTCGCCCGGCCGTCCAACATCGCCAAATACACGAATGGCAGGTTCAACCCCGAGGGGCAGTTGGCTAAGACGGCAGAGCCTTTGACGGAAGAGAACGCGCATCCTCGTGTTCCAGTGCCCTCGCCAGATGCCATGCCGGACGAAGGTTTTCTGCTTCTGGTGACTGAAGACGATTGTCAAATTGGTGCAACATTGCCGCGCCAACCCAAAGCAGAGATCGGGCTGCTTGCCACGCAACGACGATCACCTTTAGCGATCGGGC
Source organism: Ruegeria sp. AWH4_226 (assembly GCF_056159225.1). NCBI lineage: Bacteria > Pseudomonadati > Pseudomonadota > Alphaproteobacteria > Rhodobacterales > Roseobacteraceae > Ruegeria > Ruegeria sp. AWH4_226. The sequence goes on along the minus strand of NZ_JBSWUU010000002.1, from coordinate 447,165 downwards.
CAATTGTACAATCCTTTGCTGCCGGCGCGGCCTCGGATGCGGTTGGCGCGGTTGGGGCCGAAGATGAAAGCTGGGCTGAACAGATAATCGAAGCGGCCGAAACGGCAGGTGTAAAAACTGTTGTCACCGGCTTTGCACCTGTCGGACCAGTCGCCACGCAACTACAGAACGCGCGACTCGACCGTGCCGGACTAACGCTGTGTCAAATTCGTCGGGACTATGACAGCCTGGCGTGGCCACATGCGACGCGCGGCTTCTTTGGCCTGAAAAAGAAAATCCCTTCTATTCTTAGGTCTTTAGGTTACGCGGTCTAAAGCCTGTCTAATACCGCCCGCGCGCTGTCACGGTATTCTTTTTTCTTGGCCTCATCCATTTTGTCCCATGTGCGGTACACTTGACCAAGGCGCGGATTACCGCGCAGCTTTTCTTCGTTGCGCAACAGAAAATCCCAATAGAGCGGGTTGAACGGGCATGCGTCGGACCCTGTCTTTTGTTTCACATCATAGCTGCAGTTGGCACAGTGATCCGACATCTTGTTGATGTAGTTTCCGCTGGCTGCATAAGGTTTTGAACCCAGCAATCCGCCATCTGCAAACTGGCTCATTCCGATCACATTTGGCGCCTCAACCCATTCGTAGGCGTCGGCATAAACAGCCAGATACCATTCATGCACTTCGTGCGGGTCGATACCGGCCAACATCGCAAAGTTCCCGGTCACCATGAGGCGCTGAATATGGTGGGCGTAGGCTTCTTCTTTTGTCTGTCCGATCGCAGCGGCCATGCAAGCCATGTCTGTGTGCCCGGTCCAATAGAAATCCGGCAATGGCCGCTTTGCCCCGAAAAAATTTTGCTGCGTGTACTCTGGTCCGCTGTGCCAGTAGATGCCCCGCATGTATTCGCGCCATCCGATGATTTGGCGGATATAGCCCTCGACCGCGTTCAACGGTGCATTACCGTCATGATAGGCCTGTGCAACGCGTTCGCAGGTTTCAAGCGGATCAAGAAGCCCCGCATTGATGTAAAGCGACAGAACCGAGTGATACAGGAACGGCTCGCCCTCTAACATCGCATCCTGATAGTCGCCGAAACGCGGCAAGGCCTGTTCCACAAACTTCGACAATGCTTTCAGCGCGTCCGCGCGCGTCACTCCAAACCAAAAAGGGCGCAAGGTTCCAAAATTATCGTCGAACCGGTCTTCGACCAGCTTAAGGACCTCTTCTGTTATGGCGTCGGGTTCCGTTTTCAGCGGCCGCGGCATGAAAAGGTCCGATTTGGCGGGCTTGCGGTTCTGGCTGTCATAGTTCCACTTGCCGCCTTCCGGAGCGTCCCCGTCCATCAGCAGCCCGGTTTTGCGTCGCATTTCCCGGTAAAAGTATTCCATCCGCAACTGCTTGCGGCCCTTGGCCCAGTCGCGAAACTCGGCATGAGAGGCTAGAAACCGGTCGTCATCCAACATTTCCAGTTCGGTCTGCGCGTCTTTGGACCAGTCCGACAATACAGCCTTCAGTCGAAATTCTCCCGGCTCAGTCATCAGCACATGGTCGATGCCGTGATCTTTTACGGCGCGCGCAAGTTCACCAGGCAGATTGCCACTATTGTCGGGGTCGTCCAGTTTTACATATCTCACCGACCACCCAGCGTCTTCCAATTCGGCTGCGAAATGACGCATCGCGGAAAACACGAACGCAATCTTCTTTTTATGATGCGGGACATAACTCGCTTCGTCCTGCACCTCTGCCATGAGGACAATATCACGGTCGGGTTTTCCGGCGCGCAACGAGGAGATATCAAAGCTGAGTTGATCGCCCAATATCAACAGAAGTCGGGCGTCTTTGGCGGCTGACGAGTTTGTTTTCATCCTTGGGACGTAGGTCGGCTATGGCTATGAGCAACACGTAACCTGCCTTCCGAGGCGGGACAGGCTGGTCGTCCGGTTGAAAACGTCGATAGTCAGTTGCTTTATCTAGTCGCTGAGGATGGCAAAGGCGCCGTCGCTCATCGGAATACCGCAAAGCGAACCAAACCGAGGTCACTTAAAGCGGAAAACTTTAATCAAATTCTGATCAAACCGCAGGCGGACGCTAAGCGATAAATTAATACCTAAACTGAGAAAAGGAGGAAATGCGACGGGCAGACCCCTGCGCGATAACTGTTGGAGAACAAAATGAAGATGATTTTGTCGCCCAAGCTGGCGCTGAAACTTCCACTCACGATTGTAGGGTTTTGCGCATTGGTTACCGTTGTGTTGGTGACGTTAAGCGATCTTCGGTTTCGGGATACAGCCCTAAAAAACGTCGAAGAACACTTCAAGACTTTGGTTTTGGAACGTGAAGCGACGTTGCAAAGCTGGTTGGAAGGCTTGGATGCGGATGTTTTGGCCTTGGCGGCCGTACCGTCTACTTCGACAGCTCTGGAATGGTTTTCAACAACCTGGAGCGCGTCTGAGGGCGATCCAAGGCAAGCCCTGACCACAGCCTACATTTCCGGAAATCCTTATCCTGCCGGTGAGCGCCAATTATTGAGCAAGGCCGAAGGATCTGAAGTGTATCACATGCACCACGGTCGCTATCATCCTCCTTTCTTGTCGATCGTCGATGCCAAGGGTTTTTACGATGTTTTGTTGGTCAGCCCGCAAGGCGATGTTGTGTACTCGGTCAAAAAAGAAAAAGACTTTGCGACCAATTTGCTGAACGGGCGTTTTCGTGACTCGGGGCTTGGGCAAGCCTTCAGAGATGCCGCAACCGATGCACCGGGTACCGTTCACTTTTCTGACCTTTCTCCTTACGAGCCAAGCAACAACGTTCCGTCCAGTTTTGTCGCGACGAAGGTCACCAACGAAAACGGCGACTACGTCGGTGTTCTGGTCATTCAGCTACCAGTCTCAATCTTGGACGGCATTGTGAACAACCCGGTTGGATTGGGTGAAACCGGCGAAGTCCTGCTTGTCGGAGAAGACTACAACACACGTATTGCATCGCGATTTGAGAATGGTGTGAAGGTCCTGGAAAACGTGCCTTTCAGCGAACAAATTGAAACAGCGCTCAGCGGCAACAGCAGGTTTTTTCCGGATGCAACCGGAATTAATGGCAACAAAGTCGCCTCTTATGTGTCTTCAATTGTGTTTCACAAAGATCGCTGGGCTTTGGTCGCAGAGCAATCGTTGGATGAGATTCTGGCACCTGTAAGGGCGGAACGTAACTTCCAGATTTTGGTTTCCATCGCATGCGCTTTGGTTCTTTCGGTGGTTGGCTGGCTTTATGCCCGTACAATTACCGGACCCATCAATTCGCTTCGCGACAAAATGGAGCAGGTGACGCAAGGCGATCTTGATGTCGAAGTGCCAGAAGCAACGCGCCGCGACGATTTTGGAACAATAGGAAAGACACTTGTCCGAATGCGCGATGACCTGCGCGACGCTCGGAAGGCCGAAGAGGAACGTAACCAGCATCAGCGTGAGCAAGAAGAAGTGGTCAAAGAACTGAGTATCGGTCTGCGACGTTTGTCTGCTGGCGATTTCACGCAACCCATTGAGGTCCCGTTCAGGGCCGACCACGAACAACTCCGTCAAGACTTCAACACGACAATGCAAACGCTGAACGCAACCGTGGTCGAAGTGATCAACACTTCAAACAGTATCCGTCAGGGGGCGGCAGAAATATCGCAGGCCTCCGAGGACCTTTCACATCGGACGGAAAGTCAGGCTGCAACGCTAGAACAGACTGCAGCCGCATTGGATGAAATGACCGCAAGCGTCAAATCCGCAGCTGAAGGTGCAAAGTCGGTTGAGGTGACGATGACGGAGTCGCGTAAAGAAGCCGAAGACAGCGGGGCAGTGGTCCAGAACGCCGTAGCGGCCATGACGGAAATCGAAGAATCCGCGAGCCATATCAGCCAGATCATTGGTGTCATTGACGACATTGCGTTCCAAACAAATCTGTTGGCGTTGAACGCCGGAGTGGAGGCTGCACGCGCAGGCGACGCGGGGCGTGGCTTCGCGGTTGTGGCCTCTGAAGTTCGGGCCTTGGCGCAGCGCAGTTCCGAAGCTGCAATGGAAATCAAGACGCTCATCGGCAATAGCTCTAAGCAAGTTGAGCGCGGCGTCGATCTTGTCGGCAAAGCAGGGGAAGCGCTCAACAGAATTGTGGATCGGGTCGGTCACATCTCTCAGATGGTGTCGGAAATTGCTGATGGTGCTGCGGAACAATCCACAGGTCTTGGTGAGATCAACATCGGCGTGACTCAGCTGGACGAAGTTACACAACAGAACGCTGCCATGGTTGAAGAGTCCACGGCGTCAAGTCACCTGTTGAATTCGGATGCGGCAAAACTATCCGAACTTGTGGCCCGGTTCCGCGTTGAAACCGAATTTGAGGATGCGCAGTCCACAGTTGTCGAGATCAAACGCCCAACTGCACACGGCGCAGATTGGGGTTCGAACGCACAGGTGGAAGCACGGCCAATTGCAGTAAATGGTCGATTGGACGGTCCCGAGGTTTGGCAAGAGTTTTGAGACTTTTTGTCCCCTCTTCCCGCACTCGGGTGAGAGGGGTCAATTATCCTAAATGCGGTATGGGTGTTTGAAATTGAAAAATATCCTGGTTGTGAGCACCGACTCCTTTTGGTCGACACGCTTAAAAAGACAGTTCGGCGAACTGGCGCCCGGCGTTCGGATTCTTGTAGTGGACAATCTGATGGCAGCCTATTCAACAAGTGAGGAGGTGCAGCCTTCGGCGGTCATCGTCGAGCAGGGATTTGCGGATCTCCCAGAGTTTGAAACCATGAAGACGCTGTTTCACGAGCTAAAAGCCGTTTGCGTTTTGGTTGGAGAAAAGGCGTCTGACAAAATGTCCGCGGTTCCTCGGGTTTTCCGAAAAAGCGACACGGCCGCCTCGTACGTGTCGTGGATCAAAGAAGCAAAAACCGCGACTCAGCAAAACCGTCCTCAAGAGTCGTCGAAACGAAACAAGGGCTCCAAGATCATAATCATCGGGTCTTCGACAGGAGGAGTGGACGCGCTGAGTACGATCCTCAAACGTTTCCCCGCCGATTGTCCACCGACTCTGATTGTGCAACACACAGGTGAAGACTTTGGCGGCGGGTTGATTGACCTGTTGGCGCGGCTTTGCCCGGCGCGCGTAGTTGCGGCCCAAAACGGACTGGTGTTGGAATCCGGTTTGGTGTGTATTGCTGCTGGCTATAGACAACATCTTGAGTTGGGTTCTGGCACGACCCTTCGCGCCAGGCTTACTGATGGACCACCTGTGTCAGGGCACATCCCTTCCGTTGACAAGTTGTTCATGTCTGCCCGTCCCATAGCCTCAAGAGTTGTCGCAGCCGTTTTGACAGGCATGGGCCGGGACGGTGCTGAAGGGTTATTGGCGCTTCGGCGGGCAGGTGCCGCTACATTTGTTCAGGACGAGCGTAGCTCGGTCGTTTACGGCATGCCACGTGCTGCCTGGCAATTGGGTGCCGCGCAACGGCAGGTGCCACTTGTCCGTATGGCGTCAACACTATTGGGCGCGAGCTCGATTCAAAATGAGAATAGGAGCTGACTTGACAGACTATCTCGAAACAGCGCCCGCAGTTGGTGTGCTCCAGGGCGAATTCAAAGTGACACAAAAGGTTGACGTGGTCTTCTCGACTATACTGGGATCGTGCATTTCAGCGTGCTTGTATGATGTGAGGGAAGGAGTTGGTGGAATGAACCACTTTCTTCTTGCCGCAGGTTCGGTGGAGGATCAAAGCAGCCGGTACGGTATCAACGCGATGGAGCTTTTGGTCAATGGTATCCTGAAACTCGGTGGGACACGCAGTAATCTTCGTGCCAAGATCTTTGGCGGTGGCAACATGCTTCCCAATCTACCCGATGTCGGAGCGGAAAATACAAACTTCGTTCAAAGGTACTTAAACGAAGAAGGGATTGAGTGTGTTTCGTCATCGGTTGGCGGAAACAAAGCACGGCGCATTCGGTTTCACCCTGCCAGCGGACGTGTGAAGCAGGTGTTTGTGACAAGTCACCAATATCCCGCGATTGATGAGGAAAATCGTAAAGTGGCTCAGCCTCAAAAAAGCCAGCTGGTGCTGTTTTGAGGTCGAATTGTGCTCACAACTCTCGCTAGAACCTCAGCATCATTCAAAGGTTTGCATTGTTCAACGGTAGGAGGCGCGAAAATCGAGTTGATGACTAACCCCTAGAGTTCCCCTGTCTCGATTGGGCCTTCTTAACCGCGAAGCCGAAAGTAAGTTTAAAGAGTCGTTTACTTTGGAGCAAATCTTTCGCGTGAAAAAAATTCGGATTGCGGCTACCGATAACGAAAGTCTGCCCTGAGTAGAAAAGTAATTTCGCGCGTTCATCTCGTATCCAGCCGAAACCGACGCGGCCAGCATCTGAACTAATAAAGTTTAGGCACAAGTCGAATGCCCACCAAAGGCCAGCGCTTAGATACCGATACACCCTGACCCGGTCACTATTGTTACCCGGAAAAAACGTCCTCGTGTTAATCGTGGGCTTTTTTCACAAAGGGATGCCAACAAGGCGTGCAACAAGTTCCAAGCCGTTCTTCGCGTCCATTTTCTTTAACAACCGAGCTCTGTGCACTTCGGCCGTTCTAGGAGAAATTCCCAATTCATGTGCGATTTCCTTGGTCGTGACGCCGCCAATCATCAGCTTTGCAACTTGCCTTTCCCGTAGTGTCAGACCTGTACTTGGGCGAAGCTCTGATAGATCCGAAAACGTCCAAACTGCTTTGTTGAACGGTGTATCGGGTGTCAGTGATTGGCCCCGTACTCGGCACCAGAACAATTCTCCCGACGCGCGCCGCATGATCCGTTCGTCAGTGTACCGGCCTCCCCCCGCCATTTTTCGGCGCCCGATCTTTCCGATTTGGTCGAACTCAGCAACTGACGGGTAAAGGCGCGACAGCGAGGTGTTGTGCAACTCATCCGGGTGATAGCCAAACATCTCCGCAAAACAGGGATTGCAGCGCCGAATGATCCTGTCCTCGGAATAGATCAGCCCGACTGGCGCGTTCTCGAATGCGATATCAGCCAGACCCGTCATGTATATCCTTTACGTATTTTACCGGAATTGGCGTAGCCCCGATCAACGTAGTATTCATTGCCGCAATAAGGGAGGCAACCATGGATGCAAAGATCGTTGGCTGGGGCCACACTCGTTTTGGTGCGCTCACGGACATAAGCTTTGAGGACCTGATCATTGACGCCGCGCGCGAGGCGCTTGATCACGCGGGGCTGGCCCCCGGGGACGTTGACGCGGTTTGGTTGGGGCATTTCAACAACGGGTTGGTCCCGGATGCCTTTGCGTCTTCACTGGTGTTGGGACTTGATCCAGCTATGCGGTTCATTCCAGCGACGCGGGTTGAAAACGCCTGCGCGTCCGGCTCTGCTGCGATCTATGCGGCGCGCGATGCTATCCGGTCTGGGCGTGTGCGCCGGGCGCTGGTGATCGGCGCGGAAAAGATGACAAGCCGAGATTCAAAAGGCGTTACCGAAGCCTTGGCCGGCGCCTCTTATCAGGCCGAAGAGGCCGGAGTATCTTTTCCGCAAATCTTTGCGCGCTTTGCTCAGTCTTACTTTCAGGCCTACGGCGATCAGTCTGCCGCGCTGGCCGGGATAGCAGCCAAGAACCACAAGGCTGCATTGGACAATCCGTTGGCACATTTACAGAAAGATCTGGGATTTGCCGCGTGCAACACGATTTCAGATAGGAACCCGATGATCGCTGCGCCTCTGCGGATGACCGATTGCTCTTTGGTCAGTGACGGCGCTGCTGCAATGGTCATGGTTGCCGACGATCTGATCGGCGACTTTCCTCGCGCAGTCGGGTTTCGGGCGGCAGTTCAGATGAATGACGTCCTTCCGATGTCGCAGCGTGACCTGACTGAACTGACCGCAGCGAAACACACCTTTGTTGCAGCGTTTGCTGAGGCGGGTATTTCCGTGGCTGATCTCGATCTGGCCGAGGTTCATGATTGTTTCACCATCGCCGAGTTGCTTATCTACGAAGCTATGGGGCTTGCGCCCAAAGGGCAGGGCGGCCGGCTGGTCGAAGACGGGGTGACGGCACGCGGTGGTCGATTGCCTGTCAACTTGTCGGGCGGACTAAAAGCCAAAGGGCACCCGGTAGGTGCGTCGGGTGTGTCGATGCATGTTCTTGCAGCTCGGCAAGTCACTGGGTCTGCCGACGCTATGCAGGTTCCCGGTGCGCAACTGGCGGCTGTGTTCAATATGGGCGGTTCGGGCGTGGCCAACTATTGCTCAATTCTGGAGGCCGTCGCATGAATCCGGCGATCTGGTTAGAGCGAACGGCGAAGCGGATGCCCCAGTCACCGGCGCTGTTTCGTGCCGACGAGTGCGTGGCCGATTACGCAGAGTTTGCCAAACGTGCAGCGGCGTTGGCTGCAGCATTGAATGCGCAGGGTATTCGAATGGATGACCGAATTGCGCTCTTCTGTGGAAACCGAACCGAGTATCTTGAGGCGCTTTATGGCATTTGGTGGTTGGGGGCGGTCGCGGTGCCGATCAACGCCAAGCTGCATGCAAAAGAAGCCGCCTGGATCATTGCGGACTCGGGCGCGCGCATGGTTTTTGTCGATGAGAAAACGTCCAAGGATTTGGCCGATTGCCTGCCGGATGATGTCGTGTGCGAGTCTATCGATAGCGTTACTTTCCGGGACCTGCGAGATACGGCTGGGTCGGACGCTCCGGCTTTGCGGGACGCCGACGATCTGATCTGGTTGTTCTACACGTCTGGAACGACCGGACGGCCCAAAGGCGTGATGATCACAGCTGGCAATCTGACCTCAATGACGCTGACCTACTTTGCGGATGTGGATGAAGTCCGGCCCGAAGATGCGATCGTCTACGCCGCACCGATGAGCCACGGTGCAGGTATTTACAACTTCATGCACGTGCTGCGAGGTGCCCGGCATGTGGTGCCGCGAAGCGGTGGGTTTGATGCGGTTGAGATATTTGAGCTTGCCGCACAGATTGGCTCAGTCTCCATGTTTGCAGCTCCGACCATGGTAAAGCGATTGGTCGATACCGCGCGCGCGTCCGGGAAGTCTGGCGAAGGCTTGCGGACCATCGTTTATGCCGGCGGTCCCATGTACGAGGCTGATATTCTTGAGGCGACGGAAACCCTGGGGTCCCGTTTTGTGCAGGTGTATGGCCAGGGTGAGTGTCCCATGGGCATTTCCGTGCTACCGCGGGTGGACGTGTCGGACAGAACGCGTCCACGCTGGCGCGAACGCCTGAATTCCGTGGGGTATGCGCAAGCCGAGGTTCAGGTCTCAATCGTCGATACAGAGGGTCACGAGGTGCCTGTTGGGGAAATTGGCGAAATCGTGGTTCGCGGTCGCACGGTCATGAAAGGCTATTGGCAAAATCCAGAAGCTACGCAAAAAGCGATCCGCAATGGCTGGCTATGGACCGGAGACATGGGTCGCATGGATGAAGACGGCTATGTGACCATGCAGGATCGCTCCAAGGACATGATTATCACCGGCGGGTCAAATGTTTATCCGCGCGAAGTTGAGGAAGTCTTGCTTTCACATCCCAAAGTGCAAGAGGTCGCCGTTGTGGGTCAACCAGATAGCGAATGGGGTGAAATCGTTGTTGCGTTTGTTGTTTGCCGTAGTGGCGAGCAAGTGGACGAAAATGATCTGGACGCAATGTGCCTGGATCGGATCGCCCGCTTCAAACGGCCAAAAATCTATCGCTTTACCAGTTCTTTGCCCAAGAACAACTACGGCAAAATACTGAAAACTGAACTACGCGCCACGTTGCAGAAGGGTTCAATCTAATGAGTCAACTCAAGGGAAAAACTGCGCTTGTTACGGGGTCGGTCCAAGGCATTGGCCTTGCTATCGCAAAGTCCCTTGCGGGTGTCGGGGTGCGCATCGCATTTCATGGCTTGGCAAGCGCAGACGACGTTGACGCCGCTGCACAGATCTTGAAAGGTGCTGGCAGCCCAGAGGTCCGGTTCTTCGACGCAGACATGCGTGACGTTTTTGCGATCGAAAAGATGATGAGTGATGTCGCGGATTGGGGCGGGGCAGACATTCTTGTCAACAACGCTGGTATCCAAAAGACCGTAGGCCTCGCAGAGGCCGACGCCGCCACTTGGGACGCTGTATTGGCAGTCAATCTGTCTGGTGCTTTTCACACGATGCGGCTTGCCATGCCAACGATGGCTGAACGTGGCTTTGGCCGGGTGATTAACATTGCATCGGTTCACGGGCTTGTCGCCTCGGTAAACAAGGCCCCTTACGTTGCCTCCAAGTTCGGGATCGTCGGGTTAAGTAAAGTGGCTGCGTTGGAATATGCGCGTGCCGGTAGCAAACAAAGCGGTGGAGTGACGGTCAATTGCATCGCGCCGGGTTGGACAGAAACTGCGATCATCGAACCCCAAGTGGAGGCTCGTGCGGCTCAGTTCGGCGGGGATCGCGAGAAAGGGATTGCCGACCTTCTTGCAGAAAAACAACCGTCGCGCCGCACATCTGACCCCTCTGAAATCGGCGCACTGGCCCTTTGGCTATGTGACCCGATCGCGCATAACGTGACGGGCACGACTATTCCCGTCGATGGTGGGTGGACGTCGCAATAAAGGCTTTGCAACGCAGTAACCATAGGTAGGGCTGATACGTACTCGCTGAACCTTGCCTGCGTGTTGTCGAATTGGCTGGGTCGTTGCGACCACCCGAATACTAACGGGATCAGCGGGCTCGTTGGGGTGCAAACCCACCGAAGGTACTTGCAAATTAGCGGAGCGAGCTGTTTCGAATTTCAAGCGTAAAGCCCAGATCGACTTGCCTGTCCGTGTTGCCCGCGCCGCCACCGACCAAAATTTTGCCGGCCGTGACACCCATATCATAAAGTGGTGTTCGCACGGTTGAGATCGTGGGAACGCTTTGCGACGTTACACCAAGATCATTGAATCCACATATCCCAAGCTCGGTCGGAACTCTGATGCCGCGCCGCTGGCATTCGAACAAGACGCCAAGCGCAAGGTCATCGTTGTTGCAGAACACCGCGTCGCATTCCGGGTACTGCGTCGTAAGCTTTCCAAAGAGAATGGCGCCGATGTTCACGTCAGACGGCCGGTTCGTGACCACGACAGACCGCTCATCGTACATACCGGCGTCCTGCAACGCCTTTCGGAATCCGGCCAGACGTTTTTGCGAGCGCGGGTCCATTTGCGCGCCCAGAAATCCGATGCTGCGGTAGCCCTTGTCGATCAAATGGTTCACCGCCGCAAACGCCGCGTCCTCATGAGAAAACCCGACGATTTGGCCGATCGGCGTGTCGCTCAGGTCCATGATCTGTACCACCGGCACGCCGACATTGGCCAAAATCTGCCGGGTTTCTTTGGTCTGTTCGATGCCGGCAAGAATAACTCCTTTCGGCGCCGGATTAAGGAAGGATCGCAGCACACGTTCTTCTTCGATCGGGTCGTAACCCGTGTTGCCGATCTGTAGGGTCAAGCGCGTATCTTTGAGCGCGTCCTCAATTCCGCGCAGAACATCCGTAAACACATTGTTGGAAATGGACGGGATCATAACGACAATAGAGTTGGTCTCGCTCGATGCCAGCGTCGACGCCGATTGATTTGGTACATAGCCCAGCTTGCGTACCGCTGCATCGACTTTCGCGCGCAGCGAGTCGGATACCTTCTCGGGTGAGCGAAGCGCGCGAGAAACTGTGATTGCGCTAACCCCTGCTTCTTTTCCAACATCAATCAAAGTTGGTTTTGCCATCGCTGCCTACCATGTTTTTAAAGGGAATAATACAAACGGAAAAATCTGATTGCAAAATGATTGCGCAATCATTAATGATCATGATCAGCAGGAGGAACGTGAATGAGCGGCGAATGTGGCCTGACCTTGGTCGTGATGGGGGTTTGCGGTGTGGGCAAGACCTCAGTGGCACGCGCTTTGGCTGATCACATGTCAGGACTTTATGTCGAGGCCGACGAGTTCCATCCATCAGAAAACATCGACGCCATGCGCCGCGGCGTGCCGTTAACCGATACGATGCGGGATCCATGGCTCAGAGGGATCGCTCGTGAGGTCAGGCGAGAGCACGAGGCAGACACCGGCAGGGATATTGTTGTTGCCTGCTCAGCGCTCAAGCAATCCTATCGCGACATCCTGAGATCAGATTTGCCGGACGCGAAATTCGTCTTTCTGACTGCACCGCGAGACGTTATAGCCGAACGCATGACGGCCCGGACCAACCACTTTATGCCGCTCACGTTGCTGGACAGCCAGCTTGCCGATCTGGAACCGCCGACAACGGCCGAGGATCACATCGTCCTGGATGCCAGCCTAAGCCAGGGCCGCATCGTCGACGACGTTTTAGCCAAACTTAGTTGGACCACCCGTGACGGGGGTTCAGGACTTGCAGACATTCAACAGGAGGAGACCTAATCATGACATTTCTGAAAACCATCGCCGCCACGGCGGTAGTGGCCTGCACGGCGACGGCCGGACTAGCTGCAGACTTTGCGCTGCGCTTTCAATCTTCGGACCCTTCGGGCAACCCCAACTTCGTACTGCAGCAAGAGTGGGCCGAGCGGGTTGGCGTTCTGACCGGCGGCCGCGTCACGGTCGAGATGCTGCCGGTGGGTTCCATCGTTCAGCATACCGAAACACAGGACGCCGTCGCCTCGGGCATCATCGATGGACATGTGACTGACACGTCATATTTCGCGGGCAAGGATGCTGCTTTCAGTCTGATCGCAAACCCGGTTGGCGCCTATGGCTCGCCTTCCGAGATGCTGAACTTCATCGAATACGGCGGCGGTAAAGAGCTCATGAATGATCTCTTGAACCCCTATGGTCTGCAGTTCATCGGCGCAACCACACCGGGCCTTGAGGCATTCATCTCGAAAGTGCCGCTTGATGGCGTTGATGACCTGAAGGGCTTGAAGATGCGCGCGCCCGAAGGTCTGGTGCAAAATGTGTTCCTGGCTGCGGGAGCCGCTCCGGTGAACCTGCCGGGGTCCGAAGTGTTTACGTCGCTGGATAAGGGCGTCATCGACGCGGCGGATTACACTGTATTCTCGACCAACCACCAGCAGGGCATGCATGATGTGGCAGGCCACCCGGTCTACCCCGGTTTCCATTCCATGCCGCTGGTCGAAGTATCGATCAACAAGGGAACATGGGACAGCATGTCGCCGGATCTTCAGGCGATCCTTGAAATGTCGGTGCGTGACTTTGCACGTGACATGACCAGCCAGCTTGCGATGCGGGATGCGGTTGCCGTGGCCGAAGCCATCGCCAATCCTGACATCACCGTACACAACTGGTCCGCGGAAGAGCGCGCCAAATTCCGCGCGATCGCCAAGTCGCAGTGGGCAGAAATCGCAGGAAAATCGGATAACGCGCAGCGCGTCTATGACGTACTGTCAGCCTATCTGGTTGAACAGGGGCTGTTGGCTGAATAACCCCAACCTAACGTAACATTGGACCGACCCGACGGTTGTTGTCGGGTCGGTCGTCAAGTTGGAAGAAGCAAATGGCACATCCGACCAAAGCCAAGGAAAAGCGGCAGGAAGCGATACCCGAGGCCGGAGTTTTGGGTCGTCTGGTCACTCGTCTGGGTGATGTATTTGCGATCGCTATCGTCCTGTCCGCCTGTGCCCTGATTTTCGAAGTGGTGATGCGCTACGGCTTCAACGCTCCGACCAAATGGGCGCACGAAACGGTGATTTTCCTGACTGCGATCACCTTTGTTTTTGGCGGACTGTATGCCGCGGCTACCAACAAGCACATTCGTGTCGTTCTGCTCTACGACCTTTTAACACCACAGCTTCGGCGTGTTTTCAACATCGGTATCTCGTTGGTGTGTGCAATCGCTACAGCGCTGTTTTCCTGGGCTGCATGGCTTGTAGTTCAGCGTGCCGCCTGGACGCCGGCGGGTGAGTTCCGTCTTGAAACCTCAGGTTCCGCGTGGGATCCGCCGACACCGGGTCTCATGAAACTGTTTCTTATGGGCATCCTGATCCTGATGTCCGTTCAATTCGCTGTTCTTGCCGTAAATTACCTGAGGCGGAAATGACCGAGCTGCTTGCCCTGATTCCCGATCTCAAGTCGCTTGGGATCGAAACCGCGACGCTGTTGATGTTCGGCTCGCTTCTGCTTTTGCTGCTGACCGGCATGCCGCTTGCTTTTGTGACGCTTCTGGTGGCGCTGATTTTTGCTCTGGGTTGGTTTGGACCAAACGCGATCCCGTTGATCGTCAGCCGAATCTTCAGCTTTGTGAATTCGTTTGTTTTCGTCTCAGTGCCGATGTTCGTTCTGATGGCGGCGATCCTCGATCGGTCCGGCATTGCGCGCGATCTGTTTGACGCAATGCGTATCGTCGGCGGACGCTTGCGCGGCGGCGTGGCGATACAGACCTTGCTGGTCGCAGTGGTTCTTGCGGCGATGTCCGGCATCATCGGTGGCGAAGTCGTGCTTTTGGGCGTGATCGCATTGCCTCAGATGCTGAGGCTGGGCTACGACCGACGCCTGGCCATCGGCGTTTGCTGCGCGGGTGGCGCGTTGGGCACCATGATCCCGCCATCGATCGTTCTGATCATTTATGGCCTGACCGCCAGCGTATCAATCGGCGACCTGTTCACCGCGTCCTTCCTGCCGGGTCTGATGCTCGCCGGCATGTATGCCGCCTACATTCTGTTCCGCGCCTATACCAACCCCGAAGTTGCGCCCATTCCGGAACCGGACGAAATTTCTACGGCCGAAAAGCTGCGCTTGCTCAAGGGGCTGGTTCTGCCGGTTCTGGTTGTGATCTTTGTTCTGGGCTCGATTTACGGCGGTATCGCCAGCGTGACTGAGGCCTCTGCCGTGGGTGTGTTGGGCGTGACGCTTTCGACCATGATCCGGCGTGAGTTCACATTCTCCCTGATCCTGGGTGCTGCGCGTCAAACGCTGGCCACCGTCGGAATGATCGTCTGGATTGGTATCGGAGCATCGGCCTTGGTGGGTGTGTTTAACCTGATGGGTGGCATCCGATTTGTGCAGGCGCTGATCACGGGGATCTCTGACAACCCGACCGTTGTGATCCTGTTCATGATGCTGATCCTGTTCGTGCTTGGCATGTTCTTAGACTGGGTAGGGGTGGCTCTTCTCACTATGCCAATCTTTGTGCCAATCGTGACAAGTCTGGGCTATGACCCAATTTGGTTTGGTGTTCTGTTCGCCATGAACATGCAGGTCAGCTTTCTGTCTCCGCCCTTTGGGCCAGCCGCTTTTTACCTAAAAAGTGTTGCGCCACCTGATATCAGTCTGGGCGAGATCTTCCGTGCGCTGCTGCCGTTCATCATGCTTCAGATCACCGCAGTCGGCTTGCTGATCCTGTTCCCCGGCATCGCAATCCACTAGGCACCCCGGGAATAAGACGAAAGACCCCTAAATGAGCACGATGCATTTTGGCCTTTATGGTCTGGGCACTATGGGTTCGGCTTTGTCGCTGAACATCGCCGAAAAGGGCTTTGGCCTGCATGTCGCCTCTTTTGTAGCTGAAGATACGGACAAGTTTCTGGCCCGTGCGGACTGTCTTGGGGGTGCCTTCACTGGGCACCGCAGTCTTGCGGACATGGTCAAGTCAATGCCGTCGCCAAGGGCGATCATATTGCTTGTACCGGCGGGGCAGGCGGTGGACGACTCGATCACCGAGGCGCAGCCGTATCTGCAACCCGGTGATGTGATCATTGACGCAGGAAACGCCAATTTCCACGACACGCGGCGCCGCGCAACGATGCTTGAGAAACAGGGGCTGGCCTATCTAGGTATGGGCGTATCCGGCGGCGAGCATGGAGCACGAACCGGACCAGCCATGATGGTCGGCGGAACCGAAGCTGTTTGGAGTGGCGTTCGTCCGATGCTCGAAGCGATAGCCGCAGATTTCCAGGGTGAACCGTGCGTTGATCGGGTTGGCCCTGACGGCGCGGGCCATTTCGTCAAGACCGTGCATAACGGGATCGAATATGCCGACATGCAGCTCATCGCCGAGGCATACGGGCTGATGCGTCACGGGGCGGGGTGGTCTACCACGCTGATTGCGGACCTGTTCGACGATTGGAATGCGGGGGTTCTGAAAAGCTATCTGATGGAGATATCCGCTACGGTCCTGCGTACCCAAGACCCGGATAGCGGCCAGCCCTTTGTCGATCTGATCGTCGACAGTGCCGGCCAGAAAGGTACTGGCCGGTGGACAGCTATTGAAGCCCTTACCCAAGGTGTTTCGGTGTCAACCATTGAGGCTGCGGTTGGCGCGCGGGTTTGGTCAGCGGACCGCAATGGCCGGGCAACAGGTGCTGGGCTGTTTGCACAACCACGCGCCAAGGTCGATCTGGACCCGGCGGTGCTGCATCAGGCCGTCCTTGCGACGCGTATCGTCTGCCACAGTCAGGGTTTCGATTTGTTGCAAGCTGCGTCCAGCGAATTCGACTGGGCTATGGACCTCGCGCGGTGTGCCGAGATTTGGCGGGCGGGCTGTATCATCCGATCAGACCTTTTGGATGAAATAGCTACCGCGTTGCGCGGTGGCGACCGGGCTGACACTCTGGCCTTCTGCCCTGAATTTGCGGATGAGCTTTTGCTGTGTCTTCCCGCGCTGCGCCAAGTCGTCACCACGGCTATCGCCGCAGCTCAACCGGTTCCAGTTATGATGGCGGCCCTAAGCTGGTTGGACGCTATGAGCCAGGCGCGCGGAACCGCCGATTTGATACAAGGTCAACGGGACTTTTTCGGCCGCCACGGGGTCGCGCGTGTCGATAAACCCGGCGTCTTTCACGGGCCTTGGAGTGATGGGACCTAAACCGGGATACAAAGCGCAGAGACGCCAAGGCTAACGCTGCAGCCTGTCCTCGAGTGATCAAATCACCCGACGCAATCCCAGAGCCGCAAGGCGCTCTCAAACAGCAGTTTCTATTTGCGTGTCCTTCGCCAGTTGAGCCGCTTCAAGCCGCCGCAACTCTTCCAACGCACAACTTTGATCGCCTGTCTTGGCCAAAGCAGTGTTGTAGGCCCGCAGCACGGAACGTGGCCTCCAGGGTAAGGCCGCCTGCGAAACCCAAGACCGCAAGATCGGTGGAAGACGATCAAATTCGCGCATGGGGTTTTCGCGGCGCCGTCGTTTCCGTAGCTTTGTCTGACCCAGGTTTCCGCCCATCAATCGGCCTCATCAAGATCAAAAATTGGATCGAGCACCAGAACAAGCCGGGTTTCACCCGTACCGGCGATTGGGGGCGAGCGATGTCGCAGACCCAATGGCGGGTTCTGTGGCCAGAGCGTCCCGCGCATGACCATCGGTGCCCCGGTCGCGACAGTGAATACGCGTTCAGGGTCTTCACCGTCGGTTGAAACACCATATTGCGTGCCGGTACCCCGGTAAGTGCAGATAAGGCGCGCGTGAATGGCGTCAATGTGAAATTTTCGGCATGCGTTCGTACTGATTACATCCAGCCTTACACGCAGATAAGGTGCCCGCATGAATTCGGCAAAGCGCGTGGCCAGATCAGCGATATCGTGTTCCAGCCATCTGCGTTCGACCGTGTCCTCCATTCCAGCGATATCGCAGAGATGCCCGACGGCATCGCGGACTGCGGTGGGCCGCAGAACGAGCCGCCCCTTGGGCAGGTGCTTGGGATCAAGCCCGTCAATCCATGTTTGAAACTCTGAAGACAGTTGCCGCCGCCAGATTGTGGCAGCGCATTCTGACATCTTGATCTTTGCCAAGCCGTCCGGGGTGTCAGTGACACCAACACCCGCAGCTGCATTCTTTATTTCAGTGCGGATAATGCTCACGCGGCATCCTCCACCTTTCGCCATACCGGGAATGGATCGGGTAGATCGGTTGGAAGAGAGTTTGGCCCGGGCGCTGCATCTTCTGACAACAAGCAGGCGTCCAGCCGCGATTTCAGCGTGGGCCAGTCAATTCCAGCCCCGATAAAAACAATCTCTTGCCGCCGGTCGCCCCATGGTTCGATCCAGTGCTGTTTGATGTAATCCAGCACCGAGGGGTGGTCCGGCCACCGGGTATCCGGGACGGAGGCCCACCACGTACCAATCGGTTGAACACTGGATAAGGCACCGGCCAGAGAGAACTCGGCCACCCATTCAGGGCGTGTTGCAATCCAGAAATGCCCCTTTGCACGGATCACGCCAGGCAATTCGCCGTTCAGCACCGCCAGGATTTTTTCTGGCTCAAACGGCTGACGTGCTCGATAGACATATGATGCAACGCCGTATTCCTCGGTTTCCGGAACATGATCGGCAAAGCCGTAAAGCTCTTTCACCCACATGGGATGCTTATGAGCTTCTTCGAAATTGAACAAACCAGTGTCCAGAATGTCGTCGCTGGCGACTTCTGAGTGATTTGTTTCAATAATCTTTGCGTCCGCATTCAAGCTGCGAATGATTTTGCGCGCCGCATCCGTGCGCTCGGGTCCAGCGTCGTCGACTTTGTTAAGAATGACCACGTCTGCAAATTCGATCTGATCCGTTAGCAGGTGGACAAGCGTGCGCTCGTCCTCTTCTCCCATGGTTTCGCCACGATCATGGAGGAAGTCGTGACTTGAGAAGTCGTTAAGCAGGTTTACGGCATCCACAACCGTGACCATCGTGTCGAGACGGGCAACGTCCGACAGGCTTTCACCTGCTTCGTCGCGAAAATCAAAGGTTGCCGCGACGGGCAATGGCTCAGATATGCCAGTGGACTCGATCAGAAGGTAGTCGAACCGTCCCTCTGCCGCCAGCCGCCGAACTTCATCCAGAAGGTCGTCACGCAAGGTGCAGCAGATGCAGCCGTTCGACATTTCAACCAGCGTTTCATCCGTGCGGCTCAACTCGGTTTCAGCACGTACCAGATCGGCATCGATATTCACTTCGGACATATCGTTGACAATAACGGCGACGCGTCGGCCTTCACGATTATTCAGCACGCGGTTCAGCAGGGTGGTTTTGCCGGCTCCGAGAAAGCCGGACAATACGGTTACGGGAAGACGGTTATCAGACATGGCTCAGAAACTCTTCATTCTTGGCGTTGGAAGGTTGATGCGCGCGCAGCATGTCGAGGCTGCGTTGCAATTCTGGTCGGCTGAGGTCACGGGCGATGACCACAATGCGTGATCGACGGTCATCTCCAGTCCAGTTTTTCAGCGGAACAGGCGGGTCAAAGATGTGCTGCACGCCGTGAAAGACGAACGGCACGTCAATGCCCTCAAGAAAGACAATGCCCTTCACGCGCAAAATATCTGGTCCTTTTAGGGCGATCAGGGTGTCCAGCCAAAGGTCAAAAACTGAATCCTTGATTGGGTCCTCCAAGACGATTGACTCAGAACTGATACGTGCATCGTGTGGCGTCGGCGCAAAAGGTGCAGGCTTTGGCTTGGACAATCCAGAGAGGTTGGCCAGCGGGTCGGTATTTGGAGTGGCAACCTTCGTGGTCCACGCGATTGCGTATTGCTGGTCCACACCTTTGCGCAGGCCGCTCAAGCCCCAGAGTTTCTTGGGGTTGAACTGCCCAGCGACCGGTCGTTCAATCCGCGCTGTGGGGTTCAGTCCGCTCAGCCGTTTGGAAAAGGCCGCGGCTGCAGCGTCTGAAACCAAATCCGTTTTGCTGAGAAGGATTAGGTCAGCCATGGCAACTTGCGAGACCGCCTCAAACTGCGCATCCAGGGTCTCGGGTCCGTTGGCCGCATCGACGATCGTGACCAGCCCATCCATACGGGTTGTACGCGCCAGTTCCGGGTCGATCAAAAGTGTCTGCAAAATCGGCGCAGGGTCAGCAAGCCCGGTGGTTTCGATGACAATCCGTTCAAATTGAACAAGTCCGTCATCCCGGCGTTCAACCAGATCAGCAATTGTACCGGCCAAGTCTCCGCGAATTGAGCAACAGAGGCATCCCGATTGCATCAAAATGACTTCATCCTCAACGGACTCGATCAGTTCGTGATCCAGCCCTGCCTCACCGAATTCATTGACGATAACCGCGATTTTGCCAGCGGAGCTGTCCGCCAGCACGGCGTTCAGTAATGTTGTTTTCCCGGCACCAAGAAAGCCTGTCAGAACCGTGACGGGGATACGCCGGTCTTTGCTGGGTTCGACGCCATTTGCTGCTTGGGAAATCACTGCTCTCTCCTTAGTTGTGAATGTAATATCATAACATTTCTAGGAAAGACAACCTGTCCTGAAACCGGCCTCGGTACTGACTAAGTTCTATTAAAGTTGAGCCGGTGAATAGAAAATGCAGAAACAAAATCTGTCGCTGCGTAAAACCCGGCCGAAAACTGCGTTTCGGCCGGGTCGTTTTTCAACCTACAGACACTCGGCCAATGTCGTGGCCAGGTTCCGGATCACTTGGGGATATAGGGTCGCTCCGGGTTCCAGATCAGACCCAAGAGGGTCCATGACACCTGTGTTTGCCTCGGTACCGTCCAGCACAGTGGCAACGATCCCGGGGTTGAACTGCGGTTCGGTCATTACGCAGTTGACCCCTTCGTCCTTGATGCGTGCCTGAATCTCTGCAATGCGGGCGGGGCTTGGGTCCGTCGCATCGCCTATTGAAATTGCACCCGAGGCCGGAAAATCGAACGCATTCTCAAAATACTGATACGCGTCGTGGAACACGATAAAGCTGCCGCCACGGACGGGTTCGAGTGTCTGTGCCACTTCGGCTGAGAGTGCGGCCATTTCCTCGCGCGCAGCAGCGGCATTGGCAAAGTAGGCACCCGCGTTATCCGGGTCGGCGGCCGATAGCTGTGCCGCAATGACGTTCAGCCAAGTCTCTGCATTTGCAGGTGACAGCCAAGCATGGGGATCATGGTCACCATGCGCATGACCCTCGTGGCCATGATCGGCATGGTCATCGTGATCATCATGTCCGGCGTGTTCTTCGTGCGCATCGTCGGCATGCTCATCGTCATGAGCATGTTCCTCATCATGCCCATGGTCGTCACTCCCTTTTGCTTGAGCATGCTCGTCATGATCGTGATCATCGTGGCCGTGTTCGTCGTCATGTCCGTGATCATCATGATCGCCATGATCATGTGCTTCGAACAGGGCGTTTTCCCGGAAGTCCAAAAGAACCGTACCGTCTGATTCAAGCAGGGTCGTGACGGTCGCGCCTTCGCTGAGCGTTTCCACAGCGCCTTCTAGCCACGGGGTCAGATCTTCGCCGATCCAGAATACCAAATCAGCCTCTTGCAGCGCAGCAGCTTCTGACGGGCGAAGGTTGTGTTCATGCGGGGAAGCACCCGGTGGGACGATCAAGTCTGGTGTTCCGACACCTTCCATCACCCGCGCCACAAGCGAGTGAACAGGCGCGATGTCTACCGCAACGTTCGGCACATCCGCCATAGCGGTTCCGCCCAGTAATACAGTGGTGATCGATAGTGGGAGAAGCTTTCTGGACATCAGACCCTCTGTGTGATTTTATAACGTTACGAGCGGCATACATGATATGGAATAACATGACAAGTGAGACGCACCCCATCCCGGTCGATGCAACGGCCCCGGTCGGGTTCCACAAACATGACCATGATAACTGCGTCCAGACCGCACTGGCGACGGCGGAAGCTCAGTGCAAAAAGGATGGCCTCCGCCTGACTCCTGTCCGGCGCAAGGTTCTTCAGATGCTGCTTCAGGAACATCGGGCACTTGGCGCCTACGCCATTCTTGATCGGTTACGCGACGCAGGATTTGGATCGCAGCCACCGGTTGCTTATCGCGCGCTTGATTTTCTTGTGCAGAATGGATTCGTCCACAAGATTGAGCGTTTGAACGCCTTTGTTGCATGCTCACACCCGGGCGCTGATCATTCCCCAGCCTTCATGATTTGCCGAAAATGCGACGCCGTAGCTGAGGCTCGGTCTGCCCCTGCAAAAGGAATTCTGGGGGCCGCTGCGCGCGCAGTGGGTTTCGAGATCGAGAGAACGGTAGTAGAAGCCGAGGGAATCTGCCCGGACTGCACCGAAAAGGCGTAGACATGACCCTCATCACTGTTGAAAATCTCAGCGTGTCGTATGGCGCAAATACTGTCTTGCGTCACGTGGACATGGCTATTGAGGCAGGTGAGATCGTCACCATAGTTGGCCCCAACGGTTCGGGAAAGACCAGCCTGCTGCGGGCCATAATCGGAGCGACCAAACCCTCTGCTGGTCAGGTGACGCTGAAACCGGGACTGAAAATTGGCTATGTTCCGCAAAGGCTGCATATCGACCCGACGCTGCCGATATCAGTGGAAAGGTTTATGCGCCTGACCAATCGCGTATCCCGGAAGGACTGCATTGAGGCGCTGAAAACGGCTGGTGTGCCGGACCTGTTAACGCGGCAGATGTCACAATTGTCCGGGGGACAATTCCAACGTGTACTGTTGGCACGCGCATTGATCAACCGGCCCGACATCTTGCTGTTAGACGAAGCGACCCAAGGCCTCGATCAACCGGGGTCCGCAGCCTTTTACCATCAGATCGAAGATGTCAGGCGTGAAACCGGCTGTGCCATCTTGATGATCAGCCATGAACTACATGTGGTCATGAGCGCGTCAGACAGGGTCATCTGTCTCAACGGCCACGTGTGTTGCGAAGGGTCACCGGCAGTCGTGGCCTCGGCCCCGGAATATAGGGCTTTGTTTGGTACGGGCACAGGTGGAGCGCTGGCCCTTTATCGCCATGAACACGATCATGCACATGATCACAGTGAAGACTCGCAGGAAGCTGCTGAATAATGCTTGATGATTTTATGACACGGGCCACGCTTGCGGGCATTGGCGTTGCATTTGCCGCAGCGCCCCTCGGATGTTTCGTGGTTTGGCGCCGGATGGCCTATTTTGGCGATGCGACGGCACATGCAGCAATTCTGGGTGTTGCGCTGTCACTGACATTCCAGATGTCCGTCTTTGCCGGTGCTCTGGCCGTGGCGCTTGTCATGGCTATGACTGTTACGTTGTTGTCCGGGCGTGGATATGCCATGGACACTTTGCTGGGCGTTTTGGCGCACTCCGCGCTTGCCTTCGGCCTTGTGGCCGTTTCGTTTCTGTCCGGTGTTCGTATCGATCTGATGGCGTATCTTTTCGGCGACATCCTGGCAGTCTCTCGCTCTGATCTGCTTGTGATCTGGGGCGGTGCCGCGCTTGTCGTGGCCTTGATGCTATGGCGATGGTCGCAGCTTTTGACAGCAACGTTGAACGAAGAACTGGCCTATGCCAGCGGCTACGATCCCAAGCGCGAGCAATTAATCCTGACATTGTCCCTGGCCGTTACCGTTGCGGTAGCGATCAAAGTGGTGGGCGTCCTGTTAATTGCGGCCTTGCTGATCATTCCAGCGGCGGCTGCCCGCAACTTGGCACGTTCGCCCGAGTCGATGGCCATGATCGCTGCAGCAATCGGAGCGTTTTCCGCTGTCGCGGGATTGCGAGCCGCCTATATATTCGACACACCGGCAGGTCCGTCAATTGTCTGTGTTGCGGCAATACTATTCGCGTGTTTCAGCCTTGTCGGATGGCGGACAAAGCATAAGGTTTAAACATGTTCATCTGCGCGTGGGCAAGTTGGCTAAGAACGTGTTACCTGCTCCAATGTTTGTGTAATTCTGATTAAGCGTAAGATCAGCAGTTCGGCTGTTTTTCAGAACCCGTTCAGCATTGGGCAGGTCATTCCCAAGCGCACGTTGAAGCGCAGCCGCCGGATCAAGGCCGTGATTTATCCACCTTTGTTGCAGCCTGGTTTTCAGCTCATCCAACGTTGGGTTGACAAAAACCGAGACGGCAAAGACTTCGGCCAAGGACGCCCACGGATCGTCACGCATCAGCAGGTAGTTTCCTTCTGTAACAACGACGGGCGTGTCTGGGTGAACGGCGATTGCATTCGCAATCGCCAAATCTCGATTTCGGTCGAATTTGGGGAAAAAACACTCGTGCTGCGCGATGCGTAGATTTTTGACCGCGTTGCAGAACCCGACTGCATTAAACGTTTCCGGTGCACCTTTTTTTGCCAGCAAACCCCGCGCCTCTAGCACAGTGTTGTCCAGATGATAGCCGTCCATAGGCACCAAGGTGGCGATAGGGACTGCGGACCCTTGTTGAAAATTGAGGGCTTCAACAACGATCTCGGCCAGGGTCGACTTGCCCGAGGCAGGCGGGCCGGCAATCGCCACAATCGTCCGGCTTCCAGCCTGCCTGCGCGCGTTTATCAAGCTACAAACGCGATCAACGTCCTGCTCTATCACGCCGCGTCTTCTTTCGGGGGTTCTTTTGCGCCGGTCATGAACGCTACCGCATCAGACATCGTGTAGTCCTTTGGGTCTATGGTGCACAGCCGTTTCCCCAATCGATGCACATGAATGCGGTCGGCAACTTCAAACACATGCGGCATGTTGTGGCTAATCAGAATGATCGGAATTCCGCGTGCGCGTACATCCTGAATAAGCTCAAGAACTTTTCGGCTTTCCTTGACGCCCAAAGCAGCCGTCGGTTCGTCCATGATGATGAACTTCGTGGCAAAGGCTGCGGCGCGCGCCACGGCGACGCCCTGCCGCTGGCCACCCGACAGCGTCTCAACTGCTTGATTGATTGACTGCACTGTCATCAAGCCAAGCTCAGTCAACTTTTCCCTTGCGAATTTCTCCATGGCGGGCCGATCAAGCTGACGCAGGTATTTGCCCAGCAGGCCCTTTTTACGAATTTCGCGCCCCATGAACATATTGTCCGCTATCGAAAGGGCAGGGGACATTGCCAGCTGCTGATAAACGATTTCGATCCCCATGTTTCTGGCATCGATCGGAGAGGTGAAGTTAACCTTCTTGCCTTCGATCAAAATCTCGCCCTCATCCGGGATGGTTGCGCCACAAATTGCTTTGACGATCGAGGATTTGCCTGCACCGTTGTCTCCGATGACCGCAAGGATTTCACCTTGGCGCAGCTCGAAATCGGAATGGTCGATGGCGGTGACATGGCCGTATCGCTTCACGATGCCGCGGCCCTTGACGACTGGTGTTGTGTCTGACATTAACCCGATACCTTTCTGATCCACTGGTCCACGGCCACGGCTGCGATGATAAGAAGCCCGATAAGCAGGTAGGTCCACTGCGCATCCGCCCCCAGCAGTCTGAGACCAAGGGTAAACACGCCAACGATGAGCGCACCGAATAGCGATCCTAGAATAGAGCCACGACCGCCGAACAGGGAAATGCCACCGATCACAACAGCAGTGATGCTTTCAATGTTGGCCAACTGGCCGGATGTTGGTGATACGGACCCGATGCGCCCGATCAAGGCCCAGCCTGCGAAGGCGCAGATTAAACCGGACAGCATATACACAGACATAAGTGTTCCGTGCACGTTTACACCGGACAGTTCCGCAGCCTCAGGATCGTCACCGACCGCGTAAACGTGTCGCCCCCAGGCCGTATGTTTGAGCGCATAGGCCAAAACAAAAATCAAGACGAGCATAAAGATAACGCCCACTGTAAACGTCGCGCCGCCGATGCTGAATTTGGTGCCAAAAAACTGCAGGAACGGGGCTTCTGCCTCAATATCCTGACTGCGAATAGTTTCGTTCGCGGAGTACAGGAAATTTGTCGCCAGAACGATTTGCCACATCCCAAGTGTCACGATGAATGGCGGGAGTTTCACGCGGCTGACAAGCCAGCCGTTGATCGCCCCGATCAACGTACCAGCAGCAAGACCGCACATCACCGCGATCGGCACGGGGATACCGTAGCGGAAGGTGAATTGCCCCATGATTACGGAAGAGAAAACCATGATCGCACCGACACTCAGGTCAATGCCTGCAGTCAGGATAACCAGACTTTGCGCTGCGGCTACGATGCCAACGATTTGAACCTGTTGAAGGATCAACGTCATTGCGAAGGGTGAAAAGAACTTTGAGCCAAGAAGCAGGCCAAAAATCACAATCGCCCCCACAAGGACGATGAGCGGAACAAACGATGGATTGACGTGGAGAAGATGCTGAAACTTCCCTAAAGTACCACTCCGATGGTTCTCAAATTCTGCAACAGTTTCAGTTGGACGAGCGGCAGATTCAAATTCTTCAGCGCCTTGGTTTGCGTCAGACATATCTCTCCCTTTCGCGGCCAAACGTGCAGTCACGAAGTTAGTTTACAGGAAGTTTTAGGTTTTGGTGAAACGATTGGTGAGGCGCACCCGCGCCCCACCTTTTGTTGCGGCTTTAGCCCCAGCAGAGCTCCAGGCCTTTCTCGACCGAAATCGAGTCCACACCATCAACGGGCTGATCCGTGATCAAGGCAACGCCGGTGTCATAGAAGTCCTTGCCCGGCGTGTTTTCAGGTTTCACGCCTTCGTCCGCCCATTTTTTGACAGCTTCAACACCAAGCGAGGCCATCAACAGCGGGTACTGCTGGCTGGTCGCACCGATTACACCCGCCTGAACGTTTTGCACCCCAGGGCAACCCCCATCGACCGAGACGATCAGAACGTCATTTTCGCGACCAATAGACTTCAATGCCTCGTATGCACCTGCAGCAGCCGGCTCATTGATCGTGTGGACGACGTTGATCGTTGGATCCTTGGCAAGAAGGTTTTCCATGGCGCGCCGTCCGCCTTCTTCGTTGCCATCCGTTACATCGCTTCCAACCAGACGCTCGTCCGTTTCGTCGCCGATGACATTTGGGTCAGCCAATTCAACGCCGAAGCCTTCAAGGAAACCCTGATTGCGCAGAACATCCACCGTTGGCTGGCTGACGTTCAGATCAAGTGTGGCAATCTTTGCATCGGCAGCAGCGTCGCCCATTTTCGCCTTCGCCCATTGCCCGATCAGCAGGCCAGCTTTGTAATTATCCGTCGCGAAGGTTGCATCAGCCGAATCAATCGGGCTGAGCGGGGTATCCAAAGCGATAACCAAAACACCTGCATCTCGCGCCTGTTGAACAGCCGGGACGATCGAACTTGTGTCAGATGCCGTCAGCAGAATTCCTTTTGCGCCATCAAGAATGCAGGTTTCAATGGCCTGAACCTGTGTTTCATGATCGCCGTCGATTTTCCCGGCAAAAGCTTTGAGCGTCATTCCAAGCTCTTCGGCCTTGGCAGTGGCGCCTTCCTTCATTTTTACGAAGAATGGGTTGGTGTCCGTCTTCGTGATGAGGCAGACAGTTTCCCCGGCGGCTTGCGCGGATGCAGCAGCCATGGTCAGCGCAAAAGCAGACGCGCCAATCTTCAGTAGATGTTTCATTATATCCTCCCGGTTTTAATTTCTGCCCGGCCGCATTTGCGGGCCGAACCCACCCGCATCTTACAATGCGGACCCTTTTTTTTACAAAAATCGATTCTATCGCCGCTGTCAATAAATAAATAAAGTTTATTTATTAATTCAATCGAGTATCTTTTCATAGCGAAAAGAGGTGTTTATGTTTAACCCTATGGAGAAAGAAGCGCTGAAAATGCTGACCGGTGGTGTCAGTCAAAGTGGGGTTCGCGACCACAATGAGCGCCTGATTTTGACTGTATTACAACGCCATGGGCCTGCAGCCGGGGCAGATGTGGCGCGGTTGACCGGGCTTTCTCCTCAGACTGTTTCAATCATTTTTCGCAAGCTCGAAAAAGATGAGATTCTCAAGCGCGGGACGCCATTGCGCGGTCGGGTTGGTAAACCATCGGTTCCGATGGAGCTAAACCCCGAAGGTATCCTTTCGGTCGGAATGAAGATCGGCCGGCGCAGTGCTGATCTTCTTTTGATCGATTTCACGGGCAAGCCACGTCGGCAGCTTTCCACAACCTATGACTATCCTCTGCCAGAAGCCGTATTTGGATTCCTGAAATCAGGGCTGGACACACTTCTGGCCCATGAACCCCAAATGCTGCGTGATCGTGTTTGTGGCATCGGAATTGGAACACCGTTTGAACTTTGGAAATGGCACGATTTGTCTGGACTGGCAGCCAAAAAGTTCAGCTCTTGGAAGAACGTGAATTTCTTCACCGAGGTCGCCAAGTTCAGTGACCTTCCGGTTTTTGTGGTCAACGATGCCACGGCGGCTTGTCACGCTGAGCATCTTTATGGCCGAGGGGCAGAGTACCGCGACTATTTCTATTTTTTCATCGGCTCGATGATTGGCGGAGGTGTCGCATTGAACGGCACTGTTTTCGAAGGCAACCAAGGTAACGCTGGCGCTTTAGGTGCAATGCGCACCACGGGTCCTTTGGGTGAAAGCCAGCAATTGATTGACGTCGCTTCTTTGTTCCTGCTGGAAGACAGGTTGATCGAGGCAGGCGTTGACCGGGGCATTCTGTGGCGAAAACCACAGGATTGGAGCAGCATTTCCCGCTATGTCGAACCGTGGATCGGCACAACGGCACAGGAGCTTGCCAAGGCTGCTTTGTCAATTTGCGCCGTCATCGATTTTGAGGCCATATTTATAGATGGCGCATTCCCGTCTGAGGTGCGCGAGGAACTGGTCGCGCGGGTGCGCCGCTATCTTGCCAATCAGGACAAGCGCGGATTGATCCCTCCGGTCGTCGAGACGGGTGCAGTTGGGCAAAACGCGCGCGGTATCGGCGCAGCGAGCAGCCCCATTTTTAGACAGTTTCTGTTGAACACAAATGCCGGGCTTTGCCGGATGTAAGTCGCACGTCATGACGCTGTAGAACTGTTGGAACGCTGCTCGCACCGTAGGGTTTCAGCGCGAAAAACTTATTCGCTTATTCGAGATTTTCCCGACTGCGCCGGGCGGAAATGTGGCAAGGATTGTGTTGCTGATTTGCGTCAAGGTGGTTGGTCGCATGGCAGGCGGGGCATAACGCAACCGGAGTTTCAGTGGCCTCGCCAGTTTCATAATCAAAGCAGTATTCCTGCCCGCAGATTTCAAGAATTTCTCCTTGTTGCGCCAATTCCACAGCGGTTACCCCGCAATGATCACAACAGCCTTCTGAAAGGGCGGCCTTCAGATCCGGCAGGTCAACTTTGCTTTGGTAATTGCATTCAAGCGTTTTCATTCGTTACCCAATCACACTACTTGCTTCTACTACTACACATAAGCTGTGCAACAAATTAGACAAATTTTTGGTAAAGCTGCGAAAATCCAGACCTGTGGGTCAGTCCAACGCATATATGTGACAGTCGTGCCGAAACTCAGTTCGGTGTCGACAGACAAGCTTTGATGGGTGGGAAGTCTTGCGGATCAATCCTTTCCAATTGTGCGCATCATCTGCCGAAAGTAAAATTTAGGCGCTATGCGGTTCATTACACTGGACAGCGTGGCGATGCGCCCAACGGGTACGAAGTCTCTTTGCTTTCGAATGCCGTCAAGAATAATGCGTGCCGCATCATCTGGTTCCAT
The DNA here is from genome assembly GCF_056159225.1 of Ruegeria sp. AWH4_226. Taxonomy (NCBI): domain Bacteria; kingdom Pseudomonadati; phylum Pseudomonadota; class Alphaproteobacteria; order Rhodobacterales; family Roseobacteraceae; genus Ruegeria; species Ruegeria sp. AWH4_226. The sequence goes on along the minus strand of NZ_JBSWUU010000002.1, from coordinate 417,826 downwards.
ATAGTCAACGCCGTCGGTCGCGGATCCCGGTCGGACAAAGCCCTTTTCAGCCGCTTGAGGTCGACCAATATTAGTGGCAACAAAGGAAGGGGCTGCAATGGTCACATGAACACCGTACGCCATTTCCTCTGCCCGAAGGGATTTGAAAAACCCCTCAAGCGCGTGTTTGCTGGCAGCATAGGCCGTTCGATGGAGCAAAGGGGCAAACCCAGCAACAGAAGACACTGCCAAATGCGTGCCTTTCGACAACCGTATCGGAAGCAGAAAGTGTTTTGCGCATTCTACTGCCGCAAAGTAGTTGATTTCGAACAGGTCACGATGCGTTTTCATGTCACTGTCAGCGAAAGCCGAAATTTGTGAAACGCCGGCATTGTAGATGACCAGATCGATAGATGGTCTGTTGCGTACTATGTCCTCGCATGTCGCAGCACATTGATCCGGATGGGTCAGATCGCAGGCATAAACGCTGGTATTTTTCCCGTTGGCCAACTTATCGAGTTCGGGCCCGGCCAGGTCGATCAGCACCGTGTGCCATCCTTGCTCACACAGCGCGGCCGAAAGCGCCTTCCCCAATCCGCCAGCACCCCCGGTTATGACTGCTGTCTTTTTCATTGTGCGTGCTCCCACCAACGTTGGAATGCTTCGGCGCTTGAAAGCTTGGGGTGATAGCCGAAACGGGATTTAAGGGCGGTGTTGTCCAGCACTGGCCGATACAGCAAAAAGCGTACCTGTTCTGGGCCGTATCGCGTCAGACCCAAGGGTCGGGCAAGCGTCAGAGCGCTTTTGACCAATCCAGGCGGCAGCCATCGAACGCGTTTGCCCATCGCGGCAGCGATTTGCGAAACAGACAACGCGCCGTCACCTGAGACGTTGTAAATTCCTGCCGGTCCGTCAGTGGCAGCGCGAACCAGTATCTGTGCAAGGTCTTGATCCCAGATGAACACAAAAGGGCTGTCAGAACCCGTCAGGCCAAGCAATCTCGGTTTATGGAACAGGGCCGTGATCTGGTTTTCGATCTTATCACCAAGCACCGTGCCCACGCGTAGAACAACTTGTTCCAAGTCCGAGGCGGTTTCCCTGGCCTCTGCCAACATCTCCTCGACCAATCGCTTGTGCCATGAATAGGCAAACTCCTTATTGCCCCGCAGGGCGTCGGTCTCGGACAAAGGAACCGGGTTATCGGGGTGATAGCCATATGCCGCGCCAGACGACGTTACGACGAGTCGCTGTACTCCGGCTGCAATCGCGGCGCCAAGGACATTGCGCGTACCTTCTACGTCAACGAGATACTCAATATCTCGCGTTGAGTTGGGGCCGGGTGTTACGATCGAAGCCAGATGCACAACTGTATCGGGGCGCTGTGCTAGGATCACGCTCTGTGGGTCGTCGCTGGTCACGTCCAGTTTCGCAAAGCGCGTGTTTGACGGCAGATTTGAAGGTTCGCGGATATCTGTCGCGATCACCTCAAGGTCGGTGCGCTGCCCCAAGAGTTGAAGAAGCGCCGTTCCCACGGCTCCGGCTGCGCCTGTGATCAGTATTCTGGTCATTCTTGTATTTCCCGCCGTGCAAAGAAACTTGCCAGCGCAATGCCCGAAATGGCGTGCCAGATGCCCCATAATGCCGCCGCCACGGCCATACCGCCCAACCCGCCGAAGAAGGCAAAGATCAGGATCAGCCCAAGGCCCGAGTTTTGTATCCCGGTTTCCATTGTGACGGACCGGCGATCTCGATCGGGCAGACCGGCTAGAGTTGCAGTCACGTATCCACCAAGAAATGCCAGTGCGTTGTGTAGAACAACCAATCCGATGATGGCCCCGGCAAACTGAAGAAAGTTGCCCCAATTTGCAGCCAGCGCGAGCACGATGAACGCGACAAATATGCCCATGGAAAGCCATTGCATAGGTCTGCGAATGAGATCAGCAAAAGGTGTGTAGCGTGCATTTACGACCATACCAACAATCAGCGGCAAGATCAGCATGAACCCGACCGTAATTGCCACTGCGACCGGGTCGATTTCTGTTCGCCGCAGGATGTCCCGCGTGGGGCCGTAAAGATTACCCCAAAAGGCAATATTCGCCGGTGTGACGATAATGGCGGCGACCGTGGCACAAGCGGTCATCGAAACTGACAGGGCGACGTTGCCCTTGGCGCGGTGCGTCATGAAGTTCGAAATGTTTCCACCAGGACAGGCTGCTACCAGAATAAGGCCCATCGCAACCGAGGGTATAGGCTTGAGCGCAACAATCATCGCAAAAGTCAGCGCAGGAAGAACCAGAAATTGGGACAAGAGCCCAACGATCAGCGGTTTGGGCCCGCGCAAGACGCGCCGGAAATCGTCAATACGCAGATCCAAGGCAATCGAAAACATGACGATCGCAAGGATGGCATTTAACACTCTGAGGTTTCCGGCGTCGAAGTTCAGCGCGACTTCATCAATCCCGTTCATACTTTGGCTGCCTTCAAAGCAGCGATCTGGTCAGTGACTTGCTTCCTGTACGTCGCCTTATCGACGTAATACGCCATGCGGGGAAGATCGATGTAGTGCATGCCGCCAGTCGCTCTCTCGTAACCGTTCGATTTAGCGTCACGGATTGAATTGGCTGCCGCATTGCCAGAACGTAACCCGGCTAAGTACCGGGCGACCATTTCGGCCTGTTCATGGCGGCCCTGCCACCCCAGACCCGTAGCCTCGATCATGCCAAGCACAAACAAGTCATCCCGGTCCGGGTGCATGCAGTTGAGGTAAAGATGCGGTGCGTCGCCCTTCCAGTTCAGCAGTTCTTTGTCAATGAAAGGGTAATGCAGCTTATACCCTGTGGCGGCCAGGATCATGTCATAGTCGGCCGAGCTGCCATCTTGGAAGTGAACAGTGCTCCCGTCTAGTCGCGCAACGTCCGGGCGCACTTGCAGGTCTCCGTGCCCGGCATGAAACAGGATCAGCGAATTGACCACCGGGTGCGATTCATAGAGCGCATAGTCCGGTTTCGGAAAACCGTATTTCTGCGGATCGCCTACAAACCATTTGAGGATTATTCCGTCGATCTTTCGTTTCAGCCACATCGGCAAGCGGATTTTTCCGCCCATCGTGTCGGCGGGGACACCAAACACATATTTTGGCACGAAATAGTAACCGCGGCGCATTGACAGGTCGCACGATACCCCGTGATGGATCGCATCTACGGCGATGTCACACCCGGAATTTCCCGCACCTATGACAAGCACACGCTTGCCCGTGAACTGGGTCGGATACCGATATTCCGAGGCGTGGATAAGCTCACCTGAAAATTGGCCTTCGAATGCTGGCATGTTGGGTTCCGACAAGGTGCCGTTTGCGATCAGAAGGCCCGCAAATGTTTGAGTGTGCTGCGCACCTGTCTTGTCGCGCCAGGTTATCTTCCAGCCACCATCTTGCAGCGGATTGGTGTTTAGGACTTCGGCACCGAAATGAAAGTGTTGATACAAGTCGAACGCGTTGGTAAAGTCTTGAAAATATGACTTCATTTCTCGGTGTGAGGGATATTCCGCCGTCTCGTCCCGCATCGGGAAGTCAGCAAACTCGGTCATCCGCTTCGAGGAAATGAGATGGGCGGTCTCGTACATCGTGGATCGCGGCGCGTCGATGTTCCACAGACCCCCCACATCATCCGCCAATTCAAACCCTTGAAATGGCACACCCTGCTCGATCAGTGTTTTTGCCATGGCCAGACCCATAGGCCCGGCACCGATCAGTGCAAAACACTCTTGTGGGCGGGCCTTCACCGTGATCGGTTGGCCCGCTCCTACCTGCCCCTGTTCCATACGTCTCTCCTCCTGCGGCATTGTTTATCTTGAACGAACGTTCGAAATAAGGCAATCTAGTTGTTGAAATGGCTCAACATGCTGTAACAGAACGAAAAAGAGCACCGTCGCAGCGATCCATCGCTGCGCGAGAGCGAATCCTTGACGCCGCAGAACAGGTTTTTGCCGAGAGGGGATTCGACGGCGCCTCAATCCGGGACATCGCCGAACGGGCAGGGGTTCAGAAGGCCAACGTGAATTTTCACGGCGGGCCAAAAGAGGAATTGTTCGAACGCATCGTTGCGCGACGCGCTTCGGTGTTGGCGCAGGAACGTATTGACGCAATCAGGCTTCTGGAAGCGCATGGCGAGTGGAGCGTTGGTGATCTCTTGTCCGCTTTCATGCTGCCGCTCGTAACGCGCGCTTTTGGCAAAGACCCTCAATGGCTGGCCTATGCGCGCATCGTGGCAATCGTCTCGGCTGACACGCGTTGGCGTTCGTTGGCCGCGATGCATTTCGACCCCGTCGCCACGCTGGTTGTGCAAAAACTGTGTGAGAAGCACCCAGAGGCTGATCCGGTACGGGTTGCCGGGGCGTTGGTCTTCGCCGTGTCCTCGATGCTGGCGCTGTGTACATCGGACTGGCGGATTTCGACGCTTGGCGGGTCGGATAACCAGCCCGACGCTGATGGCTTGATCCAAAACCTTTTGGGCTTTTGCGAGGCAGGGGTCGTAAGCAGTTTAACTTAGTCGAAGCGTTCATAGTCACTCAGCGCTTGGGCAAACGTCGCGGCTATTGGCTTTCAAACGCCGCGATCAGTTTCTTCGCCAATGGGAGCGGAGAGTAGCCGAGCCTGGAGGGTGTCAATCCAAGCCTGACAACCACCATGTCATACGAGGGGAAAATCCCGATTGATTGTCCGTCATGACCTTGTAGCCAGACAGCGTCCTCAAATGGTGGCAGATCGCCGGGAGCTTCGATCCAAAGATGCCCCTTGCCGTACTTTCCGTCTGATGCGGCCACAGGTTCAAACATCCAGTTCGCAAAACCTTTGGGCAAGATTTGTTGACCCTGCCAAACGCCCTGCTGCAATAACAACTGACCGAAACGCGCCCAATCCCGGGCCGTAGCATACATATAGCTTGAGCCTATGTACGTATCGGTGGCGTCCGTCTCCAACACAACCGATGTCATGCCCAAAGGCTCGAATAGCGCCTCTTTTGGATAGTTTAACCCGCCATCCTTAAACTTGTCCTGCCAGACACGCGACAGAATTGTGGATGTGCCAGACGAATAGTTGAAAACACGTCCGGTTTCGCTTTCCGCCGGACGGTCCGACGCAAAACCCGCCAGATCGTCTTTTAGATAGAGCATCCTCGTAACGTCCGAAACATCTCCATAGTCTTCGTTCCACTCCAGCCCGCTCGACATGGCTAACATGTCTTCGACGGTGATGTCGCCGCGCCCGTCTTGTGCCCAATCCGGAAAGCTTTCAGTCAGGTTTTCGCCCAGGCTCATTTCACCCGACTGGATCAGCGTTCCGATCAACCCGGCGGTCACTGTTTTTGTCATCGACCATCCAAGTAAAGGTGTCGTCTCATCAAAGCCCTGTGCATAGCGTTCCCCGACAATCCGTCCGTTTCGCACAACGACAACCGCGCGGTAGCCTTCTCCTAACAGGGCTTCATCAGAAAGTGCTTCGGCAATCCGTGGGTTTTCGGACAGTTCGACATCATTGCCTTGGGGCCAAATCCCGTCTGGCAAATCAGGTGAAGCGGCCAGCGTTTGGTTGCTGAGCGCGACTGAATGCACGTTGGTGCAACCAAGGCCTGCACGATATTGCGAAACGGCAGGCGCAAAGACCTTGAATATCCTTGCCTCGACGCTTTGCGCTTCATGGTCAACGTGGATCGAAATCTGTTTCAGCAAAGGGTGCCCCGGGGCCTGAACGTCAACGGATAGCACCTCATCCGGTTCGCGTCCGGCGATGAATACGTTGGAACAGACGATCTTTGCCGAGTAGTTGGTGCCAACCCTCAGAAGGTCTGGAGGGAAGACCAGCAGGTAGCCAACCAAAACGGCGGCGACACCCGCAAAACCACCAACAAAGATCTTTATCGCTTTTCCAACCATAACGCCTCCCGGCCGATCGCACCGCCCCAGCCCTTGCTGTAATTTTGAGACTACTAAATGACAGGAGCCATTGGCGTACCACCGTTCCGTTGCGTAGCTTCGGCGAAATGCCCGAGTGCTGCAAAAGCGGGGTTGGGGTCGTCTTGCCTGAACCTCAACGCAGCTGTTCCCTTTGCCTTGGCTTTCGACTTTGCGGCCTGAAGTGTCTGAAACGCGGTAATCATGCTAATAACAGTACCCTGAAGGCCCAACAGCAGAGCAGTCGTCGAAATCAGCTCCAGTGCGTCCTAGCCAACCCTTGCTTTTCCCTCTGGGCAATGTCCGGTTTCTTCTGGAACGCTGCCATCGGGCATGCCTTCGAAACACTGGAGTGCCGTTTTCATAACCCGCGATCGAATTCTGCGGCGTCCTTCTACATAGCCCAAGCGTGACATCCGAAAGGGCAGGAACGGGCCAAATCGCCGGGCTGCCGTCCCGAAGGAAGTCCATCATCCGCTCTACGGTTTGATCAGCTTGGAAAGCAGGTCCACTTGGAACTTGCTGTTGATTGTCTTACGTCGAGGATTCCCCAACCGCGTCCTCACTCAAATCAATCGGAATTTCTGCAGGATTTACAACTTTGGAATGCTCTAACAGGGCTACTCGGTGGGCACCTTTGGTTGCGCGGCGAAACAGAGGTTTCGTGCGCAAAAACCGCCAATGTGACCAAAACGCGCGACCATGCTGTAACTTTCTTAATCTGTCGCGCCCCTCTTTTCCCTTCAGATGTGCTGAATGTCTCCGCGTTTATTTATTGCGTGGAGGCCAAAAACGTCTTGCGAATAGCGGCTTTCATGGCGTCCCGTGGCCCGGTATCCTGTCCCTTGCCTGCCGCCATGACAAGTTTCGATGTCGGGACCTGACCAAAACCCAGCTTACTACTAACAATGGACAGACCAGGATGAAGTGTGGATCGGCCCAGCAAACTGACCGCTATCCCGGCTTCAACTGCAGCCATGACGCCGTGGACGCTGGCGCTTGAATACACCACCCGGTAGGATTTGCCCCTTTCGCCAAGCGATTTAAGTGCCGCGTCACGCCACCAGCAGGCGTGATCGAACAGGGCCACTGGCAGGATGGTTTCAGAGGTGAAGTCACGACGCGCAGATGACACCCAGCATGTCGGATCTTCAAAAAGAACTTCTTCATTTTGTGTTGGGTTTTCTACTTCGTAAATTGCGAGATCCAGCGTTCCTTTCCCGAGCGCGTCCGGAAATCCAGTGCTCGAGGCGCAGGTTACCTCTAACTCCACTTTTGGGTTCTGCCGGGTGAATGCGGCGATGATTTCGGTCAGCTTCGCCTTTCCGTGATCGTCCGGTATGCCAAGGCGCAGTTTCCCGGTTACCGCATTCGACGAGATTTCTTGCAGCAGCGTGTCAAGGCGTTCTGTCACGTCCCGCGCGACCGGCAACAATTGACGGCCAGTATCGCTCAGCGAAACTCCACGTCCGTGTCGTTCAAAGACCGGTTGCCCGAGAATGGACTCAAGGCGCTTTATCTGAAGGCTGGTGGCGGATTGAGATCGGAAAATACGGCTGGCACCGTCGGTGACGCTGCCGGCTTCGGCCACGGCAACAAAGGTTCGCAACAGATCGCTGTCCAGGTTTTCCATTCGTTTTCCAGATAGCCGAAATTCAAACTATGCGTTTCTCAAATGGATGTTCTGACATTAGTTTTCAATGCCAAAGGGGAAAACAATGACCGATATTGCTGCTGTACTGAAAAAATCGTCGAAGAAGTATTTGTTATGGGGGCTGTCACTTGGGCTTTTGACAGCGATTGGTTTTACTTGGCCGAACCACACCAGAGATGCGACAAGGTTTGTATTTTGGAGCCTTGTTGTCGTCGCCCCGATCGTTATCCCGGGGATTCTTGTTGCAGCATGGATTATCGCCAGCGGAGCGGATGCACACATATCCAAGGCGTTCGAGGGAAAGACGGTTCGAACTGTGGTGGCCGCATCCTTGATCGGTGCTATTACACCCGTCTGCGGTGTGACTGTATTGCCCTTGATGGCAGGATTGTTGGCGGCAGGTGTACCGCTTGCCCCAATTATGGCGTTTTGGTTGTCCTCTCCGATAACAGACCCAGCAATGCTTGCAACAACGGCTGCGACTCTTGGCCTGAGCTTTGCAATTGGTAAGTCCCTTGCGGCGGTAGGATTAGGCTTGTTCGGCGGCGCGATAACAGGACTGTTTGCCGGATCGCCGTGGGCAGTGAACGCGCTGCGCGACAACGGTCTGGCGCGACAACTCAGCGCTGCGCGCTGTGGCGGTGAAGAACCTTTTGATCCGTGGGTTTGGCGAACAGAAACGCGCCAACGGTCCTTTTATGTTCAAATCCGAGCGACGACGCGGCTCATCCTGATCTGTCTGATCCCCGCCTTCGCGGCAGAGTATGCTTTGAACGCGGCGCTCACTCCGGGGTCGCTTGCTGTTTATGTGGGTGAGGATCAGTGGTGGGCTGTCCCGGTTGCAGTTTTCATTGGTGCGCCTGCCTATGTGGATGGCTACGCGGCGTTGCCGTTGACGCGTGGATTGCTTGACAACGGAATGTCGTCCGGTGCCGCCATGGCGTTCCTGATCTCGGGCGGTGTTGTCAGTATTTGGGGGGCACTTGCGATTGCGCCCATTCTCAAGCCTAAACCGTTCTTGCTTTATCTTCTGCTTGCGGTGCTGGGATCACTTTTGGCGGGGTATGTGTTTGGCTGGGTGATGTGAAACTCGAGCGGCCGCTGCAGAGGCCCATGCAAATTCAGAGGCTTGAGGAGATGAGAGCAAACTTGTTTATCTGGATAGAGTTTTCTTCCCGGCCATCAGCATGACTGCGGCGCTTGCCAGTATGATCAGGCACCCGATGACAACGGGCCACGACAGTGTTTCATTGAAAACGACGTATCCGATGACTGCCGCGTAGAACAGGGAAACGTAGAAGAATGGGGCCAGGAAGTTTGCGTCCGCAAGCTTTGCCGCGCGGATAAAGCAGGCCTGGCCAAGGATCGCGACTGAACCCAGCAGCACCAGAACAATAGCTTGATCTAGTGCGGGCCAAACAAAGTCCGAAAGCATGAACACCGCCGAAACAAAGACGCCCGTAAGATTGCTGAAAAACAATATGGTAACCGGCCCGTCCGTCGTTTGAGCCAACCATTTCACGCTGACGATCTCGGCGCCCATGAATGCCGCCGCAGCAAGCGCAATGATAGCACCGCCGATTGCGACACCGGAAGACGGTGACGCGATGATCAATGCGCCAACAAGACCGATAGCTGCTGCTGCCCACCTGAGTTTCGGTACACGTTCTTGCAAGAAAAGCGCGGAAAACACCATCGCAAAGATCGGGCTGGTGAAACCAATCGCAGTCGCGGACGCGAGCGGGATTGTTTGAATCGCCGCAAACATGAGTGCGATCCCCCCAAATCCCGCGATTGTCCGGACAAGGTACCGCGATGGTGACACGATACGGAACCGCGTTGGCCGAAAAAACATCAACGGTAGCATGACCAACGCCGCGACGGCATAGCGTGCAAAGGTGATCTGGAAAACGGGTATCGTCTGCATCGTGTCTTTGACCCCTGATGCAGATTGCTGACCTGAAACGCCAAGATGCTTAGCTGCCGCATTCATCAGGGCAAAGAACAGCGCGCCCAGCAATGTCCAGATCGCTGCCCGGGTGTACGACCCTGATCGTGAAGAGCCTGTAGAAGGTTGAGGTTCTGATACCATCAAGCGCAACACTGCCCAAAGAGATGCATCGATCCGGCTATGTATCTGTTGCCACTACCGGCATTCAAGGCCACGGACAGAAAGGCTTTGTCAGTTGCAAGCCATAGAATGCAAAACAATCCAGTGCTGGTACAAGCTTCACAGTCGGTTCCGCGACCCTCTGCGTAAGAAGCGCAAACTGACACAATCTTCGACCAATTCAAAAGGTGCATTACTCCCTCAAAATGGGGTTCATCAACAGTCGCATCGTGGGCGAGGTGACAAACCTCTGTGCAGCGGTTTGACCTCGAATGCGTCGCACCATAGGTAAGGTCACCGTCGGAGTTTTAGAAATGGGTCCTTCCAATTTCAGAAATTTGAATTCCGAATATCACGCAATTGGCTTGTGAGTTTCTTGTACGGTATGGACTTCGTGACGGGCCAAAGCCCAGTACGATCACTTTGGCGGCCGTTTCCTATTTTCCCCCCGGCATATGCGGCGGGTGCGTCGTCATACACCGCGCCAGCGGTCCTGATGCAGGTTCCGCAATCCGTTACGTGGTATCAAAGAAGGTCGAGATCCATTCGCTGAACCAACTGCCATCGGCTTGTTGGCGGAGAATGACCGCATTCAACAAACACTGAGACTGCGCAGGAAGCTCAGGATGCACCAGGCCAGTATCGTCAGTTTCCAGCAGGGCTGTTTTCACCTCTCCGCCGTCTGACGGGCGGCAATACAGCCAAGCAGGATGGTTTTCGACAGTCTTTCGCCCAGAGTAGAGCCGGAACCCGACTTGCTCGCGCACCCACTCCTTTTCCAGCCCTACGCGTTTGTCAGACTGGTTCTTGCCATCGAAACTCACGAGGGTCTTTGCGTAGCGCTGGTAAGATTCGTGAACGTACCCGTCCTCTGTGACGCTTGGTTGGGCAGTGTTCACACGGCCTTCAAGCCCGACAGATCGGACAAACTTTAGAAACGCACTCTCGGTCGGATACAAGTGTTTGCCCGGATAGCTTTGCAGTGCGAGGATGTGCAGCCCATCCCCAAAAGCATCAAGTCGCACGTCCCCCTGTGATCGCGCGTTTAAACGTAAATCACTTGTTGTATCTGGTCCGGCCCAGATGGCCTGTTCAAACTTGACCGGATCAAAGATATAGCGTTTCCCTTCCAGTTCTTCACCAATGAAGACAACGGGTGTTGTATAGTGGCCTTCAGGCGAAGTCTTGGCGGGGGCCTCGATCCACATTTCATGGGCCGTAACCGGCAAAGCACCTATGCAAAGCCAAAGAATGGCCGAGACGAGATTATACATCCTGCAACGCTCCTACTGCGATGACGGCGCCGGTTGGTGCTCCGGTGGGTGAACCGCCCTGCGGCTCAATGCTTACGGCAAGCGTTGAACTTTTTGTCAGGGTAAGACGAAGGGGCAGGGACTTATCGTCAACAAAAGTTCCCAGCGAAACAGGCGGCGCATCGTCCTGCACTGCCCACAGTTCAAAGACCGACCCAACGGGCAGCCCGCTTAACTGTGACGAGATACTTAGCAGACCGCGATCCCGGTCGACGCTTACCACGACCGAGCCTTGTTCGCCGATAAGTTCAGCCTTGATATCCGGGCTCACATCGCCGTTGAACTGCCAGGCCACAAATCCCAGCCCGAACATGATCGTGACTGTGGCGCCAGCGATCCAATTCCAGACTCCCCGGTAGTTGCGCTGGCTCGCAAAAAGTCTCCGGTCGATTTGAGCTTTGACTCGCGACGGAGGCGTGAGGCTGCCGAAATCGTCATTCAGCCCCTCGAACCTCAACTCCCATTGCCGGATATGTTCGGCGAATCCGGCATCTGTTCGCATTCTGCGCTGAGTTTCGCGTCGTCCGTCATAGTTGAGGACACCCAGAACGTACTCGGCGGCGATCACGTCATCCTCGATTGGTGTAGATGGGTTACCGGTCATATTACAGATTGCTCCAGGCAGTCGCGAAGACTGATTAGGCTACGACGCAACCAAGTCCGGATCGTGTTGATTGGCTTGTCAAATCGGTTGGCGAGGTCCTGATAGGAATAGCCTTCCAGATAAGCTGACCGGACCGCTTCAGCACGCTGTTGATCCAACTCTTCCAGACAGGTTTCGATTTGAACTCGTTGCTGTGACGCGGCCGTCGCCGCTTCGGGTGTAGGATTGCTGTCAGGGATGTTTTGCGCCATCTCGATCGGGGCAGGTGGCTCTTTTTTAGCGCGCAACCGGTCAATGGCCAGGTTGCGCGTGATGGCGATGAGCCATGAAATAGCCCGTGATTGACCGGGGCGGAAACTGCTGGCGCGTTGCCAAATCCGAATAAATACGTCTTGCAATACGTCTTCAGCTTCGGCGCGGTTTTTCATGATGCGAACAGCGACCGCAAAGAGTTTTCCCGAGGTTTGAGCATAAAGCGCGTCAAATGCGTTGCGGTCCTGCAATGCCACGCGCGCAATCAGATGATCGAGGTCGCACGCCGGGGCCTTGGTCTCAATGCGGGTCAATATACACCTCCCAGTTCCAACCTCACGGGCGCGGAACCGTTTTGGCGCTGCGCTGGTCTTTCGTCTGTGGCTTGTAAATTGTTGCGGGCGCGGTCCAGTGATCTGAGCCGTTCTTCATAGGTGGCCTTCAACGACCGGTCCGACCGCAGCACAGTAGGTTTGAGGAATACAAACAAAGTTCGTTCCGTGCTGTTGCGGCTGCGCGACTTGAACAGGTTTCCCAGCACGGGGATATCTGCGGCACCTGGAACTTTTTGCAGCGATTTCAGATTGTCACGGGTAATCAAGCCACCCAGAACGATTGTCGAGCCGCTTTGCGCCAGGATGCTCGTCTGGATTGAGCGGCGGTTGGTAATCAGGTCAGCTGCGCCTTCGATATTGGCGTTGACCAGCGAAGAAACCTCCTGACTGATGTCCAACCGAACGGTATCCCCCGCATTGATACGCGGTAGCACATTCATCGTCAGTCCCACGTCACGCCGTTCGATCGTTGTGAATGGTTGGGTTGTGTTCCCATCCGTGGAAAATGTACCCGTTCGAAATGGCACGTTCTGACCAACCACAATTGAGGCTTCCTGATTGTCCAGCGTCGTCAATGATGGTGTAGACAGCAGGTTTGCCGCCGTTGTCTGGTTCAAGGCCTGGATCAGGATGCCAAAATCGCTGCCACCCAGTGTCAGAGTGCCGCCAGTGGTCGCCAGCGCGGCGTTTGGAACACCCAGAGCCGTAAGCAGCGTTCCAAGTGCGCCGCCGCCATTGCTGAGCGACGTAGCTGCGAGCCCACCGGGCGGCGCAAACTCGTTCAGGCCAAGTTGAACGCTCAGCCGTTGCGCGACTTCTCCGGACACTTCGACAATTGCCGCTTCGATTAGAACCTGCGCGCGTTTGCGATCAAGTTGTTGAAGCAGGCCCGCTACCTCGCTCAGCTGCGACTCCGTTCCCCTTGCAACAATCGCGTTCTGCGCCGTGTCTGCTGCAATCGTGATCCCTTGTCCGCCCGATACGACGGCGGCAGTGGCCACGCCATTTTGCTCAAGGTCTGCCGCGACGACATTGGTCGCCGTGGCTCCGCCTGAGGATAAGGCCGTCTGAAGGATGCCGGCCACTTGCTCTGCTTCACCAAAGCGCAAGGGGAAAACGCGTGTCAGCACTTCGACCTGTGGGTTTGCGACCGGGGGCACATCCATGGCGCGGGCCAGCGTGTTGACCTCTTCGATCTCGGCATTGGTTCCTCGAACAAGCAATGTGTTTGATCCGGGGTCAACCGACAGTCTCGCTCCGGTTGGATTGGGGCCAAGGACTTCGGCGATGGCTGCACCGACGACGCCCGCCTGCGTATTGCGGAACTGAATGACCCGAGAGGTTCGGTCTTGTGCGCGATCCAGACCATCGACCAATGACATGATACGGTCGACCTGTTCAGCAGTGTCAGTGATCAAGATTGCATTTGGTTCTTCCAGTGCTTCGAGAGAGCCCGAAGCGGCCACGAGCGGCCTCAGAACCCGTGCGGCTTCGCCAGCAGATAGGTTCCCAAGCCGAATGAGGCGCGTTACGAAGTCCTGGCTTCCAGCCGCATTGGCGGTCTGGCCGCTTTTGGCGGCGGCCCGCGCGGTTTCGAGCGGTACGATTTGCCAGACGATGCCACTTTGAACTGCGTGAAACCCACGCGACCGAAGTATCGACTGATACAACTCCCACGCGCCTTCCCGATCCAGAGGGTCAGCGGACACAACGGTTATCTCGCCGCGCAAGTCCGGATGCACAATCAGGGTGCGGTCCGTGATTTCCGCGATCTGCTCGGTCAAAAGCGAGATATCGCTGTCCCGTAAATTGATGGTAAATTGCTCGCCCTGACCCCTGGCGGTGGGGGCAGAAGTAACAAGTAGCAGTAAGACTGCTAAAACACGCAACAGCATCTGTCGTCACCTTAAAGGGAAAGAAAATGTCAGGATGCGACCATTGCGCTCAACTTCCAGACGCGCATGGCCAGAGGCGGCGATCTGATCGTAGAAGCGCCGGTCGCTTTCAGGATTACCTACGGCTTGCCCATTGACCGACCGCACCAGGTCCCCTGACTTTAACCCCGCCAGCTTGACGCCGATATCGTGCTGTTCTGCAATGACATAGCCTTGCTCGGTAGCTTTCAGGCCAATGTCTTTCAGGACGGCGTTTGGGTTCTTGCGGATGCGATTGCGCCAATAGTCGATGTATTCCGAGGTTGTTTCGGGTGGGCCGGGCTTTTGGTATGTTGCGGGCACCACGACACCACTCCCCATTCGGGCAAGTAGATCTTGTTGACCATCGGTGGTTGTTTCTTTGGAGTCCGACTTTTCAAGTGTCTGTGCGTCATCATCCAGATACAGCGTAAGTGTCTCGCTTTCCGCCGTCAGTTTCACATGGTCCGTACCCACGTCGGCCAGAACAAAAGAAGGCGTGACCGTTTGTTCCTCGCGGAACAGACCGACGGTTCCATCGACTTCCAGAAAGGCAGCGGATATCGATTGAGCCGAATAAAACACGCCGCGCAGCAGAATGTTCGGTGTTTCACCAGATCGCGGGGAAGCGGGAACATCCGCCTGCGCCACCCGGCCAAACGGGGCCGTTTGCAAAAGGCGTTCAAGATTGGGCTGATCATTTGCGGGAAGGTCGAGGGGTGTTGCAGGCGACATGGATTCAATCGCAACGATTCCGGCAAAATGACGCGCAACCGGTAAGGACTCATAAACCAGCGAGATGACGATCAACGCAATGATCGCTAGTCGCGGCAGGAACTCGGTAACGACCCTCATTTCGCACCGCTCGGCGTGTCGATAAATCCGGTCAATCGGGCCAATGCGGAGTCGCGATCGTTCAGCGGCCCGACAGAAATATCAATCCGTGTCAATTCGGGATCGTCAGTGTCCGAGCGAGTGGTGGATATCCACCAGTCCTGACCGGAAAATCGCGCAATATCGGTTTCACCGCTCAGCCCCAGGCCCAATTCAACCAACCTGTTTTCTGCAATCCAGCGCGCCGTTGCCCGATCGGAATAGGCGGTGATCGCACGCGTATGTTCCTCGACCGTTGAAAGCAGCGTCGCGGCAGATACGGACAGTACGCTCATGGCCACTAAGGCCTCGAGCAGACTAAATCCACTATCGGTTCCGCTTTGCATGTTCACCGTCTTCCTTTTCGAGTTGCAATAGGTGCAGACCATCAAAGCTCAGCTCAGGTCCTTCGGCCAATGTGATGTGCAAAGCACGACCGCTTTGCGGCACCAAAGCCGGCGAGACAGCGAACACTGCGTCTTCGTCAACACGGAAAGAGATACGGGCATACCGGGCAAAAAGTTTCGGCGGGTTTTGACGGCGATCGGGGGAGGGCGTCCAATTGTCGTCGTCCAGTTGAAGCAAGACAATGTCGTTTTCGCTTTGCCAAACCCCAAAACCGACTCCGACAGACAGCGATTGATCAATTGCAGCATCAAGCCGCGTTTTCAGTGTCAGAAAATTCAGGTCGCTCTGCGTTGATGATTGCCGGGCCGGTATAGAGAGAACAACCGCGCCGGCAACAATCGCGAACAGGGCCAGGACGACAAGGATCTCGATCAGCGTTACGCCAGCCTCGGCCCGGCGAGACCCGTGTGTCTGCATCACGAGCCCGCTCTGCCTTCGTTGGGGCGCAATGGAATGTCTGCGTCGACGCCACTTCCACCGGGGGCCGCATCTGCGCCTAATGAGACGAGCTCGAATTCACCGGCCGCCGCGCGATAGACATATGGCGTTCCCCAAGGGTCAAGCGGTACGTCGGCGAGGTACCCGCCTGTTGGCCAGGATCGAGGCAGCGGCGGGCTGACGGGGCGTTCAGCAAGGGCATCCAGACCCTGAACCGTTGTTGGGTAGCTGCCGTTGTCCAATCGATACAGCTGCAGCGCGCTTGCTACGGTGCGCATGTCTGTCTGGGCGACGGCCACGCGCGCCTCGTCAGGGCGGCCAATGACATTCGGCACAATCAATGCCGCAACCACCGAGATAATTACCAGAACAACCATCATTTCAATCAGTGTGACGCCCGCATCCTGTGCGCGTGGTTTTTGGGCCTTCGAAGCAAAAACAGTCATGAAACTTTTCCTATCTGGCTTGCGTATCTTCGGTTACATAGGCGCGTTCGCGTGCCCCGTAAAGGTAAAAAATTATGCTAAAACAGGAGGTTAGCGTGAACAGTGCCGGGCGCGCTACTGAACGCTCCGTGGCATTGGTGCCACTTTCGGATACGTCAAGTCGCGCCTGCGTCGACCCATCTCTGCGAGGCCGTGTAATGGCGGCGGCGGAGATCTCGAGGACCGCGCCGCCGACAGTGATTTCAGGCGCTTCGGTGTTGATTTTGCCGGTCGCCCTGCCGGTCAAATCCACGCGCCAACGCCGATCAGCATTGCTTTTTGCCGTAGAACCTTTTTTGGCCGAACCTGTCGAGCAGGTCGCCCTGGCGCTCGGGCCACAACTTACCAGCGCAGACTGGCTGTGCATCGTTGCAAACCGTGACTCGCTGCACGAAATGTTGGCCGAGACCCCTGCGACGGGGGCGGTTCTGCCGGATACACTGGCGGTTCCGTTGCCTTCGCGGGCAGATGCATGGGCCGTTTGGTGCGGATCAGAAATGACCCATTTGCGCCTTGCTGACGGAACCGGTATGGCGGTGTCGCCAGACGAGTTCGAAGAACTCTGGCGGGCCTTTGACTCCCCGGAAATCGAGTTGTTTCACGGTACCCTGCCAGTGGGTATAAGTGCTGCGTCCAAAACGGAAGACCTACCACCACTAGACCCGGCGCTGCTGGAGGTTAACTTGCTGGGTGGGTCTCGGGGTGGGGCGGTGCAGGGGCTTTTTGCATTGGTCCGCTTCGCCGCTTTGGCTCTTCTTGTCGCCGGAGTGCTGCATACAGGTCTTCTTTGGGCGGATGCGTACGCGCTTGACCGTGTCGCTATGGATCGGCGTAATCAGGTGCAAGGCCGGCTGATCGACCTGAACTTCAACCTTGAACCGGACTTTCCGATGTCTGCGCTGGCTGACCGGCTTGCAGTGCGTGCTCAGAAAGGTAGCCGGCAGGAACCGTTTCTGCAGGCATTGGTTCAAACTTTCGACGCCCTGTCCACGGTGGCCTCCGTAAACCTTCGGGACCTCAGATATGATGCTGCGTCCGGTAGTCTGGCGTTGATGATCGAAGCAAATGATCTGAAAGCTTTGCAATCTGTCGAGACTGCACTTGCGCAAGCTGGGCTTGCAGCTACTGCAGGGGCGGCGACCCGCAACGCGGCAGGGGCGGAAATGCAGATCGTCATAGCCGGGGGGGTGTAATGCGGCACCTCACCGACCGAGAAAAGTGGCTGCTGATTTTTGCCGGGAGTGCTGTGACCTTATTGGCAAGCTGGCATTTTGCCGTGTATCCGGCATTGGCCGCGCGCGCCGCAAGTCGCGTACAAATTGCCGAGGTTGAATCCGTTGCGGGAGTATTGGACCAGCTCTCGGCTCAGAACTTGCTGTCTCCGGTGGAAACGTTACCGCCTTTGCGGATCAGGGTGACCGAAACTGCCGGTCGGCTTGGGGTTGAGATTCAACGCCTCGATCCTCAGGGCTCTGCCCTGTCCGTTTCGCTTGACGACGTTGCGTTTGCGAAACTGGTTGGATGGCTGGGCGCGCTGACAGGTTCAAACAGCGTCCGCATACTCAGCGCTGAGATTTCCCGCCGCCCGGAACCCGGCACCGTAAGTGCCCGCTTTGTTTTGGAGGACGCGCAATGAATACTGTGCCTTACAGCTTTGCACGAACCAATGCGCTTGCAGTAGACGGCGATACTTGCCTTATGACTGACAAAACCAACTTTGTCGCATTGGCCGAGGCACAGCGGATTTGTGGTCGGGCGCTTAAGTTTCGGAAGGTATCCGCGGCAGTACTTTCGGAAGCACATGAAGACTTGTACCGCGACAGCGCGAGCGCGGCTGCCGGCGCTGCAGAGCAAGCCTCTGGCTTTTCGACAGAGGCTGATCTGGAAGCGCTGGCCGACAGTGCCGCCGGGGTTGACGATCTTTTGGATCAACGAGATGACGCGCCGGTTGTACGCTTGATCAATGCGTTGTTGCTGGAGGCGATCCGTTCACAGGCATCTGATGTGCATATCGAAGTTGAAGAGAGCGCTCTTGTCGTCCGGTTTCGGGTCGATGGTATTCTGCGAGAGGCGCTTAACACCAATCGCGCGCTCGCTCCGCAACTGATCAGCCGGATCAAGGTGATCGGCCGTCTTGATATCGCCGAGAAACGCAAACCTCAGGACGGTCGCGTTTCGATTCGTATCGGCGAATACCATATGGACGCCCGGATTTCGACAATACCGGCCCAGCACGGAGAGCGTGTCGTTCTCCGCCTGCTTGACCGAAACCAGACGCGAACCGGTGTTGAAACGCTGGGCATGACAGACCGAATGCGCGAAACGTTCGAACGTTTGTTGTATCGGCCTGACGGGTTGGTCTTGGTGACGGGCCCCACCGGATCGGGAAAAACGACAACGCTCTATGCCGGCCTTGAACTGCTGAACGATCGGCAACGCAATATCATGACGATTGAGGACCCGATTGAATATGCACTGCCCGGCATCGCACAGATGCAGGTCAATCCGGCAACCGATTTGACCTTTGCGCGTGGGCTTAGGGCGTTGTTGCGACAAGACCCGAACGTCATCATGGTTGGGGAAATCCGCGATGGCGAGACCGCCCGTATCGCCGTTGAAAGCGCGATGACCGGGCATCTGGTAATGTCGACGCTGCATACAAACAGTGCAATCGGTACGGTCGCGCGGCTTATTGATCTGGGGATCGAACGTTTTTTGCTTGCGCCGATGCTGCGAGGTTTGATTGCGCAACGGTTGGTCCGCCGGGTCTGTTCCGATTGCGCCCGACCCCGAAGTGTTACCCCAGCCGAAGTGGCAATGTTGGGCGACGAAATGCAAACCAATGAAACCATCCTGGCAGGGATCGGATGTGCGGCATGCGAAGGCACAGGCTTTCGCGGGCGCGTAGCCATTTACGATCTTGTCGAGGTGACACCTGAGCTTGAAAAAATGATTTCGTCTGGCGCAAGCGAGGCAGAACTGGCCGGTGCAGCGAAAGGCGCTTCAGGTGGGCTTTTGGGCGATGGGATCGGGAAGATTCGGCAAGGTCTGACCACACCGAGTGAAGTGGCCAGGGTTGTACTCGACCCCGGTTCTGAAAGCGTAAAATGACCCGCTTTCGGTATCGTGCCATTGATCAGGCTGGCAAAACGTGCCGCGGATCTCTTGAGGCTGCGGGCTTCTCTGACGCACGTGCACGCTTACGTCAGATGGGTCTTTTGGCTGTGTCAGTTCGCGAAGCGCGCTTTTTTTCCGCTTTGGGCGACTTGCAAATTCGACCCGGACCCAAACGTCCCAGCGCGGCAGAAATTTCAGTATTCACGCGGCAGATGGCAACTTTGATTGCAAGCGGAGTGCAGATCGAGGCCGCGCTGGCTGCAATCGCGGGGCAGACCACACCGCGAATTTCAGCGCTGTGCCGCGCGACCCGGGCGGAAATTCTGAACGGCGGCAGCCTCAGCAAAGCGCTCGGTCAGCAACATAACCGGTTCGACAGGTTCTATTTGACGTCGCTACGGTCAGGGGAACAATCGGGCCGTCTTGGTGCAGTTCTTGACCATTTGGCGGATCATATGGAGACCGCACAGCGTCACCGTCAGACGGTATTATTGGCGCTGATCTATCCTGCGATCCTTGTTGCCGTTTCCGTTGCCGTTATCCTTGCCTTGCTGGTCTACGTGTTGCCGGATATCGTCCGGGTCTTTGCCGCGCGTGGCGCAGACTTGCCGCCGTTGACCAAAGCGATGATTTCAATCAGCGATTTTGTTTCAAGCTACGGGGTTCTTATGCTTCTGGCGGTGGCTATTTTGATGGCCGGGCTTCTGGCGCTGTCGCGCAACGCTGCGGTGCGCGTGATTTTGCATCAAGTGCTGTGGCGCGTAGGACTTGTCCGGCAGGTGGTACTTGTTCAATTTACCGGCACTCTTTCAACTTTGACACAAAGCGGTGTGGCGCTTACCGATGCCCTTAAAGCAGCGACAACGACCGTGGGAAACCTTCAGGCGCGCGCATGTCTGACGCAGGTTGCGAATGAGGTGCAGGAAGGAATGTCGCTGTCGCGGGCACTGGCGGCACATCCGGAATTTCCACCGATGATGATCACCATAGTGGCAAGCGGCGAAACCAGTGGACGCTTGCCGACCATGTTGGGTCGATTCTGGACCGATCAATCGCAAAGTCTGCAAGCTCGTATCAAAGCCATGGTCGGTTTGGTTGAACCGCTTGTCCTGTTGGGCATGGGGGGCATCGTGATGCTTCTGGTACTTGCGATCCTGCTGCCGATCGTCAGCCTCAACACGCTGGTGGGCTAAGACCCGCGCCTACTTGGAACCGAAACTGGAGTGAGATTCATGATTGAAGCTGCCAATCCAAGCCGTCGCCGTTTCTGCCTGACGCTGGCGAGCCTGCCGATCTTGGCAGGTTGTGCTAAGGGCGTATCCTCGGAAAGGGGCGGGAGTTCTGGCGAACAACGAAACGTTTCGGTCCTTCTTCCACTCTCAGGCTCGCAGAGCGCATTGGGGCAACGCATGGCCAAGGCTGTCTGGCTGGCTGATGATCTGAGTATCGGCCCGACAAGGGCCACTGTACTGGACTCAGGTGATACGCCAGAAACCGCCGCGGCCGCAGCATCGCGCGCCATGGCTGGTGGGTCAGATGTTATTGTAGGGCCACTTTTTCGCGAACAGACACGGGCCGTTTTGCAGACCGCAGGTAACATTCCGGTCCTGACGCTTTCCAATGACAATACCCTCGCCAATGATGGTGCATGGGTTTTTGGGGTAACGCCTGAGCAATCGGCTCAAGCTGTCCTGCGATACGCGTCCGATGCCGGTGCGCGCCGCATCGCGACCTTAGAAAACATCACTCCGTTGGGGGTCCGATCACGGGCAGCTCTGTCTGCGGGTGCCCGCGCTTCGCGCTCGACGATATTGCCTGAGGTGCCGGCGAATACTGCACCCGCCGGAATGGGCAGCGCCCTTCGCCGCGCGGGTGGCGGCACGCTTCCTGATATAATTTACGTGCCGGGTGCCAGCTCGGCTGTTTTGGAACAAGCGGTCGCGGCAGTCGGAACCGGTGTAACAACAATTGGGTCTGTACAATGGTCAGGCCTGTCCGGAGGTCAGTTTGAACGTCTTGACAAAGCTTGTTTCACCGGGCCCGACCCCCGGAAATTCGACCAACTGTCCGCCAGTTTTCGTGCACATCTCGAAGAAGATCTGGGCATTATCGGAGCACTCGCGGTCGACGCAGTCGACTATGCACGCAAGGCTGGTAGCAGTACTGATCTGAAACGGCGCAAACCGATTGAGGGACTGTTGGGGTCGACGCAACTGAGTTCCAATCGCACCTGTACACGCAAACTGGCGGTTCTGAGAATCAACGGCGGTGACGTCGTCAGGGTGGCATGATCAGACGTTCCGGCCAGTCCGGCGTCACCATGATCGAAATGCTGGCTGCATTGGCGGTCTCTGCCATGATCGGCGTTGCCGGATTCACGCTGTTGGACGGGGTCGTCCGCCAAGATACAAAGCTGGAGGGTCGTATTGATCGGCTTTTGGCGATTGATCGTGCTTTTCAACTGCTAAACCTAG
Source organism: Ruegeria sp. AWH4_226 (assembly GCF_056159225.1). Taxonomy (NCBI): domain Bacteria; kingdom Pseudomonadati; phylum Pseudomonadota; class Alphaproteobacteria; order Rhodobacterales; family Roseobacteraceae; genus Ruegeria; species Ruegeria sp. AWH4_226. The sequence goes on along the minus strand of NZ_JBSWUU010000002.1, from coordinate 395,922 downwards.
ACGCCAGTTCTGCATATCGTGGCGGGCTGACCGAAAAAGGCGGGTTTAAACTGGTAGCGTCGGACTATGTCGTCGAATGGTATGCAAATGATGAAGGGTTGAGCCGAAAGATTACTTGGCCGGACGGGCAAAGCCTTGTTCAAATGGTTCTTGAGGGTGAGGTTCAACTTGTCGGTCATCCAGACAGCAATCAAGCAGCGGTACTCGAGCTGCCGAATGACGACTTGCGTCGGTTGATCTTGCTTCCTGCCCCGCTCGCACCATGACGCGCGGATCAGAACAGGGTGTAAGCCTCTTGAATGTTCTTGTCGTTGTTGCCGCCGGAGCAGGGCTGGTGCAGGTCATGTTGACAAGCCAGGATCGCGCTTTGGACCAACTTACCATTGGCCGGGACATCTCTCAGGCTCGGGCTCTAGCCGAAGGCGGCATCACCTCTGTTGCAATCGAATTGCGGCGCGACCTTGTCGACGCGCCCGAAAGCGATCATGCGGCTGAGGGCTGGGCGTTGGCCTCGCAAAAGCCGATTCAATTCGATTTCGGTGAGTTCGCAGTCAAAACTGAAGATTTGCGTGGCCGGTTCGACCTCAATTCACTTGGTCCCGGCGGTCTGGTTGAATTGCGTGTCTTTAACGAATTGCTGATCCAACTGGATCTGCCGCAAACACTTGGTATCGAGATCGCACGTGTCGTCGCCGCCAACGGTCCTTTGATGTCCGCCGAAGACTTGCGACGGGAAGGAATTTCCGAAACTGCGGTCAAGAGGTTGAAGCCCTATGTTACTGCTTTGCCAGACAGGCATCCTTTGAACCTCAACGCAGCGGACAAAATTGTCCTATCCGCTCTTCTTGCGAATGAGGTAGCTGCGGATGGCCTTTTGGCTCGTCGAGCTGGGAAGGGGTTTGTTGATCGCGCAGATCTTGCGGCGCTTGGCGTTATCCAGCCACCTTTGTCTGGGTTCACGTCCGACGCATTTGAAGTTGTGGCAACAGCCAGTGTGGGCACAGCACGGGTTACTGTTGAACGGTACGTGTTTCGCGATGCCGAAACTGGTGAAATCATAATCACGCCGGCATATTGATTCCGCAGAAAAAACCGCCGCCAGTATTCCTGGCGGCGGTTGAGTTTTTTGTGCGGGCTACTTCACAGCTCGAAAGGTTCTGCCGTCAAGTCGACTTGAAGTCCAGCATTCGTGATGTCGATTGGCTCATCATTCGGACCTTGATTAAAGGCCTGCTGAAATACGCTGCCAAGCGACTCGATAGCTCGCGCCATACCTCCGTTATCGGAACTGCTACCGTCACAGGCGGCCAGTCCGGTCAGAAGGGTGATCATCGCGGCCAAGCGAAGGCCAGAACGCGATTTGAGAAGGTTCGTTGACATTGCCTTAGATTCCCTGTGCCAACGGACCATTCGGTGAACCCGGTATTGGCGAGTTCAGGTAGGGGAACGCATTTTGCAGTTCACTTGCATTGATCGGTGCACCATCGGTGAGCGCTGCAGTTCCGATCGGAGCATCCTCGGGCGCGCAAAGCCCCAAGTTTACAAGGTCGGTATCAGTGTCTTCAACCGCCCCGTCTACGCCCAACTCGGCGCCCAGAGGAACCGGGTGGCACAGCGCCCCCATGGCAACCCGAAGGATAACGTCGATAATGTCATCACCTGGGCGACGTCCATTTGGGAATCCGGCAAGGTCTTCAGCCACAACACCAAATGTCTGCTGATCTGCTCTCGGTGTTGCCGGAATGGCCGTGTTCAGGCGCAGCATCTCGGATGCCACCACGTTCGCGGGCTGGTTCAGGCCGGGTAATCCGGTCAGGAACGCCGCGACAAGGTCGTTACGGGGCAGGTTCTTCGGCGCAACGTTGTTCTCCATACCCAAGTCAGGACCAAACAGCAGTTCGACAAGGCGCGGGAACGTGGGATTGGTCACGTATGTCAGGAATCGGTCCGCATCGTCGATCGGCTCGGAGCCGTTGAAGAGGTCCTTGTCAGTAATGCCGATAACAACTTCGTTGACCAGCGGGGTCGAGATCCGTGATTGCTGCACCAATGCGCCACCTACACGAGATGTGTCCTCAAAGCTGGGGCTGGGGTTTTCCAGCTCGGCTTGTGCGAGGCTTGACGTGGTCCACGCTCCGATCACAGGGTCTGTGCTGGAAGTTATGCAGTCAATCGGCAACTCCAGCGCGATTGTCGAGACATTGACCTTGCCAAAAACGTCGTCATTGTCGCGGCTTTGCGTGATGCCACCGTCGAAACCATCGCCATCATTGGCACCCGGAGCGCTGTCGCCTTCGATCGGTACGAAATTGATGAGGTCGAAGACTTCGCCAAGGTTCAGAGCAAAGGCGTCCGCACGCTGTCCGACAAAGACGCGGCCGGGCAGCTCGCAGTTCGGAAGATCGACGTCGTAGATGTACTGATTGGCATAAGCGTCGTAATCAGGAAGTGTCTTCAACCCGACATGATCCAGCGGCTTTGTGAACGTTGCACTGCCGGAACCTGATTGCGTCAGAGTCGTGCGCGAACCGCCCCGACGGTCGCCTTGGATCAAGGTCAATGAGTAGCTTTCCATTTCATTCAGAAGCGACTGATCGTTTGAAAGGATGGGGCCTGCATACTTCAGAGGGATCGCGACATTGACGCCACCAATATCAAGGCCGATGCCGGCACCGCCGTTGGCAAGCTGATTTTCGAAATCAAACTGAAACGTCAGGTCTTCGATCGCATCGCCGTCATTGTCGATGTGAATCTCGTAGATGCCATCGGCATCCATCGTGTAGTAGCTTGGCCCACCGTAATTGACCTGCAGCGGCTGATAGTTGGCCAGCAGCGTCACATAATCTTCACGCCCCGGTTCATAGCTTCGGAAGACGTAAAAGTCTGTTCCATCCACCTTGGGGTGCTCGGTGATTGCAGGCGCTTCGCGATGCGACGACGCCAGCACTGGCCCCGAGGCCGCCGTAAGCGTTGCGACCAGCGCGGTACTGATCGACAATGCATGTTTCATCTTCATATCATGTCCTCGTTAGATCTTGTTTGCGCAACAAGACACCTCGCGCAGAAGGCGAATTTCTGCGATCAGCGCCTCATAGCAATGGTGCTCGAGCCCCCGGCGCCATGGTCACAAAGTCCTGCAGCCCCCGGCGACATGGTCACCAAGTACTGCAGCTCCCCGGTGCCATGGTCACTAGGTGCTGTACCAATCAAGACGAGGTGGTTTCGAAAAAAGTTTCACGTCTGAAACAGAAACCCAAATCGTCTCGTATTTTCTACAGAAAGCAGATTTTCAAACCTTGGGTTGCCGGCCGATGTGGACAGAAATTACGCCAAAGGAGTGGGGTGCGACGGTTCTGGTTGCGCTGCTGCTGTCATGGCTTTGCGTTGTCGACATACGCAGCTTTCGCATTCCGAACGCCGCAAGCATGTCCCTCATCGCACTCGGATTGGTCAGTAGCTTCTGGCTGGGGGTGACCCAACCGCTCGACGCACTATTGGGCGCATGTCTCGGCTATGGCGTGTTTGCAACGCTCGGAGCCGTTTACTTCGCGCGCAGCGGGGAAGAGGGGCTTGGGCTGGGTGATGCCAAGCTTCTTTGCGCAGCAGGTGCCTGGCTTGGCTGGCGCGACCTTCCGGTTTTGATTGCGACAGCCGCCGTGTCGGCGTTGGTCTTTGCCGGGCTTACACGGCGGCGCAGGATCGCGTTCGGTCCTTGGCTGTCCGGTGCTTTTTGGGTGATCTGGGTGATGCGGATCAGTTCCTAGGCGCTGATTAACACAAGACAGCCGCCGGGCATCGTGATCTCGGCATGTTCCGTTCCGACAGGTGCGATTTGCGTATCGCCTGCCGAAAAAACCTTTCCGTTAATCCAGAACTCACCCTCGACGATGAACAAGTGTTCCGCCCGATCATGTACATGTGGCTTGATTTTTGCACCTGGAAGGCATCGCAAAAGATACATTGTTCGTCCAGTCGCAGGATCTTCTGCCAGAATTTTTTTCCAAACTTTGTCGTTGCGCTTCTCCCAAACACCTTCATGCGCATGCAAGGTTTCAAACGGCTCGTCTGGCAAACCGTCGATTTCGCCCTCGATACGTTGGAACAAGTCTTCGGGCGGGTCAGCCTCGGGCAGGCGGCTTAGCAAGGGGGCAAACAGATCGTTGGTCAGCGCGTCAGACTCATCCGCGAGGTCGGGGCGGGTACCGGGAATGCTGCGAATGAGGTCCGCGCCATCGAGCAATGCGTCAAGCGCACTTTTCGATAATGTCGCGTCAGTCTTCTTCATTTCATGGCTTCCTTCATTGATGCGAGCCCGCGACGTACCCAGCTTTTGGCTGTGCCAACCGGAATATCCAGCACGCCTGCCAATTCAACATAGGTGTATCCTTGGAAATAGCACAAAAGAAGTGCTTGACGATATTCGGGTCTTAGGTCCTGCAGCAACCTCCTTATGACCATACTATCCAAGGTTTGCGCAGCCGGATCAGGGTTGCTTATGATGTCGGGCACTTCGTCAGAGTATTCTACGAAGCCGCGTGCACGTTCCGCACGCAGGCGGTCAATCGCACAGTTTCGGGCAATCGAACCGATCCACGACATCGGATTGCCACACTCGGCCTTGAACTGGTCCGCCCTTTTCCAGATTCTTACAAATGTTTCCTGTGCGACCTCGGCAGCAATGTCGCGATCCTTGAGGATGGCAAGGACAACGCCGAACACGTACCGCACGCTCAGATCATAAAATCTGCGAAACGCAAGCCTGTCGCCTTCTGCGCATGACGCCAGAAGTTCAGCCATCATTCGGGACTGCTCAGCCGTCCCCATTTTTGTCCTATCGCCCCCGGTTCGTTGCGATCTGGGCACCAGCTTGGTTACTTCCACCATAGGCCCTTTCCATCAAGACTTTTCTAGCAGTACGGGCCCCGAAACTCAAAAGATGCATTCCATCAGAATTTTTTCACCGGGTTGCAGCAAGGCTGTACCATTCGCTGGCGCGGGCTTGTTCACAGGAACCGCAACACCGTGCATGGTTATGTAGAAATGAGTGTACCCTTCGCATCGGCCGCGAACGAAAGCACGCAAGGCCGATCCGTGCAATGTTACTGCGCCCAACGGGATCAAGTCCGACGCGGTCTCGGCACGCACTTCGATCTTTTGACGTGTGGGACCGAGCAGATAGCCGCCTGAGGCAGAAAGTGCGCCTATCAGCAGCAGGAGGCCAATCCGTTGAATCCGATTGCGCCGCTCGGGTCGATACCTTCCACTGCGGTCGATGCGATTCTCGATCTGAGCCAGCAGATTGGGATCTGGTTCGACCGCGTTGACCAGATGTGTTAGCGGTGCCAGCGCAGGGATATCACGCAGGCGCTCCCGTTTTGATTTTCTGCGACGGAGACATCGTAGAATCCGCCTGAGGCGTAGTGTCTTGAGCCGTCTTGCCAAAAAGCTTGTGTCCATACCAGTGCTACGGAGCGTGAACCGGAAAGGTTGCGGGTGACGCCGCGCAAGCACCGCCTAAATACCGGCATACCACTCATACCCGCGATCTTCCCAATAGCCGCCCTTTCCCCGTCCGAACGTCGACAGGTCATCGACAAGCTCGATGGCACGGATATACTTTGCCATCTTGTATCCCAGCTGCCGCTCGACACGCAGCCTCAACGGTGCGCCGTTCGGAACGGGCAGGGCGCCACCATTCATTCCCCAGGCTAGGATGGTCTGCGGGTGGCGGGCGTCAATCATGTCGATGCTTTCGTAATACTGCACCCCGCCTGAAAGCGTACGTTCGATCGTGTCAAAGCAATGTATGACAACGTATCGGGCGCGCTGGTTTGTGCCGGCTAGATTCAGCACATGCGACAAGGGTACTCCGGACCATTCAGCGATACAGCTCCAACCCTCGACACAATCGTGGCGCGTGATCTGGTGCCTTACAGGCATTGCTTTCAGGTCCGTGAGGGACAGTGACAGAGGATTGGATACCAGCCCTGAAACGTGGAGCCGGTAGTCAGCAAAGCCACTCTCTTTCAAACGCACATAGGGGTCATCCTGGGGGTTCGTAACACCATTGGGACGCTGCGGCTGGCGAATATCAGCCCGGCTGAATTCTGTCGCCAAGGCGTCCCGATCCAGCAGGCCGCGCTGCATGGCATAAGTCAGGTCGTTTGCACGCTGCATGTATTGGCGCAAGATGTGATCAGGCGCGCTGAGGTTGTCCAGTATTTTACATCCCGATACGGCACCCGCGGCGATCAGACCCGCGCCGCTGCGCAGCAGTCGCCGACGCGTAATATCAATTGCCGTCATGTTGGGTCTCCTCAGGGTCAGCAAGGTACCATCCGGTTACTATGGCGCGTAGTTCATTTAATGGTCCCGCCAGGATCACCATTGCAATATGAATGACGAAGAACAGAACGAGCCCCGTTGCTGCCGCGAAATGCAAGGTGCGTGCGGTTTGGCGGCCGCCTAAAACCTCTGGCAGCCACGGAAAAGCTGCGTTTAATCCAGGCGACATCGCAAGGCCGGTGGCGATAATCAGCGGAAACAACCCGAACAGAACTGCGCAGTAGCTTACGCGTTGCAATGGCCCGTATCTCGCCGGATGTCTGAATTTCATGCGCAGATGATCGCGCAGATCCGCACCCAATCGCTTCAAATCAGACGGGTGCAACATGAGGTCACGTTTCAGATGACCGGAAATCAATGCCCCGAGCAACCAAACAAGTAGCGTAGCTACAAAAATCCAAGCGAAGAAAAAGTGGATGACCCGACCAGTTGCAAGATCCGAATGGCTTGGGATCGTTGCCCATGATGGGAAGGCCCGCGCGCCGCTTTCTGTCAAACCAAGCATCCCGGTTGTATCAAGGCGCCAGCCAAGCACATCGACGTAGCCACGGTCACCTTCCGTTCCAACGGCCAGAACCATGTTGTCGAACTCAAACCCGGACTGATCGCCCAGGTACAGCACCGGATGCGCGTTGAATATCTGCAAACCCGTGAGCAAAAGAAAAAAGAGGCAGATCGCCCAGAGCCAGTGTGTCATCCGTGTCACCACGGTCTGTCGCCGCACCCATCTGCTTTTGTCAGGCCGTGAGGTCATCGTCACCAGCTCCTCGCTCTTTCGCAAACACTACGCAGGCTGGCACGGCAAAGTTTCACGTCTGGTGTGACCGTCGGCACTCGAGAGGCGGTGAAACTTTTCCCGAAGTCCTCCCGTCTCTGTTTTCAGTCCCGTCCGGGATGGGAAACCGAAAGAAAGGAAGTTTTATGTTCTCGCCGAAAACCCGCATAGCTGCGGCCCTTACGCTGATGCTGAGCACAACCACTGCATTCGCCGCCAATCCAAACGTTGGAGGTGCACCCATGTTTGCAGACAAAAACATCATCGAAAACGCGGTTAATTCCGCCGATCACACCACACTTGTGGCTGCCGTAAAGGCAGCAGGTCTTGTCGACGCTCTGATGGGTGAAGGTCCGTTCACGGTATTTGCCCCAGTCAATGCTGCCTTTGATGCGTTGCCCGAAGGTACGGTTGAAACACTGTTGAAACCCGAAAATAAAGACACCCTGACCAAAGTACTGACCGCACACGTTGTTGCGGGCAAATTGTCGGGCGCTGATCTGATGAAAATGGCCAAGCAAAGCTCGGACGGCTTTGTGCATCTGGACACCCTCTCGGGTGATGCTTTGTCAGCGCAGGTGCGGGGAAACACTCTGTTTGTTTACGACGAAAGCGGCAACGCCGGAAAGATCACGATTGCAGATGTTAACCAGTCCAACGGTGTTATTCATGTCGTAGACTCGGTTCTGGTTCCTAAATAAGCAAGTGCTTTGACAGCGGGTGAAGGCGGTTCACGCCTTCGCCCATCTTTTATCTACTAAGCCGGCATTTGCGATATTGCGACAATACTATGAACTTTTGCTTGAACAAGGATTGGCCGGTAAAACGCACCATGGAAAAGCCCCCTAAGCCCCAAGTCATGCCATAATGAATTAGTCACGCACCACGCTTCGAAAAGCCGCAGCAAGTGCAGTGACTGCGTCTTTGGGCTTGCCATCTTTTAACCTGGAGTGAAGTAGGACGGGCAAGCATGGCAGTGCCGGAAGGCCTAGTTCCCGTCCGACGTCTTTTGCGCCCAACGGCAACATCCTTCGCGCCAACGCTGAAACACCCAAGCCGGCTGTCACAGCAGCTGAGACGGCAGCTACGCCACCCCCGACAAATACCTCGGTCCATGGAACGCCTGCATCATCCAAGAGCTGCCCGGCCAAGACCCTGACGCCGCAAGGTTCAGCGAGCGTTGCAAGCGGTAGCGGCTCGTCCGCCCGGAACTTCCAATTTGGAGCCGCATACCAACCGAATTTTTCTTCGGCAATAAGCTTACCATCGCTTCGTCCGACATGCAGGCGCGCAATCACCGCATCAAGTTCACGGCGATCATAACTCTGTAGCAGATCGCCTGATGACCCAATCCTTACTTCGATCAAAAGCAGTGGGTCATGCGCATTCATACGCGCAATCAATGTCGGAAGTTCCGGGCCGGCAACATGGTCGCTTATTCCGATAACGATCCGCCGCCGCGTCTCATGAAAAGCGGCACAAGCACGGTCGTGGGCTGCCAAAAGCTCGCGGGCATGATGAAGAAATGCTTCTCCCTTCGGTGATAAATTTACGTGACGAGGGGTTCTATCGACTAATCGACAGCCAAGTCTTTCCTCTAAGCGTTTAAGTTTCAAACTTATTGCGGATTGCGTCGTTCCCAAAGCGTCGGCGGCACGCGTGAAGCTATCCAACTCGGCAATATGTACAAATGCTTGCACAGCATTCAGATCAAGTCGGCGATCAACCATTACAAATCCTTATTATTGATATTCCTATGAATTTCATATGGAAATGTATAACTTAATGATCGTGTTGGCCAGTGACTGTCGAGACGATGGTTCCACAGCGCGATACATGAAACTCAAATGAGCTGAAACATGACGGCTACTTCATACCCGGCGCTTGCAAAAAACACCTGCCATCCGATCGCTGTCACAAAGACCAATCTTTGACCTTCGTCGCATCAAAATCGCAACCTGCATCCAACCTATACCCCTAGAAGGGACCTCATATGCCGCTCGTTCACATATCACTTCGAAAAGGAAAATCTGATCGCTATCGCGAGGCAATTTTAGATGGCGTCTATCAAGCGATGCGTGAAACGTTCAACGTGCCGGAAGATGATCAATTCATGACGATAACAGAGCATGATCCATCGAACTTTCGGTATGGCGCGAGTTATCTGAATGTCGCTCGAAGTGACGATGTCATCTACATCCAAATAAGCGCTATGAACAGCAGGACGACCGAGCAGAAAAAGGCTCTTTACGCTAAGACAGTTGGTTTGCTTTGCTGCAACCCAGGTGTGCGCGCCGAGGACGTATTCATTAACATAGTTGAAGGCGTCAAAGAGAATTGGTCTTTAGGAAACGGGATCGCGCAGTACGCCGAACACGAGGTCCAAAACAACTAAAGAGCGATGCGCGTTTGAGGGCTTAAACCGCCAAACGCAAACGCCGAGGTCTTGCGGGCGTCTAGGTACTAATCCTAGCTTTCTGTTGGGCTTTGTAGCGTAGAGCAATTAATACTCAGTAGTAAGAGCATGAGTCCCTAGGATGACGTAAACTTGATTGAAATATGAAACATTGATGCCAGCGGGAAACACATTGGTAATTAACATAATGTTCATTACACGCTTTTTGTGAGCCAATTTGCGCGATACTTCCAAGAGCGAAATCTTCCAGGTTCGAACAGTCTATCTGGTGGGTTGATCATCGGGCAATCTTCCCCCTTACCCCAAGTAATCACGCAGGCTGGGCGGCGGATTGTTAAATAGATCGAGTGTTGGTGCGGGCGGATGCGCGAGTCTATCAGCCACAAGGATGGTCTTCTGAGTTATACGGCAGGCGTCTTGCGGGTCATGGCTGACCATCAACATGGTGGTCCCGGTCTCAGCCAGCAATGTGGCTACAAGATCAAGCATCTCAGCTTTCAGTGCAGGCCCCAAAGCCGCAAATGGTTCATCCAGTAGCAAAAGCTGACGGCGTTGCACAAGGACCCGCGCCAGTGCCACGCGGCTTTGTTGACCGCCAGACAGCTCTGCTGGTTTTCTTCCACCCAGTCCGCGCAGGGAAACACGAGCCAGGGCGTTCTGGACCTCAGCTTGTTCTGCGCTTGAAAGACGTCCATTTGGACGAAGACCGAGTGCGATATTCTGATCGACCGTCAGATGGGGAAAGAGATTTCCGTCCTGAAACAACATAGCCACCGGACGTTCGCCCGGGGATAGGTTGGATATCAGTTCTCCGTCCCACAAAATTTGCCCGCGCGTCAGATCGCGGAACCCTGCGATTGCCTCAATCAGCGTCGACTTGCCTGCCCCGGACGGGCCGACAATGGCCACGCTGGCACCGGTCTCGACAGTGAAATCCGCCTTCAACGCGAAACTTCCGTTTTCGATAACGCAGTCGTTAAGTCTCAGCATGATGCCGCCCTCCGCGATCCAAAAGCCAGAATGCAACCATCGATAGTATCAACAGCAACAATGCCGCACCGGCAGCCGCTTGCATCTGGTACGCGCCCATCAGCCTGTAAATCTGTAACGGAAGTGTCGCAATCTTTGGATCGGCAAATAACGTAATGACGCCAAGATCCCCCATCGACAAAGCAGCCGACAAACCTGCGGCAAACCGAATTTGCGGCCGCATGCGAGGTAGCAGAACAAAAGTGAAGAAGGTCTTTTTGTTCATGTCCAGCGAAAGAGCCAGTCGCCCATGTCGCGTCACCACATCCCGCGCGGCCGGCACCAGAATGCGCAGGCCGAATGGCAGTGCCATAATCGCGTTTACAAGTGCCGTCACTGGCAGAGCCAGCATGGACGGGTTCGCCACGGGGTGAATCAGGATGAATAGACCTGTACCAATAACCAAAGGCGAAGCCGCCAGCCCCAAAATCCCGCTAAGCTCGACTATCCCATAACGTCCGGCGGCAACAGCGACGGACATAGGCAATGCCAGTATCAAAAACACCGCCGTACTGACGCAGGCGACAAGCACCGAGGTCAGCGCAGCGCGGAAAACCACGATCGGCATTTCAAACAGGCCAGCTAGACCTGAGATTACAACAGCAGCCAGAGGCAGCAGCAGAAACGCAGCTGCCGCAAAGATCCAGAACGCATCGCGTATGGGGGCACCACCGTCCCAGCGACGGATGGCACGGTCCAGACCTGCGCCGAAGCCGTCGCGCCGCGAAAACTTTAGCGCGGCTAAAGCTGCAGCAACTGTTAGGGCAAGTTGCAAAGCAGACAACAGCGCGGCGCGGCCAAGGTCAAAATCATACGTAAAGGCTTGATAGATGGCGAGTTCAAGTGTCGTCGCGCGGGGTCCTCCGCCTAGGGTCAACGCCACCGCAAAACTTGTCAGGCAGATCGCGAAGATCACAGCAAGAACGCCCGGCAAAATGCGCCTCAGCATGGGGAGCTCGATCAGACGGAACATGGCGCCACCGTCGCAGCCCAGTTGCGCGGCCAAACGGAATCGTTCAGCAGGGATTTCTTGCCACGCCTGCAGGATTAAGCGCGTAGCCAGCGGCAGATTGAAAAACACATGGGCCAGCACCACCCCGTGCAACCCATATATACGTATCGGAGGCAGCCCAATCAGCCCCAGAACTTCCGATATCCAGCCCGCGCGTCCAAAGACCTGTAACAATCCAAGGATCGCTACAATGACCGGCAGAATGAACGGAGCACCCAGCAAGGCAATAAGAACCCGCCGCCCGCGAAACCGGCGTCGGGCAAGCGCCCGTGCAACCGGGATGGCAAGTGCCGCGCTGAACACCGCTGACAATACCGCCTGGACCAACGTAAATCGCAACGCGGACCAGTCAGCTGGGCCGAAACCACCTGCCGTTTCTGCGCGCAGCGCTACTGCGGCAAGGGTGCCCAGGATCAGCGCGGCAACAAGCCCGGCCGCGCCAACACCCGGCCATGTGTTTACTGGCTGAGCGCGCCCAGCCATTCCGCAAGCGCCTCATCACGCACCGAAGCCGCCTCTTCAGCGGTAAAAAGCAGGGATTTTTCCGGAGTAATCAACGCGTCAAAGCCGTCTGGCAATCCCATCGAGGGGATTACCGCCGGATACATCCAGTTTGTGGTCGGAATGATTTGCTGGAAAGTGTCTGTGACCATGAATTGCAGAAACTGGTCCGCCAGTTCAGGTTGATCGGTTCCGGCCAGTTTTGCAGCAACCTCAACCTGCATGTAATGACCTTCGTCGAAGGCCGCTGCGGCCTTACTGTCATCCTCTTCTGCGATGAGATGATAGGCGGGCGACGTGGTATAGCTAAGGACCATGTCGGCTTCGCCGTCCAGAAACAACCCGTACGCCTCGGACCAGCCCTTGGTTACGGTCACGATATTGTCGGCAAGTCCGGCCCAGATTTCGGGTGCATTATCCCCGTAGGCCGCCTTGACCCACAACAGCAGCCCCAGACCCGGTGTCGATGAACGCGGATCTTGTATGATGATCTTGGCCTCACTATCGGCCAGATCGCGGAAATTGGCCGGTGCCGGCGCATCCGCATTATGTACAAACGCGAAATAGCCCCAATCGTAAGGTACGAACACGTCATCCGCCCATTCGATCGGCAAATCGTATTCGGCACGTACTGAACTGGGCGCGAACAACCCGGTTTCCTTCGCCGTTGCGATCAGGTTGGTGTCCAACCCAAGTACCACATCGGCGGCCGAGTTCGCACCCTCAAGCCGAATACGCGACAACAGCGCCGCGCCATCTTCGACGCCAACAAGGTTCAGGTCGCAGTCACATTGGGCTTCGAAAGCTTCTTCTACCTTCGGCCCCGGACCCCAATCCGAGATAAAACTGTCATAAGTGTAAACGGTCAACTGAGGGGTATCGGCCGCCATAGCCGCTGTTGCGCTCAGAATTCCCGCAGCAATCATCAGATGTTTCATATCATCCTCCATTGCGGCGAGAGGGCAAGGATGGATGAAACCGTAACCTTCCCTCCGCCGGTTCTAGCCGGTTCAGGTTCTACGGGTTCGTCAAAGACATCTCAGCACGGTCGACCGCGCACCCCGAGGTATGTCTGTAGGTAGGGTGAAACGGAACAGAAGACAACCAGATTTACGTGCTTACGTGAAATAATGCCGTCATGCGAGCGCCCTGCCCCAAGTTTAGTCATTTTTTCGATCAAGGTTCAGGCATCTGGCCATCGGCCCCTATCCGCTGGTCCGATCCGCACCTGCTGCATTTGGGCGGTAATAGTCGCGATACCAATTCACAAACTCTGCCACGCCCTCCTCCACAGACGTTTTGGGCTGATACCCGGTCAAATCCCTGAGCAGCGAAGCATCCGCCCAAGTCGCAGGCACATCACCGGGCTGCATCGGCAACATATTTTTCTTTGCCTTAATCCCAGTAGCCGCCTCAATGGCTTCTATAAACGTTGTCAGATGGACAGAGTCGTTGTTGCCGATATTTACAACCCGATGAGGGGCAACGGGCGACAGGCTGTCCCCTTCCGGAATCAGCCCACCCACGGGGCGCTTGGGGATCGCATTCATCAACAGGCGGATCGCCTCGACCAAATCTTCGACATAGGTAAAATCACGCTTCATGTCGCCGTGGTTGTAAACGTCGATCGGACGGCCTTCGAGGATCGCCTTGGTAAACTTGAACAGCGCCATGTCCGGGCGACCCCAAGGGCCATAGACGGTAAAAAAGCGGAACATGGTAACCGGTAGATCGAACAGATGTGCGTAAGAATGCGCCATGCTCTCGGTCGATTTCTTGGTCGCGGCATAAAACGACATCTGGTGATCCGCGCGCTGTGTTTCCTTGAAAGGCATCTCGGTATTGGCCCCAAAGGCCGATGACGTTGAGGCCAAAAGCATATGTTTCGGAGGATATGCACGCGCAGCTTCGAGAATTTCGAATGTTCCGATCAGGTTGCTTTCCAAATACGAACGCGGATTTTCGATCGAATAGCGCACACCGGCCTGCGCCGCGAGATGAATGACGTAGTCAAACCCGTGATCCCTGAACAGATCCATCAGCAAACCGGGGGTTTCGACTTTGCCAATCACCGGAGTGAAGTTTTTACCATCAGGTTCATGCGACAGCATGTCGTGTCGGGTCTCTTTCAGAGAAACATCGTAATAGTCATTCAGGTCATCCAGGCCCACCACGCGGAAGCCATGTGCCAGCAGCAGCTTGCTCAGATGAAAACCGATAAACCCGGCAGAACCGGTTATAAGAACACTTTGCATGGCGCTGTCCTTGCACAAGGCGAAAATCAGGCTCTATTTAGTGCCAGTTCGACGGGAGATACCACCTTAGGGTTTGCGACGGTTGCCAAATTTGTTGCCCCTTCGATTAGCTTGTCTTGGCTGTGCTTAAGATATGCACTGTGAATGATGCAAAGTTTCACCTTTTAGTCAGGTAGTCTGAGGCCAAGTCTTGGCATCTTTCCCGCCCAAAAGCTGCGATATGGGTCACTAAAAAGGCCGCGTTAAACCCCTGCCCTTGCCTACACGGAAGAGTAGTCGAAGGGATGGTTTGGCATTTCTTCGGACCTGAGAAAGCAAATGTTAATTCGTGGCCGCTAATCACTTTCGAAGTGCCTGTTGAATCTGGCACGCATTCGGAAGCGAGCGGTCTAAGATGAGCAAACCTGTTAAAATTTATGAATTAACGCAGTCAGAGGCGTCCGGCGACACTGGGCCTATGGTTGAGTTTCTGCAAATCGGGGCGATCCAACCGGTCGAGATTGATTGCTCGGACCTGAGGCACGTCCCGACCCGGTGCCTGCAAATTCTGCTTACTGCTCGTCGCCATTGGGCGGAGGCTGACCAAAGCTTTGTTCTTACAGGCGTTAGCGACGAATGCCGGCACACGCTGCGCACCCTTGGCGTAAGCGAAACGACCTTTCAGTTCGAGGGCATCTGATGAAAACCAAAGTACTTGCGATTGACGACTCCAGAACCATCCGCTCTTTGCTGAGCGAGACGCTTTCTGAAGCCGGTTTCGAGGTCATCACCGCGGAAGATGGTCAAGAAGGTGTGGAGGCCTTTGCAAAAACAAAACCGGATGTCGTGATCACTGACATCAACATGCCTAGGTTGGACGGTTTTGGCGTCATAGAAACGTTGCGCGGCAAGAAAATCGCGACGCGCGTTCCGATACTCGTCCTGACAACCGAAAGCTCTGCTGAAGTAAAAGCCCGTGTGAGGGGCGCAGGCGCAACAGGCTGGATTGGCAAACCCTTCGATGACGAATCTCTGATCTTTGCCATCAAACGTGTGGCAGGAATGGCGGGTTAACATGAGCAGTTCAATTCAAGACACTTTTTTTGAAGAATGCGAAGAACTCCTAGAAGCCATTGATGAGGGTCTTACAGCCATTGATGACGGGGATTGGGACGGAGAAACGGTGAACGCTGTTTTTCGAGCCGTTCATTCCATCAAGGGCGGTGCCGGCGCCTTTGGACTTGATAAGCTGGTGGGGTTTGCCCACACATTTGAAACCGTGTTCGACGGCCTGCGCTCGGAAAACCAGAAGCTCGACGGGAAACTGGCGCAACTACTGCTTCGGGCCAGCGATAACTTATCCGATCTGGTGGCTGAAGCGCGGGGTGGTAAGCCTGCAGATCCGGAAACACATAGCTCTGTAACGAATGACCTGCAGACTTATCTCGAAGCTGAGGGGCTTGGCGAAGAAGTCGACGTATCGGAATTCCAACCGATGGTACTGGACCTTGGTTTCTCAGAAGACCAGCCAAGCCAGGCCTCATTTTTGATCCGCTTCCGTCCGCATACGGCATTGTACGACAGCGGTAATGAACCGCTCTTCCTTCTTCAGGCTTTGGCCGAATTGGGAGAAATTGACGTCACTTTGGACTCAAGCCAGCTGCCAAAGCTAGAGTTATTTGACCATGAAGAAGCCTATTTATCATGGGATATCAGACTCACGACAGACAAGTCCGAGGCCGTCGTCGACTCTGTTTTCGAATTCGTCCATGGCTTGTGCGATCTGGAGATATCAGAGGAAGTTGCTGGATCAAAAGCAAGCACAGATTTGGATACGTCTGTCGATGTGCCATCCGTAAGGGGCGAACCCTCAGTACCCGCCAAACAACCTTCGGCTTCTGCAGTAAACGTAAAGGGTACTGCGAAACCAGACACCAAGGCCGCCAACTCCACGCTCCGGGTGGATCTCGAACGGGTGGATCGCCTCATCAATACGGTCGGTGAGTTGATTATCAATCACTCAATGCTTGCGCAGCAGATTCATAACCTGGATGTAAATGACCTGCGCGCGGTGGAAAACGAACTTGAAGCTTTCAAATCGCTGGCGCGGGAAATTCAGGAATGCGTTATGGCCATCCGCGCGCAACCTGTGAAACCCCTGTTTCAACGCATGGCCAGAATTGTGCGCGAGGCTTCAGCGGCGACCGGCAAGGTAACACGCCTAGTGACTGAAGGCGATGCCACTGAGGTCGACAAAACAGTAATCGAGCGTTTGACAGACCCGATGACCCACATCCTCCGCAACGCTGTGGATCACGGTATAGAAAAGCCAGAAGCCCGGCTTGCAGCAGGAAAGTCTGAGGATGGTGAAATTCGTCTGACGGCTTCGCACCGGTCCGGTAGCGTTTCCATTGAAATCAGGGATGATGGCGCGGGTTTGAACCGCGAAAAGATTCGGGAAATCGCCATTGAGAAAGGCCTCATTCCCAGAGACGCCGACCTTTCTGATAGCGAGATAGACAGCCTGTTGTTTCTACCGGGGTTTTCCACTGCTTCAGAGGTTTCCAATTTGTCCGGACGCGGTGTCGGGATGGACGTAGTGCGAAATTCGGTGATGGCGCTTGGTGGTCGCATCACCATTTCGTCGACGCCCGGCGAAGGGACGATTTTTACAATTCTGCTGCCGTTAACGATGGCGGTAATGGATGGGATGGTGGTGTCCGTCGCCGATCAGACGATGGTTGTACCCATAACATCGATCATCGAAACAATCCGAGCAACAGAGGGCGCGGTCCACTGCCTAGGTCCGCGAGAAAACATGCTTTCGGTCAGGGGCAGCTTTGTACCAATTTTTGATGTTGCCCAAGTGCTTGGGCTGCGCACCGAACCCCGCGATCCACTGAGCGCCGTCTTTTTGTTGGTTGAAACGCAAATGGGGGGCTGCGGTGCGTTGGCGGTCGATACAATCCATGACCAAAGACAGGTCGTAATCAAGAGCCTCGACGGAGTTTGCGGCGAAACTGCCGGTGTTGCCGCGGCCACGATACTCGGAGACGGCAAAATCGCAATGATCTTGGATCCCGAGAGCATATTGGCAGAGGCTCCGGCCGCCAAGGTTCTGGCTTAGTGTGAAAGGAGGATTTCACATGCAAGTACAACTGGAAGAACAACACAGCGCCATTCAGGAATATGTAACATTTTCCGCAGCAGACCAGGTTTTTTGTCTTAGGATCAACCAGATCCGAGAAATACGGCGTTGGTCTCCGGTGACGATTTTGCCGCACGCTCCGGACTATGTATTGGGCGTTATGAACCTACGCGGCGCTGTGATCCCGATCTACGATCTCGCATCGCGCTTGGGTCTGGCGCGGTCTGCCGCAAGCGAACGTGATGTTGTGATCGTTGTCAACTTAGATGGCAACCTGTTGGGGTTGCTCGCTGAGGCTGTTTCGGAAATCATCTCGATCAATCCGGAAGAAATTCAAGATACGCCATCAGTCGATAGTCGAGACACGATGGAGTTCATTCAGGGCATCATCTCGAAGAATGATCAAATGATCCGGATCGTTAATCTGAACGCGGTCGGATTTCCAGACAAGGACGAGGTTTGATGCGGTCCGTATCAACGGCTGCGGCGCACGCGACCGAGGAAGTTCAGCTTGGTGATCAAGAGTTCGCAAAGATTGCAGTCTACGCAAAAAAACACTTTGGGCTCAGCCTGTCGGATAACAAGAAACCCTTGGTTCGCTCGCGATTGTCAAGGCGACTCCGAAATCTAAGGATCGGGTCCTTTTCGGACTACCTAGACATACTTGACGACGCGGGATCTGCTGAAGAGCGCACTGAACTGTTGTGTTTGCTGACAACCAACGTCACGCAGTTTTTCAGAGAAGTGCACCATTTTGAAACGCTTAGGAACGAGGTTCTTCCGCCTCTTCTGGAGGCTGCGCAGACCGGCGCACGTGTAAGAATTTGGTCGGCGGGGTGCTCTACTGGTCCTGAGCCGTATTCGATTGCAATCGTTCTGAATGCCTTATGTCCAGATGCACACAAGCTGGATATCAAGGTCTTGGGCACAGATATCGACCCGGTTGTCGTGCGCGCGGCGATGGCCGCAGACTATGAACCAAAAGATTTGGCCCAGATTCCTAAGATCTATGCCAATATTGTCACGGGCAACGGGAGTCACAAGCCTCGCTTGCCCGATGAAGTCACCAGCCTTGTTCGGTTCGGTACACTCAACCTAATCAAGCCGTTTCCATTCTCTGGTAAATTTGACGCGATTTTCTGCCGGAATGTCGCGATTTACTTCGACAAAGAGACACAACAAAACGTGTGGACGGCTTTTGCGAACGCTCTCACATCGAATGGTTTTCTGTTCCTCGGACACTCTGAGAGGCTTTCAGGACCGGCACTACAACGCTTCAGAGGCACTGGTATCACCACCTATCAAAAAGTTTCATGACCGGCGCGAAACAGCTCTGAGTGAAGAAAAGAAGGAAAAGCTAAATGAGCCTAAAATCGAACCTGCGTGTTATGGTCGTTGATGACATGTCGACCAGCCGTGGCGTTATCACCCAGGCGCTGGATGAAATAGGTATTGCGAACTATTTCGTTGAAAACTCTGGGGAAGCTGCATTGAGGAAGCTTGTCGCCAACCCGGTCCACTTGGTTATGTCCGATTACAATATGCCAGGCATGGATGGCCTTGGCCTTCTGAAATCGTTGCGGACAACACGTGCAACACAAAGAATTGGCTTTATTCTTATTACTGGCAAACCCACGCAGGAGATTTTGGATACAGGGCGCCGATTGGGGATGAACAACCTAGTCAAGAAACCCTTTACTGTACCGTCTCTAAAGGCGAGTATCGAGCAGGTGGTGGGTCGGCTATGAAGGATAATACAACTGTTGATCAGAACCTCTTAGCGTGCTTTTCGCCGGAAATGAGGCTGCTTAGGGAACAAGCCCTAAATCTGGAAGAAATGATTTTGGAAGGTTTATCTGCCCAACAGGCCGCGTCGTTAAAGCAACAAACCAAGACAACGCTGCAAAGTTTGGATCTCATGATTCAAACCCTTGCTGCGCTGGAAGAATTATTTGAAAGCCTTTCGGTACAGGAAACACCAGACCTAAAAACCGCAATTCAAGAAATAAAACTTCAAGCCCTGCGGGATCGTTTAAGCTTTTCCAGCGAATAGCCCCGAAGAATAGTGAAGGACTAAACACAGCCCTTTTTAATGCTGGACCGTTAGAAACTGGAGTTTTCCGGCTGTTTCAAGATGAAGGCCGCGCAGCGAGATCGGGGTAGCGCATGGCAAGCAGGACCTTGTGCCCGGTTGCGCCCCGATCCGACCCATTGCAACTACTATGCCGTACTTCAGCTTCTTGCGGTCATGCGCACGTATTGAAAACCACCGCACGTTCCGTAATTTCACCCGCCCCTTTTAATTGCATTTTTGACAAACGTACCAAGCCCCCTCTTTTTGGACGGGAAAGGTCCAGTGTGGCATCGTTGGCATATGCACATGGATCAAGTTCGCGCGAAACGAAGTTGTTGCCGTTATTGTGTCTGACAACCTCAGATACGCAGTCATCCGACAAACCTAATTGATCGATTCAATGTCGTATTAGCCTCGCTCGCTGGAGCTAGTGTTGTCCATCGAACACCTTCCAAACAGCCCATCGACCACCGTTCGCGCACTCGGCTTTTTGCCCAAGGCGGTCGGGTAGTGAAGAAAGTCCATGGCACGATTGTCTTAGACCCAAAGGCCTCATGGAAGTGTTCCCTCGTCCTTGCCTTACTGGTGCTTCGCACGCTTGTAGCTCCGTGCAAGCCCCAACGTGTTGTAAACCCGGCAGATTTTTTTTGATGTTGATACTTACCTTTCCTCTCCCAGCGCCTGTGTATGCGCCCGCACCCTTATCACAAATGCGTCTCAACAACCTGATTGGCACATCTTTTGAATGCAACCTCATCCGTCTGCCAAGACTCTTAACCAATTGCTGGAGGCGTGGAAGCAAATGGTTCCACAAGCTTGCAGTATCAATTTGCCCAAATCGACGATATCCTCGCGATAGTCTTACACAGAAGATGAGGCCGCAAGACTTTCAGGCTTTTACATCCCGACGCATTTTCCGATCGGTGGTAGGCTCACCTAACCAGTCTCTTTTACACGCCTTGCTTTAGGATGAATGCCACTCGCGCTCGACCTGAAAACATGACGCCATCCTAGGATCCTGCTGTTTTCCCAGCCGGGGAAGCTTAGCAGAAATCTCCTGTTTAGGATGATCCAGTTTTCATCGTGCGTTGAGACCAAAGACCACGCGGTCACCTGACGGCAACCGGTGGAAAGTCCTTTCTTCTTTTCAGAAGCCGCTGCCGGGGCACTTAATACGGTGTCCCCAGCTTGGCTAAGAAAGATGGCGATTCTGCGAGGGGCCTAGTCCCGCGTTTCCAAAACCACAGTTGCATCAACCTCGAAATGCATACCTTCCAAAGCCAGCCTTGGGACAGGAACCAGCGTTTGTGCGGGTAAGTGATCCCCGAATAGGTTCATCAATTGGCGTGTTAGAACTCCAAGTTTTTCCTGCTCGTGATCGACCACATAAGTATTCAACTTTACAACGTCGCTGGGACTGGCGCCCAAAGCTTGCAAAGCGGAGGAAAGGTTCTTGTAGGCCTGTTCGACTTGCGCTTCGAAATCTAGCGATAGCGAACCATCTGCAGCTTCGCCACCTTGACCGGCTATAAAAGCCATTCTCCCAACGTTCTGCGCGACCACGACGTGGCTGTACCCGTTCGGCGCAGGGTCGTAGAGACCGGCCGGGTTGAGAATTTTGATTTCCGCTGCCATTGCGGGTGCTGAACCAAGCAGTGCCATGGTGATCGCTCCAATGCTTATGATGGACTTTCGCATCATTGATTTCCTTCACAGTGTTCTTAACGATGTGTTGACGATCAACGGCGTGTTTATGTGACGCCCGGACACTAGTAACCGCCACGCTTGTCGTTGAAACAAACCCTTACTGCGGTTGGCCTTGTAAATGCCTCAGCGTCATATCGGCTGTTGACCGCGGAAAATCGTGCCCACTTTCAACCCAACTTACCGATGCTTCAGGGCCGATTGCCTCAATCAGGTCTTCGACATGCTCTCTGGTGTGAAAAGAATCCTGCGTACCTGCAACGAAGTGGACCGGACGACCAGCCATTCCGCTGCTGTACTCGTACTGAGATATGAAATGCGTCTGATGACCTTCTGTTGGTGGAAGGAAAGGCAAGCCAATAAAGACGGCGCTACTCACTCCGTCGTCAACAGCAGTTGCAAGATATCCCGCCCATGCACCAAGAGAAAAACCAACAACGGAGACACGCTTATCGTCGAGCCCGTCAAAATGCTCTACGATGTCGATTGTCCTGCGCACATCAATAGCAGACTGGGCAATCATTTTGCGGATAGCTTCGTAATACCCTTTCTGCAAATAGACGGATGGCGTAGGAAAATCATGCTGTTGAATTCTATTGCCATGATTGCGAAGGTCGATCGCCAGCACTGCAAATCCGTTTCTTACCAGAACTTCGCGATGCGCTGATGGGAAAGAATAGGCTTCTTGGTCTAGCCGCCACCATTGCTCTAAAGACTGCGTGATACCGTGCAGTAGGATTACCACGGGGCGTTTGCCCGGAAACCGGGTGGGATCCGGGCGCTCTAACCTGGCCCAAACCAATTCGTTGTCGAAAGACACAAAGGTGAAATCAGTGATGATCTCAGTTCCCTGCTGCGCCTCTTCGAACTGTATGTCGGGCGGAATATGGCCGTCGAATTCATAGTAAGATCGCAGTATGTCAAAGTCACCTCCGGCGATGACGTGACTTGCGCCTACGGACAGAGACACGGCCAATAAGGTGGATGCAATAACACGCCGTGATTTGAGCATGGTGACCTCGTTTCGGTTAAGGGGTACCGACTCGACGATCGACGTGTGAAGAATGTGACGCGCTAGCGAATTCCGAAGTCAGTGTTTTTGCTGCCGCCTTGCAGTGACCTCAATTTCGATCTTCATCCGGGGATCAGCCAGCGAGGCCGAGAACATTGTCGCAGCGGGCCTGACCTTTGCGAAAAATGAGCTCAAGACAGCCCAACATTTCAGGAAGTCCGAAGCCGTTGGAAAGATGTAGCGGACCCGAACAACGTCATCGAAAGTTGCATCCGCTTGTGTTAGCGCCCATTCGATATTCGCAAGACATTGTTTGGCTTGCGCGGCCACGTCATCCGAAATGGTCATTGTCTCAAAATCGAACCCGGTCGTGCCAGAGATGTAAATCATGTCCGCATCGACGACAGCACGGGAATATCCTATTTCGCGCTCGAAAGACGACCCTTGCGAAATCAGTTTTCTGGTCATTTGTACCCTCACCTATTGGTCAGCTTCACCGGTGTGGCCAAGATGACTCGTTTCGCTGGCATGACGATCAGACAAGTCGTTTTGTGACAATGTCAGGCAGTCACACCGAGATAGCCAACAAGTGACGGCCTTAGACCCGCGTGGCATGGCCCGACCGCACAACTGCTTTTTGCGCACAGGCAGACAGTTGCCAATCAGAGTTCTGGTGGCCCCCTCTGGTGTGGTCGCAAAGACTGTTCTCACTGATATGCTTGAATGCCGCAAAATCGCGCATGATCTGCGCGCGTGGGCAACTGGTCTGTATATTTCGTTTGCACCAAACTGCGCGCAAGATGGGACGACGGAGAGACTGCAAGCCGTCCAGCAGTCCGACATTCACGGGTTCGGGCTTGCTCTCAGCGCTGCCCTCTCGCGCGCGGCGGGCAGTCTCTCGAATGCCACCTTCGATTTGGCTCGAATGCTAGTGGAACACTGCTAAGACCAAAAGCATCCGCCAAATCATGTGATCTGGGCTTCCCAAGATGCGCTAACACCCAACGCCCTGGTCGCGTCTCAGTTCGCATCGTGGAATATGATACCCAGGGTGTGGCGACGCCCCTTTGTCACACGCGAAACGCCATGTCGCATTGCAACGCGATAGTCTCCTCGCGTGCCTTGTACTGGGCGTGTATTCACTGCAAAAACAACGGCGTCCCCCTGCTTGAGCGGAACGACTTGCGGGCGGCTTTGCATTCTTGGTCTTTGTTCTGTCAGAACAAACTCGCCACCCTCGAAGTCCTGATCAGGGGCTGAAAGAAGGCACGCGACCTGCAATGGAAAAAACATGTCTCCGTAGAGGTCCTGATGCAGGCAGTTAAAATCGCCTTCCACGTATTGAAGCAAAAGCGGAGTCGGTCGGTTCTGCCCAACATCGTGACATTGGCGCAAGAATTCGGTGTGTGTGTCCGGATACGCCATACCTTTGCCCATACGCCGTGTCCAAGCATTCGCGATCGGTGCAAGGTGGCGGTACAGATTGCTTCGAAGCGAGACAAGCAGTTCGGGCAAAGGATACGCAAAGTATTTGTACTCGCCTTGACCGAAACCATGCCGTTTCATCTGAACATGGCTGCGAAACAGTTCATTTTCTTCATACTGATCTGCGATCTGGTGACACTGATCAGCGTTTAGAAGTGATGGAAGAACAGCACACCCGTCCCGGTCGAGGTTTTCTTGAATATTCAGCCAATCGAAATTGTCGATACGGGTCAGGATTTCATCCCTAGTCGCAATGACCAGTTTGTTTTCAGCGTTGCTTTGCATGGTTGGGCCTCCGTTTGCATTCATATTCCCTTAGGCGCGAACCGCACGTTTTCTTGGGACCAGCACGGCCAGACGGTTTGCGCAATCTGCCTTTGGAATAGAGTCACAGATCAAGCCTCACGACCCGTTTCATGCGGTTCGGGGCGACGGTTGAATTGGATGCGCAGGAAACGGGTCGCCCAGTGAACTGAACTCTCATACGTGCCGCATCGAACTCAAAGATGGAGAGATCATGTTACTTGAAAACAAAACGGTCATCGTCACCGGCGCCAGCAGCGGCATTGGCGAAGCGGCAGCACTTCTTTTTGCTGCGCAGGGCGCCAACGTTGTCTTGGGTGCAAGGCGGCAAAAGCAACTGGCAGATCTCAGTTATCGTATTCAGGAAAATAAGGGAAGTTCTGCTTTTCTTGCCGGTGACGTCTCGGATGAAACCTACGCGTCGGCGCTGGTCGAACTCGCAGAAGCGAAGTTTGGTGGTCTCGACGCGGCTTTCAACAATGCAGGTGTCATGGGCGACATGGGGCCAGTGACGAGCATGAGCAGCGACAATTGGAATACCGTGATAGATATCAATCTCACTAGCGCGTTTCACGCCGCAAAACATCAGATTCCCGCAATGGCTAGGCGTGGTGGGGGCTCTATCGTGTTCACCTCGACGTTTGTGGGGTATACAATTGGCCTGCCGGGAATGGCTGCCTACGCGGCTTCCAAAGCGGGGTTGATTGGTTTGACCCAGGTCTTGGCCGTCGAACATGGTGCAGACAATATAAGGATCAATGCGCTTGTGCCTGGCGGAACCAAAACGGCCATGGCAGGGGACGACCCTGACACCCATGCGTGGATTAGCAGTATTCACGCCCTGAAACGCATGGCCTCTTCTGATGAAATCGCCAAAGCGGCCCTGTTTTTAATATCTGAACAATCCTCGTTCGTGACGGGCAGCGCGATGGTCGCGGATGGGGGGAACTCGGTCACCAAAGGATAGGCTAAAGACCCTGCAGCGCGCATTGCGGCGGGCTGCAGATACGTCCCGTTCAAGGCACAACTTGGAGTGTTGTTGTTATCGCGCCATAGTTACGAGAATCCCATGCAAGACGACCTGTTTGCACCAGTAAATGAGAAGCCTGTAAATATTTTGCCCAAAGATGGTGAAGTGTTTCACTATGGTCGGGTCTTTGAATTTGACGCATCGCTTAAAATTCTGAATGCGCTTGAAAAAAACGTGGCCTGGAAGCATGACGAAGCCGTGATTTTCGGGAAAAGAATAGAAACAAAACGCAAGGTTGCTTGGTACGCAGACCATCCATTTTCGTACACTTATTCGAAAATAACCAGAACGGCGTTACCCTGGTTCCCTCTCTTGCTTCGCTTAAAGGCCAAGGTGGAGCGTGTTTGTAACGACAGGTTTAACTCTTGCCTCTTGAACCGCTATGCGGATGGTAGCGAAGGAATGGCCTGGCACAGCGACGCTGAGAAAGACCTTGTCAGACACGGAACCATTGCGTCGCTCAGCTTTGGAGCGGAACGAAAGTTTTCGTTCAAGCACAAATCCACCAAGGAAACGGTTTCTGTTTTTCTGCAAAATGGCAGTCTTTTAACCATGAAGGGAACAACTCAAGACTTCTGGCTTCACAGTATTCCCAAATCAACAAGGGTTCTCACGCCCCGCATCAGCCTGACTTTTCGACAGATCAAAACCTCTTAAGTCATTTAAAAACATATAGCCCGCGCGTTTTGTCCATGGCACGAATGCGGCGATCACGGACGAACGCGTCTTGGCGCAGGACTCATCGCCTCAGAAGCAAGTACTGCGGCTCATAGTTTGGCCGCAATAACGCCGCCAGATTACATTGGTCTTTGTTGCCCATGCCCGCCGGGTGGCGTCGCACATCACAGATTGGTTCCCAGTGGCGGAAAACGGTGTAATGGCACAGTGTGGTATCGCCGGTCATTCCTGTATCAATACGAAACACGACCAAGCGCGCGAACTGTCAGCAACTGTTGGACGCCGCGCGGAACCGCAGGTCGTGTTACGGATCGGCCCGTCCGGTGGGTTTATCCAGTGCTGATCACTTTTCCCATGACGGTTACGACACATTCGCGGGCAATTGACATGGGTCAGTTCTCCGGCGAAAATTTGTTGGCACACTCCAGTCATACGTCTTCATCCAAAGCCAGAGAATCGTGTTTTGCGACTGTAACTATGTAGGCAGTGAATCAAGTATCGTTTGCATTTCGTTTAATTTTGTCCCCGCGCAAGACCCAGAACGGAGAAACCCGATGACTGAATTGCCTCCAGGCAAACCGATTGCCGAAGACAAGACGACCGGGGCGGGCCCTGCAAACGACACCTTGGGCCACCCGTACGAGAAACTTGACCGCGCAATGCGTGCAGTTATGGCGCGTGCCACTGCAGGAGTTTCCCCGCATTCGATCATGGCCACTTGGATGGATTGGGCGCTGCACCTCAGCCGGTCGCCGGGACGTCAGTTTGAACTGGTGGAACATGCTGCCAAGAATACGGCCAAGCTTTCGGAATATGCCAGCGACTTGGCTGCAGGATCAAAACCCACCCCACCCTTTGAAACCCGCGCCCAAGACCACCGCTTCAGCGACCAAGGCTGGCAGAAAGCCCCTTTCTCGCTGTGGCAACAAGTGTTTCTAAGCACTCAGGACTGGTGGCAGGCCGCGACGGATACTATGCCAGGTATCGCGCCCCGTGATGCAGAACGGGCGCAGTTTCAGGTTCGGCAAGCCCTTGATTTAGTATCCCCGTCGAATTTTCCGTGGTCAAATCCTGAAATCATCCGGCGTACCATGCAAACCGGTGGTCGCAATCTAATCGAAGGCAGCGAGCATTTCCTCGAAGATTTTACGCACGCCGTGACGCAAAAGCACGACGCTCCGCCGAAAGGATATGAGATTGGCACAGATCTGGCTGCTACCCCCGGCAAGGTCGTTTACCGCAATGCTCTGTTCGAGCTGATTCAATACGCACCAACCACCAACAGCGTGCAGGCCGAGCCAATTCTGTTCGTCCCTGCCTGGATCATGAAATATTACGTTCTCGATCTGTCGCCAGAAAACTCGATGGTTCGCTATCTTGTTGATCAGGGGTTCACGGTTTTTATGATTTCGTGGATTAACCCTACCGCTGATCAGGCCGATCTCAGCCTAGAGGATTACCGCCTGAACGGCGTCATGGCGGCGATTGATGCCATTTCAAAATTCGTTCCGGACCAAAAGATTCACATCAATGGATACTGTCTTGGCGGTACCCTTTTGGCGATTGCCGCTGCCGTTATGCAACGCGAAGGAGATGACAGGCTGGCCAGCATCACACTTATGGCTGCTCAAGTCGATTTTACCGAAGCTGGCGAGTTATTGCTTTTCATCGACGATAGCCAAGTTGCGTTTGTCGAAGATCTCATGTGGTTGCAGGGCTGTCTGGATCGACCGCAAATGGCGCGCACGTTTACGACCATCCGTGCCGAAGACCTGATCTACGCCCGCGCGGTGCGGCGTTATTTTCTGGGCGAGGCGGACTTACCGACGGATCTGACGGTTTGGAACAACGACACTACGCGCATGCCTGCGCGAATGCATTCGGAATACTTGCGGGGTCTGTTTCTGGAAAACCGCCTGAGCGCCGGGCGGTTCGCCGTTGAAGGTCGCGTTGTCGCGCTGAAGGACATTCGCGTTCCCATGTTCGTGGTGGGTACAGAATCCGACCATATTGCGCCGTGGCGGTCGGTCTACAAAATCAGGCTGTTTACGGATGGGGACCTGACATTTGTGCTGACCAATGGCGGCCACAACGGCGGCATCCTGAGCGAGCCGGGCCACAAGAAGCGCCACTATCGGCAAGATCACAGGGCGGCTGATGCGCTGTACATATCTCCTGATGAATGGTTTGAAACTGCCAAGGTGCGGCAGGGTTCGTGGTGGCCCGCTATGGCTGATTGGTTGAAACTCCACTCAACGGGTGAGGCCAAACCTCCGCTCATGGGCGGGGAACGGCGAAGCGCCAACAAACTGCCTGATGCGCCCGGCAGCTACGTGCACCAAACCTGAAGGCGGCGCTAAAGCTGGACCGAAAGCTCAGGCCACTACGGAGCGCTGGCAGTTCGTCGGATCATGTCAGCTCATGCGCGCGATCGACCTGCGAAACATGACCAGGCTTGTGATCAACAAGGCTAGGCCCAATGCCGCCATCGACGCAAATTCCAGCCAGACGGTTTCAATCCCGGCACCCTTGAAAACGATTGCCTGGCTGGCCGACATATAGTGGCGCGACGGAAGGAACAGCGTCCCAGCCTGCAGCCAGGCTGGTTGACCTTCGACCGGCGTCTCGCCACCTGATAACATCAGCATGGGTAGAACAATCAGCATAACCAAAAGCGCAAACTGCGCCATTGACCGCGCAATGGTGGCAAGGAAAACCCCCAATGCGGTAGCTGTAAACAGAAAGAGGGCTGTACCGAACAAGAACAAGGGCTTCGACCCGGCAATTGTAATGTCCAACGCACCCTGCATGATAAAGACAAGCGACAGCCCTGCTGCGATCAGTACAACCGCCGCATTGGCCCAGATCTTGGCCATTGCAATATCAAACGGGGCCAAGGGGAGCGCCAGAAGATGTTCTATCGTCCCATGCTCTCGTTCCCGGATCATGGCAGCACCGGTCAGGATCGTCGTAAGCCACATGATCTGGCCGATCAGGGCCACGATACCAGCAAAACGCACTGTATCCCTGTTTGGGTTGAAGGCGCTTCGCAGGATAAGATCTACCGGAGGCGCGTCGACAAGATCGACACCGGCTGCGAAACGATAAATCTCGGCGCTCAGTATGTTGGTGATATAGCTGGCGCCAATACCCGCCTGCTCCATGGCCGTGGCGTCGATCAGTACCTGAATCTCTGGTTTGCGCTGCGCGCGCAAATCCCTCTCAAACCCCGGCGGTATGGCAACAACAAAGATAAAACGCCCCGCATCCATATGTGCGGGGCCAGTTCCCGGCTCGATCTGAACAACCTGCTGGAATTCGGGCGGGAAAAACGCAGTTGAAAGCGTTCGGGAGAGCGGTGAGTTGTCCTCATCCGCAAACGCGATAGAGGCATTGTTCACTGAACTTGCGACACCCGTCGCCTCCATGATCGGCGCCAGTGTGAACGACCATACCAGCAACGCCATCATGACCCAATCGCGGCGCAGGCTCATCATCTCTTTCAGGCCGAGCCAGAATATGCAGGAAAGGCGCTGCATTCACTTCTCCTGCGCACGCAGGCAGAGGACGGCAATCAGTGTCAGCACCGGCCCGAAACAGGCCAGTGCCAGAATGTCCGGGGCAAGCGCCTCCCAACCTAGGCCTTTTGTAAACGCGCCGACGTTCAGGTGCAAAAAATAGGACGACGGCCAGAATGAGCCGATCACCTGCGCGCCCCCTTCAAGGGTTGAAACAGGCTGCAACAGGCCCGAGAACTGAATGGTTGGCACAACCGAGGCAATGGCAGTCGC
Organism: Ruegeria sp. AWH4_226; assembly: GCF_056159225.1. Lineage (NCBI taxonomy): Bacteria > Pseudomonadati > Pseudomonadota > Alphaproteobacteria > Rhodobacterales > Roseobacteraceae > Ruegeria > Ruegeria sp. AWH4_226. The sequence goes on along the minus strand of NZ_JBSWUU010000002.1, from coordinate 366,385 downwards.
AAATGTGGCGGCCACTTGGCTTGAGGTCATGGTCGCAATCACCAATCCGTAGGATGTCGTCGCCCAGACGTATAGGAACGCACCAACAGCCAAGGGAAAGGGATCCCCTTTAAGTGGCACGCCAAAGATGAAAATCGTCATCCCGGCCAAGAGCAGGAAATTCGCGTAGCCAATCACAATATATGGGATTTGCTTGCCGACCAGGAATTCAAGCCGCGTCGTTGGTGTAACATAGAAATTCACGACAGATCCCAGTTCCCGCTCTCGCGCGACACTGACCGCCATCAGGACGGCCGGCAGCATGATAAGCAGGATTGCAGGCATTGCCGGAGCCATTGCAGCAATGCTCTCAAAGCTTTGATTATAGCGAAACCGAGGTTCGATCCTGGCAATCTCAACCGGGGCTTTGCCAGTGCTGCGGGCCTGCTCATCCAGAAATGTTTGGTGCAGCCCAGCGACGTAACCTTCAACCGTTTCACCTTTGAACGGGATTGCCCCATCGACTGTGGCCAGGACGGTGGTTGTTTCTCCTGCCCGCAACTTGCGGCCAAAGTCAGGCGGCAATTCAATAACCAGCGAGGCGTCTCCGGCCTGCAACCGGCTACGTCCTTCTGCAGCGCTGTCCAGGGGAGGTGTGGGTTTGAAATAATGTGATCCTGCAAACTCTGCCGCATAGTCCCGGCTTTCAGGACCCTGAGACAGGTCTAGAATTGCGAAATCAAGCTCATCAATGTCAAGCGTGATGCCAAAGCAAAAGACCAACATCAAAATGGCGGACCCAAGAAAGGCAAAGGCAAGCCGAACCGGGTCACGGGCAATTTCGACGGCTTCCCGCCGCGTGTACGCGAAAGCGCAGCTAAAGCTTGCCCGCACATGTTTGGCTTGGGCGCTCATTTTCACTTTTGGCGCGACAACCGGCGCCGGTTTTTCCTCTGACTCTAGAATTGAAATGAAAGCGCCTTCTAGGTTCTCCGCGCCCTCAGAAGCGATCAAGTCCGCTGGCGTGCCTTCTGCCAAAACCCTGCCTGCGTGCATGAAGGAAACCCGGTCGCACCGTTCTGCTTCGGGCATGAAATGGGTAGACACAAATATCGTAACCGAGTCTTCGCGCGCAAGCTGGACAAGCAAGGCCCAAAACGAATCTCGTGCCGCTGGGTCAACACCTGACGTTGGTTCATCCAGAATAAGCACACGCGGGCGATGGATCACGGCAACCGCCAGCGACAGGCGTTGTTTGATCCCAAGCGGCAACGCGGTAGCCAGCATATCGCGATGGCCGGTCAGTCCAAAACGATCCGTCAATTCTGCGATACGCTCCTCTCGGTCAGATAGGTCGAACACGCGGGCATGCAGCCGAAGATTTTGAAGCACCGACAATTCACCGTAAAGCGAGAAGGCCTGGCTCATATATCCGATCTGCCGCCGCATTTCCCGATCGCGGGCGTCAACCGGCTTGCCGAAAAGCAAAGCCTCACCGGAACTGGCCGGCAGCAAACCTGTCAGCATCTTCATCGTTGTGGATTTGCCGCATCCGTTCGATCCGAGGAACCCAAAAATCTCGCCCCGCTTAATCGAGAAATCCACGCTGTCCACGGCCGTGAAATCGCCAAAGCGCCGGGTCAGCCCGCGCGCGATGATCACCGGGTCTGTTTCAATCTGGCGGGCTGGACTTTCATCCAACGTAAAGGCAGGTGCGCCTTGTGCCTGCAGGCGTCGATACGCGGTTTCCAGATCCTTTTCGTCCGCTTTCAACGTGGTCGGTTGTCCCTGAAAGATGGTCCGGCCAGCGTCCATCGCGACGATCCAGTCAAAACTCTCTGCCTCTTCCATGTAGGCAGTCGACACCAGAACCGAGAGCTCAGGGTTTTCGGAACGGATCACGTCGATCAATGCCCAGAACTGTCGACGCGACAGCGGATCAACGCCGGTTGTCGGCTCGTCCAAGACCAGAAGTTTTGGGTCATGAATCAATGCGCAACACAGGCCAAGCTTCTGTTTCATCCCGCCAGAGAGTTTGCCCATTAGGCGATCCTCAAAAGGCGCAAGTCCGGTTGCAGATAGTAACGCCTCAATCCGGGCATCACGTTCATCCTGCCCTTGACTGAAAAGGCCCGAAAAGAACTCCAGATTCTCGCGTATCGATAGTTCAGAATAGAGGTTGCGCCCCAACCCTTGCGGCATGAATGCGATTGCCGGACAAATGCGGCGGCGATGCGCGGGTTCATCTATCGATCCGCCCAGAACGTTGATTGACCCCGATTGCAGCTTTTTTGCGCCGGTGATCAAGCTAAGCAAAGTGGATTTCCCGACCCCGTCCGGCCCGATGAATCCAACAAGCTTGCCGGTCGGAATGTTCACGGAAATAGACTCCAGCGCAATCTGCTTTCGATATCTGTGCGTGACATCGGCAACACGGATTTCCGGCGCAGAGACCTTGGTGTTCATTCGAACAGCTCTTGAGGTATGCGCCGTTCAAGGGCTTCGGGCCAGGCGCTGCTCTGGTCGACCCGGATCACAGCCACGCCGCGAAGGCCGGTTTTGACATGCTCAATCCGGCTTTCGACCAGATCCTCAGGTATGCGAACGCGGACGCGAAACACCAGTTGCTCGCGTTCATCCAGAGTTTCAACTTGTTTCGGTGTAAACTGCGCTTCGGGGGAGACAAAGCTGACAAATGCAGGTATCGCGTAGTCCGGCAACGCATCGAGAACGATCCGCGCCTCGGCCCCGATAGGTAAAAGCCCGGCTTCACGCGCCGGAAGAAACACCTCCATGTACACTGTCTGAAGACTGAGAAGGGTCAGGATCGGCTCACCCGCGCCGACAACTTCACCGGGCTCTGCAAGACGATAAAGCACGCGACCGGGCATCGGCGCCAGGAGCAGACTGTCTTCGATCTGCGCCTCGATCCGGCGCACTTCCGCCTCAGAGGCTGCAATCCGGCTTTCTGCGGTTGCCACACGGGCCCTGGCGGCCCCCAAGACTGCCGCAGCGACCTGATGGATGGTTTCGCGTTCTTCAAAAACGGTTTCAGAGATGTTCTGCCCGGCCAGCAACGCCGTTGCGCGATCCAGCTCCTGCTCGGCCCGGCGCTGTTCACTCTGACGTTGTAGAACAAGCGCCTCGGCTTCCGCCTTGGTTTGGCGCGCCAGCGCCACCTCGGCCTTGGCCCTGTCCAATGCCGCCGACAATTCATCAACGTCCATCTCGGCCAGAATGTCCCCGGTGGCGACCATATCTCCTTCGGCCGCCAATACATTCACGACACGTCCCGCGAGAGTGGGGGCGATCTCAACCTGCTCGGCCTCAATCCGCCCGTTTCCCTGAACGAAACCATCCGGCAACTGGTCACCATTCGTGGACATGACAGCATACATTATGCCGCCCGTAATCACGAGCGCAGCCAGAGCAAAATAAATAAGCGAACTCTGCTTCATAGCCTTTCCACATGGTTGATTTTGACAAGACCCTAACGTGCGGCCAAATCGACGGCTTTGCGATGGATCAAGCTTGAATCCTGTAGCCTCGTGCTATGGTGAATTGGGGTTAAGCTGAGGTTGAGCGGTCATTCACGGGGAGTACTAGGATGACACTTGCAATGGTCTTTACGGGCGATGGCAGCACGCTTCGTCAAGAAAATATCGAACTTCCCGCAACTGGTCCCCATGATGTACTCATCCGGATTGAGGCCTGCGGTGTCTGCCGCACTGACTTGCACATCCTTGATGGTGACCTGACGCACCCCGAGCTTCCATTGGTTCCTGGGCATGAAATCGTCGGGCGTATCCTGCGCAAAGGCGAAGCGGTCACGGATTTGAAAATCGGCCAGCGCGTCGGCGTGCCTTGGCTTGGTTCAACATGTGGGCAGTGCCGCTATTGCCGGGACGCGCAGGAAAACCTGTGTGATGCGCCGCTTTTTACCGGCTACACGCGAAACGGCGGTTTTGCCGAAGCGTGCGTAGCCGATGCGCGATATGTTTTTGCGTTGCCGGAGTCCGCTGATCCGGTTGCGCTGGCACCGCTGCTGTGTGCAGGTCTGATTGGGTTTCGCAGTCTGCGTATGGCGGGCGATGCACAGGAAATCGGGTTCTACGGTTTCGGCGCCGCGGCGCATATCCTGGCACAACTGGCAATTTGGCAAGGCCGAACTGTCTATGCGTTGACCCGGCCCGGCGATGTTGAAGCACAAAGCTTTGCGCGCAACCTCGGGGCGGTATGGGCAGGCGATTCCGACCAACTGCCTCCAAAAGAGCTGGATGCCGCGATAATTTTCGCACCCGTTGGTGCGCTTGTTCCAATGGCGCTCAAAGCCGTCCGAAAAGGAGGCCGGGTCGTTTGCGGAGGCATCCACATGAGCGATATCCCTGCCTTTCCCTACCGAGATCTGTGGGGTGAACGACATGTCCTGTCGGTCGCCAACCTGACCCGACAAGATGGGGAAGAGTTTTTTTCCCTCGTCGAAGCGTCGGGCATTCGAACGCAAACGCAACAATATCCGTTGATCGACGCCAACATAGCAATCGACGATCTGCGTGCCGGGCGTTTGCAGGGCGCCGCGGTCTTGGTGCCCTGACCTGACCCCCCTTGCACACTGTCTTGCTAGTGTTGAAGACAACTCCACGAGCTCCAAAAGACTTTGCATCTGGTTAGACTGCCGCTCGTGTCCTTGACGACAAGCCTACCATTTTTCCGCAAATGGCCGCAGTTCTACATCGAATGACCATGTGGATCGGTATTGATGCGCGGTATGAAAGACCTCTTCCGCTATAGCGTCCGGTTTGCTGAAAAAGTCTTCGGGCTCATCCGGATTAAACGGTATGCGGGTCCACGGCGTATCAATGGCTGCGTCTATCACCACATAGGCCACGTGGATGCCCTTTGGACCCAGCTCCCGCGCAAGCGACTGTGCGAATATTCTTTGCGCGGCTTTTGTCGGCGCAAAAAGCGCGAAGTTTGGCACACCACGCAATGCGGCAGTGTTGCCCGTTACGATGATGGAGCCGCTGCCGCGTTCTACCATGGCAGGGGTCAGTTCACGCGCTAAGTACAGCAGACTTGTGGTGTTGACCCTAAAGTTTCGCTCCAGCTCCTCGGGGTCGGCCTCCATGAACGGCTTAAAGGTGGCCCGTACCGCGTTGTGAACAATCACGTCGGGTGTGCCCATCTCATCCTTGATCTGGCGACACACCCTGACGAGTTGGTCGAGATCTTCGAGGTCGAATGCAAAGGACCGCGCATCTGGCAGTTCTTTTTCCAACTCTGACAATCGCTGAGTATTTCGGGCCAGCAAAACGACGCGGTATCCGTCCCATGCGAACCGCCGGGCAACGGATGCTCCGGTCCCGTCACCTACGCCGGTGATAAGGCACAGTTTATCCTTCATCTTGGCACTCCTTTCGGACCGGCAGCTTAATTCAAGCCGCTGATGTAAATAAATAAAATCAGCCGCAAAGTTCTGAACGGCACAGCGCGAACGTTTGAGGTCGTGGCGGCTTGTCAGTCGGCTTCCAGAACCGCTGCGACCTGATAGATCAAATCCTCTCGGTACGCGGCAGATGCTATTGAAACACCGATGGGCAAACCGTCAGAGTATCCATATGGCAGGGAAAGCGCTGGATGCCCTGTCAGATCATACTGCGATGTGGCCCCTAGCATTTCCCAGGCTCTTGCCGCAATTTCGGAAACGTCGGCGTCCGGGCCGGGCAAGCGCGTCGCTTTCATGACCACCGTGGGTGTCAATATGACATCATACTTGGCAAAAGCCTCGTCATATTTCCGCGTCAACCGACGGACGATGTTCTGACCCTTGGCGTAATAAGTCCCGAAGTAGTTCTTTTGGGCATAGCGCCCAACGATCATGGCGATCCTCAGGGTGGTGGACAACTCATCGGCGCGGGAACGCCAGTCTTTATGCGCCTCCATCAATCCGACGTCGTACAAGCCCTTCCAATTGTACCCCATGCCGTTTCCAAGCATCATTTGGGCTGTCAAACCCTCCATGCCGAGAGGAGCCCAAAGCGCAGCCAGTACATGGTGTTCCGGAAGAGAAAATTCTTCAACGACCGCACCGTTTTCAGCCAACTTGTCAGCGGCAGCACGGGTCGCATCCGTGACGTCTTTTTCGGCAAGCGGCAGTTCGAACCCTTCTTTTAGTATGCCAACTTTCAGGCCATCGACGCCCCGGCCAAGGGAGGCCGTGTAATCGGGTTTATGGTCGACGGATTGCCGGGGATCGAGGCCGTCTTTGCCCGCCAGCACTTCCAGCATCAGCGCATTGTCTCGCACGTTTCTGCTCATCGGGCCAACATGGTCCACCGTCGCTTCGATCGGCACAACTCCGGAATATGGGACCAATCCATAAGTCGGCTTCATGCCAACCACGCCGCAGAATGCGGCAGGCACGCGGATCGAACCGCCTTGATCGCCGCCTATAGCGAGGTCAATCTCACCGCGCGCCAGCAGAGCCGCACTGCCCGAGGACGAACCCCCGGCCGAGAAACCATGCAAATGAGGGTTGTGCACCGGCAACGGCCAGGACGTGTGGCTTCCTGCTGATAAGCAAAAGCACTCACACGTTGTCTTGCCAACAATGGACGCGCCTTCGTCGAGCAGCCGCGTCACAACCGTGGCGTCGAATGCGGGGACATGACCGGCAAGCGTGGGTGAGCCGTTGGCCATTGGCACGCCGGCAAGGTTCACGTTGTCTTTAATGCCCACCGTTTTTCCAAACAGCTTACCCTCTGGCGCGCCATCAATGCGAACCTTCACAGTCCAGGCATTCATGTCATTCTCGCTTGGAGAAGGCTCCACGATCTCACCGCGCGGATAATTGACTGGCGGAATGTCGTCATCAAGTGAATCCAGAAGGTCGTAAGCCTCAAAAACCGGCCCCATTTCATTCAGAAATGCCGCAGCTTTCTCGGGCGGCAATGCCATGCCAAGCTCTGATGCAGTCTCTTGAACCTGTTCAACGGTTGGTTTTTGAAACATCACGCATCCTCCCTGTGTATGTTTGTGCCGGATGTCTGGGACGCCGGGTCAGACGACGCTTTGGTCACAACCTCTTTGACCGACGCGTCCATATGCAGCGAAAAGAGGTCTGCTCTTGAATAATGTCCAACCGGGTCAAAGTCGAATTTGCTACGGATCAGGCTCGCGTTGTCCAATGTCGCGTAGAGGATTGTTCTTTCGTTAAAGACCGGTGCTTCGATCACGTCGCCAAGGGGAGAGATAATCGTGCTTCCGCCCCGCATCACGACCGCCTCCGGGTCATCGGAAAGTACACTGCGATAGTCGGGACCGAAATCTTTCAACTGAATGTACTGGCACGCGCTCAGGACATAGCACCGCCCTTCAACCGCGATGTGACGCATGGTCGGCAGCCAGGTATCCCGATCATCCGCCGTGGGGACAAGATAGATTTCGACGTTCTGATCATACATAGCCAATCGGACGGCTGGCATGTAATTTTCCCAACAGATCACCGCCCCCAGTTTTCCAAGGTTTGATGAAACGGCCTCAAGCGTGGATCCGTCGCCAAAGCCCCAGATCAGGCGTTCTGACCCGCTTGGCATCACCTTTCTGTGCTTCCCAACAAGGCCCTTTTGCGGGTCAATGTAAAGCGCGGTACAATAGAGCGTGAACCCATCGCGTTCGATGACGCCAATAACCACAAAAATCCCGCACTCGCGTGCTGTGTCGATAAGCTGGGCAACCTCGGTACCGTCCATTTCCACGGCATTGTTAAAATAACGCAGAAAATCCTCGCGGCCTTCGGGCAAGCGTTTTCCGACTGGCGCGTCAAAATTAAGTCCCTTGGGATAGGTTCCCACAAAAGCTTCGGGGAAAAGCGCAAGCTCTGCCCCGTTTTCAGCCGCTTCCCTGATCAGATTGCAGGCCTTCTTTGTCGTAGCCGTTGCATCGAATGGAATGGAGCTGTCTTGAATCACTGCAACCTTGACAGTTTCTTTCATTTTTTACCTTTCCGACGCGTTGCCGTTTGCAATTATTGTAGTCTTGAAATCATCGTACCTTAAAAATGCTGGCGAAAAACTCGCAATCATGCGAATGATGTGTTCGATATATTGGAACACTAAGGATGTGGAATCGTGCATATAACCAGCTTCCGATATTTCCTTTCCGTTGCTGATAGCGGATCCGTGCGCGCGGCTTCCGAAAGGTTGAATGTGTCCGCTTCCGCAATTAGCAGGCAAATAAAATTGCTTGAACACAGCTTTAAAACTGAACTGTTTGAACGGCGTTCTGACGGTATGTTTCTTACCCCTGAAGGCAAGATACTATCCCAACACATGCGCCAAACGATGCGCGACCTTGATCTGGCGCGCGGTCAGATAGATGAAATACACAACATCAAATCCGGCACAGTTAGGTTTTCAGCAATCGAAGGCGTCATGTCGAGCTGGGTGCTTCGAATAATTTCGTCATTCTCTGAAAAATACCCAGGCGTTGATTTTGAATGCAACGTATCAGCATCAAAAAATGTAATTGAAGATGTCATAAGCAACGAGGTTGATTTCGGTGTTGCCATTTTTTCCCAATCCCCGCCCGAGATAGATACGGTACTAAAGCTCGATACGGCGATTGTTGCAGTGATGCAAAATGACCATCCTCTTGCCGCGCAAAAGATCGTGAAACTCAACGATTTGGTGAAGTATCCAATGATAAGCTTGGATGATGGGTTTGAAACAAAGAGACTTTTTGACGAGGCCGTCAATCAGTGTGATATCCGGCCGAGGATCATTTGCTCAATTAACCACATTGAATCGATAAAAAGCTACGTAAGAGAGTTTGGCGCAGTGTCTGTTCTGCCAGATTATGCGGTTTCCGAAGAGGTAAAGAGAGGGCAGTTATGGGCCGCAAAAATTGACAAGTTGTTGAACGTTGCGCCAAGCACTGTGTTGATCCGAAGAAGAGAACGCCGCCTGTTGCCAGCAGCAAAGCTGTTTATCGACTATCTGAATGATCAATCAAGTCTTCTGCATTAGGAAACAGGTCAGCGATCTGCCACAGAAGGCTCTGTCTCGGCAGACGCTATCAGCAAAGCCCTACATATTCCTGAACAACGCTGGGGTCTTGCAACCGTTTCGGATCCATCGCGCCGGTTATGCGTCCGCTTTCCAGAGTAACCACTCTTTCCGAAAGATCTAAGATAAAATCCAGGTTCTGCTCAACCAGTACAAGGGAAAGGGACCGCTCTTTTTTAAAGCGCAGCAAGGTGTCTACGATCTCGTCGAGGATATTCGGTTGAATACCTTCCGTGGGTTCATCCAACAGTACAACAGCGGGATCACCGATCAGGCATCGCGCCAAAGCAAGCAATTGCTGTTCCCCACCAGACAGAACTCCTCCGTTTCGATCCAGAAGCCTGGAAAGCCGGGGGAAATAGTCCAGAATCTTGTCGACATCAGTTTTGCATTTGCTTTTGATATTGCACTGAAGGCCCATGAGAAGATTTTCCTCAACGGTCAAATCCGGAAAGATTTGCCTGCCTTGCGGAACATATCCCAACCCAAGCAAAGCACGCTTATGGATTGACAGGCGCGTGATATCCTTCCCCCGAAAGTGCACGGACCCGCTCCACGCCGGAAGAAATCCCATGATCAAGCGGATCAAAGTGCTCTTGCCCATTCCGTTGTGTCCAAGAATGCCCAGAAATTCGCCTTCTTGCACGTCCAGCGACAGTCGGTTCAGCACTTTAATTGACCCGTATCCTGTCTCGGTGTTTTGGACGCTGATGAGTTTATGAGGTCCAACCATGATCAAGCCGCCTTTCTACCAAGATAAACTTCTCGCACACGAGCATCCGAGAGCACGGTTTCCGCAGAGCCCTCGATCAGGATGGCACCCTGGCAGAGGACCGTAATCTTGTCCGCAATCTCACGCACAAATTGCATGTCATGTTCCACGATTATGACGGCCGATTTCTCATTCACTGCCTGAATGATTTTGGCCAAATGACGTGTTTCGGCATGTGTAAGCCCGGCGGCGGGTTCATCCAGCAGCACCAAGTCAGGTGCTGCTGAGATAACCATCGCCAGTTCAGCACGTTGGCGAAGGCCATGCGCCAAGTTTCTTGGAAATTCATCAAGGAGTGACTCTGTCCGTGTAAGCCGCGCAGCTTCGGATATTCGGTCCTTTGCTTCGTTTTTCGATGCGTTGCTAGAAGCGGACAGCCAAAGGTTTTCATACACTGTCATGTCGTCAAACAGGTTCGGGACTTGGGTCTTGGTCCCTATTCCGCAGCTTGAAATCTCATGCATCTGCCTTCCTGTGATTTCATGTCCTTTAAAGAAGACATTGCCCGTTGTGGGAATGTGCTGGCCTGTCAGGCATCGGAAGAAAGTGCTTTTACCTGCACCATTCGGGCCGATTATACATCTCAGCTCTTTTGATTTGATCGAGAAGTCGACGTTATCCAGGGCAACGACGCCGCCGAAGCTTTTTGTGAGATTTTTTGTTTGCAGGAGCGTGTTCATGCCTTCTCCTCCTTCTTCTGATCTTTTCTCCAGAAATCCAGGGATATGTCGTTGAGGGCAGCCAGACCCTTGGGGAAAGCAAGAACCGCAGCCATCATGATAACGCCAAGTGCGATATTGGGACCGATTGCCTTCTGACCGGCGAGTTGCAGCGTCAAGTACTGAAGCACCCAGGTTGCGATGATCGGCCCCAATAGTGTACCGCGCCCGCCCAGCATGACCCAAACCAAAGCTTGGGAAGACATGGGCAGGGCGAACACGTTGGGGTCGATGAAGTTTTGGTATGCCGCAAACAGGCCTCCGCCCAATCCAGCGACTGCCGCTCCGATGGCAAAGACATACATCAACTCGCGCCGCGTATCGTAGCCAAGCAGCTGAGCGCGCAGCGGGTTTTGCTGAGTAGCATGTGTGACGCGCCCGAATTTCCGCCAGTTCAACTGCGCAAGAAACAAATAGCACAAGATAAGCAGCAACGCGCTGAAGGTAAGCGTTTCGGATGGAGCTAGAAAGGACGTGCCGTCAAACGGAACGTTCAACGGAGGAATTCCAGGAATACCGTTATAGCCACCCAAGCTGGCTTGACCGATTTGCAGACTTGCACCGCTGCTGTTGCCCAGGAGTTTGTAGAAGATAAGGGACACGACCAGCGTAACAATCGAGACGATGTCCGCCCTGAGCCGTCCGAAGAACATAAAGTATCCAAGGGCCAGGGCGAAAAAAGCGGATGCGGCGGCTGAGATCAGCAAGCTTATGGTGCTTTCCAAGCCGTTGATCGTTGCAATCGCATAGGCGTAGCCACCGATGCCAAAGAACATTGCCTGGCCAAAGCACATGATCCCACCGTGCCCCCAAACATAGGCAAGGCTCAGGGCCAGAAAGGACAGGGCCACAAACTGTGTCATCTGTATCGCTTGGAACATTGGCAGCATACTGGGTACAAACACTGCCGCCACACTTGCGATGACAACGATGGATGCAACCGAGACCGTTGATTTATTACGGTTCGCATTCATGACCTTTTTCCTTTCAGAAACTCACTGAAGCCGCCGGGCATGACACGCAGAATGACCACTGCAACGAACAGTACCATGGCTTCGCCCCAAACGGCTCCGGATACGAAAGTGACGGCCTGACTAATGCCGCCAAACACGACGGATGCACTGAGCGTGCCTGCTACAATTGCAGCGCCGCCGCTGATGACTGTAATGAAAGCTTTTGCGATGAACGCCGCCCCCATCGTTGGCACGACGCCGGAAATCGGGGCAAGAACGCCTCCAGCCAGCCCGGCAACTGCTGCGCCGGTAGCAAACGTGCGCGAATACACCTTTCGGTGGTCGACGCCCAACGCTTCTGCCATATCCGGGTTTTGGATCGTTGCCCGAACGACCGTTCCGAGACGTGTTTTGTTCAATACAAGCCACGTGGCCATCAGAACGGCCACTGCCGACAATACAAGAACCAGGGAATAGGCCGAGATAGAGTACTGCCCGATATTGACCGCCCCGAGTGGTGTCGGAATACCTTTCGATGTATTGCCAAAAATGCTGGTAACAGCGCCAATCATGAACAGGCTAAGGCCCCAGGTTGCCAGAAGCGTATCCGCGACGCGGCCATAAAGCCGCCGGATAAGCAGGAACTCAACAATGGCCCCCCAAATGCCAGCCACCAGCGGTGCGACAATGAACACCGATATCCATAGATTGAGGCCGGCTGTATACGCCATCAGCGTCGCATAGGCGCCCAGCATCATGAATTCGCCATGTGCGACATTGATTACACGCATCATACCGAAGATAATTGCGAGCCCTGCCGCGATTAACACGAGCGTGGCGATCGCAGTAGACAATTCAATCGCGACGACAGCTAAATAGTCCATTGGTTCCTCCCTGAATGCACCCGGCGGGTTCCCGGATACATTCGAAAAGTTTTTCGGGCAGAGCGACCGAACACTCCGCCCTGAAAAGTTATGGTGACGTGCGTCTACAGCTTGTGCTGAAAGTTGGCGTCTGGGTCTGCGCTCAAATCGCAGACTTCTTGCGTGGCCGTTGGCGGCACCTGCTGTGTTGTCTCCAAAACCGTCCATTTCCGATCCGACAGTTCCGAGATGTGAACATCACGGATGGTATGATGCGTTGCTGGATCTATTGAAACGCGGCCGGACGGCCCCTCAAAGCTGAGACCGCTTTCAAGCGCTTCAATCACTTTCATCCTGTCCAGGGACCCTGCCGCCTCAACTCCTTTTGCCCAAAGCATCATGCCTTCGTATGTTGTGCAGGGCAGTTCCGACATGAACGGCGCATCATCCCCATAGAACGCGTTCAGCCGCGTAAGGAAGTCCTGATTTGCCTGGGATTGGATTCCGGAAACATATGTTGCTGCATTGATGATGCCATCCGTTTCCCGTGTCTCCAATTGTTGGATATCGACGCCACCAGCGCCAAACGTCGTTGACGCCAAAGGTATGCGAGACAGCATTTCGGCCGCAGCCCACTGACGATAGAATCCAAGATGGGTCGCACCCACCAGGATCGAGATAACCGCATCCGGCTTGGACGCCTGAATCTTTGAAATTGTCGGGCCGAAATTGCCAAAATCAAGCGGGAAATACTCGGTTTCTACGACTTCCCCACCGTTCTCGGTGACGTATTTTTTCACCCAATTTGCGCTGATCTGACCGAAATTGTAGTCCGCAGCCAGTACGTAGACGCGTTTACCATGCGTTTTCATGACATAACGCATCAGGTTGGCCACCGTTTGATCGGGCATTGTGCCGATTGCAAACTGGTTGCGGTCGCAAACTCCACCTTCGTAAAGCGTGTTGTAGAAGTACAGAGTTTCAAAGCGGCGAAGAACCGGGCGAATGACCTCTCGGCTGGAACTGGTAATTCCGCCGTGGACAACACTGACCCTGTCCTGAAGCGCCAGCTTTTGGGCCAGTTGGCCATAGAGTTGCATGTTGGACTGGGGATCATACTCAACCAGTTCAAGCGGCCGGCCTAACAGACCTCCGGCCTGGTTGATCTCATGCACGGCAAACCGCGCGAGTTGCGCCATGGGCTTGCCAAGAATATCCAGAATGCCGCTTGTGTCATGGATGCCACCGACAGTAATCGGCTCAGCCGCTGTTGCACGACCGCTCAAGAATGGCGCGCTGACCACACCACTCACAAGCGCAGTGGCCGCAGTCTTTACAAAATTTCTACGAGTCAAATGTGTCATCTGATCCTCCCACATCAACTGTTTTCAATCTTAGCGGCAGGAGGCTGTTGCTGAAATCAACAAGACTCTAACGATCCGTTGCTGAAATTCGCACACTTTCTCAAAGTGGCATCTGCGATGGCAGCGGATCAGCACCCAGCCCGATACTGGCCGTTATCACGGACGCCACACAACACCGGAGTACCGGTCCGGCGTGCGAGGTCATCACGTGCACTTGATCGGCAGACTTTCAGCATACGTTTGCTTCTGCGGCTTTCCCGGCGCAGAAGAAGTAAGTGGAAATCAAAAGACGCAACTCAGCCGAAGCGTGGTAAGCAATGCACGCCTTCGCCCGATCAAATATCAACACCGAAGCGTTTTCGGAAAAGGAGTGCACGATGCAAAGGTCGAAGTTGGAGGAAAAACAGCTACTCAGCGACGCAGAGGCCAGAGCTGCACACTACATTTCCAACGTGGAAGAGATGCCGGTTTACCCTGACGACGCCGCCCTGCAACAGCTTGCGCGGTTTGACGAACCTTTGCCGGACCGTCTTGGATCTGCGAAAGACACACTTGCCCTGCTGGACGAAGCTGGCTCGGCAGCGACTGCGGTTTCAAACGGTCCCCGATACTTTGGTTTTGTAATTGGCGCAACACTGCCAGTCGCCGCCGCCGCACAGCGTCTTGCTTTGGCTTGGGATCAATGCGCGTCCTCTCAGGACAATTCGCCCGTCGCTGACAAGATTGAGAAAGTCGCTGCGCAATGGTTGCTTGATGTTCTGGACCTGCCGCGCGAAAGCGGTGTGGCGTTTGGAACATCAGCGACCGCCAGTACGCTTGTCTGCCTCAGCGTCGCGCGTCGCGAGTTGTTAAAAAAATGCGGCTGGGACTTTGATGCGATGGGCTTGCAGGGTGCGCCTGAAATCAAGGTTGTTGTATCTGAATTGGCGCATATTACCGTTCTCAAGGCTCTGAGAATACTCGGTTTCGGCCAAGCCCGGCTGATCAAAGCACCGGTCGACAACACCGGAGGCATTGATCCCGCAAGGCTCCCCAAGTTGGACGCGCAGACGATTTTGTGCTTGCAGGCGGGTGAGGTGAATACTGGTAGTTTCGATCCGTTTGAGCCGCTAATCGAGAAAGCAAAACAAGCCGGTGCATGGGTACATGTTGACGGGGCTTTCGGGCTGTGGGCGCGTGCTGCCCCGGCAAAGCGTGAACTCACCAGGGGTGTCGAGGGCGCGGACAGTTGGACAACCGACGGTCATAAATGGCTAAACACGCCCTATGACGGCGCGGCGGGGATCTGTCGTGACCGCGATGCAATGGCGGCTGCCATGAACAGTGACGCGGTGTATTCCACTGCATCGCCCGAGAGTCAGAAGAACCTTGGCATCGAGTTTTCACGCAGCGCCCGCGGCATACCGATCTGGGCAGTGTTGCGCACTTTGGGCCGTACCGGCGTTGCGGACCTGATCGAAAGGCACTGCGCGATGGCTGACCGCGTGGCACAGGCTCTGCCCTCTCTTGGGTTTGAGCTGCTGTGTGACCCAGCCTTGAATCAGGTTCTTTTCCGTTGTTCTACTGCGGAGCAGACCAAAGAGCTTCAACAGCGGGTAGAGTGCTCGGGCAAGGCGTGGTTTGGCACAACAGTCTGGCAGGGTGAACCAGCGCTTCGGATAAGTGTATCCTCTTGGCGCACCAGCGATGAGGATATCGATATTCTGTTGAATACGCTGAAGGCGGCCATTGATAGCTTGGGGCCTGACAAGCCGTAGTACCGAGCGGTTTTCTGGAAGCAAAGCAGCTCAGGCGTCCCAACTAAAACAAGTCGCCAGAAGAATGGGTGTAGGCGACATTTAGGGCTGGTTTGGTTTTTGCATGTTCCTCGGAAGGGTGTGCGTTGAACATGCTGGCAAACCCCTTGTACTTTGCACAAGCTTGACGACGCTATTTCGCGATCATCTGAAGCCCAATGCCCCGGCGCAATTAAAAGAATGGCGAAGACCAAAGTGCGGGTACTGAAGACCCGACATGTCACGCGGCCCGCAATTGACCGTGCTAAATGCCGCAAGAGTTGACCGAACGGGTATGATCCATCATCCTGCGCCCTAACAGACCAGACCGGCGATCGTATTTTCACGCCGGGATCAATTATTAATTCACAAGGCCCACAGCATGCCCGATGGATCGCAGAAGCAATACGTGCTGGACACGCATCGGTTGCGCGATCCCGAGCAGACGTTGGAAATCGTTAAACCGTTTCTGAAGGAAATGGGCATCACACGTATTGCCAATCTGACCGGTCTGGATCGGATCGGATTACCGACGGTGATGGTCGCCCGCCCCAATTCCCGATCGGTTGCGGTTTCTTTGGGTAAGGGCCTGTCCCTGCGCGCGGCTGAAGCCTCGGGTGTGATGGAGGCAATTGAGTCGTGGCATGCAGAACGCGTGCGGTTACCGCAGCGCCTCGCCAGATATGCCGAGCTTTCCGAGGATACGACCGTAGTTGACGTAGCAGGGCTGCCGCGTGTGACAGGGCGGCAGTTTGATCCGCATGCCAACATGTTATGGGTCCAGGGGCATGATCTGTGCGCAGGGTCGGCGTGCTGGGTTCCGCTTGAAATGGTTGATACAGACTATACCAGCGCTCCGGTTGGCGGTCAGGCGGCCTTCCCCCGCACAACCAACGGATTGGCCTCGGGGAACTACCTGACCGAGGCAAGCTGCCACGCCATCTGTGAATTGATCGAACGGGATGCAACAACGCTCTGGCATCATCGTGCGGGACAATTGCGTCTTGATCCGGCCAGCGTTGATGATCCGCGTTGCCAAAAGGCCATGGAAATGATGGCCGCAGCCGGGTTGGAGATTGGGCTTTGGAACACGACATCAGATATCGGCATCGCCAGCTTTCGCTGCGTGATTTGCGAGGGCAGTGGACAAGTCGGCCATATTGGCATCGGGGACGGTTGCCACCCGGATCGGGCCATCGCCTTGCTAAGGGCCTTGACTGAGGCAGCGCAGACGCGGCTGACCTATATCTCGGGCGCGCGGGACGATCTGGACCCCGAAGAATTCACTGAACAGGCCAAAATGGAACGGGGCCGCTATGTCCGTGATCTGATTAAAAGCACTCAAGCTGATCAAAACTTTCGCGATTGCCCATCTCACGTGACCGAGACCTTTGAAAGTGACCTGGGTCTGATATTGGAGCACCTTGTCTCAGCGAACCTTACGCAAGTTGTGACAGTTGATCTATCGCGCCCGGAATACGACGTCGCCGTGGTCCGGGCCGTTATTCCCGGACTTGAGGCACCACATGATGATCCGGACTATGTACCTGGCCCGCGGGCGCAGCGTATTCGGGAAGGTCTGGCATGACTGCGGTTGTTTTCGTGGGCCCAACACTTTCGCCCGAAACTGTAGCAGGCCATCTGGACACCACTATTCTGCCACCCGTCCGGCAGGGTGATGTGTACCGCGTGGCACAGCAAAACCCATCCGCCATTGGTATTATTGACGGGTATTTCGAAGGCGTCCCATCGGTTTGGCACAAGGAAATTCTATGGGCCATAGAGCAGGAGATACCTGTTTTTGGCAGTGCCAGCATGGGTGCTCTGCGCGCCGCTGAACTGGCCGATTTCGGGATGATCGGAGTTGGGCGCATCTTCGAAGATTACTACTCCGGCGTTCTACAGGATGATGACGAGGTCGCGGTATTGCACAGCCCCGCCGAGCTGGGATTCCAGCCGCTCAGCGAACCGATGGTATCAATCCGTGCGACGGTAGCACAGGCGCAGGCTTCAGGCTTGTTGCCCTCGGAAACGGCGGCAGAAATTTTGCGCGCTGCCAAAACGATTCAGTACCGCCAGCGCAATTGGGCTAATATTTTCGCCTCGGTGAAGGACTTGCCGGGCGTCGCGTTATTCAGTGATTGGTTGCCTAGTGGTCGAGTCGACGCCAAGGCCGAGGATGCCCGTGCAATGTTGACGCGAATGGCCGACCATCTCAGCACCTCTCCCCTGCCCCTTCCAAAACCAACGCGCACGGAACCGACCCTGATGTGGAAAGCGTTGCGTGCACGGGTGGATGCCGGTGAGCCGGACGCCGACCGTTCCGTGATTGATGAGCTACGACTAAGCCCCGAGTTGTACCTCCGCTTGCGAGATCGCGCAGCCTTGGCCATGCTCGCGCGCGAGGATGCCGCACGGCATAATCACACTCCGGCGCGCGAGGATTTGATCCGGTTGATGACCGAGCACAGAGCGGAATCAGGTCTGTCGCGGCGATCAGATCTGATGGACTGGATCAAGGCAAACGACCTAAACCCCGAAAGCTATGAGGAGATGCTTGCCGACACCGCGCGGGTCGAGGCCGCTATCGCGTCGCGGTCGGATCAACTCGAGACGCAACTCTTGTCAGAGTTACGCCGAACAGACAAATACTCAAAGCTGCGGGATCGTGCTGCCTACAAGCAGAACCACATACGTTCGATAGGGTCGCCGGGGGTGGATCGTCTTCGTGCGCTGATGTGGTACTTTGAATACCGTCTTGACCAAGAAATGCCCGATGATTTGGACGCATATGCGCAAGCGCTAGGACTGGCCGGGCGCGACGCCTTGTTTGAACTGATAGAAGCAGAGTTTTTGTATTCTAACAAAGGTGTCGATGCCGGAGCCGCAGAATAAAGGTCAAGGGTTTTAACGGACACGCAACGGGAGGGCGCTCAGTGACTAACCCCGAACAAATCGAACAAGAAGAACCCGGAACCCGGTTCTTGCTTTATCCGCAATCGCCCTTTCTGGAACCGGATGCCCCGTTGGAATTGGTCGAAATCTCGGCACCACAGGGCAGTATCGGACCTGGGCCATCGGGGCCGCGGATGTACACGGTCAACCCCGTTGGCAAATCCACACCCTATGGCGCGATCGTGCCGGGACCTGGTGGTTCGGGAATGTATCTGCCGCCCTGGGATGGCTATATCCAACCCCCCGCGATGCCGGATGAGTTCGGTAATTTCATCCATATCGACCCGACAGACCCCGCTTTTGAGGCCGCGCATCTGTTTGGCTCTGCGCATTTCACGATGGATGTCTGGCAGGGATATTTTGACCGCCCGATCCCATGGCATTTTGCCCGTGACTTCGACCGTCTTGAACTGTCGCTTCTACCCAGCCTCGACAACGCTCATATCGGTTGGGGGTTTTTGGAAACCGGAGGGACACATGAGCACGGGAACGAATACCGCCCCTATAGCCTGAACTTCGATGTCGTCGCACATGAGATTGGCCACGCCATAATTTACAGCGTGATCGGGATGCCGACAGACGGAGATGCGGCGGGCGAGTATTATGGGTTTCATGAATCCGCCGCTGATCTGGTGGCGCTGCTTGCGTCTTTACATTTCGGATCGGTGGTTGACGCGCTGCTCGAAAACACGCGAGGGAACCTTTACACGTTCAACCGCCTGAGCCGGTTTGCCGAGCTGTCAGACAATGCCCAAATACGCATTGCGGCCAATAATCGCCCGCTTTCAGATTTTGCCGCCGGATGGTCCAGCGAGCATGACCTCTCTGAGCCCTTGACCGGCGCGATGTTCGATGTGTTTGTCGACATTTATCACGAACGGCTGCTGCTACATGGTCTGATCACCGCCGAGGAAGAAGACCTGTCGGATCAGCTTGAAGGCTCGCCTGATTACAGCCGCGTCATGCAGGACATATTTGACAAGCGATATGCCGAAAACCCGGAAGGGTTCCGTATTGCGCTGCTTGAAGCGCGAGATTTCCTTGGGTCGTATCTGGCAGATGCGTGGGAAATGCTGGACGCGGATATGCTCAGCTACTTCGGGGTTGAAAAGGCTTTGCTTGCCGTGGATCAGGAGGTTACAGGAGGCGCTTTCCGCCGCATCATCGAAGGCAACTTCCGTATGCGCGATATCGGCCTGACAACGGCAGGTCCGCGCCTGCCCGACCCCAATGAGGACAGTCATTCGAATTCGGTCCGGACGCAAGTACCAGACTGAAACGGAAAAATCTTTATTTTTAAGCCATTTTGTGGCATTCAGACGTGGGGTGATTTTTGGAACACATTTGCTCGGTCTAATTGTTCGAGCGCAATTTATTGGGGGGAGATGAGGGTTCCGACTTCGTCGATCCCATAGATGGGAGAGAATGACATGTCCGAGTCCTTGCTCAGTTTTTCTGAAGTGCTTTTGTTCGGAAGAGTTATTGAAGACATCAAGATACAATCACAAACAAAGGTGAAAGCAGCCACCACCGTAAACCTGTCGCTGCCGTTGAAGGGCAATACAGTCGACGGCGTGACTTTGAGGCCGCGCGACCGCGTCTTGGTAAAAAATCAGGATAACTTGGTTGAGAACGGCATCTATACAGTTGCGGATGACGCGGACAGTTCTTGGTTCAACAAAATGCAGGTGCGGCGTGGTACTTTGATCAGAGTCCGTAAGGGTACGCAATTCGATCAGAACAAACCGTTCTGGGAGCAATTGGGTAGATTTGATCTTGGTGAGCAAGAGTTCAAAAGAGTTGATAAACGCCGGAAGCGGCGTGGTAATAACAATCACCTAGCAGAACAGTTAGACGACGACGCCCAATTGGCCAGAATCTACGGATTCGCGTATGAAGGAACGTATTATGAGCTGCCCGAACCCACGATTTTTCTGGTACATGGTGAAGGCGATACGGCAACTCAAGCAAATGCGCCTGCAGGCCAGGGATCTCGCGCGCCAGTGAATCCATCGCTCTCTGGCGTTGCGTCTGCGGATTATCAGTATGCTAATGATATGCGCGTCTGGGACTACGACAAAGCTGACTACACTATGCGTATGGACGTAATGACCGGTCAGTTCGAACAGGTCTTGCTGGATATCTATTTCGGTTTCGACAGCCCTGCGGTCAGTGGCGCCAAGGTTTCCGGCGCCAAGGTGAGCGGGGCGAAAGTTTCCGGTGCAAAAGTCAGTGGCGCTAAGGTGAGCGGGGCTAAAGTCAGCGGTGCCAAGGCGCGCGGCGGCGATTGAATCTTGCCTTAGCAGCAACAGAAACGGGCGCGTGACTAACGCGCCCTTTTTTGTGGGTCGTTAGAATCCGGCCTTTTTCAGACCTTCCACAAAATGCTGGGTGTCTTCCTCCAGCCGGTCGGGCAGAACCGAGCCCCACCGCTTGAGCGAGAAATTAGGATGCACGGCCCGGTGTTTCTCTGCGATCTGACGGGCCAACTCTGTTTGACCAAGCTGTGCGTAACTGGCAGCCAACATCCGCTGACCTTCGGTCGGGTTGTTCATCTTGTTGACGGTTTCGATCACGTCTTCGTACCGGCGCAAATTGTAATACGCACCGCCCAGGTGCCACAGGTACTGGTCAGGGAAATACGGGTTCAGCCGCATCGCCTGCTGGATATGCGTGATCGCCGTTTCGTTGTCTCCGGAATGCGCCAAAGCATCGGCAAAATCCGAGTGCATGTCTGCGTCATTCGGGTTCAAAGCCAAAGCCCGCTGGTAAGACTGAATCGCAGCGTCATGTTCCTTGCGGTAAAGGTGAACATAGCCCAATTCGCCAAAACCACGCGCATCGGTTGGATCGAGCTCGATCGCGCGTTGCGCAAAAGTTAAAGCTTGGTTGAAGGCGTCTGAGGGGTCCTCGGTCCAGGAATAGCGCCAATCGATGTTCAGCGTGCGTGACAGGGCAGCTGCAGCACGTGCGTATCCTCCATCGCGGTCGAGCGCGTTTTTGTAAAAATCCTGCGCCTTTCGGTTGTCGTTTCTTGTGTATTTGAAGATGTGATGTTGGCCCTGTAGGACAGACCCATAAGCCTCGAGGTCGGAGGGGACCGACTGGATCATGCGCTGCTTTTCGTGAGACTCGATCATCACTGCAGTTGCGGCAACTATGCATTCGGTCACCTCGTCCAGAATATCAAAGATATCGTCGATCTTACGGTCATATCGTTCCCCCCAAATCGTCCGCTCGGTACTGGCATCGACCAATTCTGCCGTGATCCGGATGCGACTGGCCGAACGGCGTACGCTGCCGCGGGCGACATAGCGTACGTTCAGTTTTCGGGCTGCCTCTTTCGGCGGCATAGACTGTGTTTTGAAGAAAAAAGATGAGTTCCGAGCAATCACGAACAGATTGCGGAACTTGGACAGATTCATGATGATGTCGTCGGTCAGTCCCTCGGCGATCCAGCTATCTGTTTCGTCCCCGCCGTGGCTGGCAAATGGCAGAATTGCGACTGAGGGCGTATCCGGGCGTTCCAGGATATCGCCGGGCATGCCGGGCCGCATGGTTCCTGCCATGGTGGCGCCTGCGACTTCGCTGCGAACACAATAGGTGGATACAGGCGCAAGGATGTTCTTGAGTTGTTTTGGCCCGAGGAATTCATAGCCATAGCGCAGCCTATTACAGACCTGATCGTAGACGGCGGAACTGACATACACCCGTTCAGGTTCGGCAATTTCCTGAAGACGGGCGGCGATGTTCACATTGTCGCCGTGGATACCGCGATCGTCGATCAGAATTTCACCCAGATGAACACCAGCGCGAAACTTGATTCGCTGAGTCTCGGGGCCTTTCTGGTTGTGCTGGCTGGCAATGCGGTGCAGCTCGATCCCGAATTCAACGGCGCTGGTGGCGGTCTCGAACAGGGCTAGAATACCATCACCGCGCACTTCGATCACCCGGCCTTGGAAATGAGCGCAGCTTTGTTCGAGTTGCGATATCAATGATTTCAGTGCGTTATAGGTATCCAACTCATTTTCGCTCATCAGGCGCGAATATCCGACGACGTCGGCAAATAAGACGGCGCCCAGTTTTTGCGTCATGGAAGAGTTTGGATTCGTGGTATTCACATTCATAACTCGCCTCAGGGGGTGCAATCGAACCCGATGTTACCTTGTACCAAAAAATGGTTTTGCATTCTGAGTGCAAAATCACACCCGAGTATCTGCATTTGATTATGTCAAACTTATTTAGTCAAACTTATCAACCTGCGGTGGCCAAGACCAGAGCGGACACCCGTATGACCCGAACGTTACCACGATGTCCGGGGTCAGTTCTTTTGCCAGTTTCAAGCGCCGGGCCATCCAGTCTTGTCTGAGAAGACCCACCACGACCATATCGTGAAATGTTCCGTCCGAGTACCAGGCTTGACGCAAGCTGCCTTCTACCTGACATCCCATCCGCTCAACGAGGTCGCGGCTTATCGTGTTGTCCTTGCGGTAATACGAGGTCAAACGGTTCAATCCAAGTTGGCGAAACGCAAAGTCTCCAAGCAGTGCCGTCGCCCTGATCCCAAGGCCCAACCGTCTCGCCGGCTTTGCGACAAACATTGCAATTACAGCGTCCCGGTTAATCGGAGAAATGGCTTCAAGTCCGCTCATTCCCAGAATTTCACCGCTTTCCGACTGAACAACGAACCAACATTTGCTATTGTTACCAGACGGATTGAAAACATCGTTCCAGGCGTCCTCTGTCTGCGTCACGTTGAGCGGTATTCTGGATGTTCTGTCAAATCTGCCAAGGTCCTCAATGTCCTGAAACCAAGGGGTGATAACCTCTAAATCGGCCTTTTCTAGCGGGCGCATTCTGAATACGCGATCTGACTGGTTTTCCAACGGAACAACTACCTTAAATGAAATTCAGAAAAAACTCAGGGCAGACATTAGCACAGATCGGAATAAAACACGAAATGAGAAAACCATAATGCGTGTCTCAACGACCCTGATAGGCGAAAGGTGGCTCGCCTCGCTTTGTAACTGAGCCAATCAACCATGAATGGAATAATGTTCAGTTACAAAACGGCAGTTTACTGGATACTGCACCCACGGCGTTGAAGTTGGTTTGCCTTCAGGCACTCGACCTGCGTGACCCGTTCCATCAACCTGCCTGAGTTCTGATGAAAAGCCTGCGGAACTTTCGCTTCAATTCCGGTCGGGAAGGCGGCAAATTACAATCGGTCAGCCTCTGGTCCCTTTCGCAGGCGGGCCATCCGAGTTAAAAAAGGAACAATAAATGAAGCTCTTACGCTATGGACCGGTTGGTTTGGAAAAGCCCGGCGTTTTGGATGAAGACAACACCATTCGTGACCTGTCGGGTGTCGTGAATGATATCTCCGGTGTTGTGCTCAGTGATGAAGGTCTGGCACAATTGCGTGGTCTTGATCGGAGTTCTTTGCCCATTGTCGAAGGCGAACCGCGCATCGGGCCATGTGTAGGAAATGTCGGCAAGTTTGTTTGCATCGGTTTGAACTACGCCGATCACGCCGCTGAAAGCGGGTTGGATTTGCCGGCCGAGCCAGTGGTGTTCTTCAAAGCTACTTCGGCCATTATTGGCCCGAACGACACTGTCGAAATTCCGCGCGGTTCGATCAAAACCGATTGGGAGGTCGAACTGGGCGTCGTAATTGGCACGCACACGAAATACGTCTCTGAAGCTGACGCTTTAAAGCATGTGGCCGGGTATTGCGTGATCAACGATCTGTCTGAGCGGGACTTCCAACTTCGTCGCTCGGGACAGTGGGTAAAGGGCAAATCGGCCGATACATTTGGCCCAATCGGGCCTTGGCTAGTAACACGGGACGAGGTTGCGGACCCGCAAGACCTGCCGATGTATCTTGAAGTGAATGGTCAACGCTTTCAGGACGGATCTACCAAGACGATGCATTTCAGCGTGGCAACGGTGATCTCGCATCTGTCGCAGTTCATGTCGCTGCAACCGGGCGACTTGATTTCAACTGGTACGCCACCTGGAGTGGGGATGGGGCAAAACCCGCAGACCTTTCTGAAAGCCGGTGACAAGATGGAACTGGGGATCAAAGGGCTTGGTGTGCAACGTTTGGGTGTCGTGCAGGGCTAGCATTTCTTTCAGAACCACATCAAAAAATCTGTAAATTCCAGTGTTTCAAAGGCCGCGTATGACGATTGTTGATGTCTTGGTCAATTGGCAAGAAAATGCAGGAAAAAAAGCCTACGCTTGATTAGGGCAACTGGGCTGGCGTAGTTTTGTAGTAGACTCAGTCAAAATAGGAACAAAATAATACACTTGCTGCGTCTTATCTGGTTTTGAGGATGCATGCGCTTGTTTCTCCTGCTCAGCCCGAGTGCAATTTTCGCACCGGGTGGGGAAATCGTGTCGAAGCTTAACTGAGGACCTTGATAACTGGGGTCGTGTTGACGGAGGGTTTCTGTCTGTAATGCAAAATGAAAGTTGCGCAGCCCGCCGGATTCGGCCTCAAACGCCTTTGTTCAGCCTGAAAAACTTAGCTTCGGTCATACTCAATCGCGCTTACCCGATACTTATTGCTGGCGGATGTTACGCAATTTCCGTCGGCAGAATGCAAAGTGTGGGCACAGCTTTGACCAGGCGGCTGATTTTTGGGGGCAGTAGGTTACGCGATGCACGTTTTTGATGTTGCATTGATAGGCGCAGGACCAGCGGGGTACGCCGCGCTGACCGCATTGCGGGGGTTCTCTGGGTCAGTGGCCGTCATAACGGGCGCAACGCCAGACCCGTTGAAGGGCGGCCCGGCCAAGGTTGTATCCGTGGCGTTTGAACGGCAAAAACCAGCCTGCTTGGCGGATCGCATGCCTGTATCCGGTGATGCGCCGCCCATGTATGCTGCCGCAGAGGTCGGCGGCCTTGCAAACTACTGGGGCAAGCAGTTGCAGGTTTACGGCAGTGACGACCCTTGGGGTCAGGGCTTGTTTCTGAAGACCTGGGACGCCTACCAGGCGGCTTGCGATGTAGTTCAGGCGGATCTTGAAGTTATAGGTGGTACTCAACAGAAGAGTCTCGATAGTGCCTTTGAGGCCAGCGCCCCTCGCCTGTTGGTAGGAACCAAGGATGCGCCGGACAGTCAGTTGAACGCCATGGCGCTGGCTATCGAAAAGCGCCTGCAAGAGATCACAAGTGTCGAGGTTCTCTCCGGGCGTGTGCAGCAAATCGAAGCGGAGCAAGATGTTCTGCGCCTCGACCTTGGCGGAGGCACCCAACTGCGCGCAAGACGTGTGTTTTTGGCAGCCGGTGTTCTTGGGACAGCCACGGCCTTGGCGCGCAGCATCCCAATGGTGTCAGAGATCGGATTTCGTGACCACGCTCCCTACACCATAAACTGCTTCCGGCTCGACCGCATCTTAGGGCCGACGAATAGCTATGCAAGCAAAGGGAACTTCAATGCTTTGACCGTCACGATGAAGAACGGCGGGCGCTGTGATTTGTTCGCTTCGGTCTATGCGGTTTCGCAGGCACCGGTCAGTTTGCTGACGACAAACTTCGGGTTGGGTCCGCACTTCCGTGGGCGGCGGGTTGGCCGATTGTTCGATTTTGTGCAACCAATCCGTCTGTGGACACCAAAAACGCAAGTGCAGTTTCGGCAATGCCCCAAGGCCAGCCAGACTGAGGCAACACCAACGCTGGACAAAGAACCGGACCCAACCCTTCAGAAGTTCCGGGATTGGCTTACTGCTCATGGGGTTCGCACTAAACTGGGTCAAACGGCACCGGGTCAGGGCTTTCACTACCACAGGCTGACGCTGGGGGCTGACCATAGCGGAGTTGACGATGTCGTCGAATCCGCTTTCACCGGGCGGCTGCGTGTAATCGATGCCTCGTGCCTGCAAACGATTGGCTGCCCACCCCATACCTTGACCGCAATGGCACAGGCCTATGCGCGTGTCCGGCATGACTTGGAGCGTCCGATCCATCATTAAGGTTGTCCAGCGTTGCAGTTGGATCGGCCAAACCTTGATCCAACTCCCATTCCTTCGCATGATCCCTTTATGGGTTTTGACGTAGAAGACTGGCTGAAAGAACACGGGTTGGAGCAATATGCGGACGCATTTGCCCGCCATGATGTCGACGCGCGTGTGCTGCCCCTTTTGACCAACGATGACCTGCGCGAAATCGGTGTATCGCTGGGTCACCGAAAAATCCTGTTGGCCGCGTTGCAGGGATTCGATGTCGATATGCTCTCGCCTACCGAGCCTGACAGTACGGCCGTTCGCCCAGAGACGCAGCACTCGTCGGTTGCGGAACGCCGCCACCTGACCGTTCTGTTTGCCGATCTTGTGGGGTCTACTGAATTAACCAACCGACTTGATGCGGAAGACATGCGTGTACTGTTGCAGAGTTATCAGGATGCAGTGGCCGGCGCGGTTTCGCGGTACGGCGGTTACGTCGCAAAATACCTTGGCGACGGATTGTTGGTTTTCTTCGGTTGGCCCCGGGCCTACGAAGACCACGCCATCCGTGCCGTCAAGGCGGCGCTGGATGCGGTAGATCGGGTAAAGGTCTTGCACACCCCTGATGGTGAACCTCTCTCTGCGCGTGTCGGTATTGCCAGCGGCGATGTTGTTGTAGGTGATACGATCGGTGAGAACACCTACGAGGAAGGAGCGATGACGGGGCCAATCCTGAACCTGGCGGCCCGGATACAAGAAAAAGCGGCGCCAAACACGATTGTTGTTCCGAAAGAAGAAACGGAAGCTGCCCTGCACAGCATTTTCAAGTTCTCATCCTTGGGAAGCGTTTCGCTGAAAGGGTTCGACAGCCCCCGTACCTTGCTGCAGGTCGTGGCAGAGCGGAGCGCGGAAAGCCGCTTTCGCGCCGTACATCACGATGATGCCAGCAGCACCCTGATCGGACGGGACTCTGAAAAAGGCATTCTGCACCAGACCTGGCAACGCGCGAAGGGTGGGTTTGGTGAGGTGGTTCTGCTCGCGGGCGAGGCCGGTATCGGCAAATCACGTCTGACCGAAGAGTTTTTGACGGAACCCGAAATCGAGGCAGAGGCAGACATCTTGCGGCTGAATTGTTCGCCTTACATGACCAGCAGCCCGTTTCATCCGGTCGCGGAACGTATTGCGCAGGATGCCGGTGTTGGCCCGGACTACGAGGATGATCAGGTTCTGGACCATGTTCGCGCCATGTTGGAAACCCGACCGGGGATCGAGCTGGAGAATGTGCTGCCAGTGTTTGCAGCACTGGTCGCCCCCGGCAGTGAGCTGGCGCAAGAAGTGCTGAGCCTGTCGCCACAGGAACAGCGGGACATGACAATTCAGACCCTGATCAACGCGGTCAAAGCGCGCTCGGCCGTTCGTCCAGTTATTCTATGTGTCGAAGATGCCCATTGGATTGACCCTTCAACCAGTGCTTTGCTGCATCGGTTTACGTCTATATGTGCCGATTTGCCCCTTATGATGCTGATTACGCATCGTCCGGGGTGGGATCTGGAGCGTGGCGACGGGGATGCCCATGTACAGACGTTGAACCTGCGCCGGTTCGAAACGGGTCATGTTGCCAATTTGATCCGAAATATCTTGGGGAAAGAGCCTGACGATCATTTGGTGGACCTGATTGTCGAAAAGACAGATGGCGTACCCCTGTTCGTCGAAGAGCTGACTCGCGCCGTCATGGCTTCGGACGGCAAAGGACAGATCGCTGTGCCCTCCTCACTTAAAGGTGCTTTGATGGCGCGGCTGGACGCCGTTTCTTCCAAAGCCAAACAAGTTGCTCTGACCGGGGCCGTCATCGGCCGTGAGTTTGAACCTGCACTACTCCAAGCTGCCATGGGTGCCGATGCGACCACCATGCAAGCCGGGCTGGACGAGCTTTGTAGATCTGGACTGATATTTGAAAGCGGCCACAACAAAGATCATTTTGTTTTTCGTCACGCCCTGATCCGCGATACCGCCTATCAATCGATGCTCAGCAGCACACGTCGTAACCAGCACGCTGCGGTGGCCAACGCGTTGATACAGCTGCGCGGGGCCGAGATCGCGCGCCGCCCTGAACTTGTCGCGCATCACCTAACGCAGGCCGAAGATTGGGCAGCCGCCTTTCCACGCTGGCAATCCGCCACCGAAATGGCCCTCGCGCGCTCTGCAAGTCACGAAGCAATGGCAAATGCAAAAGAAGCCTTGAACGCGGCGCGAAAACTGGGGGGTGAGAATTCGGTTGAAACGATCCGCGGGCAAGTTCTGATCGGGCGCAGCCTAGACAATGTTGGTCGACTACAGGAAGGGATCAGTATTCTCAAAAAGGCATCGGACGCAGCCCGTGCAATCGGAAATGTGGACTTGGCAGCAGATATCGCCGAATACTTTGCTGATGCCTGCATGATGTCCGGACAACGGCATAGCGAGGCCATAGATCTTTGCCTGGACGCGTTGCAAAACCTACCCGAACAGGATGAGGTTCGAAAATGTCGAATTCTAGGTCAATTGGCGCGGGCCTGCATGTTCATAGGCCAGCACGCTGAAGGCGCGCGTTTTGGCCAGCAATCGATGGAGTTGGCGGCGCGGCTCGGTGATAACAAGGCCCAGTTTTCTGTCATGATGACGCAGTTTGGCGCGCCGTTTATCGCACGTCGCGAACATGAGGCACGCAATTGGCGTGAAAACCTTGAAGCCATGCACGCGGTGGCCGAAAAACTAGGCACTATCGATCAGGGCCGCGACCGGACGCTCAGCTTGTTTGTTGGTGCAGAAATGGCGGACAGGGCATTGATGGACAATTCGTTGGACTTGCTTGCCGAGATTTCTCAAAAGGACAATCACAGGCATCTCTACTGGGTGCAGACCCACGCGCGAGCCATGGTTTCGATCATGGATGGCGAGTTTGAGCAGGCCGAAAAATTCGCAAATGAAGCTGTCCGAATTGGTAGGCAAACGCATGGTCAACATGTCGAAGGTGTTTTCGGCGTTCAAATGTTCACCATTCGCCGCGAACAGAACCGATTGCACGAGGTTGCACCCGTCATAAAACAACTGATGTCCGACAGCCCAGGAGATCAGGCCTGGAGACCCGGCTTCGGCCTGATTGCGGCGGAACTTGGCTACAAGGAGCCCGCAGAACGTATTCTGAACGAGATTGCAGAGAACGGTTTCACACTGCCGCTTGATGCGATGTATTCGACAACACTGTCTTATTTGGCGGATATCTGTGTTGCCGTTGATAACAAACCACATGCACGGACATTGCTGGATATGCTGTCACCGTTCGAGGATATGACGATAACAGCGGGGGCAACGACCGTGTGCACCGGTTCGGCCGCGCGGCGGCTTGGCAGTCTGTCTGCAGTGCTGGGTGATTGGCCAACGGCCGAACATATGTTCACGAAAGCCATTGAAATCGACACAGCCATGGTCTGCCCACCTTGGATTGCGCACAGCAAAGCTGCATTTGCAAAGGCCTTGCGCATGCGGGGTCGCAAGCAGGATCACAAGCAGGCGTTGGGTCTGGAAGCCGATGCGTTGGCAACAGCACAGAAATTGGGTATGGTTTCCCTAAGGTCAAAACTAGAAGGATCGGTGAGTTAAAACCCTGTCTGCATGCTCTGGGGGGTGCATATGCCTAGGTATATTATAGAACGGAATTTCGCTGAACAGCTTGATATCAGCGACGATGACAAGATTCACATCAAAGAAATAAACGATGAAATTGGGGTTGAATGGATTTTCTCATTTCTCAGCGCCGATAAACGCAAGACTTACTGCCTCTATGAAGCGCCCGATGAAGAAAGCCTTCGACGGGCAGCCAAACGGCTAAATATCCCCGCAGACGTCATCACGCCTGTTGATAAGATCGACCCAGGTATCTTTGCCTGACGCGGTCACTGCGCGATATCACCGGATACAGGTGAGCACAGCGCCGATGCAACAGTAGTGAGGCAGTCAGACAAGAAACCTTCCCTATTCACGGAAGGTTTGAATCCATGTTTGATCTAATGACACTGGATGGTCACTCGGCCACCGTTGACCAGGCTGCGCTGGACTCGTTGGACGCGTCACTTAGGGGATCGGTTTTTTTGCCGGGTAGCCCAGACTATGATGCTGCGCGTGTAACCTGGAACAGTATCGTCGACAGACACCCTGGTTTTGTTATCCGTGCCCTCGGTGCCAGCGACGTGCAGAAGGCAGTGAACTTTGTACGCGAGGCCGGGCTGATTATGTCTGTTCGGTCGGGGGGGCACCAGATTGCAGGTCACGCTGTTGCGGATGATGCGGTTATGCTTGACCTGTCACAGATGCGGTCGGTGCATGTTGATCCACACACCAGAACGGCACGCGTGGCGCCCGGTGCTGTATTGGCCGATATTGACCGAGAAACACAGGCGCATGGGTTGGTGGTGCCGGTTGGGATCAATGGCACCACGGGGATCGCCGGCCTGACCCTTGGCGGCGGATTCGGCTGGACGACTCGCAAATTCGGCATGACCATCGACAATTTGATATCCGCCGAAGTGATTACCGCAGACGGATCCATTGTGACTGCATCAGACAACAGCCACCCTGATCTGTTCTGGGCCATTCGTGGCGGGGGCGGCAATTTTGGCGTGGTGACCTCGTTCGAGTTTCAGTTACACCCGCTTGGGCCCGAGGTCCTATCTGGGCTGGTGGTCCACCCGATTGAGGAGGCGCCAGACTTACTGGCGGACTACGCCCGTATAGCCGACGCAGCGCCAGATGAACTGACCGTCTGGAGCGTGATGCGAAAAGCCCCTCCTCTCCCCTTTCTGCCCGAAGAATGGCACGGGCGCGAGGTGCTGATTTTTGCGGCTTGCTATGCAGGCCCGATAGCAGACGGCGAAGCGGCCCTTGCAGGTTTGCGCAGCCTTGGCGAACCAATTGCTGATGTGATCTCACCTCACGCATTTGTCGACTGGCAAGCGGCGTTTGACCCGCTGTTGACACCGGGTGCGCGGAATTATTGGAAAAGCCACGATTTCAGCACCCTGCCCGCCGACGCGATTTCGGGATTACTTGAAGGAATCTCAACCCTGCCAGATCCCGCATCCGAGGTGTTTGTCGCGCATGTGGGCGGTGCAATGGCCCGCGTAGCCACCGATGCAACAGCGTACCCGGAACGGTCGGCGCATTTCATCATGAATGTTCACACTCGGTGGGAAGACCCCGCCAAGGACGACGCCTGTATCGCATGGGCACGCGCACTTTATGACCGTATGACTCCACATGCTACTGGAAGCGCATATGTCAACTTCATGCCTGCAGATGAGGCCGATCATATGTCAGGTGCTTATGGCGCAAACGGCAAGAGACTGGCACAGATCAAGCGGCAATACGATCCGGATAACCTGTTCAGGATTAACCATAATATCCTGCCGGCCTGAATCGTCTGATTTTTGCGACCTTTCAGGGACAGTGCTTCCAAACAGCATAAAACCCGGTGTTTTTTCGCGCATCACCGGCGCAGTCCTGCCTTGGCTGTTGACAGCCAGTGGCTTTTCGCCGATCCCCTACATCTTGCATTTTAAGACCACCTCCAAAACTATAGGATGCAGCGGGGCGCAAGGTTTCTATCAGCGCCAAAAACTGGATACCAAAGGCACTGAACGTGACGACAGAAAACCGCATGATGATGCAGCGCCGCCATGAACTGCGCAGCGTAAGCAGCAAGGGAATATCATCTTTGGCGCTGGCGTTTTTGTTCAGCATCTTCGTAAACCTTCTGATGCTGACCGGGCCGTTGTTCATGTTGCAGGTCTATGACCGGGTACTGAGTTCGCGCGCGGTTGAGACGCTGACGGCGCTGTTCTTGCTTGTCGCACTCCTCTATGCCCTTATGGCGATGCTGGATTTCGCCCGCGGCAGAATCGTGGCCCGGTTCGGGGCACGGTTCCAATCGCAACTGGATGAACGTGTGTTCGATGCCACCATGCGTCGATCATTGTTCCCCCAAGTGCGGTCGGCCCCAGCGACGGCACTTCGAGATCTGGAGTCTATTCAGAACCTATGTTCTTCGCCCGTTCTGCTTGCCGTGATGGATATCCCATGGACCCCGGTCTTTTTGGCGGCCATTTTCCTGTTCCACCCGCTGCTTGGTTGGTTGGCCGTCGCAGGTGGAACTCTGTTGATCCTGATTGCTTTGTTGAACCAATGGCTGACGCATCGAAAGGTGGCCGAGGCGCAGAAGGCTGCAGCGCAGGCCAATGCATTTTCTGAACATGCAAGGCAAGCAGCCGAAGTGGTACGGTCCCAAGGCATGCAGGGCGATATTACCCAGCGCTGGCAACGGCGACGCATGAGCGCCTTGCGTCAGAGCATTGCCGCCAGCGACTGGACTGGCAGTTTTACCTCTTTGACCAAATCACTGCGATTGTTCCTGCAATCGGCGATGCTCGCGCTTGGCGCGTGGCTGGTGCTGCGCAATGAACTGACCCCCGGTGCGATGATTGCAGGGTCAATCCTGCTGGGTCGGGCATTGGCACCAGTTGAACAGGTCATCGGTCAATGGGGAATGGTCGAGCGCGCCCGGACAGCCTGGTTCTCACTTAACCGATTTCTGGATGCGACACCGCCCGAACAACCGCGCACCAAGCTGCCAGTTCCTGCAGCCAGTTTAACGGCCAAGGGCCTGACGGTTATCCCGCCCGGTGTCGACAAACCGACGTTGCGCAATGTCACGCTGCGGGTTGACCCCGGCAAAGCCCTTGGTGTTATCGGCAAAAGCGGATCGGGTAAATCGACAATGGCCAAGGCTTTGTTAGGCTTGTGGAAGCCAGCGGCAGGAGAAATCCGGTTGGGGGGTGCCACGCTGGATCAATACGACCCCATCGATCTGGGACAGCATATCGGATACCTGCCCCAAGAGGTTACCCTTTTTAACGGATCAGTGGCTGAAAACATCGCGCGCATGTCGGAAAATCCTGATCCAGAGGCCGTAGTTGCTGCGGCTAAGAAAGCAAACGCACACGAGTTGATCCTGTCCCTTAGCAAAGGCTATGACACGTTTTTGGAGGGTAATGACAGCCAGCTTTCGGGCGGTCAGAAACAGCGCATCGCGCTGGCCCGGGCCTTGTACGGGGACCCGGTTCTTCTGATCCTTGACGAGCCAAACTCGGCCCTTGATGCCGATGGAACCGAGGCCTTGAACGCCGCCATACGTGACCTGAAATCCGCCGGTAAATCTGCTATCATTATGACCCATCGCCCTCAGGCGATCTCGGAATGCGACGAACTCGCTGTTGTCGAAAACGGACAAGTCGTGAAATCCGGGAGCCGGGATGAAGTGTTAGCAGCCATGGTACAAAACGCCGGTGCCATAAAACGGGGCTTCAGCCAGGTGACCAAAAATGCAGGATAGTGCGGCGTTGGATACCCGACCGGTTTGGCGCATTACGGTACCAGCCGTCATTGGACTTTTGGCGCTGGTGATCCTGGTCGGAGGGCTGGGCATCTGGGCTGTGCAGACCCGATTGGCCGGTGCCATTATCTCACAAGGTGTAATTGAGGTTCAGAGCAACCGGCAGGTGGTTGAACACCCTGACGGCGGCGTTGTTGGTGAAATCTATGTGCGCGACGGAGATGCTGTTTCTCATGGTGATTTGCTGGTGCGCCTGGACGACACGTTCTTGTCGTCGGAGAAAACCATCGTTGAAACACAATTGTTCGAGTTGCTGGCGCGAAGAGCCCGATTGGAGGCAGAGCGCGACGGGGTCAAAGCCAAAACTCTCGCGGACAATCTGGCAGAAATTCAACAGCAGGAGAACGTGGACCCTGACCTGATCGCAGGTCAACAACGTCTTTTTGAAGCTCGATTTGACACCTTGAACCAACAAACGGAACAGCTTGGCAAGCAATTGATTCAAATTGAAAGTGAGATTGAAGGCACCGAGGCGCAACTTGTCTCGCTTCGCCGTCAAGTTGACCTGATCCAGAACGAACTCAAAGACCAACAGAGCCTGTTTGACCGAGGCTTGACTCCAGCCAGCCGCGTATCGGCCCTGCAACGGGAAGAAGCCAGCCTCACTGGTGAAATCGGGCGGCTTGAAGCGGCTGTTGCGCGTTTGGCGGGCCAGATTGCGGCGACCGAGATCGAGATTGTCGAGTTGACAGCCACCCGTCGCGAGCAGGCCATCACCGCACTGCGGGACGTTCAGACCCAAATCTCGGAACTGGCCGAGCGCCGCTTGTCTCTTGACGTGCGGCTGTCGCGGCTGGATATTCGCGCGCCAGTCTCGGGTACGGTTTATGGTAGCCAGGTTTTCGCGCTGCAATCCGTGATCCAGCCTGCCGAGCCAATGATGTATGTCGTACCGCAGGACACCCCTTTGCTGGTTGCGGCGCGCGTGGATGCTATCCATGTTGATCAGTTGCACATAGGTCAGCCCGTTTCCCTTCGTTTTCCCGCTTTTAACCAACGCGAAACGCCTGAGATTGATGGCCGGGTTGTCACTGTCTCGGCAGACACTTTCACCGATGAAATCTCGGGGCAGACCTATTATCGTGCCGAGGTCGCGCCCGAGGAAAATCAGATTGATCGCCTGAAAGGCCAGGCCTTGCTGCCCGGCATGCCAGTTGAGACCATGATCAAGACAGACGAAAGAACACCGTTGTCGTATCTGGTCAAACCGATGACTGATTACTTCAACCGGGCCTTCCGCGAGTAGTCTTGATCGCGGCTTCAGCCGGGTTCCAGATTCCCGAGTAAGATTGAGGTCATGTCCGTGGTCAGGATATTGTCCATAACGGTGACATCAGTTCCGGTTTCATAGCGCACGTTTCTCGAGGTTATGCCAGACAGGTCCTTATCATCGTCCAGAAACACCCATTTCGCATCATATGCCGTCGGCAGTTGAACAACGGTCTGTAGAATCACCAGGGCATCCAGGGCTGTGACCCTACCGTCCTGCGTTATGTCAGCTGCAATCAGATTTTCGGGCGTCGCTGGCCCCCAGGTCGGGTCCAGTCCGACCGAGATTCGCAGAACCTGCAGTGCATCCAACGCCGTGATTTTCGAACTGGCTGTTGAGTAGGTTTTGACGATATCCAACTCGCCCTCGAATATCCCTGAGGGCAGGCCAAGATCAAACCGGCCATCTTCGTCAGCCCGAACGCTGATCGTGCCGCCACCATCTGGGGTGAACCTGATCTCAGCGTCTGACAACCCGGTGTTTCCGGTCTCAGAGTTGATCGTCACGTCACCGAGCACCCCGTTCGAACTGCCAGGGTCCAACCCGCCAAAATCTCCGAAGTCGACAGGGACGTGATCCGGCCCTCCGAACCCGGCACCAAATACTTCGGCGCTGGTCAACGGGCGGCCGGAAGATGAATTGAGTATGATAACGTCGTCGAAGAACTCGATCCGTGCACCCGTGGTCGTGGCCGTGAACGACAATTGACCCGGTGTGCGCAGCAGCGGATAGTCGAACATATCCAACCGGTCGACGCCAGCTTCAAACCCGTTGATCGTTGTTGGATCGCTTCCATATTTCATTACGAAAATGTCCGCGCCAGCACCCCCGTTCATGGTGGTTGCACCAACGCCAGCGATCAGAATGTCATCTCCTGCGCCACCAATAAGGGTGGTGTCGAGGAAACTGCCGCTTAGCATATCGTTTTGTGTCGTACCGGTTATCGTGCCAAACCCTTCGCGGATGACACCAAGGTCTTCGACCGAAACGCTAAGCTGCGTCAGCCCTGCATCTTGCTGAGAACTTGCAAGAATCTGCAGTTCGTTTCCAACTCGGGCGACGCTCAGCGTCTCGACATTTTGCAGTCCGCTATGCACCGTGTCTTCGAAACTGTGCAAATGCACAAGCTGGCCTGCAGGCGTCATTGTAAACAGGGATACGCCGTCATCTCCGCCACCGGCGACGACAAACACATGTCCGTCTGCTTCGACGACCGCAAGGTCCTGCACTGACTTAAAACGTGTATGCAGCGAGTCCAGTACGTGGTCCGTAGGAATCAGACGCCCGTCACCGCGAAGCTCCATTACGCTTAGGGAGTTGCTACCCGCCCCCGCCACCACGACCCATGACCGGTCGTAGGCCTGAACCACTTCGACCGCCGTGGGCGTTGCAATCCCCAAGGTCGAGAGGGCTTCGCTGTTGTCCACCACTGTCATGGCCCCGGCCGTCTGATCAACACTGAACGTATTGATCACGTTACTAACGCCATCTGCGGCGACCACAAAGTGATCCGCCCCTGCCCCAAGCACCTGCACTGAATCCGCCGTTGCCGTTACAGATGCTGCCAGGGTCAAACTGCTGTCGGCGCCAATTGTATATGTTGCGACCTGCCCTGTTTTCTCATGTGCAACGGTCAGCACGTCTCCGAACTGAGCAACGGCCGCGATATCTCCACCGCCGGGCAACGAATCAATTTCTGACAAGGCACCCAAAGTTCCGTCAGGTTTTATTTCATACCCGACCAACCCGGTCGCCAAGCGTATATCCAGTGCAAGCAGATCACGCCCCGCCAATGAGACAGGCACACCAATGTCACCAACTTGAAACGTGATCGTGCCGCTGAAAAACTCAGTATCCTGCAGCTGCGGCAGAGCACCTTCGACCAGTTTCCAAACCGCCACACCGCCCCCCGGGCCGGTCACCCCATACAGGTACGTTTCGTTATTAAACGTTTTTAAAGCCGTATCACCGATACCTGAATCGAGCGCTGCGCTCCCCGTTGCAACCACACCTTCGAACTGAAGCATCATGTCCAATTTCTCCACACCACACCTGATACCGACTCAAGGATGATCTGATGCGCAGCGCGAAACCAAAGCTGGATTGTGGAAAAAACGAGAAGTTCGGCTTCAGTTTGTTTCAAATTTTCTACTCCGACCGCATGAGCCTGCAAAGGCAAGGACAGATGAAAAATCCAGACTCCATCCAGCAGATGCGGACACCACATGTGAGGGCAAGATGACCAAAGAACCACATTCCCAGATAATCCCGAACGACGTTCAGTCTGATTTCGAGGGTAAGCAAAAAATCCGCCGGTGGATCGACGGTAAGATGCGTCGATGGGCTGGGCGGAGCATTGCAGGTGGGCTTGGTTCGACCATCCTCGCGCTGCCGGCATTGGCACAGGCCACGATTGAAGAACTGTACGCATTTCAGTTTGCTGAGACCATTCCGGGTGTGCGGTCGGTCAAGCTGTTGGAAAATGGCGATGTCCTGTTGAAGCTGACAGACGGACGCAAGATGGTCGTTGCTGCCGAAAATGTGCAAGTGCTGGACAGCGGCGCAATCATGATTGCCGAAGGGGCAGTCTCAGAGATCGCGCAGTTGAGCCTGGCGGAAGCTGGTGGTGCCGTTGCCGCTGCTACAGGTGGTGTCAGTGCTGCAACGGTGGCTCTGGGCGGTCTTGGCTTTGCCGGCGCTGCAGCGGCTGCCGCAGGTGGTGGCGGTGGAGGTGGGAGCGATGATCCGGTCGCCGCGCCGACCTATCCGGTTCTCAACCTTGCAGGCGCGCAAAGCAATACTCTAAGCAGCGCCAGCACGAGCTTAATTGCGCCAGCAGATACCGACACTGTCGAAATCACCATTGGCACAGTTACCAAGACCGTGACGCCTGATAGTGACGGCATGTGGACCATTTCGCTTAGTCCATCCGAAGCCGCTAGCCTGCCGCAGGGCGTTAATGACGTAACGGTTCGCAATCTCGATG
Source organism: Ruegeria sp. AWH4_226 (assembly GCF_056159225.1). Classification (NCBI taxonomy): domain Bacteria; kingdom Pseudomonadati; phylum Pseudomonadota; class Alphaproteobacteria; order Rhodobacterales; family Roseobacteraceae; genus Ruegeria; species Ruegeria sp. AWH4_226. The sequence continues at coordinate 328,252 of NZ_JBSWUU010000002.1, read as the reverse complement.
CGGAGGGCACAGAACTGTCGTCTGAGATGTTTACATTCGACGTGGATACGATCCCTCCGATCCTGACCATAGCCGGGTTTTCCGACGGCCCGGTGATGAACGCCTCAGAGCAGTCTACCGACCTGGCGGTAACCGGCACAACAGATGCCGAAGACGGACAGACCGTTACGGTTACGATCAATGGGCAGACCTATTCTGGCACTGTTTCCGGAGGAGCGTGGAGCGTGACCGTTCCCGCCGCCGATCTGGCTGGCCTGTCAGACGGCGCAACCGTTGCTATCACTGCTGACGTCGAGGATCAAGCCGGCAACCCCGCAATGCAGGCCAATGGCAGCTTTGATACAGATTTCACCGCCCCCACCATCTCACTCGACCCGGTTGCGGGCGGGTCCATTGAACTGATCGACGTTAGCAGCGACCTGATCCTTACCGGATCGACCAATGCGGTTGACGGTCAGCCAGTGACGGTTATCTTCGACGGGCAAAGTTATTCCGCGATGGCATCTGGCGGTGCCTGGAGCGTAACAATCCCAGCCGCCGATCTTGGAGGGTTGTCAACCGGTGTCCCTGCGGCGATCAGTGTTTCGGTAAGCGATGCGGCCGGCAACATATCAGTTCCTGTTTCAGCCTCGGTGCCGGTGGACCTGACGGGACCGTCCGTCGCGATCTCCCCCCTGTCTGTCGGCGAAGTTCTGAATGCTGTCGAGATTGGATCGGATCTGACAATCTCAGGAACCACCGACAAAGTAGGAGACGGACAGCAAGTGACTGTTACCCTGGACGGCAAAGCCTATACCGGCACAGTCTCAAGCGGCAGCTGGAGCGTGAATGTCCCGACCATAGATCTGCTGGCGCTCTCGGACGGCGGAAGCTTTTCAATTACAGCAGATGTCTCTGACTCCGACGGGCTAATGGCGCCTCAAGCAAGTGTCCCTATTTCCAAAGATATCACCGCCCCGGCCCTCTCGATCGATACATTCTCAGGTGGCGCGGTTCTGAACGCGGCCGAACAGGGCACGGACCTGACGATCTCAGGGTCGACTACGGCGGAGGACGGGCAAACGGTGACGGTTTCGGTGATTGGTGAAACCTATACAGGCATAGTAGCCGGGGGGGCTTGGTCGATCACCGTTCCCGCGGTTGATCTGGCTGCTTTACCTGATGAGGCGACCGTTTCAGTCACGGCAGACGTGTCAGATGCGGCAGGAAATCCTGCAGTTCAGGTCACAGGTGACTTTGACACCGACTTCACAGCGCCGTCGGTCAGCATCACGAGCGTGCCGGATGGCGCTGTCATGAATGCTGCGCAACAAGGGACAGACCTGACCGTCACTGGTACGTCCGACGCGCCGGACGGCACTGTCATCACAGTCGAAATCACCCGCCCCGACGGGACAGTTGATGTCAGCGGTACGGGAACAGTCAGCGGTGGCGGTTGGAGCTTTACCGCCGCTGCCGCAGATCTTAGCGCGTTGCAGGATGGCGTTGCCTATCGTGTCGAGGCTTCGGTGTCCGATGCGGCAGGCAACAGCGCGGTCGGCACTGCGAGCTTCAGCACGGATTTTTCACCGCCAAACGTATCGATCGACCCCCTACCCGTAGGATCAGAGCTGGACTTGGTCGAACAAGCAAGTGATCTCGTGATCACGGGGACAACCAGCGCGGAAGACGGGCAAACTGTTACTGTTACAATGAACGGGCAAAGCTATACCGGAACTGCTTCTGGTGGGGCTTGGTCTACTATTGTTCCGTCCGCCGATCTGATCGCGCTCTCAGACAGTACAAGTTATCAGATCTCGGCTGACGTAACTGACGCAGCCGGTAACCCCGCTGCCCAAGCCGTGACTGCTCTCACCGCGGATTTTCGTCCCATCCTGACAATGAACTCCGTTGGTACAAACGATGCAATCTCGCTGATCGATGCACAGGCTACCGGTGTTGTGGTTTCTGGTAGCTCGGTCGGGTTAAGTGCAGGCCAGGCCGTGGATATCGCGCTAAACGGAAACTCGGTCGGCCAAGCGAATGTTGGTGCCGATGGAACGTGGTCTCTGGCAGTCCCAGATACAGAGTTTGCCGGTATTAATGCCGGCGATTACTTAGACTTTTACGTGAACGCCACAGTGTCCGGCGGCCCGAACCCCTTGCAAGTGTCAGATCAAAACATAGCCCATGAACCGGCGGCCTATGTGATTGCGCAGACGGGGATGAGCGGAAATACACTGACATTCGCAATCTACGCTGATGCTGACCGGGACGTATCGACAGGCTTAGACTTCACGGCGGACCTGGGCTTTGACCCATCCGTTGTCAGCTTTAACAGCGGATCGGACATTGGAAATGCGTCCTTCGACTTGTTCACATCCAACCCCATCGGTGGCTCGATGGTCAGCTTCGGGGCCGCTGCAACGAGTTTCACTGATCTTAGTCAGCCTTTGGTGACGTTCGAAATGACTGTAGTCGACCCCAGCCAACCAATTGAGCTGTCGATTGCCACACCAGAAGGCGGGCCATCCGTCTTCCAGATTGGTACAAGCGGAGACGACACACTGATTGCATCCGAGATCGACACACTCGTTCGCGGACAGGATGGGGATGACATGATTGATGTCTCGGGCGTCGGACGCGACATCGTTGTATTCGAGGCTGACCCGGCTGCAAATGGAGTCGACACCATCACCGGGTTCACAATCGGCGACGCAAGTGATGTGACAGATGCGCTGATTTTTAGTGGGCTGAACGCAGCGGACTTGCGTGGCAATGGAATGAACTTTGAAAATCTGGCTGATGGTGATGTAGTTGGCGCAGATACAGGGTTTATTGGCCTGACAACGGTCTTGGATGATCTGTCCGAAAGCACGATCGAGACTGCTGTAGAAAGCTTCGCTGGGATTCAGGCTGGCGATGAGATCTACGTGATGGCGACAGACGGGTCGGATAGTGCCCTGTTCAAAGTCGACTACACCACGGCAGATTCTGCATCGATTGAAACGATTGCGCATTTCAGTGGGCTTGATGACCTGAGTGGTCTGAGCGCGGACAACATCCTGCATACAGACCCCACCGGCGCTACAGTATAACTATTTGAATTGGCTACCGCTCAACCAGACCGGTAGCCAATCACTGTAAAGGGATCAACATGGCGCAGAATGGCCACGTTCCAGTTTCTTTCGCCCGACATAGACGCAAATACTGGAGGCGCTACACCTCGTACGAATTCGCAGTAGACCGCGCTGAATGCACAATAGTCCACCAAGAAGCTTTGCAAGCAGCTTCGGCTTTTCCAGTTGTATTCAAAAGGGGCCTTGTGGGCTTTGAAACCCAGGTGATATTTTCGGTTTTCGCAGAAAAGTCGAACCCGTTCGTATCACAGTCTGGGCGATGGATGGCAACCTATATACCATCCGATTTGCGCTGCTATCCTTTTCGGGCGGAGCCGACTGGGCGAGCTTCACCAGACAGTAAACCGCTGTTCCAGTTATGTGTAGATGAAGCATCGGATCTGATCAGCAACGATCCAGACGACGAACGGTTCTTTGACGAGACCGGTGCCTTGTCATCTGCCTTGCAAGAAGTTCAAGCATTTCTGAGAAGTCGTGCTGCTGCGCGAGAGGCAACTCAAGCCCTATGTCAAATCATGGACGATCTTGGGCTGTTCGAACCACTTGCGGCGTATGACGGGGTCGACTTGGCCCCCGGAACGTTTGCAGTGTCGTCGCAGCGATTAAGCGCTTTGTCACCAGCTGAAAAAATTCGGCTTGTCGATTCCGGCGCGTTGCAATTGATCCACGCGCACCAGGTTTCGCTCTCCCATTATAGGTGGATTGCAGGCGCTCAGCGGCAGCTATCGGAGCAAAAAAAGCAAGACGAGTATACTAAAAATTTAGAAATTTCCAGTTTCCTCCATGCCATAGCCAATGCGCAGCCTGACGATTTTTCTGAAACCAATGGGGTGTGAAGCACCTATGCCAATACGCAGATGCAATGCAGGATTTGCACTTTTATTCTGTTCCGCCGCACTTTGCTCAGCGTGCACATCAGCGCCCGACCTCACCGGAGTCGAAGTGTCGCTGTCTCGCGGTTCCGTCGGCGTCGGGGCAAGTGCTCCCTCACCTCAGCTTGCGCAAAGTGCATTTGGACAGCAAGTTCGGGCCGCTGTTGAATCAAGCCCGGAATTGGCACAGAGTGCCACGCGACTTGAGGTAGCTGCAGCCAATGAAGACGCCGCGAAAGGCGCTTTTCTGCCGCAATTCTCCGTCGGTATAAACACCAGGTCCGAGCGTAGCGAAACGAATACGGCCGACGTTACTCCGTACCTGCGTATTTCGCAGCTTGTCTATGATGGCGGTGCTGCATCAAATGATCTGGCTGCGGCGAAAGCAGGTGTCCTGCAAAGCCGGGGCGATCAACTTCAAACCGCTGCAGCGCTCGCGCTTTCGGCAATCGAAGCGTATATCGTGGTTCTGGACAGGCGCAAGATTCTGGAAATTTCTGCGCAAAATGTCACCGTTCACGAAGAACTGGTGCGGCAGATTGCGGAGCGGACCCAACAGGGTGTCGGCTCTAATGCGGATATCTTGACGGCCCGGTCACGTATGGCGGACGCGCGGACGCGGTTGGCGGATGCCCGGGCGCGTCTGGATCGTGCGGATGCCCAGTTTCGTGAGCTTTTTGGTAAAGCACCCGTGGTGTTGCCACCGCCTGTCGCAGCACCCACGTTGCTCAGAACCGATGCACAGATTGTTATGGACAGCCCACAGGTTCGGCGCGCGGACGCAGCGTTGCTATCTGCGAAAGCGGCGCAAGCAGCCGCTCTTGCGCGACGTCAGCCAGAAGTTCAGGTTGCCGCCTTCGCCGATAGGGACAACAATCATGATGCAAATTTCGGTGTCGATCTCGCGTTAAACTACGAAATTGACAGCACAGGCCAACGTCGCGCCACCATCGCTGCGGCCGAAGCGCAGGTCAAAGAGGCTGAATTCGCCCGTGCTGCGGTCATTCGGGATATCCGCCGCGAATTGGAATTCGTTCGGTCGGACCAACAAGCTGGCGCAGTTCGTTTACAGGCCGCTCGGGTTGCTGTTCAAGCCAACGCCGACAGCGTGGCTGCGGCACGGGCTCAATTCACGATTGGACGCCGTAGTCTAATCGAGATTCTCGATGCCCAAAGAGATTATGTAAACGCGCAAGAAAGACTGATCCTGGCCGAGCAAAGCTTTTTTCTCACCAATTACGCTGCACTGAGCTTGACGGGCGACATTCTGGATCTGTTGGGCGTTTCAACACTCCAAAGTCTTGAGGAAGGCCAATGACCGAACGAATGCCCACGTCCCGGGGCTCTGCGCTTTCATCTCTGGAAGTCTGCCTTTTGCATGTCGCGGCCCAACTTGACCGCCCGATGACACTTGCGACTTTGCATGCAGCGCAATCTGGCCCGGAAGGAGAGCTTACTCTACGCGATGCCATTGAGGTTTCTGAGAGAGCAGGTTTGCAGGCCGGATATGGCAGGCACAGGTTGCGGGATTTCAGTGCGAATTTGGCACCTGCGTTATTACTTTTGGAAAATGAAAAGGCCATCGTCTACCATGGTCGTACGCGGGGTGGGCGGCTACTGGTATTTGATCCGGACCTTGGTGATGGGATCGGCGAAGTTTCCGAAGAAAAGCTTAGCCGCATATACACCGGATACGCAATTTTATTTCGCCGCAATCATCGCGAAGACGTGGCAACTGACGACGCCCCTGTTTCCGGTCACTGGTTCTGGTCGGCAATGGCAGCAAATCAATGGTCCTATACACAAGTGGGTCTGGCTGCCGCGCTTGCCAACTTGCTGGGACTGTCGACCTCGATCTTTATCATGGTTGTTTATGACCGGGTGTTACCAAACGAAGCAACCGAATCCCTTATCGCCCTGACGGCCGGGGTCGGCCTCGCGCTTGGGTTTGATTTTATTTTGAAACTCCTGCGGGCGGGGTTTATCGATCGCGCCGGACAAAAGGCCGACTTATTGATGGGTCGGCGCGTTTTTGACCAAGTTTTGAACATTCGCATGAAGTCCCGAACAGGATCGACCGGTGCTATGGCAAGTACTGTGCGTGAGTTCGAAACGCTGCGAGAATTCTTCACTTCGGCAACACTCGTTGCTTTAGTTGATCTACCATTTATCGGCCTGTTCATTTTTGTCATTTACGTGGTTGGCGGGCCACTGGCGCTTATCCCAGCCCTTGCAGTTCCGATTGTCCTGCTGACCGGTGTCGCGATACAGCCTTTCTTGTCGCGTCTTGCGGAAAAGAGTTTCTCGGACGGCCAATCCAAGCAATCTGTTCTGGTTGAAACCGTGTCAGGGCTTGAGACGATCAAAACCACCGCAGCGGCCAGGCAAATGCGAACACGCTGGGAAGACGCGATAGAACGCCAATCTTCGCACGGCATTCGCAGCCGGACGGTGACCCAGTTTGCATTAAATTTCACAGGCTTTACCCAACAGGCTGCGCAGGTGTTGATTGTCTTCTACGGCGTATTTCTAGTAACCGACGGTCAGGCCAGCATGGGGGCGTTGGTTGCTTCTGTCATGTTGACTGGGCGTGCCTTGGCTCCGTTGGGCCAACTGGCCCAGACCCTGACACGCGTCAATCAGGCGCGAAGTGCCTACCGTAGCCTTAATGCATTGATGCGGGCCGAAAGCGAAAGACCGCAAGGGCGCAATTGGGTACGTCGGGACAGTTGCGACGGCCGTATCACCTTTAACGATGTGCATTTTGCTTATCCGGATCAGGACCAAGACACCTTGGCCGGCGTTTCATTCTCGATTGAACCGGGTGAGAAAGTCGCGATCTTGGGACCAATCGGATCCGGAAAAAGCACCATTGGTCGCCTGTTGCTTGGGTTGTACGAGGCTGATGCAGGGTCTGTCATGTTGGACGGAGTCAATATCCGCCAGATTGACCCTGGTGATTTGCGTCGAAATATCGGCTCGGTGCTACAGGACATTTGGTTGTTTTCCGGCACGGTGCGTGAAAACATAAAAAGCGGTGCCGTCAGGCCACGGGATCAGGACCTGATCAACGCGGCCAAGGTGGCCGGTGTTGAAGATTTTCTTGCCGGTACCTCAAGCGGATATGACCTGAAGGTAACCGAGCGGGGTGAAGGTCTTTCAGGTGGCCAGCGACAAGCCATTGCATTGGCGAGGGCGTTAGTCGGACGTCCACGGGTCTTGCTACTTGATGAACCGACCAGCGCGATGGATGTAAAAACCGAAGCAAACGTGATCCGACGCCTGAAACAAGCGACGCAAAACACCACAATGGTAATAGTGACACACCGCACCAGCCTGTTGGAACTCGTCGACCGGGTAATTGTGGTTGAGAACGGACGTATCAGCGCCGATGGACCGAAAAGCATGCTTGCCCAACATGTCCGCAAATCACGGAGGCACCTGAATGTCGCGGCATCCTGACCTTGCCACGCTCGCCCGTGAAATGCGCGGTCGCTCACCCATACGTGGATCCTTGCTTTTGTTGGTCATCACTTCTTGCCTGGGGGCAATGGGGCTCTGGGCGCATCTGACTGAGTTGGACAACGTGACTCGCGTTGACGGAAGAATAGTACCCTCGGCAGATATTCAGGTGATTGAGGCCACGGAGCCCGGCGTTCTGCAGTCTTTAAAGATACGCGAGGGACAAGTAGTTGAAAAAGGCGCGTTGCTGATGGAGTTCGAAACGACGCAAATCGACAGCCAACTGGGTCAGGAGCAGCAACGCGCTTTTGGCCTGATGGCGCGTACTCAACGCTTACAGGCCGAGATTGATGGCACTGACCTGAGATTTTCAGCGGCTCTGATCCAAGGCGCCCCTGAAGTGGTTCGATCAGAAACCGCATTGTATCAGGGGCGACAGGCCGAGTTGCGGGCGGAAATTGCCATTCTTGAACGACAACGGCAGCAAAGGCAGCAGGAATACGAAGAAGGCATCGTGGGCCGTGTGACCGCTGACCAAACGCTCAAGTTGTTGGCCGAAGAACGCGCTATGATGGAGCCCTTAGTCCAAAAGCGCATGGAACCCGCCACGACGCTTCTGACCCTACGCCGCGGTGAGGCCGAATGGGAGGGTCACCGGACCCGAGCTATCGCCGTGACCAACAGGCTGAAAACCGGGCTAGAGGAAATTGATGACCGCATCCGCGCCGCGCGTAGCCGCTTCCGAAGTGCGGCCTTGACCGATCTGGCTATGGCAACCACGGAACTTGCGGCTTTACAGCCAGCATTGCCAGCCCTGCGCGATCGGGCCAACCGGGCGCAGGTAAGATCACCGGTTCGGGGCATTGTAAACCGCATTCATCGCAGCACGATTGGAGGGTTGGCGCGCAGCGGCGAAGAGCTTTTGGAAATTGTTCCTTTGAACGACAAGCTGCTTGTCGAAGCCTATGTGCGGCCGGACGACATTGCTTTTCTACATGCTGGGCAGTCCGTCAAGGTCAAAGTAACCGCCTATGACTTCTCTCGCTACGGAGCACTGGATGGTCAGATCACACGTATAGGCGCCGATACAATCACACGGTCAGAACGCAATGACGAAGAGGTTTTTGTTGTTGAGATTGAGACCAGTAATTCGATGTCAGACGCTGATGGCCTAGCCGTAGAAATAATTCCCGGCATGATTGCAGAAGTCGACATTCTGGCGGGTCGAAAAACGGTAATGGAATACTTGGTTCAACCGGTTGTAAAAATCAAAGACAGAGCTCTTCGTGAATAGAAGAAACCCGCTCGGCCACTGTATAAAGAGGTAACCATACGGGCTGTTGCCCTGTAAACAATTGTATCCTCAGGATGCCGGTTGCCTGAACTGTTTGTCGAACAACTGCCTGAAAACCCCATCTTTCTCTATCAGGCTGTCCAGATTGCCCTCTTCAATCACGGCACCATCCTGAATGACAACGATCTTGTCCGCTTCAAGCACTGTAGACAGTCGATGAGCGATAACAATCGTCGTTACATTCTCTGTGAGCTTGTCGAGCGCGGTTTTGACAAGCGTTTCGGACTCAGCATCAAGTGCACTGGTTGCTTCGTCCAGCAACAGTATTTCGGATTTACGCAAGATCGCGCGGGCAATGGCGAGCCGCTGTTTTTGTCCGCCAGACAAGAATGCGCCGTTTTCACCGACCTGCGTGTCGTAGCCATGTTCCATCTTTTGGATGAATTCATGCGCATGGGCCGCGCGTGCTGCTTCTACCACTTCGTCGTCCGTCGCATCTGGGCGCGCAAATCTTAGGTTTTCCATGATCGAGGCAGAGAACAGGAACGTCTCTTGCCCGACATACGAGATTTTTCGGCGTAGAGATTCAAAACTTGCGCCTTGCAAGTCCTGACCGTCTATTTCCACCGCCCCGCTATCTGGATCATAAAACCGCATGATCAGACCGAAGATTGTCGATTTGCCGCCACCGGATTGACCGACCAGCGCCGTCGTTTTTCCGGCTTCAAACGTGAGGTTCATGTCCGAGATGACGTTGGGTTTTCCAACATATCCAAAGTTCAGATCCCGAAGGCGGATTTCCCCGGGACCAGGAGCCAGAGGCTTCGCGTCGGGACTTTCGCGCATCGGTTCTTCTTCGTCTAGCAATGAAAACATCATGCCGATGGGAACCAAAGTCGTTTCTATGACAACGCGCATCTTGGAAAGACGTTTTGCTGGTTCATACGCCATCAAGAGCGCGGTGATAAAGGACATCAACTGGCCAGCGGTCGTAGGTTCGCTGCCTGCGAAGCCAATTGTGCTGATTATTAGAATGGCGGCAATCGCAAGACCCGCGAGGAATTCCATCAGCGGGCTTGCGATTGATTGGAGTTTCGCAATCGAATTTGCCCGCTTTTCAACTGAACGGACAGCGTCGTTCATGCGTCCGGCCATGTGATCTTCCAAAGAAAAGACCTTGATGATCGTGATGCCCCCTGAGGTTTCTTGCAGGACCTTGTAGATCTCGGACAGTGACTTCATCTCTGACTTCATGATCGACCGAACCTGTTTGAGCAGGAAACGTACGCTGATCAATGCCACTGGACCTACAATGAAAAACAGCACCGAAAGCAGCGGTTGCTGATAGATCATTACAAAAACCAGGCCGATCAATGTCAGCAAATCGCGCACAAAGCTAGTGACGATCACATCGACCAACCGTCGCGCTGCCTGCGCACCTTGGGTGACGCGCATCAAAAGGCTGGACGACTCGTTCTTTGAGAAAAAGCCGACACCGCGTTTGATCAGTTTCGCATACAGGCGTTCTTGCTGAACGGCAATTATCCGGTTACCGGCCCGCGCCAGGAAAATAGCCTGAACGTATGATGCGGCGGCCTTGCCCAAAAACAAAGCAAGCACGGCTGCTGCAATCAAAAAAACCTGAGCCTGCATCTCGGGCTCGGTCATCGCATTGACAATGTTTTCCATCATCCATGCGGTGCCAGCTGTGGTTGCGGCAACCACAACCATGGCCACCATCGCGATCCCGTACAGCCAACCCTGATTGCGGAAGCTTTCCCCCAGCAGGCGTCCAATATGGCCTGATTGCCATTTGGCCCAGGTTTTTTTGATCATTTTATTCTCCAAAACCTTTTGAACGCTTTTTCCCAAGCACAGTAATGGTCTTATTCCGTTACCAACCTGCGGCGGATGGACAAGTTGCCGCTTGTTACGCCCCAGCGCGCCAAGAATCCATAGCCCGAACCCAGATAGTCTCTGTGCTGTATCTCCGCAAACATCCGGTATGGGCGGCTTTATCCTGTTTCACACTAATATATTGTCTTTTAATATAAAACTCATCTTTTCGGCTTCTATGTTCAGCTGACATGCAAGAGTTTATAGGCGCTTTATCGCCATTCAACATCCCCCAGGAAAATATATCCGGCCCCATAGATCGTTTTGATCAGGCGCGGATTCTTCGGATTTTCCCCCAGTTTGGTCCGCAACCGAGATATGCGAACGTCCATGGCCCGATCAAAGCTGTCTCCTGCAGCGCCCCCCAGCGCTTCTTGCATTTGTGCCCGGCTGATCAGACGTTTGGGACTGTCCAGGAACAGCCGCAGAACTTCACCTTCGGCATGGCTAAACGGTGTTTCCTTTCCGTCGCCATCGATTAGAACGTAGCGATCGAAATGCGCGGTCCAACCATTGAAGCAGGCCACGTCCGAGTGTGAGTTTTGCATTCGCGGTGATCTCAGCCTGGCACGGATACGGGCCACGACCTCAGCCGGGTCAAACGGTTTGGTGATATAGTCATCTGCTCCAAGCTCTAGTCCTGTTACGCGGTCTTGCACTTGTGCCCGGCCAGAGATGATGATCACTGCGGCCCCTCGTTCCAATGCCAGCCGGTGCACAAGCGCCAGCCCATCCGTATCGGGCAAAGACAAGTCGACTAGGCACACATCCGGCGTCACACGTTTGAGTGCTGCTTCAAACTCTCTTGCCCGCGCAAAGCTTTGGGTACGAAATCCTGCCTCTTCCAAAGCATCGGTCAGAACACGACGGATTTCTGGTTCGTCATCGACAATTGTGATCAACGGTTGCGTCATCAGGAAGCCTCGGTACGGATGAGTGCAGACAGCTGCGCTGGGGTGAACGGTTTATTCAGGACCGGGGCCAGAGTCAGCGCCTGCTGGTGCAACGGGTCAGAAAACGGCAAAGACGTCATTAAAATACACGGCAAGCCCGGCTTAAGCTGCGCCAACAACTCAACGCCGGTTCCTTGCCCTTCCAGCCGAATGTCCGACAATACCAAGGCGATATCCTGTATATCGGACGTCAGGGCCAGTGCTTCGTCGACGGATGTGGCCTCGATCACCGAAAACCCCAGTTCCACAAGCATATCACGGAACTGCCCGCGCAGATCGTCATTATCTTCGACCAGCAGAACCAGCCCGTCCTGAATTGGCGGAGCGGGGCGATAAGGCAAACGCATCGATACCATCGCACCCGAGGGTGTGTTACGCAGACTCAGGTCGCCGCCCGCCAGCTTTACAGTGTCGTATACCATCGGCAGACCCAGCCCCGATCCCTTGCTGCCCTTGGTCGTAAAAAATGGGTTCAGCGCTTTTTCCAACCCTTCCTTCGAAAACCCCGGCCCCGTGTCCGAGACCGAGATTTCTATCCAGATGTCACCAATCTTATGCGCACTTATTGTGACTTGTCCGAACCCGCTACACGCATCGCGTGCGTTCAGAACAAGGTTCAACAGCGCGTCCTGCACCATGCCCGGATCCAACAGCAGTGCCTCGTCCGGCAGGGTGTTCACCATCGAAAGGCCGACACCGCGCGGCAAAGAAGGTGAGGCGAGAACACGCAAATCTTCTAACAGGCTGCGCATATCGGTTGCTTTGGGCTGAAACGTTCGGTTTCCGGTCATATCCGCGATCCGGTTCAGCAATTGTCCACCCCGTCGGGCGGTTTTTTGGGTTGCGGCGACAAGTTCATGCGCCTCTGTGGGCAGGTCCATTTTTTCCAACCGGGACTGCATGCCTAAAATGATAGTCAGAAGGTTTGAGAAATCATGCGCCAAACCGCTGGTCATTTGCGCCGCCATTGCCCGGCGCCGCGTCTGTTGTAGGGCCACACGTGCTTGCGTTTCCTCAGTAATGTCGACCGACATAACATAGACGCCGCCCTCCCCGTCTGGAGAAAACGAGACGCGGATCCGGCGCGAATCCTGATCCTCGGTAAACTCAAACACCGACGTTTCGCCGCCATAGGCTTTTTGCAAGTGGGGTTCAACGCGGGCAAAGGCCGAAGCGCCCAGTGCTTCTGAGATGTGCATGCCGAGAATGTCGGACGGGCGCCCCGGCATGACCGAGCTGAGACGGCGGTTTGAATAATCATACCGCCCATCGGTATCGAGATGGGCGATATGGGCCGGCATCATCTCGGTCGTCATACGAGTCCGGGCTTCGATCTCGATCAGTTGGCGTTTTGCTTCCTCGAGGGCTGTGTTTGTTGCGGCAAGCTTTCGGTTGGCGGCAGCAAGTTCCTCGGCCCGTACAAGCAACTGCCCTGACAGCACCTCTGAACGTGCGCGCAGCAGTGCCTCCGCCTTTTTGGTGCTTGTAATATCGGTATACACGGACACCCATCCACCTTTGGGTAGCGGCGCACCTTCGACCGAGATCACGCAGCCATTTGCCCGGACACGCTCCAAGTAATGCGGCTCAAACGTCAGCGCCTGCTGGACGCGATGATTGACGGCTTCTTCTACGTCGATATCCGTGCCGTATTCACCCTGTGACGCAAGATAACGGATCGTTTCGGCGAATAATGCACCGGGCTGAACCAGTTCATCCGGCAGATCAAACATATCCTGAAAGCGGCGGTTACTGACCACCAGACGCAGCTGACTGTCATAGATCGACAGCGCCTGTCCGATCAGGTTCAGGCCCGCGCTTGTCATAGACTTTATCTGTTGATCTGTAATGTCCAACTTTGCCCTCCCTACAAGTTATGCGTAGCATTGGATTAATCGCGGGTGTAGGGGGCAAGAACACCGCAGGTTGCGTTAGTAACGCGCTTTGGATTTTGCGCCGTCCGGCGTTAGCGAATGCAGCGACAACGTATGATCCATGTTGCGCATCCGATGTCGCAGCATCTGCCGCCCTAAACGCGCCAAGTCCGCGGCATAGACCGGGTCGTCCGCAACATTCTGCAATTCCCCTTCGCCCTCATGATCGAACAATAGTGGCGGTAGGTCAGCGGCGAACTCGACCAACGTAAAGCGTTCATCGCGTAGAATGCCCAGGCACGACTCGCTGTCGCCTATTCCTAGCTTCCGTTGCCACACCGACGGGGTTTCAGGATCGGCAAAATCCAATTCACTGAAGGTATAGTCGCGCCAATCTTCAGGTTCCTCGCCTTGTAACAAAGGCATCAATGACCTCCCGTCCATCGCGTTCGGCGCAGTTTGACCGACCCATTCCAGAATAGTCGGAGTTATGTCGATCGACTCGGTCGGTGCAGTTACCACCGATCCTGACTGCGCTTCGTTTCCTGGCTGCCGGATGATCAAAGGCGTATGATAAGCCGCGTCATAAACCGTCATTTTTCCCCAGCTGTGGCGATCGCCCAGCATCTCTCCGTGATCTGACGTGACCACCAGCAGCGTATCGTCGTATTGACCGCTTTCTTTGAGGAACTGGATGATGCGCCCGATATGGTGATCCACTTCGGTCGCGAGCCCCAGATAAACGGATCGCAGAATCTGGATATTCGCAACATTGGGATCAACGCTTTCGAAACCCAAGACGACATCCGCAGCCGTTTGCCTGTCTATTGTCGGGCCAAAGAAGGGATGCATGGCCCGTTCCTCGGCCTCATCAGGAAACCCGGCCGGTTCTGGCAGCGTGGCTGGATCGTACATATCGTTGTAAGGCGCGGGCGCGACAAGCGGCGGGTGTGGCCGGATATAAGTTAGGTGAGCGAACCAGTTCTGACCTTTGTAGGCTGCAATACTGCTGAGGAACGCGTCCGTCAAAAAGGCCGTATCACTGTCCTCGACCCGATAAAGGGCCGGGTCATTCAGGCGCGGCGTAGCTCCGTTGGGAGAGGTCGGTTTGTGCACATCCCAATAGGTGTCAAAGCGGTAGCCCCGCATCATCAGATGCGACCGCCAAGGATAGGATTCCTCCAACCGCATTTCGAGAATTTCATCGAATCCTGCCATGGGTTGTTCATAAGATTTCAGAACCGGATCGTTCGGATCATGCACGCGGGGATCGGCAGAGGTGTCGGTATAACCGAACAGCATGGGCAGATACCCGGCCTTGCGCATTTCACTTGCAAGATTGGGCGTGTCGTGCCGCAGTGGCGTGCCATTGCGGACGGACCGATGGTTCATCGCGTACTGCCCGGTCAGGATCGAGGCTCGGGACGGGCCGCAGGGGTTGGTGACCGAGTAGTGACGGTCAAAGCTGACGGCTTCGCCCCGAAGCGCGCGCAGGTTTGGCAGATCGACATGATCAGCCAAAGCACCGTGCAGGCAATCCGCTCTCAACTGATCAATGATAATGAACAGGATATTTCCCGGTTTCTGCATTCTGCCAACTCTGATTCTAAAACTGTGCTCCTGCCGCAAACCCTGTCTTCGTTATTTGGTCCCGACAAGCGTTTCGGTGTGCTGAGTTTGGGTGACCCTAAACTCTGCGCCCTTCGGAAAACAGCCCCGTCGAAATGAGTGTGTAAACAGGCATGGGCCGGGCACAAATTGTTACACCACTGCCTATGCGCGGCGACGAATCCTCAAACGTTCTAAAAATGCGTTGCAGCAAGGCGCTGTTTCACATCACATACACCCATGACGCAACCCATGATACATTCGGACAATGACGCAGATGGCGTCTGCCTGCGTATTTCGGGTGAGATGTTGACCCAATCGCTGGACACCATCGAACAGGCCTTTGCCGCAGTTCAGCCGCAAGGGGGCAACATTACGTTTGATCTGTCCAAGGTCGAGGCGCTTGATACTGGCGGCGCGTGGTTAATTGCCGATCTGGCGCGTCGCTCACGAAATCTGGGCGCTGAGATCCGGTTTGAAGGGTTAAGCCCTGCACAATCTGCCCTTCTTGACACGGTGGCCGAGAATATTCCGGACGAACAGGGTACCGAGGTCCAACCCCGCAGCTTTGTCGATTGGGTAGCTGCCGTCGGTGAAGGCACAGCCGGAGCATGGAAGGACACTCTGTCCATGCTGGGCTTTTTGGGTCTGACATTGCATCGGTTGGCCCGCACGATCGTGATGCCATGGCGACTGCGTCAGGCGGCATTGGTGTCGCAGATGGAAGAGGTCGGATTGAAAGCCATCCCTATTGTTGCTCTGATGGGGTTTCTGATCGGCGTTGTGCTGGCATTTCAGGGCGCGACCCAGCTAAAACAGTTCGGAGCCGAGATTTTTGTGGTCGAGCTGATCTCGATCTCGGTGTTGCGGGAACTAGGTATTCTGCTGACCGCCATTATTGTCGCCGGCCGCTCTGGGTCTGCATTCACCGCATCCATCGGCTCGATGAAAGTGCAGGAAGAGATTGACGCCATGCGCACGCTGGGTCTGGACCCAATCGAAGTGCTGGTGATTCCACGTGTTGTGGCCTTGCTGATCATGCTGCCGATCCTTGGTTTTGTTGCTGATATGGCCGCCCTGATCGGTGGCGGTTTGATGAGTTGGATCGACCTTGACATCAGTCCCGGCATGTTTGTGACCCGTTTGAAGGAAGGCACCGGAATCTGGCACTTCGCCATCGGTATGATCAAGGCGCCTTTCTTCGCACTCGTCATCGGGGTGGTCGCCTGTTGGCAGGCCCTGCAGGTCAAAGGTTCGGCTCAGAGCGTTGGTCAAAGGACGACGGCATCCGTGGTTCAATCGATCTTCATGGTTATTGCCCTGGATGCCCTGTTCTCGATCTTTTTCGCGACGTTGGATATCTGACATGGACGGGACCGTGCTGCAGCAGACTTCGGACACTGACACTCAGCGCGAGGCAGTGATCCGTGTGCGCAATCTGACCAACCAATTCGGGTCGCAGGTGGTGCACCAGAACCTGAATCTGGACGTCTGGCGGGGCGAGGTGCTCGGCATCGTGGGCGGCTCGGGCACAGGTAAGTCGGTTTTGCTGCGCACGATTGTCGGGCTGAACAAACCCGCCGCTGGCAGTATCGAGGTGTTGGGTGTCGATGTGCTGAACGGTCCCGAACAGGAGCGGCGCAGGATCGAAAAACGCTGGGGCGTTGCGTTTCAGGACGGGGCACTGTTTTCCTCTCTGACCGTATTGCAGAACGTCATGGCCCCGTTGCGCGAACATACCGGGCTGAGCGAAAAGCTGATGCAGGCTTTGGGAAGCCTGAAGATCAGCCTGGTGGGGCTGCCGCAACTCAGCTGCGAGAAATTTCCATCTGAACTGTCCGGTGGCATGCGCAAACGTGCTGCGCTGGCGCGCGCATTGGCGCTGGATCCCGAAATCGTATTTCTGGACGAACCCACCGCCGGATTGGACCCTATCGGGGCGGCCGCCTACGACGAGCTGATCGGTGAATTGCAGCACGCATTGGGATTGACGGTTTTCATGGTGACACATGATCTGGACAGCCTGTATGCCATTTGCAACCGCGTTGCGGTGCTAGCAGAAAAACGCGTGCTGGTTGAGGGACGGATTGAAGAAATGACCAAAGTCGACCATCCTTGGGTGCAAGAATATTTTACCGGCCCCCGGGCGCACGCAGCGCAAGAGAAGGGGCACGATAGGTAGAGATCATGGAAACCCGAGCGAATTACATCCTGATCGGCGCTTTTACCCTTGCGGGTATCCTTGGGGCATTCGGATTTTTCCTATGGCTCGCGAAATTCGAGGTCTCGCGGCAATACGCGTATTATGACGTTTTGTTCGATAACGTTTCGGGGCTTTCCGCAGCCGGTGGCGTCAGTTTTAACGGCCTGCCGGTTGGGCAAGTCATTTCGTTGACCCTCGACGATGACGACCCATCCAAAGTGCGGGTCAGGCTTGAGATTGACGCGGAAATCCCGGTGACCGAGGACACGATTGCACAGCTGCAATCCCTTGGTGTGACCGGCGTCAGTTATGTGGAATTGACCGGCGGGTCGGCCAGCGGTGAACGACTGCCCCAGAACAGTGTCATCCAAAGCAGACGCAGCGCCATCCAGTCGCTGTTCGAAGGCGCGCCGAAGGTGCTGGATGAGGCTGTAACCTTGCTGGAAAACCTGAATGCCGTCGTCGACGAAGAAAACCGCCAGAGGGTCAATAACATTCTGGACAATCTCGGCGCAGCCTCGGGGCGGTTGGACAGGACACTTTCTGATTTTGAGAGCCTATCCGGGGATCTAAGCGGCGCTGCCAAGAAGATCGGGGATTTCACGGATGGGTTGGATAATCTGGTCCAGACCGCTGAAACAACACTAAACACAGGCAACGACACACTGGAAAGCGTCAAAGCAGCGTCTGACTCCGCCACAGCGGCATTGGACAGTGCGAAAACTGTCATTGAAAGCGCGGGTGAGGTGATAGAAGACGATGTAAAACCGTTCATCGACCGGGCCTCAACCCTGGCTGAAAACCTGAACGTGCTGACGGATGAGGCCGAGATGTCGCTGTCTGTCATTACCGAGACATTCGAGAATGCAAACAGCACCCTCGGTTCGATAACGGTTGCGATGGACTCGACGAAAGGCACGCTCAGCGCCGCCGAGCGCGCCTTTGACTCGGCCAACAAGATCATAAATGAAGACGTTGGTGTCGTGATGGACGACATACGAACAGCGGCCAACGAGGTGTCAGCGACCGTGAAGAATGTCACCGAACGGCTGGATGACATCTCGGCCGATGTTCTCAGCGCTTCGCAATCTGCCTCAGAATTGTTGGGAACGATAGATGGCATAGTGCAGGACAATCGACGCCAGCTATCGACTTTCTTGCGGGTCGGCCTGCCGCAATTCACCCGTTTCATCGAAGAGTCGCAGCGGCTGGTCATCAACATGGATCGCCTGGTCGACAGAGTTGAACGCGATCCCGCGCGTTTTCTATTGGGGACACAAGCATCGGAGTTTAGCCAATGATAAGGCAATTTCTTGTGGTCCTTGCCCTTGTATCGCTGGGGGGATGCGCAGGTTTGGGAACGCTGCGGCAGGCGTCCAAGCCGAACGACCTGTACCTGCTGACGCCCAAAAGCACATTTTCTTCGGCGTTGCCGCGTGTTCAAAAGCAGATTGTGGTACAGGAACCCACGGCGACGGCTGCGGTCAATACGGACCAAATCGCAATCCAGCCGACCCCGTTTCAGGTGCAATATCTGCCGCGCGCCCGCTGGGTGGATCGCGCACCGCTGATCGTTCAGGCGTTGCTGGTCGAAAGTTATGAAAACAGTGGCAAGGTGGCAGCCGTGGGCCGGTCAACGGTCGGTTTGCGCCCCGACTACGTCATCGCGCCTGATATTCGGGAATTCCAGGGGCTGGTGGTTAATGAGACCGAAGGCACCAAGACCATTCGAGTCGAAGTTCGCATCAACATCAAGATCATTGACGAGTTTGACGACAAGATCATCGCATCCAACTCGTTCCGGGAGTATGTGGTTTCGGCCAGCGACCAAACCCCGGATCTGGTCAAGGCTTTTGACGACGCTCTGGGTAGAACCATGCGGGATGCCGTTGAATGGAGCGTGCGCAGGATCAGTAGCCATGCCGTCAACAATCCCCGCGAAAGCTAAAGGTATCAACGCGCGTCATCTTACAATTAGGTCTGCTAGTCTGTCGCTTGAAGCGTTCATCGTGAACCGCGAAGCCACTGGCACTTGGGACTTTCACTAATTTCTCACTCCGGGAAGTGTGTTTTAACCGAATGCTGAGCCGGCGCCCCGGCTCAGATTATTGGTGCTTTGAGCGGCCATAGTCATCACGCCATGTACGGCTAAGCTGCGTCTGTGAAATCTGCAGAAAATTGTGGATAGTCGGTGTATCCCGTCGCCCCGCCCGTATAGAATGTCGACTTATCAACCGTGTTGAGCGGCAACCCCTCCTTAAAGCGTCGCACCAAATCCGGGTTTGACAGGAACGCCTCTCCGAACGAGATCAGGTCGGCGTGACCGCCCTGAATGGCCTTTTCCGCACGTTCTTTGGTGTAGCCGTTGTTGGCGATATAGGGGCCAGAGAAAAGCTTACGTAGTTTGCCGTAATCAATAGTCCTGGATGCGCCTGCGACATGCCCACCAAAGTCCATGCTGGTTTCCAGTACGTGAAGATACCCCAGACCTCTTCTAGAGAGATTGTCGACAATTTCCTCGAAATGCCGTTGCGGATCAGAATCCGACATGCTGTTGAAGGTGTTTTCCGGAGACAGTCGCACACCAACCCGACCTACCGGTAAGACGTCAGTCACAGCATCAAGAACTTCGTTCAAAAAACGCATCCTGTTTTTGGTGCGTGCCCCATAGGCATCTTCGCGTTTGTTCGTGCCATCGCGCAGGAATTGATCAATCAAATAGCCATTTCCGGCATGAACCTCGACTCCATCGAAGCCAGCCGCCAAGCAATTCTCGGCTGCTTGCCGATACTGCGCAATAACATCCTTTATTTCCCCGGCTTCCAAAGCCCGCGGTGTTTCAAAGGGTTGATATCCCGTCGCGGTAAACGCAACGCCATCCGGCAAGACGGCTGATGGTGCGACGGGCACGCAGCCGGTGGGTTGGTGACTTTTGTGCGAAATCCGGCCGCAATGCTGCAGCTGCGCAAAAATTCGGCCGCCTTGCGCATGGACGGCATTCACAACACGCAACCATCCCGCGGTTTGCTCGGGCGTGTGCAGGCCGGGTGTGCATGGGTATCCAACCCCTTGGTGCGATACGGGTGCAGACTCTGTGATGATCAAACCGGCTGATGCGCGCTGCCGATAGTGCTCAACCATAAGAGGGGTGGGGACGCCCTCGGGGGTTGCGCGGCTGCGCGACAACGGTGCCATTACCATTCGATTGCGAAGTTTCAGATCGCCGATTTGTGTGGAAGAGAACAAGTCAGGTTTCATAGCTTTCCTTTTTAGGTCAAGTGTCCAATAATTATATTAGGTCAAATGTCCTAAGTCTGTAAACATCATTTTTTCAATATTTTAATCGATTGACAATTTAGGACACTTGCCCCAAATCTAACCTTAAGAACTGAGTGTGACTCAGGCGGTGTTTGGGTCAAGTTTGGAAAGAAGTGGGCATGAAGGCATCGGATACGCGCGAAAAGATAATAACCGCTGCGGACAAGCTGATCTATGAACGCGGGTTCGATTTTACGTCTTTCGCAGATATTGCAAGCGTCGTGGGAATCTCGCGCGGCAACTTCTATTACCACTTCAAGACCAAGGATGAGATTCTGGATGCTGTTATCGAGCGTCGAATTCGCGACAGGTCGGAAATGCTGGGAAGATGGGTCGAAGCAGGCCATTCCCCAAAGCAATGCGTCGCCAACTTCATCCGAATCTTGTTGATGAACAACCAAAAGATCCGCTCATACGGGTGCCCCGTCGGGACGTTGTTCCTGGAATTGTCAAAGCTGAACCATCCCGGCGAGTCCGGTGCACGCGATCTGTTCGATCTGTTCCGAGTCTGGCTGGCTCGGAGGTTCAAGGAAATGGGCAGAGAAGACGATGCCGATGCACTGGCCATGCATATTCTGGCGCGAAGCCAAGGTGCGGCAACCCTTGCCAACGCCTATCCCGATGAGCCGTTCCTTGAACAAGAAGCGCAACAAATGCTGGCCTGGCTTGATGCTGTGGCCGATGGCGTAATTATCAAAACCTAGACGGAAATATCATGTATATCATCACCCTCAACCTGACAGAAAAGAAAAGAAAAGCGGCCGAGTACATGGCTGCGCATAACGCGTGGATTGCAAAAGGGTTCGACGACGGGGCTTTCCTTGTTGTCGGCGGACTGAAACCTCAGGGTGGGGGTGCAATACTTGCCGTTGCGAGCAGTCGGGACCAACTTGAAGAACGGGTGGCCGCTGACCCGTTTGTTGCGGAAGGCATTGCGACGCCCCACATTCAAGAGGTCGCACCCGGCCGAACTGACGCGCGGTTGGCGTTTCTGAAAGGCGCCGCTGCATGAGCGCGCTTTTTGTTGGACCTGATGGGCGCACAAGATGTAAGTGGGCTGGTGCCGCACCGGAATTCTTGGACTATCATGATAAAGAATGGGGTTTTCCCGTTGCGGACGATACCCGTCTCTTTGAAAAACTTTGCCTTGAAAGCTTCCAATCGGGATTGAGCTGGCGGACAATTCTGAACAAGCGCGAGGGCTTTCGCGCCGCTTTTGACAGGTTCGATTTTCGGAAGATTGCAACATATGGGCAAGCGGACGTAAATCGTTTGCTCACTGATGACTCCATCGTGAGACACAAGGGCAAGATCGCTGCGGTGATCAACAACGCCGGGCGTGCTGTTGAAATGGTTGAGACCGAAGGATCGCTGGCCAGCTTTTTCTGGCGCTACGAACCGCGACCTGAAAACCTCGCGCCGCCGCAGTCCCGGTCAACCAGCCCGGAATCCGAGGCAATTGCACGAGAGTTAAAGCGCAGGGGGTGGAAATTCCTGGGGCCAACAACGGTCTATGCGTTCATGCAGGCCATGGGGTTGATCAATGATCACGCCGAGGATTGCTTTGTGCGCGCCAAAGTTGAGGCGGCGCGGCGCGTGTTCAAACGACCATAGCACCCGATGTCGCCTGGCAACAAATGCGCCCAATAATTAGGCGTTCGTGCCGAAGTTGACCGGAAATTCGTCAGTCCGCATTTACAATGTGCGTCCGCGATCCTTTACTCTCCGGCAAATGAACGACTCTGCCGCACACGCCCTGCCCCTATTGGTGTTTTCTGATTTGGATGGGACGCTATTGGATCATCACGACTATGGCTGGGACGCGGCCAAACCCGGCCTTGAACGGTTGAGAGATCTGGGGGCCGGCCTTGTTCTGGCCAGCAGCAAGACAGCGGAAGAAATTCGTGTCCTTCAGCAACAGATGGGTCTGACCGACATGCCCGCCATCGTCGAAAACGGTGCAGGCATACTTTGGCCCGGCAAACCCGATTCTAATGACGACGATTATACTCGCCTGCGTGCCGTCCTTGAAACGCTGCCCAAGGGGTTTCTCGGGTTCGGAGACATGACAGATTTCGACGTCGCGCGGGAAACGGGCCTCAGCCCGGCGCAAGCGGCCCTTGCACGCCGACGCAGGTTTAGTGAACCCGGTCTCTGGACGGGGTCTCAAGCAGGCTTGCAGGCATTTTTGAAAGAAGCGGCACGTAACGGAGTGACGGCTAGGCAAGGTGGTCGCTTTCTGACCCTGTCCTTTGGCAGAACGAAAGCTGACGCGATGGCCGAAGTGATCCGGCACCTCAAACCCCGCCGCACAATTGCCTTGGGTGATGCACCAAACGACGCTGAAATGATCCAAACTGCTGATCAGGGCGTCGTTGTCGCCAATCCTGATGGACCGTCAATTCCCCCTTTTCCACCAGACATAGAAAAACAGATACTGAGAACAACACATAGCGGGCCGCAGGGCTGGTCAGAGGCGATCCTGATCCTGACTGCGGACCTCTGATCACAAAAGGTATTCGGCATGGCGGATTTTCATCAGAACGGCAATATAACCACGCTGCACAATCTGCGCAGTCGACCTGCGGGACATCTGGCGCATGAGATTTCGGTTTATGCTGAGACCCGCAAAATTACTCTGATATTGCCGTGCCTTTACTCCGAGCTGGAAGGCCCGGCGCTGGCGGGTATCTTGGATGAGTTGGCGCAGGTGAGCTATCTCCACCGTATTGTCATCGGGCTGGATCAGGCTGATGAGAGTCAATACCGTCATGCACGCGCGTTTTTTGCAAAACTACCGCAAAACCATGCCGTGATCTGGAATGACAGCCCGCGCCTGAGCCTATTGCAATCGCATCTGAACGATTTGGGTCTTGCCCCGCAGGAACCCGGCAAAGGCAAGAATGTTTGGTCTTGCATTGGTTATTTACTGGCGTGTGCAGACAGTTCGGTTATGGCGATTCACGACTGCGATATCGTAACTTACGATCGACAGATGCTGGACCGGTTGGTCTATCCGGTCGTGAACCCTACCTTTCCGTTCCAAATGGCCAAGGGTTTCTACCCGCGCATTGGTGATGGCAAGCTGAACGGTCGTGTCACGCGTCTTTTGGTTAGCCCGCTGTTGATTGCATTGAAGAAGGTGGTCGGAGATCGGGACTACCTCGATTACCTGCGCAGCTTTCGGTATCCGTTGTCGGGCGAGTTCGCGATCCGCACCCCTACCCTGCCCGATCTGCGCATCCCGTCAGACTGGGGGTTGGAGATTGGCGTACTGTCCGAGGCGTGGCGCAATCTGGCGCCCAAATCTGTCTGCCAGGTCGAAATCGCCGACAATTACGATCATAAGCACCAGGACCTGTCGCCCGAAGACGCCAATCAGGGTCTCAGTCGCATGTCCACGGACATCTGCAAGGCAATCTTCCGCAAGCTTGCCGCAGATGGGACAGTCTTTACCCCGAACACGTTCCGCACTCTGAAGGCAACATACTACCGCTCAGCGCTGGATTTGCTTGAAAGCTACTACACCGATGCACGGATGAACGGGTTGGAACTGGATCGCCACAAGGAAGAAAAATCAATCGAGCTGTTTGCCGAAAACATCATCCGCGCTGGTCAGTTTTTTCTGGACAACCCGCATGAAACGCCGTTCATCCCGACCTGGAACCGTGTCCATTCAGCGGACCCTGAATTCTTGTTGCGGCTCAAGGCGGCGGTGTCCGACGATCTTGCAGAATTCACCCCGCATTCGTGATCCAGCGGCATTGATACGGGGCGAGCACGATATCCGGGCCGTTAGTTGCAAGGATTTCCTCAGTCAGGGCATCGGTCCAGGTTTCTTCGGCAATCATGTTAAACTCGGTCGGGCTGACATTCACTGGCTCTGACGAGACATTGTGTAAAGCAAAAATCGACTGACTGCGATCCAGGCTCTGCCGCCAGATGCCAAAGACCCGATTGTCCAACCGCAAGGTGAATTGCGTCGCGTTGGGATGAAAGGCGGGTTGCTTTGCGCGTAATCGGATGCGCCGCGACAGTTCCGACAACACCAAGGCCTGATTTGATCCCGGATCAGCCAATCGCGCCAGCAGCTCTGGATAATGCCAGCGATGTCGGTTGATTGCCCGATTCATGCCGCGCCGAGCGACCCCCTCATGATCGTTTGGCGTTGCCAGCAGGGAATGGATGTAGAACGCCGGTATCCCCTCAAGCGACATGACAATCGTCTGAGAGCAGATGAAGCGCGCCAGATGGTACTGGTCCTCTCCGTCAAACGTTTCGCGCATGGCCTCGAAATACCCGCAGTTCAGCTCATAGGGTTCTTCCCGCCCGTCGGGCAAGGCCCGCATTGAAACCAAACCGCCAATACGGCGGACAGTGTCGATCATGCGTGTTTTTTCATCAGGCGGCAGAACCCCTTCGGCAGGGCGCATGCCAATCCCATCATGACTGGCCGTAAAGTTCAGATAGGCGCATCCCAATTGCGCAGGAGGCATCGCAGCCTGCCATTCACGCAGATATTGTGCTGTCCCCGACTGCATCGCATGTAGGATCAGCGGCGGCAGAGGGAAGTTGTAAACGGCGTGCGCCTCATTCCGATTGCCGAAATAGCTGAGGTTCTCAGTTCGGGGAACATTGGTTTCGGTCAACAGGACCAGTGTTTCCGTTGTAAAGTCGCAGAGCAGCCTTAGCAATTGAACGATGGCGTGTGTCTGCGGCAGGTGGATGCAGTTGGTGCCGATCTCTTTCCAGACAAAAGCCACCGCATCCAGCCGCAGGATCCGCACCCCTTTGTCTATGTGGAGGCGGATGATCCGCAGCATCTCGATCAAGACCTCAGGGTTCGAAAAATCCAGATCAACCTGATCGTGACTGAAGGTACACCAAACGTATTTCTCGCCCTGATTGGTTTCGACCTGCCGCAACAGCGGCGTAGTGCGAGGACGCACGACCTGAGATAGATCATCCTCGGGCGTGGCTTCGACAAAGAAACGGTCGTGAGGAGATTTTCCCTGCAGGTAATTGGTAAACCACGCGCCTTGACTGGACACATGGTTCAGCACCAGATCGGACATCAGGTGGAAATCTTTGGCGATCCGCGTGATGTCGGGCCAATCGCCCAGCTGAGTACTGACGCTATAGTAGTCAGACACCGCAAACCCATCATCCGAGGTAAAAGGAAAAAACGGCAGGATATGCACACCGTTCACGACACCCCTGAGATGCCGGATCAGAAAGTCGTGCAATAGGTCCAACGGTTTGTGGGCCTGATCTTCGATCGAGTTTCCATATGTGATCAGGACGCTGTCTTTTTCCGACCAAAGCTTGTTGCCGGGCTTGCGGCCTTGTTTCCGCCGATGCGTGCCTGCGGGCCAGAAAGCATCTGTGATCTGTTGCGCCAGAATAGCCTGATCGTGTTCAGGATATATCTGAACAAGCAAGTCGCTCAGACGGCGGGAAAAACTGGCAGTCGCACGGGTCAAAGATCAAAGGGCCTTCGCATTATCCGACAGATGGTTTTCCAGAATGCGCCACCTGTCAAACATCAATTTCGCCGTTGGCCCTTGTTTCAGCGAACGCCTTCGTGGCTGCTCAAATCTTGGTCGTGCCCTCTTTGTCAGACACCGTATCGGGCCATGAACATATCAACGGCCTGCAACGCGATCTCGTCGATTTCCGATTTGCTGAAACTTGTCTGAATACCCAATGCTGCCTTGGTCCAGATGCGGACCTTGCACAGCTCTGAAAATTGTTCCGCCGCGATCTGCACATCTTCGATGGCGAGTTCACCCTTTTCGACGGCCTTCTCAAGATACTCTACCATGTGGCGCTGACCGTTCTGCGGCCCGGCCTCAAAAAAGGCCATGCCAAGTTCCGGGAACCGGTCCCGTTCGGCAACACAAACCCGAAACACCTGTTGCGAGAAATCCGACACCAAGAACGCTGCCAGCTGTGTCGCCGCAATTGTAAGAACCTCGCGCGCAGGTTTGGAATCGTCGATCATCGAAATGACGTTTTCAGCAAGCCTTTTGCATTCGGTCTGGGCGACTTCGGTGAACAGCAACCGCTTGTCCGGGAAATAGCTGTACAACGTTGCCTTCGAAACACCCGCCGCCCGCGCGATGTCATCGACGCTTGCGCCTTCGAACCCATCCGCCATGAAAACCTCTCGGGCGCCGCGCAGCACCTGATCAAATTTGCGGCCCGTTCGAAGGATGGCGGCTGTCTCAGTCATGGGCTCTCCTTGGGTAGCTGTACCCAACAAACTATAAACCGATCAGTTCAGATACAACGATTCGCGCAATTTCGTTGAGAAATGGCTGATCCTCACTCAATATTCTTGCGTTTGGAGGCCTTGATTTCGGGTGATTTGCTAAGCAGCAAAACAGTGCTAACACTCTGCCCATGGTCGAGATTTTTCTGCGCACCCTTCCGTTCTTTGCGATCATCGGCCTGGGGTACTGGGCCGGGCGCAGCCGCTTCTTTACCGAAGACGCGACGGCTTATCTGACCAAGTTTGTTTTTTATTTTGCGCTTTCAGCGATGCTGTTCCGCTTTGCCGCAACGTTGCCTTTTGCCGAAATCTTCAACGGCCGGCTGGTTTTGGGCTATCTGCTGGGCACAATGGCCGTCTATCTGTTGGCCACATTTGTGGCGTGGATACGGGGGCTTGATGTCCCCACCGCGGCGGTCGAGGCGCAATGCGCGGCCATTGGCAACGTTGGCTTTTTAGGTTTGCCGATGTTGGCCCTGCTGTTGTCCGAAGCGGCCATCGGGCCCGTTATGCTCGTCTTGGCAGTTGATCTGGTGGTTTTTTCCTCACTCATCGTGATCTTGATCCATGCCGGTCGCGACGGTCGCCTCAGCCTCGCCACTTTGCGTCTTATCGGCTTAGGATTGGTGAAGAACCCTATGATCGTGTCAATTTCTGCGGGCATGCTATGGTCGGCCTTTCAGGTGCCGGTCCCTGACCCGATGAACGATTTTCTGAGCCTTCTGGGCGGGGCTGCAACGCCCGGCGCATTGTTCGCGATCGGAGCGTCGCTGGCGTCCAAATCCGCCGAGCGGGTCCAGATTGCGGCCTGGCTGAGCTTCTGCAAGCTGGTCCTTCATCCGGCCTGTGTCGCAATTGCCTTGATCTGGCTGATCCCGGTTGCGTCATTTCCAGCCTCGGTCGCCATCGCTGCCGCCGCGTTACCGGTTGCGGGCAATGTCTATATGCTGGCCGCCCATTACCGCGTGGCCCCGCACCGCGCGTCAGCGGCAATTCTGTTGTCGACCGCGGCCAGCATACTGACCGTACCCGTTGTGATTGCTTGGCTCGCAGCACTCTGAAGTCTGACGATCAAAAAATATGTGCCTCCGCGGACGGTGGTCTTTACGCCACGCCCGCGGGTCGTTAGCCATGTCGCAACTCAAAGTGAAGGATTTTGCCAGATGGAAACCCTTTCTGAAAACGCCTGTTTCGGGGGTGTGCAGGGCGTTTACCGCCATGCCTCCTCAGCCTGCCAGTGCGATATGACCTTAGGCCTGTTTCTACCCGCCGAGGCCAAGGACGGCCCTGTGCCTGTACTGTGGTATCTGTCCGGTCTGACCTGCACCCATGAAAACGCCATGACCAAAGCAGGTGCGCAGGCCTGGGCGGCAGAACAAGGCATCGCCGTTGTGTTTCCCGATACATCGCCACGGGGTGAGGGTGTCGCGGATCACGAAGACTACGATCTGGGTCAGGGTGCAGGGTTTTATGTCAACGCGACGCAAGCGCCCTGGGCGCCGCATTTCAAAATGTGGGATTACGTGGCCGAGGAACTGCCCGGCTTTCTGACCAAAACCTTCCCCATCGACGGGGATCGTCAGGCGATCACCGGGCATTCGATGGGTGGCCATGGCGCCTTGACGCTGGCGATGAACCTGCACGGGCGTTTCCGGTCCGTTTCAGCCTTTGCCCCAATCTCGAACCCGACCGGATCGGATTGGGGTCGTAAGCAGCTCAGCGCCTATCTGGGTGATGACGAGGCCGCATGGGCCAAGCATGACGCCGCGCTGTTGATGAAAGAAAAGGGTTTTGATGGCCCGATCCTGATCGATACTGGCGCGAATGATCAATTCATCGACCTTCTGCGCCCCGAGGCGCTGGCCTCTGCGATCGCTGAACGCCGCCAACAGGCTACTTACCGCCTCCAGCCGGGGTATGATCATTCCTATTTCTTCGTGTCGACCTTCATGGAAGACCACATCACCTTTCACGCCGAAGCGCTGTATGGGGATTAACGGATGAGCAAATACGACTTTGACCTGATCATAATCGGGTCGGGCCCGTCGGGACGTTCCGCAGCGATACAGGCCGGCAAGCTAAAACGGCGCGTTCTGGTCATCGACCGCAAGGATAGGTTCGGCGGCGTGTCCGTTCACACGGGCACTATTCCTTCGAAGACCCTGCGGGAAACCGTTCTTAACCTGTCCGGCTGGCGCGAGCGTAGCTTTTATGGCCGCTCATACCGCGTCAAGGATCAGATCCGGGCAGAAGACCTCAAGGCGCGTCTGCATATGACTTTGGACCACGAGGTCGACGTGCTGGAGCATCAGTTCAACCGAAATCACGTTGAAACCCTCAACGGTCTTGCAAAATTTGTTGGCCCGCATGAGGTTGAGGTGGCCACCGATGCCGGAGACAAGACCCGCTTGACGGCGGCCAAGTTTCTGATCGCGACGGGCACCAAAACCTATCGGCCGGATTACGTGCCTTTCAACGGCAAGACCGTGGTCGACGGCGACGATTTTCTAGAAATGGCAGAGATCCCGCGGTCACTGGTCGTGATTGGGGCCGGTGTGATCGGGGTGGAATACGCCACCATGTTCTCGGCACTGGACGTGAGGGTGACGCTGATCGAGCCGCGCGAAACGTTTCTGGATTTCATCGACAAACGGCTCATCCACGACTTTACCCATCAAATTCGTGAAAACGGCGTCGATCTGCGGTTGGGATCGGCGGTGGAAAAGATCGACGATGCGGGCGATCATGTCGAAGTAACCCTGGACAACGGGCGGCATGTTCGGGCGGAAATGCTGTTGTTTGCGGCCGGACGAATGGGTGCGACCTCGGCGCTGAATCTGGATGCCGTCGGGCTTGAGACGGACCACCGCAATCGGATCAAGGTGGATCGCAAGACCTATCAGACATCTGTGCCGCATATCTATGCGACGGGGGATGTAATCGGGCATCCCTCGCTGGCCTCAACGTCGCTGCAACAGGGGCGCGTGGCTGCCTGTCATGCCCTGGAAACACCGACGCTGCCAGAAAGCCCGTGGTATCCCTATGGCATTTACTCGGTGCCCGAGATTTCGACCTGCGGCATGTCTGAGGAAGAGCTGCAAGAGCGCGGCATCCCCTACGAGGTTGGCGTAGCGCGCTTTCGCGAGACATCGCGCGGTCACATTATGGGGTTGGAGCACGGCATGCTGAAAATGTTGTTCTCGTTGAAAACCCGCCGGGTGCTGGGCGTGCAAATTGTTGGCGAAGGCGCGACAGAGCTTATCCACATTGCGCAGGCCGTGCTGAACCTTAAAGGCACGGTGGACTATTTCGTCCAGAATACGTTCAACTATCCAACCTTGGCCGAAGCCTACAAGATCGCCGGTTTGGACGCGTTCAACCGGATGCCAATCCCCGAGGAGTTCAAGGTG
The DNA here is from genome assembly GCF_056159225.1 of Ruegeria sp. AWH4_226. NCBI lineage: Bacteria > Pseudomonadati > Pseudomonadota > Alphaproteobacteria > Rhodobacterales > Roseobacteraceae > Ruegeria > Ruegeria sp. AWH4_226. Next base: position 297,969 of record NZ_JBSWUU010000002.1, on the reverse strand, counting down.
CGCAAGAAACCAGCTGAACCTGAAAAGAAAGAGGCAAAGAAGGCGTGACCACGCTGTATGTCGATGGTGATGCCTGCCCCGTCAAGGCCGAGGCCGAACGGGTGGCCACGCGTCACAAGGTGCCGATGGCGCTGGTGTCGAACGGCGGGTTGCGGCCATCGCCAAACCCGCTGGTGCAGGTCGTGGTCGTATCCGAGGGTGCCGACGAGGCAGACAAATGGATCGCGGAACGGTGCGGGGAAGGCGATGTGGTGATCACTTCGGACATTCCATTGGCTGCGAAATGCATTGAGGCAGGCGCGCGGGTCCTGCGCCCGAATGGTGAGGCCTTTACAGCCGCCAATATCGGCCAACAACTGGCGATGCGTGATCTTATGGCGGACCTGCGCGCAGCCAACCCCTTGGGGACCGGTGGCGGCGGCAAACCTTTTGGCAAGGCCGACCGCTCGCGCTTTCTGGACGCCCTGGAACGCGAGTTGCGAGCGGCGCGGTGCGGGTAGTACTCCCGCCCGTCGGCGACGCATCAAAGATGCATCGCCTCCCGTTGGGCGAGGCAGCGCTGCGCGCTGCGGTTCCGTCTTGTAAATCCAGTCCCGGATTGGTTCAGTCGGCGCGAGCATAGGTAAATGAACAGGGGCGCCACATGCCAATTGAAGCTGTAATTTTCGATATCGGAAATGTTCTGATCGAATGGCAGCCTGAACGCTATTATGACAAGGTTATCGGCGCAGAGCGTCGTCGCGCCATGTTCGCAGAGGTTGATCTGCACGGGATGAACGATTTGGTCGATCAGGGCCATCACTTCACCGACACAATCTATAAATGGGCCGAGAAATACCCCGACTGGCGCTACGAGATCAGGATGTGGCATGATAAATGGATCGAGTTGGCCGCGCCGGAGATCCCACACTCCGTCCGTCTCCAACGCGCTTTGCGTGCTAAGAAAATTCCCGTTTTTGCACTAACCAATTTCGGCGTACAGAATTTTGATTACGCCACCACGATCTATCCGTTCCTGAACGAGTTTGACCGGCACTACGTCTCGGGGCGAATGAAAACGGTGAAGCCGCATCCACCGATTTACGAGATGGTTGAGGCCGATTGCGGTGTGCCACCAGAGGCGTTGCTGTTTGCGGATGATCGGATCGACAACATCGAGACCGCGCGCAAGCGGGGGTGGCAAACGCATCACTTCACCGGGCCGCAAGGCTGGGCGGATCGGCTGGTGGCCGAGGGGTTGTTGACTTCGGAAGAGGCCAGATAGGTCAGGCGGGAACTGCAGCGGTCCGATTTTCCCGAATGGGAAGGTGAACAATGGCGCTAAAGGCACCTACGGCCACGCCGATCCACCAAACCATCGTATAGTCGCCGTAGATATCGTACATCCGCCCGCCAAGCCAAACACCAAGGAATCCTCCGATCTGATGGCTGAGGAAGATGAACCCATAAAGCGTTCCCATGTATCGCAGGCCATAAAGATGCGCGACGAGGCCTGAGGTCAGCGGCACCGTCGCCAGCCAGAGCGACCCCATCACGATCGAAAATACGATAACCGACATCGGTGTGATTGGCAGGATGATGAAGATCGCTGCCGCAAAGGTTCGGCACGTGTAGATCCCCGCCAACAGGTATTTCTTCGGGAAGTGGTTTCCAGCCCAGCCTGCCAAGAGGGTGCCGCCGATATTTGCCAATCCGACCAAGGATATTGCCACGGCACCCAATGCCGAAGTGGTGGTAATGCCCAGCGAATGCAGGACACCCCCGGGCTGGATAGGTCCACACATTTCGGTCACGAAGGCAGGAAAATGGGCAGTTATGAAGGCCAATTGGTATCCGCAGCTGAAGAACCCAAGGAATATCATGGCATAAGACGGGTCGCGGAAGGCACGTCCTATGATCTGGCCCATGCTCTCTTCCAACTCGGCCTTGCTGACCGGTTGCGGCGCGCGCATGAAGGGTAGCGTCAGGACCAGTGCCAGAATCGCAATTGCAAAGACAATAAAAACCTGTTGCCAGGGCAGGAAAGTCAGCAACCACTCGGCTGTCGGTGCACCGATTACCTGCCCAAAGCTTCCCGCCGCCGTGACAATCGCCAAAGACATTGAGCGGTTTTTGTCGGACGAAGCGCGCCCGACCACGGCCAGCACAACGCCAAAGCCGGTACCCGCGATACCGAACCCAACTAGCCACGCATACATCTGATGCCCAAACGGTGTGATCGACCACGCCGACAAGACCATACCGGCAGCATATGTCAACGCTCCCAGAATAATCGCTTTCCGGTCACCGATCTTCTCTGCAATCGCAGCAAAGATTGGCTGGCCGATCCCCCAGGCCAGGTTCTGGATTGCAATTGCGAGTGAGAAATCGGTTCGGAGCCAGCCAAATTCGCTTGCAATTGGAATCTGGAACACGCCGAACGAGGCACGCACGGCAAAGCTGACCGTGATGATGATGCATCCAACGATCAGGATCGGGTTCAGCAGGCGTGCAGTGTGCGGCATTGGAGTCCCAGAGCTGTGGTTTGACGGACGGTAGCGAATTTGAACAACCGGTCAATTCAACAGATTTGAGGTCAAGGATAAGGAAATTTGATGTGTCAGTGAGAATGCCCGCTTTTCAAGGGGCAACGTGGGCGGTATGGCTCGGCCCTATGACGGATTTGACTTCGCTTTACGACGCTCGCATTGCCGAAGGATCCCTGACGCGGGATGATGCTCAAGAGGCTGTCTTGCCCCAGTTCGAGCGTATCCGGGCAGAGCTGTCGGCCCCGGTCAAGCGAGGGTTCTTTCGCAAGGCGCCGCCACCGCCAAAGGGGTTATACCTTTGGGGGGGTGTGGGGCGCGGAAAATCCATGTTGATGGACATGTTCGTTGACGCGATGGATGACGTTCCAGTGCGGCGGGTGCATTTCCATGCCTTCATGCAGGAAATTCACGCAGGCATGCACAAGGCACGTCAAGACGGGGTCGAAGACGCACTGGCCCCGGTCGCACAAGCGGTTGTTAAATCAGTCAAGTTGCTGGCCTTTGACGAAATGCAGATAACCGATATCACTGATGCAATGATCGTCGGACGTTTGTTCGATATGCTGCATGAGGGCGGTGTTGTGGTTGTAACCACCTCGAACCGGCACCCGGATGATCTGTACAAAGACGGGCTGAACCGCCAGCTTTTCTTGCCGTTCATCGCCCATATCAAGGAACAGCTTCAGGTTTGGGAGCTGGTTTCGCCGACTGACTACAGGCAAAACCGGTTAAGGGGCGCACCTGTTTACTTTACTCCGATCGGGCCCGAGGCGCGACAGGCTATTCGCAGCGTATGGAACGATCTGTCAGGTGGTGTTGCGGAGCCTTTGATGTTGCAGGTCAAGGGCCGGACGGTTGAGCTGCCCGCATTTCGAAACGGTGTTGCGCGCGCATCGTTCTACGATCTGTGCGGCAGGATGCTTGGACCAGCAGATTACTTGGCAATTGCAGAGGTACTAAAAGTTCTGGTGCTTGAGGACATCCCGCGCCTGTCACGCAACAATTTCAACGAGGCAAGGCGGTTCGTGACGCTGATAGATGCCCTGTACGAGGCAAAGGTGCGCCTCATTTGTTCTGCCGCTGCCCAGCCTGAAATGCTCTACGTTGAAGGCGAAGGCACGTTCGAGTTTGAGCGCACCGCCTCGCGCTTGCGCGAAATGCAGGATCAGGATTGGGGGAAGTAAGATATCCGCCCCGCTCCGCCACCGATAGGTTCAGCCGTTTTCGCGCAGGATATTGCCCGCAAGGTACAACGAACCGCAGATCAGAACGCGGGCTTGCGGGTTTTGTGCAACAATCGACTTGAGCGCATCTGTAACGCTATCGGCGGTTGTTGCGGGCAGGTTCACCTTGGCAGCGGCAGCTGCGGTCTCTTCCGCACTCAGCGTGGCTGCCTCACCCGGTATGGAGACCGCAGTCAGGCTTTCGGCCTGTTTGGCCAGTGGTGCTAGATAGCCGGTCACATCTTTGGTGTTGAGCATTCCGCAGATCATATGCGTTGGACGTTCGGGTAGTTTTGCCAGCACGTCTGCCAAAGCAAGACCGGCGGCGGCATTGTGGCCACCGTCCAGCCACAACTCCGCCTGTGGTGCGGCCTCGATAAGCGGACCGGTCTTGAGGCGTTGCATCCGCGCAGGCCATTCGGCCTTGGAAACGGCGGCTTCGTAGGCATCATCGCCGAGGTTCAGGTAGCGCAGAACAGCAAGCGCGGCGCCTGCGTTTTGAAGCTGGTGTGTGCCCAGAAGGTTCGGCATTGGCAGATCGCGCAGACCGGTCTCATCCTGATAGATCAAGCGCCCGTTTTCTTCATGCACATGCCAATGCTGCCCGTGGATCAACAACGTCGCCCCCAGACGCGCAGCTGTATATTCGATAACCTCAAGTGCTTCATCTTCTTGAGGGCCAACGATACAGGTAACGCCGGGTTTGATGATACCCGCCTTTTCTGCTGCGATTTTTCCCAGAGAGTTGCCAAGAAATTGCTCGTGATCGATCGAGATCGGAGTAATTACCGTCACAGCAGGTTGAGGAACAACGTTGGTTGCGTCCAGACGCCCGCCAAGACCAACCTCGAGCAAGGTGAAATCCGCTTTTTCCCGGGCAAAGGCCAACAGAGCCGCGCAGGTCGTGATCTCAAAATAGGTGATGTTCTCACCATCATTGGCAGCGTAACACTCATCCAGAACGGCGGTCAGGGCGGGTTCTGAGATCAGCTTTCCCGCCAGACGGATGCGTTCATGGAACCGCGCAAGATGCGGCGAGGTATAGGCATGAGCCGACAGCCCTGCCCCCTCAAGCCCGGCGCGGATCATTGCCAGGGTCGAACCCTTGCCGTTGGTCCCGGCAATGTGGATCACGGGCGGCAGACTGTCCTGCGGATTGTGAAGGGCCGTAAGCAAACGCCAGACACGATCCAGGGTCAGATCAATGATCTTGGGGTGCAGCGCCATCATCCTGTCGAGGATGAGGTCAGATGTCTGGCCGGTCATTATTCGGCTGCGTCTTCGGCCGGCGCCTCGACCTTGGTGTCTTCGGGTGCCGGGGCAGGCAAATCACCTTTGACCGCAGGCGGCTGTTTGAGCAGCATGCGCGTGATGGTGATCAACTCATCGCGCATCTCGGTCCGCTTAGTTACGCGGTCCAGCATGCCATGATCCAGAAGGTATTCGGCGCGCTGGAATCCTTCGGGCAGTTTTTCGCGAATTGTCTGCTCAATGACGCGGGGTCCGGCGAAGCAAATCAGTGCATTGGGTTCCGAGATATGTACGTCGCCCAGCATCGCATAAGACGCGGTAACGCCGCCTGTGGTTGGGTGGGTCAGGACGACGATGTAGGGCAGATTCGCCTCTTTCAGCATCTCAACGGCCACAGTCGTGCGGGGCATCTGCATCAGGCTGAGGATACCTTCCTGCATCCGCGCACCACCTGCGGCTGAGAACAGGATCAGCGGGCGTTTGAGCTTTACCGCCTCTTGCGCGGCGGCGATGATCGCGTTGCCGACATACATGCCCATAGATCCGCCCATGAACGAAAAGTCCTGCGCAGCAGCTACAATCGGGGTGCGCCCGATTTCACCGGTGGCTACAAGCATCGCTTCTTTCTCGCCGGTCTTTTTCTGGGCGGCTCGCATGCGATCCGGGTATTTCTTTTGATCCCGGAACTGCAGCGGATCGGCCGTCGGCGCAGGAACGTTGACCTCGGTGAAAATACCGCCGTCAAACAGGTGCCTGAACCGCTCGCGCGGCGTGATCGCCATATGGTGACCGCATTGCGTGCAGACGTTCTGATTTTCCGCCAACTCGCGGTGGAACAGCATCGTGCCGCACTCGTCGCACTTGTGCCAAAGGTTTTCGGGCACTTCGCGGCGCGAGAAGATCGAGTTGATCCGGGGGCGGACGTAGTTTGTGATCCAGTTCATGTCGGAACCTTGTTATGCGGTATTGACGTCAAATAAAACGCTGGGGAAAGAATTGCAATCAACGCCTGAGCGCGAGACGCGCAGTGAGCCAACTTACGATCATCACAACAAAATCCACCATCAGCCATTGGCGCAGCATGCCGGATCCGGACATATCGTATGGCAGCAGATACAAGGCCAGGCCACTAAGAGTTTCGGGCAAAGAGATAAACACCAGTGCGACGGTATTGTTCAGGAAATGCATGGCGATAGCGGGCCCCAGCGTTCCTGCCCTCGCCGTCAGATCTGCTGTCAGAAAGCCAAAGATGCATGCCCAAATCGCGACCAGCAGAGCGTTTTCACCGCTGACACCCGGTGCATAATGCCCTGCAGCAAACAACACCGAAGGCAAACCAATCCAAATCACCGGAGAGCGAAACCGCGCCGCAAGCGACTGCTGGAGATAGCCGCGAAACAGTATTTCTTCAGCGCTGGTCTGAATCAGCACAGCAAACAGCGATAGCGGCAGCAACACAAGCCATGTGGAAAAAGCGAGGTTTTGCGTTAATGGCTCGCCCATCCCATAGGGCGGCAGGGCCATCATCACCGACCCAAGAATCACCAAGGCCCTGAGAACGCGCCAGAATTGTTGAAGGCACAGACTGCGCGGGCCAATTATCCCGATCAGTGACCTTTTTTGCATTTGGCGCGCCGCCAGACCGACGCCCAGCGTCAGGAACCCGAAACTCAGCAGCAGAACCAGGGTTGCAAGGCTTGAGGTGCCGCGCAGCAAATTCTGGGCCTGACCCGGTTCCACCATATTGCCGACAACCGCAAACAATATGGAATTGAGAGCGACGTAAAGCACAACAACAATGGCCAAGCCTACAACAAGACGCCACAGTTCTGGCCGCGCGCGGGCGTCGCGGACTAACCGTTCGTGGGCTAAATAGGCGTTGGGGTCACGCATTATTGCCTGTGTTCTCACCTTGAATGGAGTGTTGTGTTTCGGGGAAAAGGTCCGAAGGATTCTGGGTCGTGTTGATCCTGTTTGACAGTTTTGAGAAGTATCCTGCCACAGTTTGCAGCAACTGAACCGCGACCGAAACATCACTTTCGATCACAGCGCGCAATTCTTCGGCGCCAATACGTAAAAAGATACAGTCAGTGGTCGCCGTAAGGTCCAGTTGACGCAACTCGCCCGTGATAATCGAAAGGTCGCCGATAAGACGACCGGGTTCGATGGTGGAGATCACGCGATTTCGCCCGTCCTCGTCCGACCACTCCAGCTTGGCATTCCCTTTTATACAAAGGTAGGCCGCATCCGGTGCCTGCCCACGTGAAAAGATCATTTGACCTTCCGCGACTTCGTACCATTGCGCTGAGAAAGCCAGTAGCCGCTGGTTGCGTGCGTCGATACCGGAAAACAACTCGGTCGATGAGATGATCCGCAGTTTATTGCTCAGGTCAGCCGTCATGCCGTCTTCCGACTTGGTCTGCGTGCGGGATACACCGTCAATACGACCTTCCTTGATTTCGACAAACAGATCATAAGCTTCTGGGTGCGCAAAATGATCTTCCATAAAAATCATGATTGAATCGGGCAACAATTCACGCAACCGCAGACGCGTGCGCAGGCGGCTTTCGGAATCGTGGCTGGCCAACGCCTTATCAAGGATCAGAATATCAGGGCGCTTGATACCAGCACGGGAAAACGCCGCACGTTCCTGAAACACAGTCGGCAAGTTGTTTCCACCCAGGCCGGTCGGCAGATCGAACATGGTGGACGCGGCCCGGCGGCGCAGGCCGGCCTCGTTCATCGCCTCGGCAACAACGTCCTCGATCTCGTCGGCATGTGCACCCGCCATCAGTGAAACCCGGCCGTAAAGCGCGTTCTCCATCACTGTGAGCCTTGGGATATAGCTATCTGGCGACAGCGGTACGAACATGCCCTCAAGCGCACCTCGTAGCCTTTCAGCCTGGTTTCTGCGGATGGAAAGGATTTTTTCCTTGTACTCTTCCGGGAAATCCGGACCAATCTGCTCGGCCGTCAGCAAGAATGGAACCGTCAGTAACAAGGCGCGTTCTGCCTCACTTATCCCACCCTCACCCTTCGACTTGCGGCGATCCTTGATGTCCAAAAGACGATGGAACATCTCTTTCGACATGCCCAAACGCAGGAACAGGGGGTGATCGGTTCCGTCACGGCCGAAAGCTTGATCCAGCGTTTCCACGACTGCGCTGGCCATCGCCATTGCGTCGTTGGCCAGATCGTGCATCCCGAGCATGTTTTTAAATCGGGCATCATCGGCCAAAGATTCCGGGTTAATATCCCGCGACGGTGCAGCAAACAGCAGGTTGCCGCCAAGCGGAACAGCCGGGTTGAAACGCTCGGGGTCAAAGCGAAAAACATGCCTATCCAGCCCGCGTTCCTTCAGTCGCTTTGCGACAGTGCTACGCAGCTTGACGATATCTTCCGCCAGCGCGGGGTGCAGATCGGGATCAAAGCGTGTCCGCAAAGTGCGCCGAAGCATGAATTCGTCGATGCCCATCGCTTCGACAAGTTGGAACCACCACGCGCGAATATCGTCGATATCCTCTAACCCGGCGATCGCCGGATCAATCCACTCCTCGCTCAGCATGTCCGTCGGATTGCCAGCGCGGGCAGCCTCAATCTGCCACCGGGTTGGGCCAGAATCAGCTTGTGGCCGCTGTTGCGGTCGGGTTCGCAGAGACATCATGAGATTGCTGCCCAATGTACCGCTGAACAGGTAGGGCCGTGAATAGGCATAACCGATCCGCGCAGCGATCACCGCCTGATGTAGGTCTTTCAGATTGTGTCCGGCCATGATCACCTCGCCCTGCGCCGGCAGAACTTCACGGGTCAATACCTGTGCCAACGCATTGCGTTCCGCGGCATTGGTAGATTTGATCGCCACCCGCGCGCCCTTGGGGATTTTTAAGTCGATGTCCTCAAGTATCGTCTTCCCGTCACCATCGCGTACCGTCACGTTGCGCAGTTCGATCTCACCGGTCAGATGCGGGATCACCTCGGGCTCACCTTCAAACAACTCTTCCGGAATCATGTTTGAGGGCGCAAAGCGTTCGGTCACCACCTCCCACCGCAGCGACATATCCTGAACCTGATTGTAGTAGGTCAACAGGTCCTTCCACGGGCCGCTCAGGTCTTTGTATGCACCCAGCGCCGCAACTAGCGCACCGACCGTCACCTCACCCGTAATCGCCAGATAGCCACCGACCGAATAGAACAGGAACGGTGTCATCTGCGTAATCAGGTTGTTCAGAAACTTCATAAAGAATTTCTTGTTGTAAATCTTGAACCGGATCTCGAACAAAAGCCCCAACCGGTTACTAAATTGCGCAAGCCTATAGCGCCAACCGCCATTGGTGCGCAGATCGCTAATGCCCGCCGCGCTTTCACCAATCTCGGAACTGAGGTTGCGGACCTCTTGAATACGTTCCTTGTTCAGCAGGTTGATCTGGCGTTGCAGCTTAGGAATCAGCCAGGCCTGTAACGGGATCAGCGCAATACTGGCGAGGCCAAACCATACGCTTTGCATAAACAGGAACGTGACGATGGTCATCATCTGCCCAAACTGGAACACAGGCTGCGCAATCGCATCACCCATCAGCCCGCCCATTGGCTCAGCCTCAGAAGTGATCATCGACACCAACTCACCCTGGCTGGTTGTGGCGAAGTAAGATTTTGGAAAGCGCATGGTGCGTTCAATCATTGTAAACCGCAACCGGCGCAGCATGCGTTCGGCCAAAATGCCCTTCATCGTGTTGATGCGCATCTTCATCAGCCCGCTGGCGATGACTGTGGCCAGAAATGCAAAACACAGGATCATAAGATACTGCACCTGTGTCACGGTAACGCCAAAAGTTGTCACCGTATCACTGGGGGCACCGATTGCCCCGTTGATGATTTGCTTGGGCAATTCAAGCGAGGCGTATAGGAATGGAAATGACAGAACCGTCAAAAACAGCAACACAAGCTGTTGTTTTTTTGAGTATTTCCAGATGAAAGCAAAAAGAGTGGGTTCCATGCCCCGGCCTTGTTTCAAATTCAGTGGATGCGTTTGTCGAATAACCCCTTGCGACCGAGTGCAGACGGTACGCACTGACCCGCGTGATTGCAAGAATGGCGCAGCTAGCAGGTTTCGCCGGGTTTGCCCATCCATTTTTGCGTTCACGAGTTAGCGATTTTTAATCCGCTGTTTCGGTTATTTGTCTTTAAACCCTCTGCGGTTTTTGACTAAACAGAAGCACAATCCAAGTGATGGGGACATGGGCAGGCTTCTGGATCGCTATATCCACCGCAAGGTTGTTGAGCGTTGGCGCAAGGCCGTACGCAGCGCGTCAGAGTTGCCCGAACCGTCGCTACGCCGTCAACGCGACCATGCGCGAAAACTGCGCTTGTATCTGGATATGTTACTCCATGAGGCCGAAACACGGCTTGCCCGACCGCGGATAGGCTCGAACCAAATTCCCAAGCCCTTTGGGGCGGACTGGTGTTGGCGGCCCGATTTGTGGCGCGGACCATTGGCACGCCCGGGTGTCGCCTCGGCCCCGCGCAGGACGCAGATGGATCGGCAGGTCACTTTGTTCCACGACTGCTCTCTGGCGGAAATTGGGGTGCGGCAAATCCGAAACAGCCAAGATCAGGATTTAGCCGCTTTTGGCCTGCAGGTTGAAGTGTTCGGTTTTGCCGGTTCATTTCTATCCTTGTCGGTCGATCTGCCCACTGAGGCCGCGAAAGAACTGACCAAACAGCACTTGATGCGTGTTGACGCTATGATTCACTCAGAACTGCCGGTTGAGCTGTTTGCGCGCCTGAATATTCTTCATGGTCCGAACACCGATCAGGTTTTGCGCACGCTTGATCCTTCTGCGCAGTCCCACTCGGTCGACTTCGATCTGGCGCACTTACCCCTGCACGAGGCCCGGATTGAAAAGATATGGCTGGACCTGATTATTGAAAGTCCACAGATGAACTGTATTTCGCTGCGTGATCTGACCTTTTGCCGCCACCACCGCGCTGATTTGTGAGAGTTCTGGCATGACGTTACCAACACTGACACCCATCCGCTTTGAAAACGGCCTTTGGCTTGGGCACATAGAGGCAGAAGCCGAGCCGACGGTTCACGTGCAGTATCTGGGCAAACCCCTCGCGGATGTACGCGTTACGCCCGCAGATGGCGGATGGTCTGTAGAAATTCCTGTACCACAGGCGGCCTTGTCCGAGGGGGTGCATTGCTTTGTGATAGAGAACGCCAAGACATCGGAAAAACTGGGGGATTTCACGGTTATCGCGGGCTTACCAGCAGCAGGAGATCTGCGCACCGAGGTCGAATTGTTGCGCGCCGAACTGGACATGCTAAAGCGGGCATTTCGGCGGTCGCAGAACGCAGTCGAGTGACACGCGCGCTTTAAATTCCTATCTTTTCCATCATTTCCGTGCATCATTGAGCGATCCCAAGCAATCTGGACAAGCTCATGGACCGCAGCAGTATCATCAAAATCATTGCGTTGATGGTGACAGGGTTCGGGATCGGAATCGACTTCACCGGCGCACTAATCCTTGTTCCGGCGATCGAAGACAGTTTCGACACAGATATTACCAGCACACAGTGGGTCCTTAACATCTATGCCCTGTTTTTCGCGATGACCATGGTCGCCGGAGGTCGTCTGGGCGACATGTATGGGCATCGCAAGATGATGCTGATCGGACTTTCTATCTTTTTGTTTTCTTCCATCATGTGCTTTGTGTCACCAACATTGGATTTCCTCATTGTCGCCCGCGCGCTGCAAGGAATTGGCGCGGGGTGTGTCTGGCCATGTACGCTGGCATTCGGTGCGACTAAGGTTTCACGCCCGGAACATCGGGCCATGATTATGGGTCTGATCCTGGCGGGTGTGACCTGCGGCAATGTCTTTGGCCCGCTGATAAGCGGTGCAGTTGTCAACCTTGGGGATTGGCGGTTGTTCTTCCTCGCAAACGTCGCGTTCTCCACCATTTCGATGGTCACGGCCTTGCTGCTGATGCAACGTGAAACCCAACACAAACAGGGTGAGCATATCGATTTCGCGGGTATGGGCATTCTGTCTTTTGCCGTCTTGCTGCTGCTTTATGCACTGGATGTTGGCGCGGACTGGGGTTGGAGCTCACCCCCTTTGCTGATGCTGTTTTTCGTCAGCGTCGGGCTTTTCTTTCTGTTCCCCAAGGTGGAAAAACGCGTGAAAGAGCCCCTGCTTCTCCCGCAGATGATGGCAAACCGAGAGTTTCGTATCACGCTGGGTCTGAACATGTTCAACGTGTCTGCGGCTTTTGTGGGATTGATGTACTTCCCCCAATACATGCAAAAGGTTCTTGGGTGGTCGACCCTGCAATCAGCTTTTGGTTTGGCGCCTTTGACGGTGTTGCTGGCTGTAGGCTCAATCGTATCCGGCAAGCTATACAATGATTTCGGCCCCAAGCGGTTGTTGTTTTGGGGATATCTCTGCGCCACCATTGGCGCGGCAAGCGTCGTCGCGATGCCGGCAACGTTAGGGTATTGGCAGATATTGCCCGGTATGGCCATGATCGGCCTGGGGGCCACGCTGACGGTTGGGCCTTCGGGCACTGCTGCCGTCTGCGCCGTAAAGCCAGAGCGTGCTGGCTTGGTCGGTGGACTTAGCTTTATGACGCATCTGGTCTACGGTGCCATTTCAGTCGCGTGCGCGACAGCAATCATGTTCCTGGTCAGCCTGCGCAGTCTGGGTGAGCAGCTTACCGCCGCAGGGATTGATATGTCTGATGCTGATCAGCGGGCTATCAATGGCGGCACTCTGACCACCGCGACAGCCCGCGACGTCATGCAAAAACTGACCGGCCCAGAGGTTGAAAAGGTCAAAGACGCAATCGCCTCTGCCTTTGATACAGGAATGAATATGGCGTTTATCTTTGCGACCCTGTCCGTTTCAGTAGGGATTGTGCTGGCGATGTTGCTGGACGAAGACAAACTGCACAAGGTCGAGAACTGATCGCGACAAAAAATTGGGGCCGCCCATCGGGACGGCCCTTTCGTGTTATTGCGACGGCCCGCTTGGGTTGAAGGCCGACAGACCTTTGAGGATATCGATCGCATAAGCCAGCTGATAATCCTCTTCGCGAAGTTCGGCAGTGGCCGCCGCACGGGCGCGGTCTTCCTCAATCTGGCGGATTTCGTCCTCGCTCAGGCTGTCATTGTTCAGACTTCCGCGCAGGTCAGCCTCTGAGCGTGTCCGCGCGTCCGTTTCTTCGTCATCCGCGGCGGGCGTCGGTCGGGGTTGTTCGACAATGATGTCGGGGCTGACACCAAGCGCCTGAATTGATCGGCCCGATGGCGTGTAATAGCGCGATGTGGTTAGGCGCATCGCACCATCCCCACGCAGCGGCATCACCGTTTGCACCGAGCCTTTGCCAAAGCTTTTGGTGCCGACAACGATGGCCCGGCGGTGATCTTGCAGTGCGCCCGCCACGATTTCAGACGCCGAGGCAGAGCCGCCGTTGATCAACACCACAATCGGCTTGCCTTCGGCCAGATCGCCGATGGTGGCATTGAAGCGTTCACCCTCACCCGGATTGCGGCCCCGGGTCGAGACGATCTCGCCTTCGTTCAGAAACGCGTCAGATACCTTGATGGCTTGCGTGAGCAGACCACCGGGATTGTTGCGCAGGTCCAGAACAAATCCGTTGACCTTGTCGATGCCACCCGCCTGTTCGATCTGCTCTCTCATCCCCTCTTGAAGGTTGGGGAAAGTCTGATCGTTAAACGTGGTGACACGCAGTACCACGCTGGGCCCTTCGGTCCGGACGCGCACGGCTGTGAGCTTGATCGTGTCACGAATGATGGTGACGTCGAACGGGTCCGCTTCACCTTCGCGAACGACGGTAATCACAATCTCAGACCCCACCGGACCGCGCATCAAGTCTACTGCCTTGTCCAGCGTCAGGCCCAGAATGCTCTCACCATCGACATGAGTGATAAAGTCGCCAGCCTCGATACCCGCAGCATCGGCCGGGGTGTCATCGATGGGCGATACGACTTTTACAAAACCCTCTTCCTGCGTCACCTCGATGCCCAGTCCGCCGAACTCTCCCCGCGTTTGCACGCGCATCTGTTCTGCATCGTCGGGTGACAAATAGCTGGAATGCGGGTCCAGCGAAGTCAGCATACCGTCAATGGCAGCTTCTATCAGTTCTTCGGGCTCAACCTCTTCGACATATTGCGCGCGAATGCGTTCGAAAATGTCGCCGAAAAGATCCAGTTGTTCATATACGCTGGCCTTGTTCGCGGCCTCTTGGGCGAGCAACGGGCCTGCGATCTGGGTCGTTGTTATTACACCTGCCACGGTTCCGGCCAGAGCGGCCATCACAAATTTCTTCATATGTTCTTATCCATCCTTGCCGGTCCGAAACCAGGATTCCGGGTCCACGGGGCTGTTGTCTTGTCTTACCTCTATATAGAGCGTTTCTGACCGATCAGTTCCAGTGCCATCACCGCTTGTTGACAAAATAGCGCCGATTCCCGGAGTTTCACCCGGCATTAATCCAACCGGTGTACCTTCGGGAATGACTTGTCCTATGTTTCCATACACCTCTTGAAGGCCCGAAAACACGAATAAAAGCCCGGGTTGAGGTTCAAGGATGACCAGATTCCCAAGATCGAGCAGTGGACCCCGATACCGGATCGTGGCTGCCGTGGGCGATGTAACAATCGCGCGTGGCCGGGTACCCAGCACCATTCCGGGACGTTTGACGCCTGCTGCATCGGTTTCGCCGGCGCGATGAAGCAGGATACCCTGTACAGGCAGGGCGATCTTGCCTTTGTGGCTGGACACATCCGCATTCGTTGCCGCAATTTCCCCGTTGGCAATTTCTGTCAGACCGCGCGCGAAACCGTCCAGCGTTTCTGTTGACGAGATCAGGATCGCCGTACGCACCGGGTCTTCGACAAACCGTACCGGCAGGTCGGTTCGATCAGCAATGGCGGTGCTGAGTTGAGTGCGGGCGGATTGAACGCCAGTCAACCCTTCGGTCAGGGTTTCCGCAGCATTTTGCTGAAGCTGCCTGAGAGTCTGAACCTCTTGCAGGTCATGGGCCAGTGCCTGTGCATGGGCGTTCAGGCCGGGCGTGACCTCGGATAGCATCATGCCGGCCCTGGCTGTGCCAAGCGGACCAGATGGGTGTAACATCAAAACGGATGGCGCAGTCGTTTCGATCGTTTGCAAAACGCCAAGAAGCTGCGCGATTTCATCTTCGCGGCTGCGCAATTCTGCGTTCAACTGCGCCTCGCGCGTGGCGGCGCGACGCAAGCCTTCGCGCATGGCGGCCAGACCGGCCTCGTAAGCTTGGATTGTTTCTGTCAGAGCGCGCACCCTGTCGCGAGCGTTTTCGGCGTTGTTTAGCGCGATCGAGGCCTCTTCCAGCATCTTCACCGCATCAAGGGCGGCTTTGGACGGGTCAGTCTGGGCCTCAACGGGCATTGCGAACAACGCGGCAAACAGAAACGCGCGCAGGGTCATGAGAGCAAACTCTTGCCCGTCATCTCAGGCGGTTGTTCCAAGCCCATCAATTGTAACAAGGTAGGGGCAAGATCAGACAAACGGCCGTCTCGCAGCACGGCACCTTTGGGTCCTCCGACCAAAATCACAGGGACGGGGTTCAGTGTGTGCGCGGTATGCGGCCCGCCGGTTTCAGGGTCTACCATCACCTCACAATTGCCATGGTCAGCGGTGACGATCATTGCGCCCCCGACTTTTTCAAGCGCAGCCAAGACTTGTGCCAACCCTTGATCCACAGCCTCACAAGCCTTGATTGCGGCTTGTAAATCTCCGGTATGCCCAACCATATCCGGGTTGGCATAGTTTGTGACGATCAAATCATACCCAGCCTCAATCGCCTCAACAAATTTGTCCGTTACCTCGGTTGAGGACATCTCGGGCTGTAGATCGTAAGTTGCCACGTTCGGGGATTTCGGCATGTAGCGATCTTCGCCCGCCTCGGGCGTTTCCTTGCCGCCGTTCAGGAAGAACGTGACATGCGGGTATTTTTCGGTTTCGGCCAGACGGAACTGGCGCAATCCCTGTTTGGCAACCCATTCGCCCAGCGTATTCACGATGTCCCGCTTGGGAAACACGGTGGTCATGTACGCGTTGTGCCCGTCCGAGTATTCCACCATTCCAATCAATGCCGACAACTGTGGACGGGGACCAGTATCAAACTCGGCGAAACTGGGCTCACCAATCGCGCGCAGAATTTCACGTGCGCGGTCGGCCCGGAAGTTGAGACAGAAGAACCCGTCGCCATTCGCGACACCGTCAAAGCCATCCAGAACCGTGGGTTCGATAAACTCATCGGTTTCCGACTTGTTGTAGGCCTGTTCGATCGCCTCCTTTGCAGATGAAGCGACGCGGCCCTTACCGTCGATCATCGCCTTGTAGGCTTTGCCGACACGTTCCCACCGATTGTCGCGATCCATCGCAAAATATCGCCCACTGACCGTCACGATCTGCGCGCCTGTGGGCAGACGGTCTTCAAGCTCGGCGACAAAGGTCAAAGCCGACTTTGGGGCCACATCGCGGCCATCGGTCACCGCATGAAGCGCAACAGGCACATCCGCGTCGGTAATCGCCTTTGCCGCAGCAACAATGTGGTTCAGATGTCCATGCACACCGCCATCCGACACCAAGCCCATCATATGAGCCGTCCCGCCAGAGGCTTTCACGCGGGCAATGAACTCCTGCAAAGCATCGTTTTCAAAAAATGTGCCGTCTTCGATCGCCAAGTCAATCTGACCCAAATCCATCGCAACAACGCGCCCTGCGCCAATATTTGTATGGCCGACCTCGGAATTGCCCATCTGTCCGCTGGGCAGTCCCACATCTGGTCCGTGGGTGATCAGAGTGGCATGCGGACCGTTGGCCATCATTGCATCAAAAGTGGGCGTATTGGCCAGATAAGGCGCGTTGGCCTTGGTTTCGTTTGACAGTCCCCAACCATCAAGAATGCAAAGTACGACGGGTTTTGGGACGGTCATTTTTGAACTCCGGGTTTCTGCTCTTGGACGGTCTTTTATCGCCTGACCCACGGCGGGTGAACCGCCTTTCGGCCTCGTGATGCCAGATTTAATGACGCGAAGGCTTATCCTTGCCTATGTAGTCGGCAAAAGGGCGGGCTTTCCGTCCCCGGTATTTAACCGTCAGCTCAAGCGGGGCATCGTTTTCGTCATATACACCGACCACTACACCCCTACCCCGGCTTTTGGTCCGCATCTCGATCAATTGCTGTTCCGAACGTGTCGTGCGCTGCGACGGACGTCGAGCCCATGCAAAGAGGTGGTCGTACATTCGGGCGATGACGTCAGCATGCTTTTCACTCTCCCCCAGATCGTTCAATTCGTCCGGGTCGTTTTCCAGATCGAACAGCAGGGGGCGGTGGTCGCCTTCACAATGGATCAGCTTCCAACGTTTGTCGGCAACCATGAACATCACCGCATCCCGCGCCGAGGCATTTAGCGCATCGGCAATGGGTGAGGCGGAATAGTCATACTCGCAGATCACCACCTCGCGGGGTGTCTCATCCTTTTGCCCGCGCAATATCGGCAACAGGGAATGCCCTTCGAGTATGTGCGAGGCCACCTCAGCCCCGGCTACCTCGACAAAGGTCGGAGCGAGGTCGATGGATTCGACCAGCGCGTCACTGACTGTGCCTCGGGTCGCGTCGGATTCAGGTGACGGATCGTAGATTATGAGGGGAACCTTGGTCGAGGCGTCGTGGAAAAAGGTTTTCTCGCCCATCCAGTGATCCCCAAGAAAATCACCATGATCCGAGGTCAGCACGATCATCGTATCTTTCATGCGACCGGTTTCTTCCATCCAGTCAAACAGACGTCCCATCTGATCGTCGGCCTGTTTGATCAGACCCATATAGGCGGGGATCACCGCCTCACGCACATCCTGACGTGAAAATGACCGCCCGACTTTTGTTTCCATAAACGCACGCAGTACCGGGTGCGCATTCTGGCGTTCAGCCTCCGATCGCACAACAGGCAACACATGCTCTGGTCCATACATTGAGGCATAAGGTTCCGGCACGATGTAGGGCCAATGCGGCTTGATAAAGCTCAGGTGGCAGCACCATGGGCCTTCATGGCTTTCCATGAACTCAATACCACGACCGGTCAGATATGGGGTTTCGCTGTCTTCTTCGGCAATATTTGCGGCTTCGTGCGCGTTTTTCAGAAACCATCCGGATAGCACGTTTCCGTCTGCATCCAATCCAGAATTGGCAAAATCGTGCCAGGGATTGTCACTCTCGTACCCCTTCTCGGTCAGGTATTTGTTGTATTCCTTCGCTCCGTCCGGGTCATAAAATCCATCTGGGCCTTCTGGGCGCATACCATCGTCGCGTTCGAAGACGTCAAACCCGCATTCCGCCACACGAGCGCCGATCAAGCTGTCAGGCTCCAGACCCAACCGCGCCATTCCTTCGGCATCGGCGCGCATGTGGGTTTTACCGACCAACCAACATCCCATTCCGGCCTTGCGCAGGTGATCGCCCATCGTCACCTCACCCACTTTCAGGGGTATACCGTTCCAGGATGCACCATGCGAATGCACGTAGCGCCCGGTATAGGTCGACATGCGTGAACTGCCGCAAATCGGGGACTGGATGTAAGCCCGGTTAAACCGCACGCCACGCGTGGCAAGGCGGTCAATATTGGGGGTATGCAGATGAGGGTGACCGTAGCAACTCAGGTAATCCCATCGAAGCTGGTCGAACATAATAAACAGGATGTTTTTGGCTTTGGCCAAGGTTGCGCCCCAATACTGTCAGGGACCTAGTTAGCCAATTCCGGGCGATCAGCGAAGCATAATCTGCGCTCAGGCCTGACGCTCCATCTGTTCAAGCATCTTTTTGGCGCGCTTGCACTGTAGCTGATCGCGCAGAGGGCTGTTGGGATCAACGTCCTTTTGACACACCAAACACTTGTCCGCGCCCGAGATTGCGTTGAGACCACCACAACTGCCTTTGATGGTCTTGCCCATCAACATTACACCCAGTGACATGCCGACCATCACGAGGGCAAGCAAGACAAAGGCCAGAATAAAGGTACTCATTTTGGTTCCTACCGGTCAGTTGGGTCCAAGCGCATCTTTGAACGCCGTGCTGTGTACTGTAATATACGCATCTTCGCCGCCTGTCACATCCCGAGAGATGAAATACACGGCAAGTTTATGCTCCTCGGCCAGTTCCAAACCCTTTTCCTGCCCCAAGGCCAGCATCGCGGTTGCCCAGGCATCTGCCATCATCGCGTTTTCGGCCAATACCGTGACTGAGGTTGTACGGTGCGTGATAGGACGCCCGGTTGTCGGGTCGATGATATGCGAATAGCGCACACCATCCTGTTCGAAGAAATTCTTGTAGTCACCAGAACTTGCCATGCCGCGATCACTTACCGATACGATCAATTGTGGTGACTGCGCACCGACCTGTGGTTTTTCGATGCCGATCCGCCAAGCTTCGCCCTGATCGTTCTGGCCGCTTGTGACCAGATCACCGCCGATCTCGACCAGATAGTCCTCGATACCCGCCGCGCGCAGCGATTCAGCCACCGCGTCAATACCATACCCTTTGGCTATGGCAGACAGGTTAATGCCGACATCGGGATCGGATTTCGCCAGCGTCCCGGCGGCGGTGTCGAGGGTCAGCAATCGATTCTGTCCCACACTGTTCAATGCTGACCTAATCTCGGTATCCGAGGGCACCGGGTCTTCGGGCGTGCGCGGTCCAAAACCCCACAGTTCGATCAGCGGGCCCAGCGTAACGTCGAAGGCACCGCCGGTCTTTTCGTGAACGGCATTCGCGGCGGCCATGACATACGCGAATTCGGCAGAGACTGGCATAGGGTCCGTGCTCGTCGCCGCTGAGAAGGTTGAGACTTCGGAGTTTGGATCCCAGTTCGACATTTTGGCGTTGACCTCCGCCAACGTCTCTTCGACAGCGGCGGCCAAAGCGTCCTGATCCAAATCTTCACCGATGGCGGTGATGTTAAAGGTTGTTCCCATCGTCTCGCCCGACAGTCGAACCACCTCTGGCTCCGTGTCGAACAGGCAGCCGGACAGAACTGTGCAAAGGGCCAGAACAGGCACAAGACGCATGGGGCGGTCTCCTGAAAATCGGTGTCCGGCATATGCCAGCCACCCCGGCCAGAGTCAAACCGGCTTCACAGTTTCAGCGGCAAAAAGCCCAGCACCAATAGGCCGATCCCGGCAGGAAGACCGAACAGCCAGGCCCGTTTCCGCCACCCCGCCGGCTGTTGTTTCCACAGCATGCGGAAATTGTGGCCACAGACAACCACTACGAAAAAAATCAAGGCAGCCACAGGTGGCGTGAGATACAAATCGTTCAAAGGCTTATGCCTCCTGTTCAGGTCCGGGATTCTGCCTATCAACGCAATTGCACCCTATACAGGTCGTTTAGCTGCGCTAAGGTGAAAGGGAAAGGCATTGCAAGACCAAAAGGAGATTGCCCATGGCTCCAAGCTCTTACCAGGCTCCGATGCGCGGCGACAAGGAAGACAAGACCACGTACAGCCAATCGACGGAGTCAAACCTGTCGCACTCACAAACGACCGTGGCAAAACTGCTGGAAGGCAAAGGCGACGCAGTGTTTTCCGTGCGGCCCAACGAAACGATCCATTCAGTGGTCAACACGCTTAAAGAAAAGCGTATTGGTGCAGTTCTGGTGACTGATCAGAACGGCGCCCTGCACGGTATACTGTCCGAACGTGACATCGTCCGGCGGATGGCGGATACGCCTGGCCAGACCTTGCCGCAAGCGGTCGAAGACCTCATGACGCGCGAGGTAAAGACCTGCACTCCGGACGACCTGTTGAACGATGTTCTGAAAACCATGACAGAAGGCCGCTTTCGTCACATGCCGGTCCTGCGTGATGGTAATCTATGTGGTGTGATTACCATTGGCGACGTTGTTCATTTCCGCCTGAAAGAGTTGGAATACGAAGCCCTTCGCATGAAGCAGATGATCGTCGGATAAGTGGTTTCGCAGAAAACACCCTTGACCTTGCCTGCCCGACAGTATCCCTGAGGCGTCAAAGGCTGCAGTGAGGTCGAGGGATGCAAATAATGTGCTCCGGTAACAGGCACCAAGTGATCAATTGGGTTCAATCCGACAAAGCTTTCGCACGCCAAATAGGTGCGGGCAAATTGTCCACGGTGCTGTGATGATTGAGTCCAATCCGAACGCGCGTCGTATTGCGGTTATTGGCCTTGGCTATGTTGGCCTGCCGTTGGCAGTGGCTTTCGGCAAGGTTGGCCCAGTGTTGGGCTATGACATCAACGTAAACCGGATCGATGCCCTGCGCGCTGGTCTCGATGCAACGCAAGAGGTCGAGCCCGAGGATTTTACAGCAGCTTCCGGGTTGGTGTTCACCGCTCATTTGACCGATCTGGCGGACTGCGACACCTACATCATAACGGTGCCTACCCCGATCACCGTGGGCAAGCAGCCGGATCTGTCCCTTCTGCTCCGCGCCTCGGAAATGGTGGGTGGTTTACTGAAACCCGGCGATCTTGTGATCTATGAATCCACAGTCTATCCCGGAGCGACTGAAGAGGACTGCGTGCCTGTGCTGGAAAGCGTCTCCGGGCTGACATTCAATTCCGATTTCTTTGCCGGATACAGCCCTGAGCGGATCAATCCCGGCGACAAGACGCACCGAATTTCCGATATCTGCAAGGTTACATCCGGCTCGACTCCCGAAGTGGCCGATCTGGTGGATGCGCTTTATGCTCGTATAATCTCGGCCGGTACTCACAAAGCTGAAAGCATACGCGTGGCCGAAGCGGCCAAGGTCATCGAAAATACGCAACGCGACCTGAATATCGCTTTGGTTAATGAGCTGGCGATGATCTTTGGACGGATGGATATCGACACCGAAGCCGTGTTGCGGGCGGCGGGTACCAAGTGGAACTTCCTACCCTTTCGCCCCGGCTTGGTGGGCGGGCACTGCATAGGTGTTGACCCCTATTACCTCACCCATAAGGCCGAGGCCGTTGGACACCATCCCCAGATCATTCTGGCGGGTCGGCGACTGAATGACAGTATGGGTGGCTATGTCGTGTCGCAACTGGTCAAGCGGATGACACGTAGCGGAATAAACGTGGGCGCTGCGCGGGTTCTGGTACTTGGCCTGACCTTCAAGGAAAACTGCCCCGACCTGCGCAACACGCGCGTCGTGGACATTATAACCGAGATTCAAAGCTACGGGGTGACGGTTGATGTGCATGACCCGCATGCCGATCCTGCAGCGGCGCAATCCGAATATGGGCTGTCCCTGATCCAGCAGCCAGAGAACGGAACATATGACGGTGTCGTTCTGGCGGTCGCACATCAGGAATACCGAACGCTCGACCCTGCGCAGTTCCGCGCCTTTGGCAAACCCAAAAGCGTGGTCTTTGACGTCAAATCCTGCCTGCCGCGCGAGGCCAGCGATCTGAGGCTTTAGATCAGGCTTTGTTGCCTCAAATGAAAACCGGCGCCTGATGCGCCGGTTTTTTCGCCTTACCCGCCGAAATCGTCGAGCATGATGTCTTCGCGGTCCACGCCCAAGTCCAGCAGCATGTTAATAACCGATTGGTTCATGATCGGCGGGCCACACATGTAGAACTCGCAATCCTCAGGTGCGGGGTGGTTCTTAAGGTATTCTTCGTACAGGACGTTGTGGATGAAGCCGGTATAGCCTTTCCAATCGTCCTCAGGCTGCGCATCGGACAGCGCTACATGCCATTCGAAGTTGTCGAACTCTTCGGCCAGCTGGTCGAAATCCTCGACAAAGAACATTTCTTTCTTCGACCGGGCACCGTACCAGAAGCTGATCTTGCGATCGCGGTTTTCCAGGCGCTTGAGCTGGTCAAAGATATGGCTGCGCATGGGGGCCATGCCCGCACCACCACCGATGAAGACCATTTCTTTCTGGGTGTCGCGGGCGAAAAATTCACCAAACGGACCCGAAATCGTGACCTTGTCACCGGGTTTGAGGTTGAAGATGTACGACGACATCTGTCCCGGGGGAATCCCTTCGGCCCCCGGTGGGGGTGAGGCGACACGGACGTTCAGCATGATCATGCCCTTCTCATCCGGATAGTTGGCCATCGAATAGGCGCGTTCGATTGGCTCGCTTACAACGGACTCGTACTGCCACAGATTAAAGCGATCCCAGTCTTCTCTGTATTCTTCCTCGACGTCGAAATCGGTGTATTTCAACTGGTGCGCCGGCGCTTCGATTTGAATATAGCCACCCGCGCGGAAGTTCACGTCCTCACCTTCCGGCAGGTCCAGCGTCAGCGCCTTGATGAACGTGGCCACGTTCTCGTTGGAACGGACGGTACATTCCCACTTTTTGACGCCGAAGACTTCTTCGGGAACTTCGATATCCATATCCTGCTTGACCGCGACCTGACAGGATAGGCGGTCTCCGCAGGCGGCTTCGCGCTTGGTGATATGGCTTTCCTCGGTTGGCAGTATTGATCCGCCACCGGAATGTACCCGCACGCGGCACTGTGCGCAGGTCCCACCGCCGCCACAGGCTGACGGCACGAACAGTTTCTCGGCTGCCAGCGTTTGCAGCAACTTGCCACCGGCCGGGACCGAGATGGTTTTTTCGCCGTTGATCGTGATGTTCACGTCACCTGTCGAGACAAGCTTGGATCGGGCGGCCAGAATAACCGTTACCAACGCGATAACGATCAGAGTGAAAAGGACAACGCCAAGGCTAAAGGTTTCCATCGACGCCTCCTTACAGTTTCACGCCCGAGAAGGACATGAAGGCCATCGCCATCAGACCTGCAGTGATGAAAGTAATCCCCAGACCCTGCAAACCGTCTGGAATATCAGAATATTTCAGTTTTTCACGGACACCCGCCATGGCGGTGATCGCCAGTGCCCAACCAAAGCCCGAAGACAGGCCATAAGTCGTCGCCTCAGCAAAGTTGTAGTCGCGTTCCACCATGAACAGCGAGCCACCCAGGATGGCGCAGTTCACCGTGATCAGAGGCAGGAAGATCCCCAGCGCGTTGTAGAGCGGCGGGAAATACTTATCCAGGATCATCTCAAGGATCTGCACCATCGCCGCAATCACGCCGATATACGAAATCAGGCCGAGAAAGGTAAGGTCCACGTCCGGGAAACCCGCCCAGGCCAGAGCGCCCGGTTTCAGCAAATAGTTCAGCAACAGGTTGTTGGTCGGTACGGTGATCGCCTGCACAAGCATCACCGAAATCCCCAGACCCAGCGCGGTTGAAATCTTTTTCGATACGGCGATGAAGGTACACATCCCCAGGAAAAAGCTAAGCGCAAGATTTTCGACAAAGATGGCCTTAACGGCCAGTGAGATCAGACCTTCCATCAGTGGGCCTCTACCTGCTGAATTTTGTATTCACGTTCTTCCACTTGCTTGGGCTTCCAAGTGCGGAAGGCCCAGATGATCAGCCCGATGATGAAGAACGCTGACGGGGGCAGCAACAGCATGCCGTTTGGCACGTACCAGCCGCCATTGTTGACCGTTTCCAGAATCGTGACCCCGAACAGGGACCCTGCCCCGAACAGCTCACGAATGAACCCAACCAGCAAGAGGATCAGGCCGTAGCCCATGCCGTTACCAGCACCGTCGATGAAAGATGCGACCGGCGGGTTTTTCATGGCGAACGCCTCGGCGCGCCCCATAACGATACAGTTGGTAATGATCAGACCAACGAAAACCGACAGGGTTTTCGAAATCTCGAAGGCGTAAGCTTTTAGGATCTGATCGACCAAAATCACCAGCGAGGCGATGATCACCATCTGAACGATGATCCGGATGGACCCCGGGATCTGATTGCGCAGGCACGAGATAAAGAAGGACGAGAATGACGTCACGAAGATCACCGCCAGTGCCATTACCATTGACACCTGCAGCGACGAGGTCACCGCCAGCGCCGAACAAATGCCCAGCACCTGCAAGGTAATCGGGTTGTTGTCGACAAGCGGGTCTACCAGCATTTCTTTCTTGGTCTGGGACATCAGAACTCTCCTGCTTGCAGTTTGGCCAGGAAGGGGCCGTAGCCCTCATCACCCATCCAGAATTTCACAAGGTTGTCGACACCAACCGAAGTCAGCGTCGCGCCGGCCAGCGCATCAACGTGAAAGTCAACACCAGCAGCCGGTTGAGACTTGGCTACAGTGATCTGAAGATCACCCGCGTCATCCCGTAGTCTTTTGCCATTCCACAGCGCTTTCCAGCGTGGGTTGTCCACCTCGGCGCCCAAGCCCGGCGTCTCACCGTGCTGATAGAATTGCAGGCCGTAGATGTCGTTGCCGTTGTTTTCCAGCGCAATAAAGCCGTAGAGCGTCGACCACAGGCCATAACCGTGCAACGGCAGGATGACCTTGTCCAGCGCGCCTGAATCATCACGTAGCAGGTACATCACGCGGTACTTGGATTTGCGGCCGATGCCTGCCGGGTCATTTTCCAATGCCACGCTCAGCTCTGGGTCACTGGCGGTGGCCAGATCGTCAAAGGTGGCCGGATCAAACTTGTCATCGACAAACTCACCGGTCGCCAGTTCCAGCACATGCGGCTCAAACGCGGCGAAGGCTTCAGTCACGTCGATGCCGGGCTCATAGACGCCCGCAACCTGCAAAACGTTGACCTGCTTGTCCTTCAGGCGGTTGGCTTCCTGAACTGGACGCAGGCTGACCGCTGCCGAGGATACAACCATCGATGCGACGAGGCAGACGGCTACAGCGATGAAAATCGTTTTACCGACCGAATCCGGCGACGCCGCCAGAAACCTTGCGATCGCGCCCTTGGGTTCGTGGGGTTGCGTATCAGACATGGCGGCGCGCCCTCCGTTTGATGTTGGCCTGAACCACGAAATAGTCGATCAGCGGCGCGAAGACGTTGCCAAACAGAATGGCCAGCATCATGCCTTCAGGGAAAGCCGGGTTGATGACGCGGATCATCACAACCATGACGCCAATCAGCGCACCATAGATATAGCGGCCCATGTTGGTGTGACTGGCCGAAACCGGCTCGGTCACCATGAATGCCAACCCAAATGCATAGCCCCCCACCACAAGGTGCCAGTACCACGGCATCGCGAACATCGGGTTTGTATCCGAACCGATCAGGTTCAGCAGAAGCGTAAAGCCAATGGTGCCTGCCAGACAGCCGACGATCAGGCGGTAATTGGCGATACGCGTCATCAGCAGAAAGCCCAACCCGATCAGACAGGCCAGTGCAGACGTCTCACCAAAGCTGCCCTGCATCAAGCCAAAAAACGCGTTCCACCACGTCAAACCCTCGGTAGCCAGAGACTGATAGCCCTGGGACGCTGACACCGACAGTGCAGTCGCGCCAGAAAACCCATCCACCGGGGTCCAGACCGTGTCACCGGACATGTTCGCCGGGTAGGCAAAGTACAGGAATGCCCGACCCACCAAAGCAGGGTTGAGGAAGTTTTTGCCGGTGCCGCCAAACACCTCTTTGCCGATGACAACACCAAAGATGATGCCCAACGCGACTTGCCAGAGCGGAGCGCTTGCCGGCATGATCAGTGTGTATAGCATTGAAGTGACAAGGAAACCTTCGTTTACCTCGTGCCCACGTACGGTTGCGAAGATCACCTCGAAAATACCGCCAGCGACCAGAGTCACGATGTAAATTGGGAGAAAATACATCAAGCCGTGCATAACGTTGGCAAAGACGTTGCCGGGGTCCAGCGGGATACCGAACGCTTGCAGGATGGCAATCCGCCAACCCGTCGCCGATTCCGGACCAAGTGCCATAATCGCGGCATTGGACTGGTAACCGGTATTGTACATCCCCCACAGGATACAGGGGATCGTCGCGATCACGACATAGGTCATGATCCGCTTCATATCGATGTATGACCGCGCATGAGGCGCGACCGTGGTCACGGTTTTCGGAGTGTAAATAAAGCTTTCGACCATCTCGTAGATGGGAAAATACTTCTCGTATCTGCCGCCCTTGGTAAAGTTCGGCTCAATCCGATCAAAGAAGCTGCGCAAACCCATTTGGATCAGCCCTCCTTTTCGATTTTTGTCAGGCAGTCGCGCAGCGCCAGCCCGTATTCATATTTTGCCGGGCACGCAAAGCCGACAAGGCCCAAATCTTCTTCGTCCAGTTCCAACGCGCCAAGGGCCTGTGCGCTGTCTGTATCCATGACCAGCAGCGCGCGCAGCAACTGCGTCGGCAGATAGTCCTGCGGCATCAGCCGCTCGAACGTACCGGTTGGAACCATAGCCCGTCGACCACCGTTCAGATTACTGGTCAGGTTGAAAAGCTTTTGCGAGAAGGCCGAACCCAGCACCGGTTGTACCGAGAATTTCGATGGCATTGGTCGAATCCAACCCATCGGGATCTGGTCGTGATCCTCGCGGATGATGCAGATCTGGCGCGCAAAGCGGCCCAGATAAGCCGTCGGACCTTCGGCCTGCGTTCCGGACAGGATCGAGCCCGAGATGATCCGCGGTGTACCGTCGAGGTTGATTTCGTGAGACGTCAGGTCATCCGTCGATGCGCCCATCACGGTTCGGATCAAGCGCGGTTGCCGCGCGCCTGGACCGCTAAGCGCAATCACGATGTTTGGATCCAGGTGCCCCGTCAAAACAAGTCGGCCTATGGCGATTACGTCCTGAAAGCCGATGGTCCAGACCTTTTTGTCGCCGGCCAGCGGTTCGAGGAAATGTATATGCGTTCCGGCCAACCCAGAGGGGTGCGGACCAGAGAAAGACGCCGCCTCAACCCCAGGAACATCTGCGCCTGGAATGCTGTCACCCTCCTTGTGGCAAAGATAGGTTTTGCCCTCGGTCAGTTTGGTGATTGCGCCAAGACCGGTCGTAAAGGCCTCTTCCGCGTCCGAGATAATCACGGCCGCATCAGCGGCCAGCGGCTCACTATCCATGGCAGTAACGAAAATCGCCGCAGGTTTGCTGCCCGGCTCGGGCATTTTCGAATAGGGCCTGGTGCGAAACGATGTCCACAGACCCGCCGCGCACAATTTCTCGGCCACGCCTTCGGCAGTGTCCGACTTGCCCACGTCCGAGAAATCAAGCCCTGCATCATTGGGGTCTGATACCTCAATCACAACGCTCTGCAGTACACGGCGCGCGCCACGGTTGATGGCGACGACCTTACCGCTCATTGGCGCAACCATCATCGCCTCTGGCACGTCCTTGTGGCAGAACAACGGCGTACCGCGCTGCACCGCCTCGCCCTCTTGCACCAGCATACGGGGTTTTAAACCCATATAGTCACTGCCCAAGACGCCGACGGTCTTGAATTCCGGTCCCGGATGGATGGTTTGATCAGGCGCACCCTGCACCGGTAACTCCAACCCTTTTTTCAGTTTGAAAGTTTGCATGTCGCTACGGTCTTCCAAGCCTCTTTATCTGCGCCAGCTTTGCCGACACCTTGATGGGGTCAAACAATAACGCGGGTCTTCTGTGCAGTCGCCGTAAAAGCGCCGAAAGGCATACAAAATCCGCGGGCGTAATCCTGATTGTGGCCCCTTTACGCGGGGATTATACCAAAAGCAAACCTGTTACCGCCATAATTGAACGTTCCGTGTCATTTTCCTGGGATACTATACGTTTTGTCGCAGCTTAAATTGCATATCGCGCCCGGATTACTTGCAGTGTAAGCACGCGCAATGGAACAGAAGCACGAACTTGAGTTTTTTCTGGTGGCAACCCCCGGGCTGGAGGCTCCGTTGCTTGCCGAGGCGGTCGAGAAGGGATTCGCAGGTGCGAAACGCGTTCCCGGTGGAATTACGTGCCACGGTGACTGGCCAGAGGTCTGGCGCGCCAATTTATGCCTTCGCGGGGTCAACAAGGTTCTGGTCCGAATAGCCAGTTTTCCGGCGGTTCACCTCGCCCAATTGGACAAACGGGCGCGTAAAGTCCCTTGGTCTGAAGTCTTGCGGCCCGACATACCGGTGAAAGTTGAAGCCACAAGCCGGAAGTCACGAATCTATCACGCCGGGGCCGCTCGTCAGAGGATCGAGAGAGCGATCTCAGAAACACTCGGTGCACCAATTTCAACCGAGGCAAGACTGCGTGTGTTGCTGCGAATTGAAAAGGACATCTGCACTGTTTCGATCGACACCTCTGGCGAGCTATTGCACAAGCGCGGTCACAAGCCCGCTGTGGCAAAGGCGCCCATACGCGAAACAATGGCCGCAATGTTTCTGCGTGAATGCGGCTTTGATGGGTCCGAACCCGTTTTGGACCCGATGTGCGGTTCAGGCACGTTCGTCATAGAAGCAGCCGAGATGGCGATGGGGCTGAACCCCGGTCGGTCACGTCATTTTTCTTTCGAAGACCTTCGTGGTTTCGACGCGCAGCAATGGGTTGAGATGCGCAGCAACAGCCCGCAGGAGCCAATCAGCTCAGTGTTTTTTGGATCAGATCGCAACGCCGGAGCCATTGAAGCGGCCAAAGCCAATGCCGAACACGCTGGAGTAGCGGGAAATACCCGGTTTTTCTGCCAATCTGTCAGCGACATCAAGCCACCTCCGGGTCAGGCGGGACTTGTCATCGTAAACCCGCCCTACGGCTCCAGGATCGGAGACGAAAAACGCCTGCGCTCCCTTTACGGCAGTTTGGGTAAAGTTTTGTTGTCGCGGTTTACAGGTTGGCGAGTGGGCATTGTAACCAGCAGTCAATCTTTGGCGCGGGCAACCCGCCTGCCCTTGATGCCAGCAGGTCCGATTGTCGATCACGGCGGCACGAAAGTCCGGCTGTATCGATCCGATTCCCTAACGTGAGGCATGCCAAACGACAGGCTGTGCGAGTTTCAGGTGAACAAGAATTCCAGCACGCGCCTTAAGAATACCCCTTGCGTATCAAAACACCCAAGTATAGATCACGCGCCACGGTCGGAGTGTAGCTCAGCCTGGTAGAGCACTGTCTTCGGGAGGCAGGGGTCGGAGGTTCGAATCCTCTCACTCCGACCAATAAAACAAGGCCTGTAACTTTTGGGCTTGGTGCCCATTCAGATCGTTCGGGCAGCAACGCCGCCCGAACATTTCGCTCGTTTAATGCAACAGGTCGAAACGGTCAGCGTTCATTACCTTGGTCCAGGCCGTCACAAAGTCGCGTACGAATTTTTCGGCGTTGTCGTCTTGGGCATATACCTCGGCATAGGCTCGAAGGATCGAGTTTGAACCAAAGACAAGGTCTGCGCTGGTTGCAGTCCACGTCACGGCTCCGGTAGCGCGGTCACGTATCTCGTAGGTGCCATCTTCAACCGGATGCCAACTATAACGCATGTCGGTCAGGTTGACGAAAAAGTCATTGGTCAACTGGCCTTCACGGTCGGTGAACACCCCGTGCTTGGAGCCGCCATGGTTTACCCCCAGCATACGCATGCCACCAATCAACACAGTCATTTCAGCGGCTGTGAGCCCTAGGAGCTGAGCCTTGTCAAGCAACAGCTCTTCTGGTGCAACTGCGTATTTTTCTTTCTGCCAGTTGCGGAACCCACAGGCGAGCGGCTCAAGCACATCGAAGCTTTCGGCGTCTGTCTGCTCGTCAGACGCATCGCCGCGCCCCGGAGAGAATGGGACTTCTACATCATGACCAGCCGCCTTGATCGCGCGTTCAAGACCCAAATTGCCAGCGAGCACGATGACATCGGCCACCGATGCACCAGTCTCGGCCGCGATCGGCTCCAGAACACCCAGAACTTTCGCCAAGCGCTCTGGCTCGTTGGCCACCCAGTCTTTCTGAGGTGCCAGCCTGATGCGGGCGCCATTTGCGCCACCACGCTTGTCAGACCCACGGAAAGTCCGGGCGCTGTCCCAAGCCGTCGCGATCATGTCAGCTGCCGAAAGACCGCTCGCTTCGATCTTGGCCTTCACGGCTTCCGTGTCGTAGGACGTGGAACCAGCCGGAATTGGATCTTGCCAAATCAGATCCTCCGCCGGAACATCCGGACCGTAGTAGTTTGCCTTGGGTCCCATGTCCCGGTGGGTTAACTTGAACCAAGCACGACCAAATGCGTCTGCGAAATACTCCGGATCGGCTCGGAACTTCTGGCAGATTTCGTTGTAGATTGGATCGACCTTCATTGCCATGTCGGCGTCGGTCATCATCGGCATCCGACGAGCAGAGGGATCCGTTGGATCGACTGGCATTTCGCCTTCGGGCATATCAACCGGCTTCCACTGGTTGGCTCCGGCGGGCGATTTGGTCAACTCCCATTCGTAGCCGAACAGATAGTCAAAATAGCCCATGTCCCATTGGGTCGGGTGCTTGGTCCAGGCACCTTCGATCCCTGAAGTAAAGGCGTTTGTCGCTTTCCCGTCCATTCCGGGGTTGTCCCACCCGAAGCCTTGAGCATAAACCGGGCAACCTTCAGGCTCTGCTCCGATATGGGCGTGATCACCTCCACCATGCGCTTTGCCGACGGTGTGGCCGCCGCAAGTCAGCGCTGCGGTTTCCTCATCATTCATCGCCATACGGCCAAAAGTTTCACGCACATGCAGGGCAGTACGGGCTGGATCAGGGTTGCCGTTAACACCCTCGGGGTTCACGTAGATCAGACCCATGTGAACCGCCGCCAGCGGATTGTACAATGTCGACGTGTCGTCCAGATCGCCATAGCGGTTCTCAGACGGCGCAAGCCATTCATTTTCCACGCCCCAGTTCACGTCCTGCTCGGGGCCCCAAATGTCTTCGCGGCCAAAAGCAAAGCCGAACGTTTTTAGCCCCATGGATTCATAGGCCATGTTCCCGGCCAGAATTATCAGGTCAGCCCAGCTGAGTGCATTTCCATATTTCTTCTTTACTGGCCAGAGCAGTCGCCGCGCTTTATCAAGACTGGCGTTGTCTGGCCATGAGTTGAGAGGCGCGAAGCGTATGTTGCCCGACCCGGCACCGCCGCGACCATCACCCATTCGATATGTACCAGCGGAATGCCATGCGAGCCGGATCATCAGGCCGCCATAATGCCCCCAATCTGCTGGCCACCAGCTCTGACTGTCTGTCATAAGGGCTTCCACATCAGCTTTGACGCCTTCATAGTCCAACGCCTTCACGGCTTCGCGATGGTTATATCCCTGATCCATCGGGTTCGTGCGCGCACCGTGCTGATGCAAAATGTCCAGATTCAGTGTTTTGGGCCACCACTTGGTGACGCTGTTACCTAGCCCGGTATTGCCACCGTGCATGACAGGACATCCGCCGGCAGGATCAATATTGTTGCCGTCCATAGTTCTCTCCCTGGAGTTAATTTGCGTGGAGCGCAGAGTTTGGTCTTCAACTAGAACAATTCTAACTACGACTCGCAATAAACTCCAATTGGATATTCAAAAGGTTCTGATAAGCTGAACTCATGATAGCGGTGACCCTAAAACAGCTTTGGTACTTCGACGCTTTGGCCAAACAACGAAACTTCGGTCGGGCTGCGAAAGCCTGCTCTATATCGCAACCTGCGTTGTCCCTTCAGATCAAGGAGTTGGAAGCCCTGTTCGGCGCGCCGTTGGTCGAGCGACTGCCCCGCGACATCCGCCTCACTCCGCTGGGCGAAGATTTGCTCGAAAAGGCGCGGCAAATTCTGTTTTCGGTGGACGAGTTGGAAGACCTTGTCCGCGCATCGAAGGACCCGTTGGCAGGACGCTTGCGACTTGGCATCATACCTACGGTCGCCCCTTATTTTCTGCCGACCATAATTTCTGCGTTGAAAAGCAAGTTTCCCAAGCTCGACTTACACCTCCGCGAAGCGATGACGGCAACCCTGATTGAGGAAATCCAGGAGGGCGGCATTGATCTTGCGGTTGTGGCCCTGCCGATCTCGGAACCAGCACTTACGGAGTTTGCTCTTTTCGAAGAGGATTTTGTGCTGGTCCGAATGCCGATGGATGCAGGCAAGCCCGTCCCAAGCCCCGAGACACTGCGAACGATGCGGCTGCTGTTGCTGGAGGAAGGGCACTGCTTTCGCGATCAAGCACTTTCGTTCTGCCAGTTTGGTGAAAACAGGCCCAGTGAATTGATGGAGGGAAGTTCCCTATCAACGCTGGTTCAGATGGTCGGCGCTGGCATGGGCGTTACGCTGATCCCAGAAATGGCAGTTGAGTTAGAGACGCGATCCGCCGACGTGTCGGTTGCACGGTTCCCACGCGCGCGTCCATCGCGAAAAATCGGCTTGGTCTGGAGGCGGACAAACCCGCTGTCTGATCAACTCATGCAAGTTGGTGCTGTGATACGCGCGTCAAGGGACGATAGAACCTGAAGCACTCGGCAAGTCGTGGCTGGCGACACCGGGCACCAATATATGGTTTTTTTGCATAGTCCGCCCTGCGAGCGAAGGCTCTTTGCCGGGGTCCAACCGACTTCTAATTCGGTGACCCTTTTGTTAATCAATCTCCCTCAACAACCATTCTGCCCGCTTTACGCTCTCTTGCGCCGTACCGAGTTTTCGAACCAAACGGGATTTTCTATCGAAGTTTTTTCGCATCAATTTCGGCTTAAAGATCCACTACCGTTTTTTGCAATCGAGTGATGCTCGAATAGCCAGGGGCGAAGGTGATGCTGCCTCTGATCAACTGGCCAGCGACGCCAAACTTCCTCTACTGGTCGCAGGTGACCATGAAAGCGCGACCTAGAGCATCCATTCAACGGGCAGCCAGCTTACAAAAGTCGCTAATGCACGTTGAAAAGCCGTCGTGCCGGGCTCCGCCTGGTGGATCGCGACCTCGCCGTTGCCAAGGTCTTCTATCCAAATGATTTCGTTATTCTCAGAAAGCTCGACACTATAGACGGTATTGTTGCTGTCCATTGCGTTCACCATCGCGGTGGCGATCCGAGGGCTTTCGATCAGGAAGCCCATCTCGGTGTTCAGCGATGCGGACCTGGGATCAAAGTTAAAAGACCCGATGAATATGCGTTGGTTATCAATAGCGAATGCTTTTGCATGCAGTGACGACAAAGAACCGCCGAGAAGCTGCGCCAGCGAGGTTGCAGGCGGTATGTCCGGCTGCGATCGAAGCTCGATGACTTCGCCGCCCGCGCGCACGATCTCATCGCGGTACTTCATCCACGCGCTGTGCACGGGCATGACGTCTGTTGCCTCCATGGAATTCGTCATGAGACGGGTCTCCACGCCTTCGGCGAGCCACCCCTTGATGAGTTCCGTGCCCTTTTCGCCGGGGATAAGATAGGCGGACACGATATCGACGCGCTCTCGCGGTTGGCCGAGCAATCCGGACAGCTTAGTCAACAGAAGCTCATCCCGATCCGCGTCGCCAAGTCCTTTTGCGGGATCATCGCTGACAAGGGTGACATTCGTCCATTCCAGATCAAGTGTCCTTTGGGCTATGCGCTCCATCAGACGCGATGACTTGAGGCCAGCTATATAGTCAGAGCCGATGATGCTCTGACGTGCTTTATCGGCTTCTCGGGCAAGCTCTTCCGATCCGTCGCTGGATCGCGCAAGGATACGGTCTACCGGATAAGACGACTTGCTTGACCAATACCGGTCGAAATTTTCCGCGACATCCGCAGCCGCCGGACCCACGGCCAGAACATCAAGATCAAAATAGGCTTCGCCCTCGCCATAGGCGAAGTAGATATCGCCGATATTGCGACGACCTATCACGGTTGCAACACCATCGACGGTCATTGACTTGTTGTGCATCCGTCGGTTGAGGCGCGGAAAATCAAAAAGGTAGGACACGAGCTTAGGGTCCCGGAGCGTGAACGGATTGAAAATTCGCACGTCAAACGTTGGCAGTTCGTTCATCGCCGACAATACGTTGTCCAGACCGGGAATTCCGTTGTCATCAAGAAGAAGCCTGACCCGGACCCCGCGTTCCGCCGCCTTACGGAGTTCGTCCAGCAAAAACCAACTCGTCGCGTCGCGTTGCCAGATATAATACTGGACATCAATCGACCGCTCAGCCGCCCGAACCAGAAGAATTCTGGCGACGAGCGCATCGCGACCATCAGCTAGAGGGTAAACCCCACTCAGGCCGACATTTTCTTCTATTCCAGGCAGGAACGCTTTTCCGAGCGTAGTCTCGCCACTTGCCGGGATGGCAGCGGATGCTGCCCGCTCGGTGTTATCCGGAAGGGGAAACGCAAATCGCATTGCGAAGACCGCGGCACTCCCGATTACAAGAAAGAAGAGGATAAATCTAAGGACTCGCATAGTTTCTCCTCTCCGCACACCACAGCCGCTAAGCTACGTCCTCTCACCGGTCCACATTAATTGTTAGTGCATGATTGGCCGGTTTTCTATTGTGGCAGTGTTTTAGGTTTCGGGCTGACTGTGGATTAGCAAAACAGCGGTATACTAGCCGTCGCGAGACGCTAGAAAACTGCTTTCATGCCCCAGAGTCCGGACACATAGCCAATAGATGAACAAAGCGGCGAGAGCGATTGCTGAGAGGAAGACATTTGGGCACCTGTCGTACCGCGTCGCCTCACGACGCCAGTCCTTCAATCTGCCGAACATAATCTTGATCCGATTGCGGCGTCTGCGCGTCGCTTTTGCAGAAAATACAGAGCAACCACAGCCCTTTCAGCACACGAACCAGGTGTAGGATCAGGACAGCGCATCGGCGATTGCGCGGTAAAAATCGACTTGTTCCGCACGGCTGGCGCTACGTAGACGCAGGATTATTGGCCGAAGTAGGGTGCTCCGGCGTCGAAATTCCAACCGTTAGGGGACATAAGACTTTGTTCATGACACAAAAACACCGCGCTCCGGCGATTCAGAAAAAAATCTCAACGATAGCGCAACGACGCAGAGACAGGTGAACGAAAAAGCAACCGAACATGAAAGTGCAAAGCTCATTAAATCGGTAACTGGCACAGACAGAGCGAGATGCAAGAAATATCAATGAATTCAGTATGGTGCGGGTGGAGGGACTTGAACCCCCACGCCTTGCGGCGCCAGAACCTAAATCTGGTGCGTCTACCAATTTCGCCACACCCGCTGAACCGACTCTGTGCGCCGGCTTGATGCGGTCAATAGCAAAGCCCGCAGCCGAGTGCGAGAGGGAAATCGCCTGAAACCGCAGAATATTGAACAAGACTTCGCGACAATCGGTGCTCCTGTCTGAGCTTTCGTTCGCTCACAACCTTAACGGTCTTCAGGCTTTGCCAAGGTGTCAGAACACTTCCAATCAATATTTTTGTATTCAGATTAGTTCTTACGACTATTCAAAAATACAGTGGAGAAAAAATTTGCCTACCATCCATCACATTCGATTGTTTCCTAAATGTGAATAATGAGTCGGATTTGTTCTCAAGTTAAACGCGTTTAAGCTGAATGAAAATGACAAAGGCTGATTGCAAAGCATGCGGCGGTCATAGTCAGGGCACCTTGAAACCAAGCTACGTTGCTTGGATCAAATTTGAAGTGATGAAAGAAATAGCCCCGAAAACAAATACAAAAGTTAAGTTTTCAGCATCACACGGACTATTCTGACCGCAGTATTTTGGGATACAAGGCTACATAGTTTGCCTCGCTCGAGTGCCACTGGCACGACCAGGGGTTGTGGCGTAACTCAAGGTACCAACCTTAATTGCGCCACATTTCAAACGCCAAAAAATCTTATTCGCGTCAAAATAACACCGCCTTGCCAACAATGATGAGGAAGGGGAGTTAACGAGTCTTTTCGCCCCTGGGCCTAGTGTAAAAATTTTTGCTCAACTCGAATACAAGGGTCTTAGCCGTGACCAACATGATAAACTCTGCTGCTGCTGAGCAAGATGCCGTAGGTCTTGCCCGCGAAAGTTTTCTTGGTGAACTGAAGTCCCTCAATCGGGACCACCCGAACACTGGCTTTGGTCTGTCGCTGCGCACGCACTCCGGGGGGCACTATCTGCTTGCCAATTCCCGGATGCCGCTGCCTGAGACAAAGTCAAAAGGTTTCCCTACCGGGCGCCGTCTGGCGCTTTTGGAGAATAGTGAAACATTCAGCTCTATCGAAGTGCTGGCTGATTCTGGGGCTTATGAGTCCATCTCACCCGGTGATGAGGCCGCGATCCTTGGAAACGCGCTGAATCTGATCGCAAGGATCGACATAGTGACCAGTTCTGCTGACGGTCAGGAACATCACCACATAGCCGCTACTGGGACCGGAGGTTGACCATGGCCCGAAACGACCACCTTCTGTCCGTAGGAAACGAAGCGCTGTCGCCCATGACCACGGCCATGGCAGCGCTTGCGACCCAGATCGACCAGTTGACCGAAGTGGCAGATGCCCGGTCCTCGGCGCGGTTGGCGACTCTCAAGACGCGGATGGAGAACTTCACGGCCAGCGTAACACTGGTCGGACAGGTCAAAGCCGGTAAATCCTCGATTGTGAACATTCTTGCGGGACGCCCTGCCCTGCTTCCGTCGGACGTAAACCCGTGGACCTCTGTGGTGACCACGTTAAACATCAACACGCGGACTGAAGGCGACAAAAAGGCCAAGTTCACCTTTTTCGAACAGGAAGAGTGGGACAATCTGATGGTCGGCGGCGGTCGTCTTGGTGAGCTCGCCAACCGAGCCGGTGCTGATGACGAAATGGACGATATCCGCCGTCAGATTGCTGAGATGAAATCCAAATCCGAAGCCCGTCTTGGCCAGCATTTTGACCTGATTCTGGGGCAGAGCCACCAGTATGAGTATTTCGACGAAGAATTGGTTCAGCGCTATGTGTGCCTGGGCGACGAGGACGACCCGGACATCAATCCAAAGACCGGCCGCTTTGCCGATGTGACCAAGTCGGCCGAACTGTTCATGGACATTCCGCAATATCCGATCTCGCTGAAACTGTGTGATACGCCCGGCGTCAACGATACCTTCATGGTTCGTGAGCAGATTACCCTGCGCAGCCTTCGCGGCTCGGAAGTTTGTGTTGTTGTATTGGCCGCAAGCCAGGCATTGACAACCATGGACATGGCGCTGATGCGGATCATCGCGCAGTTCGAAAACCGGCAGATTATCCTGTTTGTGAACCGCATCGACGAATTGTCCGATCCGGTCAATCAAGTGCCCGAGATTCGTGACCGGATCAAAGACACGCTGAAACAGAATAACATCGACACAAACACAAGCGTTGTGTTCGGTAGCGCGCTATGGGCCGAGGCTGCCCTGACCGGCAATCCCGATATTCTGACAGATGAGTCGCGTCAGGCGCTCAATACCTTCTATCTGGCAGCCGGATTCGGTGATCAGGCCCCCTCGCTTGACAAGATCTGGGCGCTGTCCGGTCTTCCCGACCTGTTACTCGCAATGAATGAGCGGATCGCCGAAGGGGCTGGTACCCGCCTTCTGGACCGTGTGCGTCATCGCGCCCGCAACATCGCCAGCCAAATTCGCGCGACAGCAGTGGCCAAGACGCTGTCCAAGGGGCAAGGCGTGGTACGTGAGATGGACGGCGTCGCGCCCGAAGACGCGGTCGCTAAGGTGACCGAAGAATATGAAAAGAAGGTTGCCGAACTGACGGCCTCATTGCGGGACAAAGTGCTGCAACGTCTCAAATCAGCCGAGACCAATTTTGTAAAACGCGCCACGGATTCTTTGATCGCACATCTTGAGAAGAAAGGTGAACAAGGTACCTGGCAGTACGACCCCGCGGGCCTGCGGACGCTGCAAAAGGCGGCTTACTTCAGTTTCGCACGCTCAATGCGCAAAGAGGCTGGCGCGCTTTACAGCGCGGCTGCAAATGATGTCGAGGCTCTGTATCAAAAGTTGCTGGGTAATCATCTGGGTGAATTCAGCATCGAAGCGCCTATCGTGCCTCGCGTCCCGCCACCACTGGGCATTGGGCGCACCATCGCACTGGATTTGCAAAGCACATGGTGGCGTCGTTGGTGGCAACGTCGCAAAGGGTTCGAGGCATATGCTGCAGACTACACGCGCCTGATTGCGTCCGAGGCGAACTCGATCACCAAGGACCTTGAAGAAAACCAGATTGCGGCGGTTCTGGAAAACGTTCGCGCAGGTCTGACCGATTTCCTGCGTGAGCAGAGCGAGACCCTGCTGAGCATTTCGGCCTCGGCCGAGCAGGACCCAAACCAGGCCGCCCTGATGGCGGGCATGACGCCCAAGAAGTCACGTGACGATATCCTGGGCGACATCCTGAAAGATCTTAGTAACGAGGCAGCATAAGTAGCGACATGGCAAAAGACACACAAACCCGCTTCGTCTCTCCTAAGGCATGGGAACGCATTGAGCAGTGGTCCCGACGCAAACCGATTTTTGCACTGATGGGGGAATTCAGCGCCGGAAAATCGACACTGATGAACTTTCTACTGCGCTCGCACGCCTTGCCGACCCAAGTCACGGCCACGCAGTTGCCGCCCGTCTGGTTCAGCTGGGGCAAACAATCGGCCTACATACAGCGCGACGATGGTACGCGCGAGGATATCACCCTCGATCAATTGCACGCAGTGCGGGTAAATGATGCCCAATTCATTCGCATTTTCCTTGAATCCGACATTCTGGAAGCGGTCGACCTGATCGATACCCCCGGCATCTCTGACCCAAAGATTTCTAGCGATGTTTGGCGCCGCGCGGTTGGACAGGCTAATGGTGTTCTGTGGTGTACACATTCGACCCAAGCCTGGCGGGAAACCGAGCGGGCGACATGGGTGTCGCTGCCGGAACGACTTCAGCATAACTCGCTTTTGCTGGTCACCCGGGCTGACGCGCTTGACGCTAAGGATCGCCAGAAAGTTCTGCGCCGAGTGAACCGTGAGGCGGGGCACTTGTTCAATCGGTCAATTCTGTTTTCGGCCCGCGATGCCATCGTTGCACGGGACAAAAGCGGCGATGCCCAACTTTGGGCACGCAGCGGTGGCGGCAAGATGGTCGACAGCTTTCTTGAAATCACCGAACAGATTATGGACCACCGCGCCGATATGCTGGCGCGGTATCAGATCGACAACAGCCTGTCCGAAGCCCCACCCGTTCAGCCGACCCGCCCGAAGCGGAAGGCGGAACAGGATGAAGATGCAGCCCCATTAAAGCTTGTGAACCCGGTTCCAGACGCCGAGGCGGCACCCGCAGACGAAGTTGTCACCAGCTTTCCCGTCCGTCCAACCCGCGTTGAGCGCCGTAACGACGACTCTGATCGCGACGAGCGCATTGACGCGGCAAAGGCCGAGCGGTTGCGTGCCGAAATGGTTGCAGAAACACAGGCGTCCGAGCCCGTTGAGGCCAGCGAGCAAGACGAACTGCGTGCGTTTTTTCGCGACACGCCGAGCAACGGGCTGAGCCTAGCCGATCAAAAGGACTCACCAAGAGACGATGGCCCGTTGGGCTTTGCAGATGACGATGAGCTGGACGAGGACGACACTGACGACGTTTTTCACTTTACAGTGGAAGATCCTGCAACACCTACGTCCGACCCATTCTTGGGTTCGTCCGAGGATGAACTAGCTGACGTGTCTGAGGCGGTTGATGCGTCGGCACCAAACGAAAAGCGCGCCGAACTTTCAGTGTCCTCGATCACCGCCTTGCTGGCTGAGCAGACGAAAGGTGCTGAGGACGAGTACGAGCCCGAGCCTGAATCAAACAGTCTTGTCGACATGCAGGTTGTCCCTTTGGCCAACGCGGTAACTGCTGACGATAGTGACGCGCCGGACGAAACCAGCAAGACCCAGAAAGGCGTGCTGAGTGTCGCGAGTGAAGCTGCCCTCAGTGCCGCGTCCATGTGGCGTGAGATGACAGAAGAGGAAGATTTGCCGGATGACGCCGAAGGTATGAAAAAGGTTTTCAGCGATTTCCTGGAAGAATTCGACCAGATCGCAGCCGAACACTATGCCCGTCGAACCAAAGAACCGGTGCACCAGGTTCCGGGTGCTTCGAAAAACGGCGGGGCGGAACGCCATGTGTTGTGACGCAAGACACGAGTAGTATGAAATGACGATTGAAACCGCACTGCGTAGCGCGATGGAAACCATACCCGACTGCATTGCAGCCGGGTATGTTGATATGGAAACGGGAATGTTGCTGGGGATCAACACCTTAGACTCTGACAGCGCTGAGGTTCTGGACAGTTTAGCCCTGGCCGTGGCTAACCTGTTTCAAGGCCGGGGAATCAAAGCGTTTGAGGACCTGCTACGCACGGCCGAAGCTGAGGAATCGGGCAACTCGGGATTTGGGGAAATCGCGGTGTTTTCGAAAGATCGGCTGAATATCTTTCTACGGACTCAGGAATATCCTGATCACGTGGTCTGCTACATTTGTCGCAACAGTGCCAACGTCGGGTTGGCGCTGACGAAATCACATCTCAGCCTGGGGCCAGTCGCGGCCGCAGTCTAGACCGGACCAGAGGGGGGTCACGGCATGATGGATACAGACATAGTTGAGATGCTTGATGAAATCGGGCGCTCGTCTGTTGCCCGCCTGAAACCGGCGGTGACCTTGCCTGGTGAAAGCACTGCGGCACGACGCGAAAAAGTGTTGCAGACCATTCGCGGCACTATTCTGCCTCGCCGATTGGAATTTACCGCGGCCAATGGCGATTGCCTTGCCATCGAAGTGAACAGCTCTCGGGTCACTGACATATTCCGGGTTCCATCCGGTGTGGCCCCGGATTTTGAAACCGAGTCCCGTGAAGATCTGGCCGGCAAGCTGGCGCAGCTTGTAACTGAAATCGCGTGTGCTCCGGCTCCGCTTGAGCTGATTTCGCTTCAGCCTGATACCACGCTTGAGGCGGATGATGTTGGTATCACTTTCAGCGAGATCGAAGCCTCCTGCACGGAATTGGAGGAGGCTTCAGAACCGGTCATATCCATCGTCCCAACTGACACTGACCGCTCGGCACCCGCCGACGATACCGTTGAAGACGACAGCACAAGACCCTTCGCGCATAGGTTTTATGAGGGCGCGGAACGGTTCGCCCAAGGCCGGGTTCTGTTTTCGGATGGCAAAACGCATGATGCAGATGGCACCTGCAAAGAGAACGAGCCACTACATCCGAATTCCGATCTGCTTGATCGCTTTACTCGCGACATTGCGGGTTGGGATCGTGAGACGTCTGCGGTCATGGACCATCCGCAGCTTATCGTCATGCGCCCGTCTGGTGGCAAAGGCACCGGTTTGGCCGTTTTGAATGATGGCGCAAATGTCGCTTTGGCCGTTCACGAAGCACGCAAGCTTGGTGCAGTTGTCAATCTGTGGGCCGCGTTAAAAAGGCCGGACGGATGATTGCATCCAGTAAAATCAGTTTTTCAACGCGTTTGCCGCGTTTTTGTTTGTTGCCAGGGTAAAGTTCATGAGTGAAACCAATCGTCGCGAGTTGATCCGTATTGCCGAGGACATGAACGGGATCTCAAATGAAGAGACCCGGCAATTCATTTCGCGTATTATCAACGACTTGAAGAACCTCAAACCCTCAATCGCTTTTGTTGGGCAGATCAAGGCCGGAAAGTCGCGCCTGATCAACGGTTTTACCGGGCAAGCAGAATTTCTCCCTTCGGATGTGAACCCTTGGACAACGGTGATCACCGACATGCATTTCGGTCACCCGTCTGGCCGCACCTCGGGGGCTGAATTCCATTTCTTCGATAACCGCCAATGGCAGGCGCTGATCGCCGAAGGCGAAGAGTTGCGCAACATGTTCCCCGATGATGAGGACAGCTATAAGCGCGAGATGATCGAAGAACAGGTCGAGGCAATGAAGACCCGCGCCAAACTGCGTCTGGGGGAAAGTTACAAACACCTGCTTGGCCAGCATCATGATCTGGACAACCTGAACTCGGACGATCTGGCGCGCTATGTCTGCGCCGGAGACGATCCAACCGATGAGGGTGCTTATGATCCTGGGTCAGACCGAGGACTGTACAGCGACATCACGCGCAAGGCCGAGGTTTATTTCGACATCGGTCACTTCCCCTACCCCCTGACCGTGACGGACACGCCCGGTGTTAATGACCCGCTTTTGATCCGTGAGGAGATCTCGCGCCAATACCTCAAGGAATCCGACTTTTTCGTCGTGGTACTGTCTGCGCATCAGGCCCTTTCGCGTGCCGACCTTAAACTGTTCCGCCTGATGCAGGCGCTGGAATTGGGTCAGATCGTCGTCTTCATCAACCGCGTTGATGAACTGGGCGGCGGTGCCGATGATGCGACGAAAGTTCGGGCCGATGTTGTTGACGGTCTCGAAAAAGCGCTTGGCAACTCAGACATTGACGTGCTGATGGGGAGCGCACAGTGGGCGCACTATGCCCTGACCGGGGATGAGACCGGTATTAACCATGATGAGGTTCTGGCATGGCTGCGTGCGCATCCGGACCAGATGAAGCAGTATCTGGACGGAGTTGCAGAGATCAAACAAGGGTCCGGCCCGATCAGCCGTGAAGGC
This sequence comes from Ruegeria sp. AWH4_226, assembly GCF_056159225.1. Classification (NCBI taxonomy): domain Bacteria; kingdom Pseudomonadati; phylum Pseudomonadota; class Alphaproteobacteria; order Rhodobacterales; family Roseobacteraceae; genus Ruegeria; species Ruegeria sp. AWH4_226. Next base: position 254,601 of record NZ_JBSWUU010000002.1, on the reverse strand, counting down.
GTATTGCGCTTTGCTGCAATGGTTGCCTCGGGTTTGCCTGACCTGCGCCGCCACGTGACCAGTGCCCTGACCGAGGGTCCGCGGAATGAGCAGTTGCGGATGGCGTGGCAGCACCTCAATAGCTTTGCCCAAGGTGAGGTTGAGCGCAGCAAGGCCCACATCCGCGCCATCGAAGAAGAAAGCGGCTCGAAAGCCGAAACCGGCGACGAAAATCACAAGACCCTCACAGACCTACGCAAGCTTGTTGGTCAGAAAACGACCGAGATCGTCAACGATATGGATGACGTTCTGGCCAACCTGCGCGGTGTTATGGACGACACCGTGGCCGAAGCGGTCGCAGCCGTGGTGCGTGGGCCTGACGGAAATTCACCATTGTTGGCAAGCGGTGGCGAGACCGAGCTGAACTTTACCCCGCTGCGCGACCGCATGCGCGAATTGGTTCAGGGCGCGACGCAAGTGGTTCGGCAGCGTATGCTGAGCGAGCTTTATTCGATCGACATGCAAAGCAATGCGGCCCTGCGTTCGTTGCCGGGGTGGCAGGATTCATCCGACAACCGCATGAACACAAGCGCCGTTCGGTGGTTTCGCCCGGATACCAAGGCTCTGACTCGGGGCATAACGGTTGAACTCAGGGTCAGCTGGCTTTCGCGACTGATTTCGCGCAAAAGCGTTGTTGCCAGGGCCGAACGTATGATTGTGCAGGAATTCGAGATGATTGGCGACGATCTGGTCGATACCGCGCGAAGCGATTTGCTAGAACGTTTGAACACGGTTCTGGATCACTATCTTGCCTTGTTGGCCGGGCACCTAGAACACCGGACCGGCAGCGGCGAAGCAACTGAACGGACCGAAGCACAGGCGACGTTTGACCACGCGCAACGTATTCTGGAAGAGTTGGGCACCATTTTTGGTGCGGATGACGTAGACAAAATACTGGCAGAGGCTGCTGAATGATTGAATTTCCCGGAACCGAACAGGAAGTAGCGCAACTGGAACGCTTTCTGAACGCGACCGAAAACCTGTCGGCTGACGCTGAGTTGACCGAAATGCGCGACCGCGCGTTAGCACATGCCGAACGGCTGTCCAACGCCGTCAATATTGGATTCGCCGGCGAATTCGGCGCGGGCAAGTCTAGCCTTGCGAACATGCTGGCCGGGGCCGATATTCTACCTACCGGACCTCAGCACTTGAAATTGCCGCTTGTGATCGTGGCTTATTCCGAAACGCCGGAAACCACGGTTGGGTGGTGGGACCGCGAACCCAAGGTTTATTCCGGGATTGCGCTGGAAAAGGCTGCTGCAGATGACCCTGACTTCATTTCGGTTGGATTGAACACGCCTGCCCTGCAGGAAATCTCATTATTTGACCTGCCCGGTACCGGCGCATTGGACGACACGTACAAGGCAACACTCGATCTGCTGAAGTTTGTAGACTGCGCAATCTGGTGTACCAACGGAACGAACGCCTGGCGCGAGACGGAACGCCATCTGTGGTCGCAGGTCCCGCAATCCTTGCGCAGCAACAGCTTACTGGCTGTCACCCACACCGACCTACCGCATGTAAATGAGGCCTTGGATCGGGTGGTGTCGCGGCTTAACAAGGAAAAAGGCGATCTGTTCCGCGCCGTCGTGCCGATTGGTACCCCGGTCGCCGTGCGCGCCATGGCACAAGAGCCCGAGCCCGATTTTGACCTCTGGGAGGACTGTGGCGGTCAGACTCTGGCGGAACAGGTTCTACAAATTGCCTCGGACCGTCGCCTTGCCGATCTTGAGGCTGCAAGGGCTGATCTGAAACAGGATTTCCTACCTTATCTGGAAACGCTGGACAGGCCCGAGAATGAGCCTGAAAAGCCTGATGCCCCTTCAGTGCACGCCACGCTGGAAGCCGCTTTGCCACCGCTCGAAAACCCGATCCTGGAAGATTGGCTGGCCGCGATTGCCAGCATCTATGAGGATTTGCGCGAGTCATCCGATATCGAACCTGCGGCATTCTTGCATTCGTGCCAGGAAATCGTCGAGGATTTCGCCGAGCGGCTGGAACAGGGGGGCGAAATCGACCCCTCGGCGGAATGGATTCCTGGTGAGTTTGAAAAGGCCACCGACCTATTGCTTCTGCTGCAATTTGAGAGCGGTGACGCCCCCTTAAAAGACGCGATCAGCATTCTGGCCCAGCTCAGCGATAACCTTGCTTGGGCGGGCAGTCGGATAGACTCGGTCGAGCCAAAAACTGGCACCTGATAACTTCACGCAAAAATTGATCCATCATTCACCGATTCGAGGCATTGAGAATCAGGTGCCAAGCGCGTCGGGTCCGTTGCGCAGGCGGAGACAAAACACCAACTAGCCTGCATTTTGTGCAGCCCCTTTTTCAGCATATTGTGTCGACGGCGGCCACGCACACAACATGCCGTATACCGTCCGAAATGATCCATAGTGAAGCCATGTGGCGGCCCCAATAAAGTCAAATTTGAAACGTCTAACCGTCTTTAGTGTCCTGCGGTTGTGTTTGGTTGTGAGTTCGGGATCAGTTTTTCCCGGTTGAGTTGACCGCAAAACGAAAAGAACGGGCGTAAAGAAATGAGCCACAACCAGGCTGTCGGTGCATCGCACGACGAACCTAAAATTGAAGGACTCCAACCCGGCGCCAAGCTGTTGCGCGGGCAATATGAAGTCCTGCGTTTCCTCAGCAATGGCGGGTTCGGCATCACCTATCTGGCACGCGACAGCCTAGAGCGCGATGTGGTGATCAAGGAATGTTTTCCAGGCGCGCTATGTCATCGCAATGGCGATTTGGTCGAGCCCTCGGACCCGGAATACACGGACGACCTGCGCTCGATCATCGACCTGTTTATTCAAGAGGCACGCAACCACGCGCGTCTGGTGCATCCAAATATCGTCAACGTGCATCAGGTCTTCGAAGACAACAACACCGCCTATATAGCGATGGATCTTGTCAAGGGGTGCGACCTGCTGGACTACGTTGAAGATCCGGACACTGATACTGGCCCGGATTTCATCGTTCAGATGACTGAAAAGATGCTGTCCGCAGTGTCGTTCATCCATCAAAGCGGGATGCTTCACCGCGATATCTCGCCCGATAACATTCTGATCAACGAAAACGGTGATCCCGTTCTGATCGACTTTGGGGCCGCGCGGGAACAGGCCGCGAACCAATCGGCGGCACTGCTGACACTACGGGTGATCAAGGACGGCTATTCCCCACATGAATTCTATGTTCGCGGTGCTGAACAAGGGCCAAGCAGTGATCTCTATGTTCTTGCTGCCACGCTGTACCACGCCATTAGCGGCGAGCGTCCGATTGACGGGCAGACCCGCCTGAACGCCTTCAACAACAGTCAGAAAGATCCTTATGAGCCGCTCGCCGGGCGGTTCAAAGGCTACCCTGACGGTTTTCTCGAGGCGATCGACAAGGCGATGGAGGTTCACGTCACCGACCGCCTGCAAAGCGCCCTGGATTGGCTGCGGATGTTTCGTGGGCCGGGTGTCATGTTTGATACGTTCGACTACCGCCCCGTCTCGGTCATTGTGGCGATGGATCGCAAGGATGAGGCCGCCGAAAAGGCCCGTATCAAGGCTGAAAGTGAAAATGCCGAAGCGGTCGTGACGGCCCTATTGGCCGGCAACGCGGACCTGACGCTTGGAAACGAAGACAAAGACGACGACGACCTCGCCAAGTACACACCGAAAGAGGAAGCGCCAGCAACAGTAGATACAATTGTCAAAAGTAAGTCAGAAGGCGGCGGACGATTGATTGCAGGCATTGTGATCGTCGTCGCTGGTCTGGCCGCGGGCGGGTACTTTTTGATGTCTGGTGAAAAGGTGATTGAGCCGGAAAATGCCACCGCCAACCTGACAGCACCTGCCGAAGTTCCTGAAACAATCGAGCCGCCAGCCCCAGTTGAGCTGGTGACCGAAGCCGAAATCGCTCCGGAACAGGTAGACCCGGAACCCACAACCGTTGAACCCATTCAGGCCCCTGTCGAGCAGACACAGGCCCCCTCGGCTGAACCAGAAGTGGCCCAAGCCCCGGCAGCCGAACCCACTCCCGCCGCCGATGTCCCGCCTACGTCGGGGACACCGGCGGAGGTGCAGGTGGCTTTCTCGCACTGGGATGTTGAAATTCCATTCCAGATCTCGCGGCGTCGTGCCAGCACAGGCACCTTTATCGCCGTGACCGGCGTTGATCCCTCGCAGGATATGTCAGTCATCGGAGACTGGGTCGAACGCGGTGCTTCGATTTATACATTGGACGGCGAACCCGTCCGCGAGGATGCAAGCTTCGCGGCACAAGTGCTGGACGATCTGTCAGTAGATCCCGATGGCTATATCCGCGTGACCGCCCGATATAGGTCGCTGGGTCAGACCAGAGCGCAAAACGGGCTGTTGGCGCTGCCCGCTTTCCGCATGGTCGGCTTGGAAAACGGTTTCGGCTTCACCGTGCGAAACACGGGGGGCGAAGGTTGGAAGACAGTTGTCACAACTGTTCCGCCCGAAGCCGAAGGTAATCTTCAACAAGGCGACATTCTGATGTCCGAGGCTCAGACCTCGATCGCGTTTGATGGGTCGGAGAGTATTGATGCCATGCTGCAGACCCTTGTCGCGGAAGAGCAATCCCAAGCGCGTCTGACCGTGTTGCGAAATGGCACCGAAACGGACGCAATCATGCAGCTAAGGCAGGAGTAATTTGACCGGTTCGAAAGTGACTTGCTGCACAGAGGAATTTGAGGGGGGGCGCCCGGAAATCCGCCACTCTTCACGGCCCGGTCCGACAGATGAGTTTGATCAGATTTCCAAGAAGTAAATGTCGTTACGCCAAAGTGCGCAGCGGCAAGTAGTAGCCCCGCAGGACCAATAGCCTGCACCAAAATAGTAAAAAAGGTGTCGACACCATGTTTAAATACAAAAGCCCCCTCAGCCGGCTTCTCGAAGGTGCCGGCAAGGTCAAAGAAGCCCAGCCCGAAACCGACGTGGAAGACGCAGTCGAGCCCGAGGCCGAGGCCGAAAAACCCCAACCGATTGCGGATTTCAACGCGCTGCGCAACGCTCTGGCAGGCGGCAATGCGTCTGCGGGACCCAACGAAGACAGCGACGAGTTAATCCCGGAAGAGGATATGACCCCACTTTCTGACGATCAGGAAGAGACGGTTGAAGACGAAGCGACAGATGGCGCGCAGGATAATCTTTTCGAGCCGACAGAGGCGCAACAAGGGTCAAGCGAGCCGGTTGTCACATTGCACATCGCCACCGACGAAGACCCGGAACAAACCGAAACGCTGGACGCGTCCGTTGTCGAAGTTGTCGTTGAAACCGTTGAGCCCACTCAGACTGAAACAGTTGAACCCATCCTAGGCGAGCCTCATGTTGAGACCGCACCCGAACTGGAAGCAACGCCTGAGACGGAAACAACGCCGGAACCGACGCAAGCGGCCGCTGCTCCCGTGGCGGATGATCGTCGCGGCAGGGTCAAGACAACCTTCCTTGGGTTTGAACGCGCCGACACGCATGTTCAGGATCTGATCGAAAGCTCGGACCCGGTCGTCAAGACACCTACCGCAAAGGAGACATTCCCTGTGGGTTGGTTGGTTGTGACCGCCGGACCGGGTCGTGGTTCGTGTATCACCCTGACCGAGGGCCTGATGCAGATAGGCCGCAACGATGATCAGGCCATTCAACTGGACTTTGGCGATACTGGCATTTCGCGCAGCAACCACGCCGTGATCGCCTATGACCCCGAAGACCGAAAATGCTACCTCGGTCATGGAGGCAAGGCCAACCTTGTTCGTCTGAATGGCAAACCCGTGCTGAGCACCGTGGCGTTGTCCAGCGGCGACCTGATCCGGATCAGCGAAACTTCGATCCGCTTCGCCGCTTTCTGTGACGACGATTTTGATTGGCGGGATGACAGCTAAATGCTGGCCCAACCGGCATATGACATTGCCCTGATCCTTGACCAGGGTCAGCGCGGATCACAGGAAGACGCGGTTGCCACGCGCATGTTCGATGCGGCCAATGCCGGATACGTGGTTGTCGCGGACGGTATGGGCGGGCACGCTGCTGGTGACGTGGCATCGGACCTCGTGATTGGTGCCTGGCGCAACGCATTGGACGGCAAGCTTGCGAGCGCAGCGCCGTCCGAAAGCTCTGCCGCCGACGCCCTGCCTTTGGCAGCAATGCAAGCCAACGCCTCTATCGCTGCACATTGCGACGAAATGGGCGGTAATTTCAAAATGGGGTCGACCCTGTTGGGTGTGCTGTTGCTGGGCCAGCGCGTGTACTGGATCTCGATCGGTGACAGCCCTTTGTACTTGTTCCGCAATGGGGTTCTGCACCAGATCAACGAAGATCACTCGATGGCTCCGGTGATAGACGCACAGGTAGCAAACGGCTCTTTGACCGATGCCGAAGCGCGGGTCCATCCGGACCGCAACCAGCTTACATCGGTGATTATGGGTGCCGCGATTCCGAAAGTGGACTGCCCTGAGGAACCGCTCAACCTGACGGCGTCAGATGTGCTGATCCTCGGCAGTGACGGTTTGCAATATCTCAGCGATGCAGAAATTCAAGCCATCGTGAAACGTAAGGCGCATGCGTGGGCACAGGACATCGCCGATGCTTTGTTGCTGGCGCTTCACGCCAAGGGCGACCCGGATCAGGACAATACCTCGATCGGTGTCGTGAAACTGACAAGAAACTAATCAAGGCAAGGCTACAGGACCCATGAAACCCCATCTTTTCATATCCAGCCTGGCACTCGCTGCCGTGGCCGGATCTGCCTCGGCGCAAGAGGCCTGCTCGACTTACGAAATCAAGCGCGGCGACAGCCTGCGGGAATTGACGATCGAAGTGTATTCGACCGAGGATTTCCGCATCATCTTTGACGCCAACCGCGATGTAATCGGCAATAACCCGGATGTCATTCGTGTGGGCGACGTGCTGACCCTGCCCTGTCTGGAAGATATCGGACGCGCGCCAGAAGTTCCGCAAACCGAAGCCGAAGCCATGGCAGCTGAGATGGCTGCTGAACTGGTTGCGGCCGCAGAAAAGCGAGCGGCAAAAGCCATTGCAGATGCCGAGGCGCGTGTCGCTGAAGCCAAGGCTGAGGCCAAAAAGGCCAGCGAAGACGCCGTGATCGCGGCAAAGGTTGCGGCCCGTGAAGAAATTGAAGCGGCCCGCGCCGAAGGGGCCGCGCTGATCCGCAACGCGGATGAAAGTGAACGCCCGGCAATCCGGGACCGTCAGCTTCTGCTGATCACCGGCGGCAACTACGCGCCCTTTACGGATGAGTCCCTGCCCTATCGCGGTCTTTATACCAACCTCGTCGAAACCGCGATGCTGCGGGCCGCGCCCGAACAGGGCTATAAGATACAGTTCGTCAATGACTGGTCGTCGCATCTGGACTTGTTGATGCCGACGCTCGCATTTGACGCGACTTTTCCCTGGTCACGCCCGAACTGTGAAACAGCCGACGCCTTGTCGGAAAACGATCGCAATCGCTGCGAGACCTATGATTTCTCGAACCCATTTTACGAGGTGGTAGACTCATTCTTCGCCCGCGAAGGCTCAGGATATGAGCAAACGCTGACCTATGCCGACTTTGCTGGCGCCACGATCTGCCGCCCTGAGGGTTGGACAACGTCGCACATGGATGCGGTAGGCCTCTACGAACCTGCAATCTCGTTAATGCGCCCGGTCGCACCGGATGACTGCTTTCACGCGGTGATGGACGGCAGTGCGGACATCGTCGCGATTGAGGCTCACGTGGCCGTCGAGGCCATCGCGCGGCTCGGATACAAGCACCGCATCATAGAAAACCCCAACCTAGCGGCAATCAAGTCGCTTAACGTCATGACCCACAAAGACAATCCGGATGGGGAAGCGATCCTTGAGACGCTTAACCAGGGTCTGGCGATCATGCAGCAATCGGGTGAATGGCGGGACATCGTGTCAACCGCCCTGCGCCACCAAATGGAAAATGGCTAAGGCCCCAACTGGCCTGACAACAAAAGATTCTGGAGGAAGTGAAGATGTTTGAAGTCAACCTGAAGAAAGTCGTGATATCGACCGTGGCTGTCACCGCCCTAAGCGCCGGAGCTGCCGCCGCCCAAGAGGCCTGCACCAACTACACCGTCGTGGATGGCGACACGTTGGCCACAATCGCAATTGCCGCCTATGGCACATCGAACTACCAGCCGATCTTCAACGCGAACCGCAACACGATCTTGAACCCGTCAAACCTTGAGCCGGGCCTGGTTCTTGCCTTGCCGTGTGAAGACGGCAGCCTGCCAAACGGGCAAAGCGCGCAAGACCTTATCGCCGCGGAAGAAGCACGGAACGCCAATAACAAAGTTTCCAACGTATATGAACCGCCGATTAAAATCGTGACGGGCGGCAACTACGCGCCCTTTGCGGACGAAGATCTGACGGGTGGTGGCTTTCTTGTCCGTCTGGCTTCCACGGCCCTGAACCGGGCAGGAAACAACCGTGAATTCTCGGCAAGCTTCGTAAACGATTGGAGCGCTCATCTGGATACTCTCTTGCCGCTGGGTGCGTTCGATGTGTCACTGGCCTGGTACATCCCCGACTGCAGCAACCGTAGCTATGAATGGTCGCCGGAAACAACGAAGCGTTGTACCCAGTTCGATTCCACCGTCAGCGTTTACGACACCGTAATCGGGTTCTACACCCTGCCCGACAGCGACTATGCCACGGCCCGGTCGTTTGAAGATTTCAAAGGCGCGCGTCTTTGCCGGATGGAAGGTTGGTTTACACACGATCTGGAAGAGAACGGCGTTTTTGAACCGAACGTGACAATGATCCAGCCTGTCACTGCAACTGACTGTATGGATGCCGTTCTGACCGGCGTGGCAGATGTTGCGTCTTTCGAAGTTCAGCTTGCGGCAGACGCCATGAGCGATCTGGGACTGTCCCATAACGACATCGTCGAAAACCCGTTTGTGAACACCGTCGCAGGTTTGCGCTTTGTCACGCACCGGACAAACCCATATGGCCGTCAGTACGTGGCGATGCTGAACGCAGGTCTGAACGAAATGCGGGAATCCGGCGAATGGTATGCCATCATCTCAGACACCCTGCGCGAGCATAATGAGAAACTGATGGCAGCTTCGAACTGATCCCTCGGTTCAGCTGAATTCACTAAGGCCGGTCGTTGGACCGGCCTCTTTTTTGAGCAGCACTTAGCGTACGACCGAGGCAATAGACCGATCTAGCTCAGTGCGTTTGAGCTGCGGAAATCCCCCAATATTCGGATTTTTCGCGTGATAGTTTGACTACAGCTATACCGGTGAGGCTCTGACACGCCACTCACACAAAAAAGGGCCGACTATTGGGGGTCGGCCCTTTTTCAATTCGAGATACCCTTTTACTCAAAGAAAAGCCACGCCATCAGACCTGGCTTTTGGCTTTCAGCCGATGATGGCGTTCAGGGTCGCGCTAGGGCGCATCACCGCAGCGGTCTTGGCTGGGTCGGTGTGATAGTAGCCACCAAGATCAGCAGGTGCGCCTTGTGCGGCAGCCAATTCGCCCACGATCTGCTGTTCTTTTTCAGCCAGCTCTTTGGCAATCGGTGCAAACTCAGCTGCCAATTCAGCGTCTTCGGACTGCGCTGCCAACGCTTCGGCCCAGTAGCGCGCAAACCAGTAGTGGCTGTCGCGGTTGTCGGGCTGACCCACCTTTCGGCTGGGCGATTTGTTGTTGTCCAGAATACCCTGCGTTGCCGCCTCGGCCGCGGCCCCTAGGACGCCTGCTTTGGCGTTACCGGCGCTGTCGGCCAGAAAGTTCAGCGACTCACCCAAAGCACAGAACTCACCCATCGAGTCCCAGCGCAGGTGATTTTCTTCAACCAATTGCTGCACGTGTTTCGGCGCCGAGCCGCCCGCACCGGTTTCGAACAGACCGCCACCCTGCATCAACTTTACAATCGACAGCATCTTGGCCGAAGTGCCCAGTTCGAGGATCGGGAACAGATCGGTCAGATAGTCCCGCAGCACGTTGCCGGTGATGGCGATCGAGTCCCTGCCAGCGGTGATGGTCTCCAGCGACTGACGCGTGGCCTCACGCGGGGCCATGATCAGGAACTTGTCAGCCACGCCGGCGGTCTCAAGCGCCGGTTTGACGTATTTAATCAGTTCCGCATCGTGGGCTCGGTTCGCGTCCAGCCAGAAGATCGCTTCGGAACCCGTCAGGCGCTGACGATCCATCGCCAATTGTATCCAGTTCTCAATCGGCGCTTTCTTTACGGTGCAGGCGCGCCAGATATCGCCTTTTTCAACAGCATGTTCGTGCAGCGTCTCGCCGTTCGCAAGAACGATGCGGATGGCACCATCAGCTGGTGCTTCGAACGTGGTGGGGTGGCTACCGTATTCCTCGGCCTTCTGGGCCATCAGGCCAACATTGGCCACTGCTCCGGCGGTGGCCGGATTCAACGCGCCATTGGCTTTGAAGAAATTGATGGCCTCATCGTAAACCGGGGCGTAGCAGCGGTCAGGGATCACACAGTTTGTATCACCCTTTGCTCCGGTCTCATCCCAGCCCTTGCCGCCCGCGCGGATCACGGCAGGCATCGAGGCGTCGATGATCACATCGGACGGTACGTGCAGGTTTGTGATGCCTTTGTCACTGTCGACCATGTACATGGATGGGCGGTCACCCTTCAGCGCGTCGATGGCGGCGACAATTTCGGTGTTGTCTTTGACGCGCTCCAGAAGGTCACCCAGACCCGAGTTCGGATTCACACCCAGTGCGATCAATTCACTACCGAATTTCTCGAACACAGGGGCCAGCCACGCTTTTACGGCATAGCCAAATATGATTGGGTCCGACACTTTCATCATGGTCGCCTTCATATGAAGCGAGAACATGGTGCCGTCGTTCTTGGTGTCTTCAATCGCATCCGCAAGGAACGAGGACAGCGCATTTACCGACATAAAGGTCGCGTCGGCGACGGTACCTTCGTCCAGCGGCCAGCCATCTTTCAGAACTGTGACGCTGCCGTCTTTGCCAACAAATTCGATCTTGGCATCGCCGGCCTGGGCAGCGGTGATTGTTGCGGATTTTTCGTTAGCGTAGAAATCGTTGTCGGACATGGATGACACTTTGGTCTTGCTGTCAGCGGCCCACTCACCCATCGAATGCGGATTCTTCTGTGCGTAGTTCTTGACCGCCTTTGCCGCGCGGCGGTCACTGTTACCTTCGCGCAGAACCGGGTTCACGGCCGAGCCTTTAATGGTGTCATACCGTGCGCGGATCGCTTTTTCTTCGTCGGTCGAGGGTTCTTCGGGGTAGTTCGGGATATCGTAGCCCTGCGATTGCAGTTCTTCGATCGCCGCCACCAACTGCGGGACTGAGGCCGAGATATTCGGCAGTTTGATCACGTTTGCCTCTGGCGTCTTCACCAGTTCTCCCAATGCGGCCAGATCGTCAGTGATGCGCTGTTGGTCAGTCAGGTTCTCGGGGAAGGTCGCGATGATACGGCCTGCCAGCGAGATATCTTTGGTTCCAACGCTGACCCCTGCCGCCGATGCGAACTTGCGAATGATGGGCAGGAACGAGGCGCTCGCCAGCTCAGGCGCTTCGTCTACAATGGTATACAATATATCGAAGTTCGATTTTTCTGCCATATTCTTTTACCTTTTTTAAGCCTTTCGGGGCGTGCGATCCAAGAGTGTGCCACGTCTGTGTGGCCTGAAATGGGGCGCGTGTATCTTACCGCCCCAAGGGTGACTCTGATTTGACAGGGCCTCCCATAGAACAGGTTGGCCTTCGGATCAATCGTCTAGTGGGGGCGCAAATTGACACGGGAAGGGGTAAACCGCCAATTCACCCTATGATTTTGCGCAATTCAGAGCCCGGCACCCCAGGTGTCACTTAACCTGTAACCGTCAGGCCAGGGATCATCCGGGTCCAACATATGCTGGTGTATGCCGGTAATCCAACCACGGCCGCTGATTTCGGGGATGATAGCCGGGCGGCCCGCAACACTGGTTTTTTCGATGATCTGGCCGGTGAAGCGCGAACCGATAATCGAGACCGCCTCGAAGGTTTGACCAGCTTTCATCTGACCCTTCGCCGCCATCAGGGCCATACGCGCCGAAACCGCAGTACCCGTCGGCGACCGATCAACCTTGCCCGGCTGGATGGCGACAGCGGATGTCCCGGTGAACCCGGCTTCAGTGGTCTTTACCGGCCCGCAAAAAGCGCAAAAAGAGATATGCGCCCAATCCGGATTTTCGGGATGGGAAAACCCAAGCTGTTCATTCGCGGCATCTGTAATCGCTACACCCATGCGCGCAATATCCCGCGCCTCGTCCTCGACAATCTGAACGCCAAGCGCGGCTGCATCGACCACCACGAAACTATCACCGCCATAAGCTGTGTCGACAGTAAGAGTACCCAGGCCCTGAACTTCCAAGGGAACCGATATCTTATCGGCGAAACTGGGCAGGTTTTGTACATAAATCCGCTCGACCTTGCCATTCCGGCAGTCGGCGCGGACCCTTACCAAGCCGCCCGGCGCTTCAAGAAGCAACCGAGTTTCCGGCTCTTGCATCGGGATAATCCCGCCATCGAGCAAGACTGTAGCCACACAGATCGCGTTCGATCCGGACATGGGCGGCGTGTCCTCAGGCTCCATAATGATAAAACCCGCGTCTGCATCGGGGTGTTTAGGTGGCACCAGCAGGTTCACATGCCGAAACACGCCACCGCGGGGTTCATTCAGAACAAAATTGCGTAGGGTTTGATCTTGAGCAATGAAGGCGCGCTGCTGCCAAAGCGTGTCTCCGGGCGGTGGAAGCACACCACCCACGATGACGTCCCCGACCTCGCCTTCTGCATGCGCTGATATCACGTGGATGGTTTTGCTGCTGCGCATATCGTGTCCTTAAAACCGGGTGGCCGAAAACGAAGTCAAAGAAATCTGTGGCGGCTGCCCATCAATGATAGCTCCGACAAGCTCGGCCGTGCCTGCGGATTGGGTCAGACCAAGGTGGCCATGCCCAAAGGCATAGATGACGTCCGGCGTCTGCGTCGCAGTGCCAATCACCGGCAGGCTATCCGGCAATGAGGGGCGAAACCCCATCCATTGAGTGCCTCCGCCTGTCTTCAAACCGGGCAGGAACTGTTCAGCCTTCCTAAGCAAGGCATCAGCCCGGCGATAGTTCGGAGGCAGCGAAAGCCCGCCCAACTCAACCGCGCCGCCGATCCGCACACCGCCATTGATCCGGGTGGCAACAAACCCGTGGTTTGGAAATGTCAGGTGCAGGCGCAGGTCAAACGCACCTTGAGGAAGCGTAGTGTTATAGCCACGCTCAGTCTCAAGCGGGATGTGATCACCAAGTGTTTTGGCAAGGTGATGCGACCACGCGCCGGCGCATACAACGACCTTTTGCACGGCAGCTTCTTTGGTCGCCATCCCGATCTGCACACCCTCCTCAACAGGGGACAGCGTGCGAACCTCTTCGCGTTCGATCCGCCCACCCCGAGTCTGGAAGACCTTCGCCAGATGCTCGACCCATTTTTTGGGATCAACGACATTCATCCAGTTCGGCGTGAACCCTGCATGTGTAAAACGCGGGCTAAGGCCGGGTTGTTTTTCGGCGATCGCCTCGCGGTTTTCCAGCAAGTCAAATTCAATTCCGTGTTTGCGCCGCAACTCCCATGTGGGCAAGCTGGCGCGGTATTGTGCTTCGCCTTCATACAGTTGCATCTGACCGTCACGCTGAAGCATCCCTTCTGCGTCGATATCGGTGATCAAGCGGGTCAGCGCCGAGGCGGAATGCGTCATCATGCTGGCTTGTGCACCCAGAAGGGTCTGATACTTCGCTGGGCGGCTGGCTTGCCAGAACCGAAACAACCACGGCGCGATCTGCAACGCATAGGCAGGCGGGATCGAAAGTGGCCCCAGCGGATCAAGCAACCATTTCGGAGCCTTTCGCATAATGCCTGGGGTCGCCAATGGCTCAATCTCGGGAAACGCAAACGCACCGGCATTTCCCGCCGACGCCTGAGCTGCAACACCACCCCTGTCCAAAACCAGGACAGAATGACCTCGGCGCTGCAACTCCAGTGCTGTTGTCATGCCAATCACGCCAGCACCAATCACAACGACTTGTTGTGTCATAGCTCGATGCCCGCCCTGAAAGGATCGTTATCTTCAAAAACCAGTTTCGCTTCGGACATGATGTGGGCTTGCCCGGTGATTGAGGGGATGACGCCTTGGTTCGGGCCGGGCTGGTAAGACAGGCGATAGGTACTGCCGATGACACTTTGCTGAGTTATCTCCTCGCCGGGTTCCAAAGCTCCATCTGCGGCGAGACAGGCCAGACGCGCCGAACTGCCAGTGCCACATGGTGACCGATCGTAGTTGTTATCCGGGCACAGCACAAAATTACGGCTGTGGACTTCAGGATTTGGCGAGGCGTCCTGAAAAATCACGTGGTCGATTGGTTCACCTTGCTCTCCCCCTATGCCGCAGGTGATTGAGGCTTCGCGGATCGCAATCGTCATCTCGGCCAGTTGCCGGATATTGGTGGTTTCGACCGGTATCGGGCTTGGGTCGACGATGAAGAACCAGTTCCCACCATAGGCCACATCGCCAGTCACCGCGCCATAGCCCGGCACCTCCAGCGTCACGTCACGATAAACCCGGCGGCTTTCGATATTCGTGACCGTGACGGTATTCGCATCGTGCAACTCAACCGTCACAATGCCCGCAGGGGTTTCGATTTTATGACGACCAGGGGAAATTCGGCCTTGATACGCCAGCGTAACAGCCAGACCAATGGTGCCGTGCCCGCACATCCCCAGCACAGCATCCACATCGAAAAAGATCACTCCTGTCACGCAGGTGGGATCGACCGGCTCGACCAGTAGTGCACCAACCATTGCTGGCTGCCCACGAGGCTCCAGCATGACCGACCGGTAAAACGCCTTGTGGTCGGTCGCCAGCTTTTTTGCGCGATCGGTCAGCGAACCTTTGCCCAGATCAGGTGCGCCACTCAGGATGACCCGTGTCGGCTCACCCCCGGTATGACTATCGATCACATGCATTCGGCAATCACTCCGCCCTGTTTGGACCAGTTGGCGAACCACGTGCGGAAGAGGTCGTATTGCTGCTCGCAATAGTTTCGTTGCGCATCGGTTAATTCATCCGTTTCATTGAAGTGCAGCCGATATTCCTGCTCTCCGTTCAGCACCAGTAGATGCTTGTAGTACAGCACCAGATCCGGGCCTTCATCAAAGCTTGACAGCACATGGATCGCCTCGGTCAGCTCCTGTGCGCGCTGGCGGGCCTCGGGATCACCTTGTGCCGCCTTCCTGGACAGCGCGGCCAGCAGCAAAGCCTCACGTGGAAGGGCCGTACCGATGCCGGTGATTGACCCTGTCGCACCGCAATTGACGATGCCGTGGTAAACCTCGGTATCCACACCGACCATCAGGGTCACGTCTTCATCCTGACTGGTGATAGACTCAGCCGCATAGCGCAGATCATCCTTGCCCCCGAATTCTTTGAAACCGATCAGGTTGGAGTGTTCGGCCCGCAAAGCAAAGAACAGATCAGCGCGCGTGGCAAAACCGTAATACGGGCTGTTATAGATAATCGCAGGAACATCTGGGGCGGAAGACAGGATCGCCTTGAAATGATTCTTCTGCGCAACTTCAGAGCTGCCCCGCGACAAAACCCTTGGAATAACCATCAACCCAACAGCACCTACCGCCTGCGCATGCGCCGCATGGGCCACTGCGGATTTTGTGTTGATGGCGCCTGTCCCGACCACGACGGGCAGCCCGGCTTCGACCAGACGCGCGACCCCCTCCATTCGCTGATCGTCGGTCAACAAAGGCCAATCACCCATCGAACCGCAATAGACCACCGCCGACATGCCCGCGTCGATCATCTGTTTTCCCTTGCTGACCAACGCATCGAAATCTGGTGTCCGGTCATCCTTGCAAGGGGTCATCAACGCAGGCATGGTGCCGGTGAATATATTGGTCGACATCAGAACTTGCCCTCCAAAAAGTAGCGCTGGTGTGGGCGGAATGATCCCGTCTGACCCACTGTGCCGGATGTTGGATAGAAAATTCCCAAAGGTCTATGCCCAAAAACGCGCCAACCCGTTAGATCGACGCGCAAGTTCTGGTTCGTTGCCTTTGAGTTACCGGAACCGCAGACCGCTTTCAGGATCAAACAGCATCACACGCTCAGGGCGAAGCTGCACCCCGATCCGGTCCCCTTGTCGGCTGCGCTGATCGTCGCGCTCTTCAATGACCAGCTTGTCGCCGTTTGGCGCCAGAAGGTAGGAATAGCTTACCCCACCAAGCGCCTCGGTCAGATCGACCGCGCAGGTCTCACCCGTACGATCAATTTCGATATGTTCGGGACGGATGCCCAAGGTCACTTTCGACATGCCCGCAGGCACATTGGCCGTTACCGTCAGCGGCTCCCCAAGCGCCGGGTGCGAGACCTTGCCGTCGGCATAATCACACTCCAGAAAGTTCATCGCCGGAGAGCCGATGAAACCGGCCACAAACCGGTTGTCAGGGTCGCGATACAAGTCCATCGGCGCGCCGACCTGTTCGATCCGGCCATCGCGCAGGACTACGATCTTATCGGCCATGGTCATCGCCTCGACCTGATCATGGGTCACATAGATCATCGTCGCACCGATCTCATTGTGCAGACGGGCGATTTCCACCCGCATTTCAACCCGCAGCTCGGCATCGAGATTTGAGAGGGGTTCGTCGAACAGAAACACCTCGGGTCCGCGGACAATAGCGCGCCCGATGGCAACACGCTGTCGTTGACCACCGGACAGGGCTTTGGGCTTTCGCTTGAGATACGGCTCCAGCTTCAGGATGTTCGAGGCTTGCTGAACCTTCTCGTTGATCTCGGACTTGGCGACGCCGTTCATGCGCAGACCAAAACCCATATTCTCGGCTACTGTCATATGCGGGTACAAGGCGTAGGTCTGGAAGACCATTGCAACCCCGCGTTTCGCGGGGTCCAAATGGGTTACTTCGCGCGCGCCAATATGAATCTGCCCTTCAGTCGTCTCTTCCAGCCCTGCAATCATACGCAGCAAAGTGGACTTGCCGCAGCCGGATGGCCCAACGAAAACACAGAATTCGCCATCGTCGATTTCCAGATCAATACCGTGGATGACCTGCGTCTCTCCATACCGCTTGATCGCCTGGTTCAAAGTCACACCCGTCATGTCGCTTGCATCCTGTTTGTAATGGCGTTCGGCCGGGTTTCGGGGAACCGCCAGGCCTGTGCCTCGGTTCCGATCTGCTCGGCCACATGGCGAACACGCGGAACCCAGGTTTCCAGTTGTTTGAATTCCATCCGCTCGGTCGAGCCTGTTACGGAAATCGCGCCCAGCATCCGGCCGCCCGATGTCAAAATAGGGCACGCGACGCAAATGATGCCGGGCTCATGCTCCTCATCGTCGATCGCGTATCCGCGGCTGCGGATCAGGTCGAGATCGGCACGCAGAGCCGCCTCGGAGGTCAGCGTTTTTTGCGTAAACCGATGATAGCTTTGCTGCGACACTGCGCGGGCCAGCGCCGCCTCTTCCAAATACGCCAGCATCGCTTTGCCCACACCGGTACAGTAGGCCGGGCCAACCTTGCCAGCCTGCGAGTACATCTCGACCGGTTGTGCGGCATTACGCTTATCGACATACAAAACCTGGCTGGAATCAAGCTGCGCCAGATGCACCGTTTCCCCGGTCTCTCGGCTAAGAGCATCCAGAAACGGCCGCGCAATAGGCGCCAGCGAGTTTTGTGTCCAAGCCGCATGCGCCAGCCGGACCAATCGCAATCCCGGCGTATAGGTTTGCCGATCCGGGTCGTATGACAGCATT
Source organism: Ruegeria sp. AWH4_226 (assembly GCF_056159225.1). Taxonomy (NCBI): domain Bacteria; kingdom Pseudomonadati; phylum Pseudomonadota; class Alphaproteobacteria; order Rhodobacterales; family Roseobacteraceae; genus Ruegeria; species Ruegeria sp. AWH4_226. The sequence continues at coordinate 236,699 of NZ_JBSWUU010000002.1, read as the reverse complement.
CCCTGATTGGTCAGAGTTTGCAGAAATCTGTACAAAGTTGCCTTGGGAAAATCACTGCTTTCCAACAGTTCAGCGAACCGCACGGGGCGCGCAAAGGCTGCCACTTGCTCCAGCACATCACATGCTTTTCCAATTGTTCCGTCACCAGCCACGGGTGCCTGTTCTCCTCCCATCAACCCGTCGCGTTCGTCACGAAGGTCTTGACAAGACTAACCGAGTTGATGTGTAGTTTTCAATATATAAAACATGGTTTCAATAAATGGAACTAAATGGAATCTAAGGGAGGACACCATGCATTCCATGTTCAAGCGCACAGCGGCCGCGCTGGCTGCCAGTGTGGCACTGGCTGCACCTGTTGCAGCCGAACTGACCGGCAAGCTGCGAATCTTCCTCGACACATCGAACCCGGCGCCGCGCGCGACGATGGAAGCGATGATCGAGCGGTTCGCGGAACAACATCCAGGGTTGGAGATCGAAACCACGGTCATCGACCGCGAAGCTTACAAGACGCAAATTCGAAACTTCCTGACCGCAGACACACCGGACGTTGCCACATGGTATGCGGCCAACCGCATGAAGCCCTATGTCGAGGCTGGCCTGTTCGAAGACGTATCTGACCTGTGGGCCGAGCCCGAGATTGCTGACAACCTAGCCTCCACCAAGGGCGCACTGACGATCGACGGCAAGCAGTGGGGTGTTCCCTATACGTATTACCAGTGGGGTGTTTACTACCGCAAAGACATCTTTGACGAACTGGGCCTGACCGAACCTACGACCTGGGAAGAGGAACTGGCAAACTGCCAGAAGATCGTCGACTCGGGCCGCGCTTGCTATACCATTGGCACCAAGTTTCTTTGGACCGCCGGTGGCTGGTTCGACTACCTCAACATGCGCACCAACGGGTTCGAGTTCCACAACCAACTCGCAAACGGTGAGGTCAGTTGGGAAGATGAACGGGTCAAACAGACCTTCGCCAATTGGAAACAGTTGATCGACATGGGCGCATTCATCGACAACCACCAGACCTATAGCTGGCAGGAGGCCCTGCCCTTCATGGTCAACGGCGATGCCGCTGCGTACCTGATGGGTAACTTCGCTGTCGCCCCCCTGCGCGAGGCGGGTTTGACCGACGATCAACTGGATTTCTACCAGTTTGTTTCGATCAACCCTGATGTGGAGCTGGCCGAAGACGCGCCGACCGATACGTTCCACATCCCGGCCAACGCGTCGAACAAAGACGCCGCGCGCGAGTTCTTGCGTTTCGTAGTCTCGGCCGACGAACAGACCGAGATCAACAATGGCGCGAACCTCGGCCAATTGCCCGTGAACGCCCAGTCGGCGGTTGATGATGACAAGTTCCTTCAGCAGGGATTTGCGATGTTGTCGTCCAACAGCCCCGGCGGAGTCGCCCAGTTCTGGGATCGCGACGCACCCGCAGAAATGGCCAAAGTGTCGATGGAAGGCTTCCAGGAGTTCATGGTCAAGCCTGACAACGTAGATCGCATTCTTGCAAAACTGGAACGCGCCCGCGAACGCATCTACGAAAACTGATCCGGTCAGGCCGGGACAAAGCCCGGCCTGCACCTTGTCAAGCGTAAGGCGGGTACAGCCCGCCTTACCCCATATACCAAATCCCCGAGTATCCGCATGTCTGTCGTCGACGTCTCAGATCAGGAAAGCTGGTTCCACAAAAACCAACAGCGCATCGCACCGTGGCTATTTCTGGCCCCCGGTCTGCTATTCTTCATGGTCTATGTGATCATTCCGGTGTTTCAGTCTTTCAACCTGTCTCTCTACGAATGGGATGGGCTTGGTGCGGCCGAGTATGTGGGGTTTCGAAACTACGAAGACCTCTACTGGGAATGGGTCGACCGGGATGCCTTTTACACTTCGCTAAAAAACAACCTGATCTGGTTGCTTTTGTATCTTGCGGCAATTCCAGGGGGTCTTTTCATTGCCCTATTCCTCAACCAGACAGTCTGGGGTATTCGGCTGTATAAATCTCTGTTTTTCTTTCCATTCGTCATCTCTCAGGTTGTTGTGGGCCTTGTATTTACCTGGTTTTATGATCCGACCTTTGGCCTGCTGAATGAATTTCTTGGCCTTTTCGGCCTCGGTCCGCTGAACGTGCTGGGCGACGAACGGTTCGTGACCTACGGCATCATCTTTGCCGGTCTGTGGCCTCAGACAGCCTACTGCATGATCCTCTACCTCACCGGCTTGAACGCCGTAGACCCGGAACAGATTGAGGCCGGGCGTCTTGACGGCGCAAAGGGGTTTCGAATGCTGTGGCATATCATCTTGCCCCAACTTCGCCCCGCCACCTTCATCGCCTTCGTTGTTACGATCATCGGAGCGCTGCGTTCTTTTGACCTGATTTCCATCATGACCCAAGGCGGCCCGTTCGGGTCATCCCGCGTGCTGGCCTATTACATGTTCGAAGTTGCACTGTCTGAATACGGTTTCCGCATGGGCTATGGCGCGGCCATCGCCGTGGTGCTGTTCCTGATCATGCTGTGCTTCATCGCCTATTTCCTGTGGTCGATGTACCGCGAAGAAAGGGGGCACTGAGATGTTTCCCAAACCCATCGAAAAACAACCCCGCGCGGCACAGATCACGTACCAGGCGATGCTGCCTCTGGCGCTGCTGCTATGGTTGGGTCCGCTATTGGCCGTCGCGCTGTTCTCGGTCAAACCGGCCGCTGACTTCACCAATGCCAACTACTGGGGGATGCCGTCCAGCTTTGAGGGCGCATTCAACTACGGGCAGGTGTTCTTCAACTCGGACATGCCGCGCTATCTGTTGAACTCGTTCATGATCACGATCCCAACAGTGATCGGCGCTGTTGCACTCAGCTGCATGACCGGCTTTGCGCTTGGGATATATAAATTCCGCTCAAACCTCTGGATCTTCTTCATGTTCGTCGCGGGCAATTTTGTCCCGTTCCAAATCCTGATGGTTCCCGTCCGCGACCTCACCCTGCAATTGGGGCTCTACAACACCAAAACCGGGCTTGTTCTGTTCCACATCGCCTTCCAGACGGGCTTCTGCACGCTTTTCATGCGCAACTTTATCCGCGCGCTTCCGTTTGAGTTGATCGAGGCCGCGCGGGTCGAAGGCATCAGCGAATGGCGCATCTTCTGGTACGTGGTTCTGCCGCTCATGAAACCCGCCATCGCGGCGCTGAGCGTGCTGATCTTCACCTTCATTTGGAACGACTATTTCTGGGCTGTCGTGCTGACCCAAGGCGCAGAAAGCCAACCTGTCACCGCGGGGATCACCAGCTTTAACGCGCAGTTCAGAGCCGCCTATCAGTTGATGAGCGCGGGCTCGATCGTCGCGGCCCTTCCGCCGGTGGCGATGTTCTTCCTGATGCAAAAACACTTTATCGCCGGCCTGACACTTGGAGCGGTGAAATGACGTCAAGCCTAGGGTTTGCAACATGACAAAGATCACCTTTATTGGTGCCGGTTCCACCATTTTTATGCAGAATATCGTGGGCGATGCGCTGCTGACACCAGCGCTGTGCGACAGCCACTTCGCGCTGATGGACATTGATCCCGAGCGTCTGGCCGAAAGCGAAGCGGTTGCCCGCGCCATGATCCGCTCGGTCGGCTCGGGTGCGTCTGTTTCGACCCATACAGATCGGCGGGCCGCCTTGGACGGGGCAGATTTTGTTATCACCGCGTTCCAGATCGGCGGGTATGAGCCGTGTACTGTGACCGACTTTGAGATCCCTAAACAGTACGGCCTGCGTCAGACCATCGCCGACACGCTTGGCGTCGGCGGCATCATGCGCGGGCTGCGCACGGTTCCGGTGTTGTGGGATGTAGCGCGGGACATGATGCAGCTTTGCCCAAACGCGACCCTGCTGCAATACGTGAACCCGATGGCCATCAACACATGGGCGCTGGCCGAGCAATTCCCGGCGCTGAAACAGGTCGGTCTATGCCACTCGGTACAAAACACGGTCGAAGAACTGGCGCATGACCTCGACCTGCCGAAAGACGAAATCCGCTACAAGGTCGCGGGCGTCAATCATGTCGCCTTTTTCCTGCGGCTGGAACATCAGGGCCGCGACCTGTATCCCGCCTTACGGCATGGGTACGCAAATGGCCAAATCCCCAAGGCGCCTCTGCTGATGCCCCGTTGTCCGAACAAGGTTCGGTACGAGGTGATGGATCACCTGGGGTATTTTTGCACCGAAAGTTCCGAGCATTTGGCCGAATATGTGCCGTGGTTCATCAAAGATGGGCGAGAAGACCTGATTAAGCAGTTTTCCATCCCGCTGGATGAGTACCCCACCCGATGCGTGGAACAGGTTGCAAATTGGAAAGAACAGGCCAAGACCCTGACGGATGGCCGAAACATCGAGGTAATCCGCAGTCACGAATTCGCCGCAGACCTGATGAACGCCATAGTCACCAATACGCCTTACGTAGCCTACGGAAACCTGCCCAACACCGGCCAGATACCGCAACTGCCGTTGGGGGCCGTCGTTGAAACCCCTTGTCTGGTCGACGGCAACGGCGTGCAGCCTTCGATCGTTACTGACACTCCGCCGCAACTGATCGCGTTGATGCGGAGCCAGATCAATGTGCAAGAGCTTACCGTGCGAGCATTGGTCGACCAGAACCCGGAATACATCTATCACGCCGCCATGATGGACCCGCACACAGCCGCCGAACTTGACCTGCGCCAAATCCGCAGCCTTGTCGATGACCTGTTGATCGCGCATGCCGACTGGCTCCCGGATTGGTGCAAACCCGCTAAGGCCGCCTGAACTAAAGACTATAAGGCTGACAAAAATGACAAAGAAACGCCGCTCGCAACATTGGTACGGAAAACTCGACAAAGACGGGTTCATTCACCGGTCGTGGATGAAGAACCAAGGCTTTCCCGATCACGCCTTTGACGGGCGCCCGATCATCGGCATCTGCAATACATGGTCCGAGCTGACACCCTGCAACTCGGGCCTGCGCGATCTGGCCGAGGGCGTCAAACGCGGCGTTTGGGAGGCAGGCGGTTTCCCGGTTGAGTTTCCGGTGATGTCTCTGGGTGAAACCCAGATGAAGCCCACCGCCATGCTGTTCCGCAACCTTCTGGCAATGGATGTTGAGGAATCGATCCGCGCCTATGGCATCGACGGCGTTGTTCTATTGGGCGGTTGTGACAAGACCACGCCGGGACAGTTGATGGGCGCGGCCTCGGTCGATCTGCCGTCGATCGTTGTCAGTTCCGGCCCTATGCTGAACGGCAAGTATCGCGGCAAGGATATCGGGTCGGGCACAGATGTCTGGAAATTCTCCGAAGCTGTCCGCGCCGGAGAAATGACGCTGAAGGATTTCATGAACGCCGAATCCGGCATGTCGCGCAGCGCGGGTGTTTGCATGACCATGGGCACCGCATCAACCATGGCCTCACTGGTCGAAGCGATGGGGATGAGCCTGCCCACCAACGCCGCCCTTCCGGCCGTCGACGCCCGTCGCATGGCTCTGGCGCATCTGACCGGGAAGCGGATCGTTGAAATGGTGGATGAAGACCTGAAGCCGTCGGACATTTTGACCAAAAAAGCCTTCGAAAATGCCATCCTCACCAATGCCGCCGTGGGCGGATCAACCAACGCCGTTGTTCACTTGCTGGCTTTGGCTGGTCGCGTGGGTGTTGATCTGACGCTCAAGGATTTTGAGATCGGGTCGGAAATACCCCTGCTGGTGAACTGCATGCCTTCGGGCAAATACCTGATGGAAGATTTCTGCTACGCGGGTGGTGTGCCCGTGGTTCTGAATGAGCTGAAATCCTTCCTTCGCCCTGCCAAGACCGTCCTGAACAAGGATATCTCGGCCCATTACGAGGGCGCTGAATGCTTCAACCGCGACGTGATCCGTCCTTTCGATGATCCGGTGAAACCTGCGGCAGGTCTGCGCGTCTTGCGCGGAAATCTCGCACCCAATGGTGCCATCGTAAAACCCTCGGCCGCGACGGACGCACTGTTGGAAACCGAGGCAGACGCCTATGTCTTTGAGAATATTGAAGACCTGAAAGCCAACATAGACCGGGATGATCTGCCAGTGACGGCAGACACTATTCTGGTGCTCAAGGGCTGCGGGCCCAAAGGCTATCCTGGCATGCCGGAAGTTGGCAACATGCCAATTCCCGCAAAGCTTGTGAAAGAGGGTGTGCGCGACATGATCCGAGTTTCGGATGCACGCATGTCCGGCACAGCCTTTGGCACTGTGATCCTTCATGTCAGCCCCGAGGCTCAGGCCGGGGGAACGCTGGCACTGGTCAAAACCGGCGACCGCATCCGGGTGTCCGCCAGCAAGGGTGAGTTGGAACTGCTGGTCGATGAAGCAGAGCTGGACACCCGCCGCGCGGCGTGGCAACCGGACGATCCACACTATACCCGCGGCTACGCAAAACTTTATATCGACCACGTGCTGCAGGCCGATCAGGGTGCCGACCTTGATTTCCTTGTCGGCAAAGACACCCGCCTTGTGACCAGAGAGAGCCACTGATGGATCAACCAGCAACTTTCCACGATTTAAACGGCGCGTCTGTCTTTATTACTGGTGGCGGCTCAGGCGTTGGTGCGGCACTGACAGACGGATTTCTGGCCCAAGGTGCCAACGTGGCCTTCATCGGTCGCTCGGACGCCAGCGGATTTGTCGCGGAAATGCGTGACAAACACGGTCGCGCACCGTTGTTCATGCAGGCCGATATGACAGATACCGCATTGCTGCGCTCCACGATGCAAAAAGCATCTGATGCGCATGGTCCCTTGAATGTACTGATCAACAATGCAGCCAACGACCAACGGCACTCGCTTGAGGAAACTACGCCCGAGTTTTGGGACTGGATGATTGAGGTCAACCTCAAGGCTTATTTCTTCGCCTGTCAGGAAGCGGCACGCCAGATGCAAGGGGAAGGCGGGGCCATCGTCAACTTTAGTTCGATCAGCTACATGATGGGCAATGCCGGCTATCCGATCTACACGACCGCGAATGCCGGGATCACAGGGATGACCCGATCCCTTGCGCGTGAGCTTGGGCCGAAGAACATACGTGTGAACGCGCTGGCCCCGGGGTGGGTTCTGACCCAGAAACAGTTGGATATGTGGGCCACTCCCGAAGACCTTGCGGCCCATATGAACCGCCAATGTCTGAAGGAACACCTGACGCCCGAAGATATGATCGCGCCGACCCTGTTCCTGGCCTCCAACGCCAGCCGGGCAATGACCGGGCAATGCATGGCGGTTGACGGCGGCGTTGTCGTATCGGGGTAGAGACATGAATTCTGAATGGATCGCTGTCGATTGGGGAACGTCACATCTGCGCGTCTGGGCGATGGGGGGCGATACTGTGGTTAATCAGGCTCAGTCTGACAAAGGCATGGCCCGCGTCGACAGGGATGAGTTCCAGCCCGCCTTGTTGGAATTGATCGAAAGCTGGTTGGAGACTGCGCCCATAGATGTGATCGCATGTGGAATGGTGGGCGCGCGGCAGGGTTGGGTTGAGGCACCTTATTCGGCGGTTCCCTGCGCCCCCACGCCCGTGGCCCCAATTCGCGTTCCCAACACTGACGCGCGCATTCGCGCCTTTGTCGTGCCCGGTTTGAAGCAGACCTCTCCACCAGATGTCATGCGGGGCGAAGAAACCCAGATCGCAGGATTTCTGGCCAGTCGCCCGAACTGGGACGGTGTGATTTGCCTGCCCGGAACCCATAGCAAGTGGGTTCAAGTCAGCGCCGGAGAAGTCGTCAGCTTCCGTACCTTCATGACCGGAGAGATGTTCAACCTTCTCAGTGGCCATTCAGTGCTGAAACACTCAGTCGGCACTGGTTGGGACGATGCAGCCTTTGTCGATGCCATGACTGACACGTTGTCAAAACCGGAACAGCTGGCGGCGCGGCTGTTTGGCTTGCGCGCCGCCGATCTGCTGAAGGGACAGGGTGGTAGTATCGCCCGGGCGCAGCTTTCGGGTTTTCTGATTGGCGCTGAACTGGCTGCAACCCGACCCTATTGGCTGGGCCAGCAACTGGCGATCATTGGGGCTGCCGGGCTGTCTGGAGTTTACGCCAAAGCCTTAGAAACCCAAGGCGCGTTCGTTGAAACCGCAGACAGCACTGAATGCACATTGGCTGGCCTTCGGCTGGCCCGCAACCTGACGAGGCAAACCGCATGAACCGTCCCATCATTGCCATCCTGCGGGGTCTCACACCGTCGGCTGCGTTGGCAACCGGGCAAGCCCTGATCAACGCCGGGATCGACAAGATCGAAGTCCCGCTGAACTCGCCCGATCCGCTGGACTCCATCGGCCGTCTGGCCAAGGAATTCGGCGACCGCGCCTTGATTGGCGCAGGCACCGTTCTGACGCCGGGGCAAGTGGACGACGTCGCCGGGGTTGGCGGTAAACTCATCGTATCGCCAAATTGCGACCCCGAGGTGATTTCACACACTCACAGGCTGGGCTTGGAAAGCTGGCCCGGCATCTTCACACCAACCGAGGCTTTCGCCGCCCTCAAGGCTGGAGCTTCCGGGCTGAAACTGTTTCCTGGCGCATTGGCCGGCACGGCAGGTCTGTCGGCGCTGCGCCCTGTGCTGCCCAAGGGTGCACTTGTATATGCTGTGGGCGGCGCGGGGCCTGAAAACTTTGGCCAGTGGATCGCGGCCAGCGCAGATGGGTTCGGCATCGGATCGGCCCTGTATAAACCCGGCATGACGGTATCTGAGGTCGCGGCAAGGGCCGCGCAGATCGTCGCCGCCTACGACGAGGCCGCAGGATGAGCACCATCTTCGACAACCGCCCTTGCGAGTTGGGCGAAGGTCCTTTGTGGCATCCCGAACGCCAACAGCTTTTCTGGTTCGATATCATCGGTAAAACTCTGATGACGCAAAAAAGCGGCGAACCACGCGACTGGCAGTTTGACGAACATGTCTCAGCCGCCGGATGGGTCGACCGGGAAACGCTGCTGATAGCTTCTGAAACGGGTTTGTGGCGTTTCAGCCTCAGGACTGGTCAAAAAGACCTTGTCGCGTCTCTTGAGGCAGAGAACCCGATTACCCGCTCGAACGACGGGCGCGCTGACCCCTGGGGCGGGTTCTGGATCGGGACGATGGGCAAAGCGGCGGAGCCCCACGCCGGTGCGATCTATCGGTATTGGCAGGGCGAATTGCGGCAGTTGGTACCAGGCGTCACGATCCCGAACGCGATCTGTTTTGCGCCGGACCGCTCCTGCGCTTACTACACCGATACAGTGACAAAACAGGTCATGCGCCGGTCTCTGAACCCGGAAACCGGCTGGCCCGAAGAAGACGGATCGGTGTTTCTGGATTTTCGGGTCGATGGCCTGAACCCCGACGGTGCCGTGGTCGATGCCGAAGGTAACATTTGGATCGCGCAATGGGGTGCAAACCGCGTAGCAGCCTATACACCATCCGGGCGCTTCATAACCGCCAAGACTTTTGATGCCGCGCATACATCGTGCCCTGCCTTCGGCGGTGACGATTTGACAACGCTTTTTTGCACGTCGGCCCGCGAAGGGTTGCACGCTGAAACACTTGCACAACAACCTACCAACGGCATGACCTTTTCCGCCTCTGATGCAGGTAAAGGGCTGCCCGAATACAGAGTCCTTTTATGAAACCTGAACTTGGTGTTTGCTACTATCCCGAACACTGGCCCGAAGAGATGTGGGCCAAAGACGCCGCCCGCATGGTAGAAACCGGGCTGACCTGGGTACGCATCGGTGAGTTTGCGTGGAGCCGGATGGAACCCACCCCGGGCGATTTGCGCTTTGACTGGCTGGACCGCGCGATCGAGGTTTTGGGATCCGCCGGGCTCAAGGTTGTCCTGGGAACACCAACGGCGACCCCACCGCGCTGGTTGCTAGAGAAACACCCCGATATGCTGGCCGTTGACGCGCAGGGGCAGCCGCGCAAATTCGGCTCGCGCAGGCATTACTGTTTTAGCCATCAGGGCTATATCCAAGAATGCACCCGGATCGCCCGGATCATGGGCGAGCGTTATGGCCGTAACCCGCATGTGGCAGCGTGGCAGATCGACAACGAATATGGCTGCCACGACACAACGATCAGCTACAGCCAAGCCGCCCTGCGCGCGTTTCAACAGTGGCTAGAGGACCAATACGGCTCGATCGACGCATTGAACACAGCTTGGGGCAACGTGTTCTGGTCGATGGAATACGGCAGTTTCGACCAGATCGACCTGCCCAACCTGACCGTGACCGAACCAAACCCAGCACATGTTCTGGCGTTCCGACGGTTCAGCTCGGATCAGGTGGCGGCATTTAACAAAGCGCAAGTTGACGTATTGAGGCCTCTGACCGACGCGCCGCTTTTGCACAACTATATGGGCCGGATACTGGATTTCGACCATTTCAAAGTGGGCGAAGACTTGGATATCGCCACTTGGGACAGCTATCCGATCGGGTTTCTTTCAGACCGGCTTGAGGCGGACGAGGCGCATAAAACTGCGTTCCTGCAACAAGGCGATCCGGACATGCAGGCCTTTCACCACGACCTCTACCGCGCCGTGGGGCGCGGCCGCTGGTGGGTGATGGAACAACAACCCGGCCCGGTAAACTGGGCACCGTTCAATCCCGCTCCTCTGCCCGGAGCGGTGCGACTTTGGTCGCTTGAGGCCGTCGCGCACGGAGCCGAGGTGGTCAGTTATTTCCGATGGCGGCAGGCACCATTTGCGCAAGAACAAATGCATGCCGGACTTTTGACGCCGAGCGACAAACCCGCCCCCGCCTTGTCCGAAGTACGGCAGACAGCCGATGATCTGGCGCAATTGGGTCCGGTCACGCAGACTCGGGCCGACGTGGCCATTCTGTTCGATTACGCCTCGGATTGGGCGTGGCAGACACAACCGCAGGGGGCTGGGTTCAACTATTTCCGGCTGGTTTTCTCAGCCTATCGCGCGTTGCGGCGGGCGGGTCTTTCAGTGGACTTCCTATCCGCACAAGACACCCCGGAACCCGGATACAAGCTTATACTTGCTCCGGGGCTCGCGACGCTGAACAGCGACCTGGAACACCGCCTTCTACAGGGATGTGATCTGGCAATTCTTGGCCCTCGTAGTGGCGCGATTACGCGAGACTTCCAAATCCCAAAAGCAGGGCGCCCTGGTCTGTCAGGGCTGGATTGCAACGTCGATCTTGTCGAAACCCTGCCCCCAAACGTAAATCGAACTGTCGACGGAGGTGGTGCCGCCCAGCATTGGATTGATCGTTTGTCCGGCACTGCGCCTGACTTGTTGACGTTTACCGATGGCACACCAGCACTAAAAGGGACTGATGGGCTTTGGTATCTTGCAGGTTTTCCTGATGAACACCTGTGGGACCGGGTCGTCGAGATGGCTGCAGCCAAGGTCAAATTGGACATCCACCCCATGCCCGAAGGGTTGCGGCGGCGCGAGACGGATCAGTATGTATTCCTGACAAACTACACCGCCGCGCCAATCAATTGGAACAACCACGAAATTACGCCCTGTGATGTCGTGATCCTGAAGAAGAACGCGCCCCAAAAAGGTTAGATTTCCGGGCGCGCCTCTTTCGAGTTTCGACCCGTTCCGTCACTCATTTTGCAGGCTGTTCGGATCAAAGGCGCCGCCGAACCCGCCGTTGCCGGATGGCGGAGTGTCGGGCTCCGATTCTGTTTCCTCACTGTCGCCGCCCAAGGCGTTGGGAGCGAATACATTGCCAAAACCGCTGTTGTTCGACGGCCTCGGGGCGGATTGCGCGCCACCCTGCTCGGCTTCTTCCTCCTCGCGTTGTTTGCGCTGTTCCTCGCGCTGCTGGCGCAGTTCCTGAATGCGTTGCTCTGCCTCAAGCCGCTTCTGTTCGCGGACGTTAGCAACGCATTGGGCGGGGTCATAGGCGGTTGCGGTGCCGACTACCGTGATCGTAGCGACGGCAAAAACAACAACCAAAACTGCGGCTGCATTGCCGGCAAAAAAGCTTGGCAGCTTGATTTTGCCTGCCAGTTCTTCAACTGTCGCTTGTCTACGCGCTGCTGCAACCAGTTCCTGGCGCTTCAGTTTGGCCTCGTTCAACAGCGCAAAAAATACGGTCAAGACTACGATGATAAAGGCCAGTGCCGAGATCGAAGGTGTGATGCCATAGCGCACCTTTTGCGCCAGCTCGATGGTCAGCGTCGGATACTCACCAAATGTAAAGGTGGTCGTGTTGTAATTCTCGAACGAGGCGAGGAAGGCCAGAACCGCTGCCGAAGCAATAGCGGGTCGCATAAACGGCAGCAGGATTTTCCGGAATGCCTGCGCATGGGTCGCGCCAAGGTCCAGCGCCGCTTCGGTCAGCGCCACGTCGTAGCGTTGCAGACGCGCCACCAAAACCAGCATGCAATAACTGGCGATAAAGGTGGATTGGCCAATCACCGTCAGGAATACGCCGTTCGACAATACACTGTCTGCGCCCAGCCCGAGCATGCGGTTGATCCGATCCCAAAACACCAGTGTCGAGATACCCAGAACCACGCCGGGTATCAGGATCGGCGCGATGATGACCGTGTAGTATGTGGCCCGCAGTTTGGGCCAGATCTGCGTCAGCATCAGCGCCCCCGCCAGCCCCATCGCCACTGACAGAACCACCGTCCCGGCACCAATGATCAACGAGTTTTTGATACCATTCAGAATGCGCTGATCCCGAAACAATTCATCAAACCACTGGAAAGTCAGGCACTCCCACGGCGTCATCCTTGGAAAGACCGAAGAGTTGAATGCCGTAACCGACATGATCACAAGCGGGCCTAACAGGTACAGGAAAAAGATGACCAGGTAGGCCCAAATGCTGACACGAAGGAAGGACCCGTTCATTTCCCGATATCCCCCATGTTCACCTTGAACAGGCGCATCACGGCCAGAACGAACAGGATACAGGTCACCAGAAGAACAATCGCGTAGGCAGCCCCTTGCGGCCAGTCATTGTTGTCATTGAACTGTTGATAGATCAGTTGCGTGAACCACAGCGAAGACGGCCCGCCCAAAATCTGCGGTGCGGCCAGCGCTCCGGCGCTGAGCATGAACACCATCGTACAGCCTGAACTGATCCCCGGCTTGGCATACGGAATGACCACGCGCCAGTGAATCCGCCACCAAGGCGCGCCCAGGTCCCGTGCGGCCTCAATCTGGTTATGATCCAGGCTTTCAATCACGTTGTAGATCGGGAAGATCATCAGCAGGATATACGCGTATCCCAGACCCGCGTAGAGCGCGATATCGTTACGGATAAAGTCGAACGGCGTATCGAATATCCCCAACCCAACAAACAGGGTATTCAACACGCCGGTCTCGCCAAAAATGATCCGCAGGGCGAAAGCGCGCAGGATTTCGTTGATCCAATAGGGGATGATCAGCATGATCGCAAAGATGCGGATATGGCTGCCCTTGGATTGTCCAAGATAGTAGGCAATCGGATAGCAAATAATCAGGTTGAAGATCGTCACGCAAACCGCTGCTATCAACGTGCGGAAAAAGACCCTGAGATCAACAGCGTTATAGTCCTGACTGCCGCCTTCCGGGCCGTAGATCAGGTACTTGTAATTCTCGAGCGTGTAGACGTCCCTTGGCCCGCCAATCTCTGGCGGCGGCAGGTTCGGACGGAATGAGAAATCGAGCATCGACAGCTGCGGCAGGATGATCAGGCCAATCGTCCAGAACAGGACCAAACCCAGGATCGCCAGCCCCATACCGGTGCCGTTGCGATTGAAAAACTCTTTCAGAAATTTGGGCATCCGTCAGTCCCTCTTATTCCGCGGCCAGCTCACCCGCTGGAACCAAAACCGCATTTTGGGTCTCGTATTCCAACGTTATCCTTTGCCCGGTATGGTCCTGAAAGGACTGGCCGTGGTTTGGAATTGACACCTTGATTTCCTTGCCACCGTCACCTTGGGTGAAGATGTTGAAGACGTTTCCTTCGAACTCTTCGTGTTTGACACGCGCCGTTACATAGTGATCTCCGGTCGCGCCATCAGGAGCGATTGCCAATGCCTCAGGGCGGATGAACAGCATTGCATCGTCGCCCTCTTTCATCCTGCCTTGATTGGCCGTCGAAATTCGCGCCACCAAATCGCCCGAGCGGTTGGTCGCGATCATCGCCTCGGTGCCCATAACTTGTTTGATCTTACCCCGAAACACATTGTTTTCGCCCACGAACGATGCCGCAAAGGCCGTGTTTGGGTCATTGTAGATAGTCTTTCCTGTCGCGATCTGATCAATCACCCCGTCCCGCATGACGGCAATATTGTCCGACATGGTCAACGCCTCACCCTGGTCATGCGTGATGTAGATAAAGGTGATCCCAACGCGCTGTTGTATCTCGCGAAGTTCCGTCCGCATATGCTGGCGTAGCTTGAGATCCAGCGCCGAAAGCGGTTCGTCCAGCAACAGCACATCAGGTTCAGCGCATAAGGCACGGGCAATGGCTACGCGCTGGCGCTGCCCGCCCGAAAGCTCACTGGGTAGCTTGTCGCCCTGCCCCGGCAGCGCGATCATGTCCAACAGCTCATCCGCGCGCTTACGGCGTTGCGCGGCACTTGCCCCTTTGATCTCCATCGAGAAGGTGATGTTTTCCCAAACTTTCATCAGCGGGAACAGCGCGAGATTCTGGAAGATGAGTGCAGTCGGACGTTTGTTAGGCCCGATGCCCTGCATGTCTTTACCGCCGATCAGGACCCGACCCTCACTTGGGTTCAGAAAACCGGAGACGGCGCGCAGGATCGTTGTCTTTCCACATCCCGAGGGTCCAAGAAACGAAAAGAAATCACCGCCGTTTATGTTCACATTGGCATCCCTCACAGCGACGAAATCGCCGAAACGGATCCACAGGTTTTCCAGATCTACACCGACCCCTGCACTCATAATTGGTATCTCCGTATGGTGCGTTGGCGGACCGCACCGAAATAGTGTCCGTCACGCCGAAACGGCGCGCAGGTGAAATGCCCCCCGCGCAGCAGCGGAGGGCATCGTTGCAAAGCGATCAGGCGCTTTTGAATTTGTTGACGAACTCGGTCCGGGTTTCCGCATACCACGGCGCTTCGGCCGGCCACGGGTTGAGGTTCGCCAGTGAGTCGCCCGGATAGGCTTCGGCAAAGTTCTTTTTGTAGGTGTCGCCCGAATACTGGTCGGCACCCAGAACCGGCGAGTTGTAGCCGTGGCTGTCAATCGCCACACCGGCCGGTTTCGCCTGATATGCGAAGTCGATGAAGGCATAGACCTGGTCGATATTGGTAGCACCGGTTGGCATTGACATACCGTCAACCCACGCCATCGCGCCTTCAACGGGCGCTTGGTAATGCACCGGCTCGCCCGCCGACTTCAAGGCCAGCGGCGGACCATCCCATGTCTGGCCGACCACAACGCCTTCGTTCAGCAGCCCATTCTTCTGGGTGTCAGCGTCGTTCCAGATCAGCTTGATCCGATCTTTGCGTGCCACGCACCAGTCGGTAATCTGGCTCCAGACCGCGCGCATAGTTTCTTCATCGTTATACGCGGCCCAGACAGAGCCTGGCTCCATCTCACCCGAACGCTCCATGAACAGTCCCGCACCCAGCATCATCGAATGCGCACGGCCCATGGTTCTTCCGGCGTTTTCTTCAGACCAGACGTCACCATAGGATGGAGCGTCACCTTCCGGTAGCCACAGATCAGTCCGATAGGCAATGCCTTCGGTGCCCCAGATGTGCGGCAGCCAATGAACACCGCTCTCGGCAAAGTTCCATGCATCCGTTCCAATTGCGGCCATCGCCGGGTTCACCAGATCAATCGGAACCTTGCTCATGTCGAACGGCTGCAGAAGTTCCAGCGGCTCCCATTGAAGCGAGCGGTTGTTGGTGGGCGAGACGATGTCAAAACCCTGACCGCTTGTAGCCTTCATCTTGTTGATGATTTCTTCGTTGGACCCGATGCCGGTATAGTTCACCTTGATTCCGGTCAGGGTCTCGAACTCTTCGATGAATGACGGCGGCAGGTAGTCCGACCACATCAGGATGTTGATCTCACCCGAGGAGGCCAACGCAGATTTACTGTAAAGCGGCGCGGCCAAAGCAGCTGCACCAGCCCCTTTTAGAACCGAGCGTCTGGAAATAGTTTTCCGATAAGTCATTTTTACATCTCCCGTGATTTGGACTCTGTTGGATTTTTTTGATTGTTTGCACGCTAGAGCTTTGTGCCCGCCCTGTCAGCGCAAAAGTGACAGTTGTCAGTTTCGATAGGTCCAGTTTGTTGCCGCACCCGTCAAAACCTGTGCAAATTCAGTGCTCCGCCAGGCTGCGGCCAATGGGATTATACCTGTGCGGCCTAAACCTGTGCAGATTAAACTTGGAAAACCTCGAATGCGCCCGGCGCTAAGATTTCTTTCCGCCCGCAGTGTCATGCGACGTACTTTTTGCGGTTAAAAAGTCACTGAAAACGTCACTCAACTCGTACATGGTATCGCTAACGGCTAGAATGCTGCAACTTGACCTGCTAAGTGCCAGATCGACCGGTCCAAACAGGTTCTGATGATGAAATACAACCGTTCTGATTTTCCTTCGGATTTCCTTTTTGGTGTCAAATCCTCTGGCGCGCAGGATGTCGACCTGGCGCACCGCGCCGGGTTTGACTGTTCTCGGTTCCAGATTGACTGGGTTCGTGTCCTGCCCGACGGGCGTGGCACTGTGAAAGAGGCTGGACTGGACGTGTACGACCGCCTGGCCGACACGCTGCTGGCGCATGGTATTCGCCCTTGCGCCACGCTCCATCACGGGGAACTGCCAGCGGCGTTAATGGATGTGGGCGGTTGGCGTAACCGCGATGTCGCCGGGTGGTTCGCAGACTTTACCGACTTGGTCATGAGTCGGATTGGCGATCGGATTTTCAGCGTCGCACCCATTAACTTTCTACCGCATAGTTTGGGCGCGTTTGCTGGCGAGAGCCTGATGTTCGGTCAACAAGACGCCCGCTCCGCCACCCGAACGATGCACCACATGATGCTGGCACATGGCAATGCCATCAACGCGATGCGTGGACTTGGCATGACCAATCTTGGGGCTGAAATCGGCAATCCAATCAATGACAGTCGGCCGTTGTGGGATTGCATATTCAAAAAGGCCTATCCAGATACCTTGCTAAAGCATTTAGAACCCCACCTGCCCGTCGGGTGGCAAGACGACTTGGGCATAATTGGTGCCGCGCTAGACTGGTGCGCGCTAGGCTACACCGTGCAAGATCAGGTCAAACCAGGCGACCTTGAGTGTGTCCAACAGGACTATACTCGTGATCTGCCGGTCTACGTTTTTGATAGTCGCACAGCCAACTCATTGCACCTGCAGCATGACGATTGGACTCGCGACATTGACCTTCACCTGACGGCAGTGCACGACGCATTGGAGAAGGGTGTTCCGATCAAGGGATACTTTGCGCGCGCCGTGCCCGACATTGACAAAGCTGGGTCTCATAACTTTGCTCCAATGCTGAAAACCGTTCTGGCAGGTGGCGCTGTT
Source organism: Ruegeria sp. AWH4_226 (assembly GCF_056159225.1). Classification (NCBI taxonomy): domain Bacteria; kingdom Pseudomonadati; phylum Pseudomonadota; class Alphaproteobacteria; order Rhodobacterales; family Roseobacteraceae; genus Ruegeria; species Ruegeria sp. AWH4_226. Next base: position 219,177 of record NZ_JBSWUU010000002.1, on the reverse strand, counting down.
TCATTGCCTTTGGCGCAGCCTGTTGGCGCTATGCATGCGCATTGGAACCTTGTTGCTGACATCGGCGGCACCAATACGCGGCTGGCTGTGATTTCGGACGGCAAGGTGACAGACCTGCGCAAGTATCCGACCGGAGATTTGCCCGAATTGCTGGAAGCCTTCCAAACTCTGTGCGATGAGGTTGGCACCAATCCGCGCGCCGTCGTAGCTGCGGGCGCCGGTCCGGTAAAAGACGGGACGATTAGCCTGACGAATGCAAAGCTCGACCTGTCCGAGGTTGATATCGGCAAGGCCACCGGAGCGCAGCATACATTTGTGATCAATGACTTCACTGCAGCAGCGTGGTCCGTGGCCGAGATCGCCGGTGATGATGTCGAGGTGTTGCAAGGTGCCCCGACCCCACCCCAAGGTACCCGTTTGGTTGTGGGTCCGGGCACCGGTCTTGGCGTTGGCGCGCTTGTATTTTCCGAAGGCCGCTACCACACCGCGTCTGGCGAAGGTGGCCATGTCGGATTGGCACCCCGTCATGAAGATGAGGTCGAGATTTTCCGCGCCGCCCGACACATCGCGCCGGATTGTTTTTTTGACGACACATTGGTGCTTGAGGCAGAGATGTTCCTCAGCGGCACGGGTCTTCCGATCCTGTACCGGGCCACCGGTATCGCCGCAGGACATGCGGAAACACCCATGCGCAGCGCCAAGGACATTTTGCAGGATGCCCGTATGCAGGCCGATCCAATCGCCGAAAAGGCAGCATATATGTTCACCACCCACCTGGGCGCGGTGATGGGAGATCTTGCCGTGGCCTTGATGCCGACGGGTGGCGTCTTCCTTGTGGGCGGGGTTGCCGAAAAAAACCGTTGGTTGTTCAAGGATACGTTCCGCGACGCTTTTAATGCGGGTGGTCGTTTCACAAACTTGCGGCGGTCGATGAACTTATACGTATCGGAACAAGATGAATTTGGCATTGTTGGCGCTAACAACTTCTGCAAAAGTGCGCTTGAACGTTAGAGTAAACACTTGCCTCACAAATAGCAGAAAGGACCCGGCATGATCCTGTGCTGCGGCGAAGCCCTGATTGATATGATCGCTACCCCGACCGTTTCGGGCGATGACGGGTTCGTGCCTCATTCCGGCGGCGCTGTTTTTAACACGGCCATTGCACTGGGACGCTTAGGGTCTTCGGTTGGACTGTTGACTGGTCTCTCCTCCGATATGTTCGGGGACCAATTGGCACACGCATTGAAAAACAGCCATGTAGATACAAGCCACGTGATCCGATCGGATCGGCCCACCACTCTGGCTTTTGTGCAGCTGAAGGACGGGCATGCCACCTACAGCTTCATGGACGAGAATTCGGCCGGGCGCATGCTGACGCCCGAGGATATGCCCGGTCAACTGCCCGCCGTATCGGCCTTGTACTTCGGCGGGATCAGCCTTGCGTGCGAACCCTGCGCCGATGCTTATGCAGCTTTGATGAACCGGCATGCGGCGGATCGGGCCGTTATGATAGACCCAAATATCCGACCGGATTTCATCAAGGACCAAACCCGTTATCGCAGCCGTTTAAATCGCATGATTGCTCAGGCCGACATCGTCAAGGTCTCGGACGAAGATCTGGACTGGATTGTTCCCGGCCCGGAAGGCACGGACGAGAAAGTGCCGCTGCTGCTGCAGGCTGGCCCGGCCATAGTCATCGTGACGCGTGGCAGTGACGGCGCATCCGGCTATATAGCGGACGGGTCCACAACCTCGGTTCCGGTTCAGCCGGTAGATGTTGTCGATACCGTGGGCGCCGGTGACACATTCAACGCCGGGGTTCTTGCCGAACTTGATCGCAGCGGCCATCTGACCAAGACCGCCTTGCGGTCCCTGCAGGCGGAAACGTTGCGCGCCGCGCTTTCCAAGGGCGCAGCCGTCGCCGCCATCACAGTTTCCCGCGCCGGGGCGAACCCGCCCTGGGCGCACGAGCTTTGACTGCTGAGAGAGTCCAATGAAACGTTCTGAAATCAACGCTATAAAATCCGAGGCCGAGGCCTTTATCCGCTCATTCGGTGCTGTCCTGCCACCCTTTGCAAACTGGTCCGCCGACCAGATGCGCAGCGACAAGGCCGCTGGCATTCGTGACCGTGGCCTTGGATGGGACATCACCGATTATGGGCAAGGTCGCTTTGACGAATTGGGCCTGTTCCTTTTCACCCTGCGAAACGGCGATGTGAACGATCTGAACAGTGGCCGGGGTATGCTCTATGCTGAAAAACTGCTGGTGTCTCGGGACAAACAATTGTCACCGATGCATCGCCACATCGTAAAGGCCGAAGATATCATCAACCGTGGCGGCGGCGATCTGGTGATGGAGATTTATGCCTCAGACGCTGATGGTGGGGTCGACCGCGACACTCCAGTTATAGTACCCAGCGATGGTTGTCCGGTGACGATCAGACCCGGTGAATTGCTGCGTCTGAAACCGGGTGAAAGTGTCACCCTCATGCCCGGCATTTGGCATGCGTTCTGGGCGGAACAAGGCGATTGTCTGATTGGCGAGGTCTCAACCGTGAATGATGATCGCACCGACAATGTGTTTGAAGACCCGATCCCGCGCTTCGCGACAATTGAGGAAGACGTCGCGCCCGATTTCCTTCTGGTGGCAGACTATTTCAGCTAAAGCGTTAAGGTTCTTTTCTTAAATCGGAAAAACACATTATCATGGTTCTCAACAACAGGCTGGGGCCTATGCCCTGGCCTTGAGGGCACGCTTGATGTGAGAGGACCGGTTGGATGGTAACGAAAGCCGAACTAGAAGCCGAGGTCGCCGACCTGCGCCGGCAACTGGCTGAGCAGACCGCAGCCACGAAGCAAGCGGCTGAGCCAGAGACGCACGGCTCGATGGCCGACAAGATAGCCGAAAATATCGACGACTGGGCCGGGCAGCTAGAAGAAGCGCTGAATGAACTGGAAGACCTGCCGCAAAAGAGGCCAATCCTGTTTGCCGTTGGTATTTTCGCGATTGGCTATCTGCTGGGCCGGTCCGGTAGGAGCTGAACCATGAGCCGCATTTCCCGTAATATCTCGATCATTCTGCGCGCCGAACGGCTGATAGCCCAACGTCACATCGCCGTGGCCGCACGGCGGACCGGGTTCTTTGCTGCGGCAGGGCTGGCTGTCGGCCTGGCTGTCATCATGCTCAACGTGGCCGGTTTCTTCTGGCTGTCAGCCAGCTTGTCCAAGCCATTGGCGGCATTGATCATGGCCGGGGTGAACCTGTTGATTGCCTTGGTATTGGCCCTGTTGGCCAACATGCAAGACGCTCAGGCAGATACGACAGCGGCAGTCGAACTGCGTGATATGGCATTGCAAGACATCGAAATTGAGATCAAGGACACCCTTTCTGACGCCCGCAACACCGTAACGGGTATCCGGCGCGATCCACTTGGTATTTTGACCCCGGATGTCATCAGTGCCGTGTTGGGAATACTGATCAAGTTCGCCAAGCGCAAAAAAGACAAACCCGATCCCTAACGCCTATTGTACCATACGTGCCGCTGCGCGAGCGATCACCATCTCTTCATTTGTGGGAATCGTAAGAATACGGACCCGGCTGAAATCTGTCGAAATCACTGTACCGTTATCCGCGTTCCTGTTCGGGTCGATCTCAATTCCGATCCAGCGCATCCCTTCGCACACTCTGCGACGAATCTGGGCTGCGTTTTCACCAATTCCGCCCGTGAAAATCAACGCATCCAATCCTTCCAAAGCAGCGGACAAGGCCCCAAGTTCACGGCGAATGCGGAATACGTAATAGTCGATCGCCCTGCGCGCCTCGGGCGTTTCAGCAGCAAGCAACGTGCGCATGTCCGACGAAAGCCCTGACAGACCAAGCAATCCGGACTTGCGGTAAAGCGTGTCGGCGATCTCATCCGCACTCATGCCTTCCTGCTGCATCATGTAGAGGACGACGCCCGGGTCCAGTTGGCCGCTGCGCGTGCCCATCGGCAGCCCGTCAAGCGCGGAAAAGCCCATAGTCGAGGCGACAGCGCGCCCACCCGACACCGCGCACATGGAGGCACCATTGCCCAGATGAGCGATGACCACGCGACCATCGTAAAGGCTTGGGGCACTCTCTTTCAGTTTTTGCGTGACATAGTCATAGCTAAGGCCGTGAAACCCATACCGACGCACACCCTTGTCATAGTAGCTTTGCGGTAGGGCAAAAGTATCGTTTACCCATGGATGAGTGCGGTGGAACGCAGTGTCGAAACACGCCACCTGCACTGTTCCGGGAAACGCATCGATGGCTGCACGTATACCGGTAAGGCTGAAGGGTTGATGCAGCGGTGCAAAGGGAATGAAGCCTGCTAAAACATCCATAACCTTCTGATCAACCATGACGGGTTCGGAATAGACCGCCCCGCCATGCACAACCCTGTGGCCCACAGCACGGATGTTGATATCGGGGAGCTGTTCACGCGCCATATCAAGAAACGCACGGATTGCTTCATCATGGCTTTGAGTTTTGGTCAGCGGCTGATCAATAGTCTGCCCATCTGTGGAGTTCGCCAATAGGCGCGGCGCGTCACCCAGACGCTCGATCTGACCATGCCAGCGCACACACGGGAGGTTGTTCTCGGCCAGTTCATACAATCCGAATTTCAGCGAAGAGGAACCAGCATTTAATGCCAGAACATGGTCAACCATTTATTTTGCCCTTGTTCGCCTGCGCATGCAGGGCCGCCACTGCGCAGGAGGCCAGCCGCGAAGCATCGTCATCTGCCCGTGACGTCAGGATAATCGGCGCAGCGGCGCCGACGACGATCCCCGCCGCCTCGGCATGTGACATATAGGTAAGCTGTTTCGCTACCATGTTCCCCGCCTCGATATTCGGAGCGACAAGGATATCCGCCGAACCAGCGACCTGAGACGTGATGCCCTTTGTGCGTGCTGCGTTCAGATCGACCGCATTGTCCATGGCAAGCGGCCCATCAACCATTCCGCCAGTGATCTGCCCCCGCTCGGCCATTTTTGAAAGCAGTGCTGCATCCACCGAAGATTGCATATGCGGGTTGATCGTCTCGACCGCCGAAAGCACTCCGACCTTGGGCGTTTCAATCCCGATGGACTGCGCGAGGCGGATGGCGTTTTGCACAATATCGGCTTTTGTCTCCAGATCGGGGGCGATGTTGACGGCGGCATCCGTCACCATGATGGGTCGTGAAAACCCCGGAACGTCCATAACAAACACATGCGACAAGCGGCGACTTGTCCGCAGACCCCTTTCGCGGCGCAGAACCGCATGCAGCAGGACATCTGTATGCAAATGACCCTTCATCAGTGTTTTTGCCCGGCCTTCGACGACGAGGTCCACCGCTTTATGCGCGGCAACTTCGTGGCTGTTGGCTTCGATCACTTCGATCCCCGACAGGTCTGCGTCCAAAGCGGTGGCTGCAGCCGCGATCTTTTTGGGATCGCCCACAAGGATCGGTATAATGATACTTTTAGAATAGCCCAGCAAAGCACCGCCCAATGCATTGGGCTCTTCCGGGGCAACCACGGCAGTTGGCATAGGCTCCAGTGGCTCTGCCTTCGCTATCAACGCATCAAAATGCCGATGGCGCTGGACGATAAGGCCGGGAACTTCTACTGAGTCAAAGGCCATATGCTTGGCCGGGGGCGTCACTTGCACTTCTCCGCTAAGGATCAAGGCCTTGTCACTTATGCGGCGCACTTCGGCGGTGCAGCGCAGATCGCCGTCAACAAGCTTTTCAACCACGGTGACAACTGCCGACACTTCGTCCCCTGCGACCACCGGAATATGAAAAGACAAGTTCACGCGGCGGGTCTGCGTTCCCGCACCTGGCAGGATATTTCCCAGGATCGCGGCGATCAGGCCAGCGGGCCAAAGCGCGGGCGCAACTGCCTCGGGGCGGCCATCGCCGTCACCGTCATAGCTGGCAAGGTGAAGTGGGTTATGATCACCAGAAGCCGATGCAAAAGCATAGAGATCATCAATCGTGCAAAGGCGCGTCAAATGCGCGGACTCTCCGACCTCCACCTGCGCGAAAGTGCGGTTTTCCCTAATCTTCATGTTGTCTTGGCCTTGTTTTGAGTTGTGGCCCTGCGCCCCTGCGGTTCGGATGCAGGAGCCGCCGGAGCGGGAGAATTTTGTTGGGTCTCAGCAAGATCGAGTGTCTTGTAAAGCGCACGCGCCATCTCGATAAGCTTGGCGGACGGGTTCGGAACATCGCCCAGAACGCGCTTGAGCAAATCAATCGCCTGTTGCCTGTCCGAGGTCGACGGTAAAAGGTCTGTCAGCGTATCCATCGCGCCCTTCTCGTCAAAGGTAACAATCACCGTCTGTTCACGCAGCATGTACTGGCGCTGCTGCACTGTAAGATCTTTGAACGGAGCTTCATTGTTGAACACATGCGCCCAGCGGTGAAGAATCTCAGATTTGAAACTTTTGTTGCTGTTGGCCAACAGAAGCAAAAGGCGGATTACAGCCGCGGCAAGGCCGCCTTGTCTCATATGGGCCAACGCGGCTTCAACCTCGGGCAGGGCTTTTAACGTTTTGGGATCTGGCAAAGTGCGCGTAGCCGCGTTTTTCTTACCGAACCAGGCAGCCAGCGGACCTCCCCAAAAAGAGAAGAACAGGTTTTCGCACCAGGCATCCCGCAGATCGCGGTTCAGGTCCATCACCTGCTCAATCCAATCGGCTGTCTGCTTTTCAAGGGCAAAAAACGGGTTGTCCGGGGTGGCTGTGGCGCGTTGCTCGCGGACAGCTTTTGCCAACGGTTCAACACCCTTCAACGCTGGGTTTGACGATGACATCACGGCCCGCTGAACCCTGAGGGGATGCAGGTTTCGCATGGCATTTGCCCCAACCGGAGTCGACGTAGACCGAACCAAGGGACGTCCGAAGGTTTCGTAGATGTTCGCCTGAACCTCCGACATATGCGCCACTGCGGCAAAGCTTGCCTCGTCATGCTGGCCGTCATCCAGCGAGGCCAGATCATCCATGGTCCGCTCATGGAACCGAACCTCGAACCGCTTGTTCTGGCCTTCGCCTTCGATGTTTTCGATCACCATCTCATACAGCCCCGGAGCCATCGCTTCGACCGTTTCGAGGGTCGAGGCCAGCTCGGTATGCTCCTTGCGCGCAACTTTGGACGACACGAAGATACCAAGATGGCCGACCTCGTCATGCAGCATATAGATGATCCGCTGACCGCGTATCCGAATTTCTTCTTCGTCCGCATAGGTCGCAGCGATCCAGTTCAGCGCTTGTTGCGGCGGGGTGATGTTGTCGCCCTCGCTGGCAAAAACGAAAATCGGACCATTGATTGCCTTGATGTCAATAGGCACCCCGGGCTCCAGTTGTGCCGTGTTTTTGACCAACCGGTTTCCGACGAACAACTGCTCAACGATCCAGTGGATTTCAGCCTCGTTCAAAAGGAAGTAACCGCCCCACCAGCGTTCGAAATCGATAAAGCGTTTCCGCCCCCCGTCTGGATCGCGGTAAAGGTCAAAATACTTCCCGAAATAGTTCCGGCCAGGGTTCAGCTGTTCGAAATTCATCACCAGATTGGCACCGTCGAATTGACCCCCGCCGACGTCTGACCAGAACATCGGCTGCCACGTTCCACCCAGCACACCAGCGATGTAGCGCATCGGGTTGTCGCCCACTTCGCCCGACCAAGGGGCGATCGGCGCTCCGTTCAAGATCAGCGGCCCGGTCAGATCAGGATTGCAGGCCGCCATCAACAATGTAGCCCATCCGCCCTGACAATTGCCTGTCACAACAGGCTGAGGGCTGTCGGGATGGCGCGCCCGAACGGTGCGGACAAACCCGGCCTCGGCATGCATCACATCAGCAAGCGTCTGGCCCGGAACAGGATCTCGTCCGAAGCTTACGAAATAAACGGGGTGCCCCTTGGATAAGGCGACCCCAACCTGACTGTCGTATTTAAAGCCGCCGATACCGCCGCCATGCCCTGCCCGCGGGTCGATGATAACGTAGGGACGGCGCGCGCTGTTCACCTCAACCCCATCAGGTGGCAGGATGCGCAGCAACTGATAATTACAAGGGCGATTCAAGGTCCGGCCGTCGACAATTACCTCATAGTCGTAGACAAGAACCGGTGGGCAGCCCTTGGCCTCATGCTCCAGAAATACGTCACCCCGCTCGCGCAGCGCGTCCATTGTCAGCACCACACGCTGTGCGGCATCTTTCAGGTATCTCGCCCAATCATCTAAAACCGAACCCGAGCTTACAATACGGTGTGAGACATCGGTTAAGCCTTCTATCAAATCCCGCGACCGCGCGGCATGGGTTTCGACAATCCTCGTCGATTGCAGCTCGGCCGATTGGGCCAAGAGGTTCCACTGAATCCCTGATTGATCCGCTATGCGGGCGGCGATATCAGCCGTTCGGTCCGTTACTTCAGCCGCGCTTTCAACCATTTCAGAGCCAAGTTTAAGCGAGGTGTTTTGTGCATTGGGAATCATGAGCCTCTCCTCTACCCGACGATGTTGTAACCGCCGTCAATCAGGTGAATGCCGCCGGTGACATTGAACGCTTCGGGGCTGGCCAGGAATGCGGCGTAAGCCCCGACATCCTCGATCGTCGCCAGATGATGGGTCGGTGCCCGCGCGGCAGCATCATCCAGAAGGGCGTCAAAGTCGGATAAACCCGAGGCAGCCCGTGTCCGGAGCGGTCCGGGTGACAGCGCGTGAACGGATATTCCTTTGGCCCCCAACTCGCTTGCGGCATAGCGTACCGACGCCTCGAGCGCCGCCTTCACCGGACCCATTATGTTGTAGTTTTCAATGACGCGGGAGGCCCCAAGAAACGACACAGTCATACACGTACCGCCCTGCCCCATCAGCGGTTCTGCCAGTCGGATCATCCGCAGGAAGGAATGCACCGAGATATCCATGGCCAGCCCGAACCCCTTAGGTGACGTGTCGATGACACGGCCATGCAGATCGTCGCGCGGGGCAAACGCGATTGAATGCACCAGCGTATCCAGCCGACCCCAACGAAGGGTGATCTCGTCGAACAGGTCTTTTGCCTGATCCGGGTCACGCACGTCCAAAGGCATTACAATCGGCGCGCCGATCTGTTCGGCAAGTACCCGCACATGAGGCTCGGCCTTTTCGTTCAGAAAAGTCAACGCGACTTCTGCCCCCTGCGCGTGCAAGGCGCGCGCAATTCCCCACGCGATGGACTGGTCGTTAGCGACGCCCAAGACGACAGCTTTCTTGCCTTCCAGCCTGAACATTCCACCCGTCCTCTACAGCATTCTGCGCCGCAGCATAGCTTGTTTCGCAATGACACTCAATTTTATTGCTGCGACGCCGCATAGCAGCGAAATGTAACATGTAAATTTGGACAGATGGTCTAAAGACAATTTGCGTCGGTTTATTGCAGACGGGCACGTTTACTATGTTAGTTTTTTGACCCAGCCCTCCGATCCAGCATCAAACCTTCGCCTACGTCTCGTTTGGCAGACCGTTGCGGAATGCGGTCGGAGTTCGGCCAAACTCCGCCTTGAAGGCCCGGGTCATAGCGCTGGCATTCTCGTATCCACAGCGGCCTGCGATTTCCGCAATGGATTGCTCGGTCTCTTCTGTCAGCTTTCGCGCAAGGTTCAATCGCAACCGCCGGTACAACGCTTGCGGCGTGGTACGCAGCTCGGCCCGAACCCGCATCTCGATCCGTTTTTGAGAACAGCCGATTTTTCGGGCGAGGCTTGCAATCGACAACGGCGTCTCAAGGTTATTTTGCATAACAGCCAGCGCGCGGTTCACTAGGGTGTCTTCGGACTTCAATGGAAGAACATACCGGTCTGCGGCATTGCGGCTCATCAACAGATGCGCGACTTCCATCGGCAGCAGCGGGCCATGATCCCGGCGTATCAGGGCCAAAGCCAGATCAAAAGCAGCCATCGCACCCGTACAGGTCAACCGGTTGCCGTCGATGACAAAGCGTTCCTGCACAGCATCAACCAATGGAAAGGCTTCTTCAAACCGCATCAGCTCATCCCAATGGATTGTCGCGCGGTGATCATCAAGAAGGCCCGCGCGGGCCAGCAGCCAGCTTCCTGTGTCCAGCCCGGCCAATTGCGTATGGCGCCGGGCAGCCGCAAGCAACGCCCGAACAGTTTCCCGCGTCTCCAGTGCCAAGTAACCGTAGGAAGGCATAACAACCAACACATCACCACTCTGATCGCGCAAGGCCCCATGCGGTGAAACTTCCAACCCGCTGGAACTTTGGACCGGACCACCGTCCAGAGAATAGTAGTGCCACGAATACAGTTTCTGCCGCGACAATGTGTTTGCGGCACGCAGCGGTTCAACCAAGTTTGCAAGGCAATGGTTCGAGAAGCCGTCAAAAAGCAAGATGTTGTAGCGGCAGTTCATTTTTTCCAACTTTGCACGGCAACCGACTAATACTGCATGTCGTCAGCCTGAGCTTTGACGTTTCATTCGTCAACCACAAACCCAGGAAGATGCGCCATGCAGTTTGGTCTGTCAGAAGAACAGGAAATGATCGTTTCGACGGTCCGTAGTTTTGTCGAAAATGAAATCTACCCGCACGAAGACGCTGTTGAGCGCAGCGGACAGGTTCCGCATGAACTGGGGGAACAGATCAAGCAGAAATGTATCGATCTGGGCTTTTATGCCTGCAACTTTCCCGAAGAGGTCGGGGGGGCGGGGCTTTCCCATCTGGATTTTACGTTGGTCGAACGTGAATTGGGACGCGGATCTATGGCGCTGACGCATTTCTTTGGCCGCCCGCAGAACATCCTGATGGCCTGCAACGACGAGCAGCGGGAACGCTATCTTCTACCCGCAGTGCGGGGTGAGAAGATGGACGCCCTGGCCATGACCGAACCAGATGCAGGATCGGATGTGCGCGGAATGAAATGTCAGGCCACACGCGATGGCGGCGACTGGGTCGTAAACGGCTCAAAGCACTTCATCTCGGGCGCCGAGCACGCAGACTTCTTTATCGTCTTCATCGCAACCGGCGTGGACGAAACTCCAAAAGGTCCGAAAAAGCGGATCACAACCTTTCTGGTGGATCGCGGCACGCCGGGGTTCGAAGTGCGCGAGGGGTATAACTCGGTCAGCCACAAAGGCTACAAGAATTACATCCTTTATTTTGACAATTGCCGTCTGCCCGATGCGCAGGTTCTGGGAGAGGTCGATGGCGGCTTTGCAGTGATGAACGAATGGCTTTACGCCACACGCTTGACGGTCGCGGCCTTCTCGGTCGGGCGCGCGCGCCGCTGCTTTGACTATGCGCTAAACTATGCTGCCGAACGCAAGCAATTCGGCCAGCCGATTGGCAAGTTTCAGGGCGTTGGGTTCCAAATTGCCGACATGATCACCGAGATTGACGCGGCTGATTGGCTGACGCTGTCCGCGGCATGGCGTTTGGATCAGAAACTGCCTGCAAACCGTGAAATCGCCTCGGCCAAGCTTTATGCCTCAGAGATGTTGGCACGGGTGACAGATACGACGCTGCAAATCTTTGGCGGCATGGGCCTGATGGATGACTTCCCGATCGAACGGTTTTGGCGTGATGCGCGGGTTGAACGTATATGGGATGGGACCAGCGAAATTCAGCGCCATATCATCAGCCGTGATCTTCTGCGTCCGCTGGGCGCCTGAATATGAGCAAAGACTTAACCCGGCTGCTGCGCCCAAAATCCATCGCTGTCATCGGCGGCGGGGCATGGTGCCAGCAGGTCATCTTACAAGCTGAACGATTGGGATATGCCGGTCAAATCTGGCCGGTTCATCCCAAGGCACCTGATATCGGGGGGCACGCGGTGTTCACCCGTCTCGAAGACCTGCCCGAAGCCCCGGATGCCGTGTTCATCGGCATCAACCGGCACGCCACAATCGAGGCGGTGCAGGCACTGTCAGCCATGGGCGCAGGTGGGGCCGTCTGCTTCGCCTCGGGCTTCTCCGAGGCGGTGGCGGAGGACACCACGGGCGGTGACCTGCAGGATCAGCTGATTGCCGCCGCTGGGGACATGCCCATTCTCGGCCCGAACTGCTATGGCTTTATCAACGCGCTGGACGGGGCACTGTTGTGGCCGGATCAGCATGGGGCAACACGGGTGGACAAGGGCGTCGCGATCCTGACCCAAAGCTCGAACATCTCGATCAACCTGACCATGCAGAAACGCGCCCTGCCCATAGCTTATATGGTCGCCTGTGGGAACATGGCGCAGACCAGCCAGGCTGAGATCGCATCAGCTCTGATCGACGACCCGCGCGTGACAGCCGTTGGTCTCCATATCGAAGGCTTCAAGAATATACGCGAATGGGAAGCGTTGGCTGCAAAGGCTTATCAGAAAGGCGTGCCACTGGTCGCCCTCAAAGTTGGCGCGTCAGAGCAGGCAAAAGCCGCGACCGTTTCACATACTGCGTCGTTGGCAGGCAGCGATGCCGGGGCGCAGGCTTTGTTGGATCGGCTGGGAATACCGCGTTTGACGTCCCTGCCCGACTTTTTGGAAACATTGAAACTGCTGCATTGCTACGGCCCTCTGCCAGGTGGCAACATTGCCTCGATCAGCTGCTCCGGGGGTGAGGCCAGCCTGATTGCGGATATGGCTGTCGGCACCGGCCTGACGTTTCCAAGCCTGATAAATGATCAACGAACCCAACTGCGCGCGGCGCTTGGGCCAATGGTTGCGTTGAATAACCCACTGGACTATCACACTTATATCTGGCGTGACGAAGGCGCGATGGCGCAGGCATGGGCCGGGATGACGGGCGACAACATCGACCTGACCGTGTCTATTGTCGACTATCCCACCACCGACCCTTCGGATTGGGTTTGCACAACGCGGGCTGCCCTTAATGTACGTGCCAGCACGGGCGCGCGGTTTGCAATTGCCGCCACATTGCCTGAACTCTTGCCCGAGGACATCGCCCAGGAGTTAATGTCCGGGGGCGTCGTTCCCTTGATGGGATTGCGCGAGGCTCTGTCCGCGATCCGCGCCGCCAGCCGGGTTTTTCCACCAGTAGACGACCCCGTTTGCCTTCCGGGCAGGGCCGAGGCATCCACCACTCTGACCGAGGGCGAGGCAAAGCAGGCACTGGCCGCATTTGGGTTATCAGTCCCGTGCAGCCACACGGTGCGCGGCCCGGCAGCGGCTTTAGCCTCTGCGCAAGAGATGACGGCGCCTTTTGCCATCAAAGGCGTCGGGCTTGCCCACAAATCCGAGCATGGCGCGGTGCGCCTGGGGGTCTCTGCAAAGGATGTCACGAATGTGGTCGCTGATATTGGAACGGATGAGGTTCTGATCGAAGAAATGGTCACTGGCACCGTGGCCGAAGTTCTGGTTGGAATTGTCCGCGACCCAGCGCACGGATTTGTCTTGACCCTTGGGGCAGGCGGTGTCCTGACAGAGGTGCTGCGCGACACCGTGTCTTTGTTGGTTCCCAGCTCGGCGAGCGCGATCCGGACGGCCCTGACAAAGTTGAACATTGCGCCTGTTCTGGCGGGCTATCGAGGTCAACCCGCGGCTGATATGGATGCAATCGTTGCTGCAGTGCAGGCCATTCAAGCCTATGTCACTGAAAATGCCGACACGCTTGCCGAGCTTGAGATTAACCCGCTTCTTTGCACGCCGGACAGGGCCGTCGCAGTGGATGCACTCATTAGAAAGGCCTGAGAAATGGACCCGATCAAAACCCGGCGTGACGGCGCCATTCTAGAGGTCACACTGGATCGACCGAAAGCCAATGCCATCGATCTGGCGACCAGCCGCATCATGGGAGATGTCTTTGCCGAGTTCCGCGATGACCCGGAACTGCGGGTTGCCATCCTGACCGGTGCAGGTGACAAATTCTTCTGCCCCGGTTGGGATCTGAAAGCCGCCGCGGATGGCGATGCGGTCGATGGTAATTACGGGGTTGGCGGGTTCGGCGGTCTGCAGGAATTGCGCGACCTGAACAAACCGGTGATTGCGGCCGTCAACGGTATTGCCTGTGGCGGCGGTCTTGAACTGGCGTTGTCTGCTGACATGATCCTTGCCGCAGAGCACGCCACCTTTGCCCTGCCCGAAATCCGTTCAGGCACGGTTGCAGACGCGGCCAGCGTCAAACTGCCCAAGCGCATCCCCTATCACATCGCAATGGAGCTGCTTCTCACAGGGCGCTGGTTCGACGCGGAGGAAGCCAATCGGTGGGGATTGGTGAACGAAATCATCGCCGCTGATCAACTGATCGACCGCGCGCGCGAGGTGGCCCGTCTTTTGGCCTCGGGTCCCCCACTGGTCTACGCGGCGATCAAGGAAATCGTCCGCGATGCCGAGGATGCCAAGTTCCAAGACACCATGAATCGCATCACCAAACGGCAGTTGCGCACGGTCGATGCACTGTATGCCAGCGAAGACCAGATGGAAGGGGCGCGCGCCTTTGCGGAAAAGCGCGACCCGGTCTGGAAAGGCAAGTAACCGATCAACGTTGCGGCGGAGTTAGCCACTGTGCCGACATGCCATAGTTGGTGCTTTTCAGTTCTTGTTTCGCAATGGCCTGCAAGTGCACCTCATCCGGCCCGTCGGCATAGCGCAAGGCCCGTGCCCAGGTAAAGCTATCGGCCAGTGGCGTATCGGGTGTCATCCCCATCGCGCCAAATACCTGCATCGCGCGGTCTGTGACGGCCGCGTGTACATTGGGTGCAACAACCTTGATCAGCGAAATCTCACGCCGCGCCGCTTTGGCGCCCACCTGATCTATTTTCCAGGCTGCCTGCAATGTCAGCAGACGGGCCTGTTCGATCTCAAGCCGCGATTTCGCGATCCATTCGCGGATCACGCCCTGTTCCGAGAGTTTCTTGCCAAAGGCCGTCCGCTCTTGCGCCCGTTCAACCATCAGCGACAGCGCCATTTCCGCCGCCCCGATCGAACGCATACAGTGATGAATGCGGCCCGGACCAAGCCGCGCCTGCGCCAAGGCAAAGCCGCTGCCTTCTCTGTCCAACAGATTCCCGGCGGGTACGCGTACGTCCTTGAACAACAGCTCGGCGTGACCCTCGGGGTCATGCATGTTCAGGATTGTTGGGTTGCGGATAATCTCAAGACCCGGCGTATCCCGTGGAACAATCACCATGCTTTGTTGCTTGTGACGGTCGGCGCTGGGATCGGTCTTGCCCATCACAATGAACATTTTGGTATTTGGATGGCAGGCATTGGTGATAAACCACTTGCGGCCATTGATAACGTACTCATCCCCCTCGCGCCGGATCGAGGTCGTGATATTAGTCGCGTCCGAGCTGGCCACATCGGGTTCCGTCATCGCAAAAGACGACCGAATTTCGCCGTTCAGCAGCGGCACCAACCAGTCTTCGCGCTGCTCGGGCGTTGCGAACATATGCAACAATTCCATGTTGCCAGTATCGGGGGCATTACAGTTGAACACTTCTGACGACCAGCTGACCTGACCCATCAGTTCCGCCAAAGGCGCATATTCAAGGTTGGTCAATCGCGTGCCGGGCTCATCATCGCGCAGCGCAGGCAAGAACAGGTTCCACAGCCCCTCGGACCGCGCCAAAGCCTTTAGTTCCTCCATGAAGGAAACGGGAAAGATGCCCGCTTCGATCTGTTCTTTGTGGTCGCGGATGCGCGGATAGATATGCGCTTCCATAAAACCTTTTAGCTGGTCGCGGATTTCCACGGCGCGCTGTGATGGGGCAAAATCCATGACGGTCCCTTTTCAGACTGGTGCAACAAGACGTTAGCTTGCCGGTACCCTAGCCGCGTCCCTTTTAATGTGAAATCGACTTATGCAATCTCGGACCAAAAAATTACATGGGATTACTGTGTCCGGAAAAACCCTTTGAGTTCCCTGGTTTTATTTCCGCAGTTTTTGAATGGGAGAGCCAAGCGAGTACTCAAAATCGCTTTTCAGGAAATCGTGTGTGGCACCCAGACGATCCGAACAAAGATCGCAAGAAAAAACAGCACGCTCCCCGTCAAAACGAACACATGCCAAATGGTGTTATGAAACGGCAGCCGCTCCAGCAAGTAGAACCCAACGCCCGCTGTATACACAACGCCACCCGCGATGATCAGCCAGATTACCATGGGTGAAAGCTCGGCCAGCATCGTTTGCCCGGCCCAGACAATCGCCCATCCCATCATCAGGTACAGAAACAAGCCAAACCACCGGAAACGGCTTGGGTCGATCAGCTTTAACACCGAACCGATCGTTGCCGAAGACCATAAACCGACCAACAGCCCCGGCGTCTGCCCTGCTGATAGCAGAACAAACGGAGTGTAGGTACCGGCAATCTTTACGTAGATGCCCGAGTGATCAAGGCGCCGCAACACATCAGACCACCGATCGCTTTCTACCATGTTATAAAGCGCCGAAAATGTCAGCATCATAACCAGTGTCGCGCCATAGATCGATACACCCAAAAGGGCCTCGGGTTCGACCCTGTGAAAGGCGGTGATCGTGATCAGAACCGGAACTGCCACAAGCGCCAAGGTCACGCCAAGAATATGCACTACACCGTCGCTGACACGCTCTGCGCGGGTATAGGCCGGACGGATGTCTGTGAAACGCCACATACGTTAAAGGTAGGCCTGGAGACCGACGCGGGCAAGTTCAACGCGGGTGAATACAGGAAATCAGATTTTTTACCTGCTTGGTCAAACTCGACTGTCTGGACCAGTTTCTTTTCCAGAGCAGTGCACAAATCCGGTCCCCGATTGCCCAGATCATCGAAGTTAGCGTGCGAATTGCCGGGAGAGATATACTTGAAACGCTCTATCCGCAGGCGTGACATAGCAGGATCGTTCAGCCAGACGCCACCTAGAGCGCCTTCCAGCTATCTTCCTTCAGGCTGAAAGGAGAAAACTCGAGGAACTCGGCGCGGAACGGAAGTGCGTCATAGATGCGCAGCCCATGGTCCAGATGAAACCGCCAGCCCCTGTTTGCACCTTTGAAGCCCGCGATATCGGGGTGGCCATCGGCCAAAACCTCTACAGTGCCAGTCAGCATCAGGGTATCTCCGGTCTGATAGTCCGAAAACAGCAGACCGGCCTTAGGGTTCAACAGAAAATTGCCCAGAGTATTGAAAAAGTTGTTGCCGGCAAAGTCCGGCACCAGCAAGCTGTTGCCCTCAACCTTGACGAACCCGGCCCGTCCACCCCGGTGCGAGACATCAACGCCTGCCTGATCCGGCGTGTTTGCGTGGCTTGCGACGTAGAACGCATTACTCTCTGCGATCGCGTCCCGCGCCCGTGCATCCAATTCAACAAAGCGGTCGTTTGCAGGACGGGCTATGACGGCCTTTGGATCGCGGACGAACGAAACGTCATGCGTTTGAATGTATTTCGGGCAATTTCCAAAAGACTGCACCACATCCAGCGAAAACCCATGATCCCCAACCGCACCCACGGTTGCAGTGGCTCGGTTGCGACGGCGTGTGGACAACTCAATCCCAAGAACACCGATGGGTGCTCCGGCCTGTAATGCAGTGTTGAGCGGGTCGTCCGCCAAGGGTCGCGCATCAATGTCCAGACGTCGGTCATGCGGCGTCTGTATGAACCCCGGACGGCCCGAGATCATTGACGCCCAAGGCCAGCCATCGGCGTCGACGCTGCCCAAGACAAGAAAGGGAAGCTTGCCGAAGAACTCTCGATGCTGGTCAGGCATGAATGGACGGATGAACTTGCGCCCGAATTCCTCGGTCCTGTCACGCCTTCCAATGCGAGACTGCATCTCACGCTCGCCGGCATGAAAAGGCGATGTCATTTCAGTGGCTTGATCGTTCATGGCAGACCTCGTGTGTTGTGGGATTGAAGGCCAGTCGCGGGTGCGACTGACCTATGGCGTAGTGGGATCAGGCTGCGTTCAAGCCAACTGCGGTGCTTGGCATGGGGACAAATCCATCCAGCGCCTCGACATTGGCCAGCAGACGACGCACATTCGCATAAGGCTCAAGCGAGATGCCACCCTCGGGCGCGTGTGCTGTGTAGCTGTAGATTGCGACATCCGCGATGGATGGCGCATCGCCGACCAGCCAGTCGCGCCCCTCCAAGTGGTCATCCAGCTTTTTCAGAACATTAGCCGCAGTGGCATGGGTAAACTCCATGTTCAAAGGTGCGTTGAACACGTTGATCAAACGCGCGGCGGCCGGGCCAAAGGCTATCTCACCCGCAGCCAGGGTCAGGAATTTCTGCACCTCGGCTTCACTGGCAGGATCAGAAGGCAGGTAGGAAGGTGCGTATTTTCGTGCCAGGTAGACCAGAATGGCGTTGCTGTCGCTTACAACCACGTCGCCGTCTTGCAAAACGGGCACCTGACCCGCCGGGTTGAGCGTCAAGAACGGCTCGCGCTTGTGCTCACCACCCGCAAGATCAACGTCGATAACGTCGTGTTTAATCCCGGCAAGGTTGGCGAACAGACGCACCCGGTGCGAGTGACCGGACAGAGGGAAGCTGTGAATACGGATCGTTTCGGACATCTGGAAACTCTTTCTCTGATTTAGGGGTTAGGCTGTTGATCAGCATCTGTGCCCCAGACATAGTTTGCTTTCACTTGGGCGATAATATATCAATTTGGTGAATTACTATGAACGTGGTGTAGATAATGGATACGATTCAGGGCATGCGAGCCTTTGCGGCGGTGGCAGCACATTCGTCTTTCACCGAAGCCGCAAAACAGATCGGTATAAGCACTAAATTGACCAGCAAATATGTTGGTCAGTTGGAAGATCGATTGAATGCCCAGCTTTTCAACCGAACCACGCGAAGCGTCACCCTGACCGACACTGGGCGATCTTACTACGAACGCTGCCTGCCTCTGCTAGAGCAGTTTGATGAACTGGAGAGCCTTGTCCAGCAACGCCAGACAGAATTGGCAGGGCGCATACGGGTCACTGCGCCGACTGGCTTTGGTTCGGCTGAATTGATCCATCTGCTGAAACCTTTCCAGACCGAGCATCCAAAGGTCTCGATTGAACTGCACCTGTCAGATCATCATGTTTCGATGGTTGAGGAAGGCTTCGATCTGGCCATTCGGTTCGGCGTTTTGAGGGATTCGAACCTTGTGGCACGCAAGCTGACGGACATGCGGATTGTATGCTGCGTATCACCCGAATACCTGGCAGTGCACGGAACACCTAAAGAACCGGCCGCTTTGGCAACCCATAATTGCCTGCTTCAGACCACCGGTAGCTTTTCTGACCATTGGGCGTTCAAAGCAAAAGGCCGAGAATACTCTGTCCCGGTTTCGGGCAATTTCCGCGCAAACTCACCGCGTGCTGTTGCTCATATGGCTGCGGATGGGCTGGGGATCGGGCGGATTCCGCTTTATACGGCGCAGTCCTTTTTGGACACAGGAAAACTGCAACTTCTGTTCGAAGAGCAAGAGGCTTTATCGCTGGGCCTTTATGCGGCCTACCCGCAAAACCGCCACCTGACCGCACGTATTCGTGCGTTGATCGACCATCTTGCGGCGCAGTTTCGCGGGGTTTGAAAACGGCGTTTCGATTGCAACCCTTCGCATCGGTACTCAAATCGCACCGTAGGCAGACATTTTCACCAAGCAGTTCACCTGCGTGTCTGTTTCAGAGCGGAAAATGTCGCAAGTATTTCAGCGCCGGATTGGGCTTGAAATAACTTACGGCCACGAGGTGCCGCCATTTGATTCTCAGGTGGCGGAGAATTGGGAAGCCGGTGCAAATCCGGCACTGCCCCCGCAACGGTAACGAAGGTCAGGCTCAGCAATCAACCACTGGGAGGAGGATCCCGGGAAGGTGCTGAAACCGGGCGCAAGCCCCTTCCAAGTCCGGAAACCAGCCTCGCTGATATGTCAAACTGAGGGTGGCGGTGGGGGCACGGGTTTCGGACGCGATCCTCACGCGCCTCCGGACTGGTCCCTCTTGTCATCTGCCCAAGCAATGCCGCGGGGCGCGGCAGGAGAGCCAGAAGTGAACAGAATTCAAAGCCTGTTGGCGCGTCGAAATCCGGCATATGCCCTGGAACAGGCATTCTACACCGACCCCGAGGTTTTTCAGACCGACCTTGAAACAATCCATTACCGCGACTGGCTGTTTGCCATTCCCGCATGTGAATTGGTCAAAGCAGGCGACTATGTCACCTATAACGTCGGTGCCTATCGCGTGATCATCGTGCGCGGTGCAGACAATCAAATCCGGGCGTTTCATAACACGTGCCGTCATCGCGGATCGGTGATCTGCAAAGCGTCCAAGGGCAATGCGCCCAAGCTGGTTTGCCCCTACCACCAGTGGACTTATGAACTTGACGGCTCTTTGCTGTGGGCGCGGGACATGGGTGCTGATTTCGACCCCAAGCAGCACGGTTTAAAGACAGTGCACTGCCGCGAGCTGGCTGGTCTGGTCTATATTTGCCTGGCAGAGGACGCGCCGGACTTTGATACATTCGCCAATATCGCAGAGGCCTATCTCGAGCCTCATGACCTGGGCAATGCCAAGGTCGCTTTCGAAAGCTCTATAATCGAGAACGGGAACTGGAAGCTGGTTTGGGAGAACAATCGTGAGTGTTACCACTGCGGAGGGAACCACCCTGCGCTGTGCCGCACTTTCCCCGATGATCCGACCGTAACCGGCATCGAAGGGGGCGCTCTGCCAGCGCATTTGCGAACCCATTTCGACCGCTGCGAAGCCGCAGGGCTGCCGTCACAATTTTACCTGCACGAGGATGGGCAGTACCGTTTGGCCCGGATGCCCCTTAAGGAAGGGGCCCAAAGTTACACGATGGATGGCAAATCCGCCGTGCGCCGCTGGTTGGGCCGATCACCCTTTGCTGATGCGGGATCGTTGTTGAAATTCCATTATCCAACCACGTGGAACCATTTTCTGGCGGACCATTCCATCGTTTTCCGCGTAACGCCGATCAGCCCCACGGAAACCGAAGTCACGACGAAATGGCTTGTCCACAAGGATGCCGTCGAAGGCGTGGACTATGACCTGAAACGCCTGACCGAAGTTTGGGAAGCGACCAACGATGAAGACCGCCGAGTGGTTGAGGATAACCAGCAGGGTATCAACAGTCCGGCCTATGTGCCCGGACCCTATTCTGCGATACAGGAATCCGGCGTTTTGCAGTTTGTCGATTGGTATTGCGCAACTCTTACGCGCCGATTGCTCCCTGACGCTGTGGCTGCGGAGTGACGGTTATGGACGTTGTGACCTCGGCAGCAGCCGTCTGGCAGGACAGCGAAAGTTTGGAATGCGTCTCGGTCGTGCCCGAAATGCCAAATACTGCCAGCTTTACATTTCGAGCCCCTTCTGGTGCCCTTTTCAGCTACGAGCCCGGGCAATTCCTGACGTTGGAAATTCCGGCACCGGGTCAACCGGGCGGCGTTGTGCATCGCACCTATACAATCTCTTCTTCGCCTTCACGACCCAGATCAATCACGATTACGGCCAAGGCGCAGTCCGACAGCATCGGCACGCGCTGGATGCTGGACAACCTGCAACCAGGCATGCGCATCAAAGCCATTGGCCCGGCAGGTTTGTTTACGAATGCCAAGAGTTCCTCTGGCAAATACCTGTTCATCTCGGCCGGTTCAGGCATCACACCCTTGATGTCGATGACAACCTGTATGTGGGATGAAGGGCGCGCGCTGGACGTTGTGTTCATCAATTGCGCCAAACGGCCGTCAGAAATTATCTTTCGCCAGCGGTTAGAGCAAATGGCCAGCCGGACGCATGGACTGAACTTAAAATTTGTCGTCGAGGAACCCGACCCGTACCGCCCCTGGACCGGGTATCAAGGCCAGTTTAACCAGCTGATGCTGGGCCTTATGGCGCCGGACTATCTGGACCGCGAGGTGTATTGCTGCGGCCCCGAGCCCTTTATGCAAGCTGTGCGCGATGCGCTGGCCGGTCTGGGCTATGACATGGAAAACTACCACCAAGAGAGTTTTGGCGCACCCGTAGAGACCGAAGCGCAGCAACCGGAACTTGATGATGTTGTTCCCGACGACGACACCAGTGCCGAAATTCTTTTCGCAAGCTCAGGCGTCACGGCGAAAGTGGCCGAAACCGATACAGTTCTGGCGGCTGCAAGGTCTGTTGGTCTGAACATCCCATCAGGCTGTACGTTCGGTGTGTGTGGAACTTGCAAGGTCAAGAAGCTTAGGGGTGACGTCCACATGGTCCATAATGGCGGCATTTCTGAAGACGACATCGAGGCCGGGTATATCTTGGCCTGCTGCTCGAACCCGATGGGGAAGGTCGAGGTCGACGTCTGATACGCAAATTGGCGCGGCGTTATGAAACGCCCTGCCACTTGGAACTGCACAAGATTTTCATGATGCGAGCGGGCAGATGCGGTCGCAACAGATCACGTGCGCAATAATATTACCGACATAAAATTGCTGTGCTACACTCGTCTGGGACAGGAATGGGATGGCGGCGATGACAGCAGTGGCGATGACGACGATCCGAGGTTGGGGGCCCTTGCCCGACTTGGTTCGCGCCATGGCAAGCGACCGCGCGCTTGTTCGTATTCTCAGGCATCACGACATTCCGCTCAGTGTGCTGGACGCTCCGCATCGTCGCATTCCGTTGGTCAAGATGCAGCGGATTTTCGAAGCCGCAGCGCGCGAGACGGGCGATCCCAACCTTGGCCGGCGGATTGGGGACAGCATGTCCGTTGTCGACTATGGCGATTGGGGTGCTTACGCAGCCGGGGCGAGTGACCTGCTGGACGGGTTGAACAGGGTTTGCGGAACAATTTGGGCTCATGAAAGCGGAAGCCGTATGTTCCTGTCCGAGCGGGAAGATCACGTTGTCTGGAGCTACGCCACGGGGTTTGAAACCGCTGAGACTACACGCCAGTTCTCTGACCACCTTCTCAAGCCAATGCTGGATTTTGTGCGCGCCTTTCTCGGTGGCACCTGGATGCCCGACTGGCTTGAGGTCGGGTATTCGGCACCTCAGCGAAAAATGGATGGTGAGGCGTTGCTTGATGTACCGATCCAGTATGAGCAGCTGAGTTTTGGACTGCCCATTAAGCGCGCAGATTTGTGCAAGCCTATGCAAATAGCGCAGAGCCTGCCAAGCCCGCTTACGTCAATTGATCTTCTCAAACATGCGCCGCGAGGCGATGGTGACGGTCTCAGACCAATTCTCGAAACAGTCGATCTTTGTCTCTTGGATGGTGTGACGGACCTTGACGCGGTGGCACGCTGTCTCGATCTTGGCCCACGAACCTTACAACGCCATCTGACACGGCACGGCGTTACCTTCCGCGAAATGTTGCAAGAAGCGCGCCAGCGTCGAGCGGCGGCACTCCTTCTGGAAACGCGCCGCACAGTCAAGGCGATTGCGACCGATCTTGGCTATGGCGAGGCTGAAAACTTTACGCGTGCCTTCAGAAACTGGCACGGAGTCTCACCCACCGAATTCAGGTCTGCGGCGAACAGCGCCCATGATCCACTGCGCCGTGACGTGTCGAATGTCGCAAAATGACAGGCCTTTTTTCTGTGTGCTGCCTTGTCGGGAAGTAAATTGTTTCGGCGGAGCGCCGCTTTATTGGCTTCGGTAGGCCCGATGCCCCCGGCTTTTCGTCTTGTTTGACCGGAGGAGAATAACGAAATGACAACTCGTCGAGATTTCATTAAGTCGGCCCCGGCGCTTGGAGCCGCGTTTGCGGTGGCGCCCGCCATGTTAAGCGAAGACGGCATCGCGCGGGCGCAGGGTGCGGCCCCGCTACCGGATCATTTCCATCCGAAAGGCAAGGCTCCGTCCGAACACACGCTTCGGGTACTTGCCGAAGCGCGTGAGACGCTGCCCTTCTCCGATACGCGCGATTTCGACGAGCAGGCCCGCGGTTTGATAGCAGAGATGCCAGAAAAGCAGATCATGGCGGATGCCGGGCATGTGGCCTGGGACAAGTCCCGGTTTGACTTCCTGAACGAGGACACTGAATGGGACAGCATCCATCCGTCAATGCTGCGCCAGGCGCGTCTCAATCAGGACTACGGTCTGTACGAGGTGCTTGAAGGCCAGATCTACCAGGTACGTGGCTTTGATCTTTCGCAGATTTCCTTTGTGCGCGGCGAAACCGGCTGGATTTGCTTTGATCCGTTGATTTCGGCAGAAGTCGCGCGCGCCGCTTGGGAATTCTTTCAGGAACACCGAGGCGAGGGGCGGCCGCTAACCGCGGTGATTTATTCTCATTCACACACTGATCATTGGGGGGGCGTGCGTGGTATCGTCGACGAGGCCGATGTCCGCGCAGGAAAGGTTGAGATCATCGCCCCGCGCGACTTCATGGAATATACGATTTCCGAAAATGTCTATGCCGGGAACGCAATGAATCGGCGTCTATCCTTCCAATATGGTCAGGTCTTGCCCGTGGCGCCACACGGCTTCGTCACCCAGGGTCTTGGTCAGGGCGTGTCTGCTGGCGTCGTCGGCCTGATCGCACCCACGAAGATCGTGAATGAGGACATTGAGTATCTTGAAGTCGACGGTGTTCGGATGGTTTTCCAGAACACGCCGAACACTGAGGCACCGTCCGAGATGAACACTTACATCCCCGAGATGCAGGCGCTGTGGATGGCGGAGAACGTCGTATCCTCACTCCACAACATATACACGCTGCGCGGTGCACCGGTGCGTGACCCCTTGCGCTGGTCCAAGTACATCGCCCGCGCGCTGCATCTGTTCGGAACCGAGGCAGAGGTGCTTTTTGCGTCCCACCACTGGCCGCGCTGGGGCAATGACCGCGTACAAGAGGTGCTGCGCGCGCAACGCGACCTTTATGCCCATATGAATAACCAGGTGCTGCATTACGCGAACCAGGGCGTGACCATAAATCAGGTTCACGAGGTGTATAAACCCTCAGAGGGCCTTAAACAAACGTGGCATACCCGGGGATATCACGGGTCGCCGCAACACAACTCTCGGGGTGTGATACAACGCTATCTCGGGTTCTGGGATTGCAATCCGACGACGCTGATCCCTCACACGCCGTCGGACAGCGCACCTTTATATGTCGAGATGATGGGCGGCGCTGATGCGATACTAGCCAAGGCCGCAGAGCTGCACGAGGCCGGAGATTATCGCCTTGCAACTGAAATTCTTGACAAACTTGTACATGCCGAACCCGACAACCAAGAGGCCAAGGATGCGCTTGCGGACGCATTCGAACAGCTTGGCTACCAGCAAGAAAACCCGGGCTTGCGCAACAGCTTCCTAGCGGGTGCCTATGAGCTGCGCTCGGGCATTCCCGGTGGCGAAAGGGCAAGCACGTCGGGGCCCGACGTCATCCGCGCCATGACCACTGAGATGTTCCTCAACTTTCTTGGTATTCGAATGGACAGTCGCAAGGCCGAGGGGATGGAATTCACTATCAACATCGTCACACCGGACAATGGCGAAAAGTTCATTCTCGAATTATCCAATGCCACGCTGACTAATATCGAGGGTTTCCTTGCCGACAACCCGGATCTCAGTCTCGTGGTCAACCGTGCAGATCTTGAGCGTGTGATGACTGGTGAAGCAGAGTTCGAAGCGCTGATCGGCGATGGCACGGTGCAGGTCGAGGGCGACGTCGCGATACTCGGCCAGCTTGCTGAGACCATGGTGGACTTTGACCCCTTGTTCGAAGTGCTACCTGGAACAGCGGTTGAGCATGAAATTCAGCAGGCCAACGCCTATGAGGCTGTACCTGGCGCAACCATTCCTGAATAGCGGACGCAATTTGCTAAACAGGTTGCTCCTGTCCGCAATGGCGGGCAGGTTACAACTGCTGAATGGCGGGTAGCTAGGCGAGAGAAACGATTAGGACGTGCGGTCTTCGCCGTAATTGCGTGACTTTGACATTTTGCCAATCCCCGGGTTGAACGAATTGGTCGGATCGCACCGTTTGTAATGTGCCGCCAGATCAGGCTTGGCCTCGTACAGGTGGCCAACATTATGTTCTGCCGGGTATTCCGCTCCGCGTTCATCCAGAATTTTCAGCATAGCAGCCTTGATCTTTTTAGGGTCACATCCCTTTCTGACGATATAGTCCTGATGCATCACATGGCACATCAGGTGGCCGTAGTAGACTTTGCCCAAAAGCTGATCCGTGATCTCGGCGGGCAGAGTTTCGAACCAGTCACGGTCATTGCGGCGCAGCGCGATATCCAGCGCCAGGATCTCTTCGACCTCAGCTGCATGAACATGGCCATACCGCACGGCGGCACCAGCGGCGGCGAACCGATGCAATCCAGCAATCTTGGCTTCGCGCGGCGTGCAGGTGACAAACTTTGCACCGCGGTTTTCGAAGAAGTTGGGCAGAAACTCAGCTGCCTCTTCGATACCGCCATCGTGCATTTTCAGGATGAGATGGTGTTCGTACTTGTCACGAAACTCATGCAGGAATTTCGGCAGATGCTCGGGCCATAGACGCGAGGCAATCTGCATGAACTTGTCCGTGAACCCTCGGGTCAAGGCGAACTTGTTCAGGCGCGAATCCACCGCGCCCTTCAATGCAAAAAACATCGGAAGCCTGTCGGTTCCCAGCTTGTCGATCATCACCAGCGTGTCCTTGCCGTATTTCGCGGCAATGTCGAAACACTCGCGGTGTACGTATTCGGCCGAAACCGGCAAGGTTGCGAAGTTTTTCAGGATGTGACGCCGCAGTTCCGTCAGGTCAGCGGGGTCGTTTGTTCCGATGTAGAAAACCTGCTCGCGGTCATAGGTCGGGAATGTGTCAAGCCGGACCGCGAAAACTGCCAGCTTGCCCGCGCAGCCGGACGCCTCAAACAACAGGCGATCATCGTTGTTATAGCGCGAAGGTGTATCCGCATCGACATCTCGCAAGATCGTGGTGTAATCCGGGTCCGAGGCATTGCGGCCCTCGGGCGTGGGGGCGTTCTTATCGAAATCTCCAGCTTCAAGCCGCGTCAGGATTTCCTCGGGAGAGTTGCCCAGATCCAGACCCAGATGGTTCACAAGCGTCAGTTCGCCATCTGCGGTGATCTTGGCAAAAAGGGACAGCTCGGTATAGCTGGGGCCGCGCTCGCATAGCGAGCCGCCCGAGTTGTTGCAGACCCCGCCCAGGATCGAAGCGCCAATGCTGGACGAACCGATCACGGAATGGGGTGTTCGCCCCAGTGGGCGCAGCTGCTTTTCCAGCTCAAACAGCGACGCGCCCGGAAAACTAAGCACCTGCTGCCCGCCTTGCAAAAGGTGCAAAGCACTCATTCGGCTCACATTGATTAAAACAACGTCGCGGTCATAACCGCCTTTGGGTGTGGACCCTTCTGTCAGGCCGGTATTTGAGGCTTGCATGATGACGATCTTGTCGGCTGCGACACAGGCCTGCAGCACCTTCCACTGTTCCAGCAGGCTGCCGGGTTGAACGACACACAGCGCCTGACCCTCGCCCGAGCGAAAGCCGCGTCGGAACCGCTCTGTCGCGCGCTCTCCGGTCAGGAGGTGGCGCGATCCGACGATCGAGCGAAAGAGTTTGATCAATGCGTCATTGGTCATTTCGGCCCTTGCCTCTGACTATGTTGTTCGAAAGCGGATATTCTCGCGGCTCAGTTGGTCCACGCTGGTGACGCCCACAAGTTTCATGTCGCGTTCAATCTCGGCACGCATCAGACCCAAGGCCCGCTCTACCCCCGCCTGCCCTGCCGCAGCCAAAGGATAAAGATAATGCCGCCCAACGCCAACTGCTTTGGCCCCAAGCGACAGTGCTTTCAGAACATGCGTTCCGCGTTGCACACCGCTGTCCATCATCACGTCCAGCTTGTCACCGACCGCGCCCACGATCTCGGACAGTTGATCAAAAGGCGTGCGTGACCCGTCAAGCTGACGGCCACCGTGGTTTGACAGGATGATACCGGTGCACCCAATCTCGGCTGCACGCTTGGCATCCTCTGCGGTCATAATCCCTTTCAGGCAGAACTGCCCGTCCCAGTCGCGCACCATCTGGGCCACATCATCCCAGTTCATCGACGGGTCCAGCATATCGGTGAAATACCCACCGATCGAGCTTGCACCGCCGCCCATATCCACGTGTTCTTCCAACTGCGGAAGGCGGAATTTCTCATGCGTTACGTAATTGATCCCCCACATCGGCTTGATCGCAAACTGGATCATGCCGCCCAGCGTCAGACGGAACGGGATCGAGAAGCCGGTGCGCAGGTCACGCTCGCGATTGCCGCCGGTGATGCTGTCCACGGTCAGCATCATCACCTCGACGCCCGCCTCTTTGGCACGCTGCATCATGGCGGCGTTCAGACCCCGATCTTTGTGGAAATAGAACTGATAGACCTGCGGATTCTTGTGTTTCTTCCGCAACTCTTCCAGCGATACGGTGCCCAGCGAGGACACACCAAACATGGTGCCGTATTTCTCGGCGGCTGCCGCTACAGCGCGTTCACCCTGATGGTGGAACAGGCGTTGCAATGCAGTGGGCGAACAATACACCGGCATATCCAGCTTTTGCCCCATCACAGTGACAGACATGTCGACGTCCGAAACCCCGCGCAAGACCGAAGGTAACAGATCACAACGCTCAAACGCGATGGTGTTTTCGCGGTATGTCACCTCATCATCCGCGCCACCGTCAATATAGTTGAAAATCGGCCCCGGCAGCCGCTGCTTGGCCAGTCGCCGAAAGTCATGGAAGTTATGGCATTGGCTCAGACGCATATTTCACGCTCCGTAGCAGGCGATCAAAAGCAGCCAGCTGGCAAGGAGTGATCTGACAAGGACCAACACCCAACCGGCCAACCGCGGCAACACCAAGGGTATGACGCGTTTTTGGACATGCATCAACTTGATCCGGGCTTGGTAAACGCATTTCAGCACTAGCAGCACCAGGTAATCTGGCGATGCATCAGATGTGAACTGAGGCCATAAAGAGCTGAGAAAACAATTGGCTCGGCATGTCTCAATTGCATCGTAAATTATCGAAATATAAGCGTGATTTGACAAACCACCGCTACAGAGTAGGCTGGACCAACCAGGTATGTCGTACGATTGAAGTTGTTATGCGCCTCTTTAGAGGCTTGGGTGAATAAATGAATCGCATTGAACTTGCGGAGGTCGCGTCCCGCGAATGGGATGTGGTCGTTGTCGGCAGCAGTTTTGCTGCAATGTTTTTTGCACATGCTTTGCCGCCGGATTTGGACATTCTTGTAATTGAAAAAGGTGCGTTTCGTTCTCACGAAGCGCAGCTTCGGGATGGCTGGGGCGTCAGGGAAAGCATCACTCAACGCAATACGTCGGGCTTTGAAAAAAAATGGCTGAGTTTCACGGCCTTCGGTGGAAACTCCAACTACTGGCAGGGGGACACGCCCCGGTTTCACCCAGATGATTTCAAGATGAATTCATTGTTCGGCGTCGGGATGGACTGGCCATTCGGCTACGAGGAACTGACCCCGTATTATGAGTGGGCGGAATCCTT
This sequence comes from Ruegeria sp. AWH4_226, assembly GCF_056159225.1. Classification (NCBI taxonomy): domain Bacteria; kingdom Pseudomonadati; phylum Pseudomonadota; class Alphaproteobacteria; order Rhodobacterales; family Roseobacteraceae; genus Ruegeria; species Ruegeria sp. AWH4_226. The sequence goes on along the minus strand of NZ_JBSWUU010000002.1, from coordinate 189,739 downwards.
GATGGAGGTCGCAGGAGGCAAATCAGATCACATCATCCCGCGCGACACACCTTTTCCTTTCCCACCGCATCAGATGTCACGTGCCGACAAGGTTCTGCGGGAACACAGCCCTTGGTGGGTTCCGCTGCCGACCGCACGCTCGAACGGCGGAACACGGCCAAACTGTTGCGCCAACGGCGTGTGCAGCATTTGCCCGGCAGGGGCAAAATTCACCATCCTGAACGGCTTTGATCAGCTTGCCCATCCTCGGGCCAGCTATGTGCTGGAAACAGAGTTCCGAGAGTTGGTGATTGAAGGGGGTCGGGCAACACATGGCATCTTGCGAGGACCAAACGAGCAAGAGATCAAAGTCAAAGGCAGCGTGTTCGCGCTGGGGGCCAATGCCATTTTCAACACCTCCATTCTGCTGCGGTCCGGCGTGACATCAGCGGCGCTGGGGCGGTATCTGCATGAGGAAGCCTCGCAGACTGTGATCGTCGATACGGCCACGATCAAAAACTACTTTGGCGGCACCTCTGAAACCAGCCACGGATATCATTTCTATCACGACACCGACCGTTCAAACGCCGCCGCTGTGCTGATCGAAAGCACGAACGCAACGCCCAACATTCGTGAAGAAGTCGGCAAATGGACCAACAGGCTGGTTCTGACCCTTGCGGCCGAGGATCTGCCTCTTGCCGAGAACAGGGTTCTTCTTGAAAATGACGTTCCGGTAATCGAGTGGACGGGACATCATCCTTATGCATACAAGGGGTTGCAGCGCGCGCTGGAGGGTCTACCAGGCATCATTCCAGACGATCTTGACGGTATGACGGTCAGCGGCATCTTGCCCAGCCAGGCCCACATCCAGGGCACGCACCGCATGAGCACCGATCCTGCCGAAGGGGTGGTGGATGAATATCTGAGGCTACACGAGGTTCCGAATGTTTTTGCTTTGGGGTCGGGGGCGTTTCCGACCTGCTCGCCGGCGAATCCGACCCTGACCTTGTCGGCTTTATCCTTACGCGCGGCGGAGGTGGTACGATGATGATCTCAAGACGTAGCGCATTGCTTGGGGGTGTGTGTCTGGCAACGGTGATCGGCGGGCTTCGGTTTGCCCTGCAGCCCGGCGCGATCAAAGCCCATGCGCAAGAGGTTATCACGCGTGTTTATGGCCCGGACGTCGCGGAGAAACCCGCAGCGCAGGAATTCACAAGCGCCTATGAGAGCTTTCTGATCAACAAGGGTATGCCCGGCCACGTGGTCAACGCAGTTTTCAATCTGAAGGGTGGGCATCTTCCCTATGTTGAAGACGAAACGGTGAAACTGGACAGAAGTATTGTTGTCAAATTCGCGACCTCAACCAATGTCGTTCTTTCGACCGAGACCGGCTCTGATCTGGAGTTTTTCGGGATTTTCCACCCTTTCATAAATAGCTGCATCAACCAATTGTCCCATAATGGGCTGGCCTGGGCGGACTCGATCGCACAGGCCGAGTGAATTCGGTTTTCACCTTTCCGATGGCGCCAAACATACCGGGAGTCTGAGCGGCGAACCATTATCTGCTGATCCTTACAATCGATGTATTCTGGAGCGTACTCGTTCAGCCGCCGACCCAAAAGCGTTGTACTTCTTTCTCGCACAGGGTTGATCTCTGGGACACGGGAACGGTTGTTGTATTGGACCGTGAAGCTGACTGCACCGCTAATTGAGTTTCACCCTTGCGGGCTGGATTCCGCATCGCGCAATACTTCCACTTGGTGCAAGTCCCACGTCCTGCAGCACTACTTTGATTGAGACCGCGGTCCAAAAACCCACCTCCCAAATGCGTTTGCTGACGTCCCGCAACGCCAGTTCACGAGTGATTGTCAGTACGGGGTTCTACGGCCGCAATACTTTCTTGGGCGTAGGCGGATGAAAGTGATGGCAAGGAAACTTTACAAGCCTAAACTGCAAGAGAATTTTAGCCTCACACCCTACGCGCCAGCACTGAGTGGACGGAAGTGCCGAAGGCTAAAAACGGTCGGCTGAAGCGTTTTTCCAATCTGTTGCAAAGGCGTCCGGGGCGCAGTCGGATAGCAAAACACCTTTATCGATCAACGTATAGAGCTCAGCATAGGACCGTTCTGTTTCATCGGCCGTGCGACGGTGGATATCGCCTGGATGCAGGTCCGAGACCCTTTCCTTACCCATGGCGCCCAGCAGTTCTCGAAAGCTCTCTAAAGTTGCGTCATGATAACGGTGCACCCGCTTGCGCTTTTGGGGCACATTCACCGCCCTGCCCCGGATCGGATCTTGCGTCGCAACACCTGACGGGCAACGATTGGTATTGCAATGCAGTGCCTGAATGCAGCCCACCGCAAACATCATGGCACGCGCGGCATTGCACATATCGGCGCCAAGCGCGAATTTCTCAACCATATCATATCCGGTCGCCACTTTGCCTGAACAGATGATCCGGATCTTGTCGCGCAGACCGACGCCGCGCAGGCAATTGTTGACGAAGATCAACGCCTCGTTCAGCGGCATGCCAAGTCGGTTGGTGAACTCAACCGGCGCTGCCCCGGTCCCGCCTTCCGCACCATCAACAGTGATAAAATCGGGTAGGATTCCGGTTTCCAGCATTGCCTTGCAGATCGCCATAAACTCGGACCGGCGGCCAATGCACAGCTTGAACCCGACAGGCTTTCCGTCCGACATTTCGCGCAGGTGCTGGACAAAATGCATCAGACCCATTGGGCCTTCGAAGGCTGAGTGGGTGGGCGGCGAGATAACATCCTGGTGCACGGGGACACCGCGAATTACAGCGATTTCCTCATCAACCTTGGCGGCAGGCAGTACCCCGCCATGAGAGGGTTTCGCGCCTTGTGAAAGTTTGATCTCGATCGCTTTCACAACGTCTTTTTTCGCCTTTTCGGCGAATTTATCCTTATCGAACCCGCCGTCTGGCGTGCGGCATCCAAAGTAACCGGTGCCAATCTGCCAAATGATATCACCACCCTCGGCCAAATGATGGGGCGACAGACCACCCTCGCCCGTATTGTGGGCAAAACCGCCATCCTTCGCACCGCCGTTCAACGCACGGATAGCGTTTGCGCTGAGCGCGCCAAAACTCATGGCTGAAACGTTCAGGCGCGAAGCGTTGTAAGGTTTGCTGCATTGCGGACCACCAAGCATGACACGCTCTTCGCTTTCGGGCACATCTTTGGGCGCTAGCGAGTGGGCGGCACGGTGATATCCCACAGACAGAATATCGTATTGCGTACCGAAGGCTTGTGTGTCCACCTGCCCCTTGGCGCGGGCGTAAACGAGGCTGCGCACAATCCTGTTATAGGGGCGGCCGCTTTCGTTGGTTTCTACGAAATACTGGCGGATTTCTGGGCTGACAAATTCCAGCATGTAACGGAAGTGACCCAACACAGGATAATTGTTCAGCACGTTGTGCTTGGTGGTAAGCATGTCATACATGCCAACGATGGCGTAAGGAATGAGAACAACCAAAAGCCAATGGGCGGGCGGCCAGTAAAACCCCAGCAGCAAGGTCAGCGGCAGACAAACGAAACTTAGAAAATAGTAGAGTCTGCGTACAACCATGTTTTGCTCTCCCAAAGTGTCGGCGGATTGGCTTGTGACAAAAGTGGATCAAATCGGCTTTTAATTGCAAGCATTTGTGAGCGGTATCGTGCGATTGGGCGGGCTTTCGATACGGCCACGGGATGTGACCAGTGTTGATCAGCCAATCGACAATATGTATGCAAAATCAATGACGACATCGGGCAGGATGATTGACCGTGACAAAGACCTCAGCCACCGCCCGGACCACGGCCATCATGTTCGCCGCCGTCTTTGTAGGTGGAGCAATAGGATCGCTGCTACGCGAAGCGTTCTCGGCGCAGATTCCCGGCGCTCCGATCCTGACGGCGACATTTGGTATCAATGTTGTGGCCTGCTTCATCCTGGGATGGCTTTATGCGGTTCGAAACCGCGTACACGCGCATGTCCTGCATCTTGGGGCCGTCGGGTTCTGTGGCGGGATGTCCACGTTTTCGTCCTTTGTGGCTGAACTGGAACGCTTGGCCACCTCGAACCTTTGGGGCGCTGTATCGGCTGCAGGGTTGGAGATTGCGATCGGACTCGCTGCTGCGATCCTTGGTGAAGCTTTGGGGCGACGACTGCACGAACCGCGGGCAAGTGAATGAGCCAATTTTACCTTCACGTCATGTTTGGACTAGGTGGCGGTCTTGGCGCAGTGCTGCGTCATTGGATTGCGTTGCGGGTCCGGCACGACCTGCCTTTTGCGACCCTGATTGTAAATGTAGTGGGCAGCCTTCTTCTGGGGCTTTGGGTCGGGTATTTGGGCGGGCCCGGTGACATAGGCGAAGAAGAAAAGCGGCTGGTCTTTGGTTTTTGCGGCGGGTTCACAACGTTCTCAAGCTTTGCATACCAGTCGCTTGAACTTCGGCGTCAGCGCACAATCGCGATGGCCGCAGGGAACATCTTGCTTAGCCTTGGTTTGTGCTGGTTTGCATTTTGGATGGGCCTGGTCCTGATAGGTTAGTGCGTCAGAAAACGCGCGCGATTTGGCATTTGGAAACGTGTCGAGAACTGGAAGCAGCCGCGATGTGAAAGACGTGATCGCCCACGCTGATCAGCTTTGTTACATTGGGTAAGTATGCATTCGAACCGCAAGATTTCCCATGATCCAGACGGTACCCAGTATGATGATCAGCAGGACAAGCGTCGAGAATAGGATCAGATCTAGGTCTTCCCGGCTGCTTCGGCGACGGTCAATGTGCAGGAAGTAAACCAGTTGCACGACCAGCTGCGCCAAGCCCAGCACCGCGATTGCAAGGTAGGCGCCAATTGTCTTTATCCCGAACGTATAGGCGATCGTAAAAACTGCCCCCGTCAGCAAAAGAGAGCCACCATATCCGATCACATAGCGCCGCCGCTCGCGCCGGTGCATCTCGCTGCGCTTATCCATAGGCTAGACCTCCGAAGTAAACGATGGTGATGATGCCGATCCAGATCAGGTCGAGGAAATGCCAGAACAATGCAAGCCGCACGACGCGCGACATCACAAGGTCCGTCAAACCAAAGACCCGCAGCTGAATGCCAAGAACGATAAGCCACAGGCACCCGGCAGCAACGTGCAACCCGTGCAAGGGAACCAAACCATAAAAAGCGGACAGAAACCCGCTGCGCTGGGGGATGCCTCCTTTTTCGGCCATGTCCATGAAATCGCGGATTTCCAGCACCAAAAAGCAAATTCCCAACACCAGAGTGACGCTGAACCAGAATACGATCCGCCACCGGGGCAGGTTGTACTTCAGCGCTAGCATCGCCAGCCCCACGGTCAGGCTGCTGGTCAGCAGGATCAGGGTTTGGGCAAAAATGCTCGTCATGTTGAACAGATCATGTGGGCCGGGCCCGCCAGCCTGCGCGTCGATCATTGTGATGTAGATCGCGAACATCAGCCCGAAATAGACCAGATCGCTCATCAGAAAGACCCAGAAGCCGAAGGTGACGACTTCGCTAGCCTTGTCGGCACTGGCATGACGTCGCCCAAGGTTCAGGCCCGGATAGCTATGGGTTGGGGCACGCTTCATGTCACCGCCTTCAGATCAGGCCGGGCGAGACCGCGGTTTTCCGGGGCGGTTTCATGATCGCGATCAACAGGTGCAGCAGTGTTCACCAAATCCAGCCAGGCCTCGTGCTGTTTGCGAACCTCTGCGGCGGGAATGACTTCTTCTATATCCAGCCGGAAAGTCCATAAGATGAAGGATAGAAGCATAAGCGCTGTCACCAACGCGGCCAGCCACCAAATCCACCAGACCAGAGCAAACATCCAAACACCGCTGAGCACGCACAGGATGAATCCTATCCCGGTGTTGCGCGGCATCGAGATATCCTCGTATTCGTCCGGCCTTGGGTAGGCATCGCCCCGTTCCTTGGCGGCGGCGAAATTGTCCCGGTCCGTGACCTGAGGAATGATGGCGAAATTGTAGGGCGGAGGCGGTGCCGGGATCGACCATTCCAAGGTGCGTGCATCCCAGGGATCGCCAACGGGTACTTGGGTTTTCTCGCGGTCGCGGATACTAATCAACAATTGCACAATCACCGACAGCAACGCGGACAGGATCACCAGCGCACCGATGACGGCGACAATCATATAGGGATGAAAGCTGAGGTCTTCCCAGCTGAACGACCGGCGCGGCATTCCCATCAGGCCCACAAAATACAGCGGCAGGAAGGTCAGCATGAAACCGACGGTCCACAACACAACACTGATCCGGCCCCAGACCTCGTTCAGACGGAAACCAAACGCCTTGGGGAACCAGTAATTGTATCCCGCCAGCAGACCAAACAGCACGCCGGGCAACAGGACGTTGTGGAAATGCGCCACTAGGAACAGCGTGTTGTGCACTTGGTAATCCACCGTCGGATTGGCGAGGATCACACCCGACAACCCGCCGATGACGAACAGCATCAGAAAGGCCAGACCATAGAGCATCGGCACCGAAAACCGGATGCGGCCGCGGTACAGGGTCGCCATCCAGTCATAGACCTTAACGCCTGTGGGGATGGCGATCAGCATGGTGGCAATGCCAAACACCGCGTTGATCAGCGCACTTTGGCCCATGGTAAAGAAATGGTGCAGCCAGACGGTAAATGACAGAATGGCGATGCACATGGTGGCGATGACTAACGAGTTGTAGCCGTACAGTCGCTTGGCCGAAAACGTGGCAAAAACCTCGGAAAAAATACCATAGGCAGGCAGGACAAGCAGGTATACCTCGGGGTGGCCGAACAACCAGAACAGGTTGGCATAATTCATCATGTTACCGCCCAGGTCATTGGTGAAAAAATGAAAGTCCAGATACCTGTCCGCAGCCAGCATCAGCGCCGCCACACCAAGCGGCGGCATGGCAAAGACGATCAGGATCGAGCTGCTGATGATCGTCCAGCAATAGATAGGCAGCCTCATGAACGTCATTCCGGGTGCGCGCAGTTTATAAATCGTAACCGCAAAGTTGATCCCGGTCAGCGTGGTTCCGATGCCGGAAACGACGATGGCCCAAATCCAATAGTCCGGACCCACTCCCGGGTTGAATGCCGCGCCCGTGTAAGGCGGATAGGCCGTCCAGCCACCGGTTGAGAAATGCCCCACGACCAACGACACCATAAGCATCATGCCAGCCGATACCGTGAGGCCAAGGCTGATCTGGTTCATCACTGGAAAGGCTACATCCCGCGCACCGATCATCAGTGGGATCAGAAAATTCGCGATGCCAAAGACAAAGGGAACAGCGACAAAGAAAATCATGATGGTGCCGTGCGTGCTGAACAACTCGGCGAAGTGTTCGGCCTCAAGGAAACCCTCGCCCGGTCCTGCCGCCTGTTGGGCACGCATGACAACGCCCTCCAGCACGCCACGTGCCAGCATGACGATGGCGAAGACGATATACATGATCCCGATTTTCTTATGGTCTGCGCTGGTCAGCCAGTTGCGCCACAATGGTCCCCATAATCGGAACCAGGTCAGCAACCCGACGACTGCGACAACCCCAACAATCACAACGCCTGCGGCTGCGTTTGCCACGATCTCATTGGCATTGGGTTCTTTCATTAACCCTGCAATCGGGAAAGAGTCCCAAGTCAGGCGGCCAAAGAAACCGGTTTCGGTCATTGCGCACCCTTCTTGCCAAACTGAGCGGTGCCCGGTTGCTGATCAACCGGCAGCGGCTGCCCTCCGTGATAGCGGTGAAGGATGGACTGGAATAGATCACCATCCTCAAGCGTGAAGTATAGCGCACGCTCTGGCATTTTTGCGGTCCCAAGTGCGGCTTGCACTTCATCCCGGTCGGTGCGCATGGCAAGGGTCCGATAGGTTTCGTCGGTAAGGGGGATACCATTGGCACGGACCCCTTCGACCCAGGCATCGAACTCTTTGGGTTGCATCGCAAAGGTCTGAAACTTCTGCTTGGTAAACCCGCGCCCGCTATATTGCGTGTTTTCGCCCTGCATCGTCTTGGGTGTGTCCGCAACCAGATGCAATTTTGTTGTCATTCCCGGCATGGCGTAGATCTGACCGGCCAAGGCGGGGATCATAAAGGACTGCATCACCGTATCCGTGGTCAACGTCATCGCGACCTGTTGTTTGACCGGGATGCCCAGCTCACCAACACTGGCAATGCCAAGATCCGGGTAGATGAACAGCCATTTCCAATCCAGACCGACGACTTGAACAGTCAAAGCTGGTGTTTCACCAAAACCGCTTGAGTATGGGTCTAAGCGGTGCGTGGCCTTCCATAAGTAGAACGACAAGAGCGCCACGATTACGACCGGGACACCCCACATTACAAATTCCAGCTTGGCCGAGAAGTCCCACTTTGGCCTGTACTGTGCAGACCCGCCCCGACGCCGCCGATATCGCAGAGCAATCAGTGGCACCAGAACCAGCACCGGGATCACTGCAATCAGGATGAGGGCGGTCGCCCGCAGCAAATGCGTTTTCTGGGCCGCAGCAATCGGCCCTTGAGGGTCCAAGAAACTGTCACTGGCCCAAGAAACTTGCCCTGAGACGACCACAAAAGCAATCGCAGCCGGTCCTGCCCATAGCAGTGCTGAAGGTTTGAGTATGGCCACGCTTGTTCATCCTCTTAAGCCTTCGTTTCTGCCAACTATCGGCAGGGTCGGCGGTTTTCTCAAGGTTTTTCCTAACTTCTTGGTCTTCGCGCACAGTAGGGGGCAGCTTTTGTAGAAGCGAATACTCAAAAGCGTGTCGATGACGCGGTTGACACACCTGCTTGGTCTAATGACATATTCAAGCAATGCGTTGGATAGTTTTCGCCTTTTGCCTGACATGCCTTCTGACAGAGGCGCGCGCGCAGGATCGTTCTGCGGTTGAGGATCAGTTCCAAATCTGGCTACAAGAAACGATCTGGCCGCGGGCCAAGGCCAAGGGCGTTTCCCGGGTGACGATGCAGCGGGCCTTTGATGGCGTGACGCTCAACTGGAAGTTGCCAGATCTTGTACCGCCGGGGTCGATTGCCAAAACGCCTCAACAGCAAAATCAGGCCGAGTTCGGATCGCCGGGCATATATTTTAACGCAAACTCCGTTCAAGGCGCTACTGCGGTTGGTCGGCAGATGGCCCGGCGTCACGCGACGATCCTTGCGCAGGTCGAAGCGGAAACTGGTGTGCCCGGACAGATCATTCTTGCGATTTGGGGACGCGAGAGCGGATATGGCCAAGTGCCCATCCGGCACGACGCCTTTCAGGTGTTAGCCACCAAGGGGTTCATGAGCACCCGGTCGGTATATTTCACCGAAGAACTAATCGCAGCACTGCAGATCGCACAAGCCGGCCACGCACCGTCGGGAAGACTAAAAAGCAGCTGGGCAGGCGCGTTGGGTCAACCGCAATTCATGCCCTCGAACGTTCTGACTTACGCAGTGGACGGGAACCGGGACGGGCGGCTCGATATCTGGGGATCGACTGAGGATACGATTGCCTCCATCGGGAATTTTCTGTCGGCGCATGGTTGGGTCGCCGGGAGAGATTGGGGGTTTGAAGTATCGGTTCCAGCTCACGTTTCCTGCGCATTAGAAGGACCAGACCAAGGGCGGTCCATTCAGGACTGGGTCGACATAGGAGTAACCCGCGTCTCGGGTAAGCCATTTCCCCAGCACGAATTACAAGGTGAAGGGTATTTAATGATGCCCGCCGGACGCCATGGGCCAGCCTTTATCGTCACACCGAATTTCTATGTGCTGAAAGACTACAATAAAAGCGATCTTTATGCTTTGTTTGTGGGTCATGTCGGCGACCGCATTCAATTCGGCGTCCAGAACTTCAATACGGGCTGGGACAACATCGGCACCCTGTACCGATCTGACATCGCCGCCATGCAACAGGCGCTCGAAAACCGAGGGCATGATGTCGGCGGGGTCGATGGGTTGCCTGGGTACAAGACCCGACGCTCAATCGGGCGGTGGCAAGAGGGCACTGGGCAACCGCCGACCTGCTTTCCAAAACAGGGTATGAACGCCGCCCTCACACAATAGCGATTCGCCCGTTTTTCTTACCTTTACCGACCATCGCCGCATTTCCCTCAGGTCAAGTATGAACAGTCGCCTTCACGAAAGTGTCACGATTAGGTCAAGTTTCCTTATTTAATTTCAGCACTAACACCGGTTTCGCTCACTATCCACCTATAGTTGCTTTAATTGCAGGCAGCATCTTTATCCCGATTTGAAATAGTGTCACTTTCTGCGGCAGTGAGAGGCGACTTTCGCAAACACGTTCCTGACTGCAAACCAAATGACTGTGATGCGGTGTTCAGTGCGATTTGAAAAAGCAAAATCTGAATCCGTGTCAGTCCTGTTCAAGGTCGGACAAACATGGTGGCAGCGACCATCCTGAATGGCGCGCGCTTTGCCACCTTAAAAATGGGAGACAAAAATGAACAAGTACATTCGGACATCTCTGGCGGGGCTAATGACCTCGACCATGATCACCGGTGCCGCCTTTGCCGCTGGCACACACCCGGAAACCGGCGAAGCGCTGGCCGAAGACCAGACTTTTATCTATCGCCTTGGGGATGAGCACAGTTCGGTCGACCCGCAGGTTGTCGAAGACACCTATGGCGCCGAAATCACACGGGATTTGTTCGAAGGCCTGATGAATCAGGACGAAGACGGCAATTTGGTTCCTGGCGTAGCCACCGCGTACACAACCAACGACACCAAGGACGTGTATACTTTCACTTTACGTGACAATGCCAAATGGTCGAATGGCGACCCGGTGACCGCTGGTGATTTTGTCTATGCATGGAAACGTGCCGTCGATCCCGAACTGTCGTCACCCTATGCCTGGTTCATGGAATTGATGTCGATTGAAAACGCCGCCGAAATTATCGCTGGCGAAAAGCCGATTGACGAGCTGGGTGTCAAGGCAATCGACGATCACACACTGGAAGTCACGCTCAGCGCGCCGCTGCCGTATTTCCCGCAAATGACCACGCATTCTACCACCTTCCCGGCTCCGCAGAAGGTCATTGAGGAACATGGTGACGCCTGGACCCGCCCCGAAAATATCGTGTCGAATGGAGCCTACATCCTGACCGAGCACGTGCCGCAGGAACGTTCGGTTCGCGAACGGAACGAAATGTACTGGGACAACGAGAACACTATTCTCGACAAGGTGGTCGCGCTTATCATCAATGACGAAAACGTTGCCTTGACGCGTTATCTGGCTGGTGAGTTGGACCGTACCGAAGTTCCAGCAGGCCAATTCCCCCGCCTTAGCCAAGAGCATCCGGACGAAGCGATCAGCTTTCCGCGCCTGTGCAACTATTACTATACCTTCAACCTGACGGAAGATGGCCCCGAGGCCTTCAAAGACCCGAACGTACGTCAGGCCCTGTCGCTCGCGGTGGATCGTGCAATCATCACTGAAAAAGTAATGGCCGGGGGTCAGCCGCAGGCCTATACATTCGCGCCCGAAGCGACCGCAGGGTTTACCGTTCCCGAGGTTGAGATGGCCTCAATGACCCAAGCTGAACGGGATGAACTGGCCAAGGAATTGCTGGCCGGTGCCGGGTATGGCCCGGACAATCCGCTGAGCTTTGAAATGGTCTACAACACCAACGAAGACCATAAAAAGGTCGCAGTTGCTGTTAGCCAGATGTGGAAGCAGAAACTGGGCGTAGATGTCGAACTGGCCAATATGGAATGGAAAGTGTTCCTGGAAGAGCGCGGCAACCAGAACTTCGAACTGGCCCGCGGCGCATGGTGCGGCGACTATAATGAAGCTTCGACTTTCCTGGACCTGCTGCAGTCGGATTCCGGCTATAACGACGGCAAATTCAGCAACGCCCGTGTCGACGAGCTTCTGGCCCAGGCCAAAACTGCTGATGATCCGGCCCCGTTGTACACCGAGGTTGAGCGCATCATCGCGCAGGAAACTCCTGTGATCCCGATCTACCACTATGCGGGTGTTTACATGATGGACACCGATGTCGGGAATTGGCCGATCAACAATGTCGAGCAAAACTGGTACTCGAAAAACCTATACAAGCTCGCTGAGTAATCGTCTTTGAACCACGCCCTGTCCCGGAAGCATCCGGGGCAGGGCCAATAAGCATGGGGGCATGAAATGCTTGCCTATAGTCTGCGGCGACTGCTGGTTGCCATTCCGACGATCCTGCTGCTGATCGTCGCCTGTTTCTTTCTGATGCACTTTGCGCCCGGTGGGCCATTCACGTCTGAGCGACCTCTGCCGCCGGCGGTTCTGGCGAATATCGAAGCGCGGTACGGGCTGGACCAACCACTGTGGAAGCAGTTGTGGGACTACCTTTACAATATCGTCGTGCATTTCGACTTTGGCCCGTCCTTTAAGTTCAAGGACCGGGACGTCAATGATATCATCGCCCAGGGTTTTCCGATCTCACTGACTTACGGGTCGCTGTCGTTCCTCGTCGCGACGTCCGTTGGTGTCGGTCTAGGAATTGCCGCGGCGATCAAGCACAACAGTTGGATCGACTATTTCGCCGTGGGGCTGGGCATCGCAGCCCAAGCGCTGCCGAACTTCATCATGGGCCCGATCCTGATCCTGACCTTTACCCTATGGCTGGGATGGCTGCCGGGCGGTGGATGGAACGGCGGGCAATGGCCGTACCTGATCATGCCCGTGATTGCACTTGCGACGTCATACATGGGATCTATCGCACGGATAACGCGATCCTCGATGCTTGAGGTGCTGAACTCGAACTTCATCCGCACCGCGCGGGCCAAGGGTCTGCCAACCAGAACCGTGATCTGGCGTCACGCGTTGAAGCCAACGCTGTTGCCGGTCGTGTCATATCTTGGGCCGGTCTTTGTTTATGTGCTGACAGGTTCAGTTTTCGTCGACATCTACTTTTCCACCGGCGGGCTGGGGCAAGCCTATGTCGGGTCCGCCCTGTCGCGAGACTATGCCGTGCTGCTGGGGGTCACGATCCTTTATGGCGCGTTGACTGTCGTCGTGAACCTGCTGACGGACCTGGCCTACGCCTGGTTTGATCCGAAAATTCGGTACTGAGGGGCGAACCAATGCTAGGAAAATCACAAAAAGCCGCCCAATTGGCCGAAAATGTCACCGACTACACGGTCATTCAGGGGCGCTCGCTGTGGCAGGACGCTCGGATGCGGTTTGTTCGCAACAAGGCCGCGATGGCCAGCGTTTTTGTTCTAAGCCTGATTGTTCTGTTCACAATCATCGGACCGTACTTCGCCGTATGGGACAATGAAGAAATCGACTGGAACGTCATGGGGGATGTGCGCGGGATGGGGATGCCTTCCCTCGAAACCGGGCATTTTTTCGGCGTCGATGATCTGGGGCGCGACCTTTACAGCCGCGTCATTCAGGCAACGACCACATCGCTTTTGGTTGGCCTCATCGGGGCGGCCACGGCGCTGATCGTCGGCACTTGTTACGGTATCGCCGCCGGTTACATCGGGGGGCGTGTCGACAGCGTGATGATGCGCTTTGTCGATATCCTGTTGGCGATCCCCGCAACCTTGATCATCATCCTGCTGCTGGTCGTGGCTGGACGGTCATTTTTCATGTTGTTCCTCGCTCTTGGCGCGGTTGGCTGGCTGACCATGTCGCGGATCGTTCGAGGGCAAACTCTGACCCTGAAGAACCGCGAGTTCATCGAAGCCGCACGCGCCGCCGGCGTCAGCGAATTCACGATCATGTATCGTCATATCCTGCCCAATCTATTGGGGGTGGTGATCGTCTATGCCTCGCTTCTGGTGCCTGAGATGATCCTTACCGAAAGCTTCATCTCGTTTTTGGGTCTGGGTATCTCAGAGCCCTACACGTCTTTGGGTAGGCTGATCGCCGAAGGTGCCGGGACGATGGCCTATGGAACCTTGTGGCAGCTTATGTTCCCCCTGACATTCTATGTCGCAATCATCATCTCGATGTTCTTCATCGGCGATGGTCTGCGTGACGCACTGGACCCGAAGGATCGCTGATATGAGCTTGTTTTCCATAAAAGACCTGAGCGTCCAGTTCGAAACTCCGGACGGCGTTGTCGAGGCTGTCAAAGGGATCAGCTTCGACATCAACCCGGGCGAGTGCCTTGGCATCGTCGGCGAAAGCGGATCGGGAAAAAGCCAGACGTTCATGGCCGCGATGGGGCTGTTGCCGCCAGCAGGGCGGGCCGAGGGCTCGGCCATGCTGAACGGGCAAGAAATCCTGAACCTGCCCGTTGGCAAGCTGAACAAGATCCGTGGTTCGGATGTGGGCATGATCTTTCAGGACCCGCTAACCGCTTTGACCCCGCATCTGCGGATCGGCCAGCAAATGCGCGAAGTTCTGCAAGTGCATGAAGGGCTACAAGGCTCTGCCGCGCGACAGCGATGCCTTGAATGGCTTGACCGTGTGCGTATCCCCGAGGCAAAACGGCGTCTCGATCAATACCCACATGAACTATCGGGCGGGATGCGCCAACGCGTGATGATCGCCATGTCGATGCTTTGCAATCCAAAACTGCTGATCGCGGACGAGCCAACCACTGCGCTCGATGTCACGGTTCAGGCCGACATTCTGGACTTGATGGTGCGGCTACAAAAAGACGAAGGTACCGCAATTGCCCTGATTACACATGACATGGGCGTCGTCGCACGAATGTGTGACCGGATACAGGTCATGCGTCTGGGTCAGTTTGTCGAGGCCGGAGACGCGCGTGAAATCTTCCGCGCGCCAAAGCACGAATACACACGAACTCTGCTTGAGGCGATGCCGCGCATTGATGCAGGCGATGCGCCCAAAGCGCTGGAAAAGACCGAAGAACCTCTGCTGAAGGTCGACGACGTCAAAGTCCATTTCCCGATCCATGTCTCGGGCGGGCTGTTCGGTCACAAGGTACCGTTGAAGGCCGTGGATGGCGTGAGTTTTGACATCCGCAAGGGTGAAACGCTGGGCGTTGTGGGTGAATCCGGTTGCGGCAAATCCACCCTCGCCCGGGCCGTGCTGCAACTGATTGAACCCAGTGCGGGGAATGTCAGCTGGCTGGGTCATCCTATCGTCGGGTTGAAACGAGCCGAACTGAACAAGTACCGCAAGGACCTTCAGATCGTGTTCCAGGACCCGCTGGCCAGCCTTGATCCCAGGATGACGATTTCCGCCTCGATCGCGGAACCTTTGAAAACCTATCGCCCCGACCTGACGGATCGCGAACGCAAGGACATGGTCGCGCAGATGATGGAGCGGGTGGGTCTGAATGCCAACATGATCAACCGATACCCGCATGAACTGTCCGGCGGGCAAAACCAAAGGGTTGGCATTGCGCGAGCCATGATCAACAAACCCAAGCTGATCATCTGTGACGAGGCGGTTTCGGCGCTGGACGTATCCATTCAGGCGCAAATCGTGGAATTGTTGCGAGAACTGCAACAAGAGTTCGGGCTGTCGATGATCTTTATCAGCCATGATCTTTCCGTGGTGCGCGCGGTCTCAAACCGGATCATGGTCTTGTATCTTGGTCGGATCGTCGAACTTGGGGATGGCGAAGTGATTTGCTCTGATCCGATCCATCCTTACACCAAATCCCTGATCTCGGCCGTTCCAATCCCGGACCCTGACGTTGAACGAACGCGGCGGCGGTTGAAACTGCCTGGCGAATTGCCTTCACCGATGGACCCAAAAGCGGCATTGCGGTTTTTGCCCAGCCGGTTAGCTGCGGGTCAGCCTGATTACGTCCCGCAACTCAGCGAGGTGAGACCGGATCACTTCGTTGCCGAACACGATCCGCTCGATGCGATAATGAACGGTGCCTGACCACCCTGTACCGAAGCCCAATTGCGCGGCTTCGGTATTTCTTTCATCTTGCCCGCAGTGGGCGCAGAACGACGCCGGCCCGACAGGCCGGAGGTTGGTGCTTGGTTCTGAAGCAAGTCGCAGCAAAAAATCGATTGGTTTTCGCGAACGAAACGCGATCTTTTTGACTTCTATCCCCTTGGGTGGCACCATCCAAACTAAGTCTGCCGGGGTTCGTCGTGGACGTTGATTGTTAGCGGCGCAGCCCCTAAGAGGTCCACGTTGGACAACAAAATATCGACACTGTTCTGCTAATTTGAGAGGTCATATGGTACGCAAAGTCACAAAGGCGATCTTCCCAGTCGCGGGGCTTGGCACTCGGTTCCTGCCAGCCACAAAGTCCGTCCCGAAAGAGATTATGACTTTGGTCGACCGCCCGCTGGTGCAGTACGCCATTGACGAAGCGCGTGCTGCCGGCATCACCGAATTCATTTTTGTTACGTCGCGCGGCAAGTCCGCACTTGAAGACTATTTTGATCACAACCTGGTTCTTGAACAGGAGCTGAAAGCCAAAGGCAAAGATGACCTTTTGGAGACGTTGAGCGCCACCAACATGGAAAGCGGGGCAATAGCCTATATTCGCCAGCACAAAGCGTTGGGTCTGGGTCACGCCGTCTGGTGCGCGCGTCGCCTTATTGGTGATGAACCCTTTGCCGTGATGCTGCCCGACGACGTGATTGCTGCTGAAAAACCATGTCTGCAACAGATGATTGAAGCCTATGAGGAAACCGGCGGAAACATGGTCGCAGCTATGGAGGTTCCAGCGGACAAGACCAGCGCATATGGCGTGTTGGATGTGGGTGAAAACATTGGCCCCGTCGTACGCGCGCGGGGCATGGTCGAAAAACCAAAACCGGAAGAGGCCCCTTCAAACCTTGCGGTTATTGGCCGCTACGTGCTGGGTCCGTCGGTTTTGTATAACCTGAACCAGATGAAAAAGGGCAGTGGTGGAGAGATTCAGCTGACCGATGCAATTGCCGAAGACATTGGCAACGGCGTGCCAGTCTTTGGATACAAGTTCGATGGTCAGCGGTTCGATTGCGGCTCGAAATCTGGGTTCCTGCAAGCAACTGTTGCGTTTGCCCTCGCCCGCAGTGACCTACGTGACGACCTGAGCCAATATCTGCATGATATTGTCGCCACAGGGCAAGCTGCTGAGTAACAGACGCATTCTTGACGGAAAACGCTTGTTTTCGGCGAATGTGGAAAATTTACCGATTGGCTAAGGCGTTCTGCGACTTGGCCCATGTCTTTTTGGCCTGCAAAAGAATAACAAAAGGTTCCAAAGGCGTACGTTCCGGTCAGGCGGGATTCATCCATCGCCCGGCAATGTGGCGCGCAATTCAATTGTCGCACCTAGTGTCACTGGAGGACGCCCTTGTCACAGAACTCACCCCGATTGAACCTACCGTTTCTGCAACCATCGCAGGCACAGAAACACGTGACCCATAACGAGGCATTGCGGCAGTTGGATCTCATCACCCAGCTTAGCCTAGTCTCGATAAACGCATCGACCCCGCCGGCCGTTCCTGATCAGGGTGAGGTTCACGCCCTCGGTTCTGCTCCGACCGGGGATTGGACGGGCCAGGCCGGGATGCTTGCCGCGTGGCTGGACAACGCCTGGCATCTTGTCGCCCCCCGCATCGGCTGGCGCGCTTGGGATGAATCCAACGGGCGTATGACCGTCTGGGATGGCAGTGCATGGATTGAGCCTCCGGTTGCGGCGCAGAATCTTGATGGCGTGGGTATTGCAACCAGCTTTGACAGCACGAACCGCCTGTCCGTGAGGTCGCCTGCGACGTTGCTTAGCCACGAAGGCGGTGGTCATCAGCTAAAAATCAACAAGGCCAGCGCAGGCGAAACAGCGTCTTTGCTGTTTCAGTCCAACTGGACCGGTCACGCCGAGATGGGTTTGTCAGGCAATACCGGCTTTGCCATCAAGGTTTCGCCTGACGGCGGCACCTGGACCGACGCGCTTCGCTTTGACCCGACCACGGGTACCGCAAGTGGTGGCGCGGTTCAGAACAGCCCTGACGACACAACTTCTGGTCGCCTGATGCGAGCGGACTTCGGCTATGGTCCGGGAAATCTTGTTGGTCCCGTTTCGGAAAATGGCGGCGCGCCGACCGGTGCAGTGATCGAGCGAGGATCGACCACAAACGGAGATTACGTTCGATTTGCCGATGGAACGCAAATATGCACCGCAACGCTGCCTGCAACGGGATGTGCAAATGCCGATGGGGCATTGTTTTCAAGCAACGCCGCAATCTGGGCTTTCCCCATGGCTTTCGCTTCTGGAGCGGCAATTGCGGTTAGCGGCGGAGGTGGGGCAAGCACCCGGTTTATCGGCTTTGATGCCCCGACCGAGACAGAGGTGGGCTTCAAGGTCATGGCAACCACACTTGATACAACAGCACTGGCCCCAACGGGCGTCGCAATAGGCCGCTGGTTCTGATCTGAAAGTCTGCTCGGGCGCTTGTCCGGGCAGTTACTTGACCCGCAGATCCGCATCTGCCTGATCAAGGAACCAGGCATAAGTTTCTCGAATACCGTCTTCCAACCCGATGCGCGCGCGCCAACCCATATCGGCCAGACGGGACACGTCCATCAATTTTCGCATGGTACCATCTGGTTTGCTGACATCTTGCGTAATGCGCCCGGTAAAGCCGGTCGTTTTAGCCACCAAAGCCGCGAGTTCCGCGATAGAGATATCCTCACCACACCCCACATTTATGTGGCTCAGCATCGGCTGGGTGTTTGCTTCGTAGACGTCACGCGGAAGCTCGAGCACGAACAACGATGCCTCGGCCATGTCATCCACATGCAGGAATTCGCGGCGGGGTTTGCCGGTGCCCCAGATCACCACCTCTGCCAGACCGTCCCGCTTTGCCTCGTGAAAACGGCGGATCAAGGCGGGCAGGACGTGGCTGTTTTCCGGGTGGAAATTGTCGCCGGGACCATAAAGATTCGTCGGCATGACCGAGCGGTAGTCGACCCCATGCTGCCGGTTATAGCTTTCACACAGCTTGATCCCGGCAATTTTGGCTACAGCGTACGGCTCGTTTGTGGGCTCCAGAACACCGGTCAGCAGAGCGTCTTCTCGCATCGGTTGCGTCGCAGCGCGCGGATAGATGCAAGAGCTGCCCAACTGCAGCAGGTTCTTTATCCCCGCCGCAAACGCCTGATGGATCACGTTACATTCAATCATCAGGTTGTCGTAGATGAAATCCGCCGGGTAGGTGTTGTTCGCGTGAATTCCACCAACCTTGGCGGCGGCCAGGATCACCACATCCGGTCGCTCCGTCTGCATGAAGTCCCGCACAGCGGCCTGATCGGTCAGATCCAATTCAGCATGGGTACGGGTTATCAGTTCAAGCGCGTCACCCGCGGCCTGACGATCCTGTAAACGGCGCAGAATTGAACCGCCGACCATCCCGCGGTGGCCAGCTACATAGATCTTGCGCATGGCGCTCTCCTCAACCGTTTTCCAGGCTTACCGGCAATTCATACCCATGCTCTTTCAACAGCGCATGGCGTTTGGCGGTTTTCAGATCCTCGACGACCATCTCGGCGCACATTTCCTGCACTGTCAACTCAGGCTCCCACCCCAACTTGGTCTTGGCGTTCGACGGGTCCCCCAGCAGCGTCTCGACCTCGGCAGGGCGGAAATACTGCGGATCAATGCGCATGATCACATCCCCCGGCTTGAGCGCCGGAGCATTTTCACCCTGGATCGCCTTAACGGACGCAATTTCATCGACGCCCTCGCCTGTGAATTCCAACGTGATACCAAGCTCGGCAGCCGACCATTCGATAAACTGCCGCACCGAGTATTGCACTCCGGTCGCGATTACGAAATCTTCGGGATTTTCCTGCTGCAACATAAGCCACTGCATCCGTACATAGTCTTTTGCGTGGCCCCAATCGCGCAGACTGTCGATATTGCCCATGTAAAGACAGTCTTCCAAACCCTGTGCAATATTCGCCAGCCCGCGGGTGATTTTGCGGGTCACGAATGTCTCACCACGGCGCGGGCTTTCGTGATTGAACAGAATACCGTTGCAGGCATACATGCCATACGCTTCGCGATAGTTCACGGTGATCCAGTAGGAATACAGCTTGGCAACCGCGTAAGGCGAACGTGGGTGGAACGGCGTTGTTTCGCGCTGCGGAGTTTCCTGCACCAGACCGTAAAGTTCCGACGTCGAGGCCTGATAAAACCTTGTCTTTTTCTCCAGCCCAAGAAACCGGATCGCTTCCAGCAAGCGCAATGTGCCAATTGCATCGACATCTGCCGTGTATTCCGGTGATTCAAAACTGACCGCAACATGCGACTGCGCACCCAGATTGTAGACCTCGTCCGGTTGTACTTCTTGAATGATGCGCGTCAGGTTTGATGTATCGCTCAGGTCGCCGTAATGCAGATGCAGTTTCGGGTTCGGAACATGCGGGTCCTGATAGATGTGGTCGATCCGCTGCGTATTGAACGAAGACGCCCGGCGCTTGATTCCGTGAACCTCGTACCCTTTCTCAAGCAGGAATTCCGCAAGATAGGATCCGTCCTGCCCGGTAATGCCGGTAATCAACGCCTTTTTTGTCATCTTCTTTTCTCGCTGAATCCATTTTGAAACGTTGCCGTCTCAAAACAGCAAGACGTCCCAGAATGCAACCCAAGGCGACGAACATCACGAGAGTCGGCGGCTATTTCCTGCCTGCAAAGTCGCCAAGAAACTTTATTGGTAACAAAGCTTTTATTAACCGCAAAGGAACAAGCTGGATCCGCCTTTTCGATCGCAGAGGATGTGTCAGTCCCCTCCGTATAGCGGGACAGCGCTATTTGCACCATCGGCTAACGCTTTGCTCTGATCACGGCGCACCTGCTCATACAAGGCCAGTGACTGCTCTGAAAACAGTTCCTGCGGAGGGTCAACCGCCACAAAGTTCGACTGCCCGTCCTGCCCGCGTGCCAGCACCGCATAGTCGCGATCAGCAACCAATTGTCGTGCGTTCGGGTTGAGATACCGGATTGCCAAACCAATACGGCGGTCATCGGACCGGTTGGGCCCCGACCCATGGATGGTCAACCCGTGATGCAGCGACATTTGACCGGGTGCCAATTCAATATGGGTTTTTTCCTCTTCTGCGACCTCAACAGCAACTTCCTGCCCCCGCGACAACAGGTTTGTGTCAGAATACGTGTCGGTGTGCGGCAGGATCGGGTTCTTGTGGCTACCCTGAACGAAATCCATGCATCCGCTTGCGACCGTGGCGGGCGACAGCGCGATCCAGGCTGTCACCTGATCCGGAGTTTCGCCCATGCCCCAATAGGTCAGATCCTGATGCATGCCCACAGTGTGTTCGGTATGGGCCTCTTTGACAAAAAACTCGGCGGACCAAACCATGATGTCAGGTCCCAAAATGTGCTCAACCACGTCCAGGACCCTTTTATCCAAGGCGATCTGTGCGGCCAGCGGTATCACAAGGTGAGCATTGACGCGTTTGTACGTGTTCAGCGGCAGCGGCAGATCGGCGGACAGCCAGTCACGCTCAAGCTGTTCGAATTCTGCACGAATCTCAGCGGCTTCTGCTTCCGAGAAAACCGTCAAGGGAAATAGATAACCGTCTTCCCAGTACTGCGCGGTTTGGTCGGCTGTCAGGGCGAGTGAAGATTGAGCGGTTTGCAGCATGGTGAACCTCATGAAATCTGGTCCATCCAGCTTAAACCGAGATAAGTACAAAGCAGCGTGGCACCTCTTGCCGGTAAGACTAAGTTCAGCTTAGCCTGTCTGCATGTCATCACGTATCCCTTCCCTCAACTGGCTCCGCGTATTCGAGGCTGCCGCGCGGACCGAAAGCTTTGCCCGTGCCGCCACGCAGTTGAACATGTCAGCGGCGGCTGTCAGCCAGCAGGTCAAAGCGCTGGAGTCTCGGCTGGGAACGCCGCTGTTTCACCGTCACGCACATGCGGTAACCCTCACCGAGGCTGGCAGGGCCTATCTGCCGTCCGTTCAACAATCCCTACTCATGCTGGAAACCGCCACCACCGGCCTTTTCGGGGAAACCCGCGAGCAGCGGCTTTTCGTGCAGTCCGTTCTACTTTATGCCCATGGGGTTCTTGCCAAAGGCCTGCCCGATTTCCGCGCAGCGCATCCGCAGATCGGTTTATCTCTGACCACTGGCAACCTGGTATCGGATTTCGCCAACCAATTCACCGATTTGCAGATTGTGTTCGGGAACCCGAGCCTATTTGGTGCAGAAAGCGATCCATTGATGCACGAACACTTGTATCCGGTTGCTAAGCCTGATGTCGCCGCGCAGATACGCCAGCCCCAGGACCTGTTCCAATTCCCTTTGATCGAGGTTTCGACGCATCGCGCAAGTTGGCCGCATCTGTTCGAAACTCTGCGTCTGCCATCCGGTCAGGCGCGGTATTTTTTCGCCGACAACTCGATCATGGCCGCCGAGCTATCAGCTAGCGGAGGAGGCATTGCCCTGGCCCGCGCGCCCGCATCGGATCGGATCATGCACCTGTCCGGCCTTGTTCCCTGCCTGCCCGACATTCACGTTGCAGGGCAAGAGGCGTATCACTTGGCCTACCCATCCCGCACAGCCTTGCGACCACCCGCGCGCGCCTTTCGCGACTGGTTGCTGGATCACAGCGCGGCGGTCCAAACCCGGTAACGTCCCTGCCCCGTCACCTCACGGATCAGGCCGCGTCGGGTGAAACGGTCAATGTTGCGTTGCACTGCCGCGCGCGACGCCTTTGTCAACTCTTCTGCCAACGGCGCGGACACCATCGGCCATGCTGTGAGGACGTCGATCAACAAGGGCGGTGTCCTGCCGCTTAGCCCACCCGTTGCCGCGCGGGCGCGCTGTTCCCATGCGCTGACACGATCCAGGTGCATCAACGCCGCCAAAGCTGCCTGCCCTGCCCCACGGATCCACGCAGCAAGCTTTTCGTTAACCTCGCCCACTCCGCGCAAAGCGCCTGGCCCAGACAGCGCCAAGGGCATGAATTTTGCCCCGCCCCGCCCCATGGAGGCCGCGTGACGCGCCGCAATAATCGCGGCCTCAGTATCCTGTCCAATCCCCGGGGACAGGGCACGCCAAGCGTGAAACCCGATCGCCGCCTGCGTGACCGGGTGTAATCCTTCGGCATTTCGCATCACCTCGGCCAGATCGGCCACGGCTTCGGGGATATCCTCAATGCCTTGCGCGAGGCGATCCAGAAAAGCAGTAAGCCCCGAGTCCCATCCCCCGTCCGAAGGGACAGGACCGGATGTCAGCCGACGCACCGCCCATCCCGCCCTGAACAAGGCCTGAACGTCGTCTCCGGTTGCTCCGATCCGCAAACCAGTCCACAGGGCAAGACGATCCACGCTGATCCGGTCGCCCGTCCACCAGCCCAGATCGGATACGTCCATAAGGGCCAGTCGATGGGTCCATCCATCTGGCCCGGCCCTTAGCCGTTCATCCAAAGCGCCAAAGATCGCCGCCAGATCCGCCAACTCGAAAGACAGTTCTGCCTGCGCCGCGCGCCAGTCTCGGGGATCGAATAGCAAACGCCGATCAGCCATCGGACCGGGAGGTTGAAAATCCTCGATCCGCTCTTCATCCTCGGGTGGAAGAAACCACAGATCGTCATCCTCTGGCGGATCCACATCATAAATACTGCGCGGGCCGATGTTGTCGGCCTCTTCGTCCGGATCAGGTGTGACGGGCTTGATAGTCATGGCCCTATATTTCGGGGATTTAGACTGGTTCACAAGGCGTTTTTGTCGACCATTAGGAAAGGGATTGTGTCAACAATTCCCGCTGACAACATGCCGTGTGTCGTTCGGATGACCCGCACATCGTCTGTCCGGTTACTCAATATCAGGCGAAGTCTCAGGAATGATCACGTATCTTATGGAAATCTTGTTCCCTTTTCCCGTCTCGCCGCGTTATCCCTTGTCGCGCGCACGGCAGAGGAGGTGTAGAGCATGAGCGAGACTGTCAAAATGACATTGGATGAGGTTCGGGCGCTCAGCCTGTCTATCCTGACCAAGTCCGGGTTCGGGCCCGAGCATGCCGCAGCTATCGCCGATACGTTGACCACCTGCCAGACCGACGATTGTCAGTCTCACGGTCTGTTCCGCCTGTTCATGTGTCATGACACCATGAAGTCAGGCAAGGTCGACGGACACGCTGCCCCGGTTCTGGTGCCATCGAACAATGCCATTGTTCGAGTGGATGCAAGTGCGGGGATGTCTTTGTTGGCGTTTGAAAAGGCGCTACCGCTCTTGATTGAAAAGACCCGCGCCCACGGTATTGCCGCCATGGCAATCAACCGCTGCTTTCACTTCTCGGCCCTTTGGCCAGAGGTGGAGCGTCTGTCCTCGGCCGGACTTGCAGCGGTGGCGATGGTTCCCAGCCATTCTTGGGTTGCCCCTGCGGGTGGCACGCGCGGCAGCCTTGGCACCAACCCGCTGGCCTTTAGCTGGCCGCGTAGTGGCAAAAACCCGTTCACCTTTGATTTTGCCACCAGCGCTTTTGCTCGCGGTGAAATCGAACTCTATCGCCGTGCTGGGAAACCATTGCCCGAGGGTGTCGCGATTGACAAAAACGGAAATCCGACCACCGACCCACAAGCGGCAATGGATGGCGCGATGTTGACGTTTGGCAGCTACAAGGGTTCGGCCTTGTCGATTATGATCGAGTTGCTGGCCGGCCCGTTGATCGACGACCTGACCAGCCTTGAAAGCATGGAGTTCGCCCAAGGAGCAGGTGGCGCACCCTATCACGGCGAAATCATCCTTGCGTTCGACCCTGCGCTGTTCAGCGGTGGCCGGGTGTCCGACAACGATGCCCGGGCCGAACGTTTGTTTGCCGACATTACCGATCAGGGGGCCCGCTTGCCCTCACAAAGACGGTTCGCGGCGCGGGCGCGGAATACAGAACGCGGATATGTCGAAATCGGCAAAACCCTGTATGATGATCTGCAAGCATTGGCCGAAGACGTCCGGGCATTGTAAAACCCTCTTCCCCTTGGTGATGCGGCTGGCTAAGAAGTCCGTCCAGTCATTTGCAGGAGGCCCCCTTGGACCGTATCGCCCGCACCATCGCCACCGAGATCAACGCCCGCCCGGAACAGGTCGGTGCCGCGGTGAAACTGCTGGACGATGGGGCAACCGTGCCTTTTGTCGCCCGCTACCGCAAAGAGGTGACAGGTGGTCTGGACGACACGCAACTGCGCACACTGTCTGACCGCCTGACCTATCTGCGGGAATTGAACGCGCGGCGCGAAACCATCCTTGGCTCAATCAAGGATCAGGGCAAGTTGACCGACGAATTGGCCCGGTCCATCGCGCAGGCTGAAACCAAGGCGCAGTTGGAAGATATCTACCTGCCCTACAAACCCAAGCGGCGGACCAAGGCGATGATCGCGCGGGAAAACGGGTTGGAGCCGCTGGCCGATGCCATTCTGGCCGATCGCTCAGCCGAGCCCGAAGCGGTGGCGCAGCGATATGTTACCGAGGCTGTGCCAACCACCAAGGACGCGCTGAACGGTGCACGGGACATCATCACGGAACGTCTGACCGAGAACGCCGCACTTTTAGGAGAGCTGCGCAGCTTCATGCAGCGCGAAGCTTTGCTGACATCCAAGGTGATCGACGGCAAGGAACAGGAAGGCGCGAAGTTCAGCGATTATTTTAACCACTCAGAGCTTTGGGCCAAGACCCCCTCGCACCGTGCGCTGGCGATGCTGCGAGCATCGAAAGAGGGGATAGTCACGCTTGATATCGCGCCAGAGCCTGAGACTGGAGCGGCACGCGCCGAGGCCATTGTTGCCGCCCATCTGCAAACGCGTGGTGACGGGCCTGGCGATGTTTGGCTGCGCAAAGTGGCAGGGTGGACCTGGCGGGTAAAGCTGTCTCTGTCCATGATGGTTGAACTTATGGCCGATCTGCGCAGCCGTGCGCAGGAAGAAGCCATCCAAGTTTTCTCGCGCAACTTGAAGGACTTATTGTTTGCCGCGCCGGCAGGGGCCCGGGCGACATTGGGTTTGGACCCCGGCATTCGAACGGGTGTCAAAGCCGCGGTTGTCGACGCCACGGGCAAGGTTATCGCGACGGATACGCTTTATCCCTTCCAGCCCAAGAATGACCTGCGCGGCGCACAGGCGACCATTCTGAACCTGATTGCCGCTCATAAAATCGAGTTGATCGCAATCGGCAACGGCACGGCCAGCCGCGAAACCGAAAAGATGGTGGCTGACACCCTAAAACTGTTGCCCAAGACCGTGACCGCGCCGACCAAGGTTGTCGTGTCCGAGGCCGGTGCATCGGTGTATTCAGCCTCAGAACTGGCAGCGCGTGAGTTTCCCGATCTCGATGTTTCATTGCGCGGGGCGGTTTCGATCGCACGACGGTTACAGGATCCACTGGCCGAGCTCGTTAAGATCGAACCTAAATCCATCGGGGTCGGCCAGTATCAACATGACGTGGATCAGCACAGGCTTTCGCAATCTCTTGCCTCTGTGATCGAAGACGTGGTGAACGCGGTGGGTGTCGATCTGAATACGGCGTCTGCCCCCCTGCTCTCGCATGTCTCGGGCCTTGGGCCGGGGCTGGCCGAGGCCATCGTGATGCACCGCGATACGAACGGTGCTTTTCAATCGCGCAAAGAACTGCTGAAGGTGGCACGCCTTGGCCCGCGCGCCTTTCAGCAATGCGCAGGTTTCTTGCGTATTCGTGATGGGCAGGAGCCGCTGGACGCATCTTCGGTTCACCCCGAGGCCTACGACGTCGCGCGTCGGGTTGTTTCGGCTTGCGGTCGGGACATCCGTCAAATCATGGGGCACGAGGGAGCGTTGAAAGGCTTGCGCGCGGAACAGTTTGTTAACGACACCTTTGGCCTGCCAACCGTGCAGGACATTTTTGCAGAATTGGAAAAACCGGGCCGTGATCCCCGCCCCGGTTTTGTCACCGCGTCTTTCACCGATGGCGTCGAGAACATTACCGATCTCAAACCCGGAATGGTGCTTGAGGGAACTGTGACAAATGTCGCGGCCTTCGGCGCGTTTGTCGATATCGGGGTACATCAGGACGGGCTGGTTCATGTCAGCCAATTGGCGGACCGGTTCGTCAAGGACCCGCACGAGGTGGTTAAAACCGGCCAAGTGGCGAAGGTGACCGTTGTCGAGGTGGATGTGGCCCGCAAACGGATTGGCCTGACAATGCGCAAGGACGGAGGGAGGTCCGCGCACGAAGACCGGACAAGCCGGGGCGATAAACGGAACTCCTCGCAGTCAAAACCCAACGGGCCACGGCAGGCAAAATCTAAAAACACGGCGCAAAACAATGCAATTGCCGATGCGTTGAAGTCAGCGCTGAAAAACCAATGATCAGGTGTGCAAATTTGTGCACGGGCGCTTTCTCAGCATTCGCGTGGCCAACCGTCGATGGTGACAATTTGAAAGCATCTTTCCAAGGCATGCATTGACGCGATAACTCCGACCTTCCGACGCACGAACAAATTTAACTTCTGGACTAGAAACTTATCCTTTGGAAATGCCCTGTTTTTGCGGGTTTCATCGCATTTTCAATGACTATTCAATTCTGGTTTGATTCAGATCATTTCGTTTCATATGCAACGAGTTATATTCTCAACAAGAGAGGCGCTCCGATGAAGCTTGAAACATATTTCCCTTATCAGCTTGCATCGACTGCCGAAGCATTTTCACGTCAGCTTGTTCAGGTCTATGGCCGTACTTTCGGTTTATCGCGTGAAGAATGGCGGTTATTGTTCTTGCTGGCCAGTGCCGGTCAGTTGAGCTCACTGCAACTGGCGCAGCGCACCACGTTGGACAAGGTTCAGGTCAGCCGCGCTGCGACTCGACTTGAGAACAAAGGCCTGATTGGCCGTGCTGTCGCGGATACTGACCGGCGCTTGCGCCAGTACACCTGTACCGAGGAGGGAAAATCCCTGTTCAACGAAGTCTTTCCGGCTGTTCAGAGCTGTGCTGACGCGATCCTGGAACACATGAGCGATGACGACATCAGCAAACTCAAAGACGGGCTTCGCGCGCTTCAACGGGCTGTAGTTGATTATGGGCAGGATGAGGTGAAAAAGGACAGTTAGCGCGGGCTACTGTCGGGATGGGCGTTCTGAAAGGCTGGTATCTGCTCCAAACTGTCCATGACGCGAACAGTCTTTGGAAGTCCAGCCAGATCAACACCCCACCGTTGCGCGTTGTAAAGCTGCGGCATCAGGCAAACATCGGCCAGCGTTACACGGTCACCGTAAGAAAATCTGCCGCCCTGAAGCATGGCTTCGTAAGCCATCAACCCTTCACCGATAAAATGCTGCATCCAGCCTTCCATCGTGATCTGTTTTTCTGATTGTTCGACAGCCCATTTCGCAACCCGTAGATTACAAACCGGATGAATCTCCATCGCCACCGCGTAAGACAAAGCGCGCACCTCAGCACGGCTCGCGGGGTTAGACGGCAAAAGGCCAAGGCCTCTGGTCTCATCAATGTATTCGATCTGTGCCAAAGACTGGGTGAAGCTGTGTCCATCTATTTCCAGCACTGGCACAAGGCCCTGAGGATTTCTTGCCAGATGCGCCTCGGAACGCTGCCCGGCATTTAGCAGATCTACGATGACGGTTTCCCAATTCTCCCCGGCGAGGCCAAGGGCGATCCGAACGCGATAGCTGGCCGATGAGCGCCAATAGTCATAAAGTTTGATCATTCAATCTTCCAACAGCAAATCTAGCGCGTCATGCAGGGTCGCCTCGGATGCACCAAGTTTGTCTTCGAGGCTGGATTGAAACGACAGCGCGATTGGGACCAGTTGGCTTAGAAGGTCAGCGCCTTTTTCTGTCAGATTGAGCTTGACCAACCGCCGGTCATTGGGGTCTTCAACCTTTGTAATCAGGCCGCGGGCTTCAAGGCGTGCCGCCGCCCGACTGACCTTGGACTTTTCCAGACTGACCCTTTTCTCGATGTCCCGAACCGACGGGTTTTCCGCATATCCTACATTCACAAGAACGCGCCATTCGGGGTTCGAAATGCCAAATTCGTGCTTATAGTGCTGCGCCATTTCCGCGCTTAAACGCGCGGCCAAAACAGTAAACCGGTACGGCAAAAACCGTTCCAAATCGAATTCTGGCAAGTCTTTTGGGCTCATGCATCGAGGTCCTTTCGATGTTATTGAAGTCAGATTTTCGTTGCATCTGCAACAAAAATATTGACAACGTTGCAAATGCAACAAATATTTACCGCAAGCTCAAAATCTACCGAATCGAGTGAGTGGGAGATCCAGATGAATGAACTCGTGAAACACAGCGGATTGACTGTCGCCGATGATGGGAACGCTATCTCCAAGGGCTACATGCCCGGTTGGGCAAATGATTTTGAGACCGAGGCCCTGCCCGGCGCATTGCCAATCGGAATGAACAGCCCGCAAAGATGTAACTATGGCCTTTATGGCGAACAACTCAGCGGTACGGCCTTCACCGCCAATCCGCCCGAGCGCACCTGGTGCTATCGCATTCGCCCATCGGTCAAGCATTCGCACCGTTACGAAAAGATCGACCTGCCCTATTGGAAATCGGCTCCCTGTATTGACCCGGACGTCATTTCTTTGGGTCAGTACCGGTGGGACCCGGTAGAACACACAGATAAGCCGCTGACCTGGGTGACAGGCATGCGCACAATGACCACGGCAGGCGATGTGAACACGCAGGTGGGCATGGCCAGCCATGTGTATCTGGTCAACACGTCTATGGTGGACGACTATTTCTTCTCGGCCGATTCAGAGCTGCTGGTGGTTCCGCAGGAAGGCCGCCTGCGCTTTGCGACCGAGCTGGGGATTATTGACGTAGAACCGAAAGAGATAGCGATCATCCCTCGCGGCCTTGTGTACCGGGTCGAGGTGCTGGAAGGTCCCTGTCGTGGTTTTGTCTGCGAGAACTACGGCCAGAAATTCGAACTTCCCGGTCGCGGTCCGATCGGGGCCAACTGCATGGCCAACCCGCGCGATTTCAAGGCTCCGGTGGCTGCGTATGAAGACCGCGAAGTCCCCTCGACCGTGACAATGAAGTGGTGCGGCCAGTTCCACGTCACCAAGATCAATCAAAGCCCGCTGGACGTCGTGGCCTGGCACGGCAACTACGCGCCGTACAAATACGATCTGCGTGCCTATTGCCCGGTCGGAGCGATCCTTTTTGACCATCCGGACCCGTCGATCTTTACCGTCCTCACCGCGCCTTCGGGCCATCCCGGCACAGCCAATATTGACTTTGTCCTGTTTCGTGAGCGCTGGATGGTGATGGAAGACACGTTCCGCCCGCCATGGTACCACAAGAACATTATGTCCGAGTTGATGGGCAATATATACGGCCAGTATGACGCGAAACCTCAGGGCTTCGTTCCGGGCGGTATGAGCCTTCACAACATGATGCTTCCACATGGGCCGGATAAAGAAGCCTTTGAGAAGGCATCAAATGCCAATCTAGGGCCGGACAAGCTCGACAACACCATGTCGTTCATGTTCGAAACCCGCTTCCCGCAGCACCTCACCGGGTTTGCCGCGAAAGAGGCGCCGCTTCAGGACGATTACATCGATTGCTGGACGGATATTGAAAAGAAATTCGACGGCACGCCCGGAAAGAAGTGATGCAACACGACGGCATCAACGAGTCCCGCTCTCGTGCTAAAAGTCAGGAAATATAATGCCTTTGATGAAATCCTGGGTGACCTCAGCCAATGATGAAGCCCATCCCTTTCCTCTTAACAACCTGCCCTATGGGGTGTTTTCGACCGAACGTGCTGAGCCGCGTTGCGGTGTGGCCATTGGCGACATGATCCTGGACGTCTGCGCCGCCGAGGCCGAAGGTCTGATTGCGCTGAGCGACGAACCCCTGTTCGATCTGCCCTTCTGGAACCCGTTAATGGAAGAAGGCCCGGCTGTCTGGACCGCCTTGCGAGACCGGCTGACAAGTCTCTTGGCCGACGGCTCGGAAGACCAAACTAAAGTTGAGCCCTTGCTTGTCGCACAAGACGATGCCGATATGCATATGCCTTTTGCAGTCAGCGAATACACCGATTTCTATGCGGGTCGTCATCACGCCCAGAATGTCGGCACAATGTTTCGCGGTCCAGAAAACGCGCTGCCACCAAACTGGCTGCATATCCCGATCGGTTACAACGGGCGTGCCTCATCGGTGGTAGTCTCGGATACGGATATTCGCCGGCCTTGGGGTCAGTTGAAGGGACCGAACGACACCTTGCCCCGATTTGCTCCGTCGAAACGGTTCGACATTGAACTTGAGATGGGCGCAATCGTGGGCACCCCGTCTGATGGTCCGATTTCGGTGCAAGAGGCGGATAATAACATCTTTGGCTACGTGCTGCTGAACGACTGGTCCGCCCGTGACATTCAGGCCTGGGAATATCAACCACTGGGGCCGTTTCAGGCCAAGGCCACCGCGACTTCAATCAGCCCCTGGATCGTGACCAAAGCTGCGCTTGAGCCATTCCGCTGCGACACCCCTGCGCGGGAGTTCGAATTGCTGGACCACCTGAAGGATTGCGGTCCGATGCTGTATGACATCGACCTGTCGATCACGCTGGCCCCCAAGGACAAGGCGGCCACAACCATTGCCCGGACCAATTATAATGAGATGTATTATTCGGCGGCACAGCAATTGGCCCATCACAGCACATCCGGCTGCCCGATGAACACCGGCGATCTGCTGGGCTCCGGCACGATTTCCGGCCCAGAAAAGCAGAACCGCGGCTCCCTTCTGGAACTCAGCTGGGGAGGTAAGGAGCCAATTACACTCGATACTGGTGAAACCCGCAGCTTCATCGAAGACGGCGATACCCTGACCCTGTCAGGCGCAGCCAAAGGCGATGGCTACACAATCGGGTTCGGTGACTGCACAGGGCAGGTTCTGCCGGCGCTCGACGATCCATACGGCAGATGACGGTCTGATCATACGCGTTTCAAGAATACCCACGCCGGAGGCTTCGCGATCCAACCACCGGCGCAACGTCAGAAGGATAAAACCACATGGCCAAGGCATTTGCGTCGCAAGGCGACCTGACCGAAAAGAAAATCACCTTTGATGAGATCGGCGATGGCCTGTGGGCCTTCACCGCCGAAGGCGACCCGAATTCGGGTGTCATCATCGGCGATGACAGCGTCATGATTGTCGAAGCTCAGGCCACCCCACGTCTGGCAAATAAAGTGATCGACAAGGTGCGCGAGGTCACAGACAAGCCGATCAGCCACCTGGTGCTGACCCACTACCACGCAGTGCGCGTTCTGGGGGCCTCGGCCTACAACGCACCGCAAGTGATCATGTCCGATGTTGCCCGTTCGATGGTGGTAGAGCGCGGGCAGGAAGACTGGGACAGCGAGTTTCAACGCTTCCCGCGCCTATTTGAGGGCCATGAAAGCATTCCGGGTCTGACCTACCCGACCACCACCTTCAGCGACAGCATGACCGTCTATCTCGGCAACCGCCGCGTCGACATCAAACAGATTGGCCGCGCCCATACGGCAGGCGATGCAGTGATCCATGTGCCCGACCAGAATGTTATGTTTACCGGCGACATCGTCGAGGACCATTCGGCCTGCTATTGCGGCGACGGTTACTTTTCGGATTGGGGTCAGACGCTGGACAATATCAAAGCCTATGATGTCGACGCCATTGCCCCGGGTCGCGGCGGTGCGCTGATCGGCAAAGAGGCGGTCGAGCGCGCGATCGAAAGCACCCGCGACTTCGTCAACTCAACCTATGAGCCCGCAAAGAAGGTGGCCATGAAAGGCGGTAGCCTGAAAGACGCCTGGGACGCCGTCCGCGATGCCTGCGACCCCAAGTTCAAAGACTACGCCATCTACGAACACTGCCTGCCATTTAACGTCTCGCGCGCATATGACGAAGCCCGCGGCATCTGGCACCCACGCATCTGGACCGACAAACGGGATCTCGAAATGTGGGAACAACTGCAAGGGTGATCTCAGATCATCTCAGCCATATTCTGCAAGGTAGGTACGACGATGTTTCAAGACCGATATTCCCTCGCCTTCAAGCTTTACCCTTATGAAAAGTCCAAGGACCAGGACAAGCCTGATGCGGTGCGACACCCGGTCGTCATCGTTGGCGGTGGCCCTATCGGTCTGGCCACAGCGCTTGATCTGGGTCGGCAGGGCATCCCGGCATTGGTTCTGGACGACCACGAAGGAATAGGGATGGGCAGCCGTGCCATCTGCTTTGCCAAGCGGACGCTGGAAATCGCAGACCGCTATGGTTGCGGCGCACCTATGCTGGACAAAGGGGTGGTCTGGAACGTCGGAAAAGTATTTCAGAATGACCGGCAGGTTTACGAATTCAACCTGTTGCCAGAGTCCGGCCATCGCAACCCTGCATTCATAAACCTTCAGCAGCCATACTTTGAAAAGTTCATTTTCGACGCCATCTGCACTGAACAGGAACAAGGCGCGCCAATTGAGATCCGTGGCAAGAACCGGGTCGATGCCATAGATGTGAAAGACGACCATGTCGTATTGTCCGTCGAAACCCCGGACGGGCAATACCAGGTTGAAGCTGACTGGATGATTGCCTGCGATGGCGCTGGTTCTCCAACGCGTGACATGCTTGGTCTGGGCTTTGAAGGTCGTGTGTTTCAGGACAGTTTTCTGATTGCCGACATCAAGATGAAGAGTACCGAGTTCCCGACAGAACGCTGGTTCTGGTTCGAACCATACTTCAAATCCGGCGCCTCGACCCTTCTGCACAAACAACCCGACGACGTGTGGCGCGTTGACTTCCAGATCGGCTGGGATGTCGACCGCAAAGAGGAACTGAAAGAGGAAAACATCCGCAGGCGATTAGATGCGATGCTGGGTGATGATGTTGACTATGAAATGGTCTGGTCGTCCATTTACACCTTCCAGTGCCGCCGCATGGACAAGTTCCGCCACGGCCGCGTTTTGTTCGCGGGTGATGCCGCGCATCAGGTGTCGCCCTTCGGTGCGCGCGGCGCGAATTCCGGGCTTCAGGACGTCGATAACCTTGGTTGGAAGCTTGGCCTTGTGATCTTAGGCATAGCCCCGGAAAGTCTGCTGGACACCTATGATGACGAACGGATTTACGGCGCGGATGAAAACATCCTGAATTCGACCCGATCCACCGATTTCATCACTCCGAAATCAAAGGTGAGCAAGAATTTTCGGGATGCTGTCCTCAATCTGGCAGAACGCTATACGTTTGCGCGGCCTCTGGTGAATTCGGGTCGTTTATCAGTGCCTTGCACCTATGATCACTCGCCATTGAATGGTACAGACGATCTTCCCGGAGGTCCTGTTGCGTCCCGGATGGGGTCTCCGTGCAAAGACGCGCCGGTTGGTGATGGCTTCCTGCTTGATCAGCTTGGAAATGACTTTGTAATTTTGGCGATCAACACCGATGTCCCGCACAGCGTCGATATCGACGGGATCAAAGTCAGAAGCGTAACCCTGAACACCTCGGATGATCCTACCGGCGCATTGACGGAACGATATCTTGGTTCGGAAAGCCAGGCGGTCTACCTTGTCCGCCCTGATCAGCATGTCACGGCGCGTTGGCGTGAATACGACGAGGATGCACTGCGTTCAGCAGTCCGGAAAGCCTGCGGAAAGGAATAAGCCGATGCCCCTGATTACTGAACCCAACCTGTATTCACCGGATGATTTTTACGCAGATCTCATTGCCGCGCATGAGGGGTTGTCGGATGAGGAAAGCGAGGCGCTGAACTCTCGTCTCATTCTCATCCTGTCCAATCACATCGGAGAGCGGGAAACACTGAAACAGGCGCTGGAGGCTGCAAAGAAAAGCTGACCTCTTTTCGATTTACCCGTCAATTTTCGCGCAGAAACACCCCGAAGCCCAAGGGTAGGAAAGCAACGCCTGTTTGTATGTCTTGCGCAATCGGGCCTGTCGTCTCAACCTGCGGACCGGCCCGACTCCTATCTGTTCATACGTTCTGTTCGGGCGTTTTCATTCCCAAGCTCTTCAGCGTTTCAGCCATTGTCTGGCTCCAGCGATCTCGCAAGGAACTGTTTTTATTCCGCCGCAGGCCAAGCGATTTCAAAAACTCGAACCGTTTCGGATCGTCGCCCCCGAAAGACACTGCGACGCGGGGCCACCAATAGTCCACCGAGTCCTGCATATGCTGGTCTTCGCCCCGTTCGATTAGCTTCGTCGCGCCTTCCAAGGCCAAATCGCCGTGGTGCGCTTCGCTTGGGGCAATCGAACGGAAGGCTTCGGCCAGGGACTGATAGGAAATCGTTGAGTACTCGGCCAATTGTTCAGCTACGGCTCGGCTCATGAGAAGGTTCATAATCACAGCGTCCGTCCAGCCCGAGAAAGGATAGTTGAATACGGCCAAACGCATGTCATGCTCAGAACGTGTCGCTCCGATATCCGCGTCGCGGCCTAGGCGCGCCGTCCAGGGATGATGGTTTGCGTAGCGGTCCGTGTCGGCTCCGAACTCTCCCATGATGTTCAGAACACGGTGCGCGTGGTCCGTTTTCTCAAGCACGATCTTGGCCGCAGCGATACGTTCCTTGATGCCCGGCCCAAGATTTATGATGTCAGCAAAGCCTGCAGCCCCGGCCAGTTCGCTGTCTACAAAAGTTGCCATCAGTTTCATCAGCTCAGCGCGATAACGCGGCGGTACATTCGACGGGTTGGTCAGCACGCCACCTGCGGCAAGATAGCTGTCGAGGGTCATTGTGTCGGTCATGTCAGCCTCCCCTTTATTGATCGTAATCCACGACCACGCGGTCTGTTACGGGATAGGCCTGGCAGCTTAGAACATAGCCTTTCTCAACTTCGTAGTCTTCAAGCGCGTGATTAGCGATCATCTCGACCTCTCCTTCCAGTACTTTACAGCGGCAGGTCGAACACACACCCGCCTTGCAGGCATAGGGGGCATCCATCGCATTTTCCAAAGCGGCATCCAGAATGGACAGGTTCTTGGGAATTGTCAGCGTCTGTGTGGACCCATCCAGCGTAATGGATGCACTGGTCTGATTGTCTTTCCTGTCAGCATCTGCAGAATTTATCTTGCGTTTTGCGCGGCCTGGCTGAGCGCTGGCAAAGAGTTCAAATTTGATCTGACTGTCATCCAGCCCGTGTTCGCGCAGCGCCGCGGCAATGCCCAGCATCATCGGCTCGGGGCCACAGATAAAGGCCGTGTCGACGTTGTCGATGTCGATCCAGTGCTTAAACAGCTCTGCGCATTTCTCCTGTGTGACCAACCCGGTAAAAAGGTCGATGTCCTGCGCGTCAGCCTCAAGAATATGGATCACATTGAAACGACCCATGTAGAGGTTCTTGAGGTCCTCCAGTTCTTCCCGGAACATGATCGTGTTGATGCCTTTGTTGGCATAGATCAGCGTAAACTGCGATTGGGGTTCCCGCGCGAGCGTCGTTTTGAGGATCGACAAAACAGGTGTGACACCCGAACCTCCTGCAAAACCAAGATATTTCTTTTCGGCGCTCGCATCGATCGGAGCGTGAAAGCTGCCCATCGGCGGCATGGCCTGTACAATATCTCCGACGCTCAGTTCTGTGTTTGCCCAGCCTGAGAACGCCCCGCCCTCGACCCGCTTGATGCCGACCTGCAATACGCCATCGTCTTTGCCTGCACAGATCGAGTAGGACCGGCGCAGTTCCTCGCCATCAAAATCGCGGCGGAAAGTCAGGTATTGACCAGCGGTGAAATCAAATTCCTCCGCCGCACCGTTCACGGGCTCCAACGTCAAAACCACCGCATCACGGATCGTTTTGTGGATATCGGTGACTTTCAGGTCGTGAAAACGTGCCATCCGGTGCTCCTCCTCAGATGCACTTGAAATAGTCGAAAGGTTCAAGACAGTCGGTACACCGCCAGTGCGCCTTGCACGGGGTCGAGCCAAACTGGCTGACCTTCTCAACCGCCTTGCTGCCGCAATGTGGGCAACGTTCCGGGCCGCCCGCCGGTTGCGGAGGGGCGATGCCATATTCTTCAAGCCGTGCGCGGCCTTTTTCACTGAGCCAATCGGTCGTCCATGCGGGTGAGATACTGGTTTCGATCCGCAGATCCTTTATCCCGTGATCCCGCAGCGCCGTTTCGATGTCCATGCTGATGATGGATGTCGCCGGACAGCCGGAATAGGTCGGTGTGACCGTCACCTTCAATGTGCCACCATCCCAGCAGACATCGCGCACAATACCCAAATCAACCACTGAAATGACCGGAATTTCGGGGTCCGGAACGGCATCCAGCCACTCCCAAATCTGGTCTGTCGGCACCTGGTTCATTTTGGCTTACCAGCTTGCGCCGGGATAGGCGCGTTGCAGCCACTGCATCTGCGTTAGCAAGTGCCCCAGATGTTCAGTATGCATCTTCCCGTTGCGCCCGCCCTTGTGCGCAAATTCGCTTTCCGGGATTGTCAGCGTTGCATCCGCCAATACCCGCTGGACCAAAGCGTCAAACTCGGCGCGCAGATCGGTGGGGTTAGGCGCGATGCCTGCCTTTGCCATCTCGGCGTCGATCTCGTCGCTGGCGAACATCTCACCAACGTAAGGCCACAGGTAGTCCAGCGCCGCTTGCATCCGATCATGGCTTTCAGCTGTTCCGTCGCCCAATCCGACAACCGTATCGCTTGAGCGTTCCAGGTGATACGCAACCTCTTTGCTGGCCTTGGCCGCGATTGCTGCAACGCGTTCGTCTGACGATTTGATCAGACGCCCCAGCATGATCGAGTGCCACGCATCAAACAGGAACTGACGCATCATGGTCCGGCCGAAATCTTCGTTCGGAACCTCGACCATCAGCACGTTGCGGAAATCCCAGGCATCGCGCAGGAACGCCAGATCATCTGCGCTTTTGCCACCATCTACTTCACCGGCAAGGCCCAACCACATTTGGGTTTGGCCGATCAGGTCCAGCGCGGTGTTGGCCAGCGCAATATCTTCTTCAAGTACAGGCGCATGGCCGCACCACTCACTCACGCGGTGACCAAGGATGAGCGTGTTGTCACCCATTCTCAGCAGAAACTGCTGGAAAGCTTCGTCGCAGGTCATCACATCGCCCCCACTTCGTCGGGGATGTCAAAAAATGTCGGGTGACGATACACCTTGCTTTCGCTGGGCTCATATAGCGGGCCTTTGTCACTGGGAGACGAGGCCGAGATGTTGTTGGCTTCGACCACCCAGATCGATACGCCTTCGTTGCGACGCGTATACACATCGCGCGCATTCTTGATCGCCATTTCCGCGTCTGGGGCGTGCAGCGAACCGACATGACGGTGGCTCATGCCATGCTGACCGCGGATAAAGATTTCCCATAGGGGCCATTCGTTTTTCATCGGGTTTCCTCCTCAGGTCAGGCTTATTCAGCAGCCAGATGGCGGGCACGTTTCTTCTTTGCGTGGGCCAGTAATCCATCGCGGACCCACTGCCCGTCGTCCCAGGCCTTGTTCCGCGCGGTTAAACGATCCGTGTTGCAAGGACCGTTGCCTTTGATGACGTCAAAAAACTCGGACCAGTCCGGTTCTGAGAAATCGTAATGGCCGCGGTCTTCGTTCCATTTCAGGTCCGGGTCGGGTACGGTCAATCCAAGGTATTCGGCCTGCGGCACAGTCTGATCGACGAATTTCTGACGCAGCTCATCATTGGTGTTCATCTTGATCTTCCACGCCATGGATTGGGTCGAATGGACCGAGTCCTTGTCGGACGGTCCGAACATCATCAGCGACGGGTACCAGAACCGGTTCAACGCATCTTGTGCCATCTTCTTCTGCTCTGGCGTGCCTTCGGCCATCTTGCGAATGGCATCGTATCCCTGACGCTGGTGAAAGCTTTCTTCCTTGCAGATCCTGATCATGGCGCGTGAGTACGGCCCGTAAGAGGTCCGCTGCAGCGGGACCTGGTTCATGATCGCGGCGCCATCGACCAGCCACCCGACTGCGCCGATATCGGCCCAGTTCAGTGTGGGATAGTTGAAGATCGACGAGTATTTCATCCGACCGTCTAACAGCATCTCGGTCAACTCGTCCCGGCTGACACCCAGTGTTTCCGCTGCGCAGTAGAGGTACAGCCCGTGGCCGGCCTCATCCTGAACCTTGGCCAGCAGGATCGCCTTGCGTTCCAGCGTCGGCGCGCGCGTAATCCAGTTGCCTTCGGGCAGTTGTCCGACAATCTCGGAATGAGCGTGCTGACCGATCTGGCGGATCAGGGTCTTGCGATAGCCTTGTGGCATCCAATCTTTCGGCTCAATCTTGATGTCCGCGTCAATCTTTGCCTGAAATTCGGCAAGCTTTTCGGGGTCATCATTCGTGGCCTCGGACTTAACCATTTGTGCGTACATCGTATTTCCTCCTCTCAGGCTGAGCCAGAATTGAACCAACGTACACGGTCAACTCTGTGATCTGCCTATCAAACCCGTTCCAAAATCAATGCTGCGCCCTGCCCAACACCCACGCACATTGTGCACAGCGCGTACCGCCCGCCTGTCCGACGCAGTTGGTAGGCCGCAGTCAACACCAGTCGCGCCCCGGACATGCCAAGAGGGTGGCCAATAGCAATGGCACCGCCATTGGGGTTAACGTGCGGCGCGTCGTCCGGCAGACCCAATTCCCGAAGCGTCGCCAACCCCTGAGACGCAAATGCTTCGTTCAACTCTATCACATCCATCTGTTCAATGGTCAGTCCGGCCCGTGCCAATACTTTGCGGCTGGCGGGAACAGGGCCAATTCCCATGATGCGCGGTTCGACACCGGCAACCGAC
This sequence comes from Ruegeria sp. AWH4_226, assembly GCF_056159225.1. Classification (NCBI taxonomy): domain Bacteria; kingdom Pseudomonadati; phylum Pseudomonadota; class Alphaproteobacteria; order Rhodobacterales; family Roseobacteraceae; genus Ruegeria; species Ruegeria sp. AWH4_226. Next base: position 150,072 of record NZ_JBSWUU010000002.1, on the reverse strand, counting down.
ATTCCCACGACCCGAGCAATCGGGGAAAGTCTATTTTTTTCCGCCGCCGTTTCATTTGCCATCAAAATGGCTGCCGCACCGTCATTGACCCCGGATGCATTGCCGGCCGTAACAGTCCTATCCGGTCCGTTGACGCCTTTGAGACCCGACAGTTTTTCTGCCGTAGTTCCCGGTCGGGGGTGTTCATCGGTGTCGATCACGATCGGATCGCCCTTGCGCTGCGGAACCGAGACCGGAGTGATTTCGTCTGCGAACAGCCCGGCCTCATGCGCCGCTGCCCAACGGGCTTGGCTACGTGCGGCAAAACTGTCCTGATCCGCGCGGCTGATGCCATAATCAGCGGCCACATTGTCAGCGGTTTGCGGCATCGAGTCGATGCCATAATCCTGTTTCATCTTGGGGTTCACAAAACGCCAGCCAATGGTGGTATCGTAAACCGCGTTGCTGCGTGTGAACGCAGCTGTCGCCTTGGGCATCACGAAGGGCGCACGGGACATGCTTTCTACGCCACCTGCGATCGCCAGGTCATAGTCACCTGCCTTGATGCCCCGGGCCACCATTCCAACCGCATCCATTCCGCTGGCGCACAGGCGGTTTATGGTGGTTCCCGGAACGTCAACCGGCAACCCGGCCAATAAGGCCGCCATCCTTGCCACGTTCCGGTTGCTTTCACCGGCCTGGTTCGCATCCCCATAAACAACATCATCCACACTGGACCAATCAACTTGCGGGTTCCGCTCTTTCAAAGCAGCAAGCGGAATGGCGGCCAAATCATCCGCGCGGACCGACGACAAAGCACCCCCATACCGACCAATCGGCGTGCGCGTCGCGTCGCAAATGAATGCATCCATGTCTGAATTCTCCCGTACGTTCACGCTCATTCATAGACCGTATGGTCGGTTTATAGTGCCACCACTGATTCGAAGCAAGCATCATGTTACCAAAAATCAGGTAAATCACCTAATTTCGTAACATATAAAATGATCAGCTCGCCACGATGTTTCACCGCACAAGTCAGACCTGTCGCTCCTAGTCGGCAAAATGGAAGTTCTGTCAGAACCTAGCTAATCAGTTCTGTTTCCAGAGTTGCAAGTTCTGGCCGCGGTAACCTGTCCAATAGCCTGGATACAGCCTCGCGGGAGGCAGAACCTTTCCAGTCAGTCGGCAGAAAATCCGCTGGCAAAACCGGGTGCCGCAGTATGATGCGGCGCCAGTTATGGACGATAAGAACGCGCAGCATTGCCCTTTTCATCAGGTCATCCACCCCGGCCGGCGGCAACAACTCATCAATAGCGCAAGATGATTTCCAGAATTCATCATATGCGCTCTTCAACTGCTCTGGTCCGAACAAGTCTTGTAACCATTTGGGAACAGAAACCGTATTGGTTTCAAAACCCAACAAGTCCTCCAGATCGTCCGGCATCGGACCAGCAGCCATTGCTGTAACTGGATTCAATGACACGTAGTCCCCGGTCAGCAACAGATCAGCCAGTTCCTTCCTGGACGAGTCCGAGTTGCTTGAAATAAGCACGTGCCAGATGTCAGGCTTGCTTGTTTCGCGCGCATAAATTCGCAGCGCCGCAGTCGCGCTCTGACTGCGGCCATATTCAGTAAGCCGATGAACGCTTGCCCGTCCAACCCGCGTACTTTCGATCCAGCCCTCTTTGCGCAATCGGTGCAGTGCCACCCTTGTCGCTTCGGCCTTGATTCCAACAAGGCTAGTCAACGCCGTAATCAGCGACCCACTTATCTGGTCGGACTTGTTTTGCGCCAGATCGCCAAAGATCGTGACAAGAACCGACCACACCCGCAGGGAACCCTCGGACGTTAAATGACTGACACACGTGTCGAACCAGTCTGAGGCAGCGTCTTTCATGGACCCAGTATAAGCGGGCCGGATTGAATTACCATCCGGCCCGTGATCATCAGTATGCCACCATTGTCAGCAGCTCGTATTCTGCAACCAGTTCATCGTCCTGCTGAGTCAGGGTGACATGCCAGCGCACCTCACCATACTGATCGTTTCGTTTTGTCTTTGACTTGACCGTGAGACGAACCTTTATGGTGTCCCCTGCCACCACAGGTTTCATAAAGCGCAAACCGTCCAGGCCCGTGTTGGCCAAAACCGGTCCTTCGTTCGGCTCAACAAACAAACCGGCTGCGAACGACAACAGAAGATAACCATGCGCGACACGACCCGGAAAGAACGGGTTACGTTTCGCCGCGGCCTCGTCCGTGTGCGCATAGAAGGTATCGCCGGTGAAGTCCGCAAAATGCTGGATGTCGTCAATCGTTATGGTCCGGGGCGCCGTATGGAGGGTCTCACCAATAGCCAAATCATTGAACCGGCGGGTGAATGGATGGGCAGGACCCTTGATCTCGGTCGCGCCCGGAACCCATTTGGACCCAATCGCCGTCAACAGGTCGGGTGAACCCTGAATGGCCGTGCGCTGCATGTAGTGTTTCACACCACGCACACCGCCCATTTCCTCACCACCACCCGCGCGACCGGGACCACCATGAACCAAATGCGGCAAGGGTGAGCCGTGGCCGGTGGACTCTTTCATCGAGTCGCGGTTGTTGAAGTAAAGCCGCCCGTGAAATGCCCCGGCACCCAATGCAAAACTGCGCGCCACGTCTGCGTCTCGGGTAATGACCGAAGCGACCAGAGAGCCCTGCCCCTTGTTCGCCAGCTCAATCGCGTGATCCGTGTCCCGATACCCCATGATCGTACTGACGGGACCGAAGGCTTCGGTGTCATGAACGCGCTTTGCCGTATCGGGGTTGGCACAATTGAACAGCATTGGCGGCAAGAAAGCCCCCTTGTCACCATCAGCGCCGTCAACGTCGAACGCGTCCGGGTCGCCAAACACGCGCTCTGCCTCCTGGCCAATGATCGCCGCCTTTTCCAGTACGTCCCGTTTCTGGCTATTAGAGACCAAAGCACCCATGCGCGTCGTTTCAAGTTTCGGGTCACCAATGACTGTTTTTTCAAGCCTTGCGGAAAGGGCTTCGATCACCGCCTGCACATGGGTTTCGGGCGCGATTATCCGTCGGATTGCGGTACATTTCTGACCCGCTTTTGTAGTCATCTCGCGCTGGACTTCCTTGACGAACAGATCAAACTCAGGTGTTCCGGGTTCTGCATCAACGCCCAGAACCGAGCAATTCAGGCTGTCCTGCTCCGCCACGAAACGTACGGAGTTTTCCAGAATGACAGGGTTAGAACGCAGTTTCAGCGCAGTATCAGCCGAGCCGGTAAAACTGACCACGTCCTGCATGGTCAGTCGATCCAGCATATCACCCAGTCCACCTGAAACGAGTTGCAGCGCTCCGGCGGGTAGAATGCCTGACTCCAGCATCAGCCGCACGCACAGTTCCGTCACATAGCAGGAATTGGTCGCCGGTTTGACGATAGCCGGCACACCCGCCAGCAAGGTCGGAGCGAGCTTTTCCAACATGCCCCAAACCGGAAAGTTGAACGCGTTGATATGGACTGCCACACCACGCAGCGGTGTGCAGATGTGCTGACCCAGAAACGTACCATTGCGCGAAAGTTGCTCGACATCACCATCCAGATAGACATGCCCGTCAGGCATATCGCGGCGGCCTTTCGAGGCAAACACGAACACTGTGCCGATCCCACCATCGATATCGATCAGATGATCCGACTGTGTCGCGCCCGTATTGAAGGATAGGTCGTACATGGCCTGTTTGTTCTGACCCAGATGCTGCGCCAGTGCCTTCAGCATCTTGGCGCGCTGGTGAAACGTCAACTTGCGCAACGCTGGTCCACCGACATTACGCGCGTAGTCCAACATGCCCTGCACATCCAATCCGTTATTGCCAGCAGTGGCAATCACCTCGCCTGTCACGGCACTGGCAATATTGCGGGCCCCTTCACCCGGCGCGATCCACTCACCGGCCGCGAAACTTGAAATTTGCTGGATCGTCATGAGTCTCTCCTTAGTCCTGAGATGATCTTCGCGGCCCGATGCGCGCGGTAATGATTATCATATTATTCACCGTATGGTCGGTCATTAAATTGACCGGCCTTTTTCTTGCCTTGACCACCTCAAACCTGCGCGGGTAGACGGGCGAACCCGCGAAATCGAATGCGCCCACCGCGTTTGGCGCCATCGGTGATCTGATAATCTGGAAACCGGTCCAAAAATCGGCTGACCGCAATCTTGCCCTCCATCCGGGCCAGAGTCAGACCGACGCACGTGTGCGGACCACCGGCAAACGCGTGGTGCTTGTTGGGTCGGCGGTCCAGTAGGATGTCGTCTGGCCGCTCAAACTGCCGTGGGTCGCGGTTGGCGGCCCCTATGCACAGGTGAATATCCGTGCCCGCCGGAATGGTGAAACCGTGAAACGTTACATCTTCGGTAGTCAAACGGTTCCCAAACTGGTTCGGGCTTTCCAAGCGCAAGAACTCATCCACCGCCGTGGAGATCAGGTCGGGCCTGGTCAGCAACTCGGTTCGTTTGTCGCGGTGCCGATCCAGCAGCTCCAGCGCGTTGCCGATTAGGTTCGTCGTCGTTTCATGCCCTGCATTCAGGATGAAGATGCAGTTTTGATACAGCTCGACCTCAGTCAGACCACCATCCGAGTCATCCTGTCTCAGCCGTGTCAGAACATCCGTCTCGGGGTTTCCGGGATTGGATCTTCGGTCATCAATGATATGCCGCAGAAACGCCTTGAATTCCGAGACTGCGTGATTGCCCCACTCTTCCTGTTCCGGCGTCAGTTCCGGCTCCAATGCGCCGAGTATTGCCAGGGACCAGTCGCGCAAAGGCCCGCGCTCGGATCTGGGAATACCCAACAGGTTGCCGATGATCTCAATCGGAATTGCTCCCGCGAAGTCTTCAATCAACTCGACCGCGCCCTTGGCCTGCATCTGATCCAGCAAGCTATCGACAAGCATGATCAAGCCCGGTTCCATCTGCGCCAAAGCACGCGGATTCATCGCGCCGACCATCACCTTCCGGACGCGGGTGTGCAAAGGCGGATCGTTGAACACCAGACTGTTGGTGTGGTGTTCGTATAGCGGACTGTCGACCCCGAACTTGGGGCCAAATACCGATTTCTTGTCCGAGATGAACCGCGCCGTATCCCGGTAAACCAGATCCAAATCCTCGTAACGCGACAGGATCACCGAGCCATCGGGCTGAGGGCAAACTGGTGTCTCTTCGCGCAGGGCGGTATAGGCTGGATAAGGGTCTTCGTGAAACCCATCCGGAAGCGAAGTCAGTGAGAACATCAGTGACCCATCGCCCCCATATGCTCGGGCAGGACCAGCACCAGCCACGGCACCAGGACGATCAGCGCAAGGCGGAAGATATCGGCGATCCAGAACGGAGTAACACCTTTGAAGATCGTTCCGGTCGAAACATCCCCAACGACACCTTTAAGGATGAACACGTTCAAACCAACTGGCGGGGTGATCAGACTGATTTCCGTCACGACAACAACTACGATGCCAAACCAGATCGGATCATAGCCCAGTGACGTCACCAGCGGGAAAAAGATCGGCACGGTCAGCAAGAGCATAGAAAGCGACTCAAACACGCAGCCCAGGATAATGTAGATGCCCAGGATCATCAGGATCACCACGAAAGGTTCCACGTCATACGCCGTAACCAATGCGATCAGCGCCTCGGGCAAACCGGCAAGATTAATGAAGTTCGAAAAGATCTGAGCGCCGATCAAAACCGAGAACAAAGCCGCAGCGGTGTAGGTTGTTTCTTTCAGAACCTCGAAAGTCGAAGACAGGCTCAACCCGCCACGCGACAGAGCGATCAAGAAGGCTCCCATGGCCCCCATGCCGGCTGCTTCCGTCGGGCTGAACGTCAGGTTCAAAGGGTGGAAATCGAAGGCACCGTAAAGCCCGCCAATGACCAGAAAGAACAACAGCAACACCGCCCAAACCGACCGCAGCGCTGACAACCGTTCACCCCAACCGTGTTTCTCACCGGCAGGGCCGGATTCGGGTTTGCGCCAGACGGTCCAGCGGACGGCAAACAGGTACAGAAGGATGCCTAAAACGCCGGGAATAATACCCGCGACAAACAGCTTGCCGATGGATGTTTCGGTTAACAAACCGTAGATGACAAGGATCACGGACGGCGGAATCAGAATACCCAGCGTACCACCTGCCGCAATCGAGGCGGTCGAAAGCTCATCCGAATACCGATAGCGGCGCATTTCCGGCATGGCGACTTTGGACATCGTTGCAGCCGTTGCCAAGGACGAGCCGCAGATGGCCGAGAACCCACCACAGGCTGCGACCGTAGCCATCGCAATCCCGCCTTTGAAATGCCCCAGAAAAGCGTTTGATACGGCATAAAGTTCGCGGGCAAGCCCACCCTTGTTCACGAACAACCCCATCAGGATAAACAGCGGAATAACAGAAAGACCGTAGTCTTGCGCTGTGTCGGTGATCTGGCGGCCTACCATGGACATTGCTGCCTTTAAGCCGCGCTCCGAGAAAATGCTGTCTCCACGCTCATATGCAAAACCCAGCGTCCCGACGAGGCCCATTGCGAAAACAATCGGCAACCGCAGAAGCACGAGAACTAGAACAAGGGCAAAACCGATCAGCGCGGCAGTCATTGGTGGTGCTCCGACAAAGTGTGGGGGGCGAAGATATACAGAAGGCCGGTCACAATCATCGCGACGGCCGTGATTGCAGTGGACGCGGCAATGAACCAGCCGACGTAGAAAACGGGGATCGCCAAATACTCGGTAACGTCACCATAATCCCGCGCCCGTTCAGCCAGAACCCAGACCCTTTGAATGGGCCAGAAAAGAATGATGCCCGAGATCAGATAGACGATTGCATCCCGTGCACGGCTCAGACGAAGTCGGGAAAACACTCCATCGGTCAGGTCGACTGCAATCTGGCCTTTGCCAGCTGAAATCATCGGAAGAACCGAAAAAACGAGGATCGCCATCAGAATACGCGTCAGCTCGGTCGCCGCTTCGATCGGCGCGTTGAACACGGACCGAAGGACAACGTCACAAAACGTCATGACCATAAGGATAAACAGCGCCACACAAGCCATCAGTGTTGGAAAAACACTGATGCGGCGCGCAAGTGTTACAAGAGATTGCATTTTGAGTCCCCGTCGGAGCGAATTGGTTGGCGGTTTGATACCGCCAACCAGGTCGCGTTATTGCGCGGCCATTTCCTGTACGATCATGTCGTATGCGGCCTGAGCATCGATGCCGGCTCCATTGACTTCGTCAATGACCTTGGTGCGCACATCGACAGCGATCGCATTGAACTTTTCAAGGTCTTCCGCGGATGCCGTGTTGATTGCATTGCCTTCCGTGCCTTCGGTTTCTGCGCGACCAATCGTATCAATCTCATCCCAGATTTTCCCGATTTCGCGGCTCAAGGGCTCCCCGAAAACATTCTCTTCCAGCGCCTGCTGAAGATCGGCAGGCAGATCGGCAAACGTGTCCTCGTTCATGATAAAGGCAAAAGACCCGCGATACAGGCCGCCCGGAACTTCGTAAACGTTCTGCGCCACTTCGGTCAGTTTAAAGCCTTTGCGGGATTCAAATGGCATCACAACACCATCCGCCGCCTTCGAAGCCAGAGTTTCGTACACCTTCGGAGCCGGGACCTGGATACCCGTTGCACCCAGCGCCGTACCAACATCACCTCCAACGCCGCCAGGAATACGAACCTTCAGGCCCGATACCTGGTCCAATGCAGTCACAGCGTTGCTGGTGTGCAATTGGGCCGGACCGTGGGTGTGCAGGGCAATAACTTTTACACCGCGATGCTCATCTGCTTCTTTGAGGTATTTCTCATAAGCACGCCAATAGGCAACCGATGCCGCCTCAGCCGAACCCTCGAAGCCTGGCAATTCGATCAGTTTAGTGGTCACGAAACGACCCGGCTGGTAGCCGTGAAAGATGATCGAAGCGTCCGCCGCGCCATCCATGATCAGATCCATCTGCGCAGGCGGCGGTGCAATGCCCAGCTTCAATTCAGCAGTGACCTGTCCATCTGTGGCCTCTTCCACCATCTCGACGAATTTTGGCCACATCTTGGCGTTGATGCCGTGGGTTGGTGGTGCCCAGCTGGAAATGGTCAATGTGTAGTCAGCGGCAAAAACCGCAGAACCAGTCAGCGCCAGTGTCGCACCGGCCAAAAGCGATGTGAGTTTTGTGAACTTAGCCATTGGATCCTCCCTGATTATGGCAATTTGAGTTCAAAGCCTGTGAAGCAGGCTTTAATGTAGTAAGTGAGTTGAGCGTCTTAACAGTCTCCTCGCGCAGCCCTCCAAGAGCCAGGACTTTCGGCGTCTACGATATCCATCGTCGCGCGCGAGACCTGACTACCGATTTCATTCTGGTAATTCATAGGTCCGCCGCGCCAGCGTGGGAAACCGTAACCATGAACCTGAACCATATCCACAGCTTCAGCGTTTTCGGCGACGCCTTCTTCAATGATCAAGCGACCCTCATTGGCCAACACAGCTAGCATGCGAGAAGATATATCCTCTGCCGAGAAGACCCGGCGGGTTATACCCTGTTCCGCAGAATAGTCTTCGATCAAAGCCTCAACTTCGGGATCTCGGACCGGTGTCCGGTCCCCCTTTTCGTATCGGTACCAACCTTTGCCTGCACGCTGGCCAAATCGCTCCATCTCGCACAATTGGTCCGCGATGGGGACATAACGTTCGTTCGGATCGCGCGTGGCCGCGTTGCGTTTGCGATTGGCCCAAGCGATCTGTAGCCCGGTCAGATCCTGAAGCTCATACGGCCCCATTGGCATGCCAAAGTCCCGCATCGCCTGATCAATTTGGTAAGGCAGCGCCCCATCTGCCAGCAGATAGTCTGCCTCGCGTCGATAGGCGGACAGCATTCGGTTTCCGATGAACCCGTCGCAAATCCCCGACAGGACAGACACCTTACGAAGTTTCTTGCCAAGCGCAAATCCGGTGGCCACCACTTCGGGTGCCGTGTGCGGGGTATGCACGATCTCAAGCAGCTTCATGACATGGGCCGGACTGAAGAAATGCAAACCGATACAACGCGTTTGATTCTTGATACCTGCAAATATCTCCACCGGGTCCAGGTAAGAGGTGTTGGTTGCAAGAATGGCGTTGGCGTCCATATTCTGCGCCAGTCCTGCAAAGACCTGCTGCTTCACCGTCATGTCCTCGAACACCGCTTCGATCGCCAATTGTGCGTCAGTTGCCTCGACATAGCTGTCAACGGCGCGAAATCGGGACAAGCCATTCTGGAATTCTGTATCCGACATCTTTCCGCGTTTGACGGCACCCTGCAACAAACCTTCAACCCGTTCGCGGGCCGCTGACGCAGCTTCAGTGTCGCGTTCGATTAACGTGACGGACAAACCGTTGCTCAAGGCAGCGGTGGCGATCCCGGCCCCCATCAAACCACCGCCAACAACGGCTATGCGACTGATTTCACGCGCAGCGGTGCCTTTGATCAATGACGGTTTGGATACAACTCGTTCGGCGAAGAATGCGTACCGCAAAGCCCGGCTCTCCGCACTATCGCGCAGCGCCAGGTGAAGGGCGCGCTCTTTCGGTTGTGCTTCGGGAAACGGCTCAGTGGCCCAGCTTAGCGCGGTCAGGACTTCCAGCGGCGCCGGTTGTCCTTTGGCGCGCTTTTTCAATGCCTCGCCAGAGGTTTCAATCAGATCAGGCGCGAAATCAGGAACAGGTCGTTGACTAACCGGTACCGGGCGTTCCGGCAAGTCAGCAACAAAGCTTTCAACCGCGGCTTCAAGATCGTCAGTCACCAGATCGACGCCGCCTAGCTGCTGGATAGCCTCGGCCTGGAGCACCTTTCCCGTGCAAGCCATGTCAATCGCTGCTTCCATCCCCACAAGGCGCGGCAGACGTTGCGTTCCACCCGCACCCGGGATCAGCCCCACTTTGACTTCCGGCAGTCCAAATCCAGTGCCTCGTGCCGCAATCCGCCATGCGCACGCCATAGCCACTTCGAAACCGCCACCCAGAACGTTTCCGTGCATACAGGCGATGAACGGAACCTTGCTGTCTTCAATTAGTTGAACAACGTCGGGCAAGTGCGGCTCGACCGGTGCGCTATCGAATTCGGTCATGTCGCCGCCTGCGATGAAGGTTTTACCGGCGCATCGCAGCACGGCCACCCGCGCAGCTTTAACAGCAGTAACTGCATCCGCAAGCCCCTGTCGGACACCAATCGACGTTGCATTCACTGGCGGATTGTCGATGGTCACCCACGCAACATCGCCTTTAAATTCAACAGCCACAAGTGACGTATGCGACATTGCCATGCCCTTAAAACGGTTCAGATTCGAAACTCGTATATATATTGACCAACCGTTCGGTTAATGCAATGATTAAATTATAACGACATCAGGTAGAACGGTTATGAGCGATACGATTCTTGTGGAAGATCACGGAAACTGGGTTGAAATCACCCTGAATCGTCCAGACAAGCTGAATTCCTTCAACGATGAGATGCACAACGCGCTTCAGGATGCGCTGAAATCCGCACGCGACAACGGTGCGCGCGCGATCTTGTTAACAGGCGCAGGGCGTGGCTTTTGCGCCGGTCAGGATCTTGGCGACCGTGACCCATCAAAAATGGACAGCCCTCCTGATCTGGGTAAGACCGTAAGGACCTATTATGCGCCATTGGTGCGTTTGATCCGCTCACTGAACTTCCCGGTCATTTGTGCCGTTAATGGGGTTGCCGCTGGTGCAGGAGCCAATCTGGCATTGGCCTGCGATATGGTGTTGGCCGGTGAGAGTGCCAAATTCATTCAGAGTTTCGCCAAGGTCGGCCTGATCCCTGACACTGGTGGCAGCTGGCACCTGCCTCGCCTGCTGGGTGAGGCAAGAGCCAAGGGGCTGGCGTTAACGGCCCAACCCTTGCCCGCGAAGCAAGCGGAAGACTGGGGCCTGATCTGGAAAGCGCTGCCAGATGAGCAATTGCTGACCGAGGCCCGTTCTTTGACAAGTCAATTCGCCGAAGGTCCGACCCTTGGGTTGGGCAAGACCAAACAGTGCATTCAGGCTGCTGCGACCAACACGCTTACGGATCATCTTGAGATCGAAGCGGACGCTATGAAAATCTGTGGGGAAAGCACGGATTATGCCGAAGGCGTGTCCAGCTTCCTTGAAAAACGCGCGCCACGGTTTCAGGGAAAATGACGATGACCCCGAAAGAACGCGCCGCCAAATCAGCTGCTGTGATGTGGGCCAATGACGAAGCCAGCAAGTGGTTCGGTATGGACCTTGTCGATGTCGACGAAGGTCGCGCCGTTCTGGCGCTGACTGTCGCGCCTCATCATTGCAACGGGCATGGCATCTGCCATGGCGGAGTCACGCACGCCCTGGCAGACAGCGCCTTTGCCTTTGCCTGTAACAGCCGAAACGTGGCGACCGTCGGACAACACACGATGATGAGTTATCTCGCACCCGCAAAACGTGGTGACCACCTGACTGCGAAAGCTACAGAAACCGCCGTGGCGGGTCGCAGCGGGATCTATGATGTGCGCATCACCAATCAGAACAACATCACTATCGCCGAATTCCGCGGAATGTCCCGTGCAATCGGCGGTCAGAATTTTGACGAATAGAACGACGCAGGAGGAGCAACGCAATGGATGACATGTCCCCCAACAAAGGCGATCTGGATCCGATAGAGATCGCCTCGATTGATGAAATCCGAGCGACTCAGCTTGAACGTCTGAAATGGTCGCTGCGGCACGCGTACGAAAACGTGTCGATGTACAAGCAGCGCTTTGACGAAGCTGGCGTACATCCCGATGATCTCCAACAGCTCAGTGACCTCTCCAAGTTTCCGTTCACGTACAAAAACGATCTGCGCGACAACTACCCTTTTGGCCTGTTTGCTGTGCCACGGAGTGAGCTAATCCGGCTGCATGCGTCTTCAGGCACGACCGGTAAACCGACAGTGGTGGGCTATACCAAGGGCGACATCGACAATTGGGCGGATCTGGTCGCGCGTTCGCTACGGGCGGCGGGTTTGCGAAAGGGCGATATGGTCCACAACGCCTATGGCTATGGCCTGTTTACTGGCGGCCTGGGCGCACATTACGGGATCGAACGCCTGGGCGCGACCGTTGTTCCCATGAGCGGGGGTCAGACCGAAAAGCAAGTCGGCTTGATATCGGATTTCCAACCCGATGGGATCATGGTGACCCCTTCCTACATGCTCAATATCCTTGAACAGTTTCACAAAGTGGGGCTCGATCCCAGGAAAAGCTCGCTCAAAGTCGGGATTTTTGGCGCAGAGCCCTGGACAGACGCGATGCGTGCTGAAGTCGAGGCTGCATTCGATATGCATGCGGTAGACATCTATGGCCTTTCTGAAATCATGGGCCCCGGCGTCGCAAGCGAGTGCGTCGAAACAAAGGATGGGCCTGTAATATGGGAGGATCACTTCCTTCCGGAAATCATCGACCCCGCCACTGGCGAAGTTCTGCCGGACGGCGAAACGGGCGAGCTTGTGTTTACGACCTTGACCAAAGAAGGCTTGCCCATGATCCGCTACCGCACGCGCGATCTGACCTGCCTGCTGCCCGGCACTGCGCGTTCTATGCGACGAATGGCTAAAATAACGGGCCGCAGTGACGACATGATGATCTTGCGGGGCGTAAATGTTTTCCCCAGCCAGATCGAAGAGCAGGTAATGGCAACAGGCGGGCTGGCACCCTACTATCAGATCGAGCTTTACAAGTCCGGTCGCATGGATGCGATGCGGGTATTTGTCGAAGCGTCGACAGACTCGACCGACGAGATGTCCAAAACGGCTGCAGCCCGAATGCTGACCAAGCGCATCAAGGACATCGTTGGCGTTTCAACAGAAATTGTTGTAGGTGATCCAGGCGACGTCGAACGCTCTCAGGGCAAGGCGAAGCGCGTCATTGACAACCGCGATAAGGATTGAGCAGTGGCACGGACAATTGCCAAAGACCACGACCAGAAGCGGGAACAAATCCTCACAAGAGCTGCGAAGATCTTTGCAGACCAAGGCTTTGACCGCGCCTCTATGACGCTGCTCGCAAAAGAATGCGGTATCTCCAAGGCGAACATTTACCATTACTATGATAGTAAGGATGCCATCCTGTATGACATCCTTGAAACCTATCTTCGTGAACTGCGCGACCGCATTTGCAATGTGGATTTTGACGGGCTGGGACCAGAAGAAAAACTGCGAAAAGCCGTACGCGAAATCCTCTTTGCGTACCAAGGGGCCGATGACGAACACCGGGTCCAAATCAGCGGTATGAATGCTTTGACGGACGAGCAGCAAAAGAAATTGCGCGAGTATCAGCTTGATATGGTCAACTTCATCCGAGAGATTCTGAGAGAGTTGGCACCTGAGACCCTGGGGGCGGACAAAATTAAGCTGCGCGGTGCCACGATGTCCGTCTTTGGGATGCTGAACTGGTACTATATGTGGAACACAGGGGCCGGGACCAAGGCGCGCGAGGACTATGCCAATCTGGTCTGCACCTTGACTGTCCACGGGATACAAAAGCTTTAGGCGGAACGCAGTAATCTACCGCTGCAGGTTATCCCGGAGTTCAGTTCAAAGGCTGCATCCGGAACAGGCGTATTGAACAGCCGGATACGACAAGACCAAAGATCGGAAATGTACCTTATGTGGAACCATGATCATGCCCGCTTTCGACAACCGGTTTGCATCAGACAATTGGTTAGGTTCGCGGTTAGGGTAAGCGCAACCGGCCGTAGCTTTTGTTCAAGTCGACACACAGGGCGACACCGCGCCCATTGGTGGATAAGGGGGGGTTAGTAAATGGGCGGTTTTTACGCTTTCGATGGCGTTGTTCCTGTCGTTGCTCCGTCGACGTTTGTGCATCCGGATGCCGTCGTCATAGGAGACGTGATCATAGCAGAGGGCTGCTATATAGGTCCGGCTGCCGTTCTTCGGGGTGACTTTGGGCGGATTGTTATCGGAGAAGGCGCCAATATTCAGGAAACCTGCGTGCTACACAGTTTTCCAGGGCGGGATGTGGTCGTTGAACGGCTTGGCCATGTGGGGCACGGAGCCGTGCTGCACGGGTGCCATCTGGAAGAAAACGTTTTGATCGGAATGAACAGCGTCATCATGGACGAGGTGCGGATCGGACAGGAGTGCATTGTCGGCGCGCTCAGCTTTGTGAAAGCAAAATCCGTCTTTGAACCACGGCAGATGATCGCAGGCTCACCCGCGCGGGTCTTGCGACCTTTGACAGAGGCCGAAATCGACTGGAAGACCCGCGGGACTGGTGTTTATCAGGACCTTGCGCGCAGAGCAGCGGATGAAGTTGTTCCCGTAAATCCGTTGCGCAAAGTCGAGCCGGATCGGCGGCGTGTGCGCGTTCCGGAGTTTGACCCACTGGTATTGGACCGCTTGGCAAATCGGCAACAAGAATGAAGTGCCGTACTTAAAACACTGCGCAGCTATCGCCAGCCTCCTGGGGACGTTCTCTCCTTGCCAGATAGGCGAGGCATTGGCGACCCGACTTAACCGCAGTGAGGCTGGAACTTTGGAAAAAGCAGAAACCCTCTGAAAGGCTGGCTACCCTTTCCTTGCAAAAAAAATTAAGCGCAAGACACGAATATTATTCAAGTTTTTATCTCAACTGTGACACTGGCACCGACCTAGTCTGATACTCTCTGCGAGGGTTGATTGCGTTTCCGTTAAAAAATGAATTGGCCCTGTCGCAAACGATTATGCTCCTACACGGTTCCAGGGACGGTTTGAGGCGCGCCGCCGGTTTGCCGCGTGTTCGAGCGGTAAGGTGCGTGCGTTCAGTTAACCTGTGGCTGTTCTTGATCGGTATCCACTCACAGCCAACAGACACCCCTTGTTCTGCGGTTCAAGAAACAAGAAATATTCCGCTGGCCAGCTTCTGTTTACCAACTTTCGACTCGGATCACTTTGAAAACTGCCTACTTGAGCGTATCCTCAGTCATGTGGCTCGAATGAGCTGCAATATCTTCTGCCCGAGGATCAGAAAGGGGAAAAGATGTCTATCCAAGAAACTGCCAGGGAATTTTTCGAAGCTTGCGAGACAGGCAAGGGCTGGGACGGTTGCAAACCCTACTGTCATGACGGAGCAACCTTTGCAGCTCAGGCTGATGCGCTGACTGACGTCGTGACAGTGGAAGGGTATGCAGAGTGGATGAAAGGGTTATTAACACCTATTCCGGACGGGCGTTACGAACTTAAGTCTTTTTCGGTCGATGACGAACGCCGGATCGTAAACGCTTTTGCCGTTTTTCACGGAACCCACTCGGTTGATGGTCCCGTACCAGCCACCGGAAAAAAGGTTGCGGCCGACTACGTTTACGCCATGGAATTTGAGGGCGACAAAATACGGCATATGACAAAGATCTGGAATGATGCGCACTCACTAAAGCAACTGGGCTGGGCATAGACGTCGCCAATCCACAACCCGTTGATGCAGGCTTTGCCGCCTAGCAAACAGACAACTGAACCACCATCGGCAAAAGCTTGTGGATTTGTCGTTCTTTTTGGGAATTGCGTCACTGCGGGCGAAAAACGCGCAAAGCACTAGGATCGACACCTCTGGCATTTTAAGCCCCGGTTAACCGATCGAGAAAACTGTTAACAAATTCAGCGGACCGCACAAAGGCAACACGTCGAACCGCCGACCAATTTCAGCTTCCGCTGGTCCAAGGTTGGTGAACGCCTCACAAACCTGCAGTCTCTTGTTATATTCAAAGAACAAGCGGATGGCAGGTCATAGGTTTTTCGTGATGGCTCTGTATCCCGCCAATGGACGTGTTCATTGAGGATGGCTTCGGTGCTTTCGAATTTTCTGATTTTCTTGCTGGCGCTTATCGTGGGTTACTCAATTCGACGCGGTTCGGTTTGTGTTGTTCTGGCCACAAGAGTTCTGGTGCTCGACAAAAAGACCACGCGGTTGCGAGCTTTCGGAGTTGCCGCGGCAGGTGCCGGTGCAGTCATCGTTCCTCTTCATTGGTTGTTTCCGGAACAAGTGAGCCTTGCCGCCGGTGCTTCACCTACGCTGAAAACCTTGCTTGCCGGCGCCGCGTTTGGCATCGGAGCTTGGCTGAACGGCGCTTGTGGGCTTGGCACCCTTGCGCACTTGACCGGTGGGAACCTTAGATTTCTCGCAACTGTGCTTGGAATTTTAGTTGGATCCCTGGCCGCTATCTTTCTTGATACCGGTACGAACACAATGCAAGAGATGCCGTCTGCGCTTGACTCACATTCTCTGCCGGCCTTGGCTCTTGTCACTCTGTATGGTGTCATACTTTTTTCAGCGGTATCCCGACGCATGTTTCGTTGGGTAAGTGGCATTCGAAAAGGCACCGGGTTTCGTTTAGGCCCTTACCGGGCAACGCTTATCGTGGGTGTAGGTGGCGGCATTTTATTCGCGACAACTGAAAACTGGATCTACATGGGCATGCTGACGACTCATACGCTAAAGTTGTTTGATCCCAGCGAACAAGCAGCGACATGGGTGGCGTTGGTGGCCGCCATACTTGTCGTTCTCGGAGGGGTCTTATCTGCTCTTTCAAACCGTGACTTTCGGTTGGAAATCCCCAATTTCCGGTCTGCAATTCTATCCTTTTTCGGCGGGGCTTTGATGGGCGTTGCGGCTGTGTTCATACCCGGAGGGAATGGCTGGCAACTGGTTTTTGGTGTGCCGTCGCTGGCCCCAAACGCGATCAGTGCATATCTGGCCATGTCAGCAGTTCTATGTCTGGCTTTTCTCATCACAAAAAAAACCGCCATGTCAGATCCTGACAAGAACTAAGCCAAACCTTTTCTGATCAGGCGCGTTCGAAGTAAACAAATTCTATTCGACTAGATCGCGAAGCCGGGATTGGTTTTGAAAATCTGCCCATGCATCGTCGAAGCCCTCCAAGGGCCAATTCAGCGCTCGCGACACACCATGCCGGTCACGAAAGTCAAACAGAAAAGCACCGCCTTGTCTCATCTGAGCAATCAAATCGTCGGCGTCATCTTCGTAGAAGTCACATCCAATCCCGGTAAGGCATCCAGGCCAACGGGTGCGCCAAACGGCCTCTCCGGCCCGCTCGATTCGAAACCCATTGGGGTGGAAAAAAGTCCCCGGCTCTATCCCAAATTCAACCTTGTACCCTGTCTCTTCCGTGACAATGAAGATAAATTGGCCCGCGAAGTTTGGACGGGGCGAGAAGACGTCGACCCATCTTAGGTAACATCGCTGAACAAGCTCGCCGTATTCTACCCGCTCGTCACATATTGAGTTCCAAATGCCAAATCGTGCGTGATGCGTACCCTTCCAATTGCTAGCAGTATCATTACCCTGCAAGTCCTGAGCCGATGTCGCGGTGGCTGCCAATAGCAGTATGGCCAAAAGTCTTTTCATGAGTGTTAGGTGTCGTTGCGCATCCAAATTATCAACTCACGATCAAGAGAGGTTATGCCGCAAATTTCTTCGGGCGCACTGTTGAGATATTTCAGCGACTTAGACGACCACGCAAACAGTCGAATTTAGTTTCATCGATCCAGCGGCCACTGCCATCTTCTGTATCCGGACACACCGCCAGTCGCCACGCCCAATGTCAAACCGGAATTATCGCACCTCGAAAACCAATAATTCTGCGTGCCAATTCGTGACCCTGAGCAAGCGCCTCTGACTGGGACCGCCCCGACAGTTTTGCAGCCAGATAACCCCCGTTGAACCCGTCGCCTGCAGCTGTCGTGTCGACAACGGTTCGCGCTGGCTCAAAGGAGGATGGGGTCGTGACTTCGTTGATGGATATTGGCCCCAAGACACCCCGTTTCAACGCACCAACACAGCCCGTATAGCCGCTAAACCGGGTGAGGACATCAGCCTCATCTTTCTCGTGAAATACGGCCAACTCATCATCTACCGAAGGCAGGGCAAAGTCGCACCGGCACCACGATGCTTCAATTATTTCGCGTGCTGCATGTTCCGAGTCCCAGAGTTTGGGGCGATAGTTTGAGTCGAAGGCAAAAAGCCCCCCGCGCGCGCGATAGCTGTCAATCCAGTCCAGAAGGCAAAGCCGGACGGTCTGCGGCAGGATAGCCAGAGTAATCGCGGACAGGTAGATAAGATCGAACCCTGCGAGCATGTCAAAGCGCGGCTCTGCGCCAGTCTGAAACAGCTGCCGTGCTGCTGAGTTTTGTCGCCAGTATTGGAAACTTCGCTCACCCGCTTCATCGGTACTAATCGCATAAACGCCGGGAAGCTTGTTCCTTAAATACGTCACTTGAGACGTGTCGATATTCTGCTCAGCCACGAACCTGACAATGTCATCGGACAGGCGGTCATCCCCCAGAAGGCTGACAAAACTCACGCTATGGTTCTTGGGCAGCATGCGACGCAGGTAAATCGCTGTGTTGAGAACATCCCCTGCTACCCCGACCTGCGCCGGACCGGGGACCGTGGACACTTGCAATTCAAGCATCACCTCGCCGACACATGCAATTTTCATGCCACTCATAACTTACGATCCTTTTTGAACGTAAGGTGGACTTTTATGGCCTTAGTTCTGTCCCCGGCAAGATCGAATGCCGCTGTGGCATCTTCGATGTCGAAGGATCGGCTAATTATTGGTTCGACGTTGATTTCACCACTGTCAATCAGCCGCACGGCCTCGGCAAATTCGGGATGAAACCGATGGGTGCCGACCATTCGGATTTCTTTGCTTACGATTACGTTCAGGGGTAGGCTAACCTCTCCGGCGACGCCAACCAATATCATGGTTCCACGTGGTCTGAGCATGGTCAATGCAGCGGCAATAGCAGCGGGCGATCCGGTGCATTCGAACACCACGTCGAACTGTCCCTTGTTCTGGTGGAAAGGCTCCAATGCCTCGGGTCGATCGGCGACGTTGATTGTTTCAGACGCACCCATCTTTTTCGCGACTGACAGAGGAAAATCGTGGAGGTCCGTCACAATCAAGTCGCGCGGATTTTTTCGAGCAACAACCGAAGTCATCAGCGCACCGATCGGCCCCGCTCCGGTAATCAAAACGGTTTTTCCGCGAAGGCAGTCAGCCTGTGCCTCGGCATGAAGACATACAGCAAGAGGTTCCGCACAAGCGGCCAGTTTCACGGGTATCGGATTGATGAAGCGGTGCACGCGCAAGGCGGGTACGGTCAGGATTTCGCGAAACATCCCCTGCTCATGCGGCATTCGGTATGCAGAGCCCATAAACTGCATCTCTTTGCAGTGATTGAATTCGTCCCTTTTGCAGAAACCGCACTGCCCACATGGAAGGCTGGGGTTTATTGCAACCATATCACCCGCGGCAAACCCGGTCACGTTCATCCCGACCTGCGTCACATGACCGGCCGCCTCATGACCGACGATGATCGGTTCCCGCACCCTGATCTGACCAATACCCCCGTCGTGATAGTAGTGCAGATCGGAACCGCAAATTCCCCCGGCGCCAATCGCTATTTGCACATCGTCCGGCCCGAGGTCAGGGACGGTCTGAGTCTCAATCCTCAGGTCATGGGCCGCATGTAGCCGACAAATTCGCGTTTCCATGATGCACCTTATGGAAGGATCTGATTAGGCAACCAGGTTGCCAGTGCCGGGATGTAAGACACCATCAACAGGACGATCAGGTTGCTGAGAAGGAAAGGAAAGATTGCACGCACCACCGGCGTCAGCGGCAATTTGGCGATTCCGGCGCATACAAACAGGCACACGCCAACCGGCGGGGTCGTCAAGCCGATCATAAGGTTGAGGACCGCGAATGTCGCAAAGTGCAAAGGTTCGACACCTACGGCGGTAGCCAGCGACAGCAGCGGAACGAACAGGATGATGAGCGCGGCAATCGTTTCCATGAACATGCCGACGAACAGCAGGAGAACGTTGATGATCAGAATAACCAGAATGGGGTTTTCAGTAATCGTCAGTACGCCAGATGCAATAGCTTGGGGGATGCGTTCGGAAACGAGGATCCACCCGAACACATTGGCAAATCCGACCAGCGCCAGGATGGCCGCGGCAGAGATTGCGCTGTCTGCAATGATCTTGGGCAGCCGCCGGACCGGCAGTTCTCGATAGACAAAAGCGCCGACAACAAAGGCATAGACACTTGCAACAATGGCGGTTTCCGTTGGTGTCGCAATTCCACTGAGCAGCCCGTAAAGAATGATGCCGGTCATCGCGAGGGCCCAGAATGCGCCACCAAACGCTTGTCCGATTTCACTAAAGCCTTGCCACTCTTGCCGTGGAAACTTTTTGCGGACGGAAATGATGTAGCACGTTGCCATCATACCAAGACCCATCAGAACTCCTGGGATCGCCCCGGCAAGGAACATCTTGCCGACTGAAATACCGGACAAAGCACCGACGATAATCATCGGGACACTCGGTGGGATGATGGGACCTACGGTTGAAGACGCGGCTGTGACCGCAGCCGAAAAATCAGCCGGGTATCCCGCCTTTTTCATGCCGGGGATCATCACGCCACCGATTGAGGCCGCATCAGCCACCGCTGTACCCGTGATCCCCCCGAACAGCATGGACGCACCGATATTGGTCAGGCCCAGACCGCCACGCACCCAACCGACAAGTGCATTTGCAAACCGAATGATGCGTTCGGTAATCCCGCCGTTGTTCATCAGGTTTCCGGCAAGAATAAAGCCCGGGATGCTAAGCAGAACAAAGACATCCATGCCCGCATAGATTTTTTGTGGCATCACAACCAGCGGAATATCCGCAAGCAACAGATAGGCCATCGAGGACAAGCCAAGCGTGATGGCGACGGGAATGCCCACCATCAGTCCAACTACGAAAACCGCGAATAGGACAAAGACTTCCATTATTGGTCTGCTCCACTGGCGCCTTGGGGCCGGTATTCGATTCTTGCCCAATCAAGGACGAAGCGCAGAGCAGCAAAGGCCGCGAGCAGGCCCAAAAGTAGCAGGACACTGAAGTGCACGAACTCCATAGGTAGCGCCAAGGCAGGAGAGCTTTGCAATGTGCCGATCTGTACGTATTTCAGGGCACCGGGAATTAGGGTGATGCTAAGAATGGCGGTCGCAGCAGATGCCAGCATCCTAAGTTTTCTGGGCATATCTCCGGGGAGTGAATCGCAAATGACATCGACGTTCACCAGATCACCTGTCATCAGTGCGACACCGGTACCAAATGCAGTTAGGTAAATCAGGGCAAAGCGGGTCAGCTCCTCGGTCCAGACCGGCGAGTTGCCGATGGTGCGGCCGATGACCTGAGTGAGCACCGCGATGATCAAAACCGAAAAGGCGGCAAGCGCGCCGATCCTGCATATCAATGTCATAGAGTGGTGGACACGCTTCATCACGGCCTTTCCCCTTCAAAAACATCTGCCGCTGATCAAACCAGCGGCAGATGGGTTTGCTGATGACTTAGTTCTGGCTGTTGAACAGCTCTTCAACGATCGGCTTGATCTCATCGTTGACATTGGCCAGCACGGCGTCTTTTGCCTTTGCCGCATAGGCTGCGCCGTCGACCTCGACGAAGGTCATGCCGTTTGCCTCAAGATACGCCCGGTCTTCTGCAAGGCTGGTGTCCAGCAATCCGCGCTCATATGCCTGCGCACGCGCGGCTGCCTCCATCACATGGGCCTGATCCTCTTCGCTGAGCGATTGCCAGGTGGATTCCGCAATCGTCAGATATATCCACGAACGCACGTGCTGCGTCAGGTTTACGTGGCTTTGGACTTCGTTGAAATTAGCCGACCGGATCAGGGCAAGGGGGTTTTCCTGCGATCCGATGGTGCCGTTTTGAAGTGAGGTAAAGACTTCCGAAAACGCCATTGGGGTCGGGTTGGCGCCAAGAGCACTCCAGACGTCGACAAACAGCGGAACGTTGGGAACGCGCATTTTCTGGCCATTCAGGTCATCGGGATGCGCGATCGGACGGTTCGAGGTCAGGTTGCGAGGACCGCGCGCGAAGTAAGCAATTGGGCGGATCTGAGCCTTTTCGACAATCTGTGCTTCGATCTGATCACCGATCTCACCGCTGGCGACCTCATCCATGTGTTCGGTCGAGGCATAGGCGTACGGAACTGCCAGCAAGGCGGCCATCGGCGCCCAGTTCTGCAGGCTTTCGCCGGTGATTGTCATATCAACCGTGCCCAGCTGCATACCGTTGATCAGGTCGATTTCCTTGCCCAGTGATTCATTGGGGAAGATTTCCACGGCAATGCGCCCGTCGGTGAGCGTATTGAGCTCATCGCCGAATTTGACAGCAGCAAGGTGCCAGGCGTTTTGCTCGTTTGCCAGATGGCCGAGTTTCAATGTGACTTCTTGCGCAAAGGCCACTCCGCCGATGAGTTGAGACAGTAGCCCTGCGGCCACCAGGTTTTTGAACCTAAACACCATTTTTCCTCCGATTTGGTGACTATGTGTGGATCAGTTCGGGGTCGAACCGATCAAAGAATTCTTCGTGTTGGCGAACGATTTCAGGAAGATCATTGATCAACCGCTGCAGGTGCTTGCGCATGGCGGCTGAGGCCCGCGTTGCATCCTGACGTTCGATCTGATCCACTATTTTCCCGTGCTCTTCGACCAATTGCTCGGCTGGGAATTGCCCCAAACTGAGGAAGCGCACACGGTCCATTTGACTGTTGAGCCCTTCCAGGAACTTCCAGGCGATTTCTTTTCCAGCCGCTTGCGCCAAGGTTCGGTGAAACTTCGTATCTTCGTTGATGAAATCCGGGCGCGATGTCTTGGCGACCTTCAACTGGTTCTTTAGCTGTCCGCGAAGGTCTTTAATCAACGCTTTGTCGGCTGAAACCGCCAGCTCTGAGACAATGTCGGCTTCGACCGCCTCACGCACGAACCTGGACTGCAACACAGTCGGAAAGTCGATCTTTGTGACCTGCGTCTTTCTCTGCGGCCGCACAATCACAAGTCCTTCCTCGGAAAGCTTTATGAACGTCTCGCGCACTGGCTGGCGGCTGATTTCATAGTGCCGCGCAAGCTCTGGTTCAGACAGTTTGGAGCCCGGCGGTAGGTCGTTCTTGATGATCCGTTCGCGCAATATCCGATAGATCTGCGGTGTTATCGCCGCGTCGCGATCGAAAGCATCATTGATAACGACTTCATGCACCACGTTGTCCTCCTATGTGTTGTCTCTCGTAAACTTCCATACAAGTCAACAAGAATGTTGACAGGCCGTCGCCGATGGCTGACAAAGCAATCGTAAGAAGTCGGGAGGAAGGTACAATGCAAGAGACCTGGAGATGGTTTGGTCCACAGGATCAGGTCTCTTTGAGCGATGTCACACAGGCAGGCGCATCTGGGATTGTCACAGCCCTTCATCACATACCGCCCGGTGTGATCTGGCCACTGTCTGAAATAACCGAGCGCCGGGACTATATTGCGGAAAACTCGGTACGTTCTCAGCGTCCGCTTAAATGGTCAGTTGTTGAAAGCCTGCCGGTTTCAGAGGATATCAAAAGGCAAACAGGCAGTTGGCGCGAGCATGTCGAACACTACAAAACCAGCCTTGAGAACATTGCCTTAGCAGGTATTGAGGTCATCTGTTACAATTTCATGCCGCTTCTCGACTGGACCAGAACGGACCTTGCATATGAGGTGGACACAGGCGCCACCTGCATGAGGTTCGATCTTGTCGACTTCATCATGTTTGACGTCTTCATATTGAAGCGCCACGGTGCGTCTGAAGAACATGATGATGAGCATGTCGCAAAAGCGCGGCATCGATTCCAGTCGACAAATGACATGTACAAAAAGCGCCTTGTTGACAATATCGTTTGCGGGTTGCCGGGAGCTGCCGAGCATTTCAGCCTCGATGATATAAAAGAACATCTGGGGCTTTACGTTGCTTTCGATCACGATCAGCTGGCGCGCAATCAAACTGATTTTCTTGAAGAAGTCGCTCCTTTTGCCCAAAAGCTGGGGCTAAAGCTTTGCTGCCACCCCGATGATCCACCGGTGCCGTTGTTGGGCCTGCCGCGGATCATGTCGACACAAGCCGATTACGAACGGCTCATCGAAGCGGTAGATATTCCCGCCAACGGGATCACGCTCTGCTCGGGCTCATTGGGGGCCCGGTCCGACAATGATCTGCCCGGCATGATGGACCGATTGGGTGACAGGGTTCATTTCTTGCATCTTCGCAACGTCAGTCGCGAGCATGATGCTGTGTTTGGATCATTTCACGAATCCGAACATCTGAGCGGTGACGTCGACATGCCGAGTTTGATTGCCGCGATCCTTCGCGAAGAAAACCGCCGCAAATCTGCTGGCCGCGCCGACCATTCGATTCCGTTTCGGCCTGATCATGGTCAGGACATTCTGGATGATCTGACGCGTAAGGCTCAACCGGGTTACCCGGCGATCGGACGCCTCAAGGGTCTTGCAGAGCTGCGGGGTTTGATCGATGGTATTTCATATGCAAGCCGCTGAACCGCGGTTAACCGGGCGATCATTTTCGAACGCGCGTGGCGACGTGGAACGCCCCGGATACCAACCCACCGCACATGGAACGGGAATTGCCCATATCGGTCTTGGCGCATTCCATCGCGCGCATCAGGCGGCTTACACCGATACCGCGCTGGCAGCATACGGTGGAGACTGGCGCATTGCTGCTATCAGTATGCGCTCAACAGAAACCGCGCAGAAGCTGACTGAACAAGACGGTTTCTATAGCCTTATTGAAAAGGCGCCCGGCCAAACCCGTTTACGGATCATAGGCAGTATTTCCACGGCTCTTGCACTGCGACTTCAGCGCGCCGAAGTCATGGCGCTGCTGACATCACCAGATGTCAAAACCGTCAGCCTGACCGTGACTGAAAAAGGGTATTGCTACAGCACACGCGATCATAGGCTGGATTTGGACACCGAAACGATCCGTCACGATCTTGCGAAGTTCAACCAACCAATCAGCGTTCCGGGTCTTATCGTTAAGTCTCTGAGCGAACGCCGAAGTCTGGGGCTAAAGGGCTTCACACTGCTCAGTTGTGACAACCTGCCCAACAATGGTGAAATCACCAAACAAGTTGTGCTGGATTTCTCTGACAGGATCGATCCGCACCTTTCGGACTGGATCAGGGACAACGTATCGTTCCCATCTACAATGGTGGATCGAATAACGCCAGAAGCGACGGATGGCTTTGTCGAAGAAGCAAAGCGATCCGTGGGGCTATTTGATGCGGTTCCCGTTCAGACAGAGCCATTCAGTCAGTGGGTGATAGAAGACACCTTCAAATACGGTCGCCCTGCATGGGATGCCGCCGGAGCGCTATTTGTCGAAAACGTAGCTCCGTATGAAAGGATGAAGCTGCGAATGCTGAATGGGTGTCATTCGCTATTGGCCTATACCGGACACGTGGCCGGGGTAAAAACCATCAGCGACTGTATGAAAACGCCGGAGTTGCGGGCGCTTGTGCAACTTCATTTGGCCGAGCTCAGCAAGACGTTAGCACCGCTAGCCGGGGTCAACTATTCGACCTACTCGCGCGAGCTGATTGATCGCTTTGACAACCCCGATATCCAGCATGCGACCTACCAGATCGCGATGGACGGCAGTCTTAAAATGCCCCAGCGCATTTTTGAACCCGCAGAAGAAGCATTGAGAGAAGGTGCTTCTATCCAAACCTACGCATTCGCGACGGCTGCTTGGTTCCGGTATTTATTGGGCCACCGCGAAGACCGAAATCGCTACGGCCTTCGTGACCCGAAAGAGCGGGCAATCCGTGAGCTCTTGGCCGGGAAAAAGGACGCTGCGGCAATCTACGCAACCTTAAAAGGACTCGACGGATTACTGCCCGAAAAGCTATTCATGAATGAAACATGGGCAAACTCAGTTGTCGGAAATCTTGACCAGATTTTAACGAGTGGTGTTCTGCGATCTGCAGCGTCCGTTGGTCAATAAATGCCTACGCGCCACCTGATGACGACGGCCCCTCGGTCACCGGGCTGCTTTGCCGTCGCAACACACTCTAATTTCGCTGATTGCCGACGTCCCTTTTTTCGATCTGTTTCCCATGACGCAACCACTATTGTAAGCTGTCACCGCAGGACCGGCGGAATGCCGGCACAGCAAATTTTCTAACGGCTAGCGGGCGTTTCAGCCCGCCTTCAGTGGTATTGAATGAGCTGGATTTTGCTTGCCGGACACAAATCCTTCAGTCATTTCGCTACCCGAACGGGTCAGAAGGCTGACGCCGACAAAAAGCAGCGTTGCCACCGGCAAGCCCAGGATACCTGCATTGTAGCCAAACAAGCTGTTTCCGGTCGCATACATCAAGATCACGAAAAGACCGCCACCACCTATGGACGCCAAAGCGCCGGCTGCCGTGCCGCGCGTCCAGAAAAAGGCGCCGACAATTGCTGGCACGGTCACCACGAGGCCGGCAGAGGCCGCAACCGACAGGATCGAGATCAAGCTCAACTCGAGGGCTGCAAATCCGAGGGCGAGGAGAGAGATTACCGGGATCACCAGCTTACCGATCCACAGCTGACGGTGATCGGAACGATCTCCGCTCACGTTGCCATAAACGTCGCGCGCCAGCATGGACGACAAGGTCAGCAGGATCGAGTCGATAGTGGAAACAGCCGCCGCGAGGATACCAACCATTACGATCACACCCAGCAAGGGCGGAACATAGTCTGAGGCCAGTAGCACCGAGGTCGCAAGGTCTGCGCGCTCGAGGTCCGGAAAGGCAACAAAGGCGGAAAAGCCCCAGATCACCGACACCAGCGTATAGATCAACCCAAAGCAGAGAAAGATCAGCAGCATCCGGCGCAGCGCGGCCTTGGATTCAGGCATGAACAGGCGTTGGCTCACCTGTGGGTTTGAGATCGAAAAGAAGAACCATGGAACTGTCAGACCGATAAAGGTTTGCAGGCTGAACAGACCCGGCCCAGGCACTGTCAGCATCTCGGGTTTGCGTTCGGCTACGGTCTCGAACAAGCCAAAGAAGCCGCCCAGTTCGCTTACCACCAGAATGGCAACGATGGAAGAAGCAAGGATCATCACAAGCGCCTGCAGGCTGTCGGTCCACATCACCGAACGGATACCTGCAACATACGAGAAAATGATTGCCAGCGCGGTCGCGATCAGCAGCCCGGCCCCAAACGAAATCGCGCCGTCGGACATTCCGGACACAAGATATCCCACACCAGAAAGCTGAACCGCAGAGTATGGGATCAAAAAAACAAAGCTGACAATCGCTGCGGCGATCGCAACCCAGCGGCTGCCATAGCGGGCACCTAACATCTCGGATGGGGTCACAAAACCGTATCTTTTACCGACGGCCCAAAAACGTGGACCAAAGATGGCGACCAGCGAAACTCCGGCAAAATAGACGATCTCGAACCCAAGCGCGCCAACACCACCTTTGTAAGTCAGTCCCGCAAGCCCGACCATCATGAACGCAGAGTAGGTTGTGGCGGAATAACTCAGCGCCGAGACGATACCGCCCATGCTGCGTCCGCCAAGAAAGAAATG
The DNA here is from genome assembly GCF_056159225.1 of Ruegeria sp. AWH4_226. Classification (NCBI taxonomy): domain Bacteria; kingdom Pseudomonadati; phylum Pseudomonadota; class Alphaproteobacteria; order Rhodobacterales; family Roseobacteraceae; genus Ruegeria; species Ruegeria sp. AWH4_226. The sequence continues at coordinate 122,570 of NZ_JBSWUU010000002.1, read as the reverse complement.
TGACATTGTAGTGGATTTTTCAACCCGCGAGAGGACCGCCACGATGACGGTAATCACCACATAGGCGAGGATGCCAAACCAGATGAATGATTGGCTCACTCTTCATCCTCCTCGAAAGATGCGGTAGCCAACGCGTTCAAAACGATGATGGCAACGCCCGAAAGGGTCCAGAAAAGAAAGGCTCCGGCCCAACTCGGCGTGTCAGCAAGCAGGCCGTAAGGCACGGCGTAGCAAGCCAGAACCACCAGCCCCACCAGACAAAGAGACACTTTGCGTAACACGTGTCGTTGCTCCCATTGGATTGTTGAGACATCTATAGTCGCGGTTAACAAGACACGCCACTCGTTGTTTTCCCGCGCCGTGTCAGGGTGGAAAGTGTGGACCTGCCCAGGGCAAGCCTCCGGCCAGACCGCCGCGGCAGTGAGTGTCAACAAGCCTTTGAACGCTGACGCAGTGTGGGGCAACTTCGTCGATGCTTTTCTGTTTTCTTCGGACAACCAAGAACACAGCGGCGAAGTAGCGCGACCAAATCACCAGCCACGATCAAGAACTTTTGTCAGATGATCTACCGACCACCAGGTTTGGTGCGCGCAAATGGGTCCTGCACATCCCTTCAGATTAAGTCGGTCGCGACCAGCTTGCGCGACATTTCCCCTAAAGACCCATCCGTTTTGGGGGTTTTTCAGATGTCCGACCCAACGCTCGCCATCAAACTCAAGGTTCGGCAGGATGACATCGCCAACCTCAGCATGCGACATCGAACCGGGGTCCCACACCCAAACAAGCGTACCGCATCGCCTGTCAGGAGACGCACGACAAGGGTTAAATTCGACGATGACAGCAAGCCCAGGGGATGCATACCTGCCCTTTAGCTCTGACGCGAGTGCGCCGCCGGCTCCCAAGCCGAGAAACAAGATTACAAGAACAACGCCCAGTCGCACGGATCCGGCCGAAATGGGCTTTCCCACCTTCTTGTAGGCGTCGAGGTAGGCCGGATGCTCGGTGCCCATCCAACGGTCCCACCATGTGAAATAAAATCCGAGGTTCTTACCGGCGTATGCGTGGTGCATGTCATGATGCGTGACCGTAGTCATCCACCCAAAGAGCGGACGTCCGTCACGTCGCGCAGGGAAAACCTCATAGCCGCAATGTGCCAGGGCGTTCCGAAACATCATGTGCGTGACAAAGATCAGAAGCGCCAAAGGATGTGCCGGCAAAACAATCAGGATCAACGGCAGGAACAGCGCATTAACGACGGCCTCGCCGATATCGAAGCTGTAAGCTGTAAAGGGCGTCGGGCGGTTCGAGCGATGATGCAGACGATGGAGTCGGCGAAAAAGCGGCGGATAATGCAATGCGCGATGCGTCCAGTAGAACCACGCGTCGTGGAGGACAATCAAAAGAGCCGCGCTGATCCAGAAATACGTGGTGCCATAATCCGAGACGCCCGGATAAACAGACATCAAGCCGCTTCTGGCGCCGATGGCAATTAACGTCCCGGTTGCCGCGAAAATAGCGACAGTACGGACACTGGCGCGTACCTCTCGGAGCATCTGGCCGGCGGGTATCTTACGGTCGCCGATTTTCTGATCCGCAAGACGACGCGACATCGCCAGATTAATCGCGAGGTAGACGCCGCCTGCGCCCATAACGTAGCGTAAAAGATCGCCTCCGAACACGTCGACATAGAGGGGCAGGATACTTTTGACGGTTTCTAGAATCTGATTCATTTGGTCACTCCGACTGTCGTTTCCGGCTTGGTGACCCTTCGGCGTGAAGAATGCGCGCCGAATTCTGAAATCGCATCGGATTTTTCGAAATCAGCCAACATTTTTCAGAATCGGTTTGCGACGCTGTGTTGACGGTTTGGCGTCCTGCATGTGTTCATGAGGCATGAGCGATACTTGGGGAATTCTTGATGTGTTCCTGCGTGGCGGCGCAGTTGCGATCTTTTTTGTGTGCGCATTAGTCTTCTCAGCTCGGCTCGACCTGTCACGAAAATCGCTTTCTGTAACCGCCTTCTGTGTTGGGTTATGCGGCTATCTGATTGTGTCATCCCCGCATATCCCGGTGCCAGAAGGGTACACTACTGTGATCCTCATTGGACTGGCCGGTCTGGTTCCCGTCCTGGGCTACTGGGCGTCGCTTGAGTTTTTCGTCGACGACGTCAGGTTTTCGCCGTGGCAGATTGCCATCGGACTTGTCGTGATCATCGGGGCGTGGCTTCCGTCAACCGTACCCTTTGCCGATCTCGCCCGTGGCATCGCGGCCATCATCCTGTTCAGCCATCTCGCTTTTGTGGTCGTCGCAAGCGGCGACGGAGACCTCGTTGAAGAACGCCGAAGGTTTCGAAAATGGTTCCTCTTGATGATGGCAGCGACAGTAATCATCATCACCAGTCTGGAAGTGACCGGGCAAGATGATGAACTACCGGAATGGGCCTTCGTTATCCATGCCGTCGCAATGCTTTGTTTTGCAGCGGCATTCCTAGTGTGGGCGGTTCGGCCTGTGTCCGAGGTTTGGCCATCGAAACAAAAAACGGTACATCTGCGACCCCGGGATTTTCCCGAGAACCATCTGTTGGCCGGTCAGGCGAAATCCGCGATGGCGGGCGGTCTCTGGAAGAAGGAAGGCCTGACCATTGCTCAACTCGCGGCTCATTTAGGGACGCAAGAGCATCGTCTCAGACACGCGATCAATAAAGAGCTTGGGTTTCGCAACTTCAGTAGTTTCGTCAACAGCTATCGTATTGAGCACGCGAAGCTGATTTTGGCCGATCCCATGAAGTCGAACTATCCCGTTCAAAGCATCGCCTATGACGTTGGTTTTTCCTCTATCGGACCATTCAACCGAGCCTTTCGCGCCTCGCAAGGTATGTCGCCGACGGAATTTCGGAAGCGAATTCGGTTCGACAATGTAACGAGCGTTTAGGCTTCCACATTCACGTTTTTAATGCGCCCAGCAATCCGCAGACTCTTATCGATCCATAACCTTGCTACACAACAAAAATTAATAGACCTACGTCAATGGTTCATTTTAGTTTCAAAAATATTAATGTATGCAATTCAGATTTGTTTTAGGATATTCTGTGAGACATTAATTTACTTTTATCGGTCAAAGTATATTTGAGAAAAATGAAAAAAATCTCATTACTTTCGGCTTATCGCGAAAGCCAATCCGCATTGCGCAGTCTTTCCAGTATCGCCAAGTCCACTAACGGGGATGCAGCTTGGCCCGATCTAGAAAAACTGTGCCGCGATCTGGGCTTTGACATCTGCGGCGTTGGCGTAATTGCCTCTCCGGAAGATTTGGTGTCGATTGACCTGACATATGGAACACCGTTCTACGAGACCACGTTTGAACTGTACACAAATCAAAACTTGCATCTGAGCGACCCGGTATCACAATCCATCGCGCGCGGCGCGCGCTTCGTTGACTCTGAAGACGCGCTTGCGAAAGCTCCTCGTGCGTTGGTTCACGGCGCAGCTAAAGTGAAACAGCTTCTTTATGAACGAGATTATTCCGGTCACGGCGTCGTTCGGGTGGAAATGCCAGGTCGCCCGCATGCCGGTTGGTTCGGTTTCGCAATGAACAAACAGCAAGGTCGCACTCAATTCCGCGACCTGACGAGACACCACACTGATTTGCTGATGCTTGGCGCAACCGCCTTTACAAGCGTTGTTTTGCGTGATCGCGCGGTATCCGATACCGTGGACCTTATCACCGAGCGAGAGGCCCATGTACTCACCCAACTAGCGAAAGGCCTGAGCCCACGCGAAATTGCCGAAGAAGAGGGGCGCTCGCTCACAACGATACGAGCCCAAATTGCCAGTGCGCGCAAGCGACTTGGTGCACGGTCAGCAGCACATGCGGTTGCACTCGCTCTCGAGCTAGGTTTGATTCTAATTTAACACATAAGTGAAATCCCCATATTCTCGCATAGCGTGTGGCGTAAGAAGATCACCCGCATAAGGAGAGTGTGTGCCCTATTTTTGCCATTATTTTACTAAAGGGGCGCAATTGGGAGCTGGTTAATGAACTGTTAAAACGCTCGACAGGTGTGGATGAACCATAGGAAGAGTTATGACAAGTATCACCAGTTCCTTCGACACGCGCGTCGATGTCAAGAACAAGACCAATCAGATTGCTCTGGTCCTCGAAGAGACCAAAGACAAAGGACATAAAGTCACTGGAAAAGACCATGTCGGCGGAACCAACGTAGTCGGTGATGGTGAGTTTCGCGATCTGGTCGGTGGACAGATGAATTACGACAGTAAGCGCGGCGTAAACGACGCCGAGGCGCTGTTAAAAGAGCTGCTGCTTGGCGATGGCGTAAGTGGGGTCGAACTCGTCGGACTCGATGGCGATAGCTTTACCGTCGCGGTGTCCGGCGCGGGCGGAACCACAGATTATATGGTGTTTGAGGGCGTTGCCGCTAAAGAAGCCTTGGCGAACCTCGACGGTGGGGTTTTAAACCCGAACGATAACAACAACAACGCCCGGCAGTTTTCAATTTTGGATCTGAACGAGGACAGTGGTGACATCCTAAGCATCCTTGGCGATCGCGCATATGATGACTTTGATCTTATCAACAACAACATAAAAGAGGGCAAAGACAACGCTGGCAAGGTCGCTCTGGAAGACACGATTGCCAAGCTTCTAAAAGGCGAAGCGATTGACGGCGTTGAAATCATCGATGTTGATGCAAACTCGATCGCGCTTAGCCTCACGGATGGCAATAACCCAAGCGACACGCTTATCGTAACTGGAATTGGAGACCTGCTTTCCAACACCGAAAGCTCAATTGATGCACTGATCAACAATTTCAAAAATACAGTCAACAAGAGAGACGATGACTTTGTCATTCTAGAAGACACGAACGACAGCGCAAACTTGCCAGAAGCCGGTGGAACGGAAGGAACTTCCAGCGATGGATTTCTGTTCGAAAAGATTGAAGCTGAGTTCCAATTCAACCTCGGCGGTGGCCTGAACAGCGGGGCAGGCAACAACAAACTCGACGATAACAACCTTTTGGATGCTCTGGTAACAGCGGGAGGGGAAATCGGCGGTGTATCAGGTGCCGGTGGAATAGTCGATAACGACGAACGACTGGAACTCGTGGGAGTAGACAGCGACAGCTTTACAATCCTGTATGAAACCCAACGCGGCGGAGATACGTACACGGATTATCTTGTTTTCGACTACGTCTAAACGATAGGACCGTTCGACGGTGATGGAAGGCGCATTTAGGTGCGCCTTCGTTTTCTAACGGGATGATTGCTGTTCTCGCAGGCACACGGAAAGCGGGGCCGGGACCTGTTTTTTTGCGGGCAGCTTTTTCTGGTTTATTCGTTAAGATCCCCAAGGTTTTGCCTGCGGACTTTAGATTTTCCAACAGGTGACGTACTCCTTGGTAGGGATCGGTTCCAAAACATGGTCACTACCATAGACGCCAGAAAACAGACTTAGCACAAGGTCAAGATTCCGGCCTGCGAGACCGGCTTCTTGCAAGAAACGCTCCACCAGTTTCGGAACCCCATTGCCGACAAAGCCCGTTACAGTCCTGAGGGACAGTGGTTTTGTGTCAAACTCCTCAAGCATCAGGTTTGCCGCCGCATGCAAGCCCGGAGCGGTATCGATCAATATTCGGTCTAGGTCAAAAGCAACAACTTTCATGTGCTAAGCTCAGGCGATGTGCAGCGCACGGCCAAAAGATGACAACGTCGCTTCGTGCAGGCTTTCTGACAGGGTCGGATGCGCGAACACCGTCTGCGCCAGTGCCTCATCCGTCGCCTCGGCACTCATTCCAACAGAAAAAGCTGCAAGAAGCTCAGTCACCTCGGGTCCGGTCATATGAGCGCCCAAGAGTTCGCCGGTTTTGTCGTCGAAGATTACCTTGATAAGGCCATCAGACTCACCCAATGCAAGGGCTTTGCCGTTAGCCGCAAATGGGAAACGACCCACCCTGACTGGCTTGCCAAGATGCCGCGCCTGGGCCTCGGTCAATCCGATTGATGCGATTTGCGGGTCGCAATAGGTGCAGCGGGGAATATCGGAAAGTGGTGGTGTATGGGTTGCCTGACCTGCTATCGCCTCAACCGCACGCACGCCATCGTGGCTGGCCTTATGGGCCAGCATTGGCGCCCCTGCGACATCGCCAATCGCCCACAGACCGGCAACAGTACTGCGCCCGTCCCTATCAACGACAATGGTGCCATTCTCGACTGCAACGCCCAACGCCTTTAGGCCAAGCCCCTCTGTGTTCCCGATGACACCAACGGCCGATATCACCACATCAGCCGCAAGCACTTGGTCCTTGCCCGAAGAGTCTGTGAAGGATAGCGAGACACCGTTGGCATCCGATTTCGCGCCCGAGACCCTGGCCCCTGCTAAGAACCGAATACCTGTCTTCTCAAGTCGTTTCTGTGCCTGTTTGGCAATTTCCTCATCCTCGGCAGGCAGGATGCGGGGCATAACCTCGATCACGGTCACATCGCTGCCCATCCTCGCGTAGAAACTGGCAAACTCCATCCCGATTGCACCTGACCCGACAATCAGCAGGCGTTTGGGCAGGCTTTGCGGTTTCAACGCGCCAAAATACGTCAGAATGCGCTTTTCGTCCGGCTCCAGACCTGGCAACACCCGAGGTCGAGCACCGCTAGCAAGGATGACATTCCCGGCCGAATACGTCCCGGCACCCAACACCTTGCGCGGCGGCGTGTTTTGTGGCTGAATCGGTGCGCGCGAAGGTTTGGTCACCTTGATCGTGCCCGGCGCGATCAGCTTTGCCTCGCCCCAGATAATATCGACATTGTGCTTGGACAGGACAAAACCAATTCCTCCTGTCAACTTGGCCGAAACGTCGCGCGATCTTCGGACGATGGCGGCGAGGTCCGGCTTGGCACCATTGCTGGTGATCCCGAAGGCATCGGCATGTCGCACAAGGTCCGCCACCTCTGCGGATCGCAGCAGGGCTTTCGTTGGTATGCACCCCCAGTTGAGGCATATCCCACCCAGATGCTCTCGCTCGACCACCGCTGTTTTCATTCCCAGTTGCGCAGCGCGGATCGCGGCCACGTAACCGCCGGGGCCGGCGCCAATGACGATCAGGTCATATTTACTCATGCCGGCTCTCCCAGCTTTTTTGTCAGACAACCACGCGCGGCCTGTGCCACGGCCTGCGCGGTGATATTGAAATGCTGGTAAAGTTCAGACGCAGGGGCCGAAGCGCCATAGCCTGTCATGCCGACAAACCCGCCATCCCGCCCGATGATCCCGTCCCAGCCAAATCGCAATGCTGCCTCGACCGCAACGCGTGGCACGTGGTCGGACCCGAGGACCGAGCGGCGCCACGCATCTGGCTGCGCGTTGAACAATTCGAAGCTGGGCAGCGACACCACGGCAGCGCGAATGCCATCTTTTGCCAGTATGTTCCGAGCCTCAACGGCAAGCGACACTTCAGAGCCGGTGCCAATCAACGTAACATCGCGCGCACCACCTGCGGCTTCAGCCAGTACATAACCGCCACGCATCGCGCCCCCATGATCCAGCGCGCCATACCGCAACAGCGGAACTTTCTGACGGCTGAGCACAATCGCGGACGGGCCGCTGGCTGACAGCGCCGCGTGCCAGGCCTCGGCCACCTCAACAGGATCGCCGGGGCGAATGACCGTCAATCCGGGCAACGCGCGCAACTGCGCCAAAGTCTCAACCGGCTGATGTGTCGGCCCATCCTCGCCCAGGCCAATCGAGTCATGGGTCAGGACATAAATCACCTTTTGCTGCATCAGCGCCGACAAGCGCATTGCCCCCATCATGTACCCTGCGAACACCAGAAACGTGCCAGCAAACGGTACCCAGCCACCATGCAGGGCCATCCCGTTCATCGCAGCGGCCATGCCGTGTTCGCGTATCCCCCAATGCATGAAACGGCCATTGAAATCGCCGGGCGTGATCGCGTCCAGCGCATCCGTGGATGTGTTGACAGAACCTGTCAGGTCGGCTGATCCACCAACCAGCTGCGGTATTTGCCGGGTCAACGCCTCAAGCACTTGCCCTGATGCCACGCGCGTTGCCATTGCATCGTTTCGCGACACGAAGGCATCGACGACACTTTGGCAAATTCCGGCAACATCCGTCTCTAAGTCCCCCGAGATATGAGCCAGAAGAACCGCCTGTTCCGCGTCGCTGCGGGCAGACAACCGGCTTTCCCAGTCCTTGCGTGTTTTTGCGCCTCGCGCTCCAGCACGTGACCAAGCGGCGGCAATGCTTTCGGGAACGTCGAATGGCGCATGTGGCCACTGCAGCATATGTCGAGCAGCGTCGATATGATCTGATCCAAGCGGAGAGCCATGGCACTTTTCCGTGCCTGCCTTGGTTCCGGCACCGAAACCAATCATTGTACGGAACGCGATCAGCGTTGGAAGATCAGAGTGTTTCGCCTCGTTCAAGACCTCGCGTATGGCGACAGGGTCATGCCCGCTGCACTGAAGAACATGCCAGCCAGCAGCGGCGAAGCGCGCCGGTTGATCCTCTCGGGTGGTAAGGGAGGTATCGCCGTCAATTGTGATCCGGTTGTCGTCAAACAAGACGGTCAGACGCGACAATTTCAGGTGACCCGCCAGCGTGATGGCTTCTTGACTGACACCTTCCATCAAACAGCCGTCTCCGGCCACGACCCAAGTGCGATGGTCTACCAGTTCCGCACCAAAGCGGGCCCGATCCATTTCTTCGGCAATGGCCATGCCCACCGCCGTGGCGATCCCCTGACCCAAAGGTCCGGTCGTTGTTTCAATTCCGGCCCCGTGACCGAATTCGGGATGTCCTGCCGCAGGCGACCCCAGTTGCCGGAACCTTTTCAAAGTGCCGATGTCCCAACCGGGATAGCCCGTCAGATGCAACAGCGCATACAGCAACATAGAGCCATGACCAGCCGACAGAACAAAGCGATCCCTATCCGGCCAGTCAGGCGTGCTGGCGTCGTATTTCAGATACTCACGCCACAATACCGTCGCTACATCGGCAAACCCCATTGGCATGCCGGGATGGCCGGATTGCGCCTGTTCAACAGCGTCCATTGCCAATACCCGCACGGCATTGGCCATTTCTCGTACTGGGTCCATTGGGGACTCCCTATTTGTGCCCGTTTTTGTCAGGCCCTGAGTTTGAAGGTTTCGATCACCTCGACCAGGCGGGCGAGGAAAGTGGCGGCAATCGCCCCATCCACGGCGCGGTGGTCGGCAGACAGGTGCAGCGACAGGATCTGGCGCACATGAAACCCGCCGCGATGGGGTTTGAGCTGCTCTTTGGTGGGCCCGACACCCAATATCGCGGCTTCAGGCGGATTGATGATCGGCAGAACATTGACGCCAAACATTCCCAGGTTCGAAATCGAGAAAGTTCCCGGTGCGGCCATCTTCGCGACGCCGCGGCGTGCGGCCTCGGCCAGCACGCGGGTCTCATTCGATATCTGAAGAGTATCCAACCGATCAGCTCCAGCCACCACCGGCACCATCAGCCCCTCTTTAACTGATACTGCGACGCCGATGTTGATGTCGGCCTTCTGAATGACCGAGGTGTCGGTTACGTGGGCATTCATCACCCGGTGTTCCATCAGCGTAAGTGCCGAGCACCGCACAAGAATGTCGTTGACCGTTACCTTGCAACCCGTCGACTCGTTGAACGCCCTCCGATCGGCCAGCAAGTCGGTCACATCCGCTTCCGCGGACAGATAAAAATGCGGCACAGTCTGTTTCGACGCAACGAGACGATCAGCAATGATCTGGCGCATACGGCTGTGTGGAATTTCTACATCCTCACCGTGCATCGCAGGCACTGGCGCGGCAGGGCGCGGAACGGTCGACGTCACAGTTGCAGTAGGCTTTGCGATATCGGCAACCTTGACCTTGGCCTCCAGCGCCGCTTGGACATCGCGCTTTACAATAGCGCCCCTTGGCCCCGACCCCGTCAGTTGGCTCAGATCCAGCCCCTCAAGTATGGCAATCTTGCGGGCAAGAGGAGAGGCTCTGAGCTTACCAACCGCAGATGCTGCGCTGACAAGTTCGATCACCTCTCCTCCTGCTTCGCGTGTGGATGACGCGTCCGCCGCGGGAGGAGTTGCATCCGCGTCATCCAGTATCTCATCCGGTTCGCCAACAATAATGAGGGGTTCAAGAACAGTGCCCCAGTCACCTGCAGCGTAGCAGATCTTCAAAACCGTGCCGGCTTCAAAAGCTTCGACCTCAAATGCTGCTTTCTCGCTTTCGACCGTTGCGACTATGTCACCGACTTCTACTTTGTCACCAACCTTGACGTTGATTTCGAGGATCTTCCCTTCAGTCAAATCCTGACCAACCTGGGGCACCAGAATGGAGTTTGCCATGTCTTTCCTCCTCAGGCCGCGCGGGCATCCAGGGTTTCAAGCACGCGAGCTACAAAATCGACGGTCTTCCGTGTAGCCGCCGCGAATTCGGTTGCCGTAGCAGTGAACGCACCAAAGCTGGAAAACTCGTTCGGCGTCATGCCGTCAAAGTCGTATGCGCGACGAAAGTAAGGCAGTTGACGCAGGCGCGCGATAAGCTCATCCGGGGCGTCTTCCTCTATTGCCGACAGTTTGAACGGGGCTATCCGATCCTCTGCCTGCATGAGCTGCGCGATGTAAGAAGGCGGGCATGTATAAACCATATCTGATCCGGCTATTTTCTCGATATGCCAACTACTTGCAGAAACGCCGTCATCCTTGATCCGCATGGAACATTGCAGCATCTTCGAAGGGTGACCAATTTCTTTGCCATAGCGATAGGCGCGTTTAAGAACCGCCATTTCACCAAGCGTGATCTCTTCATCCGTCAGCGAGATACCGCGCGCTTCGGCCTCGGTCTTTAGATCACCTATATTCCCCAGACGGGAGCTCATATGAGTGATTACAGAGCGCCAGCGGCCAAGGTCTATGCCCGCCGCCTTGGCCCGTTCCAGGCCACGACTGACGGCACTCATGCAGGCGACATATTGTGAGACTGTAAAAGAGGTTGTGTTGTTGGTCGAAATACCGCGCGCGGTTAGCTCCTCGATCACCGCGTAGCCCTCTTTCGAGCCTGGCACCTTTACCATCACATTTGGCGATTGCGAATAAATTTCCAGCCCCTGCGCCAGCATCCGGTCAAAGTCTGTTACGAACCGGGGATCGACCTGCCCCGAGACAAAACCGTATTTACCACCTGACTTCTCCCAAACAGGTAGGATCATCGCAGCACTTTCACCCACAATATCGAGATATAGCTGCCAATAGACAGCCTCGACTGTTGGGTTGGCAATGCCATGCGCGATTTTGAGGATACGGTCAGACCAGAAGCCAGGGTCCTGCTGCAAGGCTTGCAACGACAAAGGCGGGTTCGTGGTCACGCCACGAAATCCCATTCTGCCATCAGATTGTGCCGTTGAGGGGTCGAAAAGACGCGTCAATTGCGCCTGCCAATCCGAACGCTTCTCATCGGGCGCATCCGCCAGAACCTGCGCTTTCCAGGCTTCGTAGACCAACGGCGAACTGTCCCACCAGATTTCGCAGTTCGGGTTAGTTTCGGCCAGTCGTTCGAGTATGTGCTTGCCCATGGTCCTACTCCGCCGCCAGCTTGGTTTCGGCGTGCAGCGCATTGCTAACGGCTGCAGTTATGTCGTCGACCTGGGGGACGGATGCTTTTTCCAATTCAAGATTGAATGGAATTGGCGTGTTCATGCCTGCCACGATTTCGATCGGTGCATCCAGATCGAAAAACATATTCTCTTGGATCAGGCTGGCAATATCGCTGGCCACGCCACCACGCCGCACCGCCTCTTGCACAATAACCACTCGGTTGGTCTTGCCGACCGACGCGTAAATCGTGTCAGTATCCAGCGGCGAAAGCGACCTCGGGTCGATAACTTCGACCGATATCCCTTCGGCGGCCAGTTTCTGGGCTGCATCCAAAGTGCGGGGGATCATGTTTGACCACGCGATCAGAGTGACATCGTTGCCTTCACGCTTGATGTCCGCCTTGCCGAATTCGACTACGTATTCGTCTTCCGGCACCATGCCCTTGGTCATGTATAGATGCTTGTGTTCAATAAACATCACCGGGTCTTGCTGGCGCAGGGCATATTTCAGAAGTCCCTTGGCGTCATATGGCGTCGACGGCATCACGACCTTCAGCCCTGGAATGTGATAGAATAGCGCTTCAAGGCTTTGGCTGTGCTGGGCCGCTACGCCGCCACCTGTCCCGCCCTGTGTCCGCATGATGAAAGGAACCCGACCGTCGCCCCCTGTCATCAGTCGGAATTTGGCGGCTTGGTTTACAAGCATTTCCATGCCCAGCATGGCAAAATCCACATACAGGATTTCGACGATAGGCCGCGCTCCGGCGATGGCCGCACCAACGCCCACACCTATCATACCGGCTTCGGCGATCGGAGTGTCGCGCACCCGACCCGCCCCATACTTGGCCAGCAAGCCTTCGGTAACCTTGTAGCTGCCGCCGCGTTCCGCGATGCCTTCGCCTATAATGAACACCTGATCATTCGCGGCCATTTCTTCGTCGATCGCTTCGCGCAGGGCGTCCCGATACATGATTTCCCTGTCAGCCATGGCTGGACCTCCCCTGAATTAGTAGCTGGCCACAAAGGTTTTGAATTCGTCGACCGTGACCTCATCGCTTGTCTTGGCAAACTCGACGGCGTCGGCAAATTCCTGTTCGATTTGCACCTCCAGAGCAGCGACGTCTTCTTCGGTCATATCGGACATCTCAAGAAGGTAGCTGCGTGCCCGATCCACTGGGTCACGCTCGGCGTAATATGCCTTTTTCTCTTCGGGCATGTAGGCACCGGGGTCGTTCACATGATGACCCGTATGGCGGTAGGTCACCGCCTCGATCAACACAGGCCCCTTACCAGCGCGGCACATTTCGACGGCCTTTTGCGTGGCGTCGTGCACCTCCAGCGGATCGTTTCCATCGACCTTGAAGCTCGGTACGCCGATCGCTTCTCCCCGCTTGTAGAGATCGGTTTCCCGGGTCGATTCAGCGATTGTCGTAGACACAGCATACTGGTTGTTTTCAATTACCAGCACAAAGTTCAGGTTCCAGATTGCAGCCAGGTTGAGGCTTTCCAAAAACGTTCCGTTGTTTGAGGCGCCATCCGACGTGAAGGTCACAGTGACTGCATCCGATCCGCGGATTTGATTGGCCAACGCCGCACCGACGCCTAGGGGCGTGCCTGCACCCACGATCCCGTTGGCACCAAGGTTGCCTGAAGTAATGTCAGCAATATGCATCGAGCCGCCATAGCCCTGACAGTAGCCGGTTTTCTTTTGCAAAAGCTCGGCCACCATGCGCTTGATGTCTGCGCCCCACGCGATGCAATGACCGTGACCTCGATGCGTGGACGCAATGTAGTCGCCCTCTTTCAACGCCGCACACACACCTGTCGCGATACCCTCCTGGCCGAGGTAAGGGTGAAAATAGCCACGGATAAGTCCTTGGCGGTACAACTTAATGCCGCCAGTTTCGAAAACTCGGATCGAGTAAGCGGTCTTGAAAATTTTTTCCAAGAGTTCCTTCGGGCGTACATTTTGTGCAGACTTCTTCGTTGCCATTCGATTTCCTCCCAAAATCTGCCATTTATAAGCGAAACACTCTGGTTAAGTTGCTGGCCCAGCTCGTCTAGATTCTGTTCTACATTTTCACAGTTCGAGTGTCGAGGAAAATTTCCTTCACATCTAAGGAAATTTGAAAATCGCTGCCACCTAGTTTCTCTCAAATGCTGCCACCACCCGATTATTGCCGTTTTATAAATTGATACGCACGTCTGCTTGCCTTCGCCTGTCGTATGAAGCAAACTTTCACCACGCACACAAAGCCCCATTGCCGGTATTGGACCCAAACGCATATGAACAATGTTGATTCACAAAACTCCAAGGGAATCGTCGACCGCATCCACGAGAACTACGACTCGCTTAGAAATGCAGAAAAAACCGTGGCTGATTATCTACTAAAGAACTCACATACCCGGTTGGAAAGTTCGATAACCGAGTTTTCACGAAGCATCGGAGTCAGTGAGGCGACGATCAGCAGGGTATCCAAGGCATTGGGTTACGCAGGCTACCCCGATCTAAAACTGGCCATAGCCGCCGGGTCGCACACCACCCTGCCGCTGCCAAACATGCCATCGGAGATTCTTGACTCTGACTCCGTAACTGAGATCAGCAGCAAACTTGCTGCAGTCTTGTCTCTGTCAATTCAAGAGACGCAGAAGATCATCAATCGTCAGGCCCTGGAAGATGCAATTGAGACCCTGGTGCACGCACAGCGAATAGTCTTTGTCGGTGTTGGTGGTGCTGCGTCCATCTGCACTGAGGCCATGCACCTGTTCAACAAAGCTGGTCGCAATGCGGTTGCCATCGCTGACGACTACAGCCAAGCGATTTGTGCATCGACGATGCAACCAGGCGACGTGCTGGTCGGTATTTCTCATACAGGGCAAACCCGATCGGTCGCCAATGCGCTTGTGTTGGCCGATGCCAACGGGATCCCGACCATTGCGGTAACTTCGGATCAACGTTCACCTGTAGCAAGAGCTGCCAAAATGGCGCTGACCACATGGAAAACAGGAGCACCCCAAATCCCACTGTTTGGCGACTTTCTGGAAGGGCGCATTTGCCAGCTTTTCCTGATAGACCTTCTGTATCTTAAGGTTCTTATGCGGTCAGAAAACGGTGAGAAAGACTATCTTCTGAAGACCGGCGCCGCGCTGAAGAATTACTACAACCCAGACTAATCCGACTTTTTCGGAGGAAAAAGATGTCCCCCACACCCAATCACCTGCTCGACATGGACGGAGTCCTTGTGCGCGGGATGCAACCAATCAGCGGGTCGCCGGAATACATCACGTTGCTACGCGATCACGGCATTCCATTTATGGTATTTACAAACAACTCTCGCTTTGCCCCTGAGGTGCATGCCGAAAGGTTGTGTTCCGTGGGGTATTCCGTTGCTGCCGAGAATATTTATACCTCAGCGCTGGCAACGGCCCGGTTTTTAGACCTTCAAAAACCCGGTGCGACCGTTTTTGCTGTCGGGGATGATGGGCTACATCTCGCCCTTAAGGACAAGGGCTGTATTCTCACCGACAACGCGCCTGATTTTGTGGTGGTCGGAGAAAGTCTGGATTATACCTATTCCGATCTTGCGACAGCATCTAAGCTGGTGGCAGACGGGGCGCGGTTTATTGGCACTAACCCGGACGTGAGCGGGCCAGTTGAGGATGGCCAGCACCCTGCCTGCGGCTCTGCTTGCGCGCTGATCCAGGCGTCAACGGGAAAGATGCCCTATTATCTGGGAAAACCAAACCCTTTCATGATGCGCGGCGCGCTGAACCGTTTGGGCGTCCGTGCTTCGGATGCGATCATGGTCGGAGATCGAATGGACACGGATGTGCTAGCCGGTTTGGAACTGGGCCTGAAAACCGCTCTGGTGCTGACCGGAAGCTCTGACCGGTCCACGATCGGGCAACACCCCTATCGCCCCGATCTGGTTCTCGACCGTCTACACGACCTCGCCGGGCACTTCGGATTGGGTTGAGCCTTGTTCAGTCACAAGGTCACGGCAGGATGCCAGAGTGATCCCGCCTTCGTCTAGGTCATCCACCACAACATCAGCAGCTGAAAAATTCTCACCGCCAGTATAGGTTGATTTGGTTACAACACATTTGGCACCGGCGGCCTTGGCTGCGCGCAGCCCTATATTGCTGTCCTCGACCACGACACACGCCGACGGATCGACACCAAGTGTCCTAGCTCCCAGAAGATATATTGCAGGGTCTGGTTTCTTGGCCGGCACCATGTCACCGGCAAAAACCCGGATTCGGGCTGCTGCGTCGCCGCCTATCAGTTTGTCGCGAATACCTTCGACCGCGCGTTCATTCGACGTTGAGCAAATGGCCACCGGCACCCCGTCTGCCAATGCCTCGTTGATCAACCTGGCAACGCCGGGGCGCAGGGTCATCGCGCCGCTGTCGATCAGATCCATGAATGCATCCGTTTTGCAGCGATGCGCATCTCGGATAAAGGTGTCCGCGTCTGGGACATCCGGCCAACCGACCCGGTCAAAGTGGTGTCGCATCCTCTCTTTACCACCGGCAATATCCAGCAACTCGGCATAGTATGCGACCGACCAATCTGCTTCCAACCCCAGGGTGGCAAAGGCCCGATTGAACGCAACGCGGTGTCCGTCCCGTTCTGTATCCACCAAAACGCCATCACAATCGAACAAGAGCGCCTCAAGCTTGCTCATGCCGCCACCTCTTGAGGTGCGTTGAAAAGCGTCAGGAAGGGGCGCAGGCTGTCACTCATCTGACGGTGTTGCTCTTGTATATATGAGAGCGGCTCAGAGGGTTTTGGGGACCGGCTGGCAACGGATACAAACCCGTTGATGAAGTCGCGCTTGTGCATCGTTGACAGGTTGACCTTGGCGCAGCCTCGCGCGATGCAAGCGCGAAACTGGTCGTTGCTCAGCCCCGTACCGCCATGCAATGCAATGGGCAGATTTGTCCCCTTTGAAACACGTTCCAACAGGTCATAGGCTATGTTTGGCTCGCCTTTGTAAAACCCGTGAGCCGTGCCAATCGCCGGAGCGAAAACACCCATTTCCGGCATGGCACGTGCAAACGCAAGACACTCGGCGTAATCTGCCAGCCGCGCGTCGTCATCGTCCACGATCTTGTCATCCTCGACCCCGCCAATCGCGCCAATTTCGCATTCCAGATCGACGCCAGCCGCCTGTGTACGAGCATAAATTGCTGTGGAACGGTCAAGGTTTTCCTGAAACGGCAGGCTTGAGCCGTCAAACATTACCGCAGTCCAACCTGCATCAATACAGGTATCTATGACGTCTTCGTCTGTGCAGTGATCCAGGTGAAGCGCCACGTCGACATCTGCGTCTGCCGCCAGAACCTTGACCCAGCTTGCCACCGGTTTCGCGCCCCAATGGCGCACAGTCTTGACCGAGACCTGCGCAATCACGGGAACACTCAGCGATTGGGCGCAGTCGATCACGGCGCGGATTGAGTTGAAGTCAATGATGTTCACAGCGGCAACAGCGCGCCGCTGCCCAAGCGCGGATCGCAACATTGGGCCCATTCGTGTCAATGGCATTTCTTCACTCCGTCAGGCTTCGGTTAATCGCAGCACCAGCAGCCATCAGGGCACTGGTCTGCTCGTAAAGTGGTTCGAAAACGTCCCGGTAATAGCGGTCATAAAGATCGGAATTTTCAGGGATCGGCTGATAGGTTTTTCGGATCGTGACCATTTCCTGCGCCGCATCACGGCAGGTTTCGAAGAGGCCAACGCCTACCGCAGCAGCGATCCCTGCCCCTAGTGCTGTGGCTTCGGGTGTGTCTGGCACTTCGACGGGCACACGGAAAATGTCAGAGAATGCCTGGTTCCAATGATCACAGACGGCCGAACCGCCATACATCCGCACTGCATCCACCTTGGTTCCCGTGCCCTTCTCCATAAGCCCGGCCTGGCGACGGCACTCGTAAGCCAACCCTTCAATGATGCCACGCACGATCTGCGGGCGGCCATGCTCGGTGTGCAGTCCAAAAACTACACCCCGCGCGTCAAGATCCCAAAACGGCCCGTTCGCGCCTTGGAAAAATGGCAGCACCACAACCCCGTGATTGCCAACGGGACTTTCTGCGGCCAGACCATAAATCCTGTCCCATAGGTTTTCACCCGCCTCGTCGGCGGCAGCCACATCAGCTGCACCCAGATTGGAGCGGTACCAATTCATAAGCGCCGAACCACCGGACGGGATATAGTTCTCGGCAACATAGTCACCTGTCGGCGAAACCTCGATCATGTAGTCCTCGGTATCGCGGGCTGGCAGCCCCTCGACCACAAATTCGTTGGTACAGGATGTTCCACCATTGATACCGATCTGGCCGGGATCGGTCACACCAGCGCCCAGAATACCGCAGGGTTGATCCCCCGCCGTGGTTATAACCGGCAGCCCCTCGGGCAGTCCGGTCTCGGCAGCAGCGGTAGCAGTCACGCGCCCGGCCTCGGCACAGCCCGGCAGGATGGTGTCGATCCAGATATCCCGCCGCACACCCATCGCGTCGATAACGTCATACGCCCAAGTATGGCGGTCGGTAATGTCCAACGCCCCGGTCATCGTCGCTGCACCCGAAAGCGTGACCAATTGGTCCGTCAGTTTGTGGATCAAGTAATCCTGCACGAGCACCAGCTTGTGGGTTTTCTCGTAGACCTCGGGCTCGTTCCGCTTGAGCCATAACGCCTTGTAAAGCGTCCATTGTCCCGGTGAATAACCTGTTCGGTCGAACACTTTCGCGCCGCCAATCGTCTTGCGTGCAAAATCAGCCTCGGCGCCACATCGGATGTCGTTCCAAAGGATCGCAGGGCGCAGCGGCGTCATGTCAGTGTCTACAGGAACAAAGGTAAATCGCTGATGGGTGATGCCGATCCCAGCGATCCGATCGGACGCCACATCGGGATGGGCCATCACCTCGGCACAGCCTGCCTTGAACGCACCCCACCAGTCCAACGGGTCCTGTTCAGACCAACCTGGATTGGGTGTCGAAATCTCATACCCGTTCGCCGCCAGTGCCACGATACGACCTGTGCGGTCAAATACCACCACTTTGGTCGCGCTTGTCGAACTGTCGACGCCGATTATCAGGTCTTTCATCATGCGTGCGTGGTCCTGTGATCGTGGTCAGGTTACGGCAGAAACAGGTTCTTGACGGCTTGCAAACGCTCAAGCGAGGCAAAGGCTTCTTCGAATTCATCCAATGCATAGCGCCCTGAAATCAAAGGCGCGGTATTGACCGACCCGCCAGCCAAGAGCTGGATCGCGGTTTCCCAGCTCGTCCAACTACTGGAATAGCTTGTGTTGATCTCGATGCATTTGTGGATGGCCTTGGACCAGGGAACAGATATCTCTTCGGCCGCAGTCAGGCCAATCGCGCAGATGCGCCCGTCGCGGCGCACCAGATCAAAGGCTTGCGCGATTGCAACCGGAGCGCCGCTGGCCTCGATTACAAGATCCGCACCACCTTCAGTGCGTTCTGCAACATAGTCGACCAAATTCGTCTGCTGCACGCTAATTGCATCGTCCATGCCCATCGCTCGCGCGACACGCAAGCGCACATCCAGATCCTGATCGGTTCCGGTAACGACCACTGTCCCTGCCCCGCCAGCCTTGGCAGCCGCCGCTGCCAACAAACCGATGGCACCGCAACCCTGCACAACGACAAAGTCGCCCGGTTCAACACGAGCCCGCTCTAGAACCGCTTTTACACATACTGCCAGAGGTTCGGCCAACGCAGCCGTTTCGAAATCGAGGCTGTCCGGAATACGGTGCAATGACCCGACGGGTAGTGCGACATACTCAGCCATCGAGCCGTCGATTTTATAGCCGATCGCCCTTTTGTTGGCGCAGATCTCGACCATGCCGGTCTTGCAGTACCGGCAAACCCCACACCCACCTTTATGTGGCTGAGCGACAAGGCGATCGCCGACCGCCCATCCTTCCACCCCTTCGCCAAGCTCAGCAATTTCCCCCGAGAATTCATGCCCCAGCGTTACCGGAGGATAGTTGTGAAACGTATCGTGCTTAATGTGCAGATCAGTGCCGCAAATACCTGCCGCGCGAATGCGGATCAGCGCCTCGCCCGGTTCAACCGCGGGCACGTCATAGTCCAGCAATGACAGATTACCCGGACCTGCCGCGGTTTTCACCAACGCCTTCATATGTGTCTTGTTGCGGCTTTGCACGTTCATTTCGTCAAATCTCCTGCGCGGCGTCACGCGTTTGCGGGCGGGCAACGATAACCAGCCAGATCCCGACCAGAAGCATCGCGCCTTTGATGATTTCGCGTTGGTAGTCTGGCCACCCCATTAGAGCCGCACCTGATGACAGGACGGCCAGGATCAGGATACCCACGAGCGTGCCCAGCACGTTGGCCTGCCCGGTTCGGATGGCCAGGCTACCCAAGAATACAGCCGTCAAGCCATCGATAAAGTAGCTGGTGCCAATCTGCGGTTGGCCAGATGAAAGCCCCGCAGCTAATAGGATACCAGCGACCGAGGCCATCAAGGACGAGAAGATAAACAACATCATGTTTAGTCTGCGTACATTTATGCCGGCTTCATGAACGGCCTCGAAATTGCCTTCCTGCGCATATATGTAGTGGCCGAATGTCAGCTTCTCCTGCACATACCAAGCCAGCGCAACCACCGCGATTGCGACCAACGTCACTGCGGGGAAAACCCCAAAATTGGTATCCATAAATGCGCCCAACGCGCCGGTGTCGTCTATTCGGAACGACGTACCGAGACCAATCGCCGCCGCGATGGACGATCCTAGCCCACCGGTAGCTATCGTCACGACCAGCGGTGCCAGTCCCAGAAACTGGATCAACACTCCGTTGATCAATCCCATGACCAATCCCGCAGAAAGACCGCAGGCTATTCCCGCGCCCCAGCCATAGCCGTTCTGCACCATCCACGCTGAAATCATGTTCGCAAGGGCCGCCGAAGCGACAAAGCTTACGTCAATCTGCCCTGTTGCAATGATCCAGGTTAGGCCAATCACCATGATAACCGAGATCGACGCCGCCTTTAGAATAGTCACCAAGTTCGACGCGCTGCCAATGGGTGGTCGAAGGGCATAAAAGATCAGGAACAACGCCACAAGGGCAATTACCAAGCCGTAAGTTTCAAGGAACCGACGCATGGGGTTTTCAGGGTGGAACTCGGTATCGGCCATCATTCTGCAGGTTCTCCTGCCGGTGTGGTTTTCGCCATGCCCGAAGGCGATGCAGTGGCGGTTCGGGCGCCAGCTCGCGACAGCGCGCGGCGTATTGCTCCGCCAGTTCGGCTGTCAAAAACGATCACGCCCAGGATCAAGACGGTCGAAACGACTGCGTTCGACCAGTAATAAGGCACACTGATCAAGGTAAATCCATTCAAAATCATAGATATCATTAGCGTCCCGGCAAAAGTCGGGATCACGCCAGGACGCTCGAACAGGGCTGCGCCCAACAGCACCGAGGCATAAGCGCTCATCAGAAAGCCATTACCCGCAATCGGCTCGGATCGACCGCCTTGTGCAATCACCAGCGTCGCGGCAAAGACCATCATCACCGCGCAGATCACAAAGGCGATCAGCACATAGGCTCGTACATTTATTCCCGAATACATCGCAGCAATGGCATTTTCGCCAGTGGCATAAAAACTGCGACCCCATCGCGAGAGATTCAGGATGGCAAAGGCGATGGCATAAACCGACAACAGAAAGATCGTGGAATAACTGATGCCCCAGATCTTACCATCATTGAGGTCGAGAATACCCGAAGTAAAAAACCCCCTGAAAATGTTGGTGCCGCCTGAGAAAAGGAATGCGCCGCCCGCCGCGATTGACCCGACTGCAACCGTGGTTACGATGTCAGGCATCCTGAGATAGCTAACTGCGAGCCCGTTAACCAAGCCGAAGACTGCGCACGCACCCATCGCGGCCAGGATAGCCAGCCGCAAATCTACATTCATTGCAATGAAATAGCCCGTGCACATGGCGCCAAAACTGATCACGCCGGGAAAGGACAGATCAAACTTGCGTACAACGATCACGAAGGTCAGCCCCAATCCAGCCAGCCCAGTGGCCGCAAGATGGCGCAGGATCGCGGTGATGTTGTCCGCAGAAAGGAAACGCGGCTCGTTCAGAAAAAAGAACAACGCGATGGCTGAGATCAGTGCAAAATACCCGATTACACGCAGTGTCATTGGCGAGATCTTCTTGTCGGATGTCACGCTCTTGCCTCCCCCATGACGCCCGCTACCAGCAGGTTGTCGCGCGTGCTGGACGGAAGCGGCTCAGTGACTGGGCGGCCTTTGTAAATCGCCATGACTCTATCGCTTAACCCGTGAACCTCGTCACAATCAGAGGAGATCACTATCACTGCGGCTTGTTTGGCAAGGTCGCGGATCAAGGTGTATATCTTGGCGCGCGCACCGATATCGACACCGATGGTCGGCTCGACAAAGATGTAGAGCTGCGCCTCGGTGAACAGCCCCTTTCCGATCACTACTTTTTGTTGATTGCCACCTGAAAAACTGCTTGCAGAAACCATGACGTTGGCCGGGGTCAGGTCCAGCCGTCCTGCCAGTTCCTCGGCTTTTTCGCGGTTGTGTTTGACCCGATTGAACCCGATCACGTTTGAGGAACGCTTGAGATTTGCCAGCGTTATGTTGAAGACCGAGTTTCGGTCCATCACGAGGCCCTGGCTGCGCCGATCCCCGGGTAGCAGGAATATCCCCTGCTTCAAGGCCATCCCGGGGGACTTGATTGCTATGTCTTTCCCATTCAGCCGGATTATCCCTTCATCCGGCCGTTTGACACCAAATAACGCATCCGACAGCTGATGGACCCCCGATCCGACAAGACCGAAGATGCCCAAGATCTCTCCCTTACGCGCTTTCAAGCACACATTCTTGAAATCCCGGGCCAACGACAGACCTTCCACCTCGATCACGACTTCCCCGTCGTCTTTCAGTTCATTTACTGATATGCGGTCAGGATAGAGATCATTCAGCGGTTGCCCCAGCATCAGCTCGGCCAGTGAAGCCCCGGTGCGCTTGGCCTCTTGGGCTTCCATGGTCAGGATACGCTCACCGTTTCGAAAAATGGTAAATCGGTCTGCGATCTGGAAAACCTCTTCCAGACGGTGAGTGATGTAGAGGATCGAAATCCCCTCACTTCGCAATGTACGCATCAACGAAAACAGCAATTCCTGTTCGTTTTCCGTGAGTGTGGACGTTGGTTCGTCCAGAAGAAGGATGCGGATATCATCGCGCGTCAGCGCATGGAGGATCGCCAGAACCTCTCGCTCAACAGCTGACAATTCGGACACTTTGCGAGACAGGTCGATGGACAATGGAAACCGAGCCAAGAGGGATTTGGCCTTTTCTCTCAACATCCTGCGGTCGATCTTGCGGAAAAGCCCCGGTTTGCCGGTTTCACGCCCCAACAGGATATTCTCGTACCCAGTCATCGAAAGAACAAGTTCAGGGTGCTGCTGTACGGCTGCAATCCCCGCTTGCTGCGCCGCCTTGGGATCACTCAGCACGACTTCGCGCCCGCCAACCTCGATACGCCCTGATGACGGCTCGTAAATCCCGGACAGGATTTTCGTCAAAGTGCTTTTTCCAGCACCATTCATGCCCAAAAGCGCGTGCACCTCGCCCGGAACAAGCTCAAAGTCCACGTTATTGAGTGCTTTGACGTGACCAAAATCCTTGCAGATTGCGGTCATTTTCAGAATTGGTTCGACCATACCCGCCTCATTTTGCGATTACCTGATGCGCGATCGCGCATCAGGATTTCATGTCGCGGACTCAGATTGCGCGGGTCCAGCCGAGCTCATCCGCGCGACCAGGGCGGTCGTAATCCGACGCTGAAGGACCAAGATCCTTAAGATCTTCAAAGTTGACTGCGTAGGTCGGCGTAATGACGAGACGTGGGATGTTGCGACCCGCCAAATACTCGTGTGCGTAGAGCGCATCGAGATAGGCCATCTCGTAAAAGCTTTGGGCACAGGTCATCTCAAACGCGGCACCCCCGGCAATGTAACTAAATGCCTGCTCACCACCATCAATGCCCGTCAGGAAGATGTTGTCACGGCCCGCGGCTCGTACCGCCAGCGACCCCTCGATGGCCGCGCCATCCCACGCGCACCATACAGCGTCGATGTTGTCATGTGCGGTCAGCATGTTTTCAACCGCCTGACGCGGCGTCGTGTTCACAAGGAAGTTGAAGGCCCATTTGGCCACAACGTTGATGCCGGGATATTTACGCAACGCATGTTCCATACCCAAAGTACGCTGGTCCCAGCTTTCGTTCGATGGCAGGGTAACGATTGCAATGTTGCCTTCGCCGCCCAGTTTTCTGGCAATGTATTCAGCAGTTACAAAGCCCATGCCAAAGTTGTTGGACAAGGCAGTTGTATGCACAGCCACGCCCGGAACCATGCTATCGCCACAGAACACCGGAATACCCGCGTCGATGGCGCGCTGCACTGACGGAGCAATCGCAGCAGCGTCGGAAGGCGTGATAAACAGCGAATCCGGCTTCGATGCAATTATCGAGTCGATTTGGTCTGACTGTTTCTTGGGGTCGAACCCGGCATCGGTGATCGATAACTCGCCCCCAAGCTCGCTCACGGCATCCTTATAACCCTGCAGAAGGGCCGCGCCGCTATCGAAAGCGGTCCAACCTAAGGCGGCTGCAAACTTGTAACCAGACGCAGCCGCAGGTCTGACACCGCCAGTATAAGCCAACACGGCCGCCGCCGCCCCCGCAGAAAGCACCTGACGGCGAGACATTGCGAAACCGCTTGGGGCTTCGGTGATTTTTTTGATTTCGTCGGACATTGATTCCTCCCTGTAAGCGCCAAAAAGACACTGCCAAAAAGCCAGGACAACCAAAGCTCCTCCACCTTAGGCCCCCGACGACTTGAAGCGTAATGAAACCATTTCACCGGTCAAGAAGAAAATTTTCGCCGTGAATAAAAATTGTGAAAAAAATTTGCACACAATGAGAAAACTAGTCTCTCATATGGCACTATTTTTCTATGCTCCAGCTCTTCATTTGTATATTTTCAAACGTTTTTGACCAAACTCCTGACCTGGATTTCAACGGAATGAAGTCAACCGGTCAAAGTGAAAGAAACTTTCCTCTCTTGCTGCAGCCCGTAGAGTCTTTCCGTCTTACTGGTTATCTTTCTTTTCGGGGCATCCCATGATTCCGTTCTGCCTAGATCCCTTCTACCAAGCGTGGATTGGTCGCAACAAAAGCAGCCTAAAGGTCATCGGGACCATCTTCTGCCAGGCAAGACGTCGTTCGTCCGGGCGCGCAAGTTGCTCATGTAACGGCTCCGTTTTCGGAGCTGTGAAACACGCTGTGCGCTCGAAATCTATGTCGCCAGCGACTAAAACGTGAATTCGTCCGTAGTGGCAAAGGTCATCTGTTCTGGGCTCAGGTAGTAACCATGTGCCAGGAATTCAGCACCTGAAATGATGTCCTGATAGTCGACATTGGCGCCTAGGTCATGTCGGCAAATGGCGAAGCCAAAGTCGGATGGACGTTACGTCGATGAATCTTTGGAAGCTCTCTGCGATCTTGTCGTAGCGGGTTGCACCACGCCGAGCGTTCTTGAGCTTGGTGAAGCAGCGCTCGACCCGATTTCCCAGTCGGTAAAGTGAACGGTCGACACCAACGCGCATCTTTCTGGTTTTGCGCATGGGTATCTGGGTCATCAGATCGCGATCATTGATCCTCTAACAACACGCGCAGCTGAGGCAGATTGCCCTCCATGACCAAATCGAAACCACGATAGTCAGAAGTCCGACCCGGTATGATCTCGGTCCTCATAGGCAAGCTGTGTGCGTTTACGAGAAGGTGGAACTTGGTGGTGAAGCCACCTCTTGAACGACCAAAAGCCTGTCGCAGAGTCCTTCGGACGTTCAGGTTCGCAACTCATCCACTGAATGAATTACGGCCACCCTTAATCCTTTTTGCACCCGCTGCCTGATGATCGGCGCGGATTGAACAGGTTCAACCAGAGAACATCTGGACGATAGGTCAGTCGGATTCACCGCAAGATGACGACCTATTTCCTTTGAAGAGTGACACTCAAACTGAATGTAAATGAGTTGCCCGCCAGTCCTTTTGGTGCAGGCGGGAACTTACCGGCGCGCTGAACTGCCGCCAGCGCTGCCTGGTCCAGCGTAGGATTCCCTGACGACTGGACGACATTGACACCTAAAAGCCGGCCGTTGCCGCCAATCGATATTCTCAAACTGACTTTTCCAGAATCTCTTTCACCGCGCGGATAACGTTTGGCCCGCTCAATCCGCGACCGAATTTTGGATCCCCAGATTGCCTGAAGCTTGGCCTGCTGCCCCCTTGATACGGTTGTTGTTTGCGCTGCACCGGAATTGCCAGCTTGGGCACTACCCCCCGTTCCGGCAGCTTTTTGGGCTGCACGTCCTGCGCTGGCTTTCTCGGCCTTTCTTTTTTCTTCAACCTGCTGTTCTTTTTGCTTTTCGGCTCGTTGTTGTGGGCGCTCGGTCGGCCTCGGCGACGACGTCGGAGCAATGTCTGATGGTTCCAGCTCGGGGGGTTCGCTTACCGGCTTTGGTTCTTGCGTAGGGCTTTTCTCAACTTCGGAAGGGCGTTTGACTGGTTTGGGCGGAGGTTGCTGGACGTCAAGGTTCAGCTCATCAGATTCAAGCGCTGGCAAAGCCGCGACTTTCAGATCAGCACGCGGGGCTTCGCTTAGTTGAATCCTGGGTGTTTGTGGTGTTTTTATCGGTTCGGGTGCAATCAGTGTTTCAATGGGTTCAGGTGTTCGGGCAGCAGGGCGCTCCCACTTTTCGACCATTTCTATCACCGCCGGAGAAGCCGCTTCGATCGAGACAATAGCCTCACCCCCGACGCCGCCGGCTTCCACACCGTCATTTGATTGCAGGCCAAACAGCACAACATGAATGGCAAGTGCCAGCGCAGAAAAGACGGCAGCTTCTGTCCAGCGTCTCATTTCGCTTGCACCACCAACTCGACACGCGCCAGTCCTGCGGCAGCAAGCTGCTTCAGAATTCCTGCGAGAACGGTCGCTTTAAGGTTAGCGTCGGCCCGAACCTGAATCACATCTGACGCATCGCTTTGCGCGGCTATGGCTGCTATTGCGCCTTCTCCCTCGGCTCCATCGAAAGACAGGCGTCCATCTGTGCCAACAAACAAAATCGTTTCGGCTTCGACTTCGGCTTGGGTGGCGGCTTCCGGCGGGGTGATCTCAAATGGCTCTGGGCGCGAGAGTTGCGACGTCATCAAAAAGAAAATCAACAACAGAAAAACAACGTTGATCATCGGCACAATGGATTCCGAACGCTGTTTTTTGACCGGCTCACTCAGATCCATCAAGGTCACTCCACCAATACCAATGAGGTGAACCCAGCGGCCCGCAACTGCTCGGTGACAGCGACGACACTTTGCAAGGTCGCATCGCCTTGTCCGCGCAGGATAATCATGTCAGTTGGCTGATCAATCAACGGGCGTAGTGCATCAGGCAAATCTGCAACCGGTTGACCGTTCAACAAAACGCCATCCGGCAAAATAACCACCATCCTTGGCGGCCCGTCATAGGTTCCGTCCCCCGATGAGGCGAGTGGCAGGGGCATCATCACCTCAACGCCAAAGCGGGACGCCAACATGAAAAACACCAGCAACAGAAAAACCACATCGATCATTGGGGTCAGACTAGGCTTGCGCCGGGGTCGAGCGGGTTGGGTAAGATTCATGTGTTACTCAGCCGCCAGCTTCATTCTGTCCGGACCAGCTGCTACAAAAATCCGTGCGGCGTTGTCTTCGATATCCCTGCGCATACGCTCAATTACCGCTTCGAACCAAGTCAGCGCTGCGGATGCTGGTATTGCAACCGCCATGCCGGCGGCGGTGGTCAGCAACGCCTCCCAGATGCCTCCGGCAAGCAATGCCGGATCAGCTTTGGAGCCTGCAGCCTGCAGCGCCTGAAACGCGGCAATCATACCAAGCACAGTGCCTAACAATCCGAGCAACGGCGCAATTGTCGAAATCAGTTCAAGTGCACCCAAACCAACCCGTGCCGACGCTAACTCGCGCTTTGCAACACGTGCAGTTTCTTCCCGAACGCTGTCTTCGGGCAGGCTTTGGAAACTCCTTAACGTCGTTTCGACAACCCGGGACCGAATTCCGCGGCGTCCTTCCACGAACCCCATGGCTTTCTTTCCATCGCCGTTTTCAAAGGCTTCCACCGCATCAACCGCCTTGCCGTGAGACCACGCGCCAACGAGTGCCAGTCGCCAGATTTTCCACAAGATAAGCGCAAGCGTGACCACTGACAGGGCAGAGATTGCCCAAATCGCTGGCCCGCCATTCTGAAGAAACGTCATCGCACGGCTTGCCGCCAATTCAGAGTCGGAAACCGGATCAACATTCTGCGGTTCTTGAGCGCCTTGCGCCGCCGCCCCCGCGAGGGCATCACTGTCTTGAGTGACAAGGACGTCTCCGGAGTTCAAAGCTGGAGGCAGCTCTAACACTGGCGCTTCAGGCTGCGACAGTGTTTGTGGCGGCGAAACAGGCGTTTCCTGGGCAAATGCAGCGCTTGCGCACGAAACCAAAACTACAACCAGAACGCGTGCAAGTGTTGCGTTATTCATAGCGTGCCCTGCCTCTCTTTTTCCTCAAGTGTGTTGAGTGTGTTTGCGCCATTGAGCAAATCACCGTTTTCACGACACACGTATGGTGACCACTGTTGATCTAGCTCGTCAGATACCAGACTGGCTCAATCGGCTGGGGTTGCGATATTCAAACTGACTATTCTTGTCAAGAATTAGAAATAGGCTTTCGACACGATTGGCAGCTGCAGTGTAAACATCCAAATTTACAGTGCTCATTGACCCCCGCGGCACGTGTTTTTAAGGCAGTGCTGGTTCAGCCTTGATACCGACCTCGCGCTAAATCGAAACGCTTACGATGGCATATCTGCGTCCAGGCGATCAAAACCTCGGTGCGACCCAGAGCGAAGGAAGAGTTGCAAATTCAGCTTCCCACAGCATGTAGTGAGTTGAGAATTCCATATTGATTTCATAAAGATACTTCCGATTTATACATCGCGAAAATCTGCAGTTGCTTCTTCCTCAAATGCCTGATTTTTGAAACCTATTTGGGACAGTGATCGAAAGCTTGACCGAAATCAAAACCGACACGCTTATTGTTTACTAAAACTGTCGAGAAAGGAGACTCCATGCTCAAAACCTCTTACTTCGCTGTTGTCGGTTTGTGTTGTGTTTTTACCGCTGCAATCGCCCTGTCCGATACTTTGGACAATCCCCCAAAGAATATTGAAGAGCTTGGTGAGCGTCTGTTTTTCGATGTAAACCTTTCGATGAACAGAACTCAGGCCTGCGCAACCTGCCATGACCCCGAGTTTGGATTTGCCGACCCACGAGGCATGGCTTCGCTTGGCGCTGACGGAGTTTCGCTCGGGGATCGCAACGCTCCTACGGCCGGGTACGCAGCGTTTATTCCTCAACTTCACAAGAACTCGGAAGGAGAGTGGGTTGGAGGGCGGTTTCTGGATGGGCGCGCACCAACCTTAGAAGACCAAGCGGGTGGCCCACCGCTCAATCCAATTGAGATGGGGATGCCGTCCAAAAAGGCCGTTGTGGCGCGGCTGCTTGAAGATCCGGTTTACACCGAAGCCTTTTCCACCTTGTTCGGTTCTGACGTTCTTGACTATGCTGACACAGGATACGCTGCGATGACACAGGCCATTGCCGCCTTTGAACGTACACCAGAATTCAGCCCCTTCGATTCAAAATACGATAAGTACCTGCGCGGTGAGGTTGAGTTGACAAAAGAAGAAGAGTTGGGCCGCGTGCTGTTCTTTTCCGAACAATTCACAAACTGCAACCAATGCCACCAGTTGTCCCGCAGTGCTATCGACCCTCGCGAGACCTTTTCCGACCATCGTTACCACAACATTGGCACGCCCGAAAACCATGCATTGCGAAAACTGAATGGTGTCGCAACAGGCACTGTGGACGAAGGCCTTGTCGCAAATGAAGCGGTGGGGGGCGATCAGGCGCAGCGCGGCAAGTTTCGCACGCCGACGCTGCGCAATGTCGCTGTCACCGGGCCTTACATGCACAACGGCGTTTTTCAGGATCTGCGGACAGTTGTTCTGTTCTACAATATCTACAACACAAGATCTGATGCGCGTCGGATCAACCCCGAGACAGGCGTCAATTTCGGCCCAACACCAGTGCCTGAAACCCTTGCCGTCACAGAACTTACACACGGTCCCGCACTTGACGATCAACGAATTGATGCGCTTGTCGCTTTTCTGAAAACTCTGACCGACGAGCGCTATGAGCACCTATTGGAGGATTGACGAGCTGCAACCCCAAGCAACCTATGCCCAAAAGTTGGTGAAGCCTGATCAGGCGGCAGTTTGAGTTTGTTTGATGCTGTCCACGTGGGCAATTCCCTGCGTGTGCTCAGGCATACGGTTTGATCCCGTCATTTAGAGCATGTGCTACCAAAACGACGCTCAGCCTGACGGTCGGGATCAAGTTTGCAATATGTGTAGACGCTTAGAACGCAAGAGGTAACTGGCACGGCCTTTTGCATCGATTCTGGTACTGACACGTGTTTGACCTATTGCACAGCCTTTTGCACGTGCTGCTAGCCCGTGCCTGACGACACACAGTTGCCCGACCGCGAATTTTTGCTGTTTGCCAAGTTGATTGGTGGAGTGGCGCAGAGATGGTTCACGCAGCGATCGTCCATAGAAGGTGCACTGGCGTTGTTCTGGTGCGGCCTGGTACGTTGCTTGGGCAGCGTGTCGGCAGCGGAGCAGTTCGTCGATCTGGTGGATATTGTGATCTGCGATCTGGACCAATACCCATGTTAGCCTGACATGTCGGTCAACACAGTTAAGCTTGGCTGTTTCGATCAGGATTTAAGCAATGGTTATGGCTTTGCAACTTCCTTCGAAGCATAAGAACATCCCGACGGGTATTGCCATTTGTGGCAGCCCCAATGGTCAAATGTTTGCAACAGAACCGTTTTGTGAGGATCAGGCCTGACTTTGACAATCCCGTCAAAAACGCAAAGGCTTATCCGGTGAAAAACACCGATATTGACGGTCTTTATGAGTTTCTTGATTGGAACTTAAACCTGCACTTTCCGCCACCGCGCACAATGCACTCGCTATGTTCAACGCTGCATCCGGAAAGAGAGCCAAGCAATGCGAGATCCATCGAACATACTTCCGGATGCTCCTCAGCAACATCGTGAAACACGCAATGGTGGGCAACAATCTGCGGTGGGGCGCCCGGCGTCGTCCCATCAGGCTCCACAATCGTTTCATATCCAAGGGATTTCATTATGTCAGATATCTTTGCAACCCTGTCCGCAGTGGACATTGCAGCGAGGTCTTCACTTACACCTTCCGCTAGGGAGTGGCCCAGACTTTCAAGAAAGGTTGTGAGTTTTTCTTCTCCGAGGTCTTGCTTTACCGCTCCTATCAGCAATGTCGCAATAAGTGAGTATGATTGAGTGAAGGTCGCCTGTCCTTCGCGAGTAAGGCGATAGGTCTGGCCGGGCCGGCCTCTGGTTTTCTCAATTTCATGACGAGCGATCAGACCATCACGTTCAAGAGTTTTGACATGCTGGTACGTGGCGTTTCGCGAAATGCCCAAGCTTTGCGAAATCGTATCGATGTTCACACCCTCCGGAGCATAAAGCAGCGTCTTCAGGATTTCAGTCTGACTTGATCCAAGCATTGTCCGTGTACCCGTGTTCTTCCGCTTGCATATAGAGCCGTTTTCCAGTTGACGCAACTTTGTAATGTTTTTAATTAACAAAGTGTATGATTCGCGAGGTAAGGATGACCAAACCCACAAACATCACGCTGCCCCCAAGCAAAGAACAGGCTATGGAGGCAGTCAAAACACTGCTGAACTGGGCTGGTGACGATCACACCCGACCAGGATTGCAGGATACGCCACGACGGGTGGTCGATGCGTATCGCGAATGGTTTTCCGGCTATCTTGAGTCCCCGGAAGAGTATCTTGGCAGAACCTTCGAAGACATCGAAGGTTATCAGGACATCGTTCTGGTCAGAGACATCCCCTTCACCAGCTTTTGCGAGCATCACTTGGCGCCAATTATCGGCACCGCGCACGTGGCCTACCTGCCCTCAGACCGGGTGGTCGGACTGTCGAAACTTGCCCGCCTCGTCGGTACTTTTGCGCGCCGTTTGCAAGTCCAGGAGCGGATGACGGCTCAGATTGCGTCAACTCTGCAGCAAGTGCTGATCCCTCAGGGCGTGGCCGTGTTGGTCAAAGCCGAGCACCAGTGCATGTCGACGCGCGGCGTTCACGTCCACGGAACTGAAACCATCACCACGGAATTGACTGGCGTATTTCGTGATGACCAACAAGCGCGACACCGCTTCTTCGAACTTCTTAATCACTAACCAACTGGGAGAAACCAATATGAAACCCAACCGCTTGATTTGCTGCCTCGCCGCAGGTGCCATCGCCACTTGTGCTGCAGCCCAAGAAGGCATGAATGATCTTGAAATCGCACATTCTGCCTACATCGCGGGCGTGATCGACATCCGATATGCGCATCTGGCGGCAGCATGGACGGAAAACCCAACCGTGCTTGAATTCGCAACGACCATGCTGCGCGATCACTCCGCGGTGAACGAAGCTGCTGTGAAATTGCTTACTGAATTGGATGTAGCGCCTCAGGACAACGACCTGTCAAAGGCACTTCTTGAAGGTGCGGCAGCTAAACGACAAGAACTGGTCGGTTTGTCAGGACATGCATTTGACTGTGCTTATGCAACCAATGAACTGGCCTATCATCGACTGGTGAATGCCACGGTGAAGGATAGCTTCATTCCAGCGGTAACTGTAGAGCCGCTTGGGGAATTGCTGAAAGATGCGCTGGCCACTTTCCAGCAGCATGAGAAACATGCTGAAGTGATGGTGGAGTCGCTGCAATGCGAAAGCTGAACAACACCATGAATCGGCGTGTGTTCGGCACGATGCTTGGCGCGCATCTTGGCATTCTTGCAACCGGTGCAAGCGCTGACACTCGATCTCAGAGCAAGGTTTTACAAACCCATACTGTCACGATCAGACGGTTCAAGTTCATACCTGAGCATCTTGAGATCCAAACTGGGGATATCGTTGAATGGGTGAATGAGGATATTGCGCCCCATACAGCCACCGAGCAGAACGTTGTCTGGGACACCGGCAAGCTGGAAAAGTCAGAATCGGCGCAGATCGTATTCCAAGCTGCCGAGCGCTTTGATTACATCTGTACCTACCACCCTCATATGAAGGGCACGGTGACAGTTTCCGCATAACGTCTGTCTTCAAACGCAACCAATCCAAAACGGCCAAGATCATCAAGTGATGTAGCCCCTCGGCAGTGTCGAGCGGCCCAATTGGCTTGGACCAAAACCACGGAGAACTCCTATGAAATTCGTTGCACTCGCCTCAGCCTTCCTCGCCCTGAGTCTGGCGGCAAATTCAGCCCATGCAGATGGTCACGCCACTGCGCCTGTCTCAGAGGTCAATGGCATTCTCGTCGATGAGAATGGGATGAGCCTCTATACTTTCGATCCTGATACACCCACCTCTTCTGCCTGCAACGGCGGATGCGCTGAGGCGTGGCCCCCTCTCATCGCGCCAGATGACGCTGATGAGCTTGGCAAGTTCACTGCGATCTTGCGCGACGATGGTACACGGCAATGGGCTTACGATGGCAAGCCCCTTTACCGGTGGGTCAGCGATGAAAACCCAGGCGACATAACAGGTGATGGTGTCAACGACGTTTGGCACCTTGCGCGCCCTTAAACGCCGCCTGCACCGATGCTCCTGAGGCTTTAGTTGCTAAAGCAATACCGTCGCTAACCAATCCACTCCGCAGGTATCTTTCATGACATATGCACTTGTCACTTTCCTCGTGACCGTCGTTGGTGGTCTCGTTCTGGCAGCTTCTGTGCTTCGAGGAAAGTTTGCTCCTTGGGCTCTGTCGCTGATACATGCGGCGCTTGGCGCCTTGGGGCTGTTTCTTATTGCAACACACATCTTACTATGAGGCGCGGCTTGGCAATTGTTCTTGGCCAGTTTGCTCGGACACATTGAGGACAACACCATTCGCACCTGGTTGCCGGTCTGGGTGCTGTTGTTGGACTTGATTTCAGTTACGACCCTCGAAGTCGGCGGTGCACTGGGAGGCGAGCTTGTTCACAAACCAGGTGTTACTTTGAGATCGTACTCAGGACAGCAGAATTACGCTCGACCGGATACCTCTTGGGATCTTCAAAAACCCAGCCTGATCAAAGGCCCGCTCGTAAGATATACACCGCGCCCCAGCCTCGTTTCGAAATCCAACTGAATCAAAACGGAAAACGGAAACAAACCCATGAAACAAACCACTACATTCATTGCAATTACTTCATTGCTGATACTCGCATCACAGGCGAATGCGCATGTTTCCCTGGCAGAACCCGAAGTTGTACAGGGGGAAACCGCGCGTCTGACGCTGCGCATTCCCCACGGCTGCGGAGACGAGGCAACCTTGCGTGTCCGTGTACAGATCCCAGAGGGACTAATCGCAGCTCAGCCGATGGTCAAAGCTGGATGGACACTTGAAACAGTGATCGGCGAGTACCAGAACAGTTACGAATATTATGGTAGCACCGTCTCGGAAGGCGTGCAGGAAATCATATGGTCGGGAGAGCTTCTTGACGCTTACTATGATGAATTTGTATTCCGCGCCTGGATCAGCGATCATGTAACTGCAGGCGAAACTCTCTATATTCCCGCGATTCAGGAATGCGCGAATAGCGAGCGACACTGGATCGAAATCCCTGAGGCTGGCCAAGACGGTCATGATCTTGATACTCCCGCACCAGGTGTTTTGGTTGTACCAGCAAGTGTTGATGGCGGTCACAGCCACTGACAGGCCAATGGTAAATCGGACCAGGTCAACACCAGCCTTCCAGAAGTTGTAATGAAGTGCGTTCGGTGTCTCAGTTCGTTTTGTGACCCGACTTTTTTGGTGGCCTGCTGAATGCGGAATGCTACTGGAATCCTACGTTGACGACCGCTTTCTGTGCGCAGCCGCCTTCGCACGGTTGCCGCAGACCTCCATGCTGCACCACCGCCGTTTGTGGTTTTTGCTGACATCTCGGAAAATCAAGGTACAGCCCTCACCTTCGCAGTTTTTTACATGCGTGAAGTCCGCGTCGGCAATCAACTCAGCGCAAGCAGCGGCAATGCGCGGCAACAGATCATCCGGGGACTCTAAATGGTGCTCAACACTAAGCTGGAAGCCACTAACGCCTGTCTCACTCGGTGACAATCTCAACGACTGGCATCCCCTTTGCATCAAGCAATTCAGTCGTTCAAGCATCGGATGATCGGACGACACGATATTTGTTTCGCTGGCGCTGCTGACGAATGTCCGAAATTCTTCTCTGAATTCGCGGATTTCCTCGGCGGCCAAGCCTAGTCCGGAACGATGCGAAGCATGACGTAGGTGCGAAATCTCTTCCTCGCGCAACAGACCGGATTGAACAAGCCAATCGAGCAGATCCGTTCCAGTCGCGAGCCACTCGTACTCAACTGCTCTGGGCGACGCAATTGAGTTCACAAAGTCTAACGCAATGCTGTCCCCAATGAAAAAAGGTGCAGGTCGAACATCGGCCATTGTTTAAAAACCTTTCTGTTCGTGACGTATATCTCTGAAGATTCAGGTCTTTTACTATCTAACATGGATTTAAAAGTTGCTTTTCCTGTTGCTTGCACAATTTCTTGTGATTTGCCAGAGAGCGACCGCGGCATCATACAGTAACTATCTAAAACTTACTTATAAGGTTACTCAAGATGCGCACGAATAAAAGTGCTTTTCCTGTCGCAAGTGCTGTAGCGCTCTTACTATGCAGTGCGTCGGTTTCAGCGGGAAATGGGCAAGGCGATGAACTCAAGTACAAGTCCGTGGATGTTGGCTCGGTTTCCGTCTTCTATCGCGAGGCAGGGCCAAAAACTGCACCCGTGATATTGCTCCTTCACGGGTTCCCATCCTCCTCGCATATGTACCGGGACTTAATCCCGCAATTGTCAGAGAACTACCGCGTCATCGCGCCCGACTACCCGGGTTTTGGACAATCTTCAGCCCCGGATGCAGATGAGTATGACTATGATTTTGCAACTTTGTCGGCGACCATTCGAGAGTTTACGAAAACCCTCGGCCTGACCAGCTACACTCTATTCATGCAAGATTACGGCGGCCCTGTTGGGTTTCGACTAGCCCAAGCCGATCCAGAGAAAATCGAAGGGCTGATCATCCAGAACGCAACTATCCATGCACAAGGATGGAACCCGGATATCGTCGGAAAATTCGCACCCTTCTGGGCTGACAGAACCCCTGAAACCGAAGCCCCAGTGCGCGACTTTCTCACACCCGAAACCACCAAGTGGCAATACACCCAAGGCGCCGATCTGACACACCGCATCAATCCGGACGCCTGGGTGCACGATCAGGCTGGGCTGGACCGGCCAGGTAACCAGGAAATTCAGTTGGAATACCTGTGGAATTATCAAGACAACGTTGCCCAATACCCAGCCTGGCAGACCTACCTGGCGGAAAGCCAGCCGGACACGCTTGTTGTCTGGGGGCGTAATGATCCCTTCTTTCCGATGGACGGTGTCGAAGCTCTTCAGGAGCTGCTGCCAGACGCAAAGGTGCACCTGTACGACGCCGGGCATTTCGCCCTCGAAACCCATTCAGAAGAGATAGGCGATGCAGTTCGCCGTTTCATGGCCCGGTAACACGCGCCTTAACTCAGGAGACAAATAAAATGACCAAAGTCCTTCATATCGTCGCCTCCCCCCGGGGAGAGGCCTCTCAGTCAACGAAACTGGCGGAGGCTTATTTAGAAGCCGCGACTGAAGCAGACCCGGCACTGACCGTGGACACGCTGAATCTGTGGACCGAAAACTTGCCGGAATTTGACGGGGACAAAGCTGCGGCAAAAATGACGTTTTTTGGTGTTGGCGAGATGGATGCACATAAAGCATCCGTATGGGATCAGGTCGTAAGTATCACTTCCCGTTTCACCGACGCGGATGAATACGTGATTTCCGTCCCGATGTGGAACGGAGGCGTGCCTTACAAACTGAAACAGTACATCGATATAATCACACAACCCGGACTGCTGTTCGGGTTCGACCCCGAGGCCGGTTATTCCGGCCTGCTCGAAGGCAAACGCGCGCGTGTTTTCTACACTTCGGGGGTTTGGGCGCCCGGGGCTCATGAGAAATACGGCAAGGATTACCATTCAGAATACTTGTCCTGGTGGCTGGACTTTATCGGCGTCAAAGAAATTGACGATGTCCGGTTCCAGCCATCGCTTCTTACGTCAGACCCGGAGGGCGGCCAGATGGCTGCCGTTAGGTCCGCGAAGAATCTGGCGCATGAACCAGCCTGACCGGAACCAAATTTCGCACACAGATGCGCCTGTTGCCCTTGGCCTGCAGCAGGCGCCGCGCCAATCCAACCGAAAGGAAGAGCCATGCCCCTGGTAACTGTAAAAGTTTTCAAGGACGAACTCAGTCAAGATCAATCAAAGGAGATGATCGAAAAAATCACCTCGACCGTTCTGGACGTGACAAGCGAGAAACTGCGCGACGCAACATGGGTGGTGATTGAAGAAGTCGGGAATGGCCATTGGGGCGTTGGCGGCAATGCGCTGAGTCTTAGTGACGTGAAAGCCATGATCGCCGGTTGACTTAAACACTGTTGTTCGGAGCCAAAAAATGCGAAATCTGAAAAAAACCTACGGTGGCTGGGCGCTGATCACCGGTGCTTCATCGGGCATTGGAAAGGAAATGGCCCGCCAGCTCGCAAGGCAGAAATTTAACCTGATCCTGGTCGCGCGGCGCGAGGATGCCCTTGAGGAACTCTCGCAAGATCTGATTTTAGCTCATGGGATTCATACGCGGGTCATCTCGCTGGACCTCGCGCAGGAGGGTGCGGTTCAGGAGCTGCACGCACGCACCAGTGGCATTGATATCGGACTGCTGATCGCCAGCGCTGGTATCGATGAAATGGGTCCGTTCCTCGACAAGGACTATGCTGCTTTGCGCAAGATGCTGCGTCTGAACATAGATGCCCCAAGCGAACTTGCCCATTTGTTTGGCCGCGACATGGCTGCCCGACAGACCAAAGCGCAAAAAAAATCTGGTATAATTCTGGTGTCCAGCCTGTTTGCATATCAGGGAATTCCGAACTTTGCGGTTTATGCAGCTTCCAAAGCCTATGTCCTGACCTTGGGCGAAGCACTGACTGCCGAGATGAAGGCTGCGAAAATCGACGTCCTGACGTTGTCACCGGGCCTAACGGACACGCCATTTGCGGCAGGCCTGAAGATGAACACGACACTGCTTCCCATGATACCGCAACATCCCAGAAGCGCGGCGCGCACCGGATTGCGCAACCTGGGGCGTAAAATGAGCGTTGTCTCAGGTGTTCTGAACAAGTTCTACGCTTGGGAAAACCGCCTTATTCCGCGTTCGTGGCCGGTTCACTTGTTCGGTTTTCTGATTGGAAACGCGATGAGGTCTTATCAACGACGTAAAGCAAAATCGAACAAGGCAGGAAATGCGCGCGCCTAGCATAGGCCACCTAACAGGAAAGGATGTTCAATATGAAAGATGAAATGACGCAAGCTGCGCATTTTCCGCTGCTCGAAAAAGAAACAGCGCCGAAAGACTCTGTTGAATGGCTGGAGAAAGCCGAAGCGAATTTCGGCATGATACCCAATGTCGAGAAAGTGATGGCACTCAGCCCTCAATTGTTGGCCGGGTATACTTTTATGTGGGATGGGTTCAATACGACGAGCCTGGACACACAAGAGCGACAGGTCGTCTATTTAACTGCCAACTACGAGAATGAATGCAACTACTGTGTGCCCTGGCACACTATTCTGGCTGAGCAGGCCGGATTGAAATCATGCGACATTGACGCCTTACGAGGTGGTGGAAAGCTCTCCAACCCCAAACAAAACGCGCTCAGTGACTTCACCCGCCTTCTGATTGCCAATCGCGGCAAGGTGTCCCGAATGCAGTTGCAGGCCTTTTTTGATGCAGGCTATACCCCCCAGCAGGCACTTGAAGTGATACTGGCTTTGGCGGTCAAACTTATCAGCAACTACACCAACTCCATCGCAGGAACTCCGTTGGATCCCGAAGCCCAGAGCAAATACTGGGAAAAACCGCTGATAAACTAGCGGCGCTCACCGCGCTCTACTTAAAATCGTAAAACCCTGCAGCGTCCGCAGTTTAATTTTGGCCGCAGGAGTCGACGCGCGCCCTCGTAAGCCCAGTACAAAAACACCCGGGCTTTGCGGGGGCGTACCTCAACGGGTGCGGAACGAAACCCAAACCGGCAGCGGGTGGGGTTCGAAGGCGTTGGATGAACAACTGACTGTGAGATGAGATGCGATTTCTATTTGTTTACAGTCCAACTGACTTTGAAGAAGCATTGCCTGATGAACTGTCCGGCGGTAATGCGGCCGGATCAGCCCCATATACTTTAACCTTAAAGCCGGGAGCCACACCAACCCTAGTCGCAATCACCGACAATGATGATCTTTTCGAAGAAGAAGACAATGAAGAACAGTTTTTAACAAACGATGTCGATATAGACGGTATTGTTTTTCCTGCCGGCACTTCGATAGTTACAGCTTACGATCTGATAAACGACACGACCGGTCATCAGGTGACCAGCCTACACTTCAACATGGCTGGACGGTTAACGGGTCCGGTCGACGGTGTAATTTCAACTATACCGCTGGAGCCAGGTCAAACCTATACTTTTGACCGAGCGCAAACCTCCGCAAGTAACCCCACCCCTTTCCAGGAATTCGTCACCTGTTTCGTTTCCGGGACACGCATACTGACACAGCGCGGGTTGCAACCGGTAGAGTGTCTTGTTCCAGGAGACGAACTAAAAACGCGGGACAGGGGTTTCCAACCTATTCGAAAGGTTGTTCATAGACATGTGCGCGCAGTCGAACTGCAAGCGAGTCTCGATTTGGTTCCTGTTCGAATTGCACGTGGAGCCTTGGGGCAAGGCTTGCCAAGCCGAGCGTTGATGGTTTCCCCTCAGCATCGGTTCCTGGCCAACTCACTGATCGTGAAGCGCATGTTCGGAGAGGATGAAGTGCTTGTGGCCGCGAAAAAGCTTACGACGTTGCCCGGAATTGAAATTGCGACTGAAACTCAAGACGTTGACTACTACCATTTTCTGCTGGACCGACACGAAATCATCTTCGCCGAGGGAGCGCCGACAGAGAGCCTCTATTTCGGTCCAATGGCACTCTCCGCGGTATCACCAGAAGCCCTTAAGGAGATTTACACACTATTTCCGGAACTCAAAAAATCGGGTCTCGTACCGAAATCAGCAAGGTCGATTCCATCTCCAAGACAACAAAAACGTTTGATCGAACGGCATGACCGAAACAAGAAGGCGCTTTTACACCTTCGTACGAGTTAATGACCGGTTAACTAGGAGAAAAAGAAGTTGGTTGCCTTTATGGCTCGTTTCATGAACGTTTGAGAGGCTTCGCCTCTATCCCGAGCTTTTCGAAACTGGCGTTGATCTTTGCAGCCTTGAGATGGGCCAATTCAAAACCGGTGAGGCGACACTGCGGCGCCGGATCGCCCTCCAATTGCACATTCCTAACCCACTCGATGACATTGGCCGTTCGGTTATGAAACCGGGCCCCAAATGTCCTCAGCGATAGGCGGAGCGCCCGGGGTAAGCATTGTCGAGATTTGCGTCCTCGTCCTTGCGCATAGCCAGGTTGTGAGATTGCCGATTGCAAACGGGTCAAGGTCTCCCATCAGGTCGATTGCGTGCACGTGCGGATAAACAGGTAGGCTTCATCTCTGAAAGCTGGTTTCAGATGGCCAGTCCACCAAGTTACAATGAAACCAGCAGAGTGGCCGCCCGGATACCTATAGGCATCATTCAATTCGTACAGGCGAATGTACGAATAAATTGAGCTTGCGTAAGCCTGCGCTCTGCAACTCTTCGCATCGCGCCCCGATCACGAACCTGATCGCTTGACCGGCACGCACAAACCATAATCAAGTTCAAGGCCGGGTTAGCTCGGCACACTGTTTCTTCCAGCCTTCAAGAAATCCAAATGTGCGCGTTTTGCCGCCGCGACTTTCTCGTCGGGCATATCAGATCGGTTCAATTTCAGAAAATACGCGGCGCTTCCGCTTGGTTGAACGTTCTGATCTTGGATTTCAACCAGATCATCCGACCTCACATTCAGTATAGAAAGTGCTTTCTTCAACGGCAGTAAACTGTCACTGGGTTTAGTAACATCGAATGCTACGATGTTCGCTCGAGAGAAAACCGAAGAACTGACCCGGTCAACGACCGCGTCAAGATCCGCACCCTGTTGCAGGGCTTTCGCGTAGTCTTGAAGGTCCTCCGTGATCCTGTGTGACCGAAGGTTCTGCCAATAAGTACTGCGAATCCAGTCGGTGGCACTTCTAGTTGTGTACAGCAACGTGATATGAACAGGCGCCTCGGCAAGTCGGTGAATTTCGTCTAACAAAACCCCCGCAAGGATGTGAGTATGCGCATAGGACCACACACCTTTGCGTCCTGGAATCAAGCCAGCGAATTCTTCGTTGCTGATCAACAACGGTTTTTTAGTCTGGCCTACATAAGGCTTGAGAGTGACGCGAAGTTTCTTACCAAAATTTTGAAGGGTGTCGTCTTTGGGGACCACCGCGTACCGACGTGCCGAGAATCCGGCATCCTGGGTATCCCGTGGCAAAAGTAAATTCACACGATCCTTCAGGATATTCCGGTTCTTGGAAAGCGTCCTTTGTAACGTTGTGGTCCCGGTCTTGT
This sequence comes from Ruegeria sp. AWH4_226, assembly GCF_056159225.1. Taxonomy (NCBI): domain Bacteria; kingdom Pseudomonadati; phylum Pseudomonadota; class Alphaproteobacteria; order Rhodobacterales; family Roseobacteraceae; genus Ruegeria; species Ruegeria sp. AWH4_226. The sequence goes on along the minus strand of NZ_JBSWUU010000002.1, from coordinate 80,958 downwards.
GAAATCCCTGATGAATCACGACTTTCAAAACGTCATTTCCAACTCTTTTTTCGCGCTACTCAACGAACCCGCCAACCTCATTGGCGGTCTCGCTACCAACGCCCGTGTTACCTGCACCCATGAGGAATTGTCGAGACTGCCTTTCCCACGCTAACGTCGACAGCGACCACAGACCGACTTGGGTAGGCCGCAAGATCCCAAGCGTCTGGATCGTGCAACACGCAGAGAAATGAAATTCAATTCCATCCGACCTTACGCGGCGCATCGCGTTTGGCAGGCTTAAAGTCTTACTCTGACGATAGCTGTCTGCCTGTCGCCATAAGCCGATCCGCATAGGCGCTTTCTAACTCTTCGGGTGAGACGAGGAAAGACGGCCCACCCACGTTAAGCCCGTAAATGGTCGAGCCATCCAGCGACGTTACGGGAACAGCGATTGCATTGATCTCTTTTTTCCAATCACCAAAGCTGCGCACATAGCCAAGTGTTTCATAGTCGCCGACGGCAATATCGACACTCGCCCGGATCCGCGCTTGTTGCTCCGGGAACTCCGCGGCTCCCAACGAAACCGCCGCCGCCCTTGCGTCTGGCTCAAGGCGGGCAAGAATGGCCCGTCCAACAGCGGAGTAAAACAGAGGCAACCGCGCGCCGACATAAAGCGACAGCGTAACCGCTTGCGTAGACTTTTGCGTCGCAACGTAAATCGCTCGGTTACCCACCTGCTCTGCCAAAGCAACGGTGACGTAAGGGTTGGGCCCGACGCTCAGCGCTTCCATTTCGGGCAGATAAAGTTCGCTGACACTCATGGCGGATAGCGCGCTGAAGCCCAGTTGCAACACCTTCGCGCCCAGCCGGTATTCCCCGGACTCAGGGTTACGAACCAAATGGCCGGTCCGGGTCAAAGTGTGTGTAAGCCGCGACACCGTAGGTTTCGCCAGGCCTGATCGCGCGGCCAAAGCCGAATTCGAGAGGTAACGGCTTTGGCCATCGAAGGCAGAGAGTATATCCAGCCCACGCGCCAAGGCGGTTACAAATTGCCGATCTGTTTCAGCGTCGCCCTCAAATTTCTCCATCCAACTTTTTCTCCTAAATATTCTCGCAATCATTTCGCTATGCGAACCATATGTCAATATTTAGACGATGTTTGTTCTATTATCGGCAAAAATCATTGACTGAGTTGTAATTTTGCAAAATATACGTTCGCATAGCGGACTTAGTTCGCGTTCGAGGAGGATCAATTCTATGAAGTTTCGGACTGTCGTGGCCGCCGCCGCATTTTTGGGTGTATCTTCAGCCGCAAGTGCTGCTGATCTGGATCTGCCGAAGCAACTTTCCTGGACGGCCTACGGCACGGGAACCGCTGGCTACAATCAAGCCGTTGCCATTGGCGCCGCTCTGCAAACCGCCACGGGCACCAACCTTCGGATCTTGCCGGGTAAGAACGACGTGTCGCGGACAGAACCGTTGCGTCAGGGCCGGGTGCAATTCTCAGCCACAGGCGTAGGCGGCAGCTTCATGGCGCAAGAGGGCGTCTTCCAGTTTGGGGAGCAAAAATGGGGTCCGCAGCCCATACGTGTATTATTGGCCAACTCCGGTGGCGCCATTAACCTGACGGTTGGCGTTGCAGGTGACCTGGGAATTCAGGACTTCTCTGACCTTAAGGGCAAGCGTGTTGCCTGGGTTACCGGAGCGCCGGCGCTCAACGCAAATACGACGGCTTATCTGGCCTACGCTGGTCTGACTTGGGATGACGTCGAGCGCGTAGATTTTGGTGGCTACTCTGCATCCTGGAAAGGCTTGATCGAAGGTCAGGTTGATGCGGCTTTTGCTTCAACCAATTCGGGACCTGCTTACGAAGCGGCGTCTTCGCCGCGCGGACTTTTTTGGCCTGAAATTGATGAGAACAACACCGAGGGTCTTGCACGCATGCAAGAAATCGCGCCGTTTTTCCAAACGAACACGGCCAAGGTTGGCGCGAATATCGACGGAACCGACGGTCACAAGGGCGCTGCGTATGCGTACCCGGTTCTCGTAACAACGGACGCACAAGAAGATGCTCTCGTCTACAATATGACGAAAGCGATGATCGACCTTTACCCAGAGTATGACGGTAAAGCGCCAGGTATCGGTGGCTGGTCCATCGACAACCAGAACTTCGAATGGGTTGTTCCATATCACGAAGGTTCCATCCGCCTTTTCCAAGAGCTGGGTGTATGGACGGAAGCGGCCCAGGCGCATAACGACGAACTCCTGCGCCGGCAACAAGTTCTGCAAGACGCGTGGAACGAGTTGAAGGAAACAGGCGCTGACGACTGGACTGCCGCGTGGGAAACCAAGCGTCGCGAAGCACTCAAAGCAGCCGGACTTCAAGTCGTATTCTAATCGATCAGACTGTATTTGCCTGGCCCGACAGAAAAACTGGGCCGGGCTAAAACAATTCTCTGCGGCGCGCTGAACGTGCCGACAAAAAGGTCTTGTAATGCAAGAACTCGAAAACGAAGCCGGAATAGCTGAAACCTACGATACCGGGCGCAATCTGGCGCTGATCATCGGCACAACTGGCGCAATTCTTCTTGTCGTTCACCAGTTGTTCAACATTCAGCTGTTCGGGATCGTGCTTTTGGATGGCAGGTATCTTGCCCTTCTCGCAGCCATCTTCCTGTCGCTGAGTTTTCTTGTCTTCAGTCGTCGCGGCGAGCGCCTTGGGCCGGTCGCCTTTTTTGACTGGAGTCTTGCGACCCTCGCTCTTGCCAGCGGTGTCTATCTGGCATGGGTGGCGAAGCTCAATCTGTCCGAAGGCTGGGAATACGCAGCCCCCCAAACGGCCCAATGGGTCGCCTATGTATTTTTTGCCCTTGTCTTGGAAGCCACACGCCGAGCCGGGGGAAAAGTCCTGTTCGCTATCGTGGCCCTTTTTTCGCTTTATCCAACCTTCGCAGGACATGTGCCAGATCCGTTTTCCGGATTTCAGAGTACAGTTTCGGAAGCGGTTGCCTATCACGTCTATTCCTCTGAAAGCATCTTTGGCATTCCCATGCGCGCGTTTGGGGGTGTGGTGATCGGCTTCATAATCTTTGGCGCCGTGCTTCAACACACGGGCGGCGGGCAGTTCTTCAACGATCTCGCCCTTGCCCTTGTCGGCCGATACCGCGGTGGTGCCGCCAAGGTTTCGATCTTTGCCAGCGGGTTCATGGGTTCGATGTCTGGCAGTGTGATTTCCAACATCCTGACAACAGGTGCGGTATCGATCCCGGCGATGCGTCGTACTGGCTTCTCAGCGAAGACAGCCGCAGCGACCGAGGCCTGCGCCTCGACAGGCGGTGTTTTAATGCCACCGATCATGGGTGCGACCGCCTTTGTCATGGCCTCTTTCCTGTCGATGCCTTATGTCGAGATCGCGATTGCCGCCGCGATACCATCTCTGCTGTTTTACTTTGGGCTTTTTGTTCAGATTGACGCCTATTCCGCACGCCTCGGTCTGCGCGGCATGTCCGGGCCCGATCTGCCTCGACTAAATGCAACCTTGCGGGAAGGTTGGCCCTATGTGCTGGTATTTACAGTTTTGATCTTCATGATGGTCGTGCTGCGCCAGGAAACTGCTGCACCTTTCTATGCGACTGTTCTGCTGCTTATCGTCAACCAGATTTTCCCCCGTCACCGCCTTTCGGTAGCTGGCCTGATTGACGTTCTGAAACGGGTCGGAACCGGTTTGACCGAATTGACGGCAATCATTCTTGGCGTCGGATTGATTGTCGGCTCTTTCTCGGCCACCGGCCTTGCGGGTACATTGGTCAACGAACTGCTGGCCCTGGCGGGAGACAACGTCTTTATCCTGTTGATCGCCGGTGCCATGACAGCCTTTGTCTTTGGTATGGGTATGACGGTAACCGCCTGTTATATTTTCCTGGCTGTGGTTCTTGCCCCCGCACTGGAGGCAGGCGGTCTCAACATACTCGCCGTGCACCTTTTCATTCTTTATTGGGGCATGGTCAGCTACATCACACCTCCTGTGGCGCTTGGCGCCTATGCTGCGGCGACCATGGCGGGCACAAGCGCGATGAAGGCCGGATTGGAAGCCATGCGACTAGGTGGAGTTATCTACATCGCGCCGTTTTTCTTTGTGCTCAATCCTGCGCTGGTTGCGCAATCCCCGGCGATCGAAGTCTTTATCGCTGTAACCTGCGCCCTTTTGGGTCTGGCTTTGATCTGCATGGCGCTTCAGGGTTACGTTATCTTTTTAGGACCGCTTTCGGGCACAGGCGAGTTTCCGTTGCGCATCGTTCTTTTTGTCGCGGGGTTTTTGATAGCCCTACCAGAAATGGACTATGTAGGCATACCCTTCGGACCAAGCCTGATTGCTGGCATCCTCCTTGCGATCCTACCCCTTTTCGTGGCCCTGCGGCGGCGCAGCGCAGCGTTTGCAGGAGAAAACACCTGATGAACCGGATCCACGAAATCCTGATTGCAGCGGATCAAAACGCTGTTGCCCTTTCCGATTATGACGGTCGAACCTACACATATGGCGAACTCAACGAGATGAGCCAGCAGGCCGCTGACCGCCTGATGGACCATGGCGTGCGTGCCGGAGACCGGGTGCTGCTTATCAGCGAAAACTGCGCGGCCTACCTTGTAGCGATCTTTGCGCTGAGCCGCCTTGATGCTTGGACGGTGCTGGTCAATGCACGCCTAACGGATACTGAAATCCTGCGACTTTCTGAGCTGAGCGAGGCACGCTGTGCTCTATTTACGCCGGATGCGTCGCCAGCATCCGCGGCGCACGCTAATTGTATGGGCCGGGTTGATCTAAAACCTCTGGCTTGTGGATCGCTGACTGTATCCGCTATCCGCGACGCACCGGTCGAGCCCGTCGAGCCTGACCGTGCGCAAACCGCTATCCTGATCTATACGACCGGCACCGTGGGTGAGCCAAAAGGCGTGATGCTGACTCATGGGAACCTTTTATTTGTATCCCAACTTTCTGCCGACGCCCGTCGACTTACGCCAACAGATGTGATGCTGGCGGTGTTGCCGGGCACGCATATCTTTGGGCTTTCTTCTGTTTTTCTTGGTGCTGTTCGTGGCGGGACACGCCTGATCGTACGCCCCCGTTTTGACGTGGATGATGTGATTGAGCAGTTGAAGACAGCGACGCTTTTTCCTGCTGTTCCCCAGATCTTTGCCGCAATCAACAAGCGTCTGCGCGAGCAGAAGGTCGAAAAAGCCGATCACAACCTGCGCTACATCTATGCTGGTGGTGCGCCTTTGGACATGGCGCTGAAAACGCAGACCGAGGACCTTCTTGGCCTGCCACTCCATAATGGTTACGGGCTTTCGGAATGTTCACCAAGCGTGGCGCTTACACTGATGGACGCACCACGCAATGACGGCGCCGTAGGCCCCCCGCTGCCGGGTGTTGAAGTCCGCCTTGAAAACCCAAATGACGACGGGGTCGGCGAACTATGTGTCCGCGGCGAAAACGTCATGAAAGGTTATTTCCGCAATCCTGAAGCCACACACAAAGCCATGACAGACGACGGCTTTTTCCGCACCGGAGATCTGGCCAAGCAGGAAGAAGACGGCACACTGCATATCGTGGGCCGCGCGAAAGAGTTGATCATTCACTCTGGCTTTAACGTCTACCCTCCAGAGGTCGAGGCCGTATTGGCCGCGCATCCCGCCGTAACTTTAGCCGCAGTTGTGGGCCGCGCCCACGACAGCAACGAGGACGTGATCGGCTTTGTCAGCGCGCATGCAGAAGTATCTGAATCAGAGCTGCGCAATTGGGCCCGGGAACGCATGGCAGCCTATAAGGTGCCGGCGCGCGTGATCGTCTCTGATGCCCTGCCGCAAGCAGCCACGGGCAAAATCATTAAGCACAAACTGTTGTCGTACTTTGCCGATGCCTTGGACCGCGCACCTAATGCGGAGTGAATGGCGAAGCCACCGGACAGTGGCGCGAAAGGACATGAAATGAACCTGGATTACTCAGATACGGAACAAGCCTTTCAGGCTGAAGTTCGCGCCTTTCTGGCGGAAAACCTGCCGAATGATCTCGTTGCAAAAACGAGCTCGGGCCGAGAGCTGACAAAAGAGGATATTGAGCGGTGGCACGCGATCCTGAACGCGCGCGGTTGGCTCGCGGCGACTTGGCCAGAAGACTATGGCGGTACCGGCTGGACCCTTGTTGAACGCCACATCTTTGCGGAAGAATGCGCCCTTGCTGGTGCGCCACGTCTGCTGTCTTTTGGGCTTGCGATGCTGGGCCCTGTTCTGATCCGCTATGGCACAGACGAACAGAAGGCCGAATATCTTCCCCGTATTCTGGACGGTCGCGATTGGTGGTGTCAGGGCTTTTCCGAGCCGGGTGCCGGTTCGGACCTGGCAAGCCTAAAAACCCGCGCCGAGCGTGATGGAGATCATTACGTGATCAATGGTCAGAAAACATGGACAACCCTTGGTCAACACGCCAACCGCATCTTCTGTCTTGTGCGTACATCGCAAACGGCTAAGCCTCAGGAAGGCATCAGCTTTGTCCTTGTTGACCTGGACACGCCCGGCATCGAAATGCGCCCCATCCGTCTGATCGATGGTGGCCATGAGGTGAACGAGGTCTTTTTTACCGACGTGCGCGTGCCTGTCGCAAATATCGTTGGCGCGGAAAACAACGGCTGGACAGTGGCGAAATATTTGCTGACCCATGAGCGTACCAACATCGCCGGTGTCGGCTTTTCGGCGCGTGATCTGGACCGCTATCATCGGATGGCAGCTGATGTGCGTCGCGATGGTATGTCTTTAGCAGAGCACCCGCTTTATGCGGCACAAGCAGTCGAACTTGAGGCGGATTTGGAAGCTTTGCGCGTGGCCAATCTGCGCGCTCTCGCGCGGACGCGGGATGGCGCAGCGAGCAGTATCGACAGTTCGCTGATGAAAATCCGCGGTACTCAGGTACGCCAAGGCATCCTGAGCCTTTATCGCTCTGCCCTTGGCCATGCGGCGGCCCCAGATGCAGAAAGCCTGTCAGACAATCAGATCGCCCTGCCACCCGAAGCCGCCCGCGCGGCCCCCGTTTATTTCAACAACAGAAAACTGTCGATCTACGGCGGCTCTAATGAGATTCAGCGCAATATCGTCGCAAAGACACTGTTCAGGGACTAACCGATGAATTTTGAACGCAGCGAAGATCACGCCATGCTGTCCGAAATGTTCGGCCGGTTCTTGCAAGAAACCAGCACACCAGAGCGGCGCAACGAAACGGCCTGGACAGAGCCTTTCTTTGATCAAACAGCCTGGTCGGAAATGGTTGAACTGGGGATACTCGGCGCATTTGTCTCAGAAGACCTTGGCGGATTGGGTGGCTCCGCTGAAGATGTTTCGGTGGTCTTTGAAGAAATTGGCCGTGCGCTCAGTACCGATCCATATCTGGGTTGTCTTATGGGCCTGCGTCTTTTGGCCGAAAGCGGCGAAACTGATCTTGTCGAGCAGATCATGGCCGGTGCCCGCCGCCCCGCCTTTGCTGTTTTTGAGCCGGAAATCTCGCAGGATCTGTCCCTAATCGGCACGGTCGCAGACGAAGATGGCAAGCTGACTGGCCGCAAATCCTCGGTTTACGGCGCACCGGGTGCCGACCTTTTGTTGATTGCTGCCCGAAACGATCAGGGTCTTGGCCTGTACCTGATAGAAGACGTCACTTCTGTTCAAGTTCTCGCAGCACCCATGCAGGATGGTGGCGGTATCGCTGACCTGCTGCTTGAACGAACGCCGGCAAGGCTTCTTAAAGCAGGCAGCGCAGAACATATCGAAGATGTGCTGGACCTGGGTCGTATCGCGCTGTGTGCCGAGGCCGTGGGCGCGATGGAAGCACTTGTCTCAATGACAACAGACTACCTGAAGCAGCGCAATCAATTTGGCCGTAGCATTGCCTCGTTTCAAGCCTTGCAACATCGTATCGTGGATATGACCATGTGGGTGGAACAAGCCCGGTCGATCACAATCCGTGCCGTTGCAAGCTATGGGACCGGAGATCAGCGTCGCCATACATCGATGGCAAAAAACCTGATTGGGCGCGCGGCTGAGCTCTGCGCCGAAGAGGCTATTCAGCTGCACGGCGGCATCGGTATGACGTGGGAATACCCGGGCGCGCACTACGCGAAACGCTTGATCATGCTGGATCACCAACTCGGTGGGCGTCACGATCACGCAATGCGTCTGATTGCCATGAAAAAAGAGAATGCGGCATGAACACAGATGATGAGTCCGCCGCGCAAAGCTTTGTTGGCTATGAGTCCAGCGTCTTCGGCCAAGGCAGCGGTATCTGCGCGCTGAATATCGGACCACAACACCTAAACAGAGTGAACGTTTTGCATGGCGGTTTCGTAGCCATGCTTCTGGATAATGGGTGCGGTCTGGCCGTGCGAAATGACAGCGGCGATCCTGATCGCGCGGTTCTCACCATGTCGCTGTCGGTGAATTACATCGCCCCTGCACGCTCTGGCCGGGTGGTTGCCACGGGCAATGTCACGGGTGGTGGCAAAAGCACCAAGTTTGCTTCGGCTGAACTGCGAACCGAGGATGGCACTTTGCTGGCGACGGCCTCGGGTGTTTTCAAACTGCTGCGAGAGTAAAACATATTTCACGCCATCACGGCACATCAACAGGACACACCATGACCTCTGTTGTCTCTTATGACGTTCAGGACGGTATCGCCGTTATTTCAATCGACAACCCCCCGGTAAATGCGCTTTCACAACCCGTGCGTGCCGAGTTGCAGTCACTGGCGCGAAAAGCGTCCGATGAAGCGGCCGTTCAAGCCATTGTTGTGGCTTGCGCGGGCCGCACCTTTGTTGCCGGCGCTGACATTCGCGAATTCGGTAAACCGCCCGTTGAACCGTTGCTCCCGGATGTCATTAACGCGCTAGAGGCCATTCCCAAACCAACCGTTGCAGCCCTGCACGGTACGGCCCTTGGTGGCGGTCTGGAATTGGCGCTTGGGTGTCATTATCGCGTCGCCACCGCGAAGGCACGCTTTGCCCTGCCCGAAGTGACGTTGGGCCTTCTGCCCGGCGCTGGTGGGACCCAGCGACTACCACGCCTTGTTTCGCTTGAGACGGCGATTGAAATGATCACAACCGGCAAGCAGATTGGCTCTAAGGAAGCCGCCGCGCTTGGGCTTGTCGACCTCGTCACCGACGCGACAGATGTGACCGCCGCAGCCATCGCATTTGCAAAAGACCTGGTGAAGGACGGCAAAGGCCCGCGCCCTGTCTCGGCCCTGGACGTGACACGCCATGATCCGTCGGTCTTTGATACGGCGCGCGGCAAGCTAAGCAAAACCCACTCAGGGCAGCTTGCCCCCCTCGCCTGCGTAGATGCGCTGGAGGCCGCGGCGAAACTGCCCTTTGCCGAAGGTCTCAGCGCGGAACGCAAGCTATTCCGAAAAATGATGGAAACGGATCAGCGAAGCGCACTGATCCATGCTTTCTTTGCGGAACGCAAAGTTGCAAAACTGCCGGAACTCGAAGGCGTTGACCCCCGGAACGTGGCACAGATCGGCGTGGTTGGTGGCGGCACCATGGGCGCCGGCATCGCAACCTCAGCCCTTCTCTCGGGTCTTGATGTCACTTTGATCGAACGAGATATCGAGAGCGCTGAACGCGCGCATCAGACTGTCGAGCGCACACTTGAAGGTTCGGTGAAGCGCGGCAAGATTGATCAGACGACGTTTGAAACGCTGATGTCCGAGCGATTCCGGGCTGAAAACAACTATGCGGCCCTGTCTGAAACAGATCTGGTGATCGAAGCCGTTTTTGAAAGCATGGAGGTGAAGAAAGATGTCTTCACCCAGCTTGATCGTGTTTGCAAACCGGGCGCTGTGCTTGCCAGCAACACCTCGTACCTTGATATCAACGAGATCGCCCAAGTCACGAGCCGGCCGCAGGATGTCATTGGCCTTCACTTCTTTTCTCCGGCTCATGTGATGAAACTGCTAGAAGTTGTCGTCGCCGACCAAACGTCGCCAGTGGTCACCGCGACAGGCTTTGCCCTCGCCAAGGCGATGCGCAAGATCGCAGTACGGGCGGGGGTCTGTGATGGGTTTATTGGCAATCGGATTTTGTCGCATTACCGAAAAGCCGTTGATGGCACCGTACTGGCAGGCGCAAGCCCATTTGCCGTTGATCGTGCCTTGAGGGAATTTGGCCTCGCCATGGGACCCTTTGCCGTAAGTGACCTTGCAGGTTTGGACATCGGATGGGCCACGCGCAAACGCCTCGCCCCTACACGCGACCCGCGTGAGACCTATGCCGAATTTGCCGATCGCATCTGCGAAGCAGGTCGTTTTGGCCGCAAGACCGGCCGTGGGTTCTATATCTACGGTGAGGGCGGTCCAACACCTGACCCTGAAGTAGACGTCATTATTGCGGAGGAACGTAAGGCCAAGGGCATCACGCCGCGCAAGCTGGGTGACGGCGAAATTGTGGATCGCTTTATGGCGGCGATGGTCAACGAAGCAGCACGCGTTGTCGCAGAAGGCATCGCCCTGCGTCCACTTGATGTGGACGTCGTCTTGCTCAATGGTTATGGGTTCCCCCGCTGGCGCGGCGGTCCTATGCACTATGCCGATGCTGTTGGCCCGGCAAAAATCCTTGAAGACATCCAAAGGTTTGCGAAAGAAGATGCTTTCCTGTGGCAACCTGCCCCCCTACTCGAAAAGCTTGCCTCCGAAGGCAAACTCTTCTCTAGCCTGAACGACTAAGGACATTTCCATGAAACAAGCAGTCATCGTCTCAACCGCCCGGACAGGTCTTGCAAAATCTTATCGTGGTGCCTTCAACGAAACCCACGGTGCAACCATGGCCGGCCACGCAATCAAGCATGCGGTAAAGCGTGCAGGCGTCAACCCTGACCTTCTGGAAGATGCGTTCATCGGCTGCGGCTATCCCGAAGGCTGGACTGGCAGCAATATCGCGCGGCAATCTGTTGTCCGTGCAGGTCTGCCCGTAACCGTGGCCGCCACAACAATTAACCGTTTCTGTTCGTCGGGTTTGCAGGCAGTGGCGATGGCCTCTCATGCAATCGTGCAGGAAGGTGTACCAGCCGCAATTGCAGGCGGTGTGGAGAGCATCAGCCAGATGCCACCGTCCAGACCACCGCAAGCGCAGGAAAGCTGGATTGTCGAAAACAAGCCCGAGCTTTATTTCAACATGATCCACACTGCCGACATCGTTGCCAAGCGCTATAACGTCAGCCGTGATGCGCAAGATGCGTTGGCCTTGGAAAGTCAGAAAAGAACTGCTGCTGCGCAAGCCGCGGGAAAGCTGGACGATGAGATCGTACCGATCACTGTCACCCAGGCGTTCAAAGACAAGGAAACAGGCGAGGTCACCCGCAAGGATGTGACCTTCAGCATGGATGATTGCAACCGTCCAAATACCACGCTCGAGGGTCTTGCAGGTCTCGCTCCCGTGCGCGGCGAAGGCAACTTCGTCACAGCGGGCAACGCGTCTCAGCTGTCTGATGGCGCGTCTGCGCTTGTTGTGATGGACGCCGACGTGGCCGCTCGCGAAGGCATTGAACCGCTTGGCGCGTTCAAGGGATTTGCCGTTGCTGGATGCGAACCCGATGAAATGGGTATTGGCCCTGTGTTTGCCGTACCGCGCCTGTTGGAACGCCACGGCCTGAAGGTCAGTGACATAGACCTCTGGGAATTGAACGAAGCCTTCGCAAGCCAAGCGCTATATTGTCGGGACCGCCTGGAAATCGACCCCGAGATTTGTAATGTCAACGGTGGCTCAATCTCTATCGGTCACCCTTTTGGCATGACCGGGGCCCGCATGACGGGCCATCTGATGATTGAAGGCAGACGTCGCGGCGCGAAGCTGGGTGTCGTCACCATGTGCATTGGTGGCGGTCAAGGGGCCGCCGGGTTGTTTGAGATTTTCTGAACGGCCATTTTGGCTGAGGCACTAAGGGGGTGATGGCACGTTAACCGCCTTTCGGTTGCTCTTGCCTGGATTGGGACGTAGGTGGCATCGATGAATTCATCGCCTATCAGCTACAAGCGTCACCGATTTCCCCCCTCAGATCATCGCCCATGCAGTGTGGTTGTACGCCCGTTTCAATCTAATCCTGCGCGAAGTTGAAGAGATGCTGCTGCAGCGTGGGATCGCGCCGGGTCTGGATCACTGGTTGCACAAGGGCCTCAACAACCGCGCCGAAAACAGCCAACTAACGTTTCGAAAGCGAGAACGGACAGTGCAAGGCCATCGGTCTCCGGGCGGGTTGCAAAGGTTTGTGTCTACCCATTCAGCCGTTCGGAATTGCTTCAGTGTTCCGACTCGCCGTCGCTCCGCCTTAACATTCAGATATCATCGTCTCGAAGCGCTTGACGCCTGGAGTACCGCCTATTGGAGCAGCTTGAAATCTGATCGTCAGCATTTCTTGGTGCGTTCGAAGTTAAAGTGACAACACCCCGTCAGCTGCATATCCCACATACCCGCACGGGCTGCGCCTTTCTGCCATCGCAGCAAAGAAAGAGGGGAGGTTTTATTCCGATCTGACGCCAAGAAAACCGGTCCTAGAGTTGTGTCAAACTCCCTCAAATCGCCTGAAGGCCAAAGCAATCAGCCCGGCAATCGCCATATAGATCATCGCCAGCAACAATAGTGGTTCGTATACAACAAACGTATCTGACCGCACCCTGGATGAGACCGCGTATATCTCGACCACCGTGATCGTTGCCACCAGAGGCGTTGCTTTAAGCTGCAGGATCGTTTCTCCGCCCAAGGTCGGCAGAACATTACGTACGGCCTGCGGCAACCAGATCCTGCGAAACATTGTAAAGCGCGGCATTCCGAAAGACTTTGCTGCCTCCAACTGCCCCTTCGCTACGCCGGAAAACGCGCCTCGCATGACCTCACCCTCATAGCCCGCAAAGGATAGCGTCAGCGCAAGCACCGCATAGGGCCAAGCCTGCCGCAGGTAAGGCCACAGTTCCGACGACCGTATCCAGGGAAACTGCGGAAACAAAGAGCCCAGCCCGTAATATAGCAACCAAATTTGTAGCAGCAGTGGAGTGCCACGAATAATGGTGCAAAAAACCCGAGCTGGCGTGGCCAAATACCACGGGCCTACCGCTTGCGCCAAGCCCAGCGGCACGGCCAGAAGAAACCCCAGAACAGTCGTAACAACCAATAGCCATACTGTGGTCCAAAGACCTTGCAGTGCCAAAGGTGCATATTTCGGTATCCAATCCCAGCGCAGCGAGATTGCACACCAGATCACCAGAGCGGCGAAAATGAGCATCATAATGACGCGGTGCGGCTGCATCAGGGATCGGACGGTGATCATGTGGCACCACCTTTCAGCGAAGGTTGCCCGCGCCGCGCCCATTTTTCGATACGGGCAAAAATCACGCCCGAGAACAGGGTCACCATCAGATAAAGGAAACCCGCTGCCAGAAAGAACGTAAAATAGGCGCGGGTGCTGCTTGCCGCCTGCCGTGTCTCCAACGTCAACTCGCTAAAACCAACCACGGCCAGCAACGCTGTGTCTTTGGTAGCGATGAGCCACAAGTTGGCCAGGCCCGGAACCGCAAATCCCATCATCGCCGGGATCGTTACCCGACGCATGATCATGAACGCTGGCATACCATAAGACTTCGCTGCCTCGATCTGTCCCACAGGGACCGCCTTGATGGCCCCGCGCAGAACCTCTGTGGCATAAGCCCCCTGCACCACACCCAAGACCCAGATACCGGCAGCAACACCATTGATTTCAACCCGTCCGCCTCCGATCGCCTCAGAGATCTTGTTGATGATATCACTGCCGACATAATAGAGGATCAGGATCAGAACCAGTTCAGGCACCGCCCGGATCACTGTCGTATAGATGGCAAGAAGGTCGCGTGTGACCTTCCCGCCGTATAGTTTTCCGTAGGCTCCAAACAGCCCGATCACCAGCCCCATCCCAAAGGCGCCAAATGCAATCTGCAGTGAGTTGGCAAGCCCGCGCAGCAGGTTGCCCCCCCAACTTGAAAGCGACAGCAACTCAACGCTGGCGCCAAGGCCCAGTGTCTCGAACAGTCCGGTCACCGCAACTCTCTAGTAGATGCTGGTCGTGAAGTATCCCGATGTGATTTTCTCATGCGTGCCATCGGCAAGGATCGCCGCGATCCCCTTGTTGAGCGCCTCCAGAAGCTCGGTATCACCTTTGCGGACACCAGCTCCGATACCGAGACCAAGGATCGCCGGATCATCCGCGACAGCACCTTTGATCTCGCAGCAGCTACCGCTGTCTGAATTCACGAAGTCGGCCATCGCAATGCTGTCCGCCTGGGTCGCATCGATACGGCCTGCGAACAGGTCCTGGTTGGCCTCATCCTGCGTTTGATAGACTTTCAGCTCTGAGTCTTTGAAATACTCCTGAGCATAAGTCTGATGGATGGTCGAGGCCTGTATCCCGACGACCTTGCCAGCAAGCGACTCCGGCGTCGCCTCAATATCCATGGACTTATCCGCCACGATCACCGCCGGGGTATTGTAATACGGGTCGCTGAAGTCAATGGTTTTCAGCCGCTCTTCGGTGATCGACATCGAAGCCATAATGGCGTCGATCTGCTGGCCGGTCAGCGACGGAATGATACCGTCCCAGGCAACCGGAGTGATCACACAGTCGAGTTCAGCCGCGGCACAAACAGCATTGATCACCTCAATTTCCCAGCCAACCCAATTGCCCGAACTGTCTGGCGAGGCAAACGGAGGGTATGGCTCGGCCGCAATGCCAATCTTGACTTGTTCAGCCGCGGCAGAGCTTACGGTCAAAACGGCCATGGCAGAGGCCGCAGTCAGAAGTGCTTTCAGTTTCATAGTATTCTCCCTGTTGTTTTGTTCGTCTTTTTAGTGCTACCCGACAGAGCTGAGGAACTGCTTCAGCCGTTCGGATTGCGGGTTACCAAAGATCTCGGCAGGTGGTCCCTGCTCTTCGATGCGACCCTGGTAGAGGTAAACTACGTGGTTCGCGACCTCGCGCGCAAATTTCATTTCGTGGGTGACCAGCAGCATTGTGCGCCCTTCAGCGGCCAGATCGCGGATCACCGTCAGTACTTCTCCGACCAGTTCGGGGTCCAAAGCCGATGTCGGCTCATCAAACAACATGGCAGAAGGATCAACCGCTAGCGCCCGTGCAATTGCGGCCCTCTGCTGCTGGCCGCCGGACAGGTAGGCAGGGAACGTGTCCTCTTTTCCGCCCAGCCCGACCCGGGCCAGCAATTCGTGCGCGCGCTCAATCGCTTCGGCTTTCGGCACCTTCAATACATGCACCGGCACTTCGATCACGTTTTCCAGAAGTGTTCGATGGGTCCATAGATTGAACTGCTGGAATACCATCGCCAGCCTGGTCCGTATCCGTTCGATCTGTTTCTGGCTGGCCGGGCTGCCGTCCGCCCGCATCGCGACTTCTTCACCGCCGATCACGATTTTGCCGGAACTCGGCGTCTCAAGAAAATTTATGCAGCGCAGCATCGTAGACTTGCCCGAGCCGGACCCACCGATGATTGCGACAACATCACCCTGGTGTGCGACTAAATCCACGCCCTTCAGCACTTCCAGACTTCCAAAGGACTTGTGCAAGTCCTCAACGCGAATGGCTTCACGGCGTGTATCCGGTTGCTGAGCTGAAGCGACAGCGGCGTCTGTGTCCATTTATTCGCGACCTCAATTTTCTGATTGCAGTAAGCCGCGAGCCCAGTAATTATGCAAGCGTATAATTGCTGCATCCTGCAAAATAGGACCCGAGGTGAGCGAAGAGCGCAAAAAATTCAGGCGAGAGTCGCCCGAATCCCGGCAAGAGGCACTCATTCACGCCACGCTCGAACTTGTGGCTGAGCACGGCGTGCGCGGAGCCACGGTACGCAGAATCGCCGAACGTGCAGATGTCACGCAAGGACTGATCCGCCACTACTTCAGCTCCAAAGAAGACCTGGTTGTTGCGGCCTACGAATTTCACATGAACGCAATGACTGATCAGACGCTTGCCCCAGTATTCAACGCGTCAGCCAGCGCACGCGCTCGGTTGACCGCGTTCGTCAAGGCGTCTTTGACGGCCCCGGTTGTAGACCCGCGCGCCATCGCATTGTGGGCCAGCTTTCTGAACAAGGTTCAGCAGGATGCGCAGATGAAAGCCACGCACGAACGCACCTACGCTTATTTTCGCGATCAACTAGAGGGGTTGATCGCCGCTTCACTGAAAGAGGTGGACCGCTCGGTTTCCCCTGTCCAGTTGCGTCAACTGGCCATCGCCTGCAACGCAGTAATAGACGGTCTATGGCTGGAGGGTGGTGCCCTGCCTGATGCTTTCGCACCGGGTGAACTGGTTGAAATCGGACTGAAATCGGTTTCGGCCATCATTGATTTGGATCTAACGCAGGAGGCTGAAGGTCTATGAAGCTTACAGCAATTACCGAACGGCTAGCCGGATTGGGCGGTGGAAAATGGGAAGTGCACCTGAAGGCGCGTGAAATGGCAGAGGCCGGAGCCGATATTGTGGAAATGACCATCGGAGAGCCAGACGTACCAACCCCGCAGGACTTATGCGATGCAGCGGCGTTGGCGTTGCAAGCGGGCCGTACCGGGTATTCCAACGGGCGCGGCGAAGCGGGGCTTTGCGCGGCCTTGGCAGAGTCCTACTCCCAAAGCCGCAGACGTCAATTTCTGCCTGAAAACATTCTCTGTTTCCCTGGCACCCAGACTGCGCTTTTTGCCGTGATGCAAGGTGTTGCCGAAGCCGGTACCGAGGTGCTGGTGGGCGATCCGATGTATGCCACTTATGAAGGAGTGATACGCGCATGCGGTGCCGAACCCGTACCCGTGCCGCTGCGGGCTGAAAACGGATTTCGATTGCAGGCCGCAGACGTCGCCGCACGGATCACACCACGCAGCCGCGCCATATTGCTTACGACACCGCACAACCCCACCGGTGCCATTCTGACCTCCGAGGATTTGCGCGAAATTGGTGAACTCGCGATAGCGCACGATCTCTGGATCATCTCCGACGAAGTTTATGAACACTTGGTATTCGACGGCGCAGAATTTGTATCTCCGCTTTCTGAGCCGGCGCTGGCGGACCGGGTCATCGCGGTGTCTTCGATTTCCAAATCCCATGCCGCCCCCGGTTTTCGAAGTGGATGGTGCGTAGGCCCGGCTGAATTCTGTACCGCGCTGCTGCCGGTTTCAGAAACCATGCTATTTGGCAACCAACCCTTTATTGCCGATATGACCGAAAAGGCCGTGCGCGAAGGATCCCCAGTCGCTGCAGGAATGAGCGCCCGTTTCGCGGCCCGCGCCGAACTGCTGGAACAGCGTCTTCATAGTGATACTGAGTTGACCGTGCACCGCCCAGACGCTGGCATGTTTGCCTTGGTCAACGTCTCGGCCAGCGGCATGGATGGCGACACCTATGCCTGGGATCTTCTGGAACACGGCGTTTCTGTCATGCCCGGCTCTGCCTTTGGCGAAAGCCTCAGGGATTGGATTCGGGTTGCCCTTACCATTGACGACGACAGTTTCGTCAGGGCGCTGGACCGTATCGTCGCCCACGCAAACCGAAACAAGCGGATCGTTGCATGACCAAATCAACTGTTGGCGAGGCGCTGGTCGCCGAGCTGAAGCAACGGGGCGTGTCCTGTGTTTTTGGCATTCCCGGTGTGCACACGGTCGAGCTTTATCGTGGTCTTGCCGGTTCAGGAATCCGGCACGTGACGCCCCGACACGAACAGGGCGCTGGCTTTATGGCTGACGGCTATGCGCGTGTTTCGGGCAAACCCGGTGTCGCCTTTGTCATCACCGGCCCCGGCCTGACTAACACGCTGACACCGATGGCTCAGGCACGGGCAGAGTCGGTGCCGATGCTGGTGGTTTCGGGGGTGAATGCGAAAGATACTTTGAGTCGTGGCTTTGGTCACCTGCACGAATTGCCCAACCAGCACGCGTTGGCTAAGACTGTGGCGCTGGTTTCCGAGCACGTTGAACATCCTCATGACTTGAGCGCTGCGGTGGATCGCGCCTTTGCCCCTTTTTCCGCCGGGCGGCCCGGTCCAACTCATATCCAGATACCGTTGGATGTGGCTGGGCTTGTCGCGGAAGGTGCGCTCACTGCAGAGGACAAAGCCCGTTCGGCGCTGGAGCCGGGCTGGATCCAACAGGCAGCGGATCGGCTGGCGACTGCAAACCGGGTGGTCATTCTGGCTGGTGGCGGCGCAAAAACGGCGGAGGCAGACCTGCAAGCCTTGGCAGAACGTCTGGACGCGCCGGTGCTGCAAACTGTGAACGCCCGTGGCCTGATGCACGATCATCCACTGACTGTACCGGCCAGCCCCAGTTTGAAATCTGTTCAGGTTTTGATCGAAGACGCAGATTGCGTCCTTGCGCTGGGAACCGAGCTTGGGCCTACCGACTACGATATGTATGCCACTGGGAACATGGCAAAAATGTCCGGTCTCATACGAGTGGATATTTGCCCCGAGCAGTTAGCCCGCCACGAAGCCGAAATTGCCATCGAAGGCCATGTCGACGACGCCATATCTGCGCTGCTCATGGCATTGCCAGCAAAACCCAACCAAAGCGCAGGGGCAGTCCGCGCCGCGCGAACCCGTGCCGCTGCATACGAAGAAATTGGTCCGGATTACCGCGCTCAGGTCGAGATTTTGAATGCAATGCGCAATGTGGTCCCGAATGCCCTAATGATTGGTGACTCCACGCAGCCGATCTATGCGGGCAATCTCTATTTTGACCATGACCGGCCCGGCGGTTGGTTCAATGCGGCCACCGGCTATGGCGCACTCGGCTACGGTATTCCTGCTGCGATCGGTGCTGCAATCGCTGCCCCTGACAGCCCGGTCATTTGCATTGCTGGCGATGGCGGAGCCCAATTCGCACTGCCCGAGGTCATGGCTGCAGTGGACGAAAACCTGAGCATAACTTTTGTTGTGTGGAACAATCGCGGCTACGGCGAGATTGCCAGTGCGATGAAAGCTGTAGATGTCGAGGTGATCGGATGCGACCCTGCCCCGCCCGATTTTGCCGCCACCGCTGCCTCATTTGGTATCCCTTACACCCGTGTACCCCCAAACCCGCGGGCTGTTGCAGCTGCGCTGTCAGAAGCGCGCGCAGGTGATTGCCCCTCCATTCTGGAAATTGACGTTGCCGGACGCAATCCGGTGCAGGAGTAGCCAATGCGCAACCCAACCTATGAATTTACCCGCGCCATCACCCGCCGACCAGCCTCGACCATTGCAGATGGTTTGCGCGTCGAGGACGTAGGCAATCCCAGCCTTGACGGAATGCTTGCCGCTCATTCGGCTTATGTTGCGGCCCTACGCAGTACCGGCGCAAATGTGATCGAGCTTGAGCCGCTGGAGGCCTTTCCAGACGCACAGTTCGTCGAAGATACCGCACTGTGCTTGCCGCAGGCCGCTATCCTCATGCGCCCGGGTGCACCCTCCAGGTTAGGTGAGGTGGCTGAAATAGCGCCAACACTCCGCGCCTGTTATGACGATATCCGCAGGATCGAAGGCCCCGGCCATATTGAGGGAGGCGACATTCTGGTAACCGGCAAAGAAATCCTTGTTGGCCGTTCAGATCGCACAGATGCCGCTGGTGTTGCGGAACTAGCTAAAATCGCCAACGAATGGGGCTATGCGTTGCGCGAAGTCTTCACACCGGAAGGCGTATTGCATTTCAAAACCGACTGCTCGTTGATGGACGCAGAGACGATCCTTTCGACCAAGCGCCTGGATGCGTCCGGTTGCTTTAACGGCTACCGGGTGCTGCATGTGGCCGAGGGCGAAGAAGCCGCAGCCAACGCTATCCGCTTCAACAATCTTGTGATTATGGCCGCAGGTTTTCCCCGCACAGCAGAGCTGCTGGACAAGGCTGGGTATGAGATCGTCCAAATAGACAACACCGACTGCGCCAAATTGGACGGTGGTATGTCCTGTCTCTCACTGCGGTTCTAGATGCTTAACAGGCAGCAAGAGTGAATGTTGCATAAACTGGTGTTTCTTTGATGTTCGAAAGCAATCAGTAAATTTCAGGCAAAGTCGACCCAACTTCAATAGAGCCACGTCATTTTTTGTCTGGGTTCACGAGGACCTAGTCCACAGCTAAGGTATATAGCAGCGTCAGAACACGATTGTCCGTCGTCAAAGCCCAGCGGTTCAAGGATGGTCCCGGACAGTTAGTTGCCGTCTGGTCCGCCCTCGACAAGCGGAACTTTAACACCGGTGTAAGTCCAACGATATCCGGGCGGCGTTGGCCCTTTGTTGCGTCCGCCTTCCTGACACTGTTCCCACGCATGTGCCAGAATACCAACCGAACGCGACAGGCAGAACAACCCGCGTGCAAGCGGTGGTGCAAACCCAAGTTCTGCATAGATAACAGCAGTTGCACCATCGATATTCATCGGGATCGGACGGGCTTTACGCTTTGAAAGAGCGGCCTCAACGTCCTGTGCAATGCGCAGATAGCTGCCTTCGCAAGCCTCGCTTTCCACAGCGTCGCGCACCAACTCCATCAGGCGCGGCGCGCGTGGATCGGTCGGCGTATGGAACCTGTGCCCAAAGCCGGGGATGATTTTGCCGCGCTGATCAATCCAGTCATCCAAAGCTGCGTCGATGCCATCCGTGTGCGCTTGGATGTGGTGAAACAACTCAACGGCCTGTTCGCCTGCCCCGCCATGCACATCGCCAAGCATGTTCACAGCACTGGCCATAGCGTTGTTAAGAGGCAGTCCACAGGTGACAGCCATGCGCGCCGCGGCAATGGAAGGGGCTTGGGGGCCGTGATCAACCGCCGAGACCAAAGCCGCTTCGAACAACCGGGCCTGTGCAGATGTGGGACGGTCGCCGCGCACCATCAGCCAGATCATTTCCGGAAAACTCACGTTGCCGATCAGGTCTTGAATCGGGTGGCCACGCAGGTGGATCTTACCTGGCTCCATGTCGATGATAGCGGTGCGCCACCAGTCGGAAACGTCGCTCATAGTATTCCCTCGTCTAGAAGTGTTTCGATCTCGCGCTCGGTCAGTCCAAGCTCGGCCCAGATCGCGTTATTGTCGGCCCCCAGTTCAGGCGGCGGCGTTTGCGGCATGGGCCGGAACCCGTTGGCCACAACCGGGCTGCCTGTCAGGCATAATTCCTCACCCGCCACTTGCAAGGCACCAACCAATCCACGACCCGCCAGTTGTTCATCCGCCAACGCATCCGCCACGCTGAGCACCGGACCGGTCGGGACACCGATGGCGTTCAACTCTGGCACCCAGTCAGCAGCGGGGCGGGTGCGCAGGACATCTTCCAACTCGGCCCGCAGGCGGTGCCGGTTACGCTTGCGGTCTTCGCGCGTGGTGTAGTCTGGGTGCGACAGCAGATCGTCGCGCCCCAAATGCCGCGCTAATGCCTGCCATTGTTCATCCCGATTGGCAGCGATGTTGATGGGCTGGTCTGCAGTCGCAAATGTGCCAGACGGGGCCGAGGTGGTATTTTCATTGCCATGAGCGGCCGGGACTACGCCCCCGATCAGAAAGTTCGATACCACCCACCCCATCGTGGAGATCACCGCCTCGGTCATTGAGATGTCGAGGAACGTACCACGCGGATTGGCGTTAAGGGCCGAAGCGATGGCAAAGGCTGCAGTCAGCCCACCCACCGTGTCAGCCAGAGGGTAGCCTACACGGTTCGGCGCGGTGTCAGCGGCGCCGGTAATTGACATTACTCCACTGATGCCCTGTACGATCTGGTCATAGGCCGGGTCGTCCTTGCGCGGGCCGTTCTGCCCGAAACCGCTGATGGCGGCGTATATCAGGTTGGGGTTCACGGTGCGTAGCTTTTCATATCCCAATCCCAAACGTTCCATCACACCCGGGCGAAAGTTTTCGACCAGCACGTCGGCGGTTGACAGCAATTCCTTCAGAAGGGCTTTGCCACGATCAGATTTCATGTTCAGCGTGACGGATTTTTTGCCTGCGTTCTGGGCCAGAAAGCTGATCCCCATTCCGGCCTTGTTACGCGCGGGGTCCGCGCCCAGCACCCGCGCCAGATCACCGGTGCCGGGTCGTTCAACCTTGATGACCTCAGCCCCCATAAGGGCTAGATGATAACAACAATAGGGACCTGCCAACACATTGGTCAGGTCTAATATCCGCGTACCACGCAATGGTTGGGTCATCTTTCCCCTCCGTCAAACAACTGAAAAATCAGTGGCGCGCAGGTCACCACCAACAAGATACGCAGCACATGGTGCAGCACGACATAGGTCAGGTCGGCCCCGGCAATCAGCGCCAGAACAACCATTTCGCTCTGCCCGCCGGGAAGGTAGGCCAGCAGCGCGTCCAGCGACGGGGCCAGGCCAGCGGTGATAACCGTCAGGATGAACAGGGCCGAAACCGCCGTCAGCACCACCCCGTTGACCGCGCCGGCAAACACCATGTGCCTGAGCTCGTGCAGGGTCACGCCGGTGTATTTCGCCCCCACGGTCAACCCGATGAAGAACTGCGCCGCCCAGATCATCTCGGCCGGGGGGCGCTGGGTTAGGATGCCACTGACCGAAAGGGTCGCGCTCAAGAGCATTGGGCCTATTATCGAAGCACCGAAGATGCCCAACCTTCTGGCAATCTGCCAGCCGCCCAACCCGCAGATCGCAAACAGCAGCAGTTGCAGCGGCGGTGTTTGCGAGGTAGGGGAGCCCGGACGCGCAGACAGGTCGACCCCCCAGACCGCGACCAGCAACAATGGCATCACAGACACAATGAGAAGCACTCGCGTGGCGTGCACCAGCGCCAGCGCGCGCATGTTGGCCCCGGCTTCCTGCCCGAACATCAACAGGTCCTGTAGGCCGCCGGGCATCGCCGCATAGAAACTGGTGACCGGATCAAAGCCAAAACCCCGGCGCATCAACGGATAGCTGACGGCCGCGATGACTGCCACAAACACCGGCATGATGGCCAGCGACAGAACCATGGGCAGGATCTGAGATGTGACTTGCGGTGTTATCGAGGCCCCCGCCGCCACCCCAAGGATCGTGCGAAAAACGGTTTCAATCATCCCCAGGCTTTGCATCCGGGCGCCCATCAGCGCTCCACCGAGGCACAGGAACATCGGGCCCAACAGGAATGGCAAAGGCAAACCCGCAAACATGAACACCACAACACCCGTCACGGCGAGAGAGAGTGTCGTGATACGCTCTTTGGTGACAAATCTCATGCAAGATACCCGCCGGACAGATCCTCGGGGGCACTCAAAGCGCCCCCTGTTTCGGTATCAATCGCCTTCGGCAACGCCCTCTTTACGGGCCTTGGCGCGGCGCGCGCGATAGCTGGGAACGACAACCAGCAGCACCGCGATCACCAGCAGACCCAGGGTCATCGGTCGCTCGAAGATGAACCCGATCCCGTCATAGAGCTGCATGGAACGTGCAAAGTTGTCTTCCAGCATTCCGCCAAGGATGAATCCGATCAACAAGGGTGCCAGAGGGTAATCCGCGAACTTCAGAACCGTGGCACCGATCCCCATGCCCACCAGTATCAGCAGCTCGGTCGCATTGTTCTGGCCGATGTAGCTCCCCATCAACGTGAAGAAAAGGATGAATGGGATTAGATAGTTGCGCGGGATTGCCAGAACTTTGGCGATATACGGGATCAGCGGCAAGTTTAGGATCAACAGCACGAGGTTCCCGATATACATTGAGATGATCACGGCCCAGAAGATTTGAGGGTTATCGATCATCAGGCGCGGGCCCGGTGTGACATTCAGGGCGATTAACGCACCCAACAGGATCGCCGTTGTGCCAGAACCAGGGATGCCCAGCGTCAGCAGCGGCACGAACGAGCCGGTACAGGCGGCGTTATTGGCAGTTTCCGGCGCGGCCAGCCCTTTGATAGAACCCTTGCCAAATTCTTCCTGCTCTTCCTTGCTGGCGATGTTGCGCTCAACTGCGTAGCCTAGGAACGAGGCAATTGTGGCACCTGCGCCCGGCAGTACCCCGATGAAAAAGCCCTGAACCGACTGGCGCCCGATGACAGGGGCAATCTTGCGGCCCTCTTCGCGGCTGATACGCAGGTTTTCGATTTTGCCGCTGGACCCTTGCGCGCTTCGGGCAGGGTTGAGGACCAGAAAAAGTGCCTCGGGAAGCGCGAACATGGCCATGGCCAAGGTGATAAAGCTCAAACCGGACTGCAAGTCCATCAGCCCCATCGTGAAGCGCGGCATGTTAAACAGCGCGCCTTCGCCTACCGTTGCCATGATTAGCCCCAAAAGAGTCATCAATACTGCTTTGGCTACGTTTCCAGTTCCGGCAAATGCGGCGATGGCCGATAGGCCCACGACCATCAGCGCAAAGTATTCGGCCGAATGGAACAGTAGCGCCACGGTCGACAGCATCGGCGCAAAGACCATCAAAAGCAGTGCCCCGATAGATCCGCCCGCAAAAGACGCGATCGCGGCGATGGTCAGGGCCTTTCCAGCCTGCCCTTTTCGGGCCATCGGATAGCCGTCAAAGCTGGAAGCCACCGTACCCGCAACGCCAGGCGCATTGAGAAGAATCGACGAGGTCGATCCACCGAAGATGGCCCCATAATAAACTCCGGCCAATAGGATTATTGCGGCAGAGGGATCGCCGATTGTAATCGCGACAGGGATCATGATCGCGATGATCGACATCGGACCGAGGCCCGGCAGCATGCCGATGAATGTTCCGATCAGACAGCCGGCGACCACCATAAGCAGGTTTTGAATAGAAAATGCGGCGCTCAGACCGATGAGGAGTCCTTCAAGCATCGTTCAGCTCCTCACAGAAAAAACGGCCAAGGGTGCAAGTAGATACCCAGCACCTCGTCGACGAGGTACCAGACAACAAAGCTTGCGACAGCGGCGACGGGCAACAAGACGACGAACTTACGCTCACCCAGGGTGACAGCCCCGATCACAAGGAACAGGAAGGTTGCACTCAGGAATCCTGCGGGGCGTAAAACCAGTGCATAACCCACCATCAGCGCCAGAAGTCCCAGTGCCTGCGATAGGTGATAGTCGCCCAGACGGCGATAATCGATGTCCGGTTCCTTGCCGTCATCCTCGGACTTTTCCAGCCCCAGAAGGATGATAAGGGACGTGATGATGGTCAGGACGGCCAGAACCTTTGGGAAGGTGCTCGGCCAGATCGGATTGCGTTGCATAAACGGTGGCAACAGCGCGTCCATGGTGAAAAATGCAGCGTAGCCATAGGCCATGGCCGCGCACAGAATGACGAATGCGACCCAGCGGTCCAGTGCCATCTTTCCCCTCCCTCGGATAAGAAACAACCGGCCCCGTGTTGGGCCGGCTGCGTTGCGTGACTGTGATTTAGAGAAAGCCCAGTTTCTTCATCAGGTCACCGATGACCTGTTCCTGACCTTCCAGGAAGGATTGAAAGTCGTCACCCGAGTTGTGGATATTGACCCAACCGTTGCGGGCACGAACCGCTTCCCATTCGGGAGTGTCATACATCTTGGCGATGACCTCCTGATAGGCGGCCAGCTTTTCCGCGGGCAGGCCCGGGGCGCCAAAGAACCCACGCCAGTTGACGAAAGTTGTGTCGATGCCCTGCTCCTTCATGGTCGGGGCGTCGGCATAGGCCTCAACGCGCTCGTCCGAGGTCACACCGATGATCTTGACTTCACCAGCTTCGGCCAGGGCCACGGCTTCCGAGAAACCGGTGGACAGGGCCTTGATCTCGCCCGAAAGCAGCGCGGCCATCGCTTTGCCGCCCGCATCATAGGGGATGTATTTCAGGGCCAGCGCATCCTTGCCGGCGGCTTCCATAGTCATGGCTGCCACCAGGTGATCCATACCACCGGGTACCGAACCACCACCAATTGCCGTGCCCGAAGGGTCGGCGTCAAAGGCCGCAAGCAAATCGCTCATCGAATTGATCGGGCTGTCCTTGTTTACAACGATTGCGGCGTAGTCGCCGATTGTGCCCGAAACCAGGGTCAGGTCACGGAAGTTGTGCGGAAACACACCTGTCAACGAGCGGATCACGATAGGGGTCGAGTTGACCATCAGCGTGCCATGCTGGCTGTCCGCGTTCTCAATGAGATAGCCAATGGCCTTGCCGCCACCTCCGCCCGACATGTTTTCGTAAGAAGCGTTGCCGACCAGACCAGCGCCGGTCAGGGCTTCGCCTGTTCCGCGGGCCGTTCCGTCCCAACCGCCACCTGCACCGCCGGGGATCAGAAAGTGGATGCTATCGACCACCGGTTCGGCCGCCGCCGGTCCGGTGATGGCAAAGGCCGCTGCGGCAGCAAGAATGGCACGACGGCCTAATGAGAATGTCATGTCTTGGTCCTCCCATTTGACATTGGCGGCTCATACCGCTCATGACTCAGAAAGCTGACGGGCTAAGCTGACACAAAGCTGACACGGGTCAAAAAAGTGGCAAATGGAGTAAAAAGGGAGCAATGAGGTTCTTATTGATCGAAGACAACGCACAACTGGCAGGGGCGGTGGTTGACCGGCTTGTGCTTGACGGGCACGTCGTCGATCATGCTGCCGATCTGGAAACAGCCAATGACTTTGTTTCGACAACCGGCTACGATCTGATTTTACTGGATATTATGCTTCCCGATGGGGATGGTCGCAGTTTTCTGTCGCGGCATCGAAAGCAAGAATCCCAAACCCCGGTGATCGTGTTGACGGCGCGGTCCGAAGTCGCAGACCGGGTCGGTCTTCTGGACCTTGGCGCCGACGACTACATGGTCAAGCCAATTGATTTTTCCGAGTTGGAAGCCCGCTGCAGAGCCGTGCTCCGACGACGAGGAGGCGCAGCACAGAACCTGTTGCCCCTTGGCGACCTGCAATTTGATTCGCTTTCGGGCACTCTGAAATTCCCCGATGAGGATGTGCAGTTGCGCACCCGAGAGTTGCGTCTTTTCGAAGTGCTCGCAAACGCGCCGGGCCAGGTGTTTTCGAAAGCGTCCTTGGTTGACCGGTTGTTTTCGTATGACGAAGAGGTCTCGGAAAACGCGATTGAAGTCTATGTTGGTCGGCTCAGGCGGCACTTGCAGAAATCGAACGTAAGGATCACCACGATCCGGGGACTTGGTTACAAACTGGAAACCGAATGAACACGCCGGTTGCCCATGGCTCCATCCGCCGGAGG
The DNA here is from genome assembly GCF_056159225.1 of Ruegeria sp. AWH4_226. NCBI lineage: Bacteria > Pseudomonadati > Pseudomonadota > Alphaproteobacteria > Rhodobacterales > Roseobacteraceae > Ruegeria > Ruegeria sp. AWH4_226. The sequence continues at coordinate 53,785 of NZ_JBSWUU010000002.1, read as the reverse complement.
CTCTTGTTGTCCCTATTGGTCAGCGCGGCGGTCTTGGCGGTAGCGGTATACTTCATGGTGCAATCCGTTGCGCGACAGGTCGCACAGGAAAGCCAGGACAATGTGCTTGCCGCTTCCGCGCTTTCGATCCTTGACAGCTCTCGGTTCAGCGGTGGAGAGATAAACGTGGATCTTCCCTATTCAGCGCTGTCGATGCTCGACAGTATCTCGGATGAACGCGTTTTCTATGCCATACGACTGCAAGATGAATTCCTGAGCGGATACGAAAACCTACCCAGCCCCGATAATCCCTCAAACGGGGGGCCGGCCTTTTTGTCGGCTGAGTTTCTGGGTGAGGACATCAGAATAGCCTCGGTCCAGCGTCGCGTGTCGACGGACATCGGACAAAGCTTTCTCCAGGTTTCGGTCGCCCAAACGCTCTCAGGGCAAAAACAAGCGCTGGCTCGAATCTCAACGACATCCATGGGGATCGGAGCGGGGTTCTTTGCAATCTCTGTTCTGTTGGCGACCATCGTTTCACGCAGCACAATTCGTCCACTGGACCGGTTGACGGCCTCGGTCTCTCGCAGGGGTCCGAAAGACCTGCGTCCCGTCGCCGCGCCGGTTCCGACCGAAATGGTGCCATTGGTCACCTCGCTGAATTCCTTGATGCGCCGATTGCAACATTCCCTCATGCGCTCCGAGGATTTTATAGCCGAAGCCGCCCACCGCGTTCGTACACCGTTGGCGGTTGTGCGCACCAAAGCCGAAATTGTTCAGCGTAAGTCGGATGACGCCGAAACCCGCGCCGCCCTCAAAGAGATGATCCACGCAATCGACGATAGCTCGCGGACAGCCGGTCAGCTTTTGGACCATGCAATGGTGACCTTCCGTCTGGATCACTTGCTGCGCGAAGAAGTCAGCCTGCTGCGTTTGGTACATGACACCGTTGAACGCCTTCGGCCTGTGTCCGACCTGAAGGATATCGACATCGACGCGACAGGCACTGAGGACATCATAATCGACGGAGACCCGATCCTGCTTCAAAACGCGCTTCATAACCTTCTCGATAACGCGGTGAAATACGCGCCCTCCGGGGCGCAAATCAGTGTTAATCTTACACGAAAGGCGGGGGCTGCCAGTATCTCCATTTCCGATACCGGCCTGGGCTTTCCCGAAGCGGAACTGGATCACCTCACTGAACGTTTCTCGCGCGGTGCAAACGCGCAAAACGTCGTTGGGTCCGGGCTTGGCCTGACTATCGTGAAAGAGGTCGTCGAAGCTCATGGCGGCAAAATGCAGATCGGCAACAACACCGGAGGTGGCGCATGCGTCAGCTTACTCTTTCCCTCGTCCTGATCATGACGGCCGGATGGGCCAGCGCGTTTGAGGTGGAAGACTTTGCGCGTTTTGGACCAAGCGATAGCCAAAAGGTGCTAAAAATCGTCTCTACCGCCGATATTCGGTTTTTTGAGCCAATGATCGCATCTTTCCTCGCCGCGCAGCCGGGAACGGCCATCGACTATACTGTCGCCAGTTCAACCGAGTTGCAAAAGGCAATTGTCGAAGACGGCGCGGCGTTTGACATCGCAATTTCCAGCGCAATGGATCTGCAGACAAAGTTGGCAAATGATGGCTGGGTTCAGCGATACGAGATCGGATCCATCGATGCTTTTCCGGATTGGGCCGTCTGGAACGACATGCTGTTTGCCTTCACCCAGGAACCAGCCGCAATCGTGGTTTCCAAATCCGCGCTTGGGGACTTGCCTATACCGAAGGATCGCCACGACCTGATCAACTTGCTGCGACAACATCCAGACGTTTTCCGCAGCCGGGTCGGTACCTATGACGTGCGGCAATCCGGTCTGGGCTATTTGTTTGCCACTCAGGACACCCGCGCGTCTGAAACGTACTGGCGTTTGACCGAGGTAATGGGCGCACTCAACGCGCAGCTTTATTGCTGTTCTTCCGACATGATCGAAGCCGTGAAGACCGGCGAGCTTTTAATCGCTTACAATGTTCTTGGAAGCTATGCGTTCAACCGGGAAGACCGCGATGAGTTTGCAATCATCCTGCCCTCTGACTTCACCACTGTCATGCTGCGAACGGTGATGATACCGCACAACAGCCCATCCTATGAACTGGCAGGACTTTTTGTAGATCACTTGATGACAAGAACGCATGGAGACGAAAGTGACCCTTTGACTGACCCGGCGCTCAACCTAAGCCAGATAGACATCGCCCTGAACCGCATCCGGATTGGTCCCGGCCTCTTGGTCTATCTCGATCAACTCAAAAAGCGTGCATTTTTGTCGGAATGGGAAAACGCCATTGTACAGAATTAGCGGCGTTTTGTTTGGTCGGGTTGAGAGCATGAGATCCCGCCAGACGCGACCATTCCTCGAAAGACATCTGTAAAAATCAATAGAAAGATGCGGAACTTGGCGCCGTTTAAAGCGGCCTTCATTTGCACGGCTGGGATTGGTTCAAATTGCTCTCTCGGCACCATCGAAAGAGTAATCATGCAATTTTTTGCGGAAATCGTGTATGATTATGTCCAATGTCGTGCGGTTTAATGGCTAGGAGCCGTGATATTGTTGAATAGACTTATTGGAGGGGAGGCAGTGTTGTGAGCTTCCTCGAAGTGTATTGGAGTAATTGGTTGTGAAGATCACTTTAAGTATTGCATTGGCAACTTTGATGGCTTTCGCCCCACAAGCGGGTGCGGATGAGGCAGAAGGCCTTATCGGAATGTGGAGTTTTGACGAACAGAGCGGCGACCTTGTCACTGATATGTCCGGCAATGGGCATGATGGCGCACTCATCAATATCGGGTCCGGAGAAGGAATAACTGATGGCGCTCTGTTGCTTGATGGCGAGAACGAGAGCATCGTCTCGGTGCAGATGACGGACGATATCCGTGCAACCTCGAAATCTATCTCTCTGATGGCATGGACCTATCGAACCGAAGATAAAAATGTCGCCGTCGTTTCCAGTGCCTACCCGGCGTTGTTCTTTGGTTTTCACGGCCCGCAATTCAAGCTGCAACTTGCCGAGCAACGTTCCTTCATGGCCAAGGTAACGCAAAAGATCGGACTGTCGGAAAAGGTTCAGGTCGAATGCTACGCTGATTTGAAACACGTGGCTGAACTTGATAAGTGGATTCACCTTGCGGCAACCTATGACGGTCAGATGGCACGCCTTTTTGCCGACGGAACCGAGGTATGTGCGCTGCCCTACGAAGGGGAGATCGGCTTTGGCGATGAACCTCTGACGATTGGCGCCTATTATCGAACCGATGGCACGATCATCGATGAGATCACTGGCCGTCTAGATGACGTACGAATTTACAATCGCGTCCTGTCATCTGATGAAATCAAGGCCCACTATGAGTCCACCACCCCGGTCTCTGTTGGGCAATGATCCCATCCACAGGCAGATGTGCTTTCGGCGCTAGAGTACCGTCCCAATTGGCGGGCTGCTGATCAGTAGTCTTACCGCCCAAAAGCCTGTCGCCGCAGTTCAACATCGCCATCAGCCCGCACCACCAAATAGCTGGGGTATCAACTGAACGGGTCATAACCCTTGATAACTACCGTAGAAAGACCAAGCAGGGGCTAAAGTGTACGCTTCTGCTGGAAGCTTCTGGTCTGCCAGTTTATGGAAAATTCAAGGTTCTCAGGACATCTTCCGCTATGTCTGTACCCGATCGCCATGCATCCTGAATCTTTGGGCCGCAACACCAATCACCCCCCGCCCAAAGGGTTCCGTGTGATAGAAAAGACCGGCCGAGAGGTTTCTCAACCAAACCGTATCGCCACGCCTGCAGGCCTGCGTGGCGGAGCGTGGCGGGATCGGCGTTCAATGCGTTGCATAGCAAGTTCGCCATGTGCGCTTTGGTTTCTGCCCGGTCCGCATCGATGTGCTTGGCGCTCCAATCCGGGTGTGCCTGAGCGACCCATGTCTGATACGCCTTAGACCGCCCGGGTTTGGTGTCGTTTTGTGCAATCCAACTCAGCTCGGCTTCGGCGTCGCGCCGCGTCACAAAGGGCGCGGGTGTGCCACGGTCAAACGCCGCCATTAGAGTTATGCAAGGACGCATGACCACATTGGCGGCGTCCTGAACAACCGCATGTGTTTCACTGATTATCGGGGCGAGTTGGGGCGCCGGGACCGTAATGATCACATGCGAGGCAGTCGTGTTGTTTGCCTCTGTCCTAATTTCCCAGTGCGAAGCACGCTCCCTCACAACCGTCACGCGCGTGTTGAGGGTCACATCCAGGCCACACGCCAAAGCTTTCGGAAGGGCCGCCATCTCGGGCGCACCAATGATGCGGCTCTTTCCTTCACTCAAGTGCCAGGTATCTGAATTGCGAGGTACAAGTGCCGAGATCCTCGCGGCCTCATCATTTTGATCGAGGTATTGTGCACCGTGGTCGAAAGTAACGCGCTCTCCGGATACGTCCGCTCGTCTGGTTGCCACGCGTCCACCTATCCCCCGACCCTTGTCGATCAAACGCACAGGAACACCAGCGGCCTGCAGGTTTCGTCCGCAAGCGATCCCAGCCATGCCTGCGCCGATGATCACGATGTCGATCATGTCAACTCCGCACTTGGACAAAAGCCGAGTTCGCTTTGCACGTAGCCAGTTCCCATAAGTGCCTCCGCGTCATTGACAAAAAAGACCCTGCCGTACCGGGCTGAACTGCTTCTACCCATCGGAGTTGACCACGACCCGGCACCGCTAAAATGCGATCCAGACGTTCTTTGTCGTGTTCCCGGATGATAGCCAACCATTACATGCACCGCTTAATGTATGCACCCAAGTAATTTCTTGGATGATCTTCTCTGCTCCTTGCTCGCGTTAACTCCAGGCCGTTATGACTCTGCGCGTCGCGTGGCACTACAAGGTTTTCCGTTTACTTCCGAAATTACCAAGCAAAACGTCTACAAATCTAGGGGCAACTCATTCATGCAACTCCACGGAACCGCACAACGTCGACCGCGCTACCGTCCTGTTGCTGTAGATATGTCGTTACGCGCCGGACATTTCCTTTAGCCTCCCAGTTTTGGGATAAAGGAGATGATGATGAACCAGAACAAACGCGAGATTCACCGCAAGTTACGCATTCTTCACCATGCAGAGGAAACCGGCCGCGTCGCGAGGACGTGTCGATATTTTGGGATCGCCCGGTCCACATTCTACCGTTGGCGCCTAGCCTATAAAGAACGCGGTGAGGCCGGACTCACTCAATGCGCCAATGCGCCACCTATTCCCAAGTGGCATGGCAATCGAACGCCGCCTGAGCGTGACGAGAAGGTACTGCATCTTCGTCGTAAACACCATCTCGGCCCAATGCGGACCGTCTGGTATCTGGAGCGCTACCATGGCATCAAAATTTCGGATGCAACCGCTTCCCGCATTCTTCGTCGCCATGGGCTGAACCGACTTCCACGCGGCACACGCAGGCAAATGTGACGGGTGGAGCGAATAAAAAGCGGCACATTCAGCCGCTGCTCCAGCTGACTCACCCGCTTGCCACCGGCAGAAGGATTATATCCCAAAACCCTGGTTGCTGCGGAGAAACTGCCCTGATCAAAAACGGCCAACAGGATTTCCAGTTCCGTTTTTTGTGTCATCAATTCTATTTACGATCAGGTCATAGGTCAGATTAGCCTATTATCCCCATAAGCCATCTAAAGTATCTGAGAGAAGGAGCAACCACCCACGGAGACCACTCTTGCACGCTGCATCGCCCAAAACCCTCTTCACTCCGCTGACCCTGCCAAACGGTCGTGTGCTAAAGAACCGGATCATAAAAGCAGCTATGTCGGATTCACTGGGAGACGGACAGGGCAACCCAACCGCAATACAAACCCGACTATATGAGCGTTGGGCGGAGGGCGGGCTTGCTGCATCGATCGTCGGAGAGGTCCAAATTGACCCGCGATACCCCGAAAAACCGGGCAACCTGGTTTTGGACGACAAAGCAGACATGGAGGCGTTTGGTAAACTTGCCAGACACGGTTCAGCAGACAACGCCGAACTCTGGCTACAGCTTGGGCATGCCGGGGCATTGGCACATTTGCCAATCAGCACGCCCAAAGGGCCGAGCGCAATCGATTTACCCGATTTCCGCAGCGAGGCAATGTCTCTTGCCGAGATCCAGGCTATACCGGAATGCTTTGCAAAGACGGCAAGACTTGCGGCAGACGTGGGATTTGGCGGGGTGCAAGTCCATGCTGCACATGGCTTTCTTCTGAGCCAGTTTCTTTCCCCACTCTTCAACCACCGAACGGACGCCTATGGCGGTTCTATACAGGCCAGGATGAGGTTGCTCATCGAAACGGTCGAAGCAATTCAAACGGTTGTCCGATCTGATTTCGTAGTCTCGGTAAAGCTGAACGCGACCGATCAGCTCGACGGCGGCTTTTCAGAGGACGATGCCTTCAAGGTCGTGGCTGCGCTTGAGGGAAAGGGTGTTGACCTTCTGGACATCAGTGGAGGCACCTATTTTCCCGGTGCGCCGTCCAGTTCAGAACGCGCGAGCAAGGGGCCTTACTTTGTCGACTTCGCCCGAGCGGCGCGAAAATTGACGTCGATTCCAATCATGGCCACCGGAGGGTTCAAACGCCGAGAGGAAGCTGCAGCAGCCGTCCTTTCTGGAGATGTGGATGCGGTGGGGTTAGCGCGGGGATTCATCCTTGACCCGTCCTTGCCGGCCAAGTGGCAGGCTGGAAGAAGTGATCCCACTTTCCCTCGCTTCACCACCTTGCCGCCTGGCGGTATGACCGCGTGGTTCACCATGCGCATGACCGATCTTGGAGCAGAGCGTGAGCATCTGTTGGATCGGACTATTGATCAGGCGATAGCTGAATACGAAGGACGTGATCACCAGCGTATCGCGCTTTGGAAGAAAAGAAACTCAGGTCCGTAGGGACGTTCTTTACGGTTCCCGAGCGCGGCATTTTTCTGCTTTGTCGAAACTATACTACTTAAAGTTTTTGTATTGGTGCAGCACGGGTCCCATTTGGGACCCAGCCTTGTTTTCCAGGTAAGGTGTAACTTTATTGAACCGCCCCCAGGTCAGCGTATCCAGATGCAACTGCAAAGTCGCGAAGAGCTTGGCCTTCCGGGTCGGCAACAGAGAGGTCAGCGCCGAGTTCTGCCAAATACTGCACAGTCTCCCATTGCCCTTTAAACGCAGCCATCCAAGCAGGTGTGACCCATTCCAGCGTGCAAGCAACGGATCCCGGCTGAATGACTCGCAAGAGTTGCGCATTCAGCCATTTTGGATCCTCCGCAAGACGCGCCTCGATCTGAGACTTTTTGCCGAAGGCTGCCGCGGTGAAGATATCCATCTCGGCGTCCATCAGAATTGCGATGGCCTCCTTTTTTTGGCTATAAAGCGCGTGACCAAGCGGCGGCCCGTGGTGTTCAGGATCGCGGATCTTGGGGTCTGCCCCCGCGTTGAGCAACAGTGTGATCGCCTCGGCCTGACCGCGCCAGGCGGCAGAGTGCAACGGTGTTTGGACGCCTTTGGGATTTAAGTCAAAGCCCAGACTGATCATTGTGTTCAACGCGTCGAGTTTACCGTTGCCGGCCGCGTCGCGCAGTAATTCGGCCTCTACCTCAGGGGTCTGGCCCATATGGTCAGCTTTCAGACGCTGCGCCGTCTCAATATCGCCCGACATGCATGCCGCGTAGAACTGCGCGCGGTCCGGCAAGGGGCTGGCATCACCACCTTTTTCCTTGATCAGCTCTGCAACCTCCGGCAATCCGCGCATCAATGCGGATTGGTAGGGCGTAAACCCCTCTGTGAAGGTGGGGTAGCTGTTGTTGTCAGGGCTGTTGATATCCACACCGTGTTCAATCAACAAACGCGCGCGGTCAGCAAAACCCCAGCGCAGGGCAATGATAAGGTTCCAATGCATCGTGCGGTGGGTGTCTTTTTCCGCACCTTCCACAATCGGCCACCATGAGGTCGGATCGCTGTCTTTTAATCCGTATTCCAACATCAGTTCCAGATGCGTATCGTCGGGTGTGAAGCAACGATTATAGGCCCCCTGAGATTCGTTCGGGTTTCCCCCCGCGTCCAGAACAGCTCGGGCAAACGGTACCATGTCGGGGTGTTCCGGAAGACGGGTTTTGCCGCCCTCACCGTCACCAAAGATCCCCGTCAGCACGGCGAAGCGATAGTGCCCGCCCCAAAGATAGAAGAAATTCGGGTCCGCGCCAGCGTCAAGCAGAAGCTTACCTGTGCCGTAGGAGGACTGCCCCGGCAACCGGGCATAGGCCGCATACATCAGCGGCGACCATTGGAACGGTCCGCCGCGTTCATCGACCGCGTTGGGATGAGAGTTGAGCCAATCTTTCAACGCCGCTTCATTCCCGCATGCCGCGGCCAGATGGATCGAATGTATGGCAAGGTCTGGGTGCTCGGCCAGAATGGCTGCGGCCTTCTCAAAATCTGCCGGGCCGCGGGTATCATCGGGTCCATAGTGCAAACACACCAAATCCAGAAACCGGTTGACCCAATATTCGGCAGTTTTCTGACTCCCCAACCCGGCTTCAATATGCCGTTTCAACCGGGTCCAACTGGAAAAACCGTATTCGCGGGCCACAACCAATTGCGCCTGTTGCAGGGTTATCTGGGTAGGGTCGCCGAAATAAGGACCAACACGCGACAGCGCGGCCTCGTCTTCAGCCTTTGTTTGTTTGTGGAGTTTTTTTGCCTGTCCCTTGAGATGCTCAAGCGACGGATTGTCAGGGAGGTGCGCCATATTGGCCTCCTTTCACACTGTCCGGTATCCGCGCCCTCGGACCTGAAAGAAGGTCGAATTTAAAGGGTAGTTGTCATGGACAAACGGGCTAAGCCCTTCCCGCGGATCGGAAGCGTTCTGACACGCTGACTGTGTGCTAGCAAAGAATAGGTGGATTGTGAAGGCCCAGTTGGTGTCCGATTGTCTGGAGAAGCGGCAATTGGTCGTGGTTGAGCGGTCAATGCTGGGAAGATCAGTTCGTGGCCATCTTCGGGTGCCAGAGTCCAATCCGGAATGCCGGCCCGTATCGCCATTTGCGTAAGATCATCACGCGGAGCGGCGCGATGGATGATCGCGCGGCCATCGTATATTGACCGACGCGCAAAGGACTGCGCGAACAGAGAGACAGCTTTGTACCGGAATTAGGTCATCAATTGACGATCAGCACCCAAACTGGTCCAGATGGCGGACATCACCTGTCCAACGGGTCGGTCCCGTCGCCGGTTCGCAAAAATCTTGGTACGGCGCGGAGGAAACCCTTCGATGTTGAGGGGAACCAACTCACCCGCGTGCAGCTCTCGCTGCAACAAATGCTCGGGGTTAGCGGCTCGCGACGTGTCTCGAATCCTTGTGCCAGCCAAACATGGTTTCAATTTGGTTTCGCCGTTGGTCGTATTTGACCAGCGTCTTTCATTTCCTTCGGTCGGGGATGGAGTCCCCATGCGGACGGACGGCATGCCGGGATAAGCATTCGATTGAGTTAAGTGTTTTTCTGTGAGTTGGGGTCAAGATACTGGCCTCATGTAAACAAACATGGAGAAACAGGGTGGTCATTCATAGGGTCCCGTTCGCAAAACTCGAAAAATACTCAGTGGCGTCGACCACTCTCGCTGACGGCTGCGAAACATGGTCGTACGCTGTTTAAACAGACACAAGAATGATGGAAGGGTCGCAACCCAATACAGCAAAACCGCTTAAAGTCTCTCGGGTTTGATCGAAACGGCATCTATCCGCCGTTACCTCTGCCATTCTTGAGCATGACGAGGTTACCGAGTGGAAACTCAATAAATCGTCGATGTTACGCCCAATAATTTACAAGAGATACTTCGTTTCCTAAAGATATTTAAAGTCCACCAGCCCACTTAAGGAACTCACGAATGATCGATTTCTACACCTGGAGCACGTCAAATGGCCGCAAAGTCGCAATCGCGCTTGAAGAGATGGAGCTGGATTACCGCACCTATCCAATTGACATTTACAAGGATGAACAATTTGCGTCGGAATTTATCGCTATCTCAGCGAACGGCAAAATACCCGCAATTGTTGATCATGCAAACGAGGTGGCGATTTTCGAGTCCGGTGCGATCCTCATTTATCTTGCGGAAATGACAGGTCGGTTTTTAGCGACCTCTGGCCGTGAGCGGGCTGTCACACTGCAATGGTTGATGTGGCAAATGGGTGGATTTGGTCCGATCCTCGGTCAGGCTGCGCACTTCCTGCACTACAATCCCGGGCAATCAGCCTATGCCGCTAAACGCTTTGGTACTGAAACCCGGCGGCTTTATGGAGTGCTGGATCGGCAGTTGGCCGAGGTCAAATTTATTTCGGGCGAATATTCCATTGCGGATATGGCAATCTGGCCGTGGGTTTCGCGCTTTGAACACCAGAGGATCGATTTGGCAACCTATCCAAATGTCGCGAGATGGTATGAAATGCTGTCTGACCGACCGGCGGTTCAGCGGGGCTATCGCGTACCAGACGCTTCGGTCGAGCCGCCTATGTTGACGAGCGAAGGGACATCCGTATGAAGATCATTGCCGATTTTTCAACCCGAGTAGCTCAGCATGCTGGTGCCATGGAGTGTGTTTCATCACCGATGCCTGATGTGGATCGCAAGATGTTCGACCGGGTTGGTGAGGAAGTAGCGCGCGCGACGTCGATCGTACGCTTTGCACCTGGGGCAGCTTTTCTTCGCGTACCCATTATGGGGGTGAGGAATTCCTCGTGCTTGAGGGGGTATTTCAGGACGAACATGGCGACTTTCCAGAAGGCAGTTATGTACGCAATCCGCCGGGGACCAGCCATCGTCCAGAATCCGCGACAGGCTGTACAGTCTTTGTAAAGCTTCGGCAATTTCCGGCGAATGACCTAGAGCACACAGTTGTGGATACCAACGCGTTGACGCTGCCGCCGATGGGAGGCGCGACCGGGATTGCCAGTCGCGTGATCCACAAGTCTGCACACTAAACCGTCCGGATCGAGGACCGGGCTGCCAACACACGGGGCGATCTGGCGCGTTATTGAGGGATGGAGTCTCTATGCCTTCAAAGTGGATTTCAGAAGGATGGCGAGACCTTCAGACTGCATTTCTGGTTGCGGCTGCCCCAGGTGCCCCCTTGATCGCACAGGCAGGACCTGGAGGCTGTCGCCCCTGGATCAAAGAAAGACATCTGCGCATGCGCACAGCAACGTCTTAATGACAAACAGCGAAGCTGACACCTGCCAAAATGACAATAAGCGGGTCAATCCGGTGATATTTTTCATCTAGTCACTTGGCGGCGACGATAGATTGGCCATCCAGATTTAGGCAGGTTTTCAATGGCGCAATAGCCCGGCGCTACTCGCCGCTGGTGGTCGTCGCTCTAAAGTGTTTCTGTTTCGGCGGCTTGTTTGATCCGTCCCTTGACGTGCGGTCTTTCAGCTCTTCGCCTACCTCCACTATAGCTTGTATCGCCGGAACCAGACGTTTTCCCAGATCGTTCAGCTCATATTCGACCGATGGCGGCGACGTCGGCATCACAGTCCGGTCAACCACGCCACTGTCCTCCAACTCGCGGAGGCGAGCTGTCAGCACCTTCGGAGAAATCTGCGGGATATCAGCGCGCAATTCGCTGAAGCGCCGCGGCCCACCGCGCAGATACCAGATGATATTCGGTGTCCAGGCGCCGCCAATGATCGCCATGCATTCCAGCAGTGGGCAAGCCTCGGGTGTATCGGGTCCTTTATTGTTTCGCATCTTCAATGCCATCACCACCTCCGGTTACCAATTGGAAACTCGATTATTCGATATCCAAAGGAAACCTAATTTACAACAGAAATCTTATTTCCATATTATTTTGACATTGCAATCAACCAAAACGGAAATGGAACTCTGATGAAACTCTACTACAGCCCCGGTGTTTGTTCTCAGTCAGTGCATATCGCGCTTAATGAGGTTGGAATCGAACACCAGATTGAAAAGGTCGACCTGGTCGAGAAGACCACTGAAACCGGCGGCGACTACACCAAGATCAATCCCCTTGGCTATGTACCGGCTCTTGAGCTTGACGATGGCGACGTGCTCCTTGAGGCGCCTGCAATCCTGCAATACCTTGCGGACCTTCGACCCGACTCCGGGCTGGCACCGGCCAACGGTACCCGCGATCGTGTCCACCTTCAGGCGGAGTTAAACTATACGGCGTCGGAACTGCACAAATCCTTCGGCCCATTTTTTGCTCCGCTGAAACCTGAAGGGGCATTGAAAGAACAGGCACTGGTGAAACTTGGCAAACGTTTCGATGAGCTTGAGGCACGGTTGGCCGACGGTCGGAGCTATGTCATGGGCGATACTTTCACCGTGGCCGATGCCTATACCTTTGTCGTCGCATCCTGGGCAAAAGTCATCGACTTTGATCTGACCGGGCACCCGCACGTAAAGGATTACGTCGCGCGTGTTGCTAGCCGACCGAAGGTACATGAAGTCCTGCAACGTGAAGGGCTTGCCGCCTGATACTTCTGGGGGCAGCTTCGGCCGCCCCCGACATCAACCAGTTTCGGAGGTGATGTTATGCACAGTCCTTTCTCTTGCATCGAAGCGCAGATGGCGCTCTATTTTGACGGGCTCTATTATAGCGACGTGCACAGACTTGATCGCGTCTTTGCGCCCGAAGCACGCTATGTCTGCGCGACCGGTGACGAAACGATCAATCTCAAGCTCGAGGAATACTTTCAGATCGTTGCCGGGCGCGAACCACCAGCCGCTCGCAAGGAAACGCGTCGCGACGAGATTGTCTCGATCACGTTGGCTGGCGAGAAAACCGCGTTAGTAGTTGCGCATTGTGCCGTTGGCGATCGCTATTTCACCGATTTTCTCAGCTTCATTCGAACAGACGAAGGCTGGCGGATTATCGCCAAAGTCTTCCACTTTGATCTGATACCCACACTGCACCTTCAGGAGTAATCCATGCCCTACGTAAACATCAAAATAACTCGGGAAGGCGCCACTGCCGAAGAAAAAGCACGCTTGATAAAGGGCGCAACGGATCTTCTTGTCGAAGTGCTCGGTAAGAGCCCGGCAACGACATTTGTCGTCATCGACGAAGTCGAGATGGAACACTGGGGCATCGGCGGACTGCCGGTCGAAGAGTACCGCCGACAATCCGGCAAGTGACGGCAAAAGGTTGCCATGGACCCAATCGTCTCTAACAATTCTGGTTCGCGCCAACGGTAGCGGGAGTGGTGTCGGCCTGCAACGGCCGACACTGCGACTCTGCCACAAGAGGATACAAAGCGTTTACATTCTCCGTCTTCTTCTTTCGTAAAATGTCCTTCTTAGGGTCAGGATTCATAACCAGTACATGACGGTTGCCGCGAGTGCGATGGCTGATAGGAAGACCTTGGGACAACGGTCATAGCGTGTTGCCACGCGCCGCTAATCCTTGAGCCTGCCAAACATGATCTCTATGCGGTTTCGCCGCCTTCATCTGCGTTTGTCGAATTTGACCGGCGTCTTGCGCTGTACTCGCCCAGGGATGCAGGCGCGTATCCCTTTGTCTTTCAACGCATCTCGGAACCAATCGGCGTCATAGCCGCGATCCCCGAGTAGCCAGTCCACATTTGGTAGCTGCTGAGCAGAGCCCGCGCACCGACGTAATCGCTGACCTGCCCGGCGGTGACAAATAGGTTCAATGGCCGCCCTTTGCTGTTACAGATTGCGTGCAACTTGGTATTCATACCGCCTTTGGTTCTGCCAATCAGGCGACCACGCCCCCCTTTTTGACGCCCAAACTGGACGCATTGCGATGGGCTTTTAGGTATGTGGCGTCGATCATGACCGTCTTCTTTTTACCGTGCTCGGCGGACAGACCAGCCATCATTCGTGCGAAGATGCCTTTCTCGCTCCAACGCTTCCACCGGCTGAAAAGCGTTTTGTGCGGTCCATACGCTTCCGGGGCGTCTCGCCAGCGCAATCCATTGCGATTGACAAAGATAATCCCGCTCAACACCCGTTTATCATCGACCCGCGGCTTGCCATGCGACTTCGGGAAGAAAGGGGAAAGCTTGGCCATCTGCTCATCTGCAAGCCAATAAAGGTCGCTCATGTCAACGCTCCGTTTTCTGAGCTGTGAATTACGGAGTGCCGCGATATTCAATGCATCCTGAGCCTTCTGTATCTCGAGTTTGCTAACTTAACCCCCGTCAGCCACCTTTGCCGAGGTTACTGACGGGGCGGTGTATGGCGTCTGAGCCTTGTGGCATGACCACGTGTTCTAGCGAGCCAGCACCGTCTCTCTTCCTCGTCTCGAACAGTTGAATGCGGCCGGTCTGGACCGCGGAGCAGAAGGAAGAGGGTATGAACAAAGTATCACAAGAGCAGATCATCGGCATAGACGTCAGCCGCGATTGGCTTGACGTTCATTGTCTGCCGGACATTCGTAGGTTGCGGCTCCCGAACAGCGATGAGGGCTACGCGCAGCTTGTTGGCCTGGCACAAATAAACGCACGCACCTGTCTGTTTCGAGGGCTACGAGGATCAGAAGACGATCCGGGGGATCGTTTTCCCGAGTGGCGGTGGGCAGGAATGGCGTCTGTGGACCGCGCTGGATGCAGCCGGTATTGCTACTCGGCAGTTGCCGCCAGCTCAGATCAAAGCCTTCGCCGCCAGCCATGGCACACGCGCCAAGACGGATCGGATCGGATCGACGCGGAACTCATTGCGCGATTCATGGCATTTCGACCAGACGCAGGGCGCGTACTGCCACATGGGAAATTGCGCCTTCTCAGAGCCTTGGCATCAAAGCGTGCGCAACGTGTCGAGACGCGCAAGAGAGTTCTGGCGCAGATCAAGGCGCATGAGAAGTTGGGAACGGATGGGATATTCACTGAAGTTGATGCTAAGCTGAGGGCGCTGTTGGACCGACAGATCGGTAAATTGGAAGATCAGATTGCGCAGACCATCGCCGCAGATCAGGGCCTAGCACAAACCGCTGGTATCTTGCGTTCTGTCCCTGGGATCGGCCCCGTTGCCAGCGCTATGCTGATCCGCCACCCATGGAATTTGTTTTTTGAGGTCATCGCATAAGTTCCTCGTCCGCACGCACGAACCGAACAGTGACGTCCTATCTATGCGGTGACCGCATTCGACTGAAGGGCTCAGGCAGTCCGTTGCTGCCAAGTGCTCAGCATGCGAAAATTTGGAACTGTATTACTTTGGCCATTCCAACTGAATGATCTCATAACTGGGGCTGTTTCGGTAGTCTGGGAACGCTTTTTCGATATTTGAAAAAGCGGTATTTGAAGCCTCTATTTTTCCGAGACGCTCCAGCGTAAGAGCCTCATGAATGCGCCCCGGAAGAAATTGGGGATTTCTCGCTACCGTTCGCCGAAAATTGGACAGGGCTGCCTCGTAATCGCCAAGCGCAAAGTAAGCCCGCCCAAGCGCCAGAGTGTATGTCACGCTATAGTTTGGATTTAGTTCAATCGCCCGGTTGATTGCGTTCAACGCCCCTTCACCGTCCAATGCCGCGGAGTGGATCATCGATTTCCACAACAGTGCATCGGCAAAATTCGGATCCAAAGTGATCGCAGTTTCCACTGATCTTTGTGCCTCGGTAAGTTCCCTGTGCCATCGAAGCGCCCAGGCAAGGTTGGCGTAAGCCATCGGCAAACGTTCATCAATCTTGATTGCCTCGTTGGCAAGATCAACGGCGCGTTCGATTGTCTCGCGTTTGGAGGAATTAATGCCACTAAGAAACGCAAATGTCAGCGCGCGGGCTTTCCACGCATACGCCTCAGCATAGTCCGGGTCGGTATCAATGGCACCTTGGAACAGCGCGATGGCTTCGGTTACTCCCTTAGCATCAAGGTGCCAAAATCTCTCCTGACCACGCAGATAAAGATCATGCGCCTCCGCGCTGGCCGTGTTTCTATGGCTCAACCGTTCTACTTCAGCGTCAGTCAGAACCACTTCCAATGCACTTACGATCTGAGCAGTCACCTCGTCCTGAACATCGAATACGTCCGAAACGCCCCGATCAAATCGCGCGGCCCAGATGTGACCCTCGGTGGCGACATCGATCAGCTGGGCCGTAATCCTTAAGCGGTCGCCTTGCCTGCGCACGCTGCCTTCCAGAACGTAACGAACGTTTAGTTCGTCTCCGATCTCTCTGATGGTGACCGGCCTACCCTTGTAAACAAATGTAGAATGTCGGGCGATGACACGAAGCCCGGAAATCACCGACAAATCCGTAATAATATCCTCGGCGATGCCGTCGCTGAAATACTCCTGCTCCGGGTCAGTGCTCAAGTTGTCGAACGGCAGAACCGCAACCGAATGATCGGTTGATGGAAGAGGTGAAGGCACGTCTCCACCCTCCTGGCTGAATGCCGACCAAAGGAGAAAAGACATGCCGGCAAAAACAGCCACCAAAGTAGGGTATACAAGACGGCGCGAAATACGTGCGGTGCCCAATTGATCGGAACGCGCATTCTGGTCTGAGAGTTCAGCCATGCGCATAGTGATTACCGGCGTGTATCCACCCTTCGGTAAATCTATGAGGATCGGATCGTTCTTGCCTGTCGTTGCATAATAGTCGGCAATCCTGGATCGCAACCGCCCGGCTTCGACCCGAACGATTGCATCAGTGGTCGGGTCAAAATCCTGTCCTCGATCAAAGACATCCATGCCGATCGAGAATTGATTCAGATCAGTATCTTTGCCTGCTAGAGACTGCTCAACAATGTATCGCAGGAATTTGGTTTGCCGTTCGGCCTGAGCGAATGCCTTGAAGTCGAGAATGCGCTCCAGCTGCTCCCGAACTTTTTTGATTTCGATTTTGTCAGAATTCGCGATCCGAGCCCCCTGACCTGCCAACCAGGCTAACATACGCAACCAACTCAAGCGTGTCCAACAACGGACCTCGACGCTTCGATCTGTTGGCAACGCTGCCGTCGACACTATAAGCCTTTATTTTTAAACACTTCTCACGAAGGTTACGTCAACAGGTAACGCCACGATAACCGTTACATACTTTTCGGTTCCGGCTTTTGTTCGCACCTTGCACACAATCCATTCGATGCAAGGGAAAGGGCGTCCAAATGACTGAAACACTTACTCGCACGCGCAAGTTTCTAAAGCAGGTCGGAACCTTTCTTTCGGATTGGGACGAGGCCATCCACGCAGACGCTACAGATCATTTGCTGTTTCGCATCCAACAAATGGAAAGGCGTCTCGACACATTGGAAGCATCCGATACCGCTCACGCTGACACAATTTCCGTCAGTTGAGCTAAACCAGAAAGGAAAAAAGATGTCAGTTGAACAGATTTTCTTGTTGCAGTTCGCTCTTAGTCTAGTGGTCTGTACGCTTGTCGCGATCCGAATTTCTCCGGCACTGAACAGACTTGAGTGGCCAGACGCCATGTTTTGGCTGGCAGTACCTCATGCCCTCCGTCATTTGGGGCTGGTTTTCCTTGTTCCGGGCGTGGTTGCAGAATCAATGCCAGGCGGGTTCGCAGCGGAAGCAGGCTACGGAGACTTGAGCTCGGCCGTCGTTGGCATCCTGACACTGATCGCGCTTTGGCGCGGCTGGGTTGTCGCCCTACCCCTGTTATGGGCACTCAATATTGTTGGCGTCTTTGACCTTATGAATGCGTTGAAGCAGCTTGAGGTTGTTCCGCACTTCAATGCCGCCTGGTATATCCCGACCTTTGTGGTCCCGGTTCTTCTGGTCACACATGCGATGATGATAATTCGGCTGATCCATCATACAACAGGGTCCCGATTAACCGCTGAACAGCCATAATAAAGGCACCTGTTGTATCGGTGAAACCAGAAAAGGACGTGCATCAGCCACGATGCGCGTCCCGGCCAGTGCCTAGCTTCCGCGAGGCATTGCCAACTTGCCGTCGCCTACAGTGAAGTCTAGGCGGTTGCTATGAAAATACCTGCTGAGATGCTCCACCTGAAAGGTAACTGTTTCCCCGCTAAGTCATCGCTTACGTCGCGTGGGTCTACCACCGGTTCGCGCTGAGCACGGCTGATGTAGAAATTCCGCTTGTCGAGCGAGGCGTAACCGTCAACCGAGAAACCGTCCGCAAATGGTTGAACCGGTTTGGTCGACATTTCGCAGATTGCATCAAGCGCGACCGGCCCGCTGCAACAGATAAGTGACACCTCGATGAAGTTGTCGTGCCAATCAACGGCGCGAAGATATGGTTTTGGCGGGCCGCCTCGCCTGACGGTTTTGTTTGGATCAGTATCTATAATTCAGGAGGCCTGACGATTTGAGTTGTCGTGACCCCGCATTTATCTCAGCCAAAAAAACTTGATGGAAACTGCATTTTTGAAGGAAAGCACATCTACTCCTTCCCTCTCATCTGAAGGTTGGAAGAAACATCGAAGCAGCCACAGCAAAACAGAGAATGAGTAGTGTGGCCGACACTGATAGCGCAGCAGGGGCAGGACCCACGCGCCTAACTTCAAAAAATGGTGTCAGAACGCAGACAGCGTAAACCGATGCAGTGAGCATCAGTTGAGAAATAAGAGTTGTGGTGTCCACCAGCCATACCGGGATCGCACCCATCGTATTCACCAGAACACCCATGAGGAAGGCCAGGATGAAGAGTGGCAGACGTGGCTTGGAACCTGCCCCCCCGGTATGACGGTTCAAATGGGCCAAAACAAAAACCAGCGGAAACAGAAGCATCACTCGGAACAGTTTGACCACAACTGCCGTTTCGCCAGCCGTATCGGACATCGCATAACCAGCCCCCACGACCTGCGCCACGTCATGTATGGACGCGCCCAGCACGAATCCTGCCCGTTCATCGCTGAAACCAAGGGCCAAAAGACCGGCGGGATAGGCGACCATGGCGATGGTGGAAAGCAGTGTGACCACCATGATGGTAAAAGACAGGTGTCGGTTGAGCCGCGCGGACGGTGGCAACAGCGCCGAGATCGCAAGCGCGGCCGAGGCACCGCAGATCGCAGTCGCACCTCCCATCAGCAAACCAAAATCCCGCCGCTGCCCGAAAAGCGGCGCTGCCAAGATCGTCAGACCGATGGTTGCTGCGGTAGCTCCTAGAAGAAAGAACAAACTGCCCGCTCCAAGCTGTAATACGGTGCCAAGGCTGATCTGCAGCCCCAAGAGTGCAACGCCGCATTTGGTCAGCGATCGTACCGTGAGCGTCAATCCCGGCGCCAGCAAAGTGTTTCGACGAAGCGGGCCAGAGCACGTGCCAAGCAGCAACGCGATCAGCATCGCCGGAAGCTGGCTGTGCCCCGCAGCCAATATCGCCAGGCTGCCGGCCAGAAGGCAAACGCCCATGCCGGGAAGCCACGAAAGAACCTTCCGCCATCGCGAACGAAGGGTCCGCTGATTCGTATCAAGGGTATCAAGCTCCGAAGTCTCAGATTTCTGCCGCATTTTTCGCCTTTCGATGCCGATTACCGGCGTGCCGTTTGACAGGCGACCTATATCGTGGTTATCTAAGTTCACAAATAGGAAATCTAGTTTCTAGATAGGAAACAACTGGGAGACTTAAAATGGAACTGAAGGCTTTTGCCCTTGCGGCGACAATCACCGGGCTCGGCTTTGGACTCAGTCCTGCCTATGCGGACGATCTTCGCATCGGTCTCAGCACACCGTTGTCCGGCGGTGTCGCCGCGTTGGGCCAACATGAGATGTGGGGGGCCGAACTGGCTATCGAAGAACTGAACGCCGCTGGCGGCGTTGACGGCCATACGCTTACACTCGACGCTCAGGACAACCAGTGTAACCCCTCGCAGGGTGTGACCAGTGTTGAAAACCTGCTGCGGAATGATCCCGTCGCTATTATCGGCGCTTTATGCAGCTCAGTCACGCTTGCGATCATGCCGATGGTCGAGCGCAAAGAAGTTCCGTTGGTCGTCGCCGTCTCGACCTCTAAGGTCATCACCGAGAAATCTGGCATCGGCGGAAATGACTGGACCTTCCGCATCAACCCCTCCGACGTGGGACTTGCCGTTGCAATGGCCAACTACATTGCCTCCACTGGCGATATCGAAACTGTCGCCTTCGTTGGTGAGGATACTGATTACGGTCGCGGCGGACACGAGGCAATTGCCGCAGCTCTTGAGGCCAACGGAGTCGAAGTTGTCTCGGCTGATTTCTTTCAACAGAACACTCCAGATTTCACCACGCTGCTGACCCGGCTGGCAAATACCGCACCTGATGCCATTGCTCTCTATGCTGTCGGTGCGGACGAACTCAACTTTCTGCGCCAGTTTCGCGGCATGGGCCTGCCCTCGCACCTTACGGGCCGTATCGCCTTTGATGAGATCCGCGATACGGTGATAACCTCAGGCGCCATCGACGGGGCGACAAGCGTCTTCCCCTACGCCGCCGATCTGGATACGCCCGAAAACCAGGCGTTTGTTGCAGCCTTCAAAGCAAAGTATGGCGAGTTGCCCAACTATCAGAGCTTCGAGGCATACGAGGCGGTCAAGATCATCGCCGACGCGATCCAGCGGGCCGGCTCAACCGACCGCGCCGCGATCCGCGACGCGCTGGAGAAGACAGAATATACCTCGTTGACTGGCCGCACGATCGCCTTCGATGAGAACAACCAGGCTCATAACGCGGCCATCATCATGCGCGTCGATGGCACCGAGGTCGTCATCGAAGCGCAGTCGGACACCTGATCCGCGCGTTCGTTGGAGGAGAGGTCTCGGCCTCTCTTCCTCAAAGCAGACTGTAGGGAGGCAAATATCTTGACCGGGCTTTTCATTAGTCAACTGGTGCTGAATGGCGTCGTGATCGGACTGACCTATGCGCTTATCGCCGTCGGCCTGTCACTTATCTTCGGCGTGATGGAAATCGTGAACTTCGCGCATGGACAGGTTTACATGCTGGGCGCCACCGCGATGCTGACCTGCGTAACCGTGCTGGGCCTTGGGTATTTTCCCGCCGTGCTGCTTGCAACACTGGTTGTGGCGGTGACCGGGCTGTTGCTTTATGCGACGGTTCTGCGTCATCTCCAGCAAGGTGAATTCGAACGGGGCATCATCCTGACCATTGGCATCGGAATGGTGCTGCAGAACGGCATCACCTATCTTTACGGTGCTCAGCCCCGTGTCATCGATACCGAGTTCAGTTTCATCTATCTGGAAATGGGGGGTTTGCGGATCGACCTGATGCGGCTGCTTACGATCGGGTTAAGCGCGCTGGCCATGGGCGGTCTTTATCTGCTTCTGCAACACAGCCAGATCGGGAAAGCCATGCGTGCCTTTGCCCAGAATCGCGAAGCTGCCTTCATGGTCGGAATCCGGCCTGCGGTCATTGCCGGCACGGCGGTTAGCCTTGGTATCGGACTGGCCGGGCTTGCTGGTGCCTCGCTCGCGCCGGTCTTCACTGTGCATCCGGCGATGGGTATTCCAATTCTCTTCAAGGCCTTCGCGATCGTCATCATCGGCGGGCTCGGCCATATTCCGGGGGCCGTGCTGGCAGCCGTACTGATTGGCGTGACAGAAAGTCTCGTGGGGGGTTTTGGCCCGGTCGCGCTACAGGATGCCGTTGCCTTTTTCGCAATGATCGCGATCCTCATGGCCCGCCCGGAAGGACTCTTTGGAAAAGGAGTTCGGGTATGATGACGCGAACCCTAAAAGACAGCCGCTCCGGCGGATCTCTCTCTCCTGACTCTCGCTGGTTAATTTGCATAGCCATCCTTGCACTTGCCCCGACACTGACTGGTTCAAGCTATGTGCTCAATGTCGGTTCGCTGGCCCTGGCCTTCGCTGTCCTGGCAACCTCGCTGAACCTGATCTTTGGCTTTACCGGACTGCTGTCCTTTGCCCAGGTCGGCTTCTGGGGCGTCGGCGCCTACGTTGCGGCGATCGCAACGTCAGACTACGGCATTTCGCCATGGCTGGCCTTCCTTGCAGGCGGCGCGTTCACCGGCATACTCGCGATCCTGGTCGGCATCCCGGCGCTGCGCGTGTCGCGTGCCTCCTTCGTTATCGTATCGCTCAGCTTTACCCTGCTGGCGACACTGCTGTCGCGAAGCTGGATTGATGTAACGCGCGGACCGCTCGGCATTCCCGGCTTGCCTGCGCCTTCCATTGCGTTCGGTGACCGCGTGCTGATCGACGGGCACGATCCGCTGACATTCTATTGCATCATGCTCGGGTTTGCGGTGCTGGCACTGGGCTTCATGTTCGCGCTGATCCGCTCACCCATCGGTCGCATCCTGTTGGCGACCAACCAGAATGAGGCGCTGGCCCGATCGCAGGGGATCAACGTGAAGCACTACCAGCTTCTGGCCTTTTCGGTGGCCGCTGCCTTCAGCGGGATGACCGGCGGTCTGTACATCTTTCACCTCGGCATCGTCGACCCGTCGATCTTCGACGCCTATTACAGCGAAATGCTGCTGATCATCGTGATCCTTGGCGGAGCTGGAAACTTTTGGACCGTGATCGTTGCTGCCTTTGTCCTGACAGCAGTGCCTGAATTGCTGCGGTTTGACCCGGAGCTTCGGC
The DNA here is from genome assembly GCF_056159225.1 of Ruegeria sp. AWH4_226. Classification (NCBI taxonomy): domain Bacteria; kingdom Pseudomonadati; phylum Pseudomonadota; class Alphaproteobacteria; order Rhodobacterales; family Roseobacteraceae; genus Ruegeria; species Ruegeria sp. AWH4_226. The sequence goes on along the minus strand of NZ_JBSWUU010000002.1, from coordinate 31,270 downwards.
TGGTGATGTTCGGGGCGATACTTGTCGGCGCGGCGCTGGTTCTGCCGGGCGGTTTCGGTGGGTATCTGCGGGACACCAATCTGAAACGCTGGAGAAAGGAGGTCCGCCCATGACCCTCGATAACCCGGCGCACATGCTGCGCGTCTCCAACTTGACCAAAACCTTCGCAGGCGTCACCGCAGTGGACAATGTCACTTTCGACGTCCTGCCCGGCAGCATCGTCGGCCTGATCGGACCCAACGGTTCCGGAAAATCCACCACCATCGACTGCCTGACCGGATTCGCCCGGCCCGACAGTGGGAGTGCCCAATTTGATGGTCGCGACGTGACCAGTTGGCGTCCCGAGCAGCTGGCTGCGGCAGGGATGGTGCGCACTTTCCAGAACGTGCGCATCTACGAGGGGATGACGGTTACCGACAACCTTGTTGTTGCCGCCCGCAGCCTGCGGCGCTTCACATGGGCCGAACAGGTTCTGAAACTGCCTCGCGTCACACAGCACGAAGCAGAGCTGCGCGACGAGGCCCTGTCTCATCTGCGTCTGGTCGGCATCGAGAAATATGCCGATGCACCCGCCGGCATTCTGTCCTACGGCCAGCGCAAATTGGTGGCCTTCGCCATGTGTCTTATGGGTCGGCCGCGCCTGATCATCTTGGATGAGCCGCTGGCCGGCGTGAACCCGACGGTGATCCGCCGGATTTCCGAACTGATCGACACACTCAACGCGCAAGGCCAGACGTTCCTGCTGATCGAACACAATGTCGATTTCATCATGCGCCATTGCGGCAAGGTGATTGTGCTTGAACAGGGGCGTCTCCTGACCGAGGGCGCACCAGAGGTCATCCGCAGCGACCCTCGCGTACTAGAGGCCTACTTGGGTAACTACGCCGAATACGCCGAAGAGGAGACCCTTCATGTCTGACCCAATCCTGTCCCTTCGCAGCCTTGCGGTCGGCTATCTCGACGACCCGATCGTACGCGATTTCTCGCTGGATGTGCAGAAACAAACGATATGGAGCCTTCTGGGCGGCAACGGTGCAGGCAAGTCTACCTTGCTCAAGTCGCTCTTTGGCCTGTCGAAATGGTTCAGCGGCGAGATCATCTTTCAAGGCCAGCCGTTACACGGCAAGAGCCCCGGCGAATGCATGCGTGCAGGCATAGGCATCGTGCCTCAGGGCCGCTGCAACTTCCCACAGATGACGGTGCGTGAAAATCTTGAAATGGGCGCCTATACGCTCGCCAAGGGTGACAAGGCGGCGGCCCAGGATCGGGTGATCGAGTTGTTCCCGATGCTTGGCCGGAAACTCAGGACAGTGGCTGGCAATCTTAGTGGTGGCGAACAGCAGGTGCTGGAAACCGCCATGGTGCTGGAAACCGACCCGGTGCTGCTTCTGCTCGACGAGCCATCGCTGGGCCTTTCGCCAAAGATGCAACAGGACGTGTTCGACAACGTGGCACAGCTGCGCGATGCGGGCGTGACCGTGATCATGGCCGAGCAAAATGTCGTGGGTTCGCTCCTTGTATCGGACAGCGCGGTGGTGCTGGACCTCGGCACCAAGCTGATCGAAGGCCCGGCCCGCGACGTGATGAGCGACCCGAAAATCCGGGCGGCTTTTCTCGGTGGTGAGCCGGTCGACGCCTAAGCCCCTCTTTTCAAGAACGAAAGTACGAAGTTATGAATCTGCCTTTGACACCCGAAACTCAACGCCGCGCCAACGCATCCGAGCAGGTCGAACGTGCAGCCCCGGGCGAATTCACTCATTCGACTCTACAGGTCGGAGCAATGGCCAGCGGCCAGCCTATCACCCTGCCCCTGTTGGTGGCGAAAGGTCGCGCTGAGGGGCCAGTCCTGTGGCTGAACGGCGCGGTCCACGGCGACGAGATTAACGGCATCCTGGCGATTTCTGACTTTATGGCCGGGCTGGACTGCAACAATCTGGCGGGAACAGTGGTGGCAACGCCGATATCGAACCCCACGGCGCTTGACGCGCGACGCAAGCGTGTGCCGCAGGACGAACAGGATCTTGACCAGAGCTTTCCAGGCAGCGACGCAGGTATGTTGGCCCAGCTGCTGGCCCACGCGGTGTTCGACGGAATCCGCCAAAGCGCCGACGTGGTGGTTAACTTCCATACGATGAACCCGCTGTTCTCCAGCATGCCATATGCGGTTTACAAGGATGCAGGCGACGGCGCCCCAGGCGAAAGTGACATCCTTGGCGCCGTATCGCAATTCTCGCCATTCGTGGCCTGCCGCATGTCCGTGACATCCGCATCGGAATTGCCCGGCAACAATGCCGGCGCACTTGATTACCAGTGCCTGAAGCTTGGCAAACTGGCCTTCATGATCGAGCTTGGTGCCGGAAGCCAGCAGCAGCCCGATTGTATCCGGTCTGGGGTCGATGGGCTCAAACGTCTCGCAGCGCATCTGGGGATGATATCCACCATTGCGACGAAACCCGGACCCATCCGGCGCGTCACGCGCCGCACTCATGTCTTCAGTCATCAAGGCGGCTTTTTCCGCCAGCACGCGGCTGCGGGAACAACCTTGCCCGCTGGCCAGCCGCTGGGCCTTATTCAGGGCGTCGCGGGCAATATTTTGGAGACAATCACTTTCTCGCAGGACGTGCAGGTCATAGGCGTCCGTAACGATCCGGTGGTGCATTCCGGCGATCGGGTCGGCTTCGTTGGGCTGGAATGGGATGATTGGCATGGTCAGTAAAGAAATCAGAGCTGCGGCCGCGCAATACTCCCCGGTATTGGGTGATACGCAGGCCAATCTCGACACCAGCCTCAAATGGATCGACCGGGCCGCGGCAGACAGTGCAAGCCTTCTGGTTTTACCTGAGTGCTGTCTCAGCGGCTACGTCTTCACAGACACAGAGGCCGCCGCACCGTACGCAACCCCGTTGGACGGACCGGCCATCGCGGCATGGCGCGCGCGCGCGGCACGGCACGGCCTGACCCTCGTCGCCGGAATTATCGAACTGGCCGACGACGGCCTTTACGACAGCGCTGTCGTGATTACGCCGGATGGGAATGTTTCAACCTATCGAAAGCTGCACCTCTGGGGAATAGAGCGCGACCTGTATAGCCCCGGCAACCGCGCTGTCATCGCCGACACTCCGGCCGGCCGGATCGGCATAATGATCTGCTATGACCTTTGGTTTCCGGAACTGAGCCGGGCACTGGCGCTGGATGGCGCACAGGTGATCGCCTGTCCTGCGAACTGGGCCGGAAACCCTCGGATGAAATCGCCGCTGGACGCGCACGGACAGGCGATGGGGTTTCATGTCGCCCGTTCAACCGCTTGCGTGAACGAGGTTCCGGTAATCGTCGCCGACCGTGTCGGCCATGAAAGAGACCTTACCTTCCTTGGCAACAGCTGCATTATCTCCGGCACCGGGGATGTCGCCGCCGGTCCGGCCCCAGCCGACACGACTGACCTTCTGATCGCCGACATCGCCATCGGTCCCACCCTTGGCGCAGCGCAAAGCCATATGGAATCCCGGCGCACGGATATCTACGCGGTCCAAACACGGGAGGATGCGTCTTGAAGTCACTAGAAACCGCACTGAACGTCCTGAGGGTCTTTATCGACGCCGACAGCGACCTGTCTGTGAACGAAGTCGTCGAACTCGTCGATTTGAAGAAAAGCCACGTATCGAAGATACTCAGCACATTGCGCAATGCCGGAATGGTGGAACAGAACCCCGTCACCCGGCGCTATTCTGTCGGGGTCGAGGCGTTTGAGCTCGGCACCCGGTACATCGTCCGTTCGCAACAGGCGCGCGACGCCCTTCCGGTGATGCGCCAGCTTGTGAACGCGTCCGGCCACTCTGCGACCCTCAGCATTCTGCGTGGCACCCACGTACTGCATATCATGGCCGTCGAAGGACCACATTACATTGACGGCCGCTGGCGCGTCGGAAACCGCCTACCGGTGCATGGCACCTCAGCCGGGAAGGTCCTGCTGGCTTGGCAACCTGAAGCGCAGCGCAAGGAATCGCTAAGCAATCTGGATCTCCGCCCGCTCACCGAAAAAACGATCACGCGCCGCGACCATCTCGAAGCCGTCCTGGCTGATATCCGCGAATCCGGCTGCTCTGTCACCCGCGGCGAAAGCGCGCCCGGACTCGCGGCGCTGGCCGTGCCTGTTTTCGACGCAGCAAACGAGGTTCCGCTGGCCCTCGGAGTCGTCTTGCCGGATCCGCTTTTCGAAACCGAGGACCTCGACCATCTGCGCGAACAACTTTTCGATGCCTCGCGCACACTGTCGCTGAAACTCGGCGCTCGGGATTTCCCATTTGGCGCCGGTGGGGCGTCCTCGAAATGACATCAAGACGCCGAAGCAAGGGAGCACCTAAATCATGAGCAGACACGAACATACCGTTCCGGCACGGCGCGGCAAGGCGATCGATGTCGCCGCCGGTCAGGAATTTCGGGTGATCAATACCCATGGCACCCAGGTGCTCGACACGTGGGCCTTTGCCGCCGGTGACACTTCAACTTTTCTGTCGATGGCGCACACACGCTCATTTATCAGCCGTATTCATATCCGACCCAACGACACGCTGGTCGACAACCACTACCAGCCGATGCTGACGGTACTTGAAGACACCTCGCCGGGTGTACATGACATGCTTATGTGCTGCTGTTCCATGCCGATCTACGAGCGCATGGGCTGTACCGAGTATCATGACAATTGCGAGGATAACCTGCACGCAGCTCTGGCCGAGGTGGGGCTTGCCTCACGCCACACTCCGGCCCCTCTTAACTTGTTCATGAACTACCCGCTCGGCGCAGATGGCGGGTTCTCACGCAAGCCCCCGGTCACCCGCCCTGGCGACTATGTTGCCTTCCGGGCCGCGCGCGACATCGTCCTTGTGCTCTCCGCGTGCCCGCAGGACCTCATTCCGATCAATGGCGAAACCCGGATGCCGACAGAAGCGCATGTCGTGCTGTTCTGAGCCCGGCCAAAGTCAATTCCAAAGGAGCACAACCGATGACCGATCACACCCTGCAGCGCACCCAACTTGTAGACGCTCTGCGTCAAGCTGCGCGCGCGCGCATCGCCGCGCAGGGCGTCACCCGCGAGGCTATCGCCGCAATTGCCGATGACCTAAGGGACATTGCAGGTCAGGCCCAACTCTGGTCAGAGGACCAGTTTCCACCCCCGGACGACGACAGCAAACAGGCGCGCTACCTGATCGCCGAGGATGAAGGCAAAACATTTGCTCTTTACCTCAACGTCATGCGGCCAGGGAAGCGTATCCCGCCGCACAACCACACCACTTGGGCTTGCGTTGCCGCAGTTGAAGGAACCGAGCTCAACACGCTCTGGACTCGCACGGATGATAAAACGCAACCCGGCCGCGCAACTGTGCAAAAAGACCGCGAGGTTTCTATCGAGCCAGGAACCGCAATCGGCCTGCTGCCCGACGACATACATTCCGTCTTCATTCCCGGTGACAGCGTCATCCGGCACCTGCACTTTTACGGTCGGGCTCTGGAAACCCTTTCAGAACGTGTGATGTTTGACCCGGAAACAGGCACATGCTGGACCATGGATGTCGGCGTACAGACACGAAAGGCAGACAAATGACCGGATCCGTTTCTGCAGCCGCCCTGAAAACCAGACTCGACGCGCAAGCACGGATCGGGCTTCTCGATGTGCGCGAGCACGGTCAGTACGGCGAAGGTCATCTGCTCTTTGCGTCGAACTGCCCCTACAGCCGTCTGGAACTGCAAGTTTCGCGCCTTCTTCCGGACAAGCAGGCCGAGATTTACCTCTACGATGATGGTGACGACGTCGCCGAGCGCGCCGCCCTTCGCCTTACAGAGATTGGCTACAAGGACGTCTCGATCCTGTCCGGCGGTCTGCCGGCCTGGCGGTCAGCCGGATACGGCGTCTTCAAGGGCGTCAATGTCCCGAGCAAAGTGTTGGGTGAGCTGGTTGAACTAGCCGAACATACGCCACAGATCACGGCCGACAAACTTCTGGACATGCAGAGAGAGCCACGCCCCCCAAGCCTGATCGATGGGCGCCCTGCCAATGATTTCCGTAAGATGACAATTCCAGGTGCCCGAAACATTCCCAATGGAGAACTGCTCTACCGGCTTGCCGCGCTTGACCTGCCCGAAGACCGGCCCATCGTCATCCATTGTGCCGGCCGCACCCGCGGTCTGATCGGCGCACAGAGCCTGATCAACGCCAGTATCGCAAATCCAGTCTACGCGCTGGAAAACGGTACGCAGGGGTGGGTCTTGTCCGGCAAAAAGCTGTCGCGCAACAATACTCCAAAGGCGTTGCCAAAACTCACGGCCAAGCAAGTGAAACAGGGCGCGGACCTTGCAGGCCGCTTGATCTCTAAACATGACCTGCCTGTCATTGATGCGGCCGACCTGCCGGCCTGGCGTCGGGAGAACGCCTATCTGCTCGATGTCCGCTCGGACGAAGAATTTGCGGAGGACCATGTTCCCGGGTCGATACACGCGCCCGTTGTCCAGCTTGTGCAAGCCACGGATGAATGGGTCGCCATGCGCCGTGCGCGGATCGCACTGATCGACGACAACGGCGTCCGCGCGGCCTCGGCGGCGTTCTGGCTCCGTCAGATGGGGCACGACGCCGTTATAGTCCGCAATGGCCTCAACTACGCCGAGAAGGTCACCACGCCCGACCAAGCCGGAACCCTTCCGACCGTCTCTGCAGATGAGGTCGTGCGAGTGTCCGGCCCCGTCACCATCCTTGATCTGCGGTCCAGCATGGCCTTCCGCAAGGGACATATACCAGGGGCGATCTGGGCCATTCGCCCACGGGCAGCGGCAGTGGCAAAGGACCTGACTGAGCAGGTCATCCTCGTTGCCGACAATCCCAGAGTCGCCGCGCTCTTTGCATCAGAACTGAACACACTCACCCCAGCAAAATGCCGCTACCTCGCGGGCGGTATGCAAGAATGGATCGCCACTGGCGGACCGATCGATGGCAGCCAAGGCTCTCCCCCCGACGAGGCTGCCATCGATTTTCTGTTCTTCGTCCACGACCGGCACAACGGAAACCTTGATGCCTCCCGCCGGTATCTCGAGTGGGAAACGGGCCTCGTGGATCAGCTCGATCCGATGGAACGGGCCGTATTTCAACTCATCCGGGCTGAGGAACATGCAGATGGATGATGCCACCCGAATGGTTCACGCGGCAAAAGCAAAAGCAGACTCGCCACATGCTGTAAACCCCCCCGTCGTGAGGGCGTCGACGGTGCTTTTTCCCGATATCGCCACGATGCGCGATTATCGTCAACGCCGCACGACCGGCGAACGCCTTTTCAGTTACGGCGCACGCGGTACACCGTCGTCAATGGCGTTTGAGGATGCGTTGTGCGAGCTGGAACAGGGCGATCGGGCGTTTCTCTATCCTTCCGGCCTGGCGGCCTTGGGGGCGGTTTTTCTGGCATATACGCGGCCCGGTGACCATGTGGCGATCATCGAGACGGCCTATCCCCCGGTGCGGAGGCTTGCGGAAAATTATTTCAAACCTCGCGGCGTCGAGGTCAGCTTTTTCCCGCCAGAGACAGAGGCATTGCGTGATGTCATGCAGCCAAACACGCGGCTGGTGTTGGCGGAATGTCCCGGCTCAAACAGCTTCGATATGATCGACCTGCCTGCAACGGCCGAAGTTACCCGCAAGCATGGCGCGCTTTTGGCTGTGGACAATACTTGGTCGGCCGGTGTTTTCTTTAAGCCGCTGCAACATGGTGCCGATATCTCAATCCAAGCCGCGACCAAATACATCTGCGGCCATTCCGACGTCATGATGGGCGCAGTCGTCACTCGCGAAGCGGTGTACCGTCCAATCTTTGATCTTAACAGCGACTTTGGCATCTGCGTCAGCCCGGATGACTGCTATACAGCACTGCGGGGCCTCCGCACGTTAAAGAGCCGACTGGAGACTCATGAACGTAGCGCATTGAAGATTGCCCAGTGGCTGGAACAACGCAATGACGTAGCGGCTGTGCTGCACCCAGCACTTGAGAGCTTTGCGGGGCACGAGCTTTGGCAACGAGACTTCACAGGATCTTCGGGCCTTTTCGCCTTCCGCCTCGCCGCGCCGCTGAATAAGCGATCCGATGAATTCGTCGATGCGCTTTCGTTGTTTGGCATCGGCGCTTCGTGGGGTGGATACGAAAGCCTTGCGCTGCCTCTTATTCTTGGCAGCACGACATCGAAGGCCGAAGATAGTGTAGTAATACGCCTGCATATTGGACTTGAGTGCGTCGACGACCTGATTCACGATATAGCAGGCGCCTTTGGAGCTATCGGCAACGACGGATGCGCGGACGCCACTTAGCGGGCAAGATCACAGTGTTGAACATAGACGTTATCAATCCTATCTCGGCTTGCTTAACCGCTCGTAGTATACCTGTCACCGAAGCCGTAGGATCAATAGCTGATGCCCAACGTATTGCGCACGACTTGGGCAGCACAAAAAACCATTTGATCAGGTAGAGACGGCTGACCAAAACGACCTCTGCCCTAAGACCGGGTTTCCGGGTTGGCAAAACCGCTGATAGAAATGCACGGGGACAAGTAACCGTTCTCGGTGACTGTCCCCTCTGCGCTTAAGCCTTGAGTGTTTGTCGGCGCGTGTCACCTTTGAAGAGTTACTTGATGAGTGCATCCATGGTGATTAAATCCCACAACCTCACCAGGAAATTGTGTTCCTCCATCACGGAATTCCAGATTGCGATTTTCCCTTGCCTGGTCTCGTAACTACCGCCTTCGCGGCGTTCTCCGGGTCGGTAAACTACGTTGCCAAAGGCATCATGAATTTCCGAAACGGCCGGTTCTCCTCCATACCAGAAATTCCATTCATTGGCAGAAAGGTTTTTGCGAACCGCATCCGGAGCGACCATATATGCGCCGTTGCGAGCCATGATTGCACCAGCCGGGCCCGACAGCCACCAGTTCAGATAGGCGTATGCAAGCCCTTCCGTGCGCTTATCCATTTTCTGCGAAAGCGCCATACCGCCGCACCATCCCCGATATCCTTCCGAAGGAGAACACATCCGAATTGGTATGCCTTTCGCCTTTTGAGACAGATAGTTCGACCACCACATTGTTGACAGCGTGGCGCCGTTATCGGGGCTGGGTGTTCTGTCAGTCCAGAAACCAGCAAAATGACCCGCAAGTTGATATTGCTTGACCAACCGGATGAAGCTTTTGATTTCGTTTAAGGTCAAATTGCCGGGGTTGTCACAAAGAAACTCACCCCGTGCACGCAAAGCCAGTAGAAGGTCGGGTACACCAATGGCGGCGTCTGCCTGAATAGCGACGCGACCGCGCCATTGTTCAGATAAAAGATCTCCCCAACTGGTAGGTTCGGGTACGGAGCTTTCTCCTACGATTGCAAAACTGTCGGCGTTGTAGACTGTCGGCAGCATCGAAATACGCCCAGAGACAGCGCTTCCCAATTCGCCATTTTCCTGCACATAAAGCCGGTCCAGCGGTGTCCCGCTTGGTGCACGCTTGTTTGGTCCGGGTTGCAATACGGCCCAGTTGCTTACTTGGTCCCAACTGGTGATGCGGGCAACATCAATCGGGCGCAGTGACCTTGCTGGCCATACCAGATCAAGATCATGAAACCACTGATCGTAGATATCAAAACTCTCTGGTGCCAGCACGCCTCGACGTTGTGCCTTGATCCCATCCAGAGCGGTAAACTCCAGACGAATGCCCAAATCGGCCTCGGCAGAAGCTTGAATCGTATCGATCAGCGTCACGCCAGTACCCAACACGCGAAGCACCGAGGGATTAGTGTTCACAAAGGGCGTTGTCACTGGCTCAGACATTCTTCACTCCGCCCGTTACGAAACCTTTACGTTCAAGAAAGCTTCGAAAGAAGCGCGAAGTCGAACCATATCAAGGTCACGCGCAATGAATACGAGGTGCGACTTTTGATTGGAAGCGATTTCACTGTCAAGATGACGCGGGTGATGCAGCGTATGTCCAACGCCATCAATCAGAACAACCCCTTCCTGCGTTTTTAACAAGCATTTTACGCGCAGAAGATTGGCCCCATGTCGTTGAACCAGAGCAGACAGCCAGACTACAAACGTTGTCCAGTCCAGTGACGTTTCAAAAGTCAGGCCAAGGGTCGCCGCCCCGGTACCGTCGCGATGGGCCGACCCGGGAAACCGCAGGGTGCTCAGGTCGATGCTTGAACTGGACGTAACATCAGCGAACGTCAGATTTTGCAGGGCGTCCAGTTGTCGTGCGACCGGGTTGATCAAACTTAGCCGTAGCTGCAGGTCCGGCAGTAAAGCTTCCGGAACAAGATCAGTTTTTGATATCAGGATCGTGCTGGCTGCGGCCACTTGGGCGACCCATTCCGGCTGATCAGCATGCAAAGATGCACCGTTCAGAACGTCGACCACGGTAACAACATCCTGCAAGACGACCTGGTTATGCAACACTGGGTCGAACGTTAGCGTGGAAAGAATCTGTGATGGATCGGCCAGCCCTGTGGTTTCTATTACAATTCGGTCAAATTGAGGGATTTCACCGCGGTGGGCCCGAGTTAACAAATTCAGGATCGCGTCTTTCAGTTCTCCGCGGATCTGGCAGCAGACGCACCCTGAGTTGAGCAGCACAGTGTCCGGCGCAATTTCCCCGACCAATATGTGATCTATGCCAACTTCACCAAATTCATTCACAAGAACTGCGACCCGGTCGGCAGTTTCACTCTGCAACGCAGCTGAGAGCCATGTCGTTTTTCCTGCACCCAGAAAACCTGTCAGAAGAGTGATTGGAACAAGAGACCGTTGGCTCATTTCCCATCCTCCACACAAGGGAAGTTCGCTTCGTCCAATGGGTCGAAGCTGTTACCGAATTCTGTCTCCAGCGCGGCCCATACTTCGGTTACGTTGCTGACAATGGCCGTATGGCCGGTCATATTTCGTAGGACGTAACTTTGTCCCTGCCAATCCGAAAGTTGAATGCGTCTGTGGGCCAGCATCCGATTTACTGCGGCAATTCGATCGGCACGATCTCGACGCCGTTGCACCGGATCTGCCGAAGCGCCTGTTTCTCGCCCTGCGGCACTCCAGTGATTGTCTGTACCAAATATTCCGCATAATCCGCACATTTTATGGTCCTCTGTACCGGACAGGCGGGTCGCGGTCCCGCCTGCCCGTTTGGATTACGACTTGCGTGGTGCTCGTGCGTTGTAGTCGTCAGCGATCTCGTCGAAGGTGGCCCATTGCACGCCCTCGTGGCTGTTGATGTATTCGATAATACGCTCGTGCATCAGCAGCACCTGCGGACGGCCCGACACATCCGGGTGGATGGTCATGGTGAACACCGCATAGTCGTTTTCGCGGTAAACGTAGTCGAACTGATCCTTCCACATTTGCTCAATATCGCGCGGATTGACGAAACCGTGGCTGTTCGGCGATTTTTTGATGAACATCATCGGCGGCAGATCATCCAGATACCAGTTAGCGGGGATTTCGATCAGATCGGTTTCTTCGCCCCGCTCCAGCGGTTTCATCCAGCTATCGGGATGCTGGCTATAGTCGATCTTGGTCCAGCTATCGCCGACCCGCACCCGGTAGGGGTGGAAGTCGTCGTGCATCAGCGAGTGGTCGTATTTGATCCCGCGCTCCAGCAGCAGTTCATTGGTGACATTCGAGAACTCCCACCAAGGTGCAACGTAACCGGTCGGGCGTTTGCCGCTCAGCTGAGTTACCAGCTCGATCGATTTGTCCAGGACCACTGTTTCCTGCTCGCGGGTCATCGCGATCGGATTTTCGTGCGAATAGCCGTGGACGCCGATCTCGTGGCCCGCATCTGCCACCGCCGCCATCTCTTCGGGGAAAGTCTCTATCGAGTGGCCGGGAATGAACCAGGTGGCTTTGATGCCGTATTTGTCAAAAAGCTTCAACAATCGTGGCGCACCGACTTCACCCGCGAACATCCCGCGCGAAATGTCATCAGGTGAGTCCTCGCCCCCGTAGGACCCGAGCCAGCCGGCAACGGCATCGACATCCACGCCATAAGCGACAAAAATCTTCTTTGTCATTTCATTCTCCCTTACGTGTTTAAGATTGGATGGGTGAGTGCGGGAATGAGCTGTTCGGCTTGGGACAGCAGCCCATCGTCATTTCCGGACGCGGCCGAAAACAGGATCGAACCCTCGACCCGGCCACCCGCGTCGCGCAACGGCACGGCAAGACCGGGCCAGTCCAAAAGGCTGCCGACCATTGTGGCGGCCAGCAATCCGGCGTTCAGTTCCTGCGCCGCGTCTGGGTCATTCTGGTAAACAGGTAATGAATGGCGCAGCGACGGCACTGTAGGAAAGGCGAGCAGCCTGTTCCCGATCTCGGCGCGGGCGGCAGAAATCAACTGTTCCCGCTTGCGCAGGTATCCGGCATATTGCGCATCGCTGAAAACCGGTGCTTGCTCTAGCCGCGCGCGGATCATCGGATCAATCTTATTGGCCTGTGCGCTGGCAAGCAGATCTGCATATTTCCGCCTAGCCTCGATTGCGACCAGCGGCCCCTCAGAGGCGGTCAAGACACGCAACTCATCAACCGATTTCAGACGCGCAGGACGCACAGTCCATCCAGCCGCTGTGATACGGTCAAGCGCCGCCTCATAGGCTGCAGCAACATCCTGCCCCCAAGCCGGCCCTAAGGAACCTGAAAGGTCCAGTATTTCGGTCTTCGCAGTGTCGGCGCTTGCGGTCGGTTGGATGCTCAGAACTTGATCGGCCGAACGCAGCACGTCAAAGGACCGCGCCAGCGTGCCAACGGTATCAAGAGTCCGGGACAGCTCGTGAACACCAGCTCCGTCATAGCGGTTCGAACTGGGTTTGAAGCCATAAATGCCGTTCAGCGCCGCAGGCAGTCGGATGGAACCAGAGGTGTCCGTTCCCACCCCCAGATCAGCCAGACCAGCCGCAACCAGAACTGCGGATCCTGACGTTGACCCCCCCGGCAGCAGCGGGACCGTCTCCGACAAGGCCGATGGCGGCGTGCCGAAATGCGGATTGATGCCAAGGCCTGAGAAGGCGAATTCCGACAGCCCGGTCCGAGCAAGAGATACTCCTCCGGCCGCCTCAAGTAACGCGACACAACGCGCGTCCTGCATCGCCGGTGGCGCAGATTTGAGCAGCTCCGATCCGCAAGTGGTCACCTGCCCCTTCTGATCTATGATGTCCTTCCAAACGACACCCATCCCGTCCAAAGGCCCCAATGACCGGCCATAAGCGGCCCGTTCCTCAGCCTGCGTTGCCAGCTTCATCGCGCGATCTGCCGTGGTGGCGGTGCAGGCGCCTGAGGCTTTCCAGCTTTCCAGCGCCCGCAGCGCAGCGACGGTCTGGTCCGTTACCGAGGCTGTCTTTGCCTCGGCTGGGTGATGTTCGTGAAACTCTGTCATGATGTTCTCCATGGGCGGGTGTGGTCAGCACCCGCCCGGATTGACCCGGATTACAAGTCTTCGCGGGCGACCGCATCCGCTGGAATGTCCGCGGTTCTGACCCGTTGCATTCCGCTTTCCGCCGTGTAGACCCAGTTCATGTTCACCGATGTCGCAAGGTATTTTTCATCATCCGGGTCTTTGATCTCGGCCTGAGCATGGCGCGGCAGAATCCAGACTTTCATCAGGATGAAATACACTGCCATCGCAGTCGGGAAGCCAACGACATAGGCATATTGGATGAAGTACAGCGCCAGCCCACCGCCAACGACCCAGGCAATCAGACCCGCCGGGTTCCAGCCACCAAAGTAACGGAACTGGCCGTGTTCACGGTACAGTTCGGGAACGTTCAGGCGGCGACCACGGATCAGGAAATAGTCGCAAACCATGATACCGCCTACTGCAGAAAGCATTGCCCCATACATGCCAAGATAGGTGAACAGATGGTTCAGGATGAGCCAGGGCATAGTGAGCGTGCCAACGATACCCGCAATCAAGATACCCATCGCATAGGTGATACGCGGTGCGCCAGCATTCACGAAGGTTAGCGCGGCAGGGATCAGGTTTGCGCTGGTGTTGGTGGACCATTGCGCCAGGATTACCATCACCAGCAAAACAATCAGCGTTACCCCAGTGCCCTGAGCTTGAATAACGTTGATGGGATTCCAATCCCCGGTCGCGATAAATGAAACTGCCCCGATCAGCGCGATCCAGCTTTGCGCCACCGGCAGCGCGATGAACTGCGCGGCAAAGATATTGCGGTTGCGGCGAAAGAAGCTTTTCTCGCCTCCTTCAGTTTTCAAAAACCGGGTGATATTCGGGATATCCACCGCTAGCGCCGACCAGAATGCCATGTTGGCCACGAAAAGCGCAATGACGCTCATTTCCGCATCGCCAGCGAAGGTCCAGATGTTGTGTCCGCCTGCCGCAGCAACGTTCTCGAGGGTGAAATACATCCAGATCGAAATCGCAATGATCGCAGGCGCTGCAATACTGGCAAGCAGTTGAACGGCCCGGATACCCATGGCGGTATTGATGATCTGGACCAGTCCGAACACGACATACCAGAATACCCAGCTGTCGAACCCACCCAGGTAGGACACGATACCGTTCAATGCGAGCGCTCCGAGATAGGTCTGAATGCCGAACCAGGCAGCCGCAACGATCCCTCGTGTGACCGAAGGTAAATGTGTGCCAACGGTGCCAAACGGGGCCCGTAGATAGACGGCAAAGCTGATGCCGTGTTCGGTGCCAATATCCGCTGTGAGCGCCATTACCAGACCTAGCGTAAGGTTCGCGAGAAATATCGTGGCGATCACCGTTGTCAGGGGTAGACCGGCGACCCCGCCCGCTCCCAACTGGAACGTTGCAATGATCACCGCCATACCGATCCAAATCCACACATATCCCAGTCCACCAATCGTCCGCTGATTTAGCCAGACGGGTAGAATGGACTCCTCTAGCAGATGCGATCTTTCACCCGAATACGGGCTTTGCTCTGTCGCTTCGGAAAGTGCCATTCTGTGTCCTCCCACACATTAATGATTTTTCGTATTCATAAGATCGTTTTTTGTAAAAGAGAAGTCTTTTGTTTTGTGATCTTGCCCCTTAGGATGTCGAGCGGCGAGAGGCTCAGCGCTCTGAAAGTTCAAGCCGACGGCCGGACCTTCAGGGCAAAACGCAAAGGTTTAAAAAGAATTTGTCGATAATTCCCAGATACATATCGATCTCTCAGGCGATCAGGGAAGCCATCAAAGCCGGTCGGTTAGAGACTGGCCAAGTCTTGACGGAAGAACCTTTGGCCCGACATTTCGACGCCAGCAGAACCACCATCCGAAAGGCGCTTGCCGAGCTTCACACGACGCAATTGATCACGCGTTTCGACGGCCGCGGCTTTCTTGTTGGAACTGATTCCTCCGCACCCCCGCGCAGAGATTCGATTGAGCAGGCCTTGTTCGATTCCAAGACAGGTGGCACGGTTCCACGGGCTGTTTCCAACACTGACCAAATGCTGCCAGTCCTGCGCGAAGAACTGATACGTGCCCTGCCCTTTGGCCCCCTGCAAATTAACGAAGCGCAGCTAACCGATCGTTTTTTGGTCAGCCGCTCAGTTGTCCGAGACATGCTTTCGCAGCTTCGCAGTTCCGGCATTGTTGCGAAGAATGAACGCTCTAAATGGGTGCTTCCGGTTTTGACCGCTTTGGATGTGCGCAACCACTATCAGTTGCGCATCTTGCTTGAACCCGTCGCCCTATCCGAAGCTGCGCCGCGGCTCGAAAAATCGAATATCGAAATCGCGCTGGAATTTGCCAAGGAACTTACCAGTCAAGAAGCTGAACCAAGCGCGGCCGCTCTTTCGGAGATAGAGAACGCGCTGCATGTTCAAGCGCTCTCAGGCTGCACAAACACCCATCTCCTCAAGGTCCTCCAAAAATCGCGTCTGGTTCTGGCAATCAATGAGATGTTTCGCCTGCTTCTTGGCCGGTCTCCTGCAGCAGGCCGTCTTATTCAAGAACACATCTCAGTTCTTGAAGCACTTGCGCGCAACGACACCGCAAATGCAGCCTCACTGCTGGAACTTCATCTTCTGGAAGCACGGGAGCGGACGTGCAGAAGGTTACAGACTCTATCTGTCTTGCCGTCGCCAAAACTGCCTGGCTATCTGACCCAAGGAACGGTTTCTATTAATCAAACGGCATTGCTCAAAGGGAGGTAGGTTTATTTTCCAGATCGCCAATTCACTCGCCTTGAGCGCGGAAGACCTGCCTGGCTTCGATCGCACGGTTATTTCGAGAGCATAGCACTGCCAGAGGGCTTTGTTGCACAAACCGTGGTGTGCCCGCACTTCCCCTTTCCCCGGACGGACTTATCCTACGGGCTCTGTGACGGGTATGCCAAGAGCGGTGTAGCGATTGAGAACGGCGACACAGACCTGGATTTCCGCGACCTGCCGATCAAAGTCTTTTGCCATCAGGGATTGGCCAAGAAGTCTGATGCAGTTCATCTTGGTCTTGTCACGGCTTCGGCGGTGGTATCCACTCCATCGTCGCCAGATGGTCCGACCCAGATATCGCGAGGTATTGCCTGCTTCGTTCCGGGCGATGGCACCTTTGCTCGTGGGCTTCCATGGCCTGGCGTTCTTGCGGGGCGGGATGACCGCATGGGCACCACGAGCGGCAATCGCGTCATGGCATTTGCGCGTGTCATAGGCCCCGTCTGCGGTCACTGACCCAACGTCCTGTTCGGGTGAAATTTGGTTCAGCAACTCGGGCAGCGTAGGTGCATCGCCGATATTGCTGGTTGTGACTTCCCTCCAGCGTTTCTTCGTCAATCCCGATGTGTTTCTTACGCCAAAGGCGCCGCTTCGAGCCACCGTGCCTACGCGCATTCCATTCACCTTCACCCTCGGCCTTGATGCTGGTGCTGTCGATGAGGAGGTTCAGCGGGCCGGTTCCACCGCGATACGGAAGGCTCACGTTCAGCCTTCTCTGACGGCGGCAAAGGCTTCTGTAGTCGGGCACCGCCCAGTCCAGCCCGGCCAACCGCAATAGGCTCTCTACGAAGCCGGTCGTTTGCCGCAGTGGCATACCGAACAGCACCTTCAGGGTCAGGCAGGTCTGAATCGCCGCGTCGCTGAACCGGCACTGGCGTCCACGCTTGCCGCTTGGTGGCGGCACCCAGACCATCTCGGGATCAAACCAGACCGAAAGCGATCCGCGTTGCTTCAGCGATATGCTATACGAAGGCCAGTTCTTGGTCTTGTACTTCGTCAGGGTCCAGCTGCTCATGCCTCCCAGCTATCATGCTGGATTCATACAGTGAGGCCCACGCATGATTCGTGCAACGAAGCCGATGCCAGCAATTCTTCATACGACTTGTTTGCGGCTACTCAGTCAATAAGAACAGCAGGCTTTGGTGGATCTGTTGTAAAGTTTCTTACTGACCGCAAAATTGACACCGAACCCGCGGCTCATGCCGCCAGTTCCGCAAATTGACGAAACAGACAGATTCCGGGCGTGAGCTGACCTTTGCGGATTATGTGCGCCACTTCGACCCCGCCCAGTGTAGCCGCCGCTGAAGCGAAGGCCTTGGACCCTAACATCGACCGAGTTCGTCTCATGATGAAGCGATGGTCCTGCTCCACGATGTTGTTCAGATACCTCCGCCTGACCATCACGATTGGGATCGGGCAGCCAAAGCATTCGTGAGCCATCGTTCTGCGACAGCCTAGCCTCAGCAACCTTCTGATTCAAATAAATTAATCTCGCTAGAATTGCAGGCGAAGCCACCCAGCCTACCAAAGTCACACTGTTTTAGGGCCTGTGATTGACAAAATTAATCGTTTAAGTTAATTCACCAAGACTTACCCGGCGCAGGTCGCCCAGCAGGAAGGCAAACAGTTTAACCGATGAAGTCCACCTCAGATCCTGCCCGACGGATAAAGCTTGGCGACATCGCTCAGCGCCTCGGTATATCGACTGCTGCGGTCTCTATGGCGTTACGTGGCGGCTCGGGCGTCTCTCAGGCGACGAAACAGCGGGTCGAAGCGGTAGCGCAGGAACTGGGCTATGTCTACGACAGGGGCGCAGCGCGTCTGCGCACTGGTCAATCAAATACTGTTGGGGTCGTGATTGGGACGTTGTCCAACAGCTTCTTCGGTGAGCTCGTGTGTGGTGTCGATGAGATAATCGGCGAAGCGCGTAAAATCTCGTTTCTTCTGAACACCCGCGAAGACGCGGGGCGTCAAAAAGAATTACTTGTCAGGATGCGTGAGCAATCGGTTGATGGGCTGATCCTGTGTCCGGCCCCGGGAACACGCAGCGACCTTCTTGATACGATGCATGACTGGGGCATACCCGTCATTCAGATGCTGCGTTCTGTTTCTGACACCAAGGGTGACTTCGTCAGCGCGGACTACCAAACCGGCATAGAGACATTGTGCGCTCACCTGATCCGACTTGGCCACAAGCGTATCGCATTCCTTGGCGGAAACCTTGATCACTCAGCCACGCGCCAGCGCATCAAAGGCTTCAAGGCCGCGCTCGACCGGGCTCAACTGCCTTCGGATCTGATCGTGAAAACGGCAAGCGATAGTAGCGGAGGGCGCGACGGCGCGGCCAAGTTGTTGAATTCCCAGAATCCACCCACTGCAATCGCATGTTTCAACGACCGCGTCGCACTCGGCGCTATGGCTGCTGTCCGCGCAGCGGGCCTTGTACCCGGGCGCGATATTGCAGTGACAGGCTTTGACAACATCAATGCCGGTGCCGAAGCATACCCTGCCCTCACGACTGTCGAAACACATGCGCGTGATATCGGGCGTGAGGCCGGGCGGCTTCTGTTGCGTCGCATCGAAGGCCCCACCATGTCGAACGAAAGGATCATCGTGCCCACACGGCTGATCATCCGAGAGTCCTGCGGCGCGACACTTGCCTCCAGAGACATTGAGGGAACAGGCGAGACCTGATCCAGACCGACACACCGCACTTTCGCTTAGGCAATAACGCCAATCCACAAGTAGGGAGGACCCACTGTGAAATTTACCAAGAAACTCTCAATGCTCGTCGCAGGCGCGACACTGGCCTTTGCCGCTGGCAGCGCCAGCGCGGCCGACCTCACGCTGCGATTTGGCCATCTTGGCGCCGAAGACACGGCATACCAGGCAGGTGCGCTGGAGTTCAAACGGTTGGCCGAAGAGTATTCGGATGGTGCCATTGAGGTCCAGATCTTCCCAAACGGCGTTCTGGGTGGTGAAAGCCAGATGTTTGAACAACAAATGGCAGGTGCGCTTGATGTCTCGGTCATCAACCCAGGAAACATAACGGATTTCGCACCAACAGCGAATATCTTTACGTTTCCTTTCCTTTACAAGGACGAAGCTCATTGGAAAGCCGTTCTTTCGGGTGAAGTTGGCCGCGACATTGCCGACATTCTGAAAGAGGAAAGCAGCGTTCAGGTCATCGGATATTTCGGTGGCGGTAAGCGGCAGGTCGTGTCCAACCGTCCGCTCGAGTCGCTTGAAGACCTCGCTGATATGAAACTGCGGACCAACCCGACCGACCCGCTGATTGCGTCCTGGAGTGCTTTGGGCACCCGTCCGACGAATTTTGCCTGGAAAGAAATCTACACAGGTCTTCAACTGGGCTCGATTGACGGGCTGTTGAACGAAGCCGAGTGGATTCACCGGATGCGGTTCCACGAAGTTGCACCGCATATCGGACTGTCCGAACATGACATCACTGTACGGCTGGTTACATTCTCGGGTGCAACCTGGGACCGTATGACCGAAGAACAGCGCGACGTCGTCCTGCGTGCAGGTGCCGAAGCGTCCGCCCTCGCCCGCGAGGTTCAACTTCGCCAGGATGCCGAAGCCATGGAGCTTTTGAAAGCCGAGGGCGCAATCCTGTACAAAATGGATCGCGAAAAAATGCAGGAGATGGTTCGCCCCGCAGTGCTCGAAGTTGCCGAACGCATGGGGCTGGCGGAACTTTATGATCGGATTCAGGCAAGCGCGGCTGACGACGCAAGCGGCAGCTAAGTCGCCCTGATCTTTCGGGCCGGCCCCAGAGGCGGGTTGGCCCAGTTTTCACAACATCGAAACTTCGCGGACGTCTGCACATGCAGATGACAAGGAGGGTGCGTCATGCTTCGTGGTCTCGACGCCTTTAACAAACGGCTGGAAAAAGTCTTGGAGTGGGTTCTGCTCGGCCTGCTGGGACTGTTTCTAAGCCTCATTCTCTATCAAGTCGTCAGTCGCAACTTGCCGGTCCTGCCTACGATCTACTGGACCGAAGAGTTTTCGCGCTTTTCCTTCCAATGGGCGATCATGTTGGGCACGGCGCTTGGTGTTTATCACTTCGACCACTTTGTGCTGGATGCCTTCCCAAAGAATTCACGGATTGACAGGTTCACGCGGTATTCACGCGAAATCGTCCTTGTCATCATTGCGGTCTTTTTCATCTGGTCCGGCTGGGAATTCGCCGAGACCGGCTGGCGGCGTCGGTCTACTGCGGCACAGCTTCCGATGTTTTGGGTCTATGTCTGCTTTTTCGCATCCGGCGTTCTTATGGCTTTGTTCTCGCTTCAAAGACTGCTGACGCTTGTGACCAAAGGGTTGGACGCGATGGAGCATGAGCTGAACGCGTCGCCACCAGAAGAAGTGGCGTTACAGGCAAGCGATGCAGTCCCCAGCATTGCCGTTGACACTAAATCAGAGGATCGCTGAGATGTTGGGTCCTGACTTCTACTTCATCTTTCCATGGCTGCTTTTTGGCCTGCTGTTTCTATACATCACGCTTGGTATTCCGATTGCCTTCAGCCTTGTGCTTGCGGCGATGTCCATGGTGTTCCTAGATGATCGCGTCACCGCCTGGGTCGTGTTTCAACGGATGTACAACGGCATGGACAGCTTTGTCCTTCTGGCCGTTCCAATTTTTCTTTTGGCCGGAAACCTGATCAACAAGGCCGAAGTTACCGACAAGCTCATCCGCTTTGCCCTGAACATTTTCGGCAGGTTCAAGGGCGCGCTTGCGAATGTGAATGTCGCTGTTTCGATCATGTTTGCGGGGGTCTCGGGCTCGTCCACCGCGGACAGTGCCGGGGTTGGCGCGATCCTTATTCCGTCGATGAAACGCGAAGGATACCCCACCCCATTTGCCGTTGCGGTAACGGCCGCGTCTTCGGTGATCGGAATCATCATCCCGCCCTCGATCAACATGATCGTCTGGGGCGCGTTGACGAACACGTCGATCGGCGGGTTGTTCCTGGCTGGAATTGTGCCCGGACTCTTGCTGGGGCTATCGCAATTTGCCGTGAATTACTGGTTTGTCGGCAAATACGACGTTCCGGTTCACGAGCCCGCACCCATGCGTGAGGTGTTGTCGTCGGCGCGCGATGGCCTGCTTGCTGCAGCTATCCCGGTTATCATCATCGGAGGTATCCGGATCGGTATATTCACCCCGACCGAGGCTGCCGTTATCGCGGTTCTCTACGCGTTGTTTCTGGGCTTTGTCGTGTACCGCACTTTGAACGGGCGCAAGGTTCTGGAAGCATCCAGTGCAACGGTGCGGCTGGCATCTCTCTCACTTTTCAGCCTGGTCGGCGCATCGGTCTTCGGCTATCTGATTTCCTTCTATCAAATCCCCCCGATGCTGATGGGTGGAATTGAGATCGGCAACCCAACTGTTCTTTTGATCGTCATGGCGCTTGTCATGTTGCTGATTGGGACCTTCATGGACAGCTTGCCTGCCATGGCAATCTTGGCACCGCTGTTTCTACCACTTGCCCTGACTGCCGGGATTCACCCGGTCCATTTTGGCATCGTTGGTGTCATGGCTCTGGGTTTCGGGCTGATTACGCCACCGTATGGCCTGTGCCTAATGATCGCTTCCAAGATCGGGGGCATCGCCCTGCTTAAATCTATGGGGCCGACATTGGTGTACCTGACCGGCATGCTGGTTGTTTTGCTTGCGATCATCGTTTTCCCCGAGATCACGCTGGGCCTTCCCCGTTGGATTGCACCTGAAATGATTGGACTGCGCTAATGTTAATGCTCCGCTCACCATTGCAGCCGCCTCAGATCACGGATGAAATCCGCGCGCGCTTTGATACGCGTGACGAGGCCGAGGCCTTGGCAATGCCCGAAAAGATCACTGCAGTCGTAACCAAAGGTGACATCGGGTTGCCCGGCGAGGTTATGGCAAAACTCCCATCGCTGCGCATGATTGCGGTTTATGGCGTGGGTGTAGACAAGATCGACCTTACTCAGGCACAAGCTCGGGGTATTGCAATAACCACGACACCCGGTGTGCTGACCGACGCCGTGGCCGAGCAGGCGATTGCGCTCATCCTTGCTGCAACCCGGCGCATCGCGGAAGGCGACCGCCATGTACGGACAGGGGCCTGGGCCAAGGGGAAACTGGGTCTTGGCTACAGCATCCGTGGGCGCACCTTGGGTGTGCTGGGCTATGGCCGTATCGGTCGGCGCATCGCTGAACTGGCACGGGCCATGGGGATGGATGTCTTGTACACCGATCTTCAGGCGGTTGCGGGGGAAGAGGATGCCTTTCGATCTAGCCCTGCCGCGCTGGCGCAAGATAGCGATGTATTGGTGATTGCCGCAGCTGGTGGTTCCGGAACGGACGGGCTTGTCGACCAAAAGGTTCTGTCGGCACTGGGTCCAAACGGTCTTCTGGTCAATGTCGCGCGCGGCAGTGTCGTGAACGAAGAAGATCTGATCGCCGCCCTGAACACTGGTGACATTGCTGGCGCTGCGCTTGATGTGTTTCAGAATGAACCAAACCCGCGCCCCGACCTTTTGAAAATGTCAAATGTCGTTCTAACGCCGCATCTGGCGTCTGCGACCATTGACGCGCGGATTGCAATGGGACGACTTGTGATTGACAATCTGGCGGCGTTTTTCGACGACCGGCCGCTCGTTACACCTTTTGAGGTGCTGTCATGAAGACAGTGATCGCCATTGGCGAACCCCTGATTGAATTCACCCAATCTGACGCAGACGCAGATATTTATCGCCGAGGCTTGGGCGGGGATACTTTGAACACCGCCGTCTATCTCGCGCGGCTGCTTGGGCCCGGTGCTATCTCGTACATGACACGGCTTGGCAAAGACACGCAGTCCCGTTGGATTATTGAGACGCTGTCCCAAAATGGCGTCGGTTGCGGCTTGCTCCGTCAATCAGAGACCGGTGCACCAGGTATTAGCATGATAGAATGCGACGCGACCGGAGAGCGTTCGTTCACCTATTGGCGCAGCCAAAGCCCGGCCAGACAGATGTTCGCCCTTGATGACGGAGAGGACCTTGCACTGGACGAGGCGCAAGGGCTTTTTGTGTCTGCTGTGACGCTCGCCATCATCGAACCGGCAGGTCGCGAGCGGCTGTATAACGCCCTGAAACGGGCCCGTGCACGCGGCGCGGACATTTGGTTGGATCTCAACTATAGACCGCAGCTTTGGAACTCCGCCACTGTCGCCCGCGAGACTATTGCACGTTTCATTACACTCGCTTCGACCGTTCTTCCGTCTTTCGACGATGTTGCAGCGCTTTGGGGTGCAGATACACCAGAGGCGGGTTTGGAAGTGCTTTCGTCCCTCGGTGCAACAGAAATTCTTCTGAAAACCGGCGGTGGTCCTGTCTATCACCGTGACCCTCACGGTACCCTGAAAGTTCCCATGCTGCGCAATGAGAGACCCGTCGACACTACCGGCGCAGGTGACAGCTTTAACGCAGGCTATATCGCGGCAAGACTTTCCGGCAAACCCGTTTCCAAAGCGATTGAGTTGGGGCATGAGTTGGCTTCGGTCGTAATTTTGCACAAGGGGGCAATCATCCCGCATGCCGCCATGCCCGCAATGTCCGAAGAAAGCGAGGCTGTGTGATGGATCGTGTCAGATGGGGCATCATTGGATGCGGTGACGTAACCGAGGTAAAAAGCGGCCCGGGATTTCAAAAGGCCTCAAATACGGCGCTCACGGTTGTTATGCGGCGCAATCGCGATCTTGCGGCGGATTACGCAAACCGTCACGGCGTTCCCGAGTGGACGGACGATGCCGAGAAGCTTGCATTCTCACCCAATGTGGATGCAATTTACATCGCAACTCCGCCAGACACACACCTTGCGCTAACAGAACTTGCAGCGAAGGCAGGCAAGCCGATCCTCGTTGAAAAGCCGCTTGCCAACCGCCTTGCCGATGCCGAGCGCATGGGACAGTACTGCGCCGACCGCGGAGTACGCCTGTTTTGCGCATTCTACCGCCGGGCGCTGCCGAGATTTCTGAAGATCAAGGACTTGCTTGACACAGGGGCCATCGGACAACCCAAGTCCTTCCAAATCATGCATGCAAAAGCCCCGCCGAGCGAGGAAGAAGCCGGGTGGCGTCATGCAACGGGCGCAGGTGACGGTGGAATTTTCATGGACATGGGCAGCCATGCGATTGACCTTACCCAATTTTTGCTGGGACATTTTACCGAATGCAGCGGTACCGCGAAAAACATCTCAGGGCAGTTTGACGTACCCGACGAAGTGACAGCCTCATTTCAGACAGTAACGGGTGTGTCGGGCATCGGCGAATGGGTGTACCACAAAAACGTCAATACTGACCGCATCCACATAGAAGGCGAGGCCGGATCACTTGCGTTTTCCGTGTTCGACTCTCAACCGGTTCTGTTGACTTCAACGGACGGTACGCGCCGGATCGAGGCGGATCTGCCGCCGCATGTGCACCAACCGATGATCCAAGCGGTTACCGATGCCATCGCAACTGGTGCAGACAGTCCGAACGATTTCTCGGAATCTGTACGCACGTCGCGTTGCATGGACACGATCCTGAACGGATACCGCTAAACCTTATAATCCAATCGATGGGCAAACGAGATGACCGGATTGAGGGTGTTGTCACTTTAACTGGTGTTGTCACGTTAACTGTCGTTCGGTTGCCCATGATGTGATTTGGGCGTAGGTGACATCGATGAAGTCATCATCAATCTGCTACAAGCGTCACCGATTTCCTACTCAGATCATCGCACACGCGGTGTGGCTGTACTTTCGCTTCAATCTGAGCCTGCGGGAAGTTGAAGAGATGCTGCTGCAGCGCGGAATCGATGCTTCTTACTAAACTGTCCGGCGTTGGGTCATCAAGCTCGGACCGGCGGTAGCTCGAAATCTGCGGCAGAGACTGAACCGTCCAGATGATGTCTGGCATCTGGATGAAGTTGCTGTGAGAATCGCGGGGCGCAAGTATTGGCTTTGGCGTGCGGTTGATCAGCATGGCGTCGTGCTGGACGAAATCCCCCAACCCGGGCGGGACAAACGGGCGGCAAAACGGCTGTTGCACCGTCTGATCAAGCGTCTTGGTTTCATTCCCAAGCGGATCATCACGGACAAGCTACGCTCGTATGGCGCCGCCAAGCGAGAGGTCGCACCGGGTTTGGATCATTGGTCGCACAAAGGCCTCAACGATCGAGCTGAAAACAGTCATCTCCCTTTCCGAAAGCGGGAAAGGACGATGCAAAGCCATCGCTCTCCGAGCTGGATACAAAGGTTCGTGGCGACCCACTCAGCAATCCGCAATTGCTTCAGCGTCCCCGCTCGCCGCCGCTCCGCCTTAACAATCCGATATCACCGTCTCGAAGCGCTTGACGTCTGGAATGCCGCCATTCAAAAAACAGTATTCATAGGCCGTCCGGAAATTAACGTGACAAAACCCGGGTTTGAATTGAACTTTGCGGATCATGTTGATCAGTTCTATGCCAGCCATGGCGGATGCAGCAGAATCGAAAGACTTGAAACCCAGCATTGGCCTGATCCGAAGTTTTATGAAGCGATGGTCTTGTTCGATGATGTTATTCAGATACTTCCGCCTCTCCATCTCGATCGGGATCGGACAATCAAAGCCTTTCAGCATCTTGTTTATGGCTTTGATGCCAGCAGTGTTTGCACCACTTTTGTCGATGACAATTTTCCGTGGCAAACCGTTCGCTTCAAGCGCCCGAGCGAAGAACTTGGTCCCAGCCGCTTTATTGCGGCGCTTGGATAGCACGACGTCGAGGGTCTTGCCGTGTTTGTCGATGGCGCGATAGAGATAAACCCACTCACCCTCCACTTTCACATATGTCTCATGCATGCGCTATGAACGGTCGGCAAGACGCTTTCTTGTACCGCGAAGCCTTCGCTACAAGTCTGGCGTATCGACTCACCCAACGGCTGAGCGTCGCGTGATCCAGTTCAACGCCACGTTCCGCCATGATTTCTTCCAGATCCTGATATGACACGCCGTATTTGAGATAGAAGAAAACAGCGTACAAGATCACTTCTTTCGGAAGGTGTGCACCATTGAATGAGAGTGTCACGGTCTGCTCCTGTCTTACCTGAGCATCAACTACCAAAACGAAGCTTACTCTGACAGGTGGGAACAAAGTTTGCGACAGAACCCCAGCGTTGTCCTGAGGGGTGCAAGCCCATAATTTTACCGCGACTTCTTACTCCTTCAGTTTCCTGATCTGAGTGTTCTGGTTCTCAAAAGGGTTTAACGCATTGGAGACCGGCAGGTGGTGCGTCGGGAGCGGGAAGCTCTGCGGGAACCCTGACAGAAGCCGATATGACGTGCCGTAGCCATAGCCATACTGAGCTGCTTCGCTGGCGCTAACGGCATAAAACACCTCGGATACCCCGGCAAAAAGCGCCGCCATATAGCACAGCGCGCAAGGCTCACCGGATGCAAGCAAGACGGTGCCAGCCAGGTTGGTGCGGCCATTCTGAGCACAGGCATCACGAATTGCGCAGACTTCCGCATGCGCGGTCGGGTCATGGTCCTCGAGAACCGTGTTGACGCCAGAGCCCAACACCCGGCCATCCGGGGTCACCACATGGGCGGCAAAAGGCACACCGCCTTCTGCCACGCGAGCGTCGGATAATTCGACAACCTCGCGCATCAGTCGTTCGGCGAGCTCTGGGGCAAGTATGCTTCCGCTCATGCTTTTTCCTCTGCGTTCACGGCCTGCAGCGCATTGCGCAGGGTCTCGGGTGTGGGCATGCCTTCGATACGGGTGTCGCCAATCACGATAGTCGGCACAGCTCTGATCTGCGCGTTGGCGGCGTCCTGCAGAGCCTTGGCATGGTTATCGCGGTAGCGTCCCTCGTGCAGAGCCTCGCACAGCGCGTCCGCATCCAGGCCCACCGAGTCGGCCACTGTTGCCAGCACGTCGATATCACCGATATCGCGATCCTCGACGAAGAAGGCGTTAAAGACGGCCAACGTGTATTCATTTCCGCGGCCATGGTCGCGCGCGAAGGCGAAACCTTCAAAAGCGCGAGCACTGCGCGGCTGCGGTGAAGTCGTCGGCAGAGTAATGTCCTGACCGAGCCGCTTGGCCAACGGGTAAACCGAGCGCTGCCAGATATCCGGCAGATAGGGGTCCTCCGGCCGCAGGGTCGGGACCGGTTCGGGACGCAGTTCAAACGGGTGCCAGACGATCTCTGCGGCTTCCGCGGCGGCAGCTTCGCTGATCAGCGGTTCCGCAAGCAGGCAGTAAGGACAGACAAAATCTGAATAGACGTGGATTTGTTTCACGGGGTTGGGATCCTAGTTGATCAGGTCTGAGGTTGGCGCGGAGGTGCCGCTATCTCGCGCGCTGAACGCGCTCAGGTTGTGCAGGTAGCACCAAGGGGTGGGGCTGGCAACATGCTGCAAGGGCCTGAACCATGTTGGGATGGCTTTCTCGAATCCTCATGCGACCGGTGCAGGATCAGCGTTCGAATCCTTACCAAGACCAGCCAATCAAATGGACGGTGCAAGTGACAGTTTTAGGCAGGATTTTCGGGAGCTCAAACAGAGTTTACGAGACAACCACGCGCCGATCGAAAGTCGACGCAGATTCCAACCGAGATTAGCGTCTCAGATAGGCTCATACCTGTTCGATATCAATTCCGCCAACGGCGTTGACGATGCTTCACAAGCTACCGTCCACATATGTCAATACGCAAATGGCTGTTCTGCAAACTGATCCAAATTCATCCCGTAAAGAGAGACGCCCATGTCGTTTAATGTGCATAATTTAAGTATTATGCACATTACAGGCTGACACTATGAGTCTTGCCATTACATCCGTTAAGTATCGCTTATCTCGGGTGATTGATTTTGCCGGGAAATGGGCTCAGGCTGGGCCCCATTGTCGGTTTCCATTAACCACTGGACACGCGACGGCTTTGGTCCGTAGGCCCCTGCCCTGCCGGACTCTCTGCTTCAGCAAGATCTGATCGGCGCGCCTCTGCCACGCTCTTTTTCAACCCATCGAAGACTGAAACCGAGTATGGCAGTTTTAGGAGAACTACAGCCCTATGCGTCGGTGCGACAGGCACCCTGCCCCAGCTTGGGCCCCATTGCGCGCGACCGAGAACGGCATATCGGCCAGTAAAACGTTTTATTCCGAAGCCGCGATTGCGCAGGCTTCCAGGGCACCCCAATCCAGGACCCCGGTCATCGCCCGGTACCGTGTCTGGTTGGGGCGTGGCACCGCTGGCAAAATGGGTAAGCGACAGGCCGGCCGGAGATAAAGGTTCCTGGCATTGGTTGCACGAGCTCCTGAACACTCCGAACCCCTGTCGCACCACATGCTGGAATTCATCCATCTGAAGCGCCGCCGGCTGCGGGTGCCGCAACGCCGTAGGGGCTGTGCTCAGACTTTCTAACCCAGACGGCGCTGGACGGCGCCCCAATCCAAGCCGCCATGCGCCCTTCCCTGCATCGCACCATGGCCGAGGTGCAGAAGTAATACGACGACGAAGACATAGCGGAAAACCCGGCGACGGATTAACGTTGTAAAAAAAACGCCGAGTTTTGAACCCGGCGCCTATACTTTGTGACTAGGGGAAACCTTACCCGTGGGTAAGATCGTCCTCCTCCTGAAGATCCTCAAGCATAATGGCAATCGCCTGCTCTAGCTTGGCCCGATCAACCCGAGTAAAGTCCAGGTCATAGCGAACTTCGATCCGCCCACTTGAGGCCGCGCATTTCGCGACCCCTGCCCGTCCCGACACTTGGAACGTTGTTTTTGCCCGCCGCGTTTTGCTACCACTTGTCGCCGTCGGCTTTTTTGTTGTCACAGCATCGGGTTCTACAAATCCCCGAAGGATCGCCACTTCGCGCGCTGCATCGCGGTCAGGCTCATTCATTACTGCTGTACTGATGTGACGTACCAACCCTGGATCGGCATCCATTTTGCGCTTAAGTTCGACCCCCAAATTCCGGGGAATATCATTTGGATGCATCAGAACCTTATCCAGCATCATCAAAAGACTCGCGAATGCACGGATATAGCTGCGTTTGGTATAGCTCGCGGATTTGAATAAGATCGCAACAGCTTTGTCGACGCTATCGCAATCATGCGACGGATCCTCTGCATAGGCACGCGCCAAAGCGCCCATTTCGGCAAAGGAGATATCCTTGCGGATCAGGTTCTCATCCACCATCCGACGATAACTGTCGCTCACATCGGTTGCCGCTGAAATGCCTGCAGGGATTTTGGCGTAACGCTCTTCGCCCGTTTCCTCATACAACGCCCGATAAGCGGATAAGCGGCGCATGCCCTGTATCAGATCGAAGCGACCGTCCGAACGACGCTCTAATCGGATCGGGTTCGACAGGCCAATATCGCGGATCGAATCCTTAAGCTCATCCAGCTCTGGGTCAGGACCCGGCTTGCGGTCACGCGTCAGTTTCTCTGTGACGACATCCGACAGGTCAACGTGTTCCGTCACGAGACCTTCGGAGCGCAGGCGAACCAACTCATGAGCCAATCGGTCGTTTTCGGCGCGAATGGTATCTTCGGTAGATTGTTGATTGCGTAGGGCGTCCGCGTTCTCAGAGATTGCAGCGGCCATTGGACCACGTCGCTTTTCTAGCACCTTATCAGGAACTTTCCCAACCGGTATATCATCCATCACCGGCATATCGATGTCGAACATTCTGCGTTTACGGCTCATGCGTCATCCTCCAGCTGGTCCCAGGCCGACAGCATCACGCCCCGGAATTCTTCATACACGTTGTCAAATGTCGACCGGGCGCGGCGCCAGGTCTCGCGCGTCATCTCGCGGTAATCCATCTCATAGACCGAACTCAGAAAGCGGCCGGATTGTTCAACGGCACGCGTCATCTCAACCGGATGCTCGGCAACATGATCACCGAATACCTTCTTGAACGCATCGAACATGGCAAGGTGCAAGGCGTTGCCTGGTTCATAACGGGTCAAGAGAAACCGCAGCTCACAGAACGTCTTAGGAAGGCCGATCTTACCCGTGGGTAAGGTTTTGTCGAAACCGTAAGCCAGATCTTCAAGCGCCTCGGCCAACTGACCAATGAAGGACGTCGTCGAATCATATTCCCAGTATCCGGGGCCAGACGGAACGTAGAGCATGTCAGCCGCAAAGACCGCGTTCATCGATTGATAGCCGATCGCAGGTGGACAATCGAAAAGGATCAGGTCGTACGCATCGTCGGGAATCTGGTCCAGATACCGCGAGACGGCAGCAAAA
This sequence comes from Ruegeria sp. AWH4_226, assembly GCF_056159225.1. Taxonomy (NCBI): domain Bacteria; kingdom Pseudomonadati; phylum Pseudomonadota; class Alphaproteobacteria; order Rhodobacterales; family Roseobacteraceae; genus Ruegeria; species Ruegeria sp. AWH4_226. Next base: position 755 of record NZ_JBSWUU010000002.1, on the reverse strand, counting down.
AATGACCATTCAGGATTCAGATGACGGTACTGCGCCGACGCGAACTCGACAAACGCTGCGTTGGCGCAAGAGGGGATGACGTCAATAGTCGACCACGAGCTTTGCTTAATGAAGTCTGCAATACGCAGATCCCCAAGGCCCATATCCGTGATCGAGGGCGGCAGTTCGCGGCGGGGCAGGGCGGTTCCGGATTCCGCAGCGGATGGGCGATTGTTCATTCTTGCCGTCTCACGGATCAGGTCGCGGGCCATGATACCCCACACGGTGAAATCCTCAGCCACGTCAGTCAGACCCATCGAATGGCTCAGCGTCGCTTGCGGATCGAAATCAACCACAAGCACGCGGTAACCGTCCAAAGCGGCGGCGTGTGCCAAATGCAGTGCCACAGTCGACTTACCAGCCCCGCCTTTGAAATTGGCCACCGCTGCGCGGATCGCGCGCTTGCCCACGGGGCGAGGTGGCATCAGGGATTTGCGGTTTACCCTGAGACGGCGTCGCAACTCATTTACCTCTTCCAGGCTGAACCAGCGCTGGCGGCCATCGGGTTCAACCTCACCACTGGGTAAGGTTGGATCTGACGCCAGCTTACCGCGAAAGGTCGACTGGTTGACGCGAAAGATCAGTTCCGACACCTCCCAGCTCGAAAACCGCCGGAGGGTCTTCTCCATCTCTGGGCTGAATGTTTGCTGGCGGATCCAGCCCTGAAGTTTGAGGGACTGATTGCGCAATGCGTTCAGGTCTTCGTGCGTGTACAT
>NZ_JBSWUU010000001.1:2532500-3114600 GCF_056159225.1 Ruegeria sp. AWH4_226 | reverse complement strand
CCCGTCACAACGGTACCGCGGCCCGAGATCGAGAACACGTCTTCGATCGGCATCAGGAACGGCTGGTCAACAGCACGCTCAGGGGTGTCGATATACTCATCAACAGCCGCCATCAGTTCCTTGATCTTCTCTTCGCCGATTTCCGGGTTGTTGCCTTCCATCGCGGCCAGAGCCGACCCTGCGATGATCGGAATATCGTCGCCGGGGTAGTCGTAGCTGGACAGCAGTTCGCGCACTTCCATCTCAACCAGTTCCAGCAGCTCTTCGTCGTCAACCTGGTCAACTTTGTTCAGGAACACGACCATCTTCGGGATGCCAACCTGGCGGCCCAGCAGGATGTGCTCACGCGTTTGCGGCATCGGGCCGTCAGCGGCGTTCACAACCAGAATCGCACCGTCCATCTGGGCGGCACCGGTGATCATGTTCTTGACGTAGTCAGCGTGGCCGGGGCAGTCGACATGCGCATAGTGGCGCGCGTCGGTCTCGTATTCCACGTGGGCGGTCGAGATGGTGATGCCGCGAGCTTTCTCTTCCGGCGCACCGTCAATCTGGTCATACGCCTTGAAGTCGCCGAAATACTTGGTGATTGCTGCGGTCAGCGTCGTCTTACCATGGTCAACGTGGCCAATCGTGCCGATGTTGACGTGCGGTTTTGTACGCTCAAACTTTTCCTTTGCCATGATGGCCTCCTTTGTCGGTAATGAAGGGAGCCCCGGGCCGGAGCTCCCTCAAATCTTGGGTTATGCGTATTTCGCCTGGATCTCGTCCGAGATGTTCTGCGGAACCGGATCGTAGTGGTCGAACTGCATGGTGAACTGGGCGCGGCCCGACGACATCGAACGCAGGGTGTTGATGTAGCCGAACATGTTCGCCAGTGGAACAAACGCGTCGATCGCAATGGCGTTGCCGCGCGGTTCCTGGCCAGACACCTGACCACGACGCGATGTCAGGTCGCCGATGATACCGCCGGTGTATTCTTCCGGGGTGATCACTTCGACCTTCATGATCGGTTCCAGCAGTTTTGCGCCGGCTTTGCGCATGCCTTCACGCATACACATACGACCGGCGATTTCGAACGCCAGAACGCTCGAGTCAACGTCGTGGAACTTACCGTCCAGCAGGGCAACCTTGAAGTCGATCACGGGGAAGCCAGCCAGCGGGCCGCTATCCATGACCGAGTTGATGCCTTTTTCAACACCAGGAATGTATTCCTTCGGAACGGCACCACCAACGATGCGCGACTCGAATGAATAGCCTTCGCCCGGCTCGGTCGGCTGGATCTCCAGTTTGACTTCGGCGAACTGACCCGAACCACCCGACTGCTTCTTGTGGGTATAGGTGTGTTCGACCGGCATCGAGATGGTTTCGCGATAGGCCACCTGAGGGGCACCGATGTTCGCTTCAACCTTGAACTCGCGCTTCAGACGGTCAACCAGGATGTCCAGGTGAAGTTCGCCCATGCCCTTCATGATGGTCTGACCCGATTCCAGGTCAGTTTCCACACGGAAAGACGGGTCTTCGGCGGCCAGACGGGCCAGACCCTGGGACATCTTCTCTTGGTCGCCCTTGGTTTTGGGCTCAACCGCGATCTCGATCACCGGATCGGGGAAGGTCATGGTTTCAAGAACCACCGGATCCTTCGCGTCACACAGGGTGTCACCCGTGGTGGTGTCTTTCAGACCCGCCAGCGCGATGATGTCGCCTGCAAACGCTTCTTCGATCTCTTCCCGGTTGTTCGAGTGCATCATCATCATACGACCGATGCGCTCTTTCTTACCTTTGGTCGAGTTCAGGATCGAGTCGCCTTTTTTCATAACGCCCGAGTAGATCCGGGTGAATGTCAGCGAGCCCACGAAGGGGTCGTTCATGATTTTGAACGCCAGACCCGAGAAGGCCATATCGTCGTCGGCACGACGGGCGATGTTCCGAACTTCTTCTTCGTCGCCGGGTTTGAAGCCCATGTAATCAACAACGTCCAGCGGGCTGGGTAGATAGTCGATCACGGCGTTGAGCAGCGGCTGCACGCCTTTGTTCTTAAACGCCGACCCACCCAGAACAGGAACGAAGTCCAGTGCCAGGGTGCCCTTGCGCAGCAGTTTGCGCAGGGTTGCGACGTCGGGCTCGTTGCCTTCCAGGTATTCCATCATGGCATCGTCGTCTTGCTCGACGGCCGCTTCGACCATCTTGCCGCGCCATTCGTCAGCCATGTCCTTCAGGCTGTCGCGGATCGGCGCTTTGATCCAGCTTGCGCCCAGATCTTCGCCCTGCCACAGCCATTCTTCCATGGTGACCAGGTCGATCAGACCTTCCAGCTCTGATTCAGCACCAATCGGGATACCAACCGGAACAGCACGTGCGCCGGTGCGGTCTTCGATCATGCGAACGCAGTTGAAGAAGTCTGCGCCGATCTTGTCCATTTTGTTGACAAAAACCATACGCGGAACTTTGTAGCGGTCAGCCTGACGCCACACGGTTTCGGTCTGGGGCTCAACACCCGCGTTTGCGTCCAGAACGCAGACGGCACCGTCGAGAACCGCTAGCGAGCGTTCGACTTCGATGGTGAAGTCAACGTGGCCGGGGGTGTCGATGATGTTCAGGCGGTGCTTGGGTGTATCGGCGGTCTGACCGTCCTCGGTGCGCTCCCAGAAAGTGGTGGTCGCAGCCGAGGTGATGGTGATGCCGCGTTCCTGCTCCTGCTCCATCCAATCCATGGTGGCTGCACCATCGTGCACCTCACCGATGTTGTGGGATTTTCCAGTGTAATACAGGATACGTTCCGAGCAGGTGGTCTTACCTGCATCGATATGCGCCATGATACCGAAGTTTCGGTACAGTTCGAGAGGATATTCGCGTGACATGTGTCTAAACCTCTGGGATTACCAACGGTAATGGCTGAAGGCTTTGTTCGCCTCGGCCATCTTGTGGGTGTCTTCGCGCTTTTTGACAGCGGTACCGCGGGACTGAACAGCGTCCAGCAGCTCACCGGCAAGGCGCTCTTCCATTGTGTTTTCGTTGCGGCCGCGCGCAGCGGTGATCAGCCAGCGGATGGCCAGTGCTTCGCGGCGCTCGGGGCGCACTTCGACCGGAACCTGATAGGTTGCACCACCAACCCGGCGCGAGCGAACCTCGACCGACGGTTTGATGTTGTCGAGCGCTTCGTGGAACACTTCGACAGGTGCGCGCTTGATTTTGTTCTCAACGCGGTCAAACGCGTTGTAAACGATGCGCTCCGCGACCGACTTCTTGCCGTCGATCATCAGGTTGTTCATGAATTTGGTCAGAACCTTATCGCCAAACTTGGCGTCAGGCAGGACTTCGCGTTTTTCGGCGGCGTGACGACGTGACATATCAGCCTCTCCTTCTTACTTGGGACGCTTCGCGCCGTATTTCGAACGACGCTGCTTACGGTCTTTGACGCCCTGAGTATCCAGAACACCGCGCAGGATGTGGTAACGCACACCGGGAAGGTCTTTTACACGGCCGCCACGGATCAGAACAACCGAGTGTTCCTGCAGGTTGTGGCTTTCACCGGGGATATACGAGATGACCTCGTAACCGTTGGTCAGGCGCACCTTGGCAACCTTACGCATAGCCGAGTTCGGCTTTTTCGGCGTGGTGGTATACACACGTGTGCAGACGCCGCGTTTCTGCGGGCACTGCTCCAGGTGCATGGACTTCGAGCGTTTTACTTTCGGCTGCCGCGGCTTGCGGATCAGCTGTTGAATAGTTGGCATTCCGGTTTCTTCCCCGTTTTGCAACACACATGACATGCACGCGCGTTGCGTGCGGTTAAATTCGCTGCACTCATGCGTCCACAAGCGCAAAACCCGCGAGCGTTCCCATTCCGAGGTGAACGTCGCGGTTGGTTATCAGAGGACGCGAACGACAAAATTGTCCGGGTCTTGACCAGTTCATTACTGAAATCGGTTATGGGGCGGCCCCCGGTACCGAGATGACGCGCGTAATAGGGGGAGTCGGCGCAAGTGTCAACAGCACAAGCCCACCTGCGCCACTCTGGCCAGGAATCTTGCGTTTACTTGCGTCCGGGACGGACATCCAGCCCTGTCCTGCGTTGCGGGCAAGGACGTCGCCCGGCATAGTCGGGCCAGAATTCTGATGATGGATGCACCATGCAAGTAATTGGCCTTTGCCGCTTTTCCTTTCCCGCCTTGGGCAGTTTTCAGATCGAACATGAAACACTCGAAGACCGGCGTCGGCATCTGTACAACCCCAAGCGACTGGAAGAGAGGTTCCGGCTTTTCGAAACCTCTACCCTACCCTGTTTTCGGGAACACACGGATGAGGATTATCAGCTATTGGTAGTCGTCGGTGATTGCCTTCCCAGATCAGCGTTTGAGCGGCTGAACGACCTGACAGCCGACATCAAGCAGATCAGGATACTTCAGAAATCAGCCGAAACCGACAAGTCGCACCGCCACATCATGAAAGACGTTCTGAACGCAGCCCGCACAAACCCGGCCCAACCCTGCCTGCAGTTTCGCCATGATGACGACGACGCCGTTTCCGTCGATTTCGTGGAACGTCTGCGCGAAGCGGTCGAGGACTGCAAACCGCTTATGGCCAGAAATCGCACGGTTGGCATAGATTTCAACAAAGGCTTCGTTGCCCGGATGGATGCGAACGGGATCAGGGCGGAAGAAACCTTCAAATCACTTCTAGGCGTCGGACTGGGCATGTATGTCTCTGGCGGAAGTAGACAGACGATCATCAGCTTCACACATCACCGCATCAGTCGCTTCATGCCTGTCATCAGCTACCCGGACGCGCCCATGTGGGTGCGCACTCTGAACGAGTCCAACGATTCCTGGGGCGCGCGAAACAGTACCAAAGATCTGCCTGCCCTAAGCCCCGAGCAAGAAAGCGAATTCATCGCACGTTTTGCCATCGACCAAAACGCGGTACGGCGGGCTCATTCTTTTGCATAGGACTGGCGTTCGCGGAAAAAGGTGAACAGCCCTGCCCCAACGACCAGAGTTGCCCCGAACATCGTAAGCGTGTCCGGCCAATCGCCGAATACCAGCCACCCCAACGCCAAGGCCCAGATCAGGCTGGAATACCGGAATGGAGCAACAAAACCAACATCGCCCGCACGCATGACCATGACGCTGAACAGATATCCCGCCAGCACGAACACAGCGGCGCATGCAATCATAATCCCGGCCCCAGCCGGAACCGGCTGCCAACCTGTCCCGAACGAAGCGACAGTTGCCGCCAAGGTGATCGTCACGGTGGTCGCCAATGTGACCGCGAGCGAGGGCACGTGAGACGACATGCGCCGTGTGATCAGGTCGCGCGCCGTCACCGATGCCACCGCGATCAACGCGTAAATCGCGTAGATGCTGAACCCGTCCGGTCCGGGTCTGACGATCGTCAACATGCCGATGAATCCCAAGACAATCGCAACGACACGGCGCCACCCGATCTGTTCGTGAAACAGCAGCACGGCACCCAGTGTCACGGTCAATGGTAAGGCCTGCAAAACCGCAGTGACATTCGCCAACGGCATGTGCAGCAATGCGGTCAGAAAGAAGTACGTGGCCGAAAGCTCGGCCAGGCACCGCGCGGCGACCAGCCACTTGTCATGACGTGGAAAATTCAGATGCAGCGCCCCCAGATGACGGGCCAGAAGGTAAACGAGGATCGTCGCCAACACACCACGCATTGCAACCATCTGGAATAAAGGCACGTCTGCACCTGCCGCCTTGACGAGTGTATCATTGATGGTAAATGCGGCCATGCTGCCCATCATCAGCAAAGCACCCTTAACGTTTGGCGTCATCTTGGTCTGGTCCGGTCTTCATTTCTGGGGACATTGGCCCCGTCGTCTGTAAGGTTGTCAACCAGGCACCGTGATACTTTTTTCGCCCTGCCGAACCTGTCGCGGGGGTTGCAGGTCCAGACCCGCCCGGTAGCTTTTTTTCAGAAGCGCCTTCCGCCGTTTTTCGGACCCCGTCGCACCACACAGCAGTTTGAGCTTTCGGGGCGAAAAACCGAAATAGCCGAATGTTCCCTTCATCCAGGCCGTTTCCATGGCAGCCAGGTATCCTTCGCCCTCAATCTCATCTGAACGCGCGCCAGCCGGGATCAAGAGAACACCAGATCGGGGCCGTTGAAGCGATCTTTCGGGATCGTCCAACTGATCATAGGCCCACCCCCAGTTCCAAACGCGGTCAATCCACCCTTTGGTCATCGCGGGCATGCCCCACCAATACAACGGAAACACAAGACAGATTGCATCTGCCCGGGCAATCCTGTCCTGCTCCGCTACCACGTCCGACGGTGCGGAAATGTGACCCTCCGCCTCAATGTCTGCCATCGACCAGCGCGGGTCGAATCCTTCCGCATGCAGGTCTGCAAGCTCGACCGAATGCCCCGCCGCCGTGGCGCCATCCATGAAATGCCGGGCTACGGCAGAACTGAACGAGGCGGGGTTAGGATGGTCTAGGACGGTCAGGACATGCATGCGCAAGCTCCGGGCTGGATTTGTCATTGTGAGCAAATTGCACTGCCATCCGCAGAAACCGGCGGCGTCACACTACGGTTCAAACTGAACGATATAGCTCAGCCCGTTTGCTCTGCGCGACTATCGGGGCTCAAGGTAGGTTGAGATCAAGAAGTTTTTTTTGCACCCGGTAACAAATCCTAGAGGGTTACACACTTCTGTTAGGTTCAGAGCCCTCACGCAAAAAGGCCCCGCGGGTACGCAGGGCCTTTCATTTTGCTTCCGGTCAGAGGTTACTCGCGGCTTTCCGGAGTTTCCACCATAACGTCCAACTCATCACCGATCATGTCGTCGTCAATCGTCGGGGCGGCCAGGGCGGCGGCGGCTTCGGCCTCTTCCCGGCGGGCTTCGATCACGACGTTGTCGCGGGATTGCGCAACCTGACGCACGGCCTGTGTCGCGCCACCGGTACCGGCGGGGATCAGGCGTCCAACAATGACGTTCTCTTTCAGACCGACCAGTTTGTCCTTTTTGCCCTGAACCGACGCTTCGGTCAGCACGCGGGTGGTTTCCTGGAACGAGGCCGCCGAGATGAACGAACGTGTCTGCAGCGAGGCTTTGGTGATCCCCAGCAAGATCGGCTCGCCCTGTGCCGGACGACCACCGCGGGCGATGGTCTTCTCGTTGGCTGCGTCGAACTCTTGCTTGTCGACATGCTCGCCTTTCAGCAGGGTGGTGTCACCTGAATCCAGGATCTCCCACTTCTGCAGCATCTGGCGCACGATGACCTCGATGTGCTTGTCGTTGATCTTCACGCCCTGCAAGCGATACACGTCCTGCACCTCGTCGATCATGTAATCCGCCAGCGCTTCGACACCCATGATGGACAGGATGTCATGCGGAGCCGGGTTACCGTCCATCAGGTATTCACCCTTCTGGATGAAGTCCCCTTCGGCGACGGGGATGTGCTTGCCCTTGGGTACCATGTATTCGATGGTCTCCATGGACTCGTCAGCCGGTTCGATGCTGATGCGGCGCTTGTTCTTGTAGTCGCGGCCAAAGCGCACGTAACCATCGGCTTCTGCGATGATCGCGTGATCTTTCGGACGACGGGCTTCGAACAGTTCGGCCACACGCGGCAGACCACCGGTGATGTCCTTGGTCTTGGCACCTTCACGCGGGATACGCGCAACAACGTCACCAGCTTCGATCTTTTGGCCGTCTTCGACCGACAGGATCGCATCCACCGACATCGGATAGTGAACCGGGTTGCCCGCATCGTTGCGGACCGGCTCGCCATCTTCACCGACCAGAATGATCTCGGGCTTGAGGTCGCTGCCTTTGGGGGCGGCGCGCCAGTCAACCACGATTTTCTGAGTCATGCCGGTTGCTTCGTCGGTTTCATCACGAACAGCAAGGCCCGAAACGAGGTCAACATACTTCGCAGTACCGGCTTTTTCGGCGATGATCGGCAGGGTGTAGGGATCCCATTCGAACAGCTTGTCGCCACGGTCCACCTTGGTGCCGTCCTTGACGAACAGCTTCGAGCCGTAGCCCAGCTTGTGGCTGGCACGCTCTTCGCCATGTTCGTCTTTGATCACCAGCTTCATGTTCCGGCCCATGACAAGGCTTTCACCTGCGGCATTGGCCAGAATCTGCGGGTTCTCGAACGAAACGATACCTGCCTGGCTGGCCTCCTGAAACGACTGCTGACCACCTTGTGCAACACCACCGATGTGGAAGGTCCGCATCGTCAGCTGCGTACCGGGTTCACCAATGGACTGGGCGGCGATGATGCCGACAGCCTCACCTGTGTTCACCATGGTACCGCGGGCCAGGTCGCGACCGTAGCACATCGCGCAGACGCCTTCCTCGGACTCACAGGTCAGAGGCGAGCGTATGCGGGCCGACTGAACGCCAGCTTCATCAATGGTGTCGGCCATGCGCTCATCAATCAGCTGACCCGCGGCCACGATCACCTCATCCGTGCCCGGACGCAGGATGTCATCAGCGGCCACGCGGCCCAGCACACGTTCTGCCAACGAGGCGACAACCTCACCATCATTGACTGCGGCTTCGGCCGTGATTGCACGATCCGTGCCACAGTCGATCTCACGAACGATACAGTCTTGTGCCACGTCCACCAGACGACGGGTCAGGTACCCCGAGTTCGCCGTCTTCAGAGCGGTATCCGACAGGCCCTTACGGGCACCGTGCGTCGAGTTGAAGTATTCAAGAACGGTCAGACCTTCCTTGAAGTTCGAGATGATCGGCGTCTCAATGATGTCACCGTTCGGCTTAGCCATCAGGCCACGCATACCGCCCAGCTGTTTCATCTGAGTAACCGAACCACGCGCACCAGAGTGGGCCATCATGTAAACCGAGTTCGGTTCCATGTCCGACCCGTCTTCGGCCTTGGCGACGTCCGAGATGGTGCTCATCATCGCCTCGGTCACGCGGTCGTTACACTTCGACCAGGCATCGACGACTTTGTTGTACTTTTCACCCTGAGTGATCAGGCCGTCCATGTACTGCTGTTCAAAGTCTTTCACCTGGTTGCGGGTGTCATCAACGATGCCCCACTTGTCGTTCGGGATAACCATGTCGTCCTTACCGAACGAAATGCCCGCCTTAAACGCTTCCTTGAAGCCCATCGACATGATCTGGTCACAGAAGATGACCGACTCTTTCTGACCGCAATAGCGGTAGACGGTGTCGATCACCTGCTGCACTTCTTTCTTCCGCAGCAAGCGGTTGACCAGCTCGAACGGCGCCTTGTTGTTCATCGGCAGCAAGGCACCCAGACGCAGACGGCCCGGAGTGGTTTCATACCGCTTCTGAACTTCGTTGCCTTCGTCGTCGATCTGCGTGATCCGCGCGGTGATCTTGGTGTGCAGGTGCACCTCACCCGCGTCCAGCGCGTGCTGAACTTCTTCGATCGACCCAAAGACTTTGCCTTCGCCCGGCATGCCTTCGCGTTCCAAGGTCACATAGTAGAGACCCAGGATCATATCCTGCGACGGAACGATGATCGGCGCGCCGTTTGCAGGCGACAGAACGTTGTTCGTGGACATCATCAGAACGCGGGCTTCCAGCTGCGCCTCAAGGCTCAGCGGAACGTGAACAGCCATCTGGTCCCCGTCGAAGTCGGCGTTAAAGGCCGAACAGACCAGCGGGTGCAGCTGGATGGCTTTACCTTCGATCAGAACCGGCTCGAACGCCTGAATGCCAAGACGGTGCAGCGTCGGCGCACGGTTCAGCATGACAGGGTGTTCGCGGATCACCTCGTCAAGGATATCCCAAACTTCGGGACGTTCTTTCTCGACCAGTTTCTTCGCCTGCTTCACGGTCGAAGACAGACCCTTGGCTTCAAGGCGCGAGTATATGAACGGCTTGAACAGCTCCAGCGCCATCTTCTTGGGCAGACCACACTGGTGCAGCTTGAGTTCCGGACCGGTCACGATGACCGAACGGCCCGAAAAGTCGACGCGCTTACCCAAAAGGTTCTGACGGAAGCGACCCTGTTTCCCTTTCAGCATGTCCGACAGCGATTTCAGCGGACGCTTGTTGGCGCCGGTGATCACGCGGCCACGACGGCCGTTGTCGAACAGAGCATCCACGGATTCCTGCAGCATCCGCTTTTCGTTGCGGACGATGATGTCAGGCGCGCGCAGCTCGATCAGGCGCTTCAGACGGTTGTTGCGGTTGATGACGCGGCGATACAGATCGTTCAGATCCGAAGTCGCGAAACGGCCACCATCCAGCGGAACCAGCGGACGCAGTTCCGGCGGAATGACCGGGATCACGGTCATCACCATCCATTCAGGCCGGTTGCCCGACTCGAGGAAGGATTCAACAACCTTCAGACGCTTGATGATCTTCTTGGGTTTCAGCTCGCCGGTTGCTTCGGCCAGATCAGCGCGCAGCTGCTCGGCTTCGGCTTCCAGATCAATCTGGGCCAGCATCTCACGGATGGCTTCAGCACCGATATTCGCGGTGAACGCGTCCATGCCGTAAGCATCCTGCGCGTCCATGTACTCTTCTTCGGTCAGCATTTGGCCGTAGGTCAGGTCAGTCAGACCGGGCTCGATGACGACATAGTTTTCAAAGTACAGAACACGTTCCAGATCGCGCAGCGTCATGTCCAGCATCAGACCGATGCGGGACGGCAGCGATTTCAGGAACCAGATATGTGCAACGGGCGCGGCCAGTTCGATGTGGCCCATACGCTCACGGCGGACTTTCTGCAGGGTGACTTCCACACCGCATTTCTCGCAGACAACGCCGCGATACTTCATCCGCTTATATTTGCCGCACAGACATTCGTAATCTTTGATCGGGCCAAAGATACGCGCGCAGAACAGACCGTCACGCTCGGGCTTGAACGTCCGGTAGTTGATGGTTTCGGGTTTCTTGATCTCGCCATAGGACCAAGACAGAATCCGCTCGGGCGACGCCAGCGAGACCTTGATCTCGTCGAAGACCTTCGGGGGCGTCAGCGGGTTGAACGGGTTGTTGGTGATTTCCTGGTTCATTTTGCGTCCTTACAAATTGGGATGGGATGAGTTTGGGGCGTTGCCGCCCCTACTCTTCCTCCGCATCCAGGAGTTCCATATTCAGGCCGAGGCCACGGACTTCTTTAACCAGAACGTTGAACGATTCCGGTACGCCCGCTTCGAAGTTATCCTCGCCCTTGACGATCGACTCATAGACCTTGGTCCGGCCGGCGACATCATCCGATTTCACGGTGAGCATCTCCTGCAGGGTGTAGGCGGCGCCGTAAGCTTCTAAGGCCCAGACTTCCATCTCACCAAAGCGCTGACCACCGAATTGCGCCTTACCACCCAGCGGCTGCTGGGTCACCAGGCTGTACGGCCCGGTCGAACGCGCGTGGATCTTGTCGTCCACAAGGTGGTGCAGTTTCAGCAGGTACTTGATGCCCACGGTCACCGGACGTGCAAATTGCTCACCGGTACGACCGTCGAACAGAACCGACTGACCGCTTTCCGAGAAGCCCGCACGCACAAGCGCGTCGTTGACGTCAGCCTCTTTGGCACCGTCGAAGACCGGGGTTGCGATCGGAACACCGCGGGTCACGTTGCCCGCAGCCTCGATCAGGCCATCCTCGTCCAGACCGGTGATGCCTTCTTCGTAGACATTCTCACCATAGGCCAGCTTCATCGCTTCGCGCACCGGGGTCAGGTCGCCGGAACGGCGATACTCACCCAGCGCGTCGTCGATGTTCAGACCCAGACCGCGCGCGGCCCAACCCATGTGGGTTTCAAGGATCTGACCAACGTTCATACGCGACGGCACACCCAGCGGGTTCAGACAGAAGTCAACCGGCGTACCATCGGCCAGGAACGGCATGTCTTCCATCGGAACAACCTTGGAAATCACACCCTTGTTCCCGTGACGACCGGCCATCTTGTCGCCCGGCTGCAGCTTGCGCTTAACGGCGATGAAGACTTTGACCATCTTCATCACACCCGGCGGCAGGTCGTCGCCACGGCGAACCTTCTCGACCTTGTCTTCGAAACGGGCATCCAGAGCACGCTTTTGCACTTCGTACTGCTCGTTCAGAGCCTCGACGATCTGTGCGTCCTGCTCGCCTTCCAGCGCCAGCTGCCACCACTGACCACGTGTCAGGGTGTCAAGCAGTTCCTCGGTGATCACCGACCCTGCCTTGACGCCTTTCGGGCCTTTGACAGCGGTTTTACCAAGGATCAGGCTTTGCAGACGCGCATAGATGTTGCGGTCAAGGATCGCCAGCTCGTCGTCCCGGTCACGGGCCAGACGTTCGACTTCCTCACGCTCAATCTGCAGCGCACGCTCGTCTTTTTCGACACCGTGACGGTTGAAGACGCGGACTTCGACGACCGTACCGTAATCGCCCGGCTTCACGCGCAGCGAGGTGTCGCGCACGTCAGATGCTTTTTCGCCAAAGATGGCGCGCAGCAGCTTTTCTTCCGGGGTCATCGGGCTTTCGCCCTTTGGAGTGATCTTGCCGACCAGAATATCGCCCGGCTCAACATCCGCACCGATGTAAACGATGCCCGCCTCGTCGAGGTTGCGCAGCGCTTCTTCACCGACGTTCGGGATGTCGCGGGTGATCTCTTCCGGGCCCAGCTTGGTGTCACGGGCGGCGACTTCAAACTCCTCGATATGGACCGAGGTAAAGACGTCATCGCGCGCGATACGCTCTGAGATCAGGATCGAGTCTTCGTAGTTGTAACCGTTCCACGGCATGAACGCGACGACCACGTTCTTACCAAGGGCCAGTTCACCCATATCGGTCGACGGACCGTCGGCAATGACCTCGCCCTTCTGGACGGTGTCACCCACCTTGATCAGCGGACGCTGGTTGATGCAGGTGTTCTGGTTCGAACGCTGGAACTTGCGCAGGCGGTAGATGTCAACGCCAGCGTCGCCCAGTTCCAGATCCTCGGTGGCGCGGATAACGATACGTTGGGCATCGACCTGGTCGATGATACCGGCGCGTTTCGCCTGAATCGCAGCGCCTGAGTCGATCGCAACCTTTTCCTCGATCCCGGTGCCGACCAGCGGTGCCTCGGCCCGCAGCAGCGGAACCGCCTGACGTTGCATGTTCGAACCCATCAGAGCACGGTTTGCGTCGTCATTTTCAAGGAACGGGATCAGCGATGCAGCGACCGAGACCAGCTGTTTAGGTGACACGTCGATCAGATCCACATTCTCACGCGGAGCCAGAGTGTAGTCACCGGCCTGACGGGTCGACACCAGATCGTTGATGAACTTGCCATCCGCGTCCAGAGTCGCGTTCGCCTGTGCAACGGTGTGACGCATTTCTTCGGTCGCGGACATGTAGTGAACCTCATCAGTCACCTCGGCGTCTTTGACGACGCGATAAGGTGTTTCGATGAAGCCATACTTGTTCACGCGGGCAAAGGTGGCCAGCGAGTTGATCAGACCGATGTTCGGACCTTCCGGCGTTTCAATCGGGCACATCCGGCCATAGTGGGTCGGGTGTACGTCGCGGACCTCAAAGCCCGCACGCTCACGTGTCAGACCACCGGGGCCAAGCGCCGAGAGGCGGCGTTTGTGCGTGACTTCCGACAGTGGGTTGGTCTGATCCATGAACTGCGACAGCTGCGATGAGCCAAAGAATTCACGCACAGCGGCCGCAGCCGGTTTCGCGTTGATCAGGTCCTGAGGCATGACGGTGTCGATCTCAACCGACGACATACGCTCTTTGATCGCGCGCTCCATGCGCAGCAGGCCAACGCGGTACTGGTTTTCCATCAGTTCGCCGACCGAACGCACACGACGGTTGCCGAGGTGGTCGATATCGTCCACGTCGCCTTTGCCGTCACGCAGCTCAACCAGCGCCTTGATGCAGGCCACGATGTCTTCGCGACGCAGCGTGCGCAAGGTGTCCGGCGCGTCCAGAGCCAGGCGCATGTTCATCTTCACACGACCAACGGCAGACAGGTCATAGCGCTCGCTGTCGAAGAACAAGGTATCGAACAGAGCCGACGCAGCCTCAACAGTGGGCGGCTCGCCCGGGCGCATGACGCGGTAGATGTCCATCAGCGCGCTTTCGCGGCCCATGTTCTTGTCCTGCGCCATGGTGTTGCGCATGTACGGGCCGACATTGACATTGTCGATGTCCAGAACCGGGATGTCGGTGATGCCCGCATCCATCAGCTCTTTCACGGTGCCGCCGATCAGTTCGCCGTCCTTGTCGTATTCCAAGGTCAGTTCATCACCGGCTTCGACGTAAATCGCGCCGTTTTCTTCGTTGATAATGTCCTTGGCAACAAACTTGCCGACAATGTTGTCGAACGGAACCAACAGGTCAGTGACAGTGCCTTCGTCGATTAGCTTTTTGACCGCGCGCGGCGTCACTTTCTTACCCGCTTCGGCAATCACTTCACCGGATTTCGCATCAACAAGGTCGTAGGTCGGGCGCGTTCCGCGCACACGCGCGGGGAAGAACGGCGTGATCCAGCCCTTCTTCTTGTCCAGCTTGTAGGACACGGTGTCGTAATACGCATCCATGATTGCTTCCTGATCCAGACCCAGCGCATAAAGCAGGGTCGTCACAGGCAATTTACGACGACGGTCGATACGGGCGAATACGATGTCCTTGGCGTCGAACTCAAAGTCCAGCCAGCTGCCGCGATACGGGATGATGCGGCAGGCAAACAGCAGCTTGCCCGAGGAATGGGTCTTGCCCTTGTCGTGGTCAAAAAACACACCGGGCGAGCGGTGCATCTGGGACACGATCACGCGCTCGGTTCCGTTCACGATAAACGTACCATTGGGCGTCATCAGGGGCATATCGCCCATAAATACATCCTGTTCCTTGATGTCTTTGACGGATTTGGCGCCAGTGTCCTCATCAACATCAAAAACGATCAGACGCAGAGTGACCTTCAGCGGCGCGCTGTAGGTCATGTCGCGCTGCATGCATTCTTCAACGTCGTATTTGGGTTTTTCCAGATCGTATTTCACGAATTCCAGAACGGAAGTTTCGTTGAAATCCTTGATCGGGAAAACCGACTGAAACACGCCCATGATGCCTTCGCCGTCGGTCGGCTGATCCGCATCGCCAGAGCGCAGGAAAAGATCATAAGAAGATTTCTGGACCTCAATGAGGTTCGGCATTTCCAGCACTTCGCGGATTTTGCCGTAATATTTACGAAGACGTTTCTGGCCAAGGAACGTTTGAGCCATGTCAGATGTCACCTTTCGATGTTCTCAGCGGGCAAAGACGCCGTCGGGCCCCGGCGCCTTGCACATTCGAGACGACACGTCCGGATCAATTCATGGCCACCGTCCCGAAGGCAGCCTCCCGACCCGCGAACCGCGTCTTAGAAAACGCCCCACCGCATGAGGCCCTTTCTAAGACAGGTTCGGCTGGACCCGGATTTCTCCGGACCCAGCCAAATTTTCGACGCATCAGGGATGCGCCACTGGATAGATTTAGGCCAGTTCGACCTCGGCACCAGCTGCTTCCAGCTTGCCTTTGATCTCTTCGGCTTCGTCTTTCGACACAGCTTCTTTGATCTTGCCGCCAGCTTCGACCAGTTCCTTGGCTTCTTTCAGGCCCAGGCCGGTGATGCCGCGAACTTCTTTGATGACGTTGATTTTCGAAGCGCCGGCGTTCTTCAGAACGACGTCGAATTCGGTTTTCTCTTCCTCGGCTGCGCCACCGGCATCGCCAGCTGCACCTGCGACCATTACGGCGCCGCCAGCTGCGGGCTCAATGCCGTATTCGTCTTTGAGGATGGTTTTCAGTTCTTGTGCTTCCAGCAGGGTCAGACCAACGATCTCTTCTGCCAGTTTCTTCAGATCAGCCATTGTATCAGCTCTTTCCGTTTACAGTGTGTGTTCCAACGTCAGGGCGTGCGCCCCACGCAGATCATTCAGTGCCAACCGCTTACGCAGCTTCCGCCTTCTCTTCGATGGTGGAAAGGATGCTTGCGATGTTGCTTGCAGGTGCGCCAATTGCACCGGCGATGTTCGAAGCAGGCGCGCCGATGCAGCCCACGATCGAAGCAATAAGCTCTTCACGCGACGGCATTTTCGACACAGCTGTAACACCAGCCCGGTCCAGAGCGTTCTCGCCCATTGCACCGCCAAGGATTTCGAACTTTTGGTTCTCTTTGGCGAAGTCCTCGGCCACTTTGGCTGCTGCCACCGGGTCCTCGGAATAGGTCAGAACGGTCATCCCTGTCAGCAGGTCGGCCATGCTTTCACACGGCTTACCCTCAAGGGCGATTTTGGCGAGCCTGTTCTTGGCAACACGCACGGAGCCACCCGCGTCACGAGCACGCGCGCGAAGGTCCTGCATCTCGGCAACTGTCAGACCGGCGTAGTGTGCAACCACTACGACGCCAGAGCTTTCGAAGATTTGGCCGAGTTCCTCGACCACTTTCTCTTTCTGGGCTCTATCCACAGTTCTCTCCAAGTTAGGGGCGATACCTCACCCCGGCTCATATTTGCCGCGGCACAGCCCCGGCGTTCAGGTCCGTTGTTACGGGATTGGCCAAAACGCGCCCGAGGGTGGGACCCTCAGAATTCTTTGGTCTTACCCGTCTCAGGCAGGGAATTAAGGGGCCGAATGGACCCACCCACCGTCTTGGACGAAACAAAATAAAGCGCACGACGAATCGCACGCTTTATCTCGCAACTCTTTTTAGGGCAGATAGCAGGGGTTTCCAAGGGGTAAATTGTCCACCTTTTCCACGCGGGCAGTTTCCGGCGCGGCCTTTCGCGGATCGCGTGATTGACATGGAAATGCCTGTCCTGTCTGTTTGTCGCGGCAAGCGCCCAATTCCTCCATGAAATGTTGAACCACCAGACCATGCCGACGCCAACGCTAGATGAATACGACATGGCCAGCACCTATGCCGAGGAATTTACCCGCGCGCAGTTTCGAAGTGCCGCAAATGACATCGCCTGCATTTACCGATCGCACGCTTTCCCCGAGTCCCGGCTGGTTTGGAAAATCGAAAAATCGGGACGCGCCTACGCATTGAAAATTGACACCCTCTCGCCCGAGACTGGGCGGCTGAGCAAGGAATTCGACGTCCTGACCCGGCTTTCGGACCACTTCAAGGGCAACGAAACCAACCGAGTCGTACGTCCAGTCTATTTGGCCTCCCATGGCGCGTTCATGGTCACAGAATTCATTGACCGCCCAACCGCTGTGGATTTCATCTACAACAGCTCTAACGATGATCAGGTAGCCCAGGTATATCGACGCGCCGGTTCCTGGCTGAATAGCCTCCACAGCTTTCAGGCACCAGTCGAATACGGTTTTCGCCCGCGATGGATGACAGACAGCATCAAGGACTTATCGACCGCGCTGCCCTTGGACATTGCCGAAGCCAGCAAGCCAATGATCGACGCGTTTATGTCACAGGCTAAGCGGCTAAAGAACCGGCCGGACATCCGCGTATTCTCTCACGGAGATTTCCACGGTGACAACCTGATCATGGGTCCGGGCACAGCCATTGGCCTTGATTTCACAGAAGCGCGCGACAAGCTGGCCGTCTACGATATCGTTGACTTGCTGAAAGCCGATATCTTTCGGGACGGCCACGCATCCGACATCGACCGAAGCGGGATGCTGCGCAAGAATAAGGACATGTTCTTTCGTCAATACCGACACCCGATAGACCCTGAGATCCTCGAGTGCTGCCTGCGTGGCCGGCTTTTGAAAGACTGGCTGCGACTTTGGCAAACGGATTTTACGTGCAGCGCCTTCGAAGAGCAAAAAAGACATCGGCTGCACCTTCGACTTCGGGCCGCATTCAGCACGGATTGATCCTTGGGGCGAGGGCGCCTTTGCAGCAAAAGGCTGCGCGCGGTGTCGGCGTTGAACCTCAATCAAATTTTAAGTTGCGCATGACATCATTGAATGGTTGTCAAATAAAAAAGTCATAACTATTCGTTATCCAAAAGGTAATTTTCCACAAATGGTACTTCGCAGCTTTTTCGCACAGGACAACGAGAGTTTGATTGTGACGTCAAGCTCCAACGGGAGCATTGTCAACAATCCGATCATCAACAATTCAGACACTCCGAACGGCACCGTTTTTGAGTACTCAGCAGGGACGGGAACGACCGTGACCTTGAATGATACCAGAGGAAGCCGGGATGTCTTTAATGACGATCAGGCGTCTGGCCATGTCATCACGGATGGCGGCGGACTGGTTACAAACGGAACGCCGGTTGAATCCGAATCCATAATCACCGTCCGCGCTCTGGACGGGGGCGGAAATCCAACCGGACCCGAGATCGATATCTATGTGTTTTCCAAGAACGGAGTGACGCAGGACGTTTGGGGATATAGTACATCAGCACCCCTGAGCTCCGGTACGTCTTACATCAAGGTCGGTGGCTCGAATGCCGGATCATCCGCCTATACAGACTACATTACCTGCTTTGGGCCCGGAACACTGATCGACGCGGAACATGGTTCAGTTGAAGTGCAAAACCTTGTGAAAGGTCAGCGTGTCTGGACCCGTGACGGTGGACTGCAGCCGATCTTGTGGATCGGATCAACCGAGGTTCACGGTTTCGGCCCATTTGCACCGGTCGTCATTGAAACCGGCATCATCGGGAACAGCAAAAAACTGGTGGTATCGCAACAACACCGCATCCTGATTCAGTCCCCTGCCACCGACATGCTGTTCGGTTCATCCGAAGTTTTCGTCGCCGCGAAACACCTGTGCGGTATTCCAGGTATCTCCATTCGTGAGACCGAGCGCATCACTTACACGCATTTCATGTTCGACCAGCACCACATTGTCCGGTCGAACGGCGCGCTGACCGAAAGCTATTATTTTGGGGACATTGCAGACCAGGCTTTGTCAGCACCGCAGAGGGCTGAAATCCTCGCTCTTTTCCCATCGATGAACAACATGAGTGATGCCTTTCGGCACACAGCCGCGAAAACGATCAGTGCACGTGAGGCCAGCGTGTTGCGCGCCTATTACTGACAGGTTTTCGAAATAGAAAAACCCGGGCTGCGTCAGCACCCCGGGTTGTAGTTTTCAGCGCGTGTTCGCCGCTTATTCGCCTGCAGCAGCAGCGACGTCCAATGTCACACCCGGGCCCATGGTCGAGCTGAGCGCGATTTTCTTCATGTAGGTGCCTTTGGCGCCCGACGGCTTGGCCTTGGCTACAGCCGAGACAAACGCACGGACGTTTTCGACCAGCTTGGCTTCGTCGAAGGACGCTTTGCCAACACCGGCATGCACAACACCGCCTTTTTCCGCCTTGAACTGAACTTCACCGCCCTTGGCTGCTTCGACGGCCGCTTTCACGTCCATGGTCACAGTGCCAACTTTGGGGTTTGGCATCAGGTTGCGAGGGCCCAGAACCTTACCCAGACGGCCAACGATCGGCATCATATCCGGGGTGGCAATGCAGCGGTCGAATTCAATGGTGCCGCCCTGAATGGTTTCCATCAGGTCTTCTGCACCAACGATATCTGCACCGGCTTCTTTTGCTTCGTCCGCCTTCGGGCCACGCGCGAAAACGGCAACGCGCATCGCTTTGCCGGTGCCGTTCGGCAGGCCAACAACACCGCGCACCATCTGGTCTGCGTGGCGGGTGTCAACGCCCAGGTTCATCGCGATTTCGATGGTCTCGTCAAATTTCGAGGTTGCGTTGCCTTTTACCAGGGCAACTGCTTCTTCGACCGACAGGTTTTCCTTGCCAGCGATAGCTTCGCGCGCAGCGCGGGTACGTTTACCGAGTTTTGCCATCTTACTTCACCTCGATGCCCATGGAGCGGGCCGAGCCCAGGATGATCTGCATTGCGCCTTCGACGTCGTTGGCGTTCAGATCTTTCATTTTGGCTTCGGCGATTTCGCGCACCTGCTTCGAGGTCACGGTTGCCACGGTCTCACGACCTGGATTTTCTGCACCACGCGGACGGTTACGCTTGCCGACCGGCTTCAAACCAGCGGCTTTCTTCAGATAATAAGACGCGGGCGGCGTCTTGATGTCCATGGTGAAGGACTTGTCCTGATAATAGGTAATCACGGTCGGGCACGGAGCGCCGGGCTCCATGTCTGCGGTCTTAGCGTTGAACGCCTTGCAGAATTCCATGATGTTGATGCCGCGCTGACCCAGCGCCGGACCAACTGGAGGCGACGGGTTCGCCTGACCTGCAGGAACCTGCAGTTTCATTGTACCAGCAAGCTTCTTGGCCATTTGGTTTTCCTTTCAACGTAGGCAGGACGCGTCCCACCCGGTTTATGTTGCGTGGTCCGATCCGGAATCGCGATCCCTGCAATCTCCCACGAGAGAATCTCGCCCGAAGGCGATAGAAGCGGCGTTTACAGGTGAACAAAGAGGTTGGCAAGTAGCCAGTGGAGCCAAGCCACGTCTGGCTTTTCCCGGCACCCAAAAGCTTTTCGCAAACTCGGAGCATCCCCAACTTGCCAAAGGCGTGTTTCGCCAGCTGAAAATGTGCGTGTCCGCCTTGCGCTGGGAATGTGCTATACTCGTTTGATTAAAGCGTTTGTTTTGGAGGTAAGTTATGATTCTGCGTTTAATAACAACTCTTGGCATCGCGCTGTCCTTCGCTGTCACCGCCCCTCAGACCGCGCGGGCTGACGCCGGCGACTTCATCGGCGGCGCTGTTGTGGGTGGCGTAGTTGGTTACGCGATTGGCAAGGACCAACAGAAGAAAAAAACTCAAAGAACAACTCGGACCTATCGGCCCAGCATTCCGTCGACCACGCAAGGTGCACAGACCCAGACGGCCCTAAACTATTTCGGCTATAATGCCGGACGGGTCGATGGCCAGGTCGGGAGTGGGACCCGCGCCGCCATCGAACGCTATCAGGCGTCGATGGGGTACCCCATAAACGGCTATGACTTTCAGCCTTATCAGTACGACTTTCTGATGCAGGCGTATTACTGGGCCACAAGCGGTGGACAGGCGACAACTCAGCTCGCGGGCCAGCCGCTTTTGATGGCATATCGTCAACAACAGCTAAGCGGTTCTGCCCTTGCTGCGGCAGCTCAGCCGCAGGCTGAGGCTGCTCCGGTTCCAACATCGCAAGAGCCCGAACCAGTGCCGGACGCAGGCGAGACAACGTCCACGTCACTCCCAACCCTCTTCTCTGGCGGCACCGCGCGTCCTTCCCTCGCCAATCGTTGCAGCGCAGTAATGCTGCAAACGTCGACCAATGGCGGCTATACGACGCTGGCAAATATGTCAGATCCTGATTTCGCACTCAGCGAACAATTCTGCCTTGCCAGAAGCTATGCGATGGCGCGCGGAGAAGATCTTATGCAGGACATACAAGGGCTGACACCGGACCAGATAGCAACCCAGTGCGACTCATTCGGCGAAATGCTGGAACCGCAGGTTGTTTCGCTGTCTCTGAACTCAAAAACCGAGGCAGAAACGCAGATGCGCAAGCTTGCGTTGGACTCGGGACTCAGCCCCGAAGATCTGGCAGCGACAAGCAAGGTCTGTCTTGCAATGGGCTACCGTCAGGACAACATGGACACCGCTGTTGGCTCTGCTTTGATGTTGGTCGCAATGGGTGAACCTGCCTATGGCGAGCTGATCGGACACCATTTGCGTGAAGGATTCGGCGTTCAGGAGCGCCGTGATCTTGCAATGCAATGGTATGAAGCAAGCCTGTCTGCACTGGACGCCGGTTCAGAAGCTGTCTTCTTGCCGTCCCAAGCCGATCGCCCGCAACTTTTGCGAACAGCAATGACAGCGGCGCAGTAAGCCTAAGCAAATTCGCACCTGCTGGCGAACTTACGTCCTGCGGGTGCAATAAACTCGTTAAGTCTGCTTGGTAACCTGGGTGAAGTCCAGCTCGACCGGGGTTTCGCGGCCGAAGATTGAAACAGAAACCTTCAGCTTCTGGTTCTCGTCGTCCACGCCTTCAACCATGCCGTCGAAATCCTCGAACGGGCCGTCGTTGACCTTGACCTTTTCGCCGATGTCGAAGGTGATCATGAGCTTGGGCGCTTCTTCACCTTCCTGAACGCGGTTCAGGATCTGGTTTACCTCAGCATCGCGCATCGGCATCGGACGCCCCTGAGGGCCAAGAAAACCGGTGACGCGGTTGATCGAGTTGATCAGGTGATAGCCCTGATCCGACATTTCCATGTGCACCAACACGTAACCGGGCATAAAGCGGCGTTCGGTCGTAACCTTCTTGCCGCGGCGCACTTCGATCACCTCTTCGGTGGGCACCAGAACTTCGTCGATGTCGTCCTCAAGGCCCTGCTCGGCCACGGACGTGCGGATTTGCTCTGCGATCTTTTTTTCGAAATTCGAAAGAACGCTGACCGAATACCACCGTTTCGCCATGAACCTGTCGTCCTTGTTTGCCTTCGGTGCGTCGGTATCGCCGTAAGCACCGTCATTGAAATCCTATCACGTCACCCGGAATAAAAAGCGGCGCGCAGCCCGAATCTCCGCACGCCCATTCCGAATAGTACCGTCACCTACTCTGACATTGCTGGCTGTGCAAGGGGGCAGTCGCGTTTCCGCTGCGCCCGAACGGTCCTATCCGAATATGCCAAGGATCAATTGCAGCCCGCCACGAATGCCCAGATCAACCAGCGCAAAGAATACGGCCGTCAGCGCTGCCATGATGAACACCATGACCGTGGTCAGCAGCACCTCACGCCGGGTCGGCCAGACGACCTTTGCAACTTCGGCACGGACTTGCTGTATGAACTGGATCGGATTCATGGTGGCCATTTGGCTTGGTTCTCTCTGCTAGCGGATGCGCTGGACATAGCCGGGCAATGCGGCGATTTCAAGGGTTGTCAGGGCTTGGGCTTGTCGTCCCATTCATCGCTGAGGATACGCTGTGCGTCGCCTTCGGGATCATCATACTGGTTCGAGCGGACCGTGTAGACAAAAGCCACAAGGCCAACCCCGCCTAAAAACAGGGAAATCGGTATCAGATAAGCCAGAACTTCCATATCAGCTACCTCAGACGCAGGGCATTCAGAGACACGGTGATGGACGAAGTCGACATCGCCAGAGCCGCAATCAGCGGTGTGGCCAAACCGGCCACGGCCAACGGCACAGCAATGATATTATAAACGGTGGCAATGCGAAAGTTCTCACGAATCCGCTTTGTCGCTTTTTCGGCAGTGTCGCAGGCATCCGCTATCGGGGACAGGTTGTTGCCCAGCAACACGATATCCGACGCCACCCGTGCCGCATCAAGTGCCGAAGCCGGCGAGATCGACACATGCGCCGCTGCCAGCGCAGCGGTGTCGTTCAGCCCATCGCCGACCATCAGAACACGACGCCCCTGGTTGCTCAGGTCCTGTACTCGGGCGGCCTTATCCTGCGGCAGCGCCTGCGCGATCCAGTTTTCAATCCCCAGTTTCCCGGCCAGCGCCTGAACAGCGCCTTGCGTGTCACCGGAGATGAGAATGACATCTTTGCCAGCCTCCTGGAACGCCTCTACAGCCTCGGCTGCACCGGCGCGCAGGCTGTCCGAGAACAAAAAGGCGACTGGCGCTCGTCCGGCAACCGACAACCACGCCGCGGTTTGATCGCCATCTTGCGCGCCAGCCCATTCAGCCCTGCCCAGACGCACCCGCTGACCGCGGAAGAGGCCCTCGGTGCCAAAACCCGGCACCTCCACGGTATCCTTAACGCTCGCGGGCGTGATACCGGCACCCCGCGCCGACTTGGCCAGCGAAACCGACAACGGGTGAGACGATGCCTCGGCCAATGCCAGGGCAATCTCAAGATCAGTACGCGCGTGATCGCCAAGGTTGGTCAATTCAGGTGTGCCCGAAGTCAGTGTACCGGTCTTGTCAAACACAACCGTATCGACCTCGGCCAGACGCTCCAGAGCGGTGGCATGTTTAATCAGCATCCCCTTGCGGAACAGACGGCCGGACGCAGCAGTCGTCACCGCAGGCACCGCCAAACCAAGCGCACAAGGGCATGTAATGATCAGCACGGCAGCAGCGATGTTCAAGGCAGTGCGAATATCGCCGGAATAAAGATACCAGCCCACAAAGCTGAGCGCAGACAGGATGTGAACGCCGGGTGCGTAAAGCTTGGCTGCCTTATCCGCCAGCGAGGTATAACGCGACCGCCCCGATTCAGCGATTGCCACCAGATCGGCCATACGGTGGAGCGAGGTATCCTCGCCCACTGCGGTCGCCCGAATGGTCAGAGGGCCGGTCAGGTTGACCTCGCCCGCGCTCACGTTCAGACCCGCCTCGGCAAACACGGGCAGCGTTTCCCCGGTTAGCAACGAGCGGTCAAGCTCTGACTGGCCCGAGACGATTTCACCGTCCACTGGCATACGGCCACCGGGGCGGACAAGGACAAGATCACCAACCCCAAGCGAGGCAACCGCGACCTCCTCTTCGACGCCATCCACCAGCCGAGTGGCGCGCGGGACCTCAAGCGCCGTCAGTTCTTCGGCGGCAGACCGGGCCGCGGCACGTGTGCGATAGTCCAGATACCGACCTGCCAACAAAAAAAACGTCAGCGTCAGGGCCGCATCGAAATAAGCGTGCTTGCCGCTGAGCGCGGTTTCCCACAGCGACGTAACCAAAGCCAACACGATGGCCAGAACAATCGGCACGTCCATGTTCAGGCGCCTGACGCGCAGGGCGCTCCAGGCGTTGACAAAAAAGGGCTGGGCGGAAAATGCAATTGCAGGCAATGCGATCGCTGCAGAAATCCAGTGAAACAAGTCGCGCGTGGCGTCTGTAGCCCCCGACCAGACCGAAACCGAAAGCAGCATCACATTCATCGAGGCAAACCCGGCCACGGCCAGCCGCATCAACAAATCACGCCCGGCCTTGTCTGTTTGCGTGGCGGACAGGGCACCGGGGTCCAGTTCGTGCGCTTCATACCCTGCTTTCTCCAGTACAGGGATCAGATCGACGGCCCGCAGATCAGGCGCGGCTTTGATCATGGCGCGCTTTAGCGTCAGATTGACCCGCGCGTCCTCGACACCGGGATGTGCATTCAATTCGCGTTCAACCTTGGAAATACAGGCCGAGCAATGGATGCTCGGCAACGACAAGGCAATCTGCACATCCTTTGGGATGGGTCGGGCTGGCTCTGCCGGGTTTGCAATACAGCCCGGACAGGCCGCGGTACCAGAGGTCACCTGTGCCGTCATATATTCACCCTTTCACAAACAGCGGCACACGCTGCGCGAACTCGGCCCCATCATGGTCTTTCGCAACCAAACGGATATTCCAGTTTCCCCGCCCCAATGACGCAGGGGTCGAATAAGCCTGACCGTCAAAGATAAAGTCCGGGGAAAAATCGTCTTTCACGTGGGTCGCACGCCCGACCACAGCCTGAAGCTCGGCCACTTCGACCGGAGCACCCGCTTTGTCGGTGATGTGCAAAACCAACAAACCGCCTGATAATTCTGCGCGAATCTCCCAGCCCAGTGCTTTGTGCTCTTGCAAGCGATCATTGAATTCCTGACTGGCGACATACGAGTTCTTGACCTCCAGCCCCGGAAAGGTTTTGACGGCGTTATAGGCCAACAAAAGATTAACCGTGATGATTATGCCAAAGGCGGCAACGAACACCGCCAGGGCGTGCTTTCCAGTGAATTGTCGCTCAGCCATCCTAGTTTCCTCGTCCGTTGAAAGAAGTATCCTTGTAGGCGCGTTCTCCACTTTGCAGGTCTTCGACCCAGATACGGACCGGAGTGGTGTCTGCCGCAGCAGGATCCGTGTCTTTTCTGGCAATTATGTACACACGTTGCAGCTGCGACGTATCCGCCGTCACGTTGACTGTATCAAGGTCTGTGCCTTCGATCACTATCCGCATTGCCGGGTCTCCGGTCAGCGACAATTTGAACAGGCGATCCTCACCGTGCTTGTTACGCAGCCGCACATCGTACGTGTTGCGGATGGTACCGTCGGACATCGTAACAAAGGTTGGGTTACGTACAGGTGCAACTGTCAGATCGATATCCGAGCGGATAAACAATGCAAACAGCAACGCAAACCCAACCGCTGACCAAAGGGCCGTGTACATGATCGTGCGGGGCCGCAGGATGTGTTTCCAGACGCTTTTTGGTGGCTGTCCTGCCCGTTCCCTGCCCTCATCGCTCAGCGCCATGTAGTCGATAAGGCCGCGTGGCTTTCCGATCTTGGCCATCATGTCATCGCAAGCGTCGATGCAAAGGGCGCAGGTTATGCACTCAAGCTGTTGACCATCGCGAATATCGATGCCCACCGGGCAGACATTCACGCAAGCCATGCAATCAATGCAGTCACCCAATTCGGAATCGGCGGTGCGCTTGCCCTTGCCCCGAGGCTCTCCGCGCCATTCTCGATAGCCGACGACCAGAGTGTCTTCATCCATCATAGCGGCCTGAATACGCGGCCAAGGGCACGCGTAGATACAAATCTGTTCACGGGCGAACCCACCAAACAGAAAGGTTGTTCCGGTCAGGATCAGAATGGTCGTGTAAGCAACCGGATGTGCGTTTCCGGTAACAAGATCACGTAGCAGCGTCGGCGCATCAGCAAAATAGAACACCCATGCACCACCGGTCGCCAAACCGATCAACAGCCAGGCTGTCCATTTCGTAATCCGAAGTCGCGCCTTGCGAATATCCATCTTTTCCTGTCGATGAAGACGCAATCTTGCGTTGCGATCCCCTTCGATCCAGCGCTCGACCAAGATGAACAAATCTGTCCAAACCGTCTGTGGGCAGGCATATCCGCACCACACACGACCCAGCGCCGAGGTGAAAAGGAACAGGCCCAGTCCTGCCATGATCAGCAGGCCTGCAACGAAATAGAACTCATGCGGCCAGATCTCGATCCAGAAAAAATAAAACCGCCGGTTCGCCAGATCCAGCAGCACAGCCTGGTCCGGCAGGCTTGGCCCACGGTCCCATCTGATCCAAGGCGTTACATAGTAGATACCCAGTGTAACCGCGAGAATGATCCATTTCAGGTTTCTAAACGGCCCGGATACACGTCGGGGAAAGATCGGCTCCCTAGCGGCATAAAGGCTGGGGGCGGGGTCGGAATCGCTCACGAGCTGGCTCCAGATGTGGCTATTTTCTGCGTCTTGTCTCAGATCATACAGGCACTCACTTTGACATGTGTCAAAAGCGCATCGCACAGACACCTTTTGTCACATCTGGCTGGCTTGCCTTCTGATCCAGCCGACAAACGCCTTAACTGCCGGGTGCAAAGGCGCATCTGCAGTGACTATATGGTATCCACGCCGGCTGGGCTCGTGAAAAAGTTCAACAACCCGCCCTGCCTTGATATCGGCCTCGACAAAATGTCGCGCCGTGACAGTCACCCCCTGACCGGCGCGTAAGGCTTCAAGCAACAGATTGCCCGGCAACGCGATGCGACCCGCACGAGGGCCGTGTTCGACACCTTGCTGTGCCAGCCAAGTGGTTGCTTCGGTTGTCCCAAGTTCCTCAAGCCAGGGCAGTTGGCTCAACTCGTCTGGTGTCATTGACGTCCGACCCTTAAGCAATGCGGGCGCAGCGACGATCACCATTGGACTTTGGAGCAGCAATTCCGAGTTCAAACCCGGCCAATCCCCTTCCCCGTAGCGAATCGCGACATCAACGCCACCCGGACGCAGGCTGACAAGCGCGGGTGTAGGATCAAGCGCCAAGGGAACATCGGGATATTCTGACTGAAACGCCGGAAGACGTGGCATCAACCACGACGCAGCAAACGACGGGGTGAGCGAAACGTGAACTGGACGATCTTGGGTAATATGCAAAAGATCGGCCACGGCGTCCGAGATGGCGCCAAACCCAAGATGCAGGGCACGGGCCAGTTTCTCGCCATCGGCGGTCAGCGTCATGGACTTACCGCTTCGGTCCAAAAGCGCAGCACCAAGGTGTTTTTCCAACGCGCGCAACTGTTGGCTAATGGCAGCGTGGCTGACATTCAGCAATGCCCCCGCCTGCACCACATTCCCCGTTTCCGCAAAAGCGTGGAAGGTCTTCAGCGACGCAAGCGGCGGCATCTTTATCCAATCCATATGTAAGCTCCAGTTACATGATAGAATGGTAATTGAGTCGCATTTTCTTACCGAAGGATCAATCCTGAAGGCATGCGAAACCATTAACAGGAGAGATCGGATGCTATCGATCCTTGCGCATTCATTTAGAATCGCCACCCGAACGGATGGGCATAATCCACCCCAGAGCCGAAAAGAAAAACCCAGGCATCATTTTTGGAAAAAGACAAAGCGCGTCACATTTTCCCGTTTCAGGTAACGAGGCTTCTAACGCTGGCCCGAACAGGCTATTGGTGCAGGTTAATGGTACCGGCTGTTCAGGAAACGCGCGAACAGATAGAACAGCCGGTACCTTGGCCTTCGGGCGGCGAACCGTCCGAAGGTTTTCTTTTACCGCTACTGGCCGCCACCCAACTGGTGGACATAGGCCGTGACCGCGCGGATTTGCGCGTCGGTCAGGCGGTTTTCCCACGGAGGCATGACGCCAAAGCGGCTATACGTGACCGTTTCGGTCAGCGCCTCTTCGCTGCCACCATATAGCCAGATAGCGTCGGTCAGGTTCGGTGCGCCTTGGAAAACGTCGCCTTTACCGTCTTCGCCGTGGCAGGCCGAACAGTTGTCTTCAAAAACAACCTGACCCGCCTGCGCCGCTGCGTCATCAGTTTGCGCATTGGACAAAGACATCACGTACTGAACAACCTGGGTGATCTCTTCATTTTCGAGGATTTCGCCAAAGGCTGGCATTTCGGAGTAGCGTGCGTCGTCGCTTTCCTCGTTCCGGATACCATAGGCGATGGTATACTCGATATCTTCCAGCGTCCCGCCCCACAGCCATGCGTCATCCAGCAGGTTCGGGAAACCTGTGGCACCTTGAGCACCCGAACCGTGGCACTGTGCGCACCAGGTGCGAAATACCGCGCTGCCTGCGTTTACCGCGTATTGCTGCAATTCGGGATCGGCCGAGATTTCCTCGAGCGGGGTCTCGACCAGCCGCACGTTCCACGGCGCGTTAGCTTCCTGGAAGGCAACCAGTTCTTCCTGGACTTCCGCACGGGACGACCAGCCGGTTACACCAGCCGTTGCGGACTGAACCAATGGCCACGCGGGATACATGATCGTGTAGATCACACCCCAAATAATGGTGGCGTAGAAGGTCCATAGCCACCAACGGGGCATCGGGTTATCAAATTCTTCGATACCGTCCCAGCTGTGACCCGTTGTGTTTGGGTCACCCGGCTGTTTTTCAGGTGTCTTGCTCATTTCCTCGCCTCCTTGGACTCGGCGGGTTTGTCGCCCTTCACGGGCGTGGCTTTATCTTGATCCTGCGGCGAAGCAGGCGCGTCTGCGTGCCGGAACGGGATATTGGCCGTGTCCTTGTATTCCTTGCTGGCACCGGGGCGAAAAACCCAGATGACGATGCCAACAAAGAAGAGGAACAACACAAGCAACATCCAGCTGTCCGCAAATTGACGTAGAAGGGTATATTCTTCCATCACACCCCCCTGTCAGCGATTTGCGTCCGGGGTGAAGGTCGAGAAATCAACCAGCGTGCCCAGCATTTGCAGATAGGCGATCAACGCGTCAGCCTCGGTCAAATCTGATTGACCGTCGAAGTTGCGCACGTTGACATTCTCACCATAGCGCTCAAGCAGACCATCATAGTCACTGTCGGGATCAGCCTGAGCGCGCAGGTCAGCCACAGCATTTTCCAGCATTTCCTCGGAATAAGGCGTTCCGACCATCGCATTTGCCGCCATGATGTCGCCGATATACCTATCCTCCAGCTTTCGCGTTTCGAGGAAGCCGTATTTCGGCATAACCGATTCCGGGACAACGGACTGCGCATCGCGCAGATGCCGTACGTGCCAGTCGTCCGAGTATCGGCCACCAACACGGGCCAGGTCAGGCCCGGTACGCTTGGACCCCCACTGGAACGGATGGTCATACATCGACTCAGCCGCCAGCGAGTAGTGGCCATAACGCTCAACCTCGTCCCGCATCGGGCGGATCATCTGGCTATGGCAGACATAGCAGCCTTCGCGCAGATAGATTTCACGGCCCGCCATTTCCAAAGGCGTGTAGGGGCGCATGCCCTCCACTTCTTCGATGGTGTTCTCAAGGTAGAACAGCGGGGTGATCTGAACGATGCCACCGATGGTCACGACCAGAAAGCTGAAGATCAGCAGGAGGGTCGCGTTGGTCTCGAGGATTTTATGTTTGTCGAGAATTGCCATTGCTCCGGCCCTCCTTATTCAGCCGGGACCGCGACGGTCAGGCTGGCCTCTTTGGCCGGCGCTCTCCGTACAGTCATCCACAGGTTGTAGCACATGATCAGCGATCCAGCGACGAAGAGCACGCCACCCAGAGCACGCACCACGTACATCGGGAATTTGGCAGCCACGGTGTCGGCGAACGAGTTCACGAGGAAACCGTTGGCATCCACTTCACGCCACATCAGACCTTCCATGATACCGGTGACCCACATCGACGCCGCGTACAGCACGATGCCGATAGTGGCGAGCCAGAAGTGCCAGCTGACCATTTGCAGCGAGTACAGACGCTCACGCTTCCACAGGACAGGTACCAGGAAGTACAGCGCGCCAAAGGTGATCATACCGTTCCAGCCCAGCGCGCCTGAATGCACGTGACCAATGGTCCAGTCGGTATAATGTGACAGGCTGTTCACTGCACGGATCGACATCATCGGGCCTTCGAAGGTGGACATGCCGTAGAAGCCGACCGAGATCACCATCATCCGGATCACCGGGTCCGTACGCAACTTGTCCCAAGCACCGGACAGGGTCATCAGACCATTGATCATACCACCCCAGGACGGCATCCACAGCACGATCGAGAAGACCATACCCAGTGTGGAGGCCCAGTCAGGCAACGCGGTATAGTGCAGGTGGTGCGGACCAGCCCAGATATACAGGAAGATCAGCGCCCAGAAGTGGATGATCGACAGCTTGTACGAAAAGACCGGACGCTCGGCCTGTTTCGGAATGAAGTAGTACATCATGCCCAGGAAGCCCGCGGTCAGGAAGAAGCCCACAGCGTTGTGGCCATACCACCACTGGATCATGGCATCCTGTACGCCCGACCAGACGATGACCGACTTGGACCCCCAGATACTGACCGGAATGGTCATATTGTTGACCAGGTGCAGCATCGCGACGGTGACGATGAACGCCAGATAGAACCAGTTGGCTACATAAATGTGCGGCTCTTTCCGCTTGACGATCGTTCCCAGGAACACGGCGAGGTATGCCACCCAGACTACAGTCAGCCACAGGTCAACGTACCATTCGGGTTCTGCATATTCCTTGGACTGCGTGCCACCCAGAACATAGCCGGTCGCAGCCAGTACGATGAACAGCTGATAGCCCCAGAACACGAACCACGCTAGGTTTCCGCCCCACAACCGCGCGGCACTGGTGCGCTGCACCACATAGAACGAAGTTGCGATCAGGGCGTTACCGCCAAATGCAAAAATCACTGCCGAGGTGTGCAGCGGGCGCAGACGGCCAAAGTTCAGGTAACCCTGAGCCCATTCAAAGTTCAAAACCGGAAAGGCAAGCTGAAACGCAATGAAGGTTCCTGCGAGGAACCCGACCACGCCCCAGAATGCGGTTGCGATCACGCCATAGCGGATCACGTCATCCATATATTCACCCGAGCGGTCTACGAGAATATCTGGCTCGTCGGTGTTTCGAAGCGTCCAGATGAACAAACCACCGGCGATTAGCATCACCAGAATTGCATGCACCTGATACGCCAAATCGCGTGCGTAATTAGATCCGATCGCGGCAAAAATCACGACCAGACCAAGCACGATCAGCTTGATATAATTTGACATATTGCGTCCCTTTGCCATGCCCCACGTGATTCTTTATGTGTCGCAGGACCTTTTTGACTAGCTGTTGTTTTGTCCGACAGATGCCAGACTCGCTTTGATCTGTGTCAAGACAGTACTCTGATTTCTATGACAATCGTAGACCAGCGGCTGAGGCATCGGGCCGCAGCAGGACACGCGTTAAAGGCACGAGGTCAAAATGGCGTACAAATCTCTTCTCACAGTCATGACAGACGCAAAGCAAAGCAGATCAGCGCTGGCGCAGATGGTGGCTTTGGCAGGCGCACAGGATGCACATGCTGAGGCCCTTTGCCTGGGTGTCGACCGCAGCCAGACCGGGTACTACTACGCAGGGGCAAATGCCCTGATTTTGCAAGAGACGCTTAGCCGCGCAAGCGCCGAGGCCGAAGAAATCTTGACCTACGCGAAGGAATATCTGGGCAAGACCGGGGCACGGTGGTCCGCCGAAAGTGGCGTTGCCCAGATCGCGGATATCGGTCGCCACGTAGCGCACCGTGCACGGTTCTCGGATCTTGTCATCTTGCCGCAGCCTTATGGCGAAGACCGTGGTGCCGAAGCAGAGTCCATCATCGAAGCCGCTATGTTTGAAGGGCACGCGCCGGTTCTGGTCACTCCGGATGACGCGACCCCGTTTGAACGCCCCGGTACCATCCTGCTTGGCTGGAACGAAAGCGTCGAGGCGATGCGGGCCATCCGCCGTGCTTTACCGTTCCTGGTTCAGGCTGATCTGGTGCGCATCGTTGTGATCGACCCGCCGCGCCACGGACCTGACCGGTCGGACCCGGGCGGTATGCTGTCGCAGATGCTGGCCCGCCACGGCGTTAAGTGCGAGATTGATGTTTTGAGCAAGACCATGGCCCGTGTTTCAGACATCCTGAATCGACATGCGACAGACACCGAGGCTGATATGATCGTCATGGGTGCCTATGGGCATTCGCGCTTTCGCGAAGCCATTCTGGGCGGCGCGACGCGGAACATGCTGGAACAATCCCCGGTGCCGGTTTTCCTGGCCCACTAGTTCAGTCAGCACAAAACCGCCCCAACGGGGGGCGGTTTTACTTCCGTACCAATCCGATCAAGAACAGCAATATGATCGCCCCGATGGTGGCGAAAAATATGGATGAGAAAACTCCACCGCCAACTGCGAAGCCCAGTGCAGGGAAAATCAGCCCGGCAAGAAAAGCGCCCACGACACCTACGATAATGTTGCCAATCAGGCCGAAGCCTCG
Source organism: Ruegeria sp. AWH4_226 (assembly GCF_056159225.1). Taxonomy (NCBI): domain Bacteria; kingdom Pseudomonadati; phylum Pseudomonadota; class Alphaproteobacteria; order Rhodobacterales; family Roseobacteraceae; genus Ruegeria; species Ruegeria sp. AWH4_226. The sequence goes on along the minus strand of NZ_JBSWUU010000001.1, from coordinate 3,081,535 downwards.
GCCTTCCATGATCTTACCCGACAACCAACCGGCGACTGCACCGACGACCAGCATCGCCAATATACTGGTGAATTGCATGACCTGCTCCTGAGGTGGTCTTCACTTGAGTCCAGTTAAGCACTTCGGGCGGACCCCGTCACGCCCCAACCGCGTTAGACCAGGAACCCGCCGTCCGAGTCGTCGCCAGCCTCTTCCAACAGGCGTCCCATATCCGGGATCGTGACGTGCCGTTTACCTTGCAACGAAATAACCTGATCTTTTTTCAGAGCCGATATCTGACGGCTGACCGTTTCCAACGTCAGGCCAAGATAATCCGCCATGGCTTCGCGCGTCAGCGGCAAGTCAAACACGATCGGGCCAGTGTTACCCTCTTGGCTGATTGACGCATCGCGCCGCGCGATGATCGACAGCAGGCTGGCGATTTTCTCACGCGCGGTTTTTCGGCCCAGCACCAGCATCCATTCGCGGGCTGCGTCCAGCTCATCCAACGTCATCTGCAACAGGCGATGCGCGATATGCGGCGTCGTGCCCATCAGTTCTTCAAACGGTTTTTTGCGAAAGCAGCACATGACCAGGTCGGTTGTCGCCTGAACGTCGTAGGGCGCGATTTCACGCCCCGGTCTCCCGACGAAATCGCTCGGCAACAAAAGACCCACCATCTGAGTGCGTCCGTCTTCCATCGTCTGTGTCAACGAAGCGATTCCCGACACGACAGAGCCCACAAAGTTCATTTGGTCGCCTGACCAGATGATCGTTTGGCCGGCTTCGAAACTCCGATAGTACTTAACTTCTTCAAGTTCTTCCAATTCATCTGCGTCGCAATGCGCGCACACTGCACGATGCCGGATGGGGCAGTCCTGACAATTCGTATGGTCGATTTTGAATATCGGTGTCATGAACGTTTCCACTTGATCTCTGTCAAAGTTCGCTGGCGGGTCACCGTTTATAGGTATCGCCATGATAGTGAAACCACAATTGGCAAAGCTTGGACTATTTGACGCGAAAGTTCCGCGTTACACAAGCTACCCCACTGCGCCCCACTTCTGCAATGACGTGGGGTCAGGTTTGTTTGGCGACTGGATTTCCGGGATCAAACCGGAAAGTGAGGTGTCGCTGTATATCCATGTCCCGTTTTGCCGCAGATTGTGCTGGTTCTGCGCCTGCCGGACACAGGGAACCCAGACCGACAATCCTGTAATTGCCTATGTGGACGTACTGAAGGCCGAACTTGATCTGCTGGCCGCTCGCCTGCCAAAAGATATCACGCTGTCGCGACTGCACTGGGGCGGTGGTACCCCAACCCTGCTGATGCCGGAATTGATGCGCGACCTTGCGACCCGTATCCTCGACGTGGTGCCGCTGGGGCCGGATGCTGAGTTCTCTGTCGAAATTGATCCGAACGAGATCGACGAACCCCGTCTGGACGCGTTGGCCGAAGCCGGCATGAACCGGGCCTCGATCGGGGTCCAGGACTTCGACGATAAGATACAACAGACCATCGGCCGCATCCAAAGCTATGACACCACGCGCAAGGCTGTTGACATGATCCGCGCCCGTGGGATCACGAGCCTGAACGCCGATATCCTTTACGGCTTGCCGCACCAGACCAAGGCGCGCATGACGGAAAGCGTGCAAAAATTGCTATCTCTCAACCCCGACCGGGTTGCGTTGTACGGGTATGCGCATGTGCCATGGATGGCCAAACGGCAACAATTGATTCCGTCAGACACCTTACCGACCCCCGAACAGCGACTGGACCTCTTCGATACTGCCCGCCGCCTGTTTTTGTGGGACAACTACGCCGAAATTGGAATCGACCATTTTGCATCGCAGGATGATGGCTTGACCCATGCGCTTAAGGCGGGACGACTTAAGAGGAACTTCCAGGGCTATACCGATGATCAGGCCGAGGTTCTGATCGGCGTTGGGGCCAGTTCGATCTCACGCTTTCCGCAGGGCTATGCGCAGAATGCGCCAGCGACATCGGTGCATACGAAGGCTATCCGCGAAGGGCAGTTCTCGACCGCGCGAGGGCACGTATTCAAAGGGCAAGACATCCTGCGCGCCCGGTTGATCGAGGCATTGATGTGCGACTTCCAAATCAACAGCGCCGAAATCATACGCGATCATAGCATTTCCGAGGCCGAGTTGCAGCGCATGTACCAAAAGACCAACGCCGCCTTTGATGGGCTGCTGCGGATCACCGAGGACGGGTTATTCATCCCGCCCGAGGCACGCCCGCTGACCCGTATGATCGCCCGCAGCTTTGATTCTTATGATCTCAGCGAAGCCGGCCACAGCTCAGCCATCTGACACCACGGCATGTCAGGGCTTGACGCGGTGGGTCCGTTATCCGCACACTTGCAGGGTGGGCGGACCATCTTGCCCGCGTCTGAGGCAGGCCGAGTAACAGACAAAGCGCTGGCGCATCCGTGCATGGCTATCCCTTTCGTGCAGTCGAACTGCAATTTGAAAGAGGGACAGCACCCATGCGCGTTTTCACCGTCCTCGGCCCCAGCCAATCGGGCAAAACAACCCTGGTCGAGGCCATCAGCCGCCTAGATGACCGGCCCACCACATTCGACGTATCAGGAACCGTGCATTTGCACGGTTTTTCTTACTTGGGAGAGCCTTGGTGCGCCGTTGACGTGGATGGCGGCGGCGACAATCTGGCGTATGTCGGACCGGCCATGGCGATCTCGGACGCGGCAGTGGTTGTTGTTCCGCCCGATCCAAACGCCGCAGTCCTGTGCGCCCCATATCTGCGCCTGGTTGAAGAGGCGGGCATCCCCTGCTTTCTGTTCATCAACCGAATGGACAACCCCAACGGGCGAATCCGTGACATCATCGCGGCCTTGCAGACCTATTGTTCCCATCACATTGCCCTGCGACAAGTTCCGATCCGCGAAGATGACGTGATCATCGGTGCGGTCGATCTTATATCTGAACGGGCCTGGAAATATCAGGAAGGGCAACCCTCGGCCCTGATCGAGCTTCCGCAATCGGTTGAAGACCGCGAACAGGAGGCCCGCACCGAGTTGCTGGAAACCCTGTCGGATTTCGACGACCACCTGTTAGAGCAACTGATCGAAGACAAGCGGCCCCCCAGCGCCGAAGTCTATGAGCTGGCCGCGCAGGTCTTGCAAAACCAGCAACTGATCCCTGCCTGCTTGGGCGCGGCCAGCCACGGTAACGGCTTGACCCGCCTGATGAAAGCGCTGCGGCACGAAGCCCCGGAGTTCGACATTGCGGCCGGGCGCGATGAGGCCGCCGAAAACGCCCGAGCCATCGCCGGGTTCGCGGATGTGAAAAAACACATCGGCAAGATCGTCGTTCTGCGCGGGTTGGGTGAGGGCGTGAAAGCCCATGAAAACCTTGGCGGAGAAAGCGTCGGCAACCTGACCACTCTGGACGCAAAAACGCAAATTGCCGAACTGCCCGCCGGGCAAATCGGGCTTGCAGTCAAGTCCGACCACCTGAACCCCGGGAATCTGTATGACAGCGCATCCTCGACGCCGCTGCCTGAATGGGCCGCATCGCATCCGGTCGCGCATCGACAAATCGTGTCACCAGCGCATGAACGCGATGACGTGCGCCTGTCCAACGCGCTGACACGTCTGGCCGAGATCGACCCAGGACTTCATTTGGCACAGGATGAACTGAGCGGACACGCCATATTGGGATCTCAGGGACCGCAGCATATGCGCCGCGTCACCGCGAAACTGGCCGAAGATTTCGGAATTGAGATACTGGCCGATCCGGTCGAAACTGCCTATCGCGAAACCATCCGTGCACCTGTCGAACACCGTCATCGCCACCGCAAGCAATCCGGCGGTGCGGGGCAATTTGCCGACGTGGTGATTTCGGTCGCGCCGATGCCACGCGGATCGGGATTTCAGTTCGAGGAAATCGTCAAGGGCGGCGCGGTACCCAAGAATTACATCCCGTCGGTCGAACACGGCGCCAAAGACGCGCTGGCGCAAGGCCCGGAAGGCTTTCCCGTGGTCGACGTGAAGGTGACACTCAGCGACGGTAAGCACCACAATGTGGACAGCTCAGACTATGCCTTTCGGACCGCCGGCAAAAACGCCGTGCGCGAAGCCTTGCCGCAAGCCAAACCCGTGGTTCTGCAACCGATTCTGAGCGCCGAAATCCACCTGCCTTCGGATTTTGTCGGGGACCTCGTTCCGACGATCAGTTCGCTGCAAGGGCAGGTGCTGGGATTTGAGGGCAACCCCAGCGCTTCAGGCTGGGAGATTTTTAATGCCCAACTGCCCGCCGTGGCCGAGGATGAGCTTCACCGGACCCTTGCCAGCGCCACACGCGGCACCGGCTGGGTTAAACTGAGCTTTGATCACTATGAAGAGCTGCGCGGGCCAGTGCCGAAAACCGCAACGCGTGAAAGCGCCAATGCCTGACCGAATGCGGCGGGCTGCGTTCAGCCCGCCGCCGCGATCAGTTCGCGGGTGTAATCAGTCTGGGCGTTTTCAAACAGATCCTCCGCCGCGCCCATTTCGATAACGTCGCCATTGCGCATGACGATCACCTTGTGCGACATGGCACGCACGACTTTCAGATCGTGGCTGATGAACAAATAGGCCAGCCCGTATTTCCGTTGCAGATCGCGCAGCAGATCAACAATCTGCACCTGCACTGTCATGTCCAGTGCGCTGGTCGGTTCATCCAGAACCAACAGCTTGGGCCGCAATACCATGGCGCGTGCGATAGCGATACGCTGACGCTGCCCGCCCGAGAACTCATGCGGATAGCGATCCATCGCCGCCGGGTCCAGACCAACCTCGGTCATCACCTCGGCCACCAATTCACGCGGGGCGCGGTGCGGGTCGACATTGTGGATCGCCAACCCTTCGGCAATGATCTGCTGGCACGTCATACGCGGGCTGAGACTGCCGAACGGGTCCTGAAACACGATTTGCATATCTTTGCGCAAGCGGCGCAGTTCCCGAGTGGACCACCGTCGCACGTCCTGATCGCGGAAGGTGATACCGCCCTCTGACGCGATCAACCGCATGATCGCCAGCGCCAGAGTTGTCTTGCCAGAGCCGCTTTCGCCGACGATTCCCAATGTCTCGCCCGCACGCACGCTAAGTGTGGCATCATTTACTGCTTTGACGTAACCGACAGTCCGTTTCAAAAACCCACGCTGGATCGGAAACCAGACCTTGAGGTTTTCTGTTCGCGCGATCTCTTCCGCGTTCGATGCCACGGGATCAGGATGACCCGAAGGTTCAGCGCCCAGCAGTTTGCGGGTGTAGGGGTGCTGCGGGTTGTTGAAAATCTCAGCCGTCACGCCGGTTTCGACAATCTCACCATCCTTCATCACGCAAACCCGGTCCGCGATACGCCGCACGATACCCAGGTCGTGCGTGATAAACAGCATCCCCATGTTTTCGGATTTTTGAAGCTCGGCCAGCAGGTTCAAGATTTGCGCCTGAATCGTAACGTCCAGCGCGGTGGTGGGTTCATCGGCGATCAGAATATCAGGCTTGTTAGCCAGCGCCATGGCAATCATCACACGCTGCCGCTGCCCGCCCGAAAGCTGGTGCGGATAGCTGTCCAAACGCTCCCGGGGGTCACGGATGCCGACCTTGGTCAGCAGCTCGACAATTCTTTCGCGCGCCGCGTCACCGGTCAGACCCTGGTGCAGGGCTAGCGACTCGGCCATCTGCTTTTGGATCGTGTGCAGCGGGTTGAGAGAGGTCATCGGCTCTTGGAAGATAAAGCTGATATCGTTGCCGCGCACTTCCATCAGCTTGTCTTCGGACGCGCCAATCATCTCGTGGCCATCATATGTGGCCGAACCTTCGACGATGGCGCTGTCACCCAACAGGGAAACTGTCGACAGGGCTGTAACCGATTTACCCGACCCGGATTCCCCCACAAGGGCAACCGTCTCCCCCCGGTCGACAGTAAACGAAACACCTTTCACCGCCGCGCTGACCTGCCCGTCCTGCCGAAACGAGACGTTGAGGTTTTTGACATCCAAAAGGCTCATGAAAAGGTCTTTCTCGGATCAAACGCATCGCGGACACCTTCGAAGATGAAGACCAGCAGCGACAGCATGATGGCAAAGGTGAAAAAAGCCGTGAAGGCCAGCCAGGGCGCTTGCAGGTTCTGTTTTGCCTGCAAAGTCAGTTCGCCCAATGATGGGGCCGAGGACGGTAGACCAAAACCCAGAAAGTCCAGCGAGGCGAGACCCCCGATGGTGCCCGTCACGATGAAAGGCATGAAAGTCAGCGTTGCAACCATCGCGTTGGGCAGCATGTGGCGGAACATGATGGTCATATTCCCAACGCCCAGAGCCCGCGCAGCACGGACATATTCAAGATTGCGGGCGCGTAGGAACTCGGCCCTGACAACACTCACCAGCCCGGTCCAACTGAACAGGATCAACAAGGCCACCAACAGCCAGAAACTTCGCCCCAAAATGGCAAACATAATGATGATGACGTAGAGCGATGGCGTGGCCGACCAGATTTCGATGATGCGTTGGAACACCAGGTCGAGCCAGCCGCCGAAAAAGCCCTGAATGGCCCCGGCGAAAATGCCGATCAGGCTGGCGACGCCTGTAACCATCAGCGTGAAAAGGATCGACAGGCGGAAGCCATAGATCACCCGCGCCAGAACATCGCGTTTTGTATCATCCGTCCCAAGCAGGTTTTGTCCGTTGGGCGGCAATGGTGCCGCGCCCGGCCGATCTACGCTCGTGTTGAAGGAATACGGGATCAGTGGCCAGATGGCCCAGCCGCGTTCAAACCCTTCGGCTTGGAACGTACCGGCCTTGATCTCGTCAATAATGCCTTCGGGGTCGTCGAAACAGTCTTCAAGACCACCGCTGTCGATCAGGCACTGCACTTCGGGGTCGCGATAGATCGCTTCGGTCTGGAAATCACCACCGAATTCAGTTTCCGCATAGAAATTGAAGATCGGCGTGAAAAACTCACCCCGATATTTTACCAGGATTGGTTTGTCGTTTGCGATGAACTCGGCAAAAAGCGACAGGCCAAACAGAACCGAGAAGATGATCAGCGACCAAAACGCCCTGCCATTGCGGCGGAAGTTGCGCCAACGGCGCTGGTTGAGCGGGGAAAGTGTCATCTACCCCTCCCGTTTTTCGAAATCGATGCGTGGGTCGACCAGCACATACATCAGGTCGCTGATGATGCCGACGACAAGGCTCATCAAGCCAAAAATGAATAGAGTGCCAAAGATCACTGGATAGTCCCGCGCCACCGCGGCCTCAAAGCCCAAACGACCCAGACCGTCGAGCGAAAAGATGGTCTCGATTATGATCGACCCGCTGAAGAAAACCCCGATGAACACGGCCGGGAACCCGGCAATCACGATCAGCATGGCGTTGCGAAAGACATGGCCATACAGAACCTTGCTTTCGCTTAAGCCTTTAGCGCGGGCCGTCATGACATATTGCTTTTTGACTTCATCCAAAAACGAGTTCTTGGTCAGCAGCGTCAATGTTGCAAAGGCCGAAATCGTCAGGGCAATCACCGGCAGGGTGATGTGCCAGAAATAGTCGAAAATCTTGCCAAACAGGCTGAGGCTGTCCCAATCGTCCGAGGTCAGTCCGCGCAACGGGAAGATTTGATAATACGACCCACCGGCAAACAGCACCAGCAACAGAATCGCAAACAAGAAGCCGGGGATCGCGTAAGCCACGATGATTGTTCCGCTGGTCCATGTGTCGAATCTCGACCCGTCCCGGACCGCCTTGCGGATACCCAGCGGAATCGACACCAGATAGGCGATCAGCGTCGACCACAGACCAAGCGAGATCGACACCGGCATCTTCTCAAGCACCAGATCAATCACGCTGATCGAGCGGAAATAGCTCTCACCAAAATCCAGCGTCAGGTAATTGCCCATCATGTCCAGGAACCGCTCGACCGGAGGTTTGTCGAACCCAAATTCCCTTTCAAGTTCTTCGATGAACTCGGGCGGCAGTCCACGCGCACCGACATAACGATCGTTCGCGCCACCGGTTTGTTGTTCGATATCACTGCCGCCGCCCGCGATGCCTTCAAACACGTCACCGCCCCCTTCCATTTGGGCGATGATCTGTTCAATCGGACCGCCGGGGACGAATTGAACCAGCGTGAAGTTGACGATCATGATCCCCAGCAGGGTTGGAATGACCAGCAACAGACGTCTTAGAATATATGCTCCCATGGGGGCGGATTACCTCAACGCGCCCGAGGATTTCAACTCGGCTTCTTTCTCGGCGTTGATCCACCACAGGTCTTCGACTCCCAAAGCATAAGGCGGCAGGTTTTCGGGGTATTCATACATGTCCCAATAAGCGACCCAGTATTTACCCAGATACCAGGTTGGCACCATGATCCGCTTGGCGCGCAAGACACGGTCGAGGGCGCGGACATTGGCGTACAACTCCTCGCTTTCGGTTGCAGCCACAATATTGTCGATCAGCGGTTCAATGTCCGGGCCATGCGCACCTGACGGGTTGAATACGGAATACGAGGCAGCCTCGGTCCCGAATTGCTGATAAAGGCCGGTTGAAGGTTGCAGCGATGTTGGGTATCCGCCAACAATCATGTCAAAGTCCCGGTCACGTCGACGCAGCGTGAACTGGGCGTTGTCCACACGGTTATAGATCGCATCAATCCCCATGGCGCGCAGGTTGTCGACAAAGGGCTGGATAATCCGGTCCAACGTGGGCTGATCCGACAGAAACTCAATGGACAGAACCTTGCCTTCGCCATTCCGGCGAATGCCGTCGCCGCCGACGACCCAACCGGCCTCATCCAACAGGGCCATGGCCGTGCGCAGATTACGGCGGTCATTCTGGCGCGCGGGTCTGGAAGCATGCGCCATCACCGGTTCTTCAGTCAAAACAGCCGGGTCCACCGCATCGCCAAGGCTTTGCAGGACTTCAAGCTCGCGTCCTTCAGGCAGGCCAGTGGCCTCAAGATGCGTGCCTTCCCAGAACGAATGGCGTTGCTGAAACAGCCCGTATTGCAGGCTTTCATTGGTCCATTCGAAGTTATAGGCAAGCTGAACCGCTTCGCGGACACGCGGATCCTGAAATTGAGGACGGTCCAAATTCATGATGAACCCCGAGGCCGTGGGGACGTTGCCGTCCTCAAGCTCGACCCGAATGACGGACCCGTTGGCAATTGCGGGGAAATCATACGCGGTTGCCCAGCTTTTCGAGTTGTTTTCCTGCCGCAGGGTGAATGTGCCCGCCTTGAACCCCTCCATCGCAGCAATGGAGTCGCTGAAATATTCGATGCGGATCTTGTCGTAGTTGTTGCGGCCGACATTCACGTTGATGTCGTCACCCCAATAGTCCGGGTTCCGCTTGTACACGATACGCCGGTTGATGTCGTAGCTGTCCAAAAGGTACGGGGCCGATCCGATCCCCGGCTCGAGCCGCGACTTGTCCAAACGCCGGTTGTCCGGGTCCGCTTCGAACCACGCCTTCGAGAATACCGGCGTACCACCCACCTGCGAGATCAATGCCCGGCGCGGAATATCCGGAGCAAAGTAGAACTTGACCCGGTGATCATCCAGCGCCTCGGCGCGGGGGATACGCTTGCGTACCGCATCTGCATATGACTTGAGCCCCTGATCCAGCAGCAGGTTATGAGAAAACACCACATCTTCGGCCGTCACTGGCGTACCGTCAGAAAACCGCGCCTCGGGGCGCATGTTGAAAATGACCCATTCCTGACTTTCGGGATATTCCAGGCTTTCGGCCAGCAGCCCGTAGTAAGACGCAGGTTCGTCATAAGACGGGACCAGCAGAGATTCGTACTGATCAGCCGACCGCGCACCAGCACGGCCTTGCCGCGTAAATGGGTTGAAACTGTCGAATGTGCCCTGCGCGGCATAAGACAGTTCGCCTCCCTTTGGCGCGTCAGGATTCACATAATCGAAATGTGCAAACCCTTCGGGATATTTCAGATCACCAAACTCTGAAAATCCGTGGCTTTTTATAATCTTCTCTTCCGCAAACAGCGGCACAGTCATCAGAAGAACCAGCCAGAAACCGACGACCAACGCATATGTCCAGCGACTGAAATCCATTGCACGTGCTTGAACAGAAACTCTGTTGGATTTCATGTTGCTCATCCCCTGCTTCACCTGTTTCAATACCTTGTTCGCGCCAGCTAAATGACCAGAGCTGTCAGGTTCAAGTTTAGATTGCGTGAACACTTTGTGAAGATGTCATGAGGCAAAAATAAAGCCGCTGCGCAGGGCAGCGGCTTTGATTTTGGTCATCTTGATCACTTGATCAGTTGCCGATCGTCTGCAAGTAGGCAATCAGATCAGCGCGATCTTCAGGCTTTTTGAGGCCAGCAAAGCTCATGGATGTACCCGAAATGTAAGAGCTTGGACGCTCGAGGAATGCATCAAGTGCTTCGGGGGTCCAGTTGCCGCCATGCGCCTGCATCGCGGCGGAGTAGCCGGTAAATCCTTTGGCGGACGCAACCGGACGGTCCACCACTGCGTACAAATATGGCCCCGTGCCATTTGCGCCATCGTCCAGCTTGTGGCAGGCCGTGCACTTGCGGAACACCTTTGCGCCGTTATCGGGATCAGCGGCGGCCAGCAAATCTTCGAAAACGACTTCTTCGGCATCAGCGCTTTCGCCTGCGCTTTCGGTTTCGATGATGTAAGAGGCCGTCTCACCATGGCCGTCCGCATGGTAAAGCACTTCGGCTGCCCATTTTGAAAGAAGCAGGACCAGGAAGGTGCCAAAAAGGCCTGCTGCGGCCTTGGTAACTGTCATCGTGTCGAACATTGATCGCTTGTCCATTTCAGCTGTCTTTGGGGTGTCTAAGGCTTCCCCTTGCAAGAGGCAAGGTATAGACACCGCGACTAAACGCCCAACCCTAAAACTTTTTGCACGGAATCGACCACATGACCAAACGAATTGCATTTCAGGGAGAACCCGGCGCCTACAGCCACGAGGCCTGCCGCAATGCGCGCCCCGAAATGGAAGCCCTGCCCTGTCGCACGTTCGAAGATGTGATCGAATCAGTGCGGACGGGCGAGGCGGACCTTGCCATGCTGCCGGTCGAAAACACGACTTATGGGCGGGTGGCCGACATTCACCGTCTGCTGCCACATAGCGGGCTTCACATTATCGATGAGGCGTTCGTCCGCGTGCATATCAATCTGCTGGCAGTGCCAGGTGCCACCCTGGCTGACATCACCGAGGCACACTCGCATCTGGTATTGCTGCCGCAATGCGCGGGTTTTCTCAAAGAACACAACATCCGCGGCCGAGTTAGCCCCGATAACGCCCGCGCCGCGCGCGAGGTCTCAGAGCAGGGTGATTTGCAGTCCGCGGCGCTGGCCAGCGAACTGGCAGGTGAAATCTACGGGCTGAACGTATTGGCCCGTCACATCGAGGACCAAGACAACAACACCACCCGTTTTCTGATCATGTCACGGGAAACGGACTTATCCCGGCGTGGTCCACATGGCATGATCACCAGCTTTGTCTTTCAGGTGCGCAACATTCCCGCCGCATTGTATAAAGCGCTGGGTGGGTTTGCCACCAACGGCATCAACATGACCAAGCTGGAAAGCTACATGGTCGATGGCTCATTCACCGCGACACAGTTTTATGCAGATATCGTAGGCCATCCCGATGATCAAAACGTGCAATTGGCGATGGAAGAGTTGGAGCATTTCACCACCAATGTCGAAGTACTGGGTGTATACCCCGCAGCGCAACCGCGCGGCTGACCCGCGCGACGGGTCAATTCAGTGTAAATTTCTTCGACTCTGCATCGGTAATCCAGGCTTTGTGTGGCCAAAAATGCTCAGATCTGCCTGCGCCCTTCCAACTTTGCGGCGCTCACGACCCGTGGAGATGACGCTCTTCCATTTCACGTGCAAATTCGCTGAGCCGCATCTGGAACCGGCGACGAAAGCGAGCTTGCCCCAGTTTCAGCGATTGAAGGAACAGCCGCGCCGGCAAAGACCTGGCAGCCAGCGACATTTCAACACTCATACGGGTGCGCCGCTGCGATAGAGCCAGAAATTCGACGAGTGTCATACCTTTCATGCCTTTGCTTGTCGCCTGGAACCGCATCAGCGACGGCGGGTCACACTCGTCCATTTCAATCGCAATATGACGGGGCTTTCCACGCAGTTTAAACTGCGTCTCCCACCGGGTCCCCGGGACGACACCCATATGCCCTGTCAGACGCCGCACTTCGATCCCGCGGCGCATTGCCATGCGTTCGAACCGCTCAAAATCGGCGACCATTTCGAACACGGCATTGATCGGGGCTTCGATGTCTTCGCGTGCTGTAAACTGCATGGCGGCTCGTGTTTATATCGCTCTTTACTCAGTATTTTGTCAGTCCAGCGTATCCGCAAGCCAGTTTTGCAGCAGGAAATGCGCAATGGCCCCTTTTCGTGCAGGCAGCAGCGTCGGATGCTCGCCTGCGAAGACCTGCATCATCTCGGGCTTACTTACCCATATCGCATCTTCGATTTCGACCGGATCAATGGTGATCTCGCGCGATAGTGCTTCGCCGGAACAACCAAACATCAAAGAGGCGGGAAATGGCCACGGCTGGCTGGAGAGGTAGCTGACCGAACCGACCGGCACACCAGACTCTTCCATCACCTCACGCCGGACTGCCGCCTCAAGCGTTTCGCCCGGTTCGACAAAACCCGCCAGCAGCGAATACATCCCCGCGGGCCATCCCGGCGATCGCCCGATCAGAACCGAATCCCCATGGGTGATCAACATGATGACCACCGGATCGGTGCGCGGGAAATGCTGCGCGCCACAGACCGGGCAACTGCGCTGCCATCCGGCCTGCGATACCTCGCTGGGCGCACCACACCGCGCGCAGAACCTGTGCGTCTCGTGCCAGCCGATGACCGCTTTAGCCGCGGCAGCCAATTCTGCCTCTCGGGCAGACAGACGGGTCATAATTCGGCGCAGTTCAGCAAAGACATAGCCTTGGGGCAAATCCGGGTGTTGCTGTTCTGACGGATCGACAAAGCCGCCAACCTGCGACATGTCCATCCCGTCGGGCGACCAGGCCGATATATCCTGGGCAAAGACCGGATCACCATCGGAAAGACCCAGAAACACCGGCTCTTCAATACTGCCACCCGGTCCATTCTTGACCAGATCGTGATCCATCGGCACGAGGCCCAGACGGTCCAGCGCCTCGCCCTGAACCAGCGGCTTGCCACGCCAGAGCAAAAGGCAGCGCGCCTGTGGATGGGTTTGGGCCTGCGCCAGTTTGTCAAGATCGCCCCGTATCTGCGCCGCGCGATCAAGGCCTGAACTGCCAAACGTCACAAGTTCCGCGTGTTTCATACTAAGTCCTTCGGGTAGTCGGCACGGGGGTGCCACGGCTGACCCCATGTTGCAATGGCAATTCTTGCACCGGAACACCCCAGGCTGCTGGATGATTGCAGACATACCTTACAAGTTGCACATATTATACTTTTTGGAGAATATGGCGCGTATACAACATCCAGAAGTAGAAGCTTGACTGACTCCCCCAGACCACCGAACGCGCCGCTGAAAATACGGATCCTTGCAACCTCCGATCTTCACATGAACCTCTGCGGCTTTGACTATTATTCAGACACACCTGACCCGTCGATCGGTTTCACCCGCACGGCACACCTGATCCGTGCTGCCCGGCAAGAAGCCGAGGCGCAGGGCGCCATGGTTCTGCTGTTTGACAACGGGGATTCGCTGCAGGGTACGCCGCTTGGGGAATGGGCAGTGCAACCGGAAAACGCGCCTCATATCCTGATGCGTGCGTTTGGCGATCTTGGTTATGACGCCATTGGGCTGGGCAACCACGACTTCAGTTTCGGCTTGAATACGCTTGACCAAGTGATCGCGGCCTCAAGCTGCCCGGTGATTTGCAGCAATGCGCACCGGCAAGATGCCAGCCCGTCGTGGAAGGGCCACACCATCGTCACCAAAACGGGTCTGTACAAGGGTCAGCCAGTTTCGCTGAGAGTCGGTGTTTTTTCAGTTCTTCCGCCACAGACTGCGAAATGGGAAGCGCATAAGCTGGGGAATAAGGTTGTCATGAACGGGATTTTAGCATGCGCCACAGAAAAGGTTACGGACCTTAAAAGCCTGGGCTGTGATCTGATCATCGCCCTTGCGCATACAGGTATTGGCCCCACGAAAGGGGGTTCCGATCTTGAAAACGCGATTGTGCCTCTGGCCGCGCTCGATGGGATTGATGCCTTGATCGCCGGGCATTCGCACCTGACGCTGCCTGGAAAGGCACATGACTGTTGTGCGCATGTCGATGCGAAACGGGGTAAAGTGCATGGAAAGCCGGTCGTGATGCCCGGAGCGGCCGGCGCAAATCTTGGGTTGGTTGATCTGGAGTTGGACAGGCTTGATGGCAGTGAATGGCGCGCGCGTCACAGCCATGTCGAACTGCGGTCGGTATGCCCTTCAAAATCCGGCGCGTCGCCCGCGCCCGTCGCAAAAGATCCGGTGTTAAGGCAACTCTTCACACCCGGTCACTTGGAAACCCGGCGACGCACAGCACAACATATCGGTCAGACCGATCGTCACCTGCACAGCTATTTCAGCTTTTGCGCCCCGGACAGGGGTCTTGTTCTGACGGCGGCTGCGCAAGCGGCAGCGGTCAGGCCCTATTTGCAGACGACACCGTTTGCAGGTTTGCCGGTTCTGTCTGCAGCCGCGCCGTCCAAGGTCGGAGGACGCGCCGGTCCGCGATACTTCACTGATATCCCGGCTGGTCAGATCTGTGTGCGCCACGTAAACGATCTATGTGTCTTTCCCAATGAATTGCGGGCCGTATTGGTTGATAAAAGACAGGTTACGGATTGGCTGGAAATGTCCGCGAGTGTTCTCAATTGCATTCAACCCGGCCAGCATGCCGATCTGATCAACACAAACCGGGCCGGGTACAATTTTGACATTCTGCAGGGTCTGACCTATCAGATCGACCTTTCGCAGCCCCCACGTTTTGACTTGGCAGGCCATCTGATTTCCCCCACTCACCAGCGTATTCGAAACATTCGTTTTGAGGGGCAACCATTGACGGCTGATCAGCGGTTTGTGGTTGCGTCGAACAATCATCGCGCCAATGGCGGTGGCCATTTCCGATTCATGGAAGCGGCAGAGCTCATAAACCTGCCACCCTTGCTTGTTCAACGCGCCCTGCAGGATTATCTGTCCGGCTCTTTGCCGCGCGACCCGCTCGAGGCTGCCCCCTACCCGTTTACCTTTGTGCCCTTACAGGGGGCGACATCCCTGCTTCGAACAGGCCAGAAGGCGCAGGATCATCTAGTGGAACTAAGTGGTTTCGACCCTCAAGTCATCGGAACTGATGATGAGGGCTTTTTGCTTGTCCGATTGACGCTCTGACGGGTTGTGTTTCGGAAGTGGTTTGCTTATATCCCTGCGTGAGAGGTTGGCGCGGGCGAGCGCCTCGCCAACCTGGTCAGGTCCGGAAGGAAGCAGCCACAACGAGCCCCGCTTGGGTCGATGTCCAACCTCTCACTTCTTCCTCACCATTTCCTTCTCCGCGTCCGGCCTAGGCAATCAATCGCGGCCAGACTGCGGCGTTGCGACGGGCAAAAGCTCCGATATGTCCTACCTTGGGCAAACCAAGCTCAGTCGGAGACAGGACATGCCGGCGCGCGTTGGGTCCGAAAAGACCGGCCAACCGCCAAACCGCCTTCGGCGGCACTACATCGTCATCGTCGAATGTAAAAAGATCCACGGGTGTGTCTGGCGGCGCTTCGCGAGCGTCGGGCAAGGTCACTCCGATTTCGGGCAGATAGTTGCGCGGCGCGGTACTCCATCCGCGCCACTGCCAGTACACTGACGCGGGCAAATCTGCCCCGAAACCCAGCGCCTTGCCCGGTAAATAGCCCAGTGCTTTGACGGCCAATGGGGCATGACCGTACCAGAACAGCAAGGCAAGCCCGCGGTATGGCCACGGGTGATCCGACACTGTGACCAACCCTGAACATACACAAATCATACGATCAATCTGATCCAGATCGGATTGAATCGGCCCCAACATTCCACCGATGGAATGGCCAATGCTCCATTGCTGCGCATCGGGAAATCGCTTTCGTATTTCGGCGCGTGCTGCGGGCATATCTGTCAAAGCCCAGTCCGCCATCGTGGCCCGTGCCGCCTTTAGCGGACCGCTCAGCGAATGGCCAAAGTCGCTGTAATCATAGGTCAGGCAGGCCATTCCCTGCTCAGCAACCAGCCAGCGCGCAAAATGCTGGTAGTAGTCCCGAGGCACGCCGGTTGCCCCGTGAATGACGACGGCCGTTCGGGGCGTGTCTATCGGGCAATATAGCCGAGCCGACAATTCGGTCGCACCTGACGGAATCAGAATATCCTCGGTCAGCACGGCTTGTTCGGTATCCAGCATCCTACCCTCTATCTGAACTAATCAGTTCACCTGATGTATCCGCATGGATTGCCGGGCCAAGTCAACCGGGTTTCAACATGACCCCACGTCCACCTCGCAAACCAACAGGCCGCTTGACTCAAGCCACCCTGACCCGCTAGCGAGGGGCTGATGGTTCCTGCCCCGGATCTCGGGGCCGGATGAAAAGGGAACACGGTGCGGTCCTGCCCGTAAAATCGGAATGGACCAAGGCCGAGACTGCCCCCGCAACTGTAAGCGGTGAGCAATGCCGGAATACCACTGACCGCAAGGTTGGGAAGGTCGGCAACGCGATGACCCGCAAGTCAGGAGACCTGCCATCGAAACAAAATCGAAACTCGGGCGGGGCGCCCGGACAGGTCGTCAAGACATTGTCACACCTGATCCATGCCCCGATCCATGCGCGGAGGGCGCAGTATGATCTGGAAGACAAAGACACACCAATTCTCGGCAACCATGTGTCAGAAAACCGGCAAAACCTGCCCGGCACTGGCGCAGATGGCGCGCTCAGTCTTGCAAGCGATTGACGTTGCGGTCCCGGCGACAACCCCTGAGTTTGAATTCGACGGCAATAGCGAGCTGTCCTATTGCCCGCAAGGCTGCGTCGCACGGTTCAGAGCGCAAAAAGACCTCATCCGTGTCTATTGCGGGGCCACCGATGATGCCCCTGTTGAAACGCTTGAGATTTACGCGGACATGATGTTTGGCCTGGATACAGCCATTCGTCCAGCAGGCATGCTGACCACCCCGCCCTGCGCAATGCTGGAAGTCACAACCCTTGCAACAGAGCCTGTCGTTGAGATAGATCGGCAAATGGCGCTTTGACCTATCGGCCTATCGCTGGGCGGGCCGCCCAATCCATTTGATCATGTGTCTCGACAGCGCGCTCTCGCACGGCACGCAATCGCTTTAACGCGGTTTCAGGGCATTCTCCCTGCTCGACCATAAGGCGCAGCACAATCATGCCAGAGCGGCCGCAACCCCCGCGGCAATGCACCAGTACCTTCCCCCCACGGGACAGTATATGCGACGCAGTCGCGCCGATATCGGCCCAAGCCGTATCACCCGGCGGGGTCGGAATAGCAAAATCTTCAGTCGGGAAGTGTACCCACCTGATATCTTCTGCACGCAGGTCATCCCCCAAACGGTTCGCGCCATCTTGCAGCATTTCACCCGTTGTTGTCACCGAGATCACAAGATTTGGCTGCCAGCCACGGATTGCGCCCAAATCACGTAGGTACTCACCGCCGCAGCCGGGCAAAGGCGACAGGGCAACGGTGCCGTTTCCAACGTGGACTGAGTGAATTGCGAACTGACCCACTGCACCCTCTCTCTTTCCTCTGTGCTTCTACGACGTGCAAACATCCCGGCAAACCCATTTTCATCTTATGTGGCTGTGGACGCCGGGCGCGGGGGTCTCTACGCTGCGGTCCTGAACCGAATCCGACAGAGCAGACATGAACGACACGCCCAGCCCCGCCTATCAGGTTCTTGCCCGCAAATACCGCCCGGAAACTTTTGCTGACCTTGTGGGTCAGGACGCAATGGTGCGCACGTTGAGAAACGCGTTCGAGGCTGATCGGATCGCGCAAGCTTTCATCATGACCGGTATTCGCGGCACCGGAAAAACCACCACGGCGCGGATCATCGCCAAAGGCATGAACTGCATCGGTCCGGATGGTCAAGGCAAGCCGACAACCGAACCCTGTGGTCAGTGCGAGCATTGCGTTGCCATCATGGAAGGTCGCCATGTCGACGTGATGGAAATGGACGCCGCCAGCCGAACTGGCGTGAACGATATTCGCGAGATCATCGACAGCGTCCGCTATCGCGCCGCCAGCGCACGCTACAAGATCTATATCATCGACGAAGTTCACATGCTTTCGACGAGTGCGTTCAACGCGCTGCTCAAGACGCTTGAGGAACCGCCTGAGCATGTAAAGTTCATCTTCGCCACAACCGAAATTCGCAAGGTGCCGGTGACGGTCCTGTCGCGTTGCCAGCGTTTTGATCTGCGCCGGATTGAGCCCGAAGATATGATTGGCCTGCTCCGCAAGATCGCGGCGGCCGAAAACGCTCAGATTGCGGATGACGCCCTGGCCTTGATTACGCGTGCTGCTGAAGGATCGGCGCGGGATGCCACGTCGTTGCTGGATCAGGCAATTTCACACGGGGCGGGTGAAACCAGTGCAGACCAGGTGCGCGCTATGCTGGGCCTGGCCGATCGCGGACGCGTGCTGGACCTGATGGACATGATCCTGCGTGGTGATGCGGCGGCGGCGCTGACCGAATTGGGGGCGCAATATGCCGAAGGCGCAGATCCTCTGGCCGTGCTGCGCGATCTCGCAGAAATCACCCACTGGGTGTCCGTGGTTAAGATCACCCCGGACGCGGCGGAAGACCCGACAGTCTCACCCGACGAGCGCGCGCGCGGTCAACAAATGGCCGAGGCACTGCCAATGCGCGTCCTGACCCGGATGTGGCAGATGCTGCTGAAGGCGCTCGAAGAGGTCTCGGCTGCGCCAAACGCCATGATGGCGGCTGAGATGGCCGTTATCCGTCTGACCCATGTGGCTGACCTGCCCAGCCCCGAAGAGCTGATCAAGCGCTTGCAGGATACGCCGCCTCCGCCGCCCAATGGTGGACCCAGTGGTGGAGTGGCTGCGCCGTCGCAACCTGCCGCGCACACTCGGACGCCGGTGGCATCGTCCTACACAAGCCCCATGCGCGGAGGGGCCGGCGCACCAAGCGCCGCTTTGGCGCAGGACGCGCAAACCGCTCTGGCACGTTACCCGACCTTTGATCACGTGGTCGATCTGATCCGCGCCAACCGCGATGGTGTCCTGCTGGACGAGGTCAAACGCGCGCTGAGGCTGGTCGCCTACCAGCCCGGACGTATCGAATTCCAGCCGACCGAACGTGCCTCGCCGCAATTGGCGCAGCGTTTGGGGACAGCGCTGCAACGGTGGACAGGCAATCGCTGGGCGGTCACGGTCGTCAACGAAGGCGGTGGGGAAACGATCTACGAAAAGGAAAACGCGGCAGAGGAAGCGTTGAAAGCCGAGGCGCGTGCACATCCTTTGGTGCAGGCTGTTTTGGCCCAATTCCCCAAGGCGCGGATCAAAAGCATCGAAACACCGCAACAGCGCGAGGCCAAGGTCGAAACCGAAGCGCTGCCCGAGGTCGAAGACGAGTGGGACCCGTTTGAAGAAGACTAGGCATGCCCGGACCCGACGGGAAGAAAGGTTTTGCAAAAGACCGTGACGACGGGCGGGAGCCTGTGTGCCCTTGTGCGGCGCGGATGCCGCCCGTATTTAAGCGACAAACCGATTTGTAGGAGAAAAGCGATGCTCAAAGGACTCGGCGGTCTTGGCGACATGGCCAAGATGATGAAATCCGCCCAGGATTTGCAAACAAAGATGGCAGAAATGCAGGAAGAGCTGAACACCATCACGGTTGTCGGCGAATCCGGTGCTGGGCTGGTCAAGGCTACAGCCACCGCGAAGGGTGAGTTGAAAGGTCTGGACATCGACCCGTCGATCTTCAACGGCGACGAAAAAGAAGTCGTCGAAGACCTGATCCTTGCCGCCATCAAGGACGCGCAGACCAAAGCTGCAGAGCGCGCGCAGGCTGAAATGGCCAAGCTGACCGAAAGCATGGGCCTGCCCGCAGACATCAAGCTGCCGTTCTGATAAACACTCCTGACGGATTATCGGCCGGGTACCCTGCCCGGCCCTTTTGCAGGAGCATGCGCCGTGAGTTCGAACAGCGACATCGACAACCTGATCGACCTGATGGCCAAGCTGCCGGGTCTCGGCCCCCGCTCGGCCCGTCGCGCGGTGCTGCACCTGATCCGCAAACGTACACTGTTGTTGACGCCGTTGTCCGACGCGATGCAGCAGGTCGCCGCCACCGCGCGTGAGTGCCTGAACTGCGGCAATATCGGCACCACCGATATCTGTGACATCTGCGACAGCGAGGCTCGCGCGACCGGAGAGCTGTGCGTGGTCGAGGATGTCGCCGACCTCTGGGCGATGGAGCGCGCGGGCGTCTTCAAAGGCCGCTATCACGTTCTGGGTGGAACGCTGTCGGCACTGGACGGTGTCGGCCCGGACGATCTGCGCATCCCCCGCCTGAAGGATCGGGTCACGGCTGAGGGTATCACCGAAGTCATCCTGGCCCTGAACGCCACCATCGACGGCCAAACCACCGCCCACTACATCGCTGATCAGTTAGAAGGGCAAGTCCGTCTGACCTCACTGGCGCAAGGCGTGCCGATTGGGGGCGAGTTGGATTATCTGGATGACGGGACGATTACCGCGGCGTTAAGGGCGCGGAAAGAAATCTAGTTAGAAATCCGAGCACTTTATTGTCGATCAATGGATGCTCATGCGAGCATGCTCACTCATTTTTCTGTTCTCGAATTCGAATAAACGTCCATCTGCACAGCTGTGGTATACGTGGATTGCACCTCAGTACCGGGGTGCGAGAGTCAGTTCAGAATGTCTTTGCCAGAAATTTGTTTGGATTAGTAATTTAGGAGCCCTACCGATGGAGAATTTGCTGACCGCAGTAAAACGGGTGTTCTCAAAATATGCGACTTTCTCTGGTCGGGCCTCGAGACCTGAATACTGGTGGTGGTGCCTTGCCTTGTTTATCATCATGTTGGTCATCGGCGTTCTAGACGCCGTTGTAGTCGCGCCGCTACTGGGTTTCCAATTGGGTGATGAAACTGCGGGCCAACCGCTTTCTTTTCTAGTAAGCCTAGCTGTATTGATACCCAACTTCGCAGTCGGCGCACGACGGCTGCACGATATCGACCGGTCAGGTTGGTGGCTTTTGATTGGCCTAATCCCAGTTCTTGGGTTTCTCATCCTGATCTATTTTCTTGTGCAACCCAGCGATGGTAAGGCCAACAGGTTTGGCGACGTTCCACGCTGGCGACCAGCCAACCAGACGTGATCGTTTTGCATTTGGAACTAGATGACAAATGTTAGTCACTCGGAAGCCATGCGTTATAACCATCTTGTGTTAAAAACCAGTTTAGTAAACTTTTTGGAGCCTCCATGACCCGACTTCTCGCCCTCACCTTCGCCGCCTTCACCGCAACCGCTGCACTGGCTCAGGAACT
This sequence comes from Ruegeria sp. AWH4_226, assembly GCF_056159225.1. NCBI lineage: Bacteria > Pseudomonadati > Pseudomonadota > Alphaproteobacteria > Rhodobacterales > Roseobacteraceae > Ruegeria > Ruegeria sp. AWH4_226. The sequence goes on along the minus strand of NZ_JBSWUU010000001.1, from coordinate 3,059,950 downwards.
CATCGACAAGGGCTTTGTCGAAGGTTGGAACATCATGATGGACCCTGCGCTCGGCAATGGGTGTTTGATCCAGACGGTGTATCAGGACCTTTCGGTCGTGCGGATCGGCTATGACGCGCTGGACAATCGTGGGTATTTCGCCGTTTACAACAAGGCTTGGGGTGAAATCGAGCACGGCGAAAGCTATCCGATCCGGTTCGAACTGGACAGTAAGAGCTATGCCGCCACTGCCATTGGGTTTAATCAAGGCCGTGTGCCCGGCGCGACCGTGTTCTTCACAGACCGACGTTTCGTCGACGTCATTGCGCAGAACAGGACGATGACCGTTTACAACTCCACAGGTGACGTGGTGATGGCGATTGACCTTAAGGGCACCGCCAAGGCGTTGGATTACGCCCGCGAATGCCAAACCCGGACGCTTTAACGAATCGGATCGAACAGCGCGTCTGTGGCAGAACAATCACGGATCACGTCCCGCCCACAGGGCACAGGCTCAAGGTCAAGTGACAAGCACAGCCGAACTTCTTCGATATAGCCCTGTTTGCAGGTGACGGTGATCATGTCGCGCTCCAGCTCGGGATTGGCTTTCAGAAACGCCTCTTCCACCACCGAAGCGGGCAGCTTGACCGACGAATCCAGCTGACGGAAAACCTCGGGGCGTTCGACCTGCGCATAAGCCTGTCGCGACAATGCAAAATAATCCGCAGCGGACAAGCCCGAACAGGTGCCATGTTTCTTCCACTGGTGCCATGAAAGACCCGGCGAGCCCTGAATATCCGCCATTTCGCGCGTCATCGCACGCGACGGAGGCGCCTCGGGCGTGCGGCAGAAGGCAGGCCAACCCTGGTGATATTGTGGCCAAAGACCATGCAGGATCCAGCCGTGGTCGTGCCGCGCATCGCACTGGTCCGACCCACGCGCATCGCCTTCGCGCGCGCACCAGTTCGGCGACCAGCTGAGCGACAGAACGTAGTAGTCGAACTCTCCCGCCTTTTCGCCTTCGGCAAGCACAATGACAGTGCCAAACACCCACAGAACCAATCCTAGAATAGGCCGCAGCATTCGCCTCTTTCCTTCTTGCCCTGCCGCGACTATATAGACGCCAAGTTCCCCGACAACGGAAACCTGCCCCAAGATCACGGGGCCGCCGAATTCCGGCGACGGGACAGATGTATTTAAAGGAGACGGGCTGATGGCAAAACCGCTTATGGCCAAGGCAACAGCCGTATGGCTGGTGGACAATACAACGATCAGCTTCAAGCAGATCGCTGATTTTGTAGGGATGCACGAGCTTGAAGTGCAGGGTATCGCCGATGGCGATGTGGCCACTGGCGTAAAAGGGTTCGACCCGCTTGCCAACAACCAGCTGACTCAGGAAGAGATCGACGCCGCGCAAAACAATCCGCTGCACAAGCTGCGGCTCAAGTTCAACCCGGCCGCCTCGGGCGAGGAAAAGCGCCGCGGCCCACGTTATACTCCGCTGTCGAAACGTCAGGACCGCCCGAACTCGATCCTGTGGCTGGTCAAGTTCCACCCCGAACTCAGCGACGGTCAGATCGCCAAGCTGGTTGGCACAACCAAACCGACCATCCAGTCGATCCGTGAGCGGACCCACTGGAACATCGCCAACATGCAACCCATCGACCCGGTTGCATTGGGTCTGTGTAAACAGTCCGAGCTGGATGCGATCGTTCAGAAAGCCGCCGCCAAGAAAGCTGCCGAAGGTGGCGTTATGAGCGATGACGAACGCCGCAAGCTGGTTTCGACCGAGCAGTCGCTGGAAATGGACGCCGCGCCCAAAATTCCGACCGCGATCGAAGGTCTTGAGACGTTCTCGCTATCCGATGACCCATCGGAAGAAAAAGAAGAAGAGCAGGTCATCGACGCCGACAGCTTCTTCAACCTGCCCAAAGGTGGGACCGAGGAAGAAGACGAAGACGATCAGCGCACCTGATGCTCAGATAGCCCCGGCCTTTGAAGGCTGGGGTGTTTTCGCAGGGAACCCATGCTGACCATTCTGTCCAAAATCTTTGGCCCGCACCGCGCTGTATCAATCTATGCGTTTCTGAAAACCTGGGGTTTGCTGGTGGCGGCGGTCATCGGTACCATCTCGGTTGCAACGGCTCTGCTGGTGTTGAATGACGATGGAACGCATGAACATGAGGCGTACCTGACCGTTCCGGTTCTTTCAGCGACACCTGTGAACGGGGATCTGAAATTCGGTGTCATTGCTTCCGTTCAGCTGCCCGATGGCGCGGCCATCTCGATCAACGAACCCAAAGAACATATTGCACGAACCGTTGGCACCACTGCATGCGTGGAAAAACGCGTGTTCGTCGAAAGCGGAGAGCCACGGTACCGCTTCAAACAGCCGAGCCTTTGCGAGGCCACCCAATAAGCAAAACCGCCCGGTGGTATCTCCGGGCGGTTTTTCCTTTAGATCATCTGAAAAACAATTCCGGCAATGATCGCGCCGGTGACGCCCAACCCCAAATAGGTTGCAAAGACCCTGGGTTTGACCAGCGACCAGACTGCGGCCATGGCCGGGATCGAGCTCACGGCACCTGCGATCATGAACGACATTGCTGCACCTGCGCTCATTCCCTGTTCGGTCAGACCAGCCAAGAGTGGCGGCGCAACATATGAGTTCAGATAGGCGGGCATTCCGACCAGCGCCGCGATGACAACGGGCACGACCCCTTCGCCGCCTACGACGTTGGCAATCAGGTCAGCCGGGACATAGCTGACCAGCAGTGCCTCTAGTACATAGGCCAAGGCCAGCCATTTCAGCAGGAACAGACCGTTATGCACGAACTCAGCGCGGAACCGCTGACGACGCTCGGGTTCCTGCCAGAACCTCCAGACCGGTTTGTCATCCTGCTTGGGTCCACACCCACAGCAGCTAGCCGGTTTATACTCGCGCAGAGGCGCGGAAAAAGCGCCCGAGCGCATCAGGCCGCGCACGACGAAGCCGCCAAACAGCCCCAGCGCGACCGCTGCAACAGCTTTACCGATCGCAAAGGGCCATCCAAGAGCGCCTGCAGTGATCAGCAGTGTCGGCGGGTCAATCAAGGGTGAGCTAAGCCAAAACGCCATCACAGCAGACAGTGGCGCACCCAGAGCCAGCAAACCAGCGATGAACGGAATGACCTCGCAGGAACAGAAAGGCGCCAACCCGCCAAAGACGGCGGCAAGGAAAATCATCCGAGTCTCGCGCCCCTCAAACGCCCGCGCGACCATGACCTCAGCCCCTGTTGCCTTGAGATAGGACAGCAGCAGAACAGCAAACAGGATGTACTGGCCGGTATGGGCCAATGCTTTGCCGGCAAAGGTAACGATCTCAATCCAGTTGCCGGGATCCAAAAGCGCGACGGCTATCAGGATCGCGACGATCAGCGCCCATGGGGTTTTGATCAGTTCAAGCGCCTTTGAAGGCACTTTGGGGTTTTGCGTTAACTCAGCCATCATTCGCGGCCTTTCCCACTTCGTCCGCGCAGCATTCCGCAAGGATGAACTGCGCCAGATTTCTCAGCTCGTCATAGCAGGCCCGGTTGATCGTGCTGCGCCCGGCCTTCTCTTGTTCAACCACCCCACCAGCGGCCAGAAAACGGAGGTGATGTGCCAGTGTCGACGGCGCGATTCCCGTCCGTTCCTGTATTTCACCAACTGTCAGCCCAGCCTGCCCAGCCCGGACCAGAGTCCTGAGAACCTTTAACCGGGCCTCTGATCCCATGGCCGAAAATCCTGCTGCCGCGGTTTCCCACATTCGCTTACTCCATTAAACTAGATTTCTAGTTATTTAATGCAATCGATTTCCGCAGTCAATCACCTGACGCAGGATTTATCGAAAGGGCATAAGTCCAGATTGCCCACCCCGTAAGTCCAGACTATAAAGCCTCATGACAATATCGGTCGATACATTCTTTCTTGAACTCAACGGGCAAGGCACGCTGCAAGCCCAGATCCAGCAGATGATTGCCGAGGGCATTCTGTCCGGGCGTTTTCACATCGGTGAAAAGCTACCTTCGTCACGCAAACTGGCCGCCCATCTGGGGGTAAGTCGCATCACGGTGACGCTGGCATATACGGAATTGCTTGCCAATGACTACCTGACGGCAAAGGGGCGGTCGGGGTATTTTGTTTCGCAAAACGCACCGGTACCGCCCAAATACACGCCTGTCCAGCGCGGGACGGAAACCGTTGACTGGGACGCTGCCCTTGCCCGTCGATTTTCGGGCGGGGATGTGCTTGCGAAACCGGCCGATTGGCGCAGCTATCGCTATCCCTTCATCTACGGTCAGGCCGACCGGTCGCTGTTCGACCACGCCAACTGGCGCCTGTGCGCCGTGCGTGCGCTCGGGCACAAAGAGTTCGATACCTTGACCGCCGACTATGTCGATCAGGATGATCCGTTGCTGGTCGAATTCATCGCCCGCCACACCTTGCCCCGCCGCGGCATCGCCGCCCGCCCCGAAGAGATTCTGATCACCATGGGGGCGCAGAACGCGCTTTGGCTGGCCTCTCGAATCTTGCTGACCCGCAATCGGACTGCCGTGATCGAAGATCCCTGCTACTATGCCCTCCGCAGTCTGTTAGACCCTTGGGATTGCAACGTGACCGCTCTGCCCGTTGACAGTGATGGTTTGCCGCCTGATGCTTTGCCAGACGGCACCGATGTCATTTTCACTACCCCCAGCCATCAATGCCCAACAACCGCAACAATGCCCGTTGACCGACGGACCAAGCTGCTGGAGCGCGCACGGGACCTGGATGCCATCGTGGTCGAAGACGATTACGAATTCGAAATGGCCTTTCTGGGCGCCCCTTCTCCGGCGCTGAAGTCAATGGACCGGGATGGCCGCGTGATCTATGTTGGCAGCTTTTCGAAATCAATCTTTCCCGGATTGCGCTTGGGATACATGGTCGGGTCCGAACCGTTCATCCGCGAAGCGCGCGCGCTGCGTTCCCTGGTGCTGCGCCATCCGCCGGGTCATATTCAGCGCACAACAGCCTATTTCCTGTCGTTGGGCCATTACGACGCGCAAATCAGGCGCATGTCCAAGGCACTGGCGCAGCGGCGCGAAGCGTTGGACAAAGCCATAGAGGAACACGGTCTGACCGTCGCAGGAAGGGGGATCATGGGCGGTTCGTCCCTGTGGATGTCAGCGCCTGACCATGTCGACACAACGCAATTGGCCCATACGCTGCAGGGCCAGAGTGTCCATATAGAACCCGGGGCGTCTTTCTTTGCTGGGTTGGACAAACCAAAGAATTTCTACCGCCTTGGCTATTCCTCAATCCGGCAGGATCGGATCGATCCGGGCATCAAGCTGATCGCTGATGCCATTCGCGCAAACTAACGCTAGACTGGACTTAGTCCGCCACCCGTTCTGGCCCTAACGCAGCCCCGTCCCTTGCGCCAAAACCGTAGGCAAAGGCAGCGCAAACCGCCTGGCCATTCCACTTATCCTCGGAGATCGCTCAGATGAAGATGACCACAGAAGAAGCCTTTGTGAAGGTTTTGCAGATGCACGGTATCGAGCACGCCTTTGGTATCATCGGCTCGGCCATGATGCCGATATCGGACCTGTTCCCGAAGGCCGGGATCATGTTCTGGGACTGCGCGCATGAAGGCAGCGCCGGCATGATGGCCGACGGTTACACCCGCGCCACCGGCAAGATGTCGATGATGATCGCGCAGAACGGCCCAGGAATTACCAACTTCGTGACGGCCGTGAAAACCGCGTACTGGAACCACACCCCGCTGTTGTTGGTCACGCCGCAAGCGGCGAACAAGACTATCGGACAAGGTGGCTTCCAGGAAGTCGAGCAGATGAAGCTCTTCGAAGACATGGTTGCCTATCAGGAAGAGGTCCGCGATCCGACCCGCGTCTGCGAAGTTCTGAATCGCGTGATTATGCAGGCCAAACGTGCAAGCGCCCCGGCCCAGTTGAATATCCCGCGAGACATGTGGACTCAGGTCATCGATGTCGAACTGCCTGCGGTTGTCGAGTTCGAACGCCCCTCTGGCGGAGAAACCGCCGTTGCGCAAGCAGCCGAACTGCTGTCGAACGCCAAGAACCCCGTCATCCTGAACGGAGCGGGCGTGGTTCTGTCCGAAGGCGGGATCGAGGCATCAAAAGCTTTGGCCGAGCGTCTGGATGCACCGGTTTGCGTTGGCTACCAGCACAACGACGCGTTCCCCGGCTCGCACCCTCTGTTCGCTGGACCGCTGGGCTATAACGGCTCGAAGGCCGGGATGGAGCTGATCAGCGAAGCCGACGTGGTTCTGTGTCTGGGCACCCGTTTGAACCCGTTCTCGACCCTGCCGGGGTATGGCATGGAATATTGGCCAGCCGATGCCAAAATCATTCAGGTTGACATCAACCCCGATCGCATCGGCCTGACCAAGAAGGTCACGGTCGGTGTTATCGGGGACGCGGCCAAAGTGGCCAAGGGCATTCTGGCCCAGCTCAGCGACACTGCCGGTGATGAAGGACGCGCAGACCGCAAGGCAAAGATCGCACAGAAGAAATCCGCATGGGCGCAGCAGCTTTCCAGCATGGATCACGAAGACGACGACCCCGGCACCACCTGGAATGAACGTGCCCGTGCGGCCAAGCCCGACTGGATGAGTCCCCGCATGGCATGGCGCGCAATACAGGCGGCCCTGCCGAAAGAGGCCATCATAAGCTCGGACATCGGCAACAACTGCGCCATCGGCAACGCTTATCCATCCTTTGAAGCGGGCCGCAAATACCTTGCGCCCGGCCTGTTCGGCCCCTGCGGCTATGGCCTGCCCGCCATCGTCGGCGCCAAGATCGGCTGTCCGGATGTGCCGGTCGTGGGCTTTGCCGGTGACGGCGCGTTTGGCATCGCTGTAAACGAACTGACCGCCATCGGCCGCGAGGAATGGCCCGCCGTGACGCAGGTGGTTTTCCGCAACTACCAATGGGGCGCGGAAAAGCGCAACTCGACCCTGTGGTTCGACGACAACTTCGTGGGAACCGAGCTGGACACCAAGGTATCCTACGCCGGCATCGCGCAGGCCTGTGGCCTCAAGGGTGTCGTCGCCCGCACCATGGACGAAATGACCGCTGCGCTGAAACAAGCGATCGAAGATCAGAAGAATGGCACGACCACCCTGATTGAAGTCATGATCAATCAGGAATTGGGTGAGCCGTTCCGCCGCGACGCGATGAAAAAGCCAGTTGCAGTCGCCGGAGTCGACGCGGCAGATATGGCACCGCAACATTGAACTGTCAGGCAAGCCTCTGCTTGCCTGCCTCCACAACAGGAGCGTTTGATTGACCGAAACCGGGCCCATGCGCAATCTGACGCGCCGGGATCTATGATCCTTGTCGTCAATGCAGGATCGTCCTCGATAAAGGTTGAGCTTTTCAAGCTTGACCTTACCTCGGCCGTGTCTGCTGCGGTTACAGAAATCGGCGGTGCCGCGCGGCTGAAACTTGGCGACATCACCGCCAGTGTCGAGACACCCGACCATGCGCTGGCTCTGACTAGGGTGTTAGAGGCATTGGAGGAGCAGGGTGTAAGCCTGTCAGACCTCAGCGCCGCCGGTCACCGCGTGGTCCATGGCGGTACAGAACTGACGCAGCCTACACGGCTGACGCAGACCGTGCTGGATCAGATCGCCGCCTGCATTCCTTTGGCCCCGCTGCACAACCCCCACAACCTGACGGCCATCCAAAGTCTGGCGAACAAAATGCCTGACCTACGGCAGTTCGCGTGTTTTGATACGGCCTTTCACGCCAGCAACCCTACCGTCGCGACGACATACGCCCTGCCCGAACAAGCCCGCTCGCTCGGCTTGAGACGCAGTGGGTTTCATGGGCTCAGCTATGCGGCACTGGTTGAACACTTTGGTGATGCGTTGCCGTCGCGTTTACTGGCGTTTCACTTGGGAAACGGGGCCAGCCTGTGCGCCATTCTTGACGGGAAAAGCATGGCGACCAGTATGGGCTATTCCCCATTGGACGGGTTAACAATGGGTACCCGCAGCGGCGCAATCGATGGCATGGCGGTTTTGCGGCTGGTTCAGGAATATGGGCTAGAGCAGACCGACAAGATACTCAACACGCAAAGTGGGTTGAAGGGTCTGGCCGGTACAAATGACATGGCCGAACTTCTAAGCCGCGACGACGACGCGGCACGCTTTGCCGTTGATCACTTCTGTTACTGGGCCGCACGCCACGCCGGAAGCGCAATTGTCGCGATGGGCGGGCTGGATGCGGTCGCTTTCACCGGGGGCATCGGTGAAAATGCGGAGCCCATCCGACACAACATCATGCAACACCTGTCCTTTTTGGGACAAGTCGCCGTCCATGTTGTGCCCGCCGAAGAAGAAAAGCAGATTGCACGCGATACGCTGCGCCTGTTGAATGCAGAGGCACCGCAACGGGACACACACCGGAGAGCCAGCACGTGAGTCAGCAACCAGACCTTGATCTTTCGCCAAAAGTCTCTGACGAAGTTCGGCAGACCACCTGCTATATGTGCGCCTGCCGCTGCGGGATAAACGTGCATATGAAAGACGGTAAAGTCGCCTATATCGAGGGCAACCGCGACCACCCGGTGAACAAGGGCGTTCTGTGCGCCAAGGGCAGCGCAGGGATCATGCAGGTCAACGCACCGTCGCGCTTGCGCAAGCCGCTGCGCCGGGTCGGCCCGCGCGGATCAGGTGAGTTCCGCGAAATCGAATGGGACGAAGCTATCAGCACCGCCGTCGGCTGGCTGAACGAGTTGCACGAGACTGCTCCGCAAAAGCTGGCGTTCTTTACGGGCCGGGATCAGAGCCAAAGCTTCACGTCCTTCTGGGCACAGAATTTCGGCACGCCGAACTACGCGGCCCATGGTGGGTTCTGCTCGGTCAACATGGCGGCGGGCGGTATCTATACTATGGGCGGCGCGTTCTGGGAATTCGGACAACCGGATTGGGACCACACCAAGCTGTTCATGCTGTTCGGCGTGGCCGAGGACCATGACAGCAACCCGATCAAGATGGGTATTGGCAAGATCAAGGCGCGCGGCGCGCGGGTGATCGGGGTAAACCCGATCCGAACCGGCTATAACGCGGTCGCCGATGATTGGGTCGGCATCACGCCGGGCACCGATGGCTTGTTCATCTTGTCGTTGATCCATGTACTGATGAAGGCAGGCAAAATTGATCTGGACTACCTCAGCCGCTACACCAACGCGCCAGTTCTGGTGAATGCTGCGGAAGGTCCGGAAAAAGGCCTGTTCCTACGCGACGCCGACGGCAAGCCGCTGGTGATCGACCGCACCACCGGCGAACCCACCGGCTTTGACAAGCCGGGCGTGCGCCCGGACCTATCGGCAACTTACGAACAAGATGGCGTTACCCACCGCCCGGTCTTCCACCTGATGGCCGAGAAGTACCTGTCCGACGACCACGCGCCCGAAGCCGTGGCCGAACGCTGCGGAATCCCGGCCCAACGCATCCGCGCCATCGCCGCCGAAATCGCCCGCGTCGCCTTTGATGAGGCCATCGAGCTGGACCAAGAATGGACCGACTTCCGGGGTAAGACACACTCGAAGATGATCGGCCGCCCGGTCAGTTTTCACGCCATGCGCGGCATCTCGGCCCATGCCAACGGCTTCCAGACGTGCCGCGCCCTGCACGTGTTGCAAATCCTGCTGGGGACGGTCGAGGTCCCCGGCGGATTCCGCTTTAAACCGCCCTATCCGAAACCGGTCGAGGCACACCCCACCCCGCATGGCGACCGCCGGCCGGGACGCCCATTAGAGGGCCCGCATCTCGGCTTTCCGCGCGGCCCCGAGGATTTGCTGCTCAACGAGGACGGCACCGCCCAGCGCATCGACAAGGCGTTTACCTGGGAAAACCCGATGTCGGCCCACGGCCTGATGCATATGGTGATCTCGAACGCCGCGGCAGGCGATCCGTACAAGATCGACACGCTGTTCATGTACATGGCGAACATGTCGTGGAACTCCTCCATGAACACCAAGGGCGTGATGGAGATGCTGACCGCCCGAAACGAGGATGGAAAATATGTTATCCCACGCATCATCTATTCTGATGCCTATTCCTCGGAAATGGTTGCCTACGCGGACCTGATCCTGCCTGACACGACCTATCTGGAGCGTCACGACTGTATCTCGTTGCTGGATCGTCCGATCTGCGAGGCCGACGCCGCAGCCGACGCGATCCGCTGGCCTGTCGTGGAACCCGACCGAGACGTGCGTGGTTTTCAGTCGGTGCTGATCGAACTGGCCAACCGCATGAGCCTTCCCGGTTTCACCAACGAAGACGGCACGCCCAAGTGGAAAGACTACGCTGACTATATCGTCAATCACCAACGCAAGCCGGGCATCGGCCCGCTGGCCGGGTTCCGGGGTGAAAACGGCGATAAGGAAGGGCGCGGCGAGGTCAATCCCGACCAGTTGAACCGCTATATCGAAAACGGCGGCTTCTACGTCGCGCATATCCCCGAAGGTGCGGATTACTACAAACCGTGGAATACGGCCTATCAGGACTGGGCCGTGGGGATGGGCATTTATGACAGCCCGCAACCCTACCTGTTCCAGCTCTATTCCGAGCCGATGCGCAAGTTCCAGCTGGCCGCCGAAGGGCATGGAGACCACCAGCCCCCCGAGCACCTGCGTCAGCGCATCAAGGGCACGATGGACCCGCTGCCCATCTGGTATGAAACCGATCAGCAGGGCAACGAAGGCTTCACCATCAACGCCCTGACCCAGCGCCCCATGGCGATGTATCACAGTTGGGGCACTCAGAACGCTTGGCTGCGCCAGTTGCATGGCCGCAACCCGCTATATGTGCCAACCAAGCTGATGCGCGAGCACAGGTTGAAAGATGGCGACTGGGCCAAGGTCACGTCCCCGCACGGAGAGATCACGGTACCTGTCATGGAGATGGCCGCCCTGAACGAAAACACCGTTTGGACATGGAACGCCATCGGCAAACGCAAAGGCGCGTGGGCATTGCAAGAGGATGCACCGGAAGCCACCAAAGGCTTTTTGCTGAACCACCTGATTCACGAATTGCTGCCACCAAAAGGGGATGGGATGCGATGGGCCAATTCTGACCCGGTGACTGGTCAGGCCGCGTGGTTCGACCTGAAAGTCAAAATCGAAAAAGCCGAAGCCCCCAGCGATGCCGAAAGCCAGCCCGAATTTCCCCCTATCAATTCACCCGTGGGCACCGGTCCGAAAGACCTTGCATGGAAGGTTGGCAAATGACCGGAATCCGCCCTTCATCTGGCCAAAAATATCCCGGGGGTGAATTGAGCCAAAGGCTCAAGAGGGGGCTGGCCCCCTGCCCCGCCTACCACAGCCGAGGTTCCTTGATATGACCCAGCTACCCGAATCTACCGACCGTAAAATGGGCTTGGTCATCGACCTTGACACCTGCGTCGGCTGCCATGCCTGCGTCATCTCATGCAAAGGCTGGAACACCGAGAACTACGGCGCGCCGCTGTCCGATCAGGATGCATATGGGGCAAACCCATCGGGTACTTTCCTGAACCGTGTGCACTCCTACGAGGTGCAGCCAAAAGACGGTCCTGCCCAGCTTATCCACTTCCCCAAGTCCTGCCTGCATTGCGAGGACGCGCCCTGCGTGACTGTCTGCCCCACCGGGGCCAGCTACAAGCGCGTTGAAGACGGCATTGTCCTCGTGAATGAAAGCGACTGCATCGGCTGTGGCCTTTGCGCGTGGTCCTGCCCGTATGGAGCGCGCGAAATGGACATGGCCGAAGGGGTGATGAAGAAATGTACGCTGTGTGTTGACCGCATCTACAACGAAAACCTGCCGGAAGTAGACCGCGTACCTTCCTGTGTGCGTACTTGCCCGGCCGGTGCCCGCCATTTCGGCGACCTCGGTGATCCCAACAGCGACGTCAGCAAACTTGTTGCCGAACGCGAGGGCATCGACCTGATGCCGGAAATGGGCACTAAACCGGTCAACAAATACCTTCCGCCGCGACCAAAGGATCAAATCGAGGACCAGATCGACATACTAGCCCCGCTACTGGCCCCCGTCGCCGATGAGACCAAGGGCTTTCTGGGCTGGTTGGACAAGACATTGGAGAAGCTCTGATGCACCCGGCCCCTTCCGTCATCCTCTTCACCACCTTGTCTGGTCTCGGCTTTGGGCTGCTGTTTTTCCTGGGTCTTGGCATGCCGGACGTCACGGGCTGGGTGGCTTTCGTTTTCTACCTGATCGCTTATGGGCTCTCCGTCGGCGGCCTTCTGGCTTCGACATTTCATCTGGGTCATCCCGAACGCGCATGGAAAGCGTTCACGCAGTGGCGCTCAAGCTGGCTCAGCCGCGAAGGCTGGTGCGCCGTCATTGCGCTGCTGGTCATGGGGCTTTACGCGATCGGCGCCGTATTCTTCGGTCAGCGCTGGGGCGGTCTTGGCGTCCTCGGCGCGGCGTTTTCACTGGCGACGGTTTTTACAACCTCGATGATCTATACTCAGCTAAAGACTATTCCGCGGTGGAACATGAACCTGACCCCGGCCATGTTCCTAAGCTTCAGCCTTGCCGGAGGAGCCCTGCTGGCGGGGCAAATCACCATGGCCATACCGCTTTTGTCGATCGCTGCTGCGGTTCAGGTGCTCTATTGGCGGAAGGGAGACAACGCGCTGAAGCAGTCCGGCACCGATCTGGGCACTGCCACCGGACTTGGCGCACGCGGCAGTGTCCGTGCATTCGAGCCACCACATACGGGCACAAACTACTTACTGCGCGAATTCGTTTACGTGGTTGGTCGCAAACATGCCGAAAAACTGCGCTTGATAGCGTTCAGCCTGGCTTTCGGTCTACCGCTGCTTTTGATCGTGCCGCCGGTTGAAAGCACCGCAGTAAAACACGTTTTGGCCCTGCTGGCTGTCCTTTCACATCTTGCCGGGGTCGCCATTTCGCGGTGGTTGTTCTTTGCGCAGGCCGAGCATGTTGTCGGGTTGTACTACGGCAAACGCTGACCAAAAAAATGAGTTTTGGGAATTTTTTCTCTGACCCTGTCACAAATCCGGTGCCACGCATGTCCTGTTTTTGTTAACTTCAAAAGCAGGAGAATATGATGTCCCCTCGGATCAATCACTTTGCCGTCGCCCCCAACTTGCTTCAACCCATGCTCGATATGGAAGAACGCCTGAGCGCATCCGGGCTGGAACACAGTTTGAAAGAACTGATCAAGCTTAGGGTGTCGCAGATCAACGGCTGTGCCTACTGTATTCACATGCACACGCATGACGCCCGTGCAAACGGAGAAACCGAAGATCGCTTGCACCTGCTGAATGCATGGCACGAATCGTCGCTGTATTCAGACCGTGAACGAGCCGCGCTTGCGTGGGCCGAAGCCCTGACACGGATTGAAACCAACCGCGCCCCCGATGACGTCTATAACGCCATGGCTGCTCAGTTTTCGGAGCATGATCAGGTGGCACTGACTTTGGTGATCACCCAGATCAATGCGTGGAATCGTTTAGCCATCGGCTTTGCAGTTCCGCATCCCAAAGCCAAAGAAGTGGCCGCGTGACCCGGTCACATGCACAGCCCGGGGATCGGGCATTCGTTGACTTGCAGCCGCGTCTTTTCGCGGTTGCATATCGTATGCTCGGATCGGTCAGCGATGCCGAGGATATCGTTCAGGACGCCTATCTGCGCTGGCAACGTGTCGATGTAGAAAAGGTACGGGACGAAACCGGCTACCTGATCCGGGTCGTCACCAGACTATGCCTTGATCATTTACGCGCGGCGCGCGCCATCCGTGACGCATACCCGGGTGAGTGGTTGCCGGAACCGTTTGTCACCAACGACGCAACAGAACGGCTTGACCGCGATGTCTCGGTCGCGCTCTTGATGGCGCTGGAGAGATTGTCACCCCTGGAACGCGCCGCCTTCCTTTTGCATGACGTATTTGAGTGCTCGTACGATGAGTTGTCCAATACGCTTGAGCGTAGTCACAGCAGTTGCCGCCAACTTGTAAGCCGAGCCAGGAAACACATCGAACACATGAAGCCCCGCGCGCGCGTTGACCGCGAACACGGTCAGGAACTGGCCAACGCATTCTTCAGCGCAGCCAAAAGCGGTGACACGAAACACCTGACGGATTTGCTGTCACGCGATGTCCAATTGCATTCGGACGGCGGCGGCAAAATCATCGCGACCCTAAACCCGATTGTCGGGCGGGATAAGGTCGTTCGGTTCTTTGCCGGATTGTCGCGTAAACCTACGGCAACCCAGCCCGCTCACTGGGTTGCGTGTGAGCTGAACGGTTTACCCGCGATCATCAATCGCGAGCCGGGCGGCACTTTGCAAGCGACCTTGGTAAAGATCGAAAAGGGCGAAATCGCCGCCATCTACATGGTGCGCAATCCCGACAAAACCCGGCACCTGGAAAGCGTTATGAGCAATTAGAACCTGCTGAGATCAGCAGGCACCGATTTCCCTATTACACAAGCCCCGCATGCGCCATCGCCGCGTCAATCGCTGCTTTGGTGCTGGTTTCCAACGTTGTCAGGGGCGAACGCACTTCCTCGCTGCATAGACCAAGCTTGCTCAGCGCGTATTTCGCTCCGGCAAGTCCCGGTTCGATGAAAAGCGCCTCGTGCAGGGGCATCAGACGATCCTGATACGCCAGCGCCTTGGCGTAGTCGCCGTCCAATGTGGCCTGTTGGAATTCGGCGCACAGCTTCGGCGCGACGTTCGCAGTGACCGAGATACAGCCGACGCCGCCATGCGCATTGAAACCCAACGCCGTCGCGTCCTCACCCGACAATTGGCAAAAGTCCGGCCCGCAGGTGGCGCGTTGCTGGCTGACACGGGCCAGATCACCCGTGGCGTCCTTGACGCCGATGATACGCGGCAGCTTGGCAAGCTCACCCATGGTTTCAGGCGTCATGTCGATCACTGACCTGCCGGGGATATTATAGATGATGATCGGAATATCCGCGCAATCATGCAGGGCGCGGAAATGCATGATCAATCCCTTTTGGGTGGGCTTGTTGTAGTATGGCGTTACAACCAGTGCAGCATCAGCGCCAACCTTCTGCGCGAATCGCACGAAACGGATCGCCTCAACCGTGTTGTTCGAACCGGCCCCGGCGATGACGGGAACACGACCGGCCGTGGCTTTGACGACCTCTTCAACAACAATTTCATGCTCATCATGGCCCAGCGTCGGACTTTCGCCGGTGGTGCCAACAGGAACCAGCCCGGTCGAGCCTTCCTGAATTTGCCATTCCACCAAGTGTTTGAGCGTCTTCAGGTCCAACTCGCCGTTGCTGAACGGGGTGACGAGGGCCGGCATTGAGCCTTTGAACATGACACGCTCCTTAGGGTGCAGTTAGTGTGTTTTTTACGCCCTGGTTCATCTCAATCCAGCCGATGTGAGTTGATCCCGGCAGCGCAAGGTTTATCCTGATTGGCTCTATCCTTGGTTGGTTGGGAAATGCAAGGCATGACACGCGTTCTGGCGCTTTTGATAGCGGTGATTCTTGGGTCAGTTGGGCAAGCACAAGCCGATGCGGTGGGCGATTTGCGCGCCGGAATGGCGGAAATGCGCAAGGGCGATTGGAATGCGGCCTTGCGGGTGTCGGGTCAACGGGGATCGGTCAGCCGTGATATCATCGTGTGGCACTGGCTACGCGAGGGGTATGGCAGCTCGGGCGATGTACTTGTTTTTCTGGATCGCCGGCCGGATTGGCCGGGTCTGGCCTGGTTGCGGCGCAAAAGCGAGCCGGCTTTTACCGGCGCTGATCCCGACCGGGTGCTGAAATTCTACGCAGGCAAACCACCGCAAACCGCCGAAGGGGCGTTGAACTACGCCGTGGCACTGCTGGCGAAAGGGCGTCAGGGCGAGGCGCAGGCCGATCTCGTGACCGCGTGGCGGACCATGCCGATGGGCAAGGGTCTGCAAAAGGACTACTTGGAGAACTTCAACAAGCTCCTGAAACCCCACCACGCGGCCCGCTTGGACAGGATGCTGTGGGACAACCACCTTGTCAGTGCCGCGCAGATGCTACCGCTGGTCAGCACCGATCAGCGCAAGCTGGCCGAGGCACGGATCGCCTTGCAGAAACGCCAACCCGGCGTTGATGGCAAAGTCGCCGCAGTTCCAAAATCCGTGGCAGAGGCACCAGGACTGGCCTTTGACCGCTTTGTTTGGCGCGATAAGAAAGAGCTGGACGACAGTGCAATTGACCTGATGCTGGCGCGCTCGACCGGGCCGGATGCCTTGGGTGAGCCTGACAAATGGGCCGAGGGGCGTCGGCGACTGGCGCGGCTTGAGATGCGTAATGGTGACGCCAATCGGGCCTATCGGATCGCAGCCAACCATCACATGACACCGGAAATGGGCTATGCCTATGCGGATCTGGAATGGCTGGCAGGGTTCCTTGCGTTGCGCAAGCTGAATGACCCTGCCACAGCGGTACGACATTTCCAGAACTTCTCGGCAGCTGTACAGTCACCGATTTCGAAAGGGCGCGGAGGGTACTGGTTGGGGCGGGCCTATGCGGCGCTGGGTGATGCGGACAAAGCCTATGCAGCATATTCGGTTGGCGCCGATCACCAAACCTCGTTCTATGGCCTTTTGGCAGCCGAGCGGATCGGACGACCTTTTGACAGCGATCTGGCCAACCCCCGCCGTGCACCGCATTGGAAACAGGCTGACTTTGCTGACTCCAGTGTCTTGGAGGCTGGTCTGCTGTTGCTGCGCGCGGGTGAAGACAATAATTCCGAACGTTTTCTGACCCATCTGGTTGAAAGCCTCGATCAGACCGAAGCAACGCAGCTGGGTGATCTGGTGATCGAGTTGAACGAGCCTCATCTGGCGGTGATGATCGCAAAACGCGCGGCCCAAAGCGGTATTGTTCTGCCTGCGGCCTATTATCCGGTACACCCGGTGGCCGATATGGGGCTGCCCATGGCGAAAGAGATGACGCTGGCCATCGCCCGCCGCGAAAGCGAGTTTGATCCGGTGGTGATCAGCGGCGCAGGCGCACGCGGCTTGATGCAGGTGATGCCCGCCACGGCGCAACTGGTCGCGAAAGAGCTTGGCATCCTGAGCGGGCACAAGACGATCAAGCTGACCTCGGACTGGCAGTACAACGCCAAATTGGGCGCGAATTATCTGTCTGGGCTGGCCGCAGATTTCAATGGCAACGTGGTGATGATGGCCGCTGGTTACAATGCCGGGCCACGCCGCCCGATCTCGTGGATGGAGCGGTACGGCGATCCCCGCGCCGGTCAGATCGACGTGGTCGACTGGATTGAAACCATCCCGTTCAGTGAGACCCGCAACTATGTGATGCGGGTGGCGGAAAGCCTGCCGATTTACCGCGCGCGGCTGGGTCAGCCCGCACTACCGATTCCGTTTTCGCAAGAGCTGATCGGGTCAACCCTGGTGTCTTTCGCGCCATAGGGTGAACAAACCGGCGCTTACGACCAAGGCTGCGCCCAGAACAACTTCTGGCCGCAGCGCCTCCCCAAAGACCGAGATTCCAAGGATGGAGGTCCATACGAGGTGTAAATAGGCAAAAGGCTGTACTGTGCTGGCCTCAGACATTTCATAGCATTTGATCAGCAACCAGTGCCCGCTGACACCGCTGACGCACAGCAGCGCCATCCACGCCCAATCCGATTGGGCCATCGGCTCCCAGAACCACATGCCAACCAAGGTCATCGTCACCGACCCGGCGATACCCGTCCAGAAGAAGCTGGTGGCCGAACTGTCCTTGCGAGCGGCATAGCGGGTCAGCAAGCCATAGACCGCGAACATCAGTGCTGACATCAAAGGCAGAACAGCCCACGGATTGAATACACCTTTGCCGGGTTGCAGAATGATCAGCACCCCGATGCATCCCACACCAATTGCAGTCCAGCGGCGCCAGCCGACACTTTCACCCAGAACCGGGCCACTGAGCGCTGCCACCAAAAGGGGATAGCAGATGAAAACCGCCATACTGTCGATCAGCCCAAGAACCGTAAAGGCGAATACGGCAACGCAAATCTCGGCCGCCAGCAAGATGCCACGAAACACCTGCAACCCAAGCTGACTGGTCTGCGACGCGGCCTTTAAGCCTCCGGGCGCGCGGCCAGCCAGGGCGATGACAAAGGCCGCGAAGAACCAGTAACGGATCATGACAACCATGTAGGTGTTATAGGTCCCCGCCAGATGACGCGAGATACCGTCCTGAAGCGCAAACACGATTGTAGCGGCAATCATCAGTGCAATGCCTGCACGGGCGTTGTTCTGTTGTGTCATGGCCAAACCGCACGGGTCATGTGGCGCTTGCGGCCAAATCCGGGGGTGCGGGATACGTTAAAGCCTGCCTCTTGCAACCCCCGCCGCACAAATCCTGCTGCAGTATAAGTCGCCGCGGTGCCCCCTTTTACAGTGTGGCTGGCGACCTGTTGCATCAGGTCAGCGCCCCACAATTCCGGATTCTTGGCAGGCGAGAATCCATCCAGAAACCACGCATCGGCCTGATCCGTCCATGCGGGCAATGTCTGACGCGCGTCACCCTCGATAACGTCAAGGTGCAAGGTATCCAGCTTGCATGTGCCGCCCTGCCACCGGGCCAGAAAACGGGCGGCCCATGGTTTCAGTTCAGGAAAGGCCGCCAGCGCACGCGCCATATCCTGCGCAGTCGTCGGAAACGCTTCGAAACTGGTGAAGGATAAGGGCGTTGTCTGACCGGATTTTTCCCATTCGGACCAAGCGGTCAGCATGTTCAGACCCGTGCCAAAGCCCAGTTCGGCAATGCGGAACCCCGGTGCAAACCGCGCAGGCAGATCGTTACCTGCCAAAAACACGTGCCGTGTTTCCTCCAACCCGTTCTGCAACGAATAATAAGGGTCGTCAAAACGATCCGAGACCGGGATGTGATCCTCGGTCCATGTGAGTTCGGCGTGCTGGCCTGCCATCGGGGAATCCTGTAGCTAACCGGCGCGACACTGAACAAGGACAAGGGGAATGGCAATGGCCGATGTGACGGTGCGCGGCGCAGGTATTTTTGGCCTGTCCATCGCGTGGATATGCGCCCGGCGCGGCGCCAAGGTTCAGGTCGTCGATCCGTTTGGTCCCGGTGCCGGGTCCAGCGGTGGGCTTGTCGGTGCGCTGGCCCCACATGTGCCCGAAAACTGGAACGCCAAAAAGGCGTTTCAGTTCGACAGCCTGTTGATGGCAGAACGCTTCTGGAAACAGGTCGAAGCCACCGGCGGCGTCTCATCCGGATATGCGCGGTTGGGACGGTTGCAGCCCATCGCAGACGACCGGGCGTTAAAACTTGCCCACGCGCGGTCACAGACCGCAGCGCAGCTTTGGCAGGGTCGGGCGGAATGGCGTGTGGTCGAGGGCCACACACTTGGCTCATGGTGTCCGCCCAGCCCGACCGGTTTCGTGATTCACGATACGCTTAGCGCCCGGATGCATCCCCGACGCGCCTGTGCCGCGCTGGTGTCTGCGCTGGCGGTGATGGGGGTCAACGTGGTCCCGGACGCGCCGGACCAAGGGCAGGTGGTCCACGCAACGGGTCTTGCCGGATTGCAAGAGCTTTCCGCCACATTCGGGAAAACGGTCGGCAATGGGGTCAAAGGTCAGGCCGCGCTACTGCGGTTCGACGCGGGCGACGTACCGCAACTGTTCGCTGATGCCATTCACTTCGTCCCCCATGCGGACGGCACGCTGGCGATCGGCTCCACGTCAGAGCGCGACTATGATGATCCCACCAGCACCGACGCCGCCTTGGACGATGTGCTTGAGCGGGCAACTCGCGCCGTGCCAGTGCTTCACGGTGCCGAGGTTCTCGAAAGGTGGGCCGGAGTGCGGCCCCGCAGCAAAAGCCGCGCACCGATGCTAGGCGCTCATCCGCTTTACCAAGGCCAGTTCATCGCGAACGGAGGTTTCAAGATCGGCTTTGGCATGGCTCCGAAGATCGCCGAGGTGATGGCTGATCTGGTTCTTGAGGGAATCGACAATATACCCGATGAGTTCCGGCCTGAGGCTTCACTCTGATCGCGGAACAGCCTTGGCTGTCATACATTGCCGCCCATCAGGGCCGCGCACCCACAGCGCATGGCCTTCCCGGCACAGGGTCGCCGTTTCGAAATGCATCAAGGGCGCTGTGGCGCGAAAAGAAAACTGCGCCAACGGCCCCAGCATGTCTTCGGCGAACCGCATCAGCAATTGCGCGAGCAACGGGCCATGGACGACCAGTCCGGCATAGCCTTCAACGTCGCGGGCATAGTCCAGATCATAGTGGATTCGGTGACCATTGAAGGTCAGCGCGGAATAGCGAAACAGCAAGGTCGAATCGAACGTGACATCGCGCTGATCGGTCTGATCGGTGCGGGCGGTGGGGGGCGTTGGCTTGACCTCATCAGCAGCGGGGTCCTGACGGTAAACCAAATCCTGCCATTCGGTCACGCACAAAGCGTCGTCTTGCCAGATTTCGTGGCGTAGAGTGACAAACCCCAGCAGACCGGTGCGCCCAGTCTTTGAGGTTGCATTTTCGCAGGTAGTTCGCCGCTCGGCTTCTCGGCCCGCGATCAAAGGCGCATCGAATTGCAACCGTCCGCCCGCCCACATCCGGCGGGGCAGCCCCATATCAGGGATCACCCCTTCGCCAACTCTCGGGTGCCCGTCCCGACCAAGCTGAGAGGGTGGGCGCGGCGACCAGAAATAGAGCTGGTGAAAAAACGATGGCAGTGGAGAGCCATCTGCAACCGCACCTTCTTGGCCCAGCGCCACCAGCAGAGCAGCGGCCCGGGCCGGGTCCATTACATCGGTTTGAATTTCCACTGTCATGACGGCAGATTAGGCAGCCGTTCACGCGGGAACAAGCGCTAGAAACCCGCCTCAGCCCTTAGCTTTTCCATCAGGGTCCGCAACGTGCTTTCATAGCGGTCACTGGTAAGTTTACCATGTTCATCAAACTCGTTGGAACTGTCGGCCAGGTGCATTTCAGGCCCTTGCAGGATACGCGGCTGGAACGGCACCATGTAGCCGCGCAACACCATCTGCGCGCGCTCGCCACCAGCGCGGCCAGCGGCGGCGGACATCACGGCCACCGGTTTGTCAGCCCAGGGTCGCCCGCCCGTCCGGCTGACCCAATCCAGCGCGTTTTTCAGAACGCCGGACGGCCCCTTGTTGTATTCCGGGGTAGAGATGATGACCGCATGGGCCTGCGCGATTTGGTCGGACAGGGTCTGTACGGCCTCGGGAATGCCTTCACCATCCTCAAGATCCCCATCATACAGGGGCAGGTTCAAATCTGCCTCGATATGTGTTCCAGGCGCAAACAGGCGCGCGGCCTCCCGCAGTAGTTTTCGGTTGGTCGCATTTTGGCGTAATGAGCCCGACAGGCTCAGTAGGATCGGTTCGGACATTCATCAGCTCCGCTATTGTAATTCCCAATAGCTAGTTCAGAATTTGTAAGCGCCAAAGCCCATGTGACGCACCGTCAATGTGCAAACTGGGCGCGTCGAAACGCGCCCTGATTGCTCAGGTACGGCCGTTGGGAACGATTTCGATATCGACCCGGCGATTCTGCGACTTGCCCTCAGGCGTCAGGTTCGAGGCGGCCGGCCGACTTTCCCCAAGACCAAGCGTTGAAATCCGGGCGCCGCTGACGCCATTGGCCTGCAAGATGTCTGCCACTGATCGGGCGCGGCGTTCGGACAAGGCCTGGTTGTACGACGCCTCCCCATCACTGTCGGTGTGGCCGATGACCTGAACGTTCGAATTGGGGTAGTTCACAAGGTTTTGCCCCACCCGCACCAGATCAGACCGCAGCGCCGGGCGAACGGTCGCGCTGTCGGTATCAAAGGTGATATCATTCGGCACGGTAACGATCAGGCGGTCACCGGCGTTGGTGACGATGATTCCCTGATTGGCCAGTTGCTGGCGCAGTTCAGCCGCTTGCCTATCCAGTTGATTACCGATCAGACCTCCTCCGGCGGCACCAATCGCCGCACCGGCAGCCGCACCCAATAGCGGATCCGAACTGTTCGCGATGGCACCTACCCCGGCACCAACCAAGCCACCCAGAATTGCGCCCTGCCTGGTGTTCTGATTGGGATCGGCAGGCAAGTTCAGCGTACCCGGATCGGCACAGGCGGCCAGCATCATGGCCGCACCCAGCCCGGCGGGAATAAGAAATTTAGAAATCAACATGATAACACCTTCTGCTCCGGCGCCCGTTCCCCGGGCGCATATTGTTTGGTGCAGTATATCGCTTTACCCGCAGTTAGGCTCAAGCAACAATCAGGTGAAATCAGCGAATACCCGCCAATTGGGACGGGTCGCATCGGTCAGCCAGTGCTTGTGCACTATTTCGTTCCTGCCAGAGTTCCCGAAGCGACCTTGCCTGTCCGGAAAAGCTTTGCCCAGTGTATTCGCTGGCCCAGATGCGGTCGGTTCGGAAATGCCTGAAAGCTTCGCGCAGTTCGCACCACCCCGCCAGCATCGTACATTCGGTATGGTAGATCAGCGCCACCGGACGAACCACGCGTTCCGTACGATCTCCGTCGCCATTCACGTAAGAAATGCGAATTTTCTGTTCGGCCCGGATTGCTTCGCGAAAACTGGCAACGGGAACGCAGCCCTTCGCCGGATCATCAAGCGGGGTGCCCCAAGGTGCAACATGCAGCCAGTCCGCAGGACAATGCAGCGCCTCGATCTTTTGGCAGATACGGTTGGCCGCGCGCTGCAGATGGCTGTCACCGGTTCGCGCCAGAAGCGATAGACCGACCCACAGCGCCTCGACTTCTTCGGCGTCGAAGTTCAAGGGCGGCAGATCATACCCGCGCCGCATCAGATACCCGATACCCGCCTCGCCTTCGATAGGCGTTCGCTGGGCCTGCAACTCGGCGATGTCGCGATAGACCGTGCGTACGGATACTTCCAACTGCTTTGCTAGGTCTTCGGCGGTTACCGGCGCGCCAGCAGCCCGCAGGATCTGGATGATTTCGAACAATCTGGTTGAGCGGCGCATGTGTTCCTCCGTGAAATCTGCTGACATCTTAGCACTCGCCCCTGACAGGGTAATGTCAGGAGTGATGCGCGAAGCTGGGCCCGTTCTTGAATAAACGGAGACAGAACATGCCCTGCCTCGACAACCACGTCATGATGACGCTGAAACTTGGTCAATGGTCTCAGGACCACGCTTTGCGGGCGTTCGAAATCGAGCGCGAGATTGCCGCGGCCCGACACTGCAACCCGGACAGTCCGAAGACACGCAAAAGGTGGCTTTCTCTCGGAAAGTTGAAACGGCTTTTGAGAAAACCGGCCTGAGTTCTAGAAATCCGCTTTGGCCCGAAACTTCATCGAAACACCGCCTTCGGGGTGTTTAAGCCGCAGCTCTTCGGAATGCAGCATCAGGCGCGGGAAATCCCGCGCTGGCCTTTCGGCGTAAAACGGGTCACCCAGAATCGGGTGGCCCAGCGCCTGCATATGTACGCGCAACTGGTGCGAACGGCCCGTTTTTGGGAATAGCCGAAGGCGGGTCGTTTCACCCTCATGCTTCACGACGCGCCACTCTGTGATGGCTGCCTTGCCCGTCTCGTGACACACCATCTGACGCGGTCGGTTGGGCCAATCCACGATCAGCGGCAGGTCAACTGTTCCCGTTTTATCAGCGACCCGCCCCCAGACACGCGCCACATAGGTCTTGCGGGTCTGGCGGTTCTCGAATTGCAAGCCCAGGTGCCGCTGCGCATGAGGGGTTTGTGCAAAGACCATGACGCCGGATGTATCCCGATCCAGCCGATGCACCAATAGGGCCTGCGGGAATGCCGCCTGTACCCGCGCCAGCAGACAATCGGCCAGATGCGCGCCCCGCCCCGGCACTGACAACAGGCCCGCAGGCTTGTTCACCACGATCAACTGCGCATCCTCGTGCAATACACCCAAGGGGGTCATCGGGGGGTCATAGGTCTCGCTCATGCGCGCCTGCGTATCGCAGCGCGCGACCTCCCGCAACGTCGGGCTTGCCTGAGTGGGCTGGTTCCGCAACTCTGCCCCAAAAGGTAAGGAGACCCCATGCACCCAACAATCGAACGCATGCAAGAGGTAGTAGCCAAAGGCGATGAAAGCCTGATCTGCGAATTGCTGGCCGAAGATGTTCGGTTCTCTCCGCCGACTTACTACAGCACCTGGACCGGGCGTGTGCCTGTGGCAGCTGTACTGGGGCATGTGGGGCAGGTCTTTTCTGACTTTCGCTATCGCCGTGTGATGGGCGAAGGCAACGATTGGGCCTTGGAGTTTCAATGCAAGGTCGGGCATCTGGATGCCGTGGGCGTTGACCTGATAACCCTCAACAAAGATGGCTTGATCCAGGAGTTCGAGGTCGTCATGCGGCCATACAAAACCATCGGCGCCCTGCGTGAGGCGATGATGGCGCGCATCATGACAGACGCACGGTTCCTTGAGTTCAAAAGCGCGCTGAGCTGACGATGCCCGTTGCCGCAGATCAACTACTCCGCTTGCCCTTGCTGCCGGTTCTGGCTGCTCAAGGCCTATCGGTACGCCGCAAGGCGCAACGTCTGCCCGAACCGATTGGCCCACGCCAAGGACGCATCGGGCGCGGCCCCCGATTGCGCCTGCTGATCGCCGGAGACAGCTCTGCCGCCGGGGTCGGTGCGGGAACACAGGCGCAAGCTTTGTCCGGGTATCTCGTCACGCGACTGGCCAAGCACTATGCTGTTGAATGGCGGCTTGAGGCCACGACCGGACATCGGACGCAGGACGCGATTGTGCGGCTTGGCAAAATCAATGACCAGTTCGATATGGCGGTCACCGCGCTTGGCGTGAATGACGTGACCCGAGGTGTGACGCGCCAACGGTTCATCACGCAGCAGACCCAATTGCTGGACCTTTTGTCCGATCGTCTGGGCGCGCGACGGATTGTGGTCACTGCGGTTCCACAGATGCAAAGGTTCCCGGCCTTGCCACAACCGCTGGCCTGGGTTCTTGGACGTCAGGCCGCACGGCTGGATCAGGGTTTGCAGCAGGTCGCAGACAGTTTTCCAAAGGTCCGGCATCTGAAACTGGACCTGCCCGACGACCCGGCCCTTGCCGCCCCTGACGGATATCACCCCAGTCCGAAAGCCTATGCCCTATGGGCCGAAGAAGCCGTCCGTCTGTTGCGTCAAGCCTGAGCGCGCACCTGCCGGATCATCGGGATCGAATAAACCACCAAAGCGGTCCAGATTAGCGGGAAGGCAATCATGCGCCCTCGGTCGATCTGTTCACCAAAAACAGTGATCGCCGTGATAAAGATCATGGTCGGAGCGATATATTGCAGGATGCCCATCGTCGACAGCCGCACCAGCTTGGCCCCGTTGGCATAGACAAGCAGCGGCACCGCCGTCACGATCCCGGCCCCCGCCAGCAGCATGGTGTCCGTCGCAGTGACACCAAAATGCCCCGTGCCTTGCACGCCCAGCCATGTGACATATGCCAAGGCCGGGATCAGCAGGATCAGAACCTCAAGCAAAAAGCCCTGATTGGGCCCAATGGGAAGGGACCGTTTGAAAAAGGCATAGAACCCCCAACTCACCATGAGCCCCAGCGCGGGCCAAGGCAAGCTGCCTGCCTCGACAATCAGAACCAGCACGCCCAGCGCGGCAATCGCCACCGCCGCCAGTTGCGTTTTTGTCAACGGCTCGCGCAGCAGAACCGCGCCAAGCGCGATGCTAAACAATGGGTTGATGTAATAGCCGAGCGCTGCATCCAAAGCCCGGTCATTTGCAATGGACCAGACATAGATCGCCCAATTCACCGAGATCAGCGCCGCCGTCAGACAGGCCATTCCCAGCATCTTGGGGTTCACCAATGCCGCCTTCAAATCCCGCGTGCGCCCCAACGCCACCAGCAGCAGGCCCGCAACGGGAACCGACCAGATGATGCGATGCGACACGATCTCAACCGCCCCAACATGCGCAATGGCCTTCATATACAACGGCAGAAAGCCCCACAGGACGTATGCCGTAACAGCCAGCGCCAGCCCCTTGGGCGTGTCCATCGTGTTCGGCGGTAGGGGAGTGTCTGCCACGGCGGGTCTCCGATTGATACCCTGGTTCTCTATGGCAAATCAGGCGCGCTTGGGAACTCAGAAAACTGTGAACAAGGTCATCACGAATGCTGATGTATCCGACCTACTAGTGACGGCCGGTCGGGAACGGCTGGGGCGCAGAAGCGCCCCGACGATTTGATCACACCTTAACGCGTTCGGATTTCGGATCGTACATCGGCTTGAGCGATGCCTCTGCCTTAACTTTCACACCGCACAGGTCGATCTCATAGTCTGAGGCCAGGACATCCGCCGCGTTCTCCCCTGCGCAGGGGACATAGCCCAGACCAATGGCACCGCCCAGGGTATGACCGTAGTTGCCCGAACTCAGATAGCCCACATACTCGCCATCCCGAATGATCGGTTCGTTGTGGAACAGCAAAGGCTCAGGATCGGTCAGTTTAAATTGCACCAGACGGCTCTTCGGTCCGCTTTCCTTACGCGCAATAACGGCCTCGCGTCCGATGAAGTCATAGCCCTTGTCCACCTTCACGGCAAAGCCGAGGCCCGCGTCGACCACGTGATCCTCGCAGGTGATGTCATGGCCGAAATGGCGGAACCCCTTTTCGATCCTGCAGCTATCCATCATGTGCATACCGCAAAGTTTCAACCCCATGTCCTGTCCGGCTTCGTACAGGGTTTCAAAAACATGGCCAGCCATGTCCGCCGAGACATAGACCTCCCACCCCAGCTCACCCACATATGTGACGCGGTGCACACGGGCCAGCCCCATGCCGAGTTCGACCTCTTGCGCGGTGCCAAATGGATTGGTCGCGTTCGAAAAATCACCCGGCGACACTTTTTCAAGCAGCGCGCGCGCATTCGGACCCATAACAGCCAGAACACCTTCGCCAGCAGTCACATCCGTGATGACGACATTGAAATGACCTGCATGTCGCATCATCCATGTCTGATCCGCCAAACGGGTCGCCGCCGGCGTGACAACCAGATAGGCGGTCTCGGTCAGGCGCGTGACGGTCACGTCCGCCTCGATCCCGCCGGTGCGGTTCAGGAACTGCGTGTATACGATCTTGCCAGTTGGCACCGAATAGTCACCACCGCCGATGTAGTTCATGAATCTCTCGGCATCCGGCCCTTCAACGCGGATTTTACCGAACGAGGACATATCGTACATGCCGACATTCTCGCGGACCGCGCGGTGCTCGGCCGCCGAGTTCTCGAACCAGTTCTGGCGCTTCCAACTGTACCGGTATTCGCGCTCCTGCCCTTCACCGGCAAACCAGTTGGCGCGTTCCCAACCAGCCAGCTCACCCATCACGGCACCATGGTCCAGCAAGTAGTGGTGGAAGGGCGTCCGGCGCACGCCGCGGGCAGTCGCTTTCTGGCGGTAGGGGTAGTGGTCGGCATAGAGCAAACCCAGCGTTTCCTTGGACCGTTCGAACAGATACTTCTTGTTGCCCTGAAACGGCTGCATCCGGCCGATATCCACATCCCCCAGATCAAACGGTTTCTCGCCGCTATCCATCCATTCGGCCAGCGCCATACCGGCACCGCCCGCTGATTGAATACCGATCGAGTTAAACCCAGCCGCCACCCAGAAATTATCCATCTCGGGCGCCAGGCCCAGATGGTAGGCATCGTCAGGCGTGAAAGATTCCGGTCCGTTGAAAAAGGTATGAATACCCGCCTCGGCCAGCATGGGCATACGGTTGCACGCGGCCTCAAGGATCGGTTCGAAATGGTCAAAATCCTCGGGTAGCTGGTCGAATTCGAAACTGTCAGGGATGCCCTTCATGGCCCAGGGCTTTGCGTTTGGCTCAAACGCGCCCAGCAGCATTTTACCCGCGTCTTCTTTGTAATAGGCGCATTCGTCGGGGACGCGCAGCACTGGCAATTGGGTCAGGCCGTCAATGGCTTCGGTGACAATGTAAAAATGCTCACACGCGTGCAGCGGAACGTTCACCCCAGCCATGCGGCCAACTTCGTGGCCCCACATGCCTGCACAGTTTACAACCATATCGCATTCAATATGGCCCGAGGCACTGCCGTCATCCGCCACCCAATCCACACCCGTTACCTCACGGCCCTGCTTGACGATATCGGTGACTTTTACACGTTCCTTTACAATGCCACCGCGCTGGCGGGCGCCTTTGGCCAAAGCAAGGGCAATATTTGCCGGGTCACCCTGCCCGTCCAGCGGCAAATAAACAGCACCTTTGACACCGTCGAGGTTCAGATGCGGATAAAGCGCCTGCACGCGTTCATTCGAAATCTCTTCGACCTCAACACCAAATGCGCGCGCCATGGCGGCCTGGCGGTAAATCTCTTCCTTGCGTTCCTCAGTCAACGCGACGGTAATTGATCCGCATCGCTTGAACCCGGTGGCGACACCAGTTTCTTCTTCAAGTGAGCCATAGAGCTCTTGGCTGTACTTCGCCAGCTTGGTCATGTTCGCCGTTGCACGTAGCTGCGCAATTAAACCTGCCGCGTGCCATGTGGTACCGCTGGTCAATTGCTTACGCTCAAGCAATACTACGTCCTTCCAACCCTTCTTTGTCAGGTGATACGCGACCGAGCATCCGATAACGCCGCCGCCAATGATCACCACTCGGGCCGTGCTGGGAAGATCAACCATCCTGAAATCTCCGCTGTGTCAGGTTTGCGCCAAAATGCCACGAAGGACCGACAACAAACATGCGAAAACCGTCACAGTATCAGCAATTTTCACCGATGCGGTATCGTACGCTTTTGTCGCCGTACAACAAACGGGGTGACACCGAAAAAGCGTTTGTACACCGATGAGAACCCATTGGGAAAGCCACAGGCCAGACCAATTTCGCGGATACTCAGCGTGGTGTTCAAAAGCAGGTTGTTCGCCTTGGCCAACCGCATTTCGCGGTAAAACCCGCTGGGCGTTGTTCCAAAGAAAGTTCTGAATTTCCGTTCGAGCGACCGGTTCGACAGATACAACGATTCGACGATCTGGTTGATCGGCAGAGGGTCTTCGATATTGGCCTGCATCAGTTTGATACACTGATCCAGCTTGGCATCGCCGGTTGCGCTCTGTTTCGCCCCGGAAAACGGCTGCATCGAGGAAAAATCGCGGATGTTCTCATGCAGCATGATATCAGCCACCGTCATCTTAGCCGGGCCTGAGATATGGCGGCCAATCACGGCAAGCGCCACATCTATCGTCGCCTCCATCCCGGCACAGGTCACAACCGCACCTTGTTCCGTGGCGATCGACAGCTTGGCTTCGAACCGGGCACCGCGTTCGCGCAGGAACGAAGCGTTTTCCCAGTGGGTTGCCATGTCCTCGGTGCCGTGTTCGTCGATATAGCGGCTGGCGGCTTCGGCCAGCAGAAACACCTTGGCCCCGCGGAACGTGTAGTCGGACACAACGCGCCCCAGCGACAAAGCAGGATGGTCGGGGTCGGAATTACCGATAACGAACAGGTAATTCGCGTTTGGCTGCACCGGGACAGGTTCGGTTTGAACCATCGCCTCGCTGCTGCTCAGGATCGGACCGCCTTTCAGCGATCGGTAGCGATAGGTAAACGGCGGGGTTGGACACACCCGGTTGGCGAGGCGCAGCACTTCGACCAGAGAGGCCAACTCCAACAGAACAAACCCTTGCGCAACCAGAATATCAAAGTGCTGCGGTGTTTGTGTTGAAGCGTCCACCGGTGTCCCCATCCGCCGCCCCTTAAACGATTTGGTGACCGGCTGCGCGCAGCCGGTGGGCAAGGGTTTCGATATGGTCCGGCCCGACTTCACAACAGCCGCCAACTATGGTTGCCCCTTGCGCCACCCAGCCCATTGCGTGATCCGCATAGGCGTCAGGTCCCAGATCATGACGCTGTTCCAATTCATCCACCGTGGGCGCGTCTTGTAAAAACCCCTGGGTGATGCGCGTGAACCCGTTGGCATAGGCACCGAAAGGACGCCCCAGTTCTGCGATGACCTCCAGCGCAACCGGGATGGCCTCGGGGCGCGAGCAGTTGATCAGAACAGCCTCGGGCGCGAAACGATCCACTACCGGAGCGATATCGGAAAGCGGCTCGCCCGAACGCAAGCGTGTCCCGTCATCATCCATGACCGAAAGCCCAAGCCAGACCGGTTTGCCGCTATGCGCAGTACCGCGCAATACACCTTCGGCCTCTTGCACCGAGGAAACGGTTTCGATCAGGAACAGATCGACGCGTTGACGCATAAGGTGCACCAGCTCAGCGAACTTTGCGGCGGCGTCGTCCACATCTGGTTTCAGGTCAGGCCGGTAAGAGGCCAGCAAAGGCCCAAGCGCCCCGGCAATGCGCCCGCCATACGACCCGCGCGCCTGTTCGGCCTGTGTCAGGGCCGCGTTGACCAGATCCGCCAGTTGGTCTTCCATCTGCTCCCGCGCAAGCCGCGACCGGTGAATGGCGTAGGTGTTTGTTGTGGCCACCGTCGCCCCGCGCCGGAAATACTCTGCATGCACGTCCCCAACCAGCTCAGGATGGTCAATCATGACGCGGGTCGACCACAAGGGTGTTGGCGTGTCACCGCTTCGTTTGACCAATTCCTGACCGATTGAGCCATCCAAAAGAGTGATATTCGCCATGTTTTTTGCCTAGTTAGGGGATCAGAACAAGTTTGCCCGGATACGATTTGGATTGAAAATCCTCCTGTGCAACAGCGATGTCTTTTAGCGGATAGGTCTTTGAAATCAAGGGGCTGATCCGGCCGGTATTGATCATCTCAACCAGCCGCCCAAATACCTCGAAGGCCTGATGGGTGCAGCCGTGAATGGTGATGTCGCGCAGGTAGATGTCGCGCAGATCGGCCTTCACCACCGGGCCAGCGATGGCACCTGAAACCGCATAGTGTCCACCCGGCTTCAGCGCAAGGATCAGACCGGGCCACGCAGGTCCACCCACAACGTCGATCACCACGTCGAATGTGTCAGTGGGCAGCGCCGCGTCACGGTCGAACGTATCTACAGCGCCCTGGCATTTGACAACCTCTTCCTTGGCAGGGCTGGTCACACCCCAAACCGTTGCCCCGCGCAACGCCGCCAGCTGCACGGCGGCCAGTCCAACACCGCCCGATGCGCCTGTGACCAGCAATTTCTGCCCCGGGCTTACACCTGCGCGGGTCAGCAGGTTTTCGGCGGTGCCAAAAGCACAGGGGATCGCGGCAATCTCGACATCAGACAGAGGTGAGGCCGAAACATCATAAAGATCATCCGCCTCGACCAGACAATATTGCGCAAAAGCTCCGTCCATTTCTGAGCCCAAGGCGATAAAACCGGTCGGGTTTCCGGGTCGTGGCCGTGGCAGGTTGATCGGACAGGTCACGCGCTGGCCGGGTCGGAACGGTGCCCCTTGCCCAACCGCCGCTACGATCCCGCACAGATCACCGCCCTGAATGCGCGGGAACTGCAACGCACCGCCCCAGCCTCCGGCCTCAACATCCTGATCGACGGCATCCGTGGCACCGGTCACGTCCGAGGAGTACCAGCCGACGCGCGTATTGATATCGGTGTTGTTCACGCCCGCCGCTGCAACCCGAACCACAACCTGCCGCGGACCGGGCCTTGGCACCGGTATGTCATCGCGCCATTCCAGAGCCTCTGGCCCGCCGTGTCGGGTCAGGTAAACGCCGGACATGTGATTGGGGAGGGTCATTAGATTTCACCTTTACGTCTTTTCGTCCAGATGTGGTGGCACTGACCCCATCAGAATTATGCATCGCCCGTGTTCTGACCCGAAACCTTGTAATAGGGTTTGGTCAGTCTTCCGGTTATAAATGGGACCCAGGTCGGGTCCCATCATGCGTATGGTTTGCTAAAGGCAGTTTCCTGTCAGGCGCGAAGCCGCTGGTTTTCAGGATCCCAAAGCGGCTGGTCTTTTTCTACCACGGCACGGTGCTTTTGCCCGTAGATTTCGACCTCAAGCTCGGTGCCCGGATTTGCCAGTTCAGCCTTGATCATTCCCAACGCGATGGACTTGCCGACACGGTACCCCCAAGCGCCCGAGGTCGTCTCACCCACAATCTGGTCACCTTGCCAGATACACGACATGTATGGCGCGTCGCAGTCACCTGCATCCACGGTCAGGGTGACAAAAGACTTTTTCACACCCTGCTGTTTTTCGTTCAGGATCGCAGCCTTACCCGGAAAATCCTGCGGCTTATCAAGCTTGACGAACCGCTCCAGACCACCTTCGAGCAGCGAATAGTCGGTCGAAAGATCGCCCTTCCACGCGCGATATCCCTTTTCGATGCGCAGTGAGTTCAGGGCGTACATGCCAAAAGGCTTGGCCCCGGCCTCAAGGATCGCGTCATAAATGGCAGGCATATCCGCGTTTTCTGCATGAACCTCCCACCCTAGCTCACCTGCGAATGACACGCGTAAAAGCGCAACCCAACCACCTTTGATTTCACTCTCCTGAAAGCTGAGCCATGGGAGCGAAAGATCTGCCTCGCAAACCTTGCTGAGCACCTCGCGCGACTTTGGGCCGGTCACGATCAGTGTGCTCATCCGCGTCGTCCAATCCTCCAGCGTAAAGGCCGCGTCTGCGGGCATGTTGCGTTCCAGCCATTCGCGGTCATGCCATTGCGCCGTGGCCGCAGTCACCAACACGAAAAGGTTTTCGGCCTCACGCGTCACAGACATTTCCGTAAGGATGCGACCTCGTTCATCAGCGAAATATACCAACCCGACGCGACCAACCTTGGGCAGCGCGCCCGTTACAAGACTCCGCAGCCAATCGTCCGCGCCCGGACCTTGTATTTTGAACCGCGAAAACCCCGGCAGGTCCAGCACGCCACAGTCGTCTCGCACGGTTTCACATTCTTCTTTGATGCGCTGCGCCCACGGGCCCGAGCGACCCCAGGTATGTGTGGCCTCAAGCGATGTGTCGTCGCCCGGCTTGGCGAACCAGTTGGCGCGCTCCCAGCCGTTATAGGCACCCATTACACCGCCCAGCGCTTTGACCTTTTCATGTACGGGTGACAGTTTCTTGTCCCGCGCGGCGGGCCATTCATGGTGGGGGAAGTGCATGGCGTATTCGTTGCCATAGACCTCCATTCCCTTTTGGTTGCAGTAATCCTGATCGGTGTAATCGGTATAGCGGCGCGGATCGACCGCCCACATATCCCACTCGGTGTGGCCATCGACGATCCATTCGGCTAGCACCTTGCCGGCCCCGCCGCCTTGCGCGATACCGAAAGTGAACGTGTGGGCCTCAAACGCATTCTTCACGCCCGGCATGGGGCCGATCAGCGGCAGACCGTCCGGCGCGTATGGAATCGGGCCGTTAATTACGCGGCCCACGCCCGAGGTAGCCATCAATGGCACCCGCTCCATCGCGTCAGTGACGATGTCTTCGATGCGGTCGAGATCGTCGTTCCAAAGCTGGAAGCTGAAATCATCGGGCATGGGATCATCTTCGGTCATCCAGTGGCCCTTGCAGTTGGGCTCATAGGGGCCGAGGTTGAAGCCGTGCTTCTCCTGTCGGAGATAGTAAGAGATATCAACGTCTCTCAGCAGAGGCAGCTTCTTACCGCCGTTTTCCTTAGACCACGCTTCAACCTCGGGGATCTCATCGGTCAGCAGGTACTGGTGGCTCATCACCATCGCGGGAACGGTACGGCCGCCGAAGGGCTTGAACCACTCACCCACGCGCTGCGCGTAGTAGCCGGCGGCATTGACCACGTAATCACAGTCAATATCGCCCTTGTCAGTATGAACAGTCCAAGTGCCGTCATCGTGCTGAGTTACGCCGGTTGCCGGGCAAAAACGGATGATCTTCTGACCCATGTCCCGGGCACCCTTCGCCAATGCCTGCGTCAGCTGCGCCGGGTCGATATCACCATCGGTCGGGTCGTAGAGCACGCCCTCCAGATCATGGGTTTCAAGGAACGGATAGCGCTCTTTGGCCTCTTCCGGGGTCCACATCTCCATCGGGATACCCTGATAGCGGCCCATGGACATGGCGCGCTCAAATTCCTGCATCCGCTCTTTGCTATGCGCCAGTCGGATCGAGCCGGATTGGTGGTAGTTCATCGGATAATCAACCTCTTCGCCCAGCCGCGCATACAGCTCGGTCGAATAGCGCTGCATGTTCATGATCGCCCATGAGGTTGAAAAGGTCGGGACGTTGCCCGCTGCGTGCCAGGTTGAACCGGCGGTCAACTCGTTCTTTTCAAGCAAAACGCAATCGGTCCAGCCCTTCTTGGCCAGATGGTACAGCGAGGAAGCCCCCACAACACCGCCACCGATGATAACCACGCGGGCCTTTTTCGGAAAATCGCTCATTGGTCTTGTTCCCTGTTACTGGGCCCGTTGGGGCAGGTCGTCCATGATGTCGTAGTAGTCGCCTTTGTCGGCCACAAAGATATGCTGGGCGAGTTTTAATCCCGTGGGTTCGTCCAATGAGCCCACGGAGATCGCGATCGTGTCCTCATCGTTGTGCTGCCAGAACAGGAACGAACCGCACGCGCTGCAAAAACCACGCTTGGCGATGTCAGACGCATGATACCAGCCCAGTGTCTCTTGCGCAGTGAAACTCAGGTTGTCCTCATGCGTCACGGTCGAGGCCCACAGATGCCCTGATTGCCTGCGGCACTGACCACAGTGACACGCGTTAGGCGGGGTGAGGTCCCCTTCAATCGTGAACGCAACCTTGCCGCAAAGACATGAGCCAGTTTGCATGTCGTTATCCCCTAGTTGTTGTGGGCGTGGAGCTGGCCCCCAGCAACACGCCGTAAATAATGAAACAGGCCGCCATGACCCGGCGGACCCAGATGTTGAACACAGCCCCCAACGCGGCCTTGCCCATCAGCGCGCCCAGCAGGGTGAAGCCCGTGTAGCTGAGCGTCGTGATGATCAGCGCAGTGGGCATGATCACCCCCATCTGCTGCCATACCGGCACGTCTGGTTGAACGAACTGGGAAAAGGCCGCAAGGTATCCGGCCACGCTTTTGGGGTTGATCGTGGCTACCGCCAGCGCATGCAGATAGACATGCCGCGCGGGTCGTTCGCGGGCCGGGGCGGGCTTGGTCGCGTTTACCCAACCGCGCACACCGACCCATATCAGAAATCCCGCGCCCACCAGCTTGGCAATGAAAAATCCGGTCGGAGACGCCGCGATCAGTGCAGTGATGCCCAGCGCCGACAGGATCAGGAACGCGCTGGCCTGAGTCAGGATCGCCAAGACCCCAAGCATCGCTTTGGGAAAAGACAGGCTCATACCGTTCGAGATACAATTGACCGCATTCGGACCCGGAGTGGTCACGAACACCACCCAGAAAAGCGCGAATATGGTCCAGGCCTCGAAACTCATCAATACACCGGTGGCGCGATGACCCAGATGGCCAGGGCAGGCTCATCATAGGGGTTGGCCCATTGATAGGGTTCGTGCTTGATACGGAAACTGTCGCCCGCGCCTACCGTGAACTGTCGGGACCCGATGGTCAGATCCAACCGGCCCGAAATGACATAGCCGACCTCTTGCGTTGGTCTGTTGGCCGGTTTCTGCATCTTGGACCGTGGCTCGAACGTGGAATGTACCACCTCAAAATCATCGGTCAGGTCGGGTGAGAGCAGTTCTTCGATCAATCCCTCGTCACCGGACCCCATAGGCCGGCGCGTTCCCGCGCGGACGACATAGCCCTGCTCGTCAGCTGGCACTGCGGAATGCGCAAAAAGCATCGACATCGGAACGCCCAGACATTCGGCAATCTGGCGCAGATCCGAGATTGAAGGGTTCGACATGTCTCGCTCAACCTGACTGAGCCACCCTACCGAGCGATTCAATCGCGTCGCAATCTCGGTCAATGTCAGCCCGCGCGCTTTGCGCAGAGCGCGAATATCGGCTCCAAGTGTGGCGCTATGGGGGGCTTGGCTGTTCATCGCTGGGCGGCACCTTGTGAAATTCGCATCACATTTTTCACGATGTCGCAGAATCATGAAATTTCCAAGGGTTTTTTCATTTGCGCCAGCCGCTCCGCTTGCTATGCCGCGTTTATGTGGATTGCAGTGATGTACCTATGGGCGATTAACACCCTGACTCTGCTGGCCTTTGGTTGGGATAAGACCCGCGCGAAACGTCGAAAGCGCCGCGTCCCGGAACGCCGCTTGCTTTGGCTGGCCGCGCTTGGCGGCAGCCCCGGCGCGGTGCTTGGACGTTGGATGTTCCGGCACAAGACACGCAAGCGCGGGTTTTCGATCTGGCTGTTCGGGATCTTCTCGGTTCAGGCGGCTATGGTTTACCTGATTGTATCCGAAACCCTGCCCACATCGTTGTAAGCCGCGCACCGCACCCAAAGAATTTTCTAACCAACGCGCGACCTGCCTGTTACAATCGCGTGATCTCTGAGCGTAGGGATATTCGAAAAGTTATTTAAAGGATTGGACAAAAATGGAAAACGGGCTTGGTTTCTTTGACGTAGTCTGGTCGATCTTCTGGCTGTTCCTGATGGTCGCCTGGTTCTGGGTGATGATATCGGTTGTCGCCGATGTCTTTCGCTCAAAAGACCTGAGCGGAGGCGGCAAGGCGCTCTGGATTGCCTTCGTGATCCTGATCCCATGGTTGGGCGTCCTGTGCTATCTCATCGTGCGCGGCGACAAGATGCATCAACACAGCGTTGAGACAATGAACCAGATTGAAGAGGCTCAGAAGGATTATATCCGATCGGTCGCATCCGTATCTGCTGCGGATGAGATTGAGCGGCTTGCGAGCCTCAAGGAAAAAGGCCACCTGACGGATGAAGAATTCGCCGCTCAGAAAGCCAAGGTACTGGGAACCTGACAGAAAACTCCGGCTTTACCGATCTCGAACGGGGCTTGACCCCGGTCGAGCCTATCTTGCGAAAACGTCTGTCAGGATTGAAGACAGGGCAGACGCGTCCGTTTCGGTGAACGCGTCCGGTTGGTCACTGTCGATGTCGAAGACGGCGATTATCTCTCCTTGCGCGTTGCGTACCGGTAGAACAATCTCGGACCGGGTGGACGAGGCGCAGGCAATATGGCCCGGAAAAGCATCTACGTCCGGAACCAGTTGTACCTCGCCCGTGCGCGCTGCCGCGCCGCAAACGCCCCGGTCAAAGGGGATGACAAGGCAGCCATGACCCCCTTGGTAGGGGCCGATCTTCAACACCCCCGGTTCGGTAACGCGATAAAACCCGGTCCAGTCGAACCGGTCATCTGCATGGTGAACCTCGCACGCAACAGTTGCCATCAAGGCAACCTGATCTGTTTCACCTTCGGTCAGCGCAGATATGGTTTTCGCCAGGGCGTCGTAGTCAGTGGTCATGGTCGTGCTCATTGCAGGAAATTTGCCCCGCACTATGCGGAAAAGGACAGGGGGTCAAACCCGTTCAATGGCAATGGCCGTGCCTTCTCCTCCACCGATGCAGATGGCGGCCACACCGCGTTTGAGGTTTCGCTTTTCCAACGCATTGAGAAGCGTCACCATGATCCGTGTGCCCGAAGCGCCGATTGGATGGCCCAGCGCGCAGGCACCGCCATTTACGTTCACCTTGTCGCGGGGCAGCCCCATCTCGTGCATGAACGCCATGGGCACCACGGCAAAAGCCTCGTTCACTTCCCACAAATCAACATCCTCTTTGGACCAGCCGATATTCGACAACAGCTTCTGCGCTGCCGGAACCGGAGCGGTCGTGAACAAGCCTGGCGCCTGGGCGTGACTGGCATGGCCAACGATCCGGGCGCGCACGGTCAGGCCTTGCGCCTCCGCCGCCTCGGCCGAGGCAAGAACCAAGGCCGCTGCACCGTCAGAAATTGACGACGAATTGGCCGCCGTCACCGTCCCATCCTTGCGAAACGCTGGCTTCAGCGTCGGAATTTTCTCTGGCCGTGCGGATTTTGGCTGTTCATCTTCCGCGAATGTAACGTCGCCCTTGCGCGTGCGGGTCGTGACCGGAGTTATTTCATCCTCAAAAGCACCGCTTTCCTGCGCCGACAGCGCGTTCGACAGAGATTGCAGCGCGTATTCGTCCTGTGCCTCACGGGTGAACTGATAGGCCTCGGCGCAGTCCTCGGCAAAGGTTCCCATCAGGCGGCCCTTGTCGTAAGCATCCTCGAGCCCATCCAGGAACATATGATCCACGACCTGACCATGCCCGATCCGCGCACCGCCACGCATTTTGGGCAACAGGTACGGGGCATTGGTCATGCTTTCCATGCCACCTGCCACCATGATGTCCGCATGGCCCAACGCGATCTGATCAAAGGCCATCATCGCGGCCTTCATGCCTGATCCACACATCTTGTTTAGCGTTGTCGCAGGCACTTCTTCCCCCAGACCGGCCGCAAACCCGGCCTGTCGCGCAGGTGCTTGACCCAGCCCCGCAGGCAGGACGCATCCCATCAAAACTTCGTCAACGGTTTCTGCGCCAGCGCCCTTGAGCGCCGCCTTTATCGCGGTACCGCCCAACTCGGATGCGGCGACGCCGTCAAAAACTCCTTGAAACCCACCCATGGGCGTCCGTGCTGCGCCGGCAATAACGACCTGTTTCACGATGCTTCTCCTGTTTTGCCAGTCGATGGATACCGAATGGTAAGAATTGTCGTCTAGCGTATTTCTACTAGCAACCTTCAGATTAAAGGACCGTCGCGCATGGCCCTGACCAGCACAACAAACGACGCAACCCAGATCATCAAGGTGCATTGCGACCGCATTGATGCGGCCATGGCAATTCAATTTAAGGAAAACATGCGGGGTGAAGCGGAAAGTGGTGCCCCCAGGGTTGTTCTCGATCTGACGAATGTCGAGTTCATCGACTCAAGCGGGCTGGGCGCGATTGTCGCCTCGATGAAGCAGCTTGGCAGCGACCGCAGGCTGGATCTGGCCGGCCTTCAACCCTTTGTCGAAAAGGTCTTTCGACTCACTCGCATGGATACAGTGTTCAAACTGTACCCAACGCTTGATGACGCCCTGTCAGCCGCAACGGACTGACGCCTTTGTTTATCTGAAAAGGCGCGATGCCTATGCAAACCGGCAAGTGTTTGGATTTGAGCTTCCTAGCGACCCAGTCGAAGGCCAGCGCCGGGGTCGCTCGAATAAGCCGAGGCCTGGAGGCGCAAGGTCTTCCGGCCCCTTACGCGGGCGACGTTAAAATTGCTCTGGCCGAAGCGATCAACAACGTTGTCGAGCATGCCTATACTGGCCTCGCCCCTGCCAAAATCGAGGTTCGTTGCCAACTGCACAAGACCTGGCTGGATGTTCTGATCACAGACACCGGCAACCCGTTGCCTGGGCTATGTATACCGGACGGCATCCTCGCCCCGCTTGGATCAGCACTGAGTGAACTGCCCGAAGGGGGGTTTGGCTGGTTTCTGATCCACGAACTGACCAGCGAAATCCGCTATGAGCGTAGCAACGGGCGCAACCAACTGTCGTTACGCTTTGACTTCATTCAAACCGTATAATGACCACAAATCGCCACAATAAGGCCCAGATCGAACCATTGTGACGCCGCAAACGCAGGGCAAAAAGGAAATCGTAGCTCAGATAGCTTCCCTCGGCGCCATGTGTCACAGCCCCCACCCAGTGAACGGCGCCGAGGAATTTCCCATTGATTTTACTGGACAACCCCGGGCCGCGCGATAGGTTCGGCGCGTTGAATCGGGGGGACATCACCATGCGGGATTTTCAAACACCGGGCCGGTCTGAAGTTCTGGCCACCGAAGGGATGTGCGCGACGTCGCACCCGTTGGCGGCCAAGGTGGCTTTGGACATTCTTGCCCAAGGTGGAAACGCTATGGATGCCGCAATCGCCGGTGCAGTTCTGCTGGGCATTTGCGAACCTCAGATGACGGGGCTTGGCGGTGACTGTTTCGTTCTTTTCAACCGCGCGGGTGAGGATGAGGTATGCGCCCTGAACGGCTCGGGCCGTGCGCCGGCTGCTGCCGATGCTGAAAAACTTCGGGCGCAAGGGCTGGAAGCAGTCCCGCTGAATACGGCTGATGCAGTGACTGTCCCCGGTGCCGTGGATGCCTTCTGCCACTTGGCGCAGGCCGAGGGCAAGCTGGGGCTGGATGCCATGCTACAGCCCGCCATTCACTATGCCGAAAACGGCGTGCCGGTTGCCCCGAGGGTTGCCTTTGACTGGCAAATTGGCGCTTCGACTCTGCAAGGTGCAGCACGGTCCCATTATCTGATCAATGACAAGGCGCTGGAAACCGGGCAGGTTTTCCAGTCTCCCGGTCAGGCAGAGGTTTTGCGTCGGATCGCGCGGGATGGGCGCGATGCCTTTTATTCCGGTGAAATCGCCGATGACATGATCGCGACGCTGAACCAACTCGGAGGCGTCCACACAGCCGATGATTTTCAGGCCACAGCTTGTACCAAAACAAAGCCCGTCAGTGGCAACTATAACGGTCTGGAACTGGTTGAGCATCCACCTAACGGCCAAGGGGCCACAGCCATTCTGCTGCTGAACATTCTCAAAAGCTTTGACCTTGCCAGCATGGATCCGTTCGGGGTGGAGCGATTGCATATTGAGACCGAGGCCTCGAAGCTTGCCTACGATGCGCGCAACCGGTTCATTGCGGACCCCGACCACACGACGCATGCAGATCGTTTCATGGATCAGGAAGTGGCTGACCGCCTTGCCGCGCTGATTGATCCGAAGCGGGCCATGGCTGCAGCAGCCCCTCTTACTGAATCCGTGCATAAGGATACGGTGTACATCACCGTCGTAGACCGGGACCGGATGGCGGTGTCGCTGATATATTCCATTTTCCACAGCTTCGGGTCGGGGATCGCGTCCGAAAAATATGGCATTCTGATGCAGAACCGGGGGTCGGGCTTTACCCTGCAAGCTGGTCATCCGAATGAACTGGGCGGTCGCAAACGGCCAATGCACACGATCATTCCTGGATTGCTAAAGCAAGATGGGCGCGTTCTTATGCCGTTTGGTGTAATGGGCGGCGCCTATCAGCCCACCGGCCACTCGCGGTTCGTGTCCAACCTGACCGACCACGGCATGGGCCTACAGGCCAGCATCGATGGACCGCGCGCGTTTTTCGACAAAGGCTTTTTGAAGCTTGAGCGCGGAATTTCGCCCAAGGTTGCTCAACAATTGAGTGAGATTGGTCACAATATTCAAGTATCGGAAACACCGTTAGGCGGTGCGCAAGCAATTCGAATCTGTGAAAGCGGTGTTTTGCAGGGTGCAAGCGATCCGCGGAAAGACGGATGTGCGCTTGGGTATTAAAAATCCAGCGGTTGACCGTACGGTTTCAGTTCAAATGAAAGTGGAGCGGATATGCGCCATTTTCAAAAGGGCCGAACATATCCGGAATATCTGGATGTTCAACCGGTTCGCCGGACTGATCCGCAACCAGATTTTGTTCAGAAACATAAGCGACATAGAACGATTGATCGTTTTCTGCCAGCAAGTGATAAAACGGCTGGTCTTTCACAGGTCGGCTATCCTCGGGGATGGCCTGATACCATTCTTCCGTATTCGAAAACTCTGGATCGACATCAAAAATCACCCCTCGGAAGGGATGTTTCTTATGGCGGACCACCTGTCCCAAACCGTATTTGGCGTTTGTCTTCAGCATTATCTGTGCCCCCACTGGTCTTACTACCTGTTTCCGGGCCGAAATGCCAATGATTGATCTGAAATTTAGGGAAACAGTCTGTGAACCTCTTGCCAACAGTCTTCGAAATCGTAGCGCCGGTTTTTCTTCTGGCGGGAATCGGTTTTGCGTGGGTCAAGCTCGGGTTTGAGTACCGACTGCAATTCGTCACGCGCTTTGCCATGACCCTTGCGGTGCCTAGTCTGATCTTTGTAGCGCTGATGAAAACAGATATTCCGGGGGAAGATCTTTCTCGCTTCACCGTTGCAACCGTTGCAGCACATCTGGCGATGGCGGGGGTATTCTGGGTGATTGCACGCGGGCTGAGGCTTGAGCAGCGCACCTACCTCTCGCCACTGATCTTCGGGAATACAGGCAACCTTGGCCTACCTTTGTGCCTGTTTGCGTTTGGTCAGGCCGGACTGGGCTATGCCGTCATCTTCCTGTCGACTACTGCTTTGTTTTCATTCACTTACGGCATTTATCTGGTGGCTGGCAAAGGCGCGTTCGGAAAAGTCGTACGCGAACCGATTGTCTGGGCGACCCTGTTGGGTGCCTTGTTTCTGTGGCGCGGCTGGGAAACGCCTGTGTTCCTAACCAACACACTGGATCTGTTAGGGCAGATGGCCGTTCCCCTGATGTTGATCACTCTGGGCGTTGCGGTGGCACGCTTGACAACGCATCGCTTGGGTCAGGCGGTTTGGCTTTCATTTTTGAAGCTGGCGATCTGCTTCGTTATCGGGTGGGCTGTTGCACATGTGTTCAGTCTGGATGCCGTGGCCTTCGGAGTTCTGGTGCTACAAGCCTGCACGCCGGTGGCCGTGACCTCATACCTGTTGGCCGAGCGGTTTGAGGCCGATTCCGATGCCGTCGCTGGGATGGTCTTGGTCTCGACTGCCCTTTCAATAGGCGCAATGCCCTTAATTCTAGCTATTATTCTGTAACGAATGTGATTTCCTAAAACGTCAATTTACGCTAGAATAAAGAAAAAAGGCTTGAGGCAAATGAGCAGAATTCTTTTAGTACTCTTCGGGGTGCTGCTTTTGGCATCCTGCGGGTCCGGCTCCAAGCAGCCGCCCAGCAAACTGAATGACGCGTGCAGCATTGCGCGTGAACGGCCCGAATTCATAAAGGCCTTCAAAAACACTGAGCGCAAATGGGGCATCCCCGTTCACGTTCAGATGGCGACGATTTATCAGGAAAGTCGCTATCGGCATGACGCACGCACGCCGCACCAATACGTTCTGGGCGTAATCCCGATGGGCCGTCAGAGCAGCGCATATGGCTTTAGTCAGGCGTTGGATGGTACTTGGGAAGAATACCAGAAAGAAACCGGCAAACGCCGGGCCAAGCGTGACCGTATTCGCGATGCGTCGGACTTCATCGGCTGGTACATGAACAAAAGCTACACGCGGAATGGTATCCACCCCAGTGACACGCGTAACCAGTACCTCGCCTATCATGAGGGTCACTCGGGTTATGCCAGGGGCAGCCACTACAGCAAGACCTGGCTGCTGAATGTCGCCAATGACGTAGATGCGCGCGCCAAGCTGTATCAGGCGCAACTGGCTGGGTGCCGCCACTAAAAACCACGCGGGTCAGCGATTGTTTGACCCGCTTCGTTTTGAAGATGAGAACAGATCCCGGCTCAGGTTCGGACCAGTGTTCAACTGTCCTAACAGAACGGTTGTCTGGCTGCCTGCATTGTCATGAATAACCCACTTGCGCAGCTCAATCGGGTTATCGGTGAACATGAGCTCAATCCGTCCAGTTTCAGGGTTCTTCGGGTCCTGAGCGGTGACAACCGTAGCAGTGCCATCGAAATCATGACCCACCACCATGTTCGCCTGCCCCAGATTCACATTGCGCGCCAACACCAGTGACAGGGGCGTTCGTTTCAAAGGGTATTGCTCCGGTGGTTGATTCGACTTCGGGTCGAATATTTTCACGGTTCCAGTATTTGCCAAAACAACAGCGCTGTTTGGCGGGTCATACTCGAACCGCATCTTACCGGGCCGTTGAAGCCACAGCTTTCCAGTACTTAACGAGCCATCATCGTTAACCTGCGTGAACGTTGTCTCAACGGCTTTCAGGCCGTTCAGATAGTCAGAGATTTGTGACAAGGGCAACTTGTCGGCAGCCCAGGTGGCTGGCGCGGCAATGACGAAGGCAAGGGCAAACGCAATCTGTTTCATGCCCCACAGATATGCGCTCTGCCCTTGTTATTAAATATCCTATTGCTCGGGGACGAGGATTTCCCGCTTACCGACGTGATTTGCTGACGAAACAACGCCTTCGTCTTCCATCTGCTCAACAAGCCGCGCAGCTTTGTTATAGCCAATGGCAAGTTTCCGCTGGATGTAAGAGGTCGAGCATTTGCGATCCTTGATCACAATCGCCACCGCCTGGTCATAGAGCGCGTCCTCACCATTGGTGTTGCCACCGGTGTTCAGCCCCAGAACGGCGTCGATATTATCAGCCTTGTCTTCTGCAGGTCCATCCAGAACGCTGCCGACGTAATCCGGTGGGCCGAACTGTTTCAGGTGGTTGACGATTTCCTCAACCTCTTCATCCGAAACAAACGGCCCGTGGCAGCGGGTGATTTTGGCGCCACCCGCCATGTACAGCATGTCGCCCTGCCCCAAAAGCTGCTCAGCGCCCATTTCGCCCAGAATAGTACGGCTGTCGACTTTCGACGTCACCTGGAACGAAATCCGGGTCGGGAAGTTCGCCTTGATCGTGCCGGTGATCACGTCGACCGAGGGGCGCTGCGTCGCCATAATCAGGTGAATGCCCGAGGCTCGCGCCATTTGTGCCAGACGCTGAATGCAGGCTTCGATCTCTTTGCCGGCAACCATCATGAGGTCGGCCATCTCATCGACGATCACGACGATGTAGGGCATCGCCTCGGGCGCGAATTCCTCGGTTTCGAACATCGGTTCACCGGTTTCCTCGTCAAACCCGGTCTGGACCGTCCGGCTGAACATCTCGCCCTTGGCCAAC
This sequence comes from Ruegeria sp. AWH4_226, assembly GCF_056159225.1. Classification (NCBI taxonomy): domain Bacteria; kingdom Pseudomonadati; phylum Pseudomonadota; class Alphaproteobacteria; order Rhodobacterales; family Roseobacteraceae; genus Ruegeria; species Ruegeria sp. AWH4_226. The sequence continues at coordinate 3,015,285 of NZ_JBSWUU010000001.1, read as the reverse complement.
GCATCCTTCACTCGACCGTTGTAGCCAGCAATGTTGCGCACGCCCATCTTGGACATCTTGCGATAGCGGTCCTCCATCTCGCCCACGACCCATTTCAGGGCCACAACCGCCTTTTTCGGGTCGGTCACAACGGGTGACAGCAGATGGGGGATTCCGTCATATACCGACAGTTCAAGCATCTTCGGGTCGATCATGATCAGGCGGCATTCATCCGGTGTCAGCTTGTACAGCAGCGACAGGATCATCGTGTTGATCGCCACCGACTTACCCGAACCAGTCGTTCCCGCGATCAATAGGTGAGGCATCTTGGCCAAGTTGGCTACGACAGATTCGCCACCGATATCTTTTCCCAGTGCCAGCGGCAGTGCTTGGTTGCCATCACCGAAATCTCGGCTGGCCAAGATCTCGCGCAGCACCACCATCTCGCGGTTTTCGTTTGGCAGTTCGATGCCGATCACCGAACGTCCCGGCAAGGTCGAAACCCGTGCCGAAAGGGCTGACATGGACCGCGCAATATCATCGGCCAAGCCGATCACGCGGCTGGCTTTCAACCCCGGGGCTGGCTCCAATTCGTACATCGTGACAACCGGGCCGGGGCGGACGCTGACGATCTCACCCTTTACGCCGTAATCATCCAGAACGTTTTCCAGCATCCGCGCGTTTTCTTCCAGTGCCTCATCGCTCAGGTGATGGCGCTGAATACTGGCCGGATTGGACAAAAGACCCAGCGGCGGCAGTTCGAAATCCGAATGCCTTTCTTCAAAGGACAATGCCGGCTGCGCCTCGGCCTGAGCCCGGCGCGAGGGCGGCGGCGTGCGGCGCACAGGCTGCGCGACGACCGGCTTGCGCGGCTCGGCCACCGGGATTTTCATCGCCGGGCGCGGCTGAGGTTCCGGTTCTGGTGCGTCTTCGAACACGTTATCGTCGTGGTCATACGGCTCGGGCGCAAAGTCATCATGCAATGGCTCCTGCCATTCAGGGTCAGGGGTCGCAGTCAGCATGGGTTCGGGCGGCAAACCCGCGGCAGTCACAGGCGGTTCGGGCGGTAGTTCACCTGAGCCCCTTGGGTTCAGGATCAATGGGTCAGGTCCCCGACCCCGCCCCTTGGTCAGCGGCAGGTTCGGATCAGGCTCGGGCGTCATCTCTCCGGTAGCCACTTTACGATTGCGAACGGCGGCAGATATCTTGGACCGAATGCGATCCTCACCCGGCATTTCATCGAAACCGGCAACCGGGTCTTGATCAATCAACTCAGGTTCGGGCATCGGGTCGGGACGACGGATCAGGCTGGGCATCCGTGCCAGAAGCCCCGGCTTTGCAGGCTCGGGCTCGGGATACTCAGGGTCTTCAAAGATCGGGTCGGCATAGGCCATGTCATCGTCAAACAGGGCTTCGGCGGCTTCGGCCCGTGCCGCCTTGCGTTCATCCCATTGTGCGCGACGATCACGGGCGGCCTGTGCGGTCGCAGCCGCCCCTCGACCCATTACGTTCATCAGCATGTCGTAAGACATCACCAAGCCCAACAGGAAGGCGCGGAACCCCTTGCGCACGTCGGATTTGGTGAAACCCAGCACAAAAACACCAAGCGCCAACATCCCGACCGCCATAGCCAGCGACATCAGCTTGACCATAAAATGTGAAGAAAGCGGCAGCAGGGTCAGCAATGCACCCATTACGGTGTCGCCAAACAGCCCACCCAGGCCATAGCTATGGGTGGCGCGCCACGCCTCACCCGGCACCAGCGTCGCCGCGTAAACGGACACAACGGCAATCCAGATCGGCGCGAAGATCAGACAGTTGACCGCGCGATCCTCACCAAAATGGCCGGTAAAGCGCGCACCCCAACCGATCAGCACCAGCGCGATGCCCCAACTGCCCCAGCCCACGATCATGAACAGGGGCGCCGCGATCGATGCGCCGATCCGACCCATCCAGTTCTGCACCGGCGCGTCGGTCGAAACCATCCAGTTCGGATCATCGGGCGTGTAGGACCAGATCATCGCGGCCGAGGCCAACCCCAGCAGGATCAGCGCGATCCCGATCAGCTCTTTGCTGCGTCGCTCAATCGCCGCCTGGGTCGTGCTGTCCAACAATGGATCGCGTTTGCGCGCGTTGTATGATGCCATTTTGCCCTCGTACCTCACGAATAGATGCAGTCGCGGAGCTTGATCAGCCCTTGCTGCAACTCTGTTTTTGGGGCCACCAGGGCAGCCCTTATGAATTGTTCGCCCGGGTTCTGCCCCGGATCACCTTGGGAAAGATAAGCGCCCGGCAGGACCCGAACACCGGTTTGCTGCCACAGCTTCAATGCGGTTTCTTCGCCGTTATCGACCGGCAACCAAAGGAAAAACCCGGCCTCTGGCGGCATATAGCCTTGAACATTCGCAAACACCTCATCGGCAATCGCGTATTTCTCTTGATAGAGCGCGCGGTTCTCGGCGACATGCTCTTCGTCAGCCCAGACACGTGCCGCCGCCGCCTGCAACGGCGCCGGCAAGGGTGCGCCTGCATAGTTGCGCAACTGCTTGACCCGTTTGATCGTCTCAGGGCCACCCGCAATCAGGCCCGAGCGCAAGCCGGCCAGGTTCGATCTTTTCGACAGCGAGTTGAAAAGCGTGATCCGCTCGGGATCTGCCCCCAGTTCCTGCGCGACGGTCAGCGCACCGGTGGGTGCTTTGTCGCGATAGATTTCGGAATAGCATTCGTCGGCAAAAATCCGGAAATCGAACTTCTCGGCCAAACTGATCAATTCGGCCCAATAGTCACGCGACGCAACAGCGCCCTGCGGGTTGGCCGGTGAACAGATGTAAGCCGCGACGGTGCGGTTCAAAACATCATCGGGAAGGCTTGCATAGTCCGGCAAATGACCGGTTGCGGCCGTGGCGGGCACAAAAACGGGTTCAGCCCCGACCGAGATCGAGGCGACCATGTACACCTGATAAAACGGGTTCGGGCATAGGATAACCGGTTTTTGCCCATTTTTCTGTTCGGGGCAGAGCGCCATAGCGGCATTGTACAGCCCCTCGCGCGTGCCGTTCAGGGCCATCACATTGGTCTCAGGGTCCATGGTCACGCCATAGCGGCGGCCAATCCAGTCAGTGATCGCGTTGCGCAGGTCGGCCGTCCCTTCGTTCGGAGGGTAGCCCTGAAATCCCGCTGCGTTTTCCATGATCACGTCCGTTACCCAGGATGGGAAATCATGCATCGGCGCGCCGATGGTCATGTGAATCACGTCTCCGCCCGGTTGATGGTGGTCCAACAGGGTGCGCAGACGTGGGAATGCATATTCCGGTAGGTTCGAAAACCGCTCGGGAAAATTCATAACTACTGCCTCAATATCGGGGTCATTTCGCCCCGTTTTTTTAGAAGATTACAGACCGCACCCTGCTTCGTCCAGACAAAGAGGTGCCGATTCAGGGGATTGTGGCATTCAGGCCAATGCTGTTTCGACCGCAGAACCAAGACGCAAAAGCGCCTCTTCCGAACCTGGATAGCCCAACATCATAAGCCCACATCCGGGGGTGCCTGTCGGCAGGCTTAGCGCGGCCAGACCCATGAGATTCCCGATCCGCGTGTTGCGCAGCGCCAACAGGTTTTCGGTGACGTAATAGTCGTGATCACTCAGTAACCTTTCAAGATTCGGCGGCAAGATCGGCGCGGTGGGGGCCAGAACAGCGTCAAAGCCGGCCGTGGCCGCATCCCAAGCGGCACGGCACGTCTTGAGCGTGGACCAAGCGGCAACATAATCGGGACCCGCGGCGTTTTTTCCGGCACGAAAACGCTCTAATATCTCGGGATACATCGCGTCAGGGTTGGCCTCGATCACATCGCGCCACAATCCGTAGGCTTCGGTCGTGTAAAGAATGCCAGAAAGACCCATCGCTTCGTTCAGTTCGGGGACTTCGATTGGTACGATCTGGGCTCCGGCATCGCGCAGACGCTCCAGCGACGCGTTATAGGCTGCGCGCGGTGCATCGCGCAGGTCATCTTTTGCGATATTCTGCAAATCAGCGAAACGGCGGCCTTTCAGGTTGGCGCCTCGCAGGTCTGCGGGGCTGTTTCCTTCAAGCAGAGCCAGCATATGCGCCGCGTCCTCGACCGACCGGGCTAGCGGGCCAACAGTGTCAAAGCGGAGGCACAAAGGGACAACCCCTTCCAGACTGATCCGACCCGAGGTGGTCTTTAGCCCGACCAGATTGTTCCAAGCCGCCGGAATGCGCACCGAACCCCCAGTGTCCGATCCAATACCGCCCGCAGCCAGCCCCCATGCGACCGATGCCGCCGCGCCCGAGGATGACCCGCCGGGAACGGCCTTTTCATCGTCAATACAAGGCGGTGTTTCGGTAATCGGGTTCAGGCCCAAACCGGAAAAAGCCAACTCGCTCATATGCGTTTTGCCCAGACAGACCGCGCCCATGGCAGTGGCATTGCGCAACACGACTGCGTCAGCCTGCGGTACGCGGCCTTTTAACAGGGCAGAACCCGCCTCGGTCGCTATGCCGGCGGTATCGAACAAGTCTTTCCAACTGATTGGCACGCCATCCAGCAGAGACAGGCGCAGACCGAGCTTGGCCCGCTCTTGCGCGGCTGCAGCCTCGGCGCGCGCACGGTTATGGGTGACGCGCGCGTAAATCCGGTCACGGTGGGGATGCGCGTCGATTGCGGACAGGAACGTCTCGGTCAATTCCACGGGGTCGATTCGCCCCATTCCGATGCCCCGACCCAGATCACATGCCGTCATGGTCAGCCAATCCTGCATCCCTGCCCCCTTTCCTCAATTCTTGGTTTTGGCGACGGTAGCGACAGGACCGCACATGGACAATCCCGAATGGGCGCGCATATTGCACCGCATGGAAAAGAAACCCGACATCCTGATCGTGGGCGGAGGCCTGAATGGCCCGGCCTTGGCGTTGGCCCTGGCGCAGACGGGGCATTCCGTCACCGTGATTGACGCACTGGCCGAGAAGGTGCGCAAGAATGCGGCCTTTGACGGGCGTTCATATGCGTTGGCGCTTGCATCACAACGCCTTTTGGATGCGACCGGGATCTGGGACCGCGTGGCCGAACACGCCCTGCCGATGTTGGAGATCAAGGTCACTGACGGGCACGCCGGGGCAGGTCCGTCGCCTTTCTTCATGCATTTCGACCATGCCGAGATCGAAGAAGGCCCGATGGGCTACATGGTAGAAGACCGTCACCTGCGGCGCGCATTTCTGGACGCAATGGCCGAGGAAAAGGCCATCACGGAACTCAGTGGCAAGATGGTTGTCGCACAAGAGAGCAACGCAAACGGCGTTACGCTGACCTTGGATGATGGAAGCACCTTGGCTGGCGATCTGCTGGTCGGCTGCGACGGACGCCGCAGCGGTACGGCCGCGCGGGCGGGGATCAAGCGCACCGGCTGGGATTACGGTCAGACGGCGCTGGTCTGCGCCATCGAGCACGAGCTACCCCATCACGGCATCGCACATCAGTTCTTTATGCCCCCCGGCCCTTTGGCCATCCTGCCCCTGACTGGCAATCGCAGTTCCATCGTATGGAGCGAGCGGACAGAAATGGCTGAGCGGATCAACGCCATGTCCGAAGCCGATTACCTACAGGTCTTGCGGCCCCGGTTCGGTGATTTTCTGGGCGAGATCAAGCTGGCCGGAGACCGGTTCACCTATCCGCTGAACCTGACCATCGCCAATTCTTTCATCGCGGATCATCTGGCCTTGGTCGGAGATGCCGCACACGGTATGCACCCTATTGCGGGGCAAGGCTTGAATGCAGGGCTGCGCGATGTCGGCGCACTGGCCGAGGTGCTGACCCTTGCAGGCCGACGGGGCGAGGATATCGGTTCAATCACGGTGCTGGAACGTTATCAGGCGTGGCGCCGCTTTGACACTGCCGCGCTGGCGATGGCGACGGATATGTTCAACAAGCTGTTTTCCAACGACAATCCCATACTCCGGATGGGTCGGGATATCGGGATGGGGATCGTAGGCTCTTTGCCTGGGCTACGGCGCGGTTTCGTGCGGGAAGCCGCCGGGTTGACCGGGGACTTGCCTAAGCTTTTACAGGGCCGCCCAATCTAGTCCAGCGCGCGAGCCTCGTCCACTAACATCACGGGGATGCCGTTGCGAATGGGAAAGGCAAGACCCGCCGCCTTGGACACCAGCTCTTGCTTTTCTGCGTCATAGTGCAGCGTTGTATGGGTCTGCGGACAGATCAGAGCCTCAAGCATGTGTCGATCAAACGCGTGTTCAGGCTCGGTCATTGAAGCTTTTCCTCGTTCGTTCCGCCGCGCATGGCAATTTCGATCAGGGTCACCAGTGTCTCACGCCGCGTACGAAGGCAAGGCGCCTCAAGAAGCGCCTGTTTTTCTTCGGGGTCGAAATCCAGCAGCATGGAGAGCGAGTTCACCAGCAGTTCGTCATCCGCGTCTTTCAACGTGTCCCAATCGGTCGACAACTGGCGCGACGCGAAGAACCGTTCCAGAAGGTTCATGAATTTCGAGCGGTCAAAGCCCTTGTCCGACTCTGCCCTGCCAAGGTCACGGTCAAACCCTTCCCATGACACTTCACAGCGCCTGTATGGTGTAAACGCGTCCAATTCGGATCGGATACGGAACCGCGATACACCCGAAAGCGTAATGAGGTACCGGCCATCTTCGGTTTCCGAAAATTGCGTCACGCGACCGGCGCAACCGATCTGGTGAAGCTTTGTGTCATCACCTTTGCAGGGGTTTGGTTGTACCATGCCGATCAATCGCTCCTGCGTTTTCAAGGCATCGTCCAGCATTTGCAGATAGCGCGGCTCAAAAATATGCAGAGGCAGGCGAGACCGGGGGAGCAAAAGCGCCCCTGGCAATGGAAAAACGGACACCGTTTCAGGCAGGTCAGCGGGATGCATCATGTATCCGAGTCTAGCTCTGATCGGAGATTAGGCAAATATCATCGAGCTGAGTTTGCGCCGCCCATTCAAAACAATCGGATCGTTGGGCTTTAGCGCGTCGAAGATCGTAAACAGCTGCGCCTTCGCAGCGCCGTCATTCCACTCACGATCCCTGCGGAAAAGCTCCAGCAACTGAGCAACGGCTTCTTCAACGTCGCCGTTTGCATGCAGGGCCTGTGCCAGATCGAAACGGGCTTGGTGGTTGTCCGGATCGGCCTCGACCGCAGCGCTCAGATCGGCGACCGGGCCCGCATCTGCGGCCTGCTTTGCCAGTTCCAGTTGCGCATGTGCCGCCTCAACCTCGGTCGAGGTGGAAATCTCGGCCGGTGCACCGTTCAGGATCGCCTCGGCCTGTTCCAGATCATCGGCCGCAATATGGGCGCGGACCAAACCACCATAAGCCGCCGCATGGTTCGGGTCTTCGCCCAGAATGGCCGCAAATGTTTGCGCGGCGTCGCTGGCGGCACCCGCGGCCAGCATCTCTTCGGCGGCCTCGACGGCTTCGTCCAGTTGACCACCGGGGCTTTCACCGCCAGCCGCTTCGATCACACGGTCGATGAACGCCTTGATCTCGGACCCTGGCAGTGCGCCCTGAAATCCATCCACTGGTTGGCCCTTGAAAAAGGCATACACCGTCGGGATCGATTGGATGCGCAATTGTCCTGCGATCATCTGCGCCTCGTCCACGTTGATCTTGACCATCTTCACCGCACCTTTGGCGGCGGTCACGGCATCTTCCAGCATCGGGCCCAGCGTTTTGCATGGGCCGCACCAAGGCGCCCAGAAATCAACGATGACCGGCGTTTCCTGCGATGCTTCGACCACATCGGCCATAAACGTGGCCTCGGACCCGTCCTTGATCAGATCGGTGGTGTCAGGGCTGGCAGCGGCGTTCAGAAGGTCCATGGCATTCACTCTCCGGTTCGAACTAGAGCCTTATATGCAACCGCTGGCAGCGGAAACCAAGGGCAGATTTGCGCTATTACAGGTCGAAACTGGCAAAAACGGGCGCGTGATCACTCGGCTTCTCCCATCCGCGCGCATCGCGCAGAACACGGCTGGAATGACCGGCGTTTGAGATGTCAGGCGTGGCCCAGACGTGATCCAGCCGCCGCCCCTTGTCCGCCGCATCCCAGTCGCGCGCGCGATAGGACCACCAGCTATAAAGCTGCCCATCGGGAATATCCTGCCGGGTTACGTCAACCCAACCCCCCGCATCCTGGGTTTCGGCCAGCGTTTCAACCTCGATCGGCGTGTGCGAGACGACCTTGAGCAGTTGTTTGTGCGACCAAACGTCGTCCTCGCGCGGGGCAATATTCAGGTCACCGACCAGAATGGACTTCTGGGGTTTATCGGCATGGAACCAGTCGCGCATATCGGTGAGGTAATCGAGTTTCTGGCCGAATTTCTCATTCACCTTACGGTCAGGCACATCGCCGCCCGCCGGGACGTAGAAATTGTGGATCGTTACACCATTCTCCAGCCGCCCTGCGATGTGGCGGGCGTGGCCAAGACCTGCAAAGTCCTTGTCGCCGACCTCTGCCATCGGAATCCGAGACAGGATGGCGACACCGTTATAGCCCTTTTGACCACGTGCGATCATGTGAGTGTAGCCCAGCGCAGCGAACCCTTCGGTCGGAATCTTGTCGACCGGAGACTTGCATTCCTGCAAACACAACACATCCGGAGCCTCTTCCTGCAGCAATTTAAGGACGATAGGCTCGCGCAAGCGGACCGAGTTGATGTTCCAGGTGGCAAGGGTAAAGGGCATATTCGGGGAATCCTCTGTCGCGATTGTCCGGAAACTAGCGCGGTGCGGACCGGGGTGCCATCGGAAAACCCTGACAATGGCATCACTATCGCGAAACGGTGGGCGACTTCACCCCGTGTTCAGCCGGTACTTTCGAAACAGGGCACCTTCATACTCCGTTTCGCCAATGAACTCTGCGCCGAGTCTTAACAAGGCTCCGGTCTTTGTCCGCGATGGCGGCAGCAGAAACGTGACAAACGGAATGCGCGGGTCCGATACGGCAAAGTCCAGTGCTTTCCGGGTGATCCGCCCACCAAGCCCAAACGAGCCCGGTTTAAGAACCAGCCCATAATCCCACTCGTTCTCTTCTTTCTGAAACCCGCCCCAACCGACATAGTTTCCGTTGTGCAAAATGGCCCAATGCCCCAAGCCATCACGTGACCAGCACTGTTCCTTGGCTTCGACAAAACGAGCCACATCGGACAAGCCCCAAGTACCCGTCAGCAAAGGCATATGTTCCGCCAGGCGCGGGTCTGACATGTGGAGCAAAATCTCTTGTGCCTCGATATTCGGCAGGCGGGTGAATTCAATTTTGGTCATTTCAGCTTTTCCTACCGCAGCAAGCACCGCGGCAGAACGGTCCGCGCATACACAAAAAAGGCCGGGCCCAAGGGCCCGGCAGTCCAACAGGGAGGTGCATGTCATAACCCGGACATGCGCGGGTTGGGAGTAAACTAATTACACATTCAGATTATCACTTTGATACACGTCAATCTACAACGACTTATGACACCAAACGATATCCACCCGATTCTGTGACCAAAAGGCGAGCGTTGGATGGATCGGGCTCGATCTTCTGACGCAGGCGATAGATGTGCGTTTCCAACGTGTGCGTGGTGACACCCGCATTGTAGCCCCAGACCTCGTGCAGCAGAACGTCGCGGGCGACCACACCATCGGCGGACCGGTACAGGAACTTGAGGATGTTGGTTTCTTTCTCAGTCAACCGTATTTTGCGATCCTCTTCGGTGATCAGCATTTTCATCGCAGGCTTGAACGTGTAGGGGCCAAGTACGAAAACCGCATCCTCTGACTGCTCGTGCTGGCGCAGTTGGGCGCGAATACGGGCCAGCAGGACCGGGAATTTAAAGGGCTTCGAGACGTAATCGTTGGCGCCGGCGTCCAGACCCAGAATGGTGTCGGCGTCACTGTCGTGGCCTGTCAGCATGAGTATCGGGCTTTTGACACCCTGTTTCCGCATCAGGCGGCACAACTCCCGACCATCGGTATCTGGCAGGCCCACATCCAGAATGACCAGGTCATAGATCGCTTCGCGTGCACGCTCCATCGCGGATTGACCGTCCTGAGCTTCGAACACATCGAAATCCTCGGTCATCACAAGCTGCTCACTTAGCGCCTCGCGCAGGTCTTCATCATCATCTACCAGCAGGATTTTTTTGAGCTGAGCCATGTCGGGTCCTCCAAACCTTTTCCACCACTTGCGCGCAGAAGATGCAATCAACAAGGTTTGCTGCAACACGCTCACGCGGTCGTGTCTGATGAGGAGGAATTATTTCACATTATTGCCGGATCAGGATATGGGAAGGCCGGATTGTGACAGGATACCATTGATGAGCCTTGTTCCTGATATCTCAGAACTGCTGGCGCGGGCCCGTGCGGATTTGCGGATGGGTGTTCCTGTTGCCCTGACCGATGGCAGCGGGTTCAGTGTGCTGGCGATCGCGACCGAGACGCTGAGTGCGCAGCGGCTTGCGGACCTGCGCAGCGTCGGAGAGGATGCGGTCGTCGCCGTTACCGTGCGCCGGGCCGCGACGCTCAAGGCGCGTGCCTATGATGGCGATCTTGCGCGGGTGATCATCCCAATGGATGCGGATATCGCGTGGGTTCAGGCTGTCGCCGACCCGTCGGACGACCTGAATGCCCCGATGAAAGGTCCTCTGATGACCCGACGTCAGGGCAATGCCAACTTGCATCGCATCGCAATTGCATTGGCCAAGTCGGCGCGGCTTTTACCTGCGGCTGTTGTTGTGCCAATCGAGGATGGGCGCAGCTTTGCCGCCACCCATGGCCTGACCTGTATCGATCACACAAGCGCAGCGCCGCATCTGGCTGATCGCAGTGAATTGCACGAGGTGGCCGCGGCCCGTTTGCCAATGGAAGTATCAGAAGCTGGGCGGCTTCACATCTTCCGCCCCGAAGACGGGGGCGAGGAACACTATGCCGTCGAAATCGGCCGCCCAGAGCGCGACAAACCGGTTCTGGCAAGGTTGCATTCGGCCTGTTTCACCGGTGACCTTATGGGCAGCCTGAAATGCGATTGCGGTCCGCAACTGAGGGGCGCGCTTGCGCAGATGGGCGCAGAAGGGGCCGGGGTTCTGCTTTACCTTAACCAGGAAGGGCGCGGCATTGGTCTGGCCAACAAGATGCGGGCCTATTTCCTGCAAGATCAGGGGTTCGATACGGTCGAGGCCAACCACCGACTGGGGTTCGAGGATGACGAACGGGATTTCCGGCTGGGTTCGGATATCTTGAAATCCTTGGGATTCAACTCGGTACGCCTGCTGACCAATAACCCAGCAAAAATCGCGATGATGGAGAAGACGGGGATTGCCGTTGCTGAACGCGTCCCGCTGAAGGTCGGCGAAACGGCCCATAACCGGGGCTACCTGGCGACAAAGGCCGCAAAATCGGGGCATTTGCTTTGACGCCAGATGATCTGGTTCTGACCCCTCGCGGAACACGGTTCGCGGGGCGGATGTTCCCGTGCGTGATCGGCAAAGGCGGCTTAACAAACGCCAAGCAAGAGGGCGACGGGGCCACGCCCGCCGGCGTGCATAACATCGTAGGGATGCTCTATCGGCCGGACCGGATGGCCCGTCCTGCCAATTGGGCGATTCCCATCGGCCCGCGCGATCTTTGGTCAGACGATGGCCGCGACTGTCGCTACAACAACCTGGTCACTGCACCATACGGTTTCAGCCATGAAAAACTGCGCCGCGCCGATCCATTGTATGATCTGGCGCTGATAACCGACTGGAACTGGCCCAACGCGGTGCCGGGTCGTGGGTCGGCGATCTTTATTCACCAATGGCGGCGTCCGGGATACCCGACCGAAGGCTGTGTTGCGTTTCGCCGCGATCACCTGCGCTGGATCGCTGGGCGGGTTTCATTGGGTACGCGCCTGATCATTCCCCGGGCTTAACGCGCTCACCAAAAATGGCCGACCCCACGCGCACATGGGTTGCGCCCAGCGCGATGGCCTGTTCGAAATCGCCACTCATTCCCATCGAAAGACCATCAAGCCCGTTGCGTTCTGCGATCTTGGCCAGCAACGCGAAATGCAGCGACGGTTCCTCATCTATTGGGGGGATACACATCAAGCCCTGCACCGGCAGGTCCAGATCACGACATTCGGCGACAAAGGCATCTGCATCAGCGGGCAGGATACCTGCCTTTTGATCCTCTTCCCCGGTATTGACCTGAATGAACAGGTCCGGGCATGTGCCCATTTCCTGCGCCAGCCGCGCCAGCGTTTTTGCCAGCTTTGGACGGTCGACCGAGTGGATGGTGCTGAACAAGTCAAACGCCTGACGGGCCTTGTTGGTTTGCAAGGGTCCAATCAGGTGCAGATCAACATCTGGAAACTGCTCAGTAAAGCGCGGCCATTTGCCGACGGCTTCTTGCACCCGATTTTCGCCGAAACACCGATGGCCCTGCTGTAGAACGGCCTGCACACGCTCATCCGGTTGCACCTTGGAAACAGCGATCAGTTTTACGGACCCCGCAGACCGCCCGGCGGCGGTTTCGGCCTTGGCAATGCGGGCAGTGATATCTTGCAGCGACATAGGGTACCTCAATCTGCTTCATGCGCAGAAAAACACCATGTCGCTACAAAAGAAAAGGGCAGGCCCGAAGACCTGCCCTCAAACCTTTCGGTATCAGATCAACTTAGAAGTTGAACTGTGCACCGAAGTCAGCCTTCATGGTCGAGTCGTCGCATGCGTCACAATCGTTTACGCCGATACCGCCGCGCAGTGTTGCGCCGCCGCCCAGGTCGTAGATAGCACCGATAGCAACCTGCTGAAGGTCTTCATCCGCGTTACCGTCACCGTAGGTGAACAGCAGGGTGGTTGCAGCGCCCAGGTTGTAGGCGGCAGACAGACCCCATGCGGTGCCGTCAGTTGCGTCGATTTCCGTAGCGTCGTCTGCTACAAACACGGTACCCGAGAAGTCGCCGAATTCAGCACCCAAGGTCAGAACTGTCAGGCTTGGGTCGTCATCAAGAATGTCTTCCGCGTCGGTCTGACCATATGCAACAGCTGCAGTGAAGTTGTTGAAGCTGTAAGTCGCGCTGATGTCCCAACGGTCACCGCTGATCTTGTTGCCGTTCAGAGCTGCAGTTGCAGTGTCGTACGATGCGCCAAACGCAAAGTCACCCACAGCGTACTGGAAGAACACAGCATTCGCGCCGGAACCGGTCGAGCTGTAGCCCAGGAAGTCGTAGTCAACACCCGAGTACTGACCAGCGAATAGTTCCAGACCAACTTCGTTACCGTAGTAGTTTGCAAGGTTGTCAAATGCACCGGCAACGTTGCCGGCGTCAACACGCAGACCACCGAAGATAACCGAGAAGCGCGCGCCGTTCAGGCCGGCCGAGTTGGCTTCACCGGTCGAAGAGTTTTCGTCGGCTTGCAGACGAACACGACCTTCGAAGCGAACGCCACCATCGGTTTCAGTGAAACCGTCAATGTTCAGACGGAAACGCGAAACCAGGATTGCGTCGTCGGTGTCGACAGTAGCTGTACCAGTGGAAGTGATAACACCGGTGTTAACAGCACCGCCAGTGGTGGTAGTGGTGCCTGTTACGAAGTTGGTTACAGCACCGGTACGGTCTTCCGTATACCCGATACCAAAGCGGCCATAACCGCTAAAGTTAACGCCGGACTCGGCGGCCGCAACGCCTGCGGTTGCGATCAGAGCCGTCGTTGCGAAGAGAACTTTTTTCATCTTGTTTCCCTCGGTTTCAAAAAGTTTATCTACTCGACACATGCCAAAGCATATGTCTCAGCACGGACACCGTTTCGCTCTTTTTGCCCCCTTTACGCAAGCTTGGCATAAGGAGTGCCCGCTCATTGACCCTGAATTGGTGCAAGGATGCCACAGTCGGATTTGAGGGCCGGAAGGACCGCACGCCAAACCATATGTGACAATAATAGGCTTGTTGCTGAACGGGTCCTTGTCTAGGAGTATCACTCAGACAATGTAGACCAAAGTGAACAGGACCAGTCGACAATGCGCCTGCAGACGATTTTCGGTTTGATCATAGTGACTGCTGCCGTGTCGGCCTGCGGAGAGAATCGGGGGGCCACGCCGAACCCGAATTCGCTTGCAACCGGCGGAAATTCCGATGAGCAGGAACTGAACGATCCGAACCGCTCGACCATCTGGGATGTCTTCAACACGGCCGATGCCGAGCAGGTCACAAACGTGAATCGCTATCTGTGGGCTGCATCGCTGGACGTTCTGAATTTCCTGCCCGTTCAAGAGATTGACCCGTTTACCGGTGTAATTGTAACAGGTTACGGCACACCTCCGGGCGGGGGGCGGCAATACCGGGCAACGGTTCACATCAGCGATCCGGCCCTTGCGGCGCGGTCTTTGCGCGTTGCTTTGCAGACAAGCGGCGGCAACCCGGTCAGCGCGGCAACCGCTCGCGCGGTCGAGGATGCGATCCTGTCCCGCGCCCGTCAGTTGCGCATTGCGGACAACAAGCTCTAGCAACCCGCCGAAAATCGCAATATTACCACGCCGGGTTCACGCCCGGCGTTTTCATTCACGAAGGACCGCACGATGTCTCGCTATTCGGCCACCGAAATCGAAGCAAAATGGCAAGAGGCCTGGGACAAGGCCGGAATCTTCACCGCCAAACACACGGCGGACAAGCCGAAATACTATGTGCTTGAGATGTTCCCATACCCGTCGGGCCGAATCCATATGGGGCATGTGCGAAACTACACGATGGGTGATGTGATCGCGCGGCACAAACTGGCGACCGGGCACAACGTACTGCATCCGATGGGCTGGGATGCGTTTGGTATGCCGGCAGAGAACGCCGCGATGGCGATTGGTGGCCACCCGAAGGATTGGACCTATGGCAACATCGCCGACATGCGCGGGCAGATGAAACCACTGGGCCTGTCTATCGACTGGTCCCGCGAATTCGCCACCTGTGACCCCGAATACTACGGTCAGCAGCAGGCCTTGTTCCTTGATATGCTTGAGGCCGGGTTGGTCTATCGCAAGAACGCCATCGTAAACTGGGACCCGGTCGACATGACCGTGTTGGCCAATGAACAGGTCGAAAACGGGCGCGGCTGGCGTTCAGGCGCGCTTGTCGAGCGGCGGGAACTGACACAGTGGTTCTTCAAGATCTCGGATTATTCCGAAGAGCTGCTTGAGGCGCTGGATACGCTGGACAACTGGCCCGCCAAGGTGCGGCTGATGCAGGAAAACTGGATCGGCAAGTCGCGCGGGCTGCAATTCGGGTTCGAGCGTACCGATGGGGGAGAGCCGATCACCGTTTACACAACGCGCCCCGATACATTGTTGGGCGCGTCCTTTGTCGGAATCTCTCCGGATCATCCGATTGCCAAGCAGCTTGAGGCCGAAAACCCCGAAGTTGCTGAATTTGTTGCAGAATGCCGCAAGGGCGGCACCACGGAAGAAGCTATTGAGACCGCCGAAAAGCTTGGTTACGACACTGGCATCCGTGTCAAACATCCACTGGACCCCAATTGGGAACTGCCGGTCTGGATCGCGAACTTCATCCTTATGGATTACGGCACCGGTGCGATCTTTGCCTGCCCGGCGAATGACCAGCGCGATTTGGACTTCTGCCGCAAGTATGACTTGCCCGTGATCGACACGTTCTTTGCGCTGGATGACAGCACTCCGGTCGACAAGATCGCATTCGTCCCGCCCAAAACCGAGAAAGTCCGCTGGGTGAATCACTTTGCGGGTTTGACCGAGGCCACTGGCGACGAGGCGATCAACGCCACCGTCGATTTCGCCGAAAAGGCGGGGTGGGGGGAAGGCGTCACCAAATACCGGTTGCGTGATTGGGGCCTGTCGCGCCAGCGCTACTGGGGCTGCCCGATTCCCGTGGTGCATTGCGAAAAATGCGGCGTTGTGCCCGAGAAGAAAGAAAACCTGCCGATCCGTCTGCCCGATGATGTCACCTTTGATAAGCCGGGAAACCCGCTGGACCGTCATCCGACATGGCGCGACTGCACCTGCCCCAAATGCGGCGGGTCCGCCCGGCGTGAAACGGATACGATGGATACGTTTGTTGATTCGTCGTGGTATTTCGCCCGGTTCACCGCTCCACGCGCTGAAACACCCACCGATCTGGCCGAGGCCGAGTACTGGATGAATGTCGATCAGTACATCGGTGGTATCGAGCATGCGATTCTGCACTTACTCTATTCTCGCTTCTTCGCACGGGCGATGAACATCACCGGCCATCTGCCTAAAAAGGCGATTGAGCCGTTCAATGCCCTGTTTACGCAAGGCATGGTGACCCATGAGATATACCAGACACGCGACGAAAAAGGCCGCCCGGTCTACCACCTGCCCGAGGATGTGACCGACGGCAAACTGGCCGATGGGACAGAGGTTGAGATCATCCCTTCGGCCAAAATGTCGAAATCCAAAAAGAACGTTGTTGATCCGGTCAGCATTATCTCGGCCTTTGGCGCAGATACCGCGCGTTGGTTCGTGCTGTCCGATTCGCCGCCCGAGCGTGACGTAGAGTGGACAGCATCCGGGGCCGAAGCCGCATTCAAGCACCTCAGCCGCGTTCACCGCATCGCGACCGAGATCGCCGCGTCAGACGTTTCGCCCAATGCCGAGGACGAAACCCTGCTGCGCGAGATGCACAAGGCCATTCATGACGTGACGGGTGGGGTCGAATCCTTTGGATTCAATGCCTCTATCGCCAAGCTCTATGCCTTTACCAACACGCTGGCGAAATCCAAGGCAGGCACAGCCGCAAAACGCGAGGCGGCCAAAACGCTGGCACAGCTGATGTCGCCCATGACCCCGCATCTGTCGGAAGAACTCTGGCAGCTTTTGGGCGGCGAAGGACTGGTTGCCACCGCCCCGTGGCCTGTAGCCGATGCGGCGATGATGATCGACGACACCATAACGCTGCCGATCCAGATCAACGGCAAACGCCGCGCGGAAATCAGCGTGGCCAAGGATTTGGCCAAGGCAGAGGTTGAAAAAATCGCGCTCAGCACCGAAGCTGTCCAAAAGGCGCTGGATGGTGCCGCGCCAAAGAAAGTGATTGTTGTCCCGGGCCGGATCGTGAATGTCGTTGTTTAACCGCAGAACCCTGTTGTTAATGCCGCTGGTGCTGGCGGCCTGTGGCTTTGAGCCGGTCTATGCACCCGGAGGGTCGGGCGCAGCGTTGAATGGGAAGGTTGCCGTTTCAGTCCCGAACTCGACCGACAGCTACTTGATGGTCCAGAATCTTGAACAACGTCTGGGTCGCAGCGCGAATTCGGGGAATGACTACAATCTGGACGTGAGTGTCGCGACTGTTATCCGATCGGCCGCAATCACCACAACCAACGAGATCAACCGCTATACCATTGAAGGCAGGGCGAATTACGCCCTGAAATCCAACAGCACAGGTCAGGTTGTTGCATCCGGTGCCGTCAATAATTTCGTCGGCTATTCAGCTGCCGGATCGACGGTCTCAACGTTGGCGGACGAGCGCGATGCCCGGCAAAGGTTGATGGTGATCCTGGCGGACCAGATCGTAAGCGAGCTTTATGCCACGCCGGGCCTTGGCTCATGAAGCTCAGCCCGCGCGAGGCTGAGGGGTATTTCGCGCGGCCCGATGCCGACAAGGCCGGGCTTTTGATCTATGGCGCTGATGCGATGCGCGTGGCTTTGAAACGCCAACAGGTTTTGGCCGCACTGCTGGGCAGCAATGCCGAAGAAGAGATGCGCCTTACCCGGATGCCGGGCGCTGATCTACGCGGCGATCCTGCCCTGTTGCTGGATGCGGTCAAGGCGGTGGGCTTTTTCCCCGGGCCGCGTGCCGTTTTTGTCGAAGACACTACGGACGTCGCAGCCCCCGCGATCATCGCCGCGTTCGAGGATTGGGCTCCGGGTGATGCTCAGATCATCGTTACTGCCGGGCAGCTCAAGCCCAGCTCGAAAATCCGCAAAGCGTTCGAGGCACACCCGTCGGCCTATGCGGTCGGTATCTACGACGACCCACCATCCCGGGGCGAGGTTGAGCGTATCCTAAAGCAGTCCGGGTTGGACAACATCCCCAATGATTCGATGTCTGCATTGGTCGAGTTGGCGACCGCAATCAGTCCGGGTGATTTTGCGCAAACCATCGAAAAACTGGCGCTGTACAAGTACGATGACAGATCAGAGCTGTCTATCGAGGATATCATGGCCTGCGCCCCCCGCTCGACCGAGGCCGGGCTGGATGATGTTCTGAACGTCATCGCCGAGGGCCGTGCCGGCGAGATCGGTCCGCTGATCCGGCGCTTGCAGTCCCAAGGCACCAACGCGGTCAGTCTGTGCATCGGTGCGACCCGGTATTTTCGCACGCTTTATGCCTGTGCGTCGGACCCCGGAGGGGCTGCACAGGGAATCGGTAAGCTGCGGCCACCGGTCTATGGTAAACGCCGCGACCGGATTCTACGGCAGGCGCAGGGTTGGGGCGCACCGAAATTGCAGACCGCGCTGACGGTTCTGACCGATACCGACCTTTCACTGCGCTCCGCAGGACAAACAGCACCTGCGATGGCATTGGTCGAACGTGCGATGATTCGCTTGGCAATGCTGGCGCGGTCTCGCTAACGCGCTTGCAACCATTCTGCGGCGGATCGCCCAGCCCATTTCCCGGTCGCCAAACAGGCGGTCAGCAGGTAACCACCAGTCGGGGCCTCCCAATCCAACATCTCTCCGGCGCAGAACACGCCCGGCATCGCGGTCAGCATCAACCCACCATCCAAAGCAGTCCGCTTGACACCGCCCGCTGTAGAAATCGCTTCGTCCATAGGACGCAAGCCATCGTATTGGATCGGCAGATGCTTTAGGGCCTCGGACCATCGCGCCGGCGTCAGACCGTTGATTTTGGCCATCTCATGAAACAGCGCGATCTTTTGTGGCGGCAGGCGGAGTGATTTTTTCATCCATTGTGACAGCGTGGTCTTGGATTTCTTTCCATCAAGCCGAGATTGCAGGGTCGCTAGGTTCAAATCTGGCAGCAGATCGAGGTAGAGCGGCGCACCCTCACGCAACGCTGGAGTCAGGGAATACATCCCCCCGCCCTCTAGCCCGGTTGCCGAGATCGTGGCCTCGCCCCGGCTTTGCAGCTTGTCCGCCTTCCAGCGCACCGACTTGAGCGGCGAACCGAAATACGTTCGCATATGATCACTCCAACCAACGGACAAGGCAGCGTTCGCCGGTGCGAAAGGGGTCGTCGCGACACCTGCGTCCCCCAAGATTTTTGCCCACTGGCCGTCCGAGCCCAACCGCGCCCAACTTGCCCCGCCCAGTGCCAGTATTGTCACATCCGGCGTAAGCCGCTGCTCGCCGTCCGGAGTTTCGAACAGAAGCGCATCGCGATCCCAACCCAGCCAGCGCCAGCGGGTTTTGATCTGAACGCCTGCAACCTCAAGCCGGGACAGCCACGCACGTAACAGCGGCGAAGCTTTCATTGCCGTCGGAAACACTCGGCCTGTCGTACCGGTGTATACCTCTTGCCCCAACCCTTGCGCCCAGCGCTGTACGCCGGTGGCGTCGAAATCTGTAACCATAGGGCGCAGCCAGCTTGCCGCGTCCCCATAAGTTTGCAACAAAGTCTCAAGGGGTTCATCCTTGGTCAGGTTCAGACCCGATTTCCCCGCCATCAGAAACTTGCGCCCGACCGAGGGCTTGGCCTCGGCCACAAGAACATCATGGCCAGCGGCAGACAATTCCTCGGCAGCCATCAAACCTGCGGGTCCGGCCCCGATTATCACTGCCTGCGCCACGTCTGCCCCCTTGCTTTCCGCTCCATCCCACGCATTTCTACGTGGGCCATGTCGAACAGTGATCCGATCTGCCCGCTCTGTGACCGCCCCATTCCGAATGGGGGCGGCAGCCTGCACCATCTGATCCCAAAACTCAAAGGGGGCAAGGGCGGACCGACGGTTTTGTTGCATGTCATCTGCCACAAAGAGGTTCACGCCACCCTGACCGAAGCGGAACTGGCCCGTGAGTTCAACACCGTCGAGGCTTTGCGCGGTCATCCCCGGCTTGAGAAATTCCTGCAATGGGTCCGGAAACGACCGCCCGGCTTCCGATCCAAAGTTCCGGGCAAACGCCGTGGGCGGTGATCAACCTGGTCGGACAGGATCACCAAAGGCATCCCGGACGGATCCCGCCAGCCCCTGAACCTCTAACCCGCGATAGTCAGGTACCGGTGCGAATTGCGCCCCGGCGAGATGTTGAAATTCCAGCACCGTGTACGGTCGTTTCCAAAGCCATTCGCGGTTTGCAACAGACCAAATATCGGGGTCAGGCGGCGTTTCATCGGTGAAGGCATAGAAATGCAGGTCGAACCCCAATTGGGTCACATCCTGAATTGACAACAGCCGCATACCTTGAGAACGGCAAAACGCATCTTCGGCGGCGATATTCCCTGTGCGCAAGGTGATCTGGCCGACGCAAGCTTTTGCAAATGGCGCGGCGGGATCGGCGGCGTTAAAGGGGCGATTGGCCTGAAAATAATGTTGCAATAACTCGATTACAAACCCTTCCGGGTCTTTCAGGTGACACATATAGCCAATGTCGAGAAACTGTTTCGGTTCCGAGACTTCGACACCTTTTTGGCGCAGACGGGATACGGCGAGATCAACATCCGGCACAGTGATCCCGATCTTCCAGTACCTTTGCCCGCCGTCATGGGTATATCCACCTCCACCCGGCATCAAAAGCAGGTCCGCGTCCTGACCGGCATAGCCAACCCTGTGGTTCGGCCCTTGTGCTTGTGCCGTCATGCCCAAAGCATCCGCATAGAAACCTGCAAGCCGCTTGGGGTTCGCGACACGCAGAAGCAAAGCGGACAATCTCATCGGCACATCATTGCGATTCCTGCCGCAATCTCAGGCGTGGCGGCCAGACTGTCAGCGACAAGCTGATGCGCCGTTTGCATCAGTTGATCGGGCTCAACCACCCTGTCAACCAGCCCAAAGCCATAGGCTTCCTCCGCCGTAATCTTTTGCCCGGCCATCAGGATCATCTTGGTGCGCGCTGGCCCGATCAGGGCTGCCATACGCCCGGGATCTGATGGTTGCGGCAAAAAACCCAATTTCATCACCGGGTAAAAGACCCTGGCATGCGGCACTGCAATTCGAATGTCACAGGCCAAGGCCATCCCGTTAGCTCCACCTGCCAGCGTTCCGTTCAAGGCAGCAACCGTAAGACAGGGCAAAGCTGCGATTGCGCCCGATACCCGCTCCCACAGGTCCGAGGTTGCAAGTCCCGCCCGCGCCTCTTCCAGATCAGCCCCCGCGCTAAACACCTTGCCCGTACCAGTCAGGATCAGAGCGCGCGCCTCGGTCGCGGCTTCCGCGATTTCGGCCAGATCACCTAGCATCGCAGCCGTCAGAGCATTGGCTTTTTGCGGATTATTGAGCGTTACCGTCCACAACCCATCTGCCTTGGTCAATTCTATCACGTCAGCCCCACCCGCTGGCGGATATCGTCGCGCCGCAGTGAAATTTCAGTGCCCAGAAACTCATCCGCGTCGGGTGAACACATCCACAGCAACGCCCGGGCGGGCCAGTCGGCGGGGATGTGATCGCTCCAATCCAGCTGGCTAACTGCGTTGATGCCGCTGGCCTTGATCACGCGCTGCATATCCGTTGCAACGGTTCCGGGGGAAAGGCCCATGGCGCGGATGCCGTGAATCGACTCTTCCAGATGCAGGCATTCGGTCAGCATCTTGGCCCCTGCTTTAGAGGCGCAGTAATGACTCCACGCTTCGATTGCATGGGACGCCGCGCCCGATGACACCGTAATAATTGTGCCCCCACCGGCAGCACGCATCACAGGCAGCGCTGCGCGCATGCCGTAGAACACGCCCTTGAGATTGATATCGATGGCCGCGCTCCAAGCTGCGACATCGGCAGTGGACAGCTGAGAGATCGGATCAATCACACCCGCGTTGCCGATCACAACATCCAACCCGCCAAAACGATCAACACACTGTGCGACGGCCTGTTCGACCTGCGCAAAATTGCTGACGTCACATTGCAGCGCCAAGGCTTGATCACCCAGCGCCTCAGCCAGTGCGCCGATTTGATCGCCGCTACGCGCCACCAGTGCAACATTTGCACCGGCCGCGGCAAAAACGCGCCCCGCCTCGGCCCCGATGCCCCGGCTTGCCCCTGTTATCAGTACGGTTTTGTCCCGCATTTGCACCCTGTGCCTCCATAGATTTGAGATTATGTGAATCTCTACCGCGCCAACGGGGAAGGGGTCCAGCCCTTGCCCCTTGACGCCTGCCTCTGCAGGCACGACGATGCCGGCAAATTGATAACGAAGGGTTCTCAGATGTCCGTTTTCCTCCGCCGCAGCAGCGGCGCAGTCTTAGCCTATGCCCTTGTCACCCAAGGTGCGCTTGCCGATGTCACGGCCCAACAGGTGTGGGATGACTGGCAAGCCTACCTATCCCAAATGGGATACACGGTGTCGGCAGAGCAATCCACATCAGGCAATGTAACCACCATCACCGATATGAAGGTGGTCGCAACCGTCCCGGATGCGGGGGGATCATTTCAGATGAGCGTCCCGCAGATGACCCTGACCGAAAACGGGGATGGAACAGTCAACATCGGCCTGCCTGAAAGCCTTCCCATGACGCTGTCCGGTGAAGAGGAAGGCGAGGCGTTCTCGGTCGACATCGAATACTACCACACAGGGCTGGAGATGGTGGTCTCGGGCGACCCCGACGACATGACCTATGACTACTCCGCGCCAGCGCTTGGCCTGAAGCTGGGTGGCCTGCAAGTCGATGACGAAACCATTCCAGAAGACAGCCTGGACATGGATCTGAAACTGACGGACCTGGCTGGCAGCTCGCGGATGAAAATCGGTGACACCCGGTCAGTCGATCAGGATATGACGGCCGACTCGCTCACCTATGATCTGGTATTCAACGACCCTGAAGGATCGGATGACGGCAAGATCAACGGATCGCTGAACCAGCTTACGTTCGAGGGTACCAGCGTGGTCCCGGACAATTTCGACGGGTCAGATCCGCAAGCGTTCTTTGAAAACGGCTTTTCGTTCTCGGGTCTGTTTACCTATGCCGCGGGTCAAACCGCGATTGCAGGCACCAGCGAGGGCGAGGCATTCTCGATGGGAAGCGAATCCGAAGGCGGACGTTTTGGCGTCAGCATCGACGATCAGCGCCTGGCCTATGATGTCGAGCAGAACAGCTCGAAACTGGCGGTGACGACGGCCGATCTGCCCTTTCCGATCGAAATCGCGATGGCAAATGCCGGTATGAAATTCGAATTCCCGGTACAGCAATCCGAAGAGGTTCAGCCCTTTGGCTTTGCCATGAACCTGAAGGATTTCACCATGTCGGATGTGTTGTGGAGCATGTTCGATCCGGCAGGCGCCTTACCGCGTGACCCGGCAACCATTGCGTTGGACGCAACCGGTACTGCAAAAATACTGACGAACTTGTTCGATCCGGAATCGGTCGAAGCCATGGAGACCACGGGCGCTGCACCGGGTGAGCTGCATTCGCTGAAGATCAACGAATTGCTGGTCTCTCTGGTTGGAGCAGAGCTGACCGGAGACGGCGACTTTACCTTCGACAACTCCAATGCGGCAGAGTTTGACGGTATGCCGACCCCTACGGGCGTGGCGAACCTGCAACTGGTGGGTGCCAACGCCCTGATCGACACACTGATCAGCATGGGTCTGGTTGACGAAAGCGAAGCGATTGGCGCGCGCATGATGATGGGCATGATGGCGGTTCCGGGCGACGCACCGGACACGCTGAACTCCAAGATCGAATTCACCGAAGACGGTCAGATTCTGGCCAATGGTCAGCGCATCAAGTAGCGGTTTGGGGAAGGTAGCATCGCTGCCTTCCCTCACCCTTTTCAGCGCGTTCCTATCCGACGAAACAAAACCGAGCCGCCGCAGCTGACGCGCTGGTCATAGGCAAATCCAAGCGCAGAAAGATCATCAAAACACTTTTTGATACCGCGCAAACCGATCTTACGCGTATGCACTTCAAGGTAGACTTTCTGCACGTCAGCAAGGTCCGCACCGGCAAACAAATGACTTTCGCCCCCTTCAATGTCGACAATCAGTACATTGGCATCAAAGTCGCGCAGGGTATCTGACAACTGACATTCGGGGACGCCGATCTCTTTCACATAGTCCGGGGATGACTCCATTGAGGATGACCAGAAAGGTTCCCGCACGTAGAATCTGGCTGTACCCAGGTCTTGCCCATCGGTACGGGCAACCGCGTTGATGACATCTACATCTGAAATGTCATTGGCTGCGTGCACACGTCCGATAAACTCGCACAGCGCGGGGTTTGCTTCGACGCACAGGACACGGCGCACACCCAGTCGCGTTACAAGAAAAGATGAAATAAACCCGATTCCAGCCCCAAGTTCGACAACCCTGTCGTTGGGGTCGATGAACTTTGGCAGCCCGCTCACCTCGTCCTTTTCATATCGCTCGGCAAGGATGGATCGTTTCACTTTTTGGGTAATGATCTGCGGATCGTCGGGTATTTCCACCCCGCGCAGAGTCAGGTTGTCTTTCATGTTGGTCACTTCCCATCTGCACGGCCCGAAAACAAAGCGCCTCTGTCCCTTGTGAACCTGTATCGAAAAACCTCGGGCAACGCAGCCTGTTTTACGACCGCGCACGAAGTTTCCGCAGTTTTTTGACAATAGCTGAACGGCTGCTTTTCATAGCGGGTCTTGCGGGAAGGGCAGTCCAAGGCTAGGTCCAGTGCATTGCAACCGGAGGCCGCATGACCCGTACACCTGAAGATATCAGCCACGCCCTGCTGGACGCCGCCCGCAAAGCCGGGGCGGATGCTGCGGATGCCATTGTGATCGACGGATCTTCGGTCTCTGTCGAAGTCCGTGGCGGCGCGCTGGAACATGCCGAGCGGTCAGAGGGCACTGATCTTGGCCTGCGGGTCTTGCTGGGTCAGCGGCAAGCGATTGTATCCAGCTCGGACAGCCGCCCCGAAACACTGGCAACCATGGCTGAACGCGCTGTGGCCATGGCCCGAGAGGCGCCAGAGGACCCGTTTGCCGGGTTAGCCCATGCGGACCAGTTGGCCACCGGCTGGGACGTTACCGCGCTTGAATTGTTCGATCCAGCCCAGGAACCGGCGGCTGAGGATCTGTTGCAAGATGCATTGGCGGCCGAGGCGGCAGCGCTTGCGGTTCACGGCGTTTCGCAAGTTTCGGATGCGGCGGCGGGCTATGGCACGCATCGCGTGCATCTGGCTGCCACCAATGGCTTTTCCGGCGGTTATGCCCGCAGCAGCCGATCCACCTCTTGCGTGGCGATCTCGGGCGAAGGCACCGGGATGGAGCGCGACTATGACGGCGACAGCCGCACCTTCCAAAGCGACCTGCGCAGCCCCGACGAGATCGGCCGCACCGCTGGCGAACGCGCCGTGGCGCTGGTGGGTGCCCGCAAGCCTGCCACAGGTACATTTCCGGTCCTGTTTGACGAACGAATTTCATCCTCGCTGATCGGTCATTTGCTGGCGGCAAGCAACGGGGCTGCAATTGCACGCGGGGCGTCCTGGCTGAAGGATTGCTTGGGCGAGCAGGTCCTGCCCGAGCATCTATCGCTAATCGAAGACCCACACCGCCCGCGCATCTCAGGCTCGCGCCCCTTTGATGCCGAAGGGTTACCGACGCAACGGCGCGCCATTGTCGAAAATGGTGTCCTGACGGGTTGGACCCTGGACCTGTCCAGCGCGCGCAAACTGGAGATGACCTCGACAGGCAATGCGGCCCGCGGTGTGTCGGGACCGCCATCGCCCAGCAACTGGAACCTGAGTCTGACGCAGGGCAAACACAGCCGCGAAGACCTGCTGCGCGACATGGGCACCGGCCTATTGGTGACCTCGATGATCGGGTCCACCATCAATCCGAACACCGGCGATTATTCGCGCGGGGCCTCGGGGTTCTGGGTCGAAAACGGAGAGATTACGCACCCGGTCAATGAATGCACCATCGCAGGCAATCTGCGCGATATGCTAAAACAGATCATCCCTGCAAACGACGCGCGGCCCTGGCTGTCGCGGATTGTCCCCTCGATTCTGGTCGAAGGAATGACACTTGCCGGCAGCTGACCTGCAACTTCTGATCGACGCCGCATTAGAGGCCGGAAAGATCGCGACACGGTATTCGGGTGATACGGCGCAACGCTGGGATAAACCCGGCGGCGCGGGGCCGGTGACCGAGGCCGATCTTGCCGTCAACGCCATGTTGGAACAGCGCCTGCCCTTCGCCCGGCCCGGCTATGGCTGGCTAAGCGAAGAAACCGAAGACAACAGCGCCCGGCTGTCGAAGGACCGCCTGTTTATCATCGATCCCATTGATGGCACCCGCAGTTTTGCCGAAGGGTCGCGCACGTGGGCACACTCTCTGGCGGTTGCCGAGCGGGGCGAAGTAACGGCGGCGGTGATCTTTCTGCCGCGGCGCGATCTGCTTTACGCGGCGGCAAAGGGGCAAGGCGCAACGCTGAACGGTGCCCCGATCCGCGTTTCCGGGGTTTCAGCCTTGGAAACGGCCGAGATTCTGGCCGCCAAGCCCAACCTCGACCCGCGCCATTGGCGACAAGGTGAAGTGCCGGAATTTAAACGGGTCTACCGCCCCTCGCTTGCTTATCGCTTGGCGCTTGTTGGACAAGGCCGGTTTGACGGGATGCTGACGCTTCGGCCGAGTTGGGAATGGGATATCGCCGCAGGCGACCTGATTATCCGCGAGGCGGGCGGCACTTGCTCTGACCGGCTGGGTCATCCCCTGCGGTTTAACAACGCGCATCCGCGCCTGAACGGCGTGATTGCAGCGGGCGCGGCAGTACACCAGATCTTGCGGGCACGGCTTGACCCCGAAAGCACCGGCATTCGCCCATGAGCAAGCCGCGTTCGCTCAGCCTGGCCGCATATCGGGTTCTGTCCTGGGGCGTACCTAACGCGGCCGCTTTGTCTTATCCAGACCGCCCGGAAGGTGAAGTCATTTGGGCACATATCAGCACCCAAGACCGTCAACGCGCGGTGACCGATTTCTGCCGTCGCCTGCAACAGGTCCGGCCTGACTTAAACGTGCTGCTGACAACCCCGCCCGGAGCCGATCTGTCGCGCTGGGATCGGTCCGAGTTTCCACTGGTCGATCTGCCGCTGGAACAGACCGGCGCCGCGCGGGCATTTCTTGATCACTGGCGCCCGGACATCGGCCTATGGGTCGGGGGCGGCCTGATGCCAAATGTGATTACACGCGCCGATGAGCGGGGTATTCCCCTGATCCTTATCGAGGCGCAGATCGACATCAACATCGCGCGCGGTGCACGGTGGCTACCCGATATCACCCGTTTTACGTTGGATTGCTTTCAATCGATTCTGGCCACAACGCCCGAAATGGTACGCACCATCCGACGCCTGGGTATCGCGTCAAGCAAGGTGTCTGAAGCTCCACCCTTGCACGTGAGTCCTAACCCTAAACCCTGGCCAGAAGATGAGCTGATCGAGATCACCCACGCGCTGGCCGGGCGTCCAGTTTGGCTTTCAGCTTGTGTTCTGGATACGGAATTCATCTCGGTCCTTACTGCCCATCGTCAGGCGCTGCGGATACTGCCCCGGCTAATGCTGGTGCTGCATGTGGCGGACGTGGCCGAGGCCGAGCCACTGCACCGCCGCCTGGAAAACATGGACCTGCGTTGTACCAACTGGGATACGGGCGGGCAGATCGAAGACACTACGCAGGTCATACTGTCGTCCGAACAGGAAGATCTGGGTTTGTGGCACAGGGTCTCGCCTGTCACTTTTATGGGCCGCTCACTTGAACGGGGCGCGGGCGGGCATGATCCGCTGGTTGGCGTTGCGCTTGGCTCATCCGTGATCCACGGTCCGTTTGTGCATCGGCATCAGCAGATATACGATCAGTTGGATCAGGCCGGGGCAACCCGCATTGTCAGAACGGCAACCGAGTTGGGCGACGCCGTGGTGGAGCTGCTCTCGCCGGACCGGGCCGCAGACATGGCATTGGCGGGATGGCAGATCGTTTCCGACGGCGCACCACAGGCGGATAAACTGGTCGATATGGTACAGGATTGCCTGGATCAGCGGAGTGCGAAGTGATGCGGGCACCGAACTTCTGGAACACAGCGCCGGACGAATTGGATCTGCGCGCGCGCCTGCTGGCGCCGCTGGGGCACGTCTACGCCGCGGCCACGGCGCGTCGGGTCGCGGCCGGCGTGGGCTACAAACCCGGTGTTCCGGTCATCTGCATCGGCAATCTGAACGCGGGCGGTACCGGCAAGACGCCGACCGTGATCTGGATGATCGAGCAACTGCGCGATGCCTGGCACCAGCCGCACGTCGTCACACGCGGCCACGGAGGGTCACTGGAGGGTCCGGTACAGGTCGATCCGACCAAACACAGCGCCGCACAGGTTGGGGACGAGCCATTGTTGCTGGCTGCCTTTGCCGAGGTTTGGGTCGCCAAAGACCGCGCCGCCGGTGCCCGTGCTGCGGCGGAAGCAGGTGCAACTGTGATTCTGCTTGATGACGGGTTTCAGAACCCGTCGGTCGCCAAGGACTTCTCGGTTATCGTGGTCGATGCGGCACGTGGCTTTGGCAATGGGCTATGCCTGCCAGCAGGACCGTTGCGTGAACCTGTCGATGTCGGGCTGAAGCGCGCTGATCTGGTGTTGTCTCTGGGTGATGACGCGGCGCAAACCGAATTTGCGGCTCGTTGGGCGCAAGCCCTGACCAAACCCCATGCAACAGGAGCCGTTGAACCCCTGCAAACCGGTATGGATTGGAGTGACACGCCTGTTCTGGCCTTTGCAGGGATCGGTTATCCCGAGAAGTTCTTTGCCACCCTGCGCCAGCAAGGCGCCACACTGCTGAGGGCCGAGGCACTGGATGATCACCAGCCTTTGACCCCGGCGCTAATGACGCGGTTGGAAAACGACGCACGCCTGCTCGGCGCGCAGATGGTTACAACGGAAAAAGACGCCGTTCGCCTGCCACCCACATTTCGCAGCAAGGTTATCACCCTTCCAGTTCGTCTGAGGGTGAATGAGTCCGACAAGGTCCGGCAGATGCTTTTGCGGATTGCCCCCTCGCCTTGAATAGCGACCGGCCCTGAACAAGCCGGTCGCATCAATTGCTTTAGCTACCCAGTTCAGCCTCGATCAGCTTTTTGAAATCGGCATAAGACTGGTTGCCCACTTTCTGTCCGTTAACGATGAACGACGGTGTGGATTGAACGCCGTCACGTTCGGCGTTTTCCTGATACCAGGCCACCAGTGTCTGAGCGCGTGTTCCGTCCTGCAGACAAGCCTCAAGCTGATCATTGTCGATACCGGCCAGTCGCCCGATCTTGCGCAGTTCATCCACGATTTCGGCAGGGCCGCCTGCCTTCGTCCATTCGGATTGACCTTCATAGATCAGATCAGAAATACCAAAGAACTTTTCAGGCCCGTCGCAACGCGCAACCATTGAGGCCCACAGACCATACCGGTCAAAATACACCTCACGATAGATGAATTTCACCTTACCAGTGTCGATAAAGTCCTTTTTCAACTGCTTAAACGGGCCGTTATGGAAATTGGCACAATGCGGACAGGTGTAAGAGGCATATTCGATGATTTCGACCGGCGCATCCTCGGCCCCCTGCACCATCTCGACAATTGTCGAGGTGTCCAGATCGGCTTCTTGTGCCTCGGCGCTACTGATCAGCGGATACGAAGACGTGGAATTCGACAGCGACAGCCAATAGCCGCCTGCGGCGATGGCGACAGCCGCGCAGATTCCAGTTGCAATACGGCTCATTTCTCAGCCCTTTCTCAGCGTTTTTGTTTGGATAGAACGTTACGACCCAGACGTTCAAGGGCCGCGCGCAAATCACCATCGTGAATCTCGAGTGCGGTCCGGTCTGCCTCGGCTGCAATCTCTGGATTGAGTCTTTGTTTTGCCGGTTTCGGCTTATGGTCAAAACTGGCCTGCCCCTCGGCAAACCCGGTCGGAGCGGTCTGCGTGATGCGAACCCTGCTGATCGCGCTGTAGCCGTAGACCGCGTTCACCTTGTCGCGCAATTGTTCTTTTTGCATCTCAAGCATTGGGGCCTGCGGACCGGTCGTCAGCACCGTCAACGTCGCGCCAATACCGCCCTTGCCATAGCCGACATTCACTGGCCTCGCGATAGCGGCCAGATCCTGCCCGACAATTTCAGCCCAATGGGTCAACAGACGTGACACGGCAAAACCCCGGCTCTCCCCGGCGCGCCTGATCTGGTCGTTCAGCAATGTCGCGGTGCGTTTGAACCCGCGGGTCGAAGAACGTCTGCGCTGCATCTGGTTTCCAACTCCTGCGCCGCTATTGTAATGGGCATGACACCGGGCGCCAGAGAAACCCGACAAAGAGATAGATAAAACTTGCGTGACGCCATTCAATCTGACCTGAGCACCGACCTGCTGGACTGGTACGACCGCAACGCCCGTGCGATGCCGTGGCGCGTTGGGCCGGGCGACCGGGCGGCAGGCGTTATTCCTGATCCCTACCGTGTCTGGCTGTCCGAGGTGATGTTGCAGCAAACCACCGTTGCTGCTGTGCGCGATTATTTCACCCGCTTCACCACGCGCTGGCCGACTATTCAGGCGCTGGCTGCCGCACCCGACGATCAGGTGATGGGGGAATGGGCCGGGCTGGGCTATTACGCCCGCGCCCGCAACTTGCTGAAATGTGCGCGTGTGGTGGCTGACGATTATGGCGGAGTATTCCCCAATACCTACGATGCCCTGCTGAAACTTCCGGGTATCGGTCCTTATACCGCTGCTGCTATCGCGGCCATCGCCTTTGACCGTCCCGAAACGGTGCTGGACGGCAACGTCGAACGCGTGATGGCCCGCCTGTATGACATCCACGAACCGCTGCCGGGGGCAAAGCCGGTACTAAAAAACAAGGCCGCTGCACTTACGCCGAACACGCGCCCCGGCGATTACGCGCAGGCGGTGATGGATCTCGGTGCCACGATCTGCACACCCAAGTCACCCGCCTGTGGAATTTGCCCGCTGCGGGACCCCTGTCAGGCCCGCGCGGCCGGAACACAGACTGATCTGCCGCGTAAAACGCCCAAAAAGCCCAAGCCAACGCGTTACGGCCATGCCTACATAGCTCAGCGCGAAGACGGAGCCTGGTTGTTGGAGCGTCGCCCCGACAAAGGGCTGCTCGGCGGTATGCTGGGCTGGCCCGGGTCCGATTGGTCAGATACGCCTGTCGACACACCCCCTTTTTCAGCGGATTGGCAGGAATTGGCGGGCGAGGTTCGCCACACGTTCACCCATTTCCACCTGATCCTGCGTATATGGACCGCCCCGCTGCCTGCCGGGCTCCACCCGCACGGGTTAATCGTGTTAGACAAACATGATTTCCGCCCCAGCGACCTGCCAACCGTGATGCGCAAGGCGCATGACCTTTGGCGCAATCGGTAACCCATTGTGCGGTGTATCCGACTTGGACTAGTCTCGGCCCAGTTGTTTGGAGCCTGGGAATGATCGCAACAGAAACTCTGTCCCGCTGGCAATCGGCCCTGCCCTTTTGGGTTTCATTCCTGTTGATCCCACTGATCTGGTTTACGGCGATTGCGGGTGGCTGGTGGGTCCTGCTGGTGCCACTGTCGACATGGTGGGCCTTTGCTATCCTGGATCGGTTGACCGGGCTTGAAATTCGAAACGCCGACCCCGACACTCAAGACCCGATTCTGCGCTGGTACGTCCTGCTGACCAAGGTCTGGGTTCCGGTTCAGTTTCTGACCCTGTACGGATTGATCTGGTACGCAACACATGCTGACCAACTGTCGACTCCGGCAATGATTGGTCTGTTCTTTGGAATGGGCGTGATCTCGGGAACAGTAGGTATCAATTACAGCCATGAGTTGATGCACCAGAAAGGTCGGTTTGAACGCTGGCTCGGCGACATCCTGTTGGCAATGGTGCTTTATTCGCATTTCCGCTCGGAACATCTGCTGGTGCATCACCGCTTTGTCGGTACGCCGCGCGACCCGGTAACTGCACGATACAACGAAGGCTTTCACCGCTTCTACCCGCGGGTGTTGAAACAATGCCTCGTCTCTGCCTTCAAGGCTGAACGCGACAAATTGGCTCGTAAGGATCGCCCCTGGACCGATCGCACTAACCCATTCTGGCGCTACTGGGCGCTGCAGGGAACCATGCTTGGGCTGGCCGCTCTGATAGGAGGCTGGTCTGGCCTCGCCCTGTTCCTGATCCAGGCCGGCACCGCTATCTGGCAACTGGAGCTGGTCAACTACGTCGAACATTACGGCCTGACCCGGAAACATCTGGGAGATGGCAAATATGAACACGTCCAGCCGCGTCATTCCTGGAACGCCTCACAAAAAGCGTCAAACTGGTTGTTGATCAACCTGCAACGCCACTCGGATCACCATTACAAACCGAACCGCCGCTTCCCACTGTTGCAGCATCACCCCGACGACACTGCCCCACAATTGCCCTATGGCTATCCTGTCATGACAGTCGCCGCGATGATCCCGCCACTCTGGCGCCGTGTGATGAACCCACGCGTCCGCGCATGGCGGCGCCAACATTACCCCGAGGTCAAGGATTGGGTTCCCTACAACAGGTCGCAAAATCCGTTGCCGCGCGTGTGACCGCAGCGCGCTATGGCGCGCTGCCAGGCCCAACGATCTGACTTGCATCTTTGATGCATGGAAGATCGGCGGGAGCCGCTATGCCCTCATCACCCACAGGTTCATCGGGGCATCTATACCTCGAACGGTCTGATTCTGTTGGCTTTCAAATCCTGCCATCACATCTGATGCACCATGGCTTTCGCGTTCCAACCGGCTATGAACAGCATCGCTGATCACGACCCTTGCCGGAATGTCACGGGTGAATGCCTCCAGCTTGGCCGCCACATTCACGGCATCGCCAATCACCGCAAATTCCAGTCGATTGGCACCGATATCGCCCAGCACCACAGACCCAAAGTGGACGCCGATCCCCACCTTGATTTCGGGCTCTCCTGCGCGGCGACGTTCCGAGTTCCAGCGATCAATGACACCGACCATATCCACCGCACAGGCCACCGCGTTTCTGGCATCCATCGGCGTCGGCACCGGGGTCCCGAACGTAGCCATCAACCCATCACCCAAATACTTGTCCAGCGTCCCGTGATGGCGAAAAACCTCAGTTTCCATCCGGGCGTGGAAACCACGCAATACCTCAATGACTTCATAGGGATCGCGCCCTGCGGCATATTTTGTGAACCCCACGATATCAATGAACAAAACAGCTACGTCCTCTTTGCGCACCTGCTTCAGAGGCTCGTCGTTCTGGCTGAGTTCTTCCACAACATTGGGTGAAAAATATCGCGACAGATTCGCCCTTTCGCGTTCAAGCCCGGCATTGGTCATCAGCAGCCGGTTTAGACGCCGCATTGACACGCCCAACGTCACCGCCACCATCATGAATACAATGACCTGCTGGATGCGATGCGACGGCATAAAGCTGTTGGGGTCCAACACTTCAGCCACAGCCGGATACCCGGACAAAGCCTCGGCGACGCGCTCGCTGAGGCCAGGCATCGGGCTCGCCACCCACCAGGCAATTATCCATCCGGCCGTCCAGATTCCGGCTGTCCAGGATCCGATTGCAATCACCGTCCGCCAGGAATACGCCAGCGTGCCCGCCGCCAGAATGATAAAGAAGTACTGGAAGTTATCGAACCGGTACTGCATCGCCAAAGGCCGGACATCGTCGCTGAACGGGTTGGGCAAGATCATCCCAAGCGTCATAATCATCAGGTCCACAAAGATCAGCAGCAACTCGACCCGTGATTGTCCTACACGCCCTGCTCGTCGGATCAGCCATCCATTTGCGCAGATCAGCAGCAGAATGAAGTGATACCACAACACATCCCACTGAGGGTTCAGGAAAACCAACAGAACCCCGGTCAGCGCCATCGCCAACCAGCGCGCACGGACGGCAAGTTCCAGACCTTCGCGTTTGTGACGCTCCAGCGCGGCTTCGGTGTATTTGTTTTCAAGGTCGAAAGTGTCCGGGCGGGTCACGAAAAACCGATCAAAGCGGGATCCGCTGGCTGTGGTGTCCGACATTGCACAAGCTCCTTCACTGCGCCGCAGAATACAGAAAGCACATGTTCAAACCAAACGCCCGGAAAAACAAAAGACCCCGCCGGACTCGGCGGGGCAAGGCTTAGTGCCTTGTGTCAGGCCACAGGCACCGGCGGTGTTCGTAAATCAGTTGTGCATTTCGGCCCGTATCTGCTGCCGCAGAACGTCGATCGGAACTGTCTTGCCGTCGCGTTTAAAGCACCAGTAGGTCCAGCCATTGCAGGACGGTGCATTCTCCAAATGCGCCCCGACCTGATGGATCGAACCTTTTACGTTTTGTCCGACCAAGGTGCCATCAGCGCGAACCTTGGCTTTGTGGCGCTGGTTCATGGAATAGAGCTCTTCGCCCGGGCGGAGCATGCCGCGTTCAACCAGTTGGCCGAATGGCACGCGAGGCTCGGCGCGCTTGCTGGCGCTGACTTCCAACGCCTCGCGATCGAACTTCCGGACCTTGGCGATACGCTTTTCGGCTACCTTGCGATAGCTTTCCTCACGCTCAATCCCGATGAATTCGCGACCCAGCATCTTTGCAACCGCGCCCGTTGTACCTGTGCCAAAGAACGGATCGAGCACGACATCACCCGGATTGGTCGAGCCGATCAGAATACGATGCAACAACGATTCAGGCTTTTGCGTCGGATGCGCCTTGTCGCCGTTATCATCCTTCAGTCGCTCATGCCCGGTACAGATCGGCAGGACCCAATCGCTACGCATCTGCACGCCTTCATTCAACGCCTTCAATGCCTCATAGTTGAACGTGTACTTCGCACCTTCACGCTTGGACGCCCAGATCATCGTCTCATGCGCGTTGGTGAATCGCTTGCCACGGAAATTCGGCATCGGGTTCGATTTGCGCCAGACCACATCGTTCAGAATCCAGTATCCGGCATCCTGAAGGGCTGAGCCGACGCGGAAGATATTGTGGTAAGACCCAATAACCCAGATCGCGCCATTCGGCTTGAGCAGGCGATGCGCCGCCTTAAGCCAGTCGCGGGTGAATTGGTCATAGGCAGCAAAGCTGGAAAACTGGTCCCAGTGATCATCGACCGCGTCTACCTGGCTGTTGTCTGGGCGGTGCAGCTGGCCTTTCAACTGCAAATTATAGGGTGGATCCGCAAAAATCAGGTCCACCGACGCCTCGGGTAGACTGTTCATCACGTCGATGCAGTCTCCGGATAGAATCGTGTTTAACGAGAGCGCGGCTGCGCCCTTTATCTTGGTCGTTGTCATTTTGCTGCCTCAAGTTCCACGGCGCTTTTGCGCTCATTTGGTTGAGACAAGGATGAGTCAAAGACGAATCGCCGTCAATTTCTTTTTTGAATCATAGGCTTACGATTTACTCTTGATACAAGATATTGTGGACGGGTTTGAACGAACGTCTATGGTGAGGGGTCACACCAAGATTTTGCAGGGCTTCCCTGTGTTGTTTTGACGGATAACCGGCATTTGTCTCCCACCCATAGCCGGGATGTTGTTGCGCCAAATCCACCATCAGTTGATCGCGCCAGTTCTTCGCTACGATTGAAGCAGCCGCTATCGACACCGAATGCGCATCGCCTTTGACGACAGCCCGCGCAGGGGTCGTTAGCCCGCGCGGGATCAAGTTGCCGTCAATCAGTAGGAAGTCAGGCGGCGGGTCCAACGCCGCGACCGCGCGTTCCATCGCCAGATGCGAAGCACGCAAGATGTTGTGTTCATCAATTTCGGAAACTGAGGCTTCGGCAACCGCAATCTCGGCCCGTTGGCGCACCGCCGTGTCCAATGCAAAACGCCGTTTGCCCGTCAGCTTTTTGGAGTCGTTCAGCCCGTCGGGAATATCCTCGGGGTTCAGAATCACTGCCGCTGCGACCACAGGGCCGGCCAGTGGCCCGCGGCCTACCTCATCAACGCCGGCGATCCGCTGATATCCCTGCGCACGGGCGGCTTTCTCAATTTCATAATCCGGTAACGTCATGCAGTCTGGGAAATCGCGTTTTGAAGACCATCGCAAGAAAAAAAGAGAGGGCAGCTTGCGCCACCCTCTCCCGCGCGGCGCTTCTTTGGCGCCGCTCCTGCTCGAAACCGGTTATCTGGAACCCACACGGTATCCTTGCTGGCGCAGGCAGCCTGGGTGGTAGGCGCGCTTGACCTTTTTGCCGTTCCAGAACCTGACCTTGCACTGGTTCGGCAAGCTGTTGCTGTATTTGTAATGGTTCCCCAGGCACGACTGCCCCAACAGCCGCTGATCAGGTGAATACCCTTTGAAGGTGCGCAAGCATCGCCGCGGCAGAGTATAGCGCGCAACACGTTTCGGCAGCGGACGTACGTGAGGCGGCCTGTCGTTTGGCCTTTTATACACGTGGTCATGCGGTGCCTTATATACGTGATTGTAGTTATGCGTAACGGTGTTCTTTTTGTCGTCATCGCTGAAGTGCTTTACGGCAGCCCCAAGCAACGCGATTGCAGCGAGTCCGCCAATAATATCCCCAACATCTGCCGCCCGTGCCTGCGACGCTGAAATGCCCGTGATGGCAACTGCCGTGGCAACGATCAAAGCTATGAATTTCCTGTGCATGGTACTTGTCCTTCAGGTGTCTTGAGGTGACCCGGTGGCGGGCCTTGTGCTCGATGCCCTGACACTGGCAATCCCCCACCCAGACAAGCAATAACGGGTCCATGCTATTCGATATCAGAACCGCAAACCCCCTTAGGTTATTGAATATCGCGCCAACCCATGCGCAGGATGCGGCCTATGAAACAGATCCTCTCTTCTCTGGTCCTGCTGGCCCTGATAACGCTTGGCACCGCCGCTGCGGCGGAGGATTGCTATGCCGACTACAAGGCCAAAAAGGACAATCCGCTTCGGTTGCACTATGGCGTTATGCAGGTGTCTTCCTGCGGCAAAGGGCAGGCAAATCAAGAAGTCGCCCAGCGCCTCAAAGGGTCGGGCTGGACCCTGCTGAACGTCATATCCGTGTTCGGATCGGAAGGGTTGGATAAAAGGAAGACCAATGCCGGACAATTCTATCTCCGTTACTGATGCTCGCCGGTCCGGTGTCAAGCTGGTCGGCGCAGGCATTGCGGCAATCGTTGTGATCCTGGTGACGGCAGCCGTTTTCCTGTTCTGGACGCTGCCGGATGCCAATGCCTTCAACGCCAAGGTTGAGCGCCTGTTCGTCGAAAGCGATCTGACCTCGCAGGCCGAGATTCGTTTGCTTGAGATACTAGCTCAGTCTGGCACGGCCTTTGCCGATACGCTCTCCAGCTATCGTATGGTGATTTTTGTGCTGCTCGTTTTCGCCACCGCCATGCTGGTATCAGCACTGGTTTTTCTGGTGATGCTGGTCTTGCTGAACAGACGCATGGCGCAG
Source organism: Ruegeria sp. AWH4_226 (assembly GCF_056159225.1). Lineage (NCBI taxonomy): Bacteria > Pseudomonadati > Pseudomonadota > Alphaproteobacteria > Rhodobacterales > Roseobacteraceae > Ruegeria > Ruegeria sp. AWH4_226. Next base: position 2,977,744 of record NZ_JBSWUU010000001.1, on the reverse strand, counting down.
ATCGAACGCACTGGAATTCAGGTCACCTCACTTTTGATCAGCCGCGAGGAAAACACCGTTTACCTTAACAACATGGATTTCAAACTGACCCCCGCCGCGATGGAGACGCTGTCGGTTCTGGCTGAATCCCGTTTGGATGACGAAGTTCTGTCCGGCGCCCAGATCGAGGCGATGATTTCGGGCAGAAACGCCGCAGATTGCGACGAAGCCGCGGGTGCCACACGTATCAAGCGGCTGCGGGATGCCCTGGGAAATCAAATGGTCAGCGAGTTGCTGGTCAAGAATATCGCCAAAAAAGGCTACATGCTGTCGATCGAAAAAGACGTAATTCAGATGGTTTGAACTGGTCGCACAGGTCATGCGCGCCAAAAAGCCGGTTACACCCCTTGGAATAGACCCATGTAGGACCCATGCTATGTAAAGGTCACGTCAGGGAGTCTGATGATGAATGTGCACACCACCCCAAAGACCAAAGGTTTTGGCATCTCGGTAGAAGACCTGACCGGGCGAGTCGCGATATACCGAGACAATATCCTATTGGCTGAAAGCACGCGCGCAAAGGTGATGTACGAAACCCGCTTGCCGGCCACGATTTATATCCCGCGCGCAGATGTTTGCGTCGATTTAGGTGACGAAAGCGAGTTGCAGACTTTTTGCCCGTTCAAGGGCACGGCGACGTACCACGACGTTATTCTGGAAGATCAGCGACTGGCCAACTCGGTTTGGGCCTACGAAGACCCGCTCCCGGAAAGCCTGGCCATTCGCGGTTATGTTGGCTTTGTGTCCGACGCCTACACGCATGTCGACCTTGGTGAGAACACTCTCCGAGATGCTGAGGATGGCAATATCAGCGGCCCACTGATCGACTGGTTGATGCGCCGCGCATCCGACAGCAAGACGCCCGAGGCTTTCACCAAGGTGCTTGCCGAAAAGATGCTGGAACATGGGATAGCGATCCAGCGTCTCAGCATCCTCACGTGGTCCTTGCATCCATTGATCGCGGGTAAGCACTATATCTGGGAGAAGGGCGCGGCCCAGATTTCGACCAACGTTCCGACTTACGAAATCCATGACCATCCGGCCTATATCAACAGTCCGCTTCGCCACGTCTCGAATGGGCTGGGCGGAGTGAGACAGCGGCTGAACGACGAAAACCCGCAAAACAGCTTTCCCATAATGGAAGATCTCAGGGCTAAGGGTGCAACCGATTACGTCGCAATGCCGCTGCCGTTTTCGGACGGGCGCACAAATGTTCTGACCTTGACCTGCGATCACCCAGAGGGATTCACCACCGAGAACCTTGGGCTGGTTTTCGAATGCTCGTCAGTCATTGCCCGATTCTACGAAGTTTTCATGCAACGCGAGAATGCGCAGGTTCTGCTTGAGACCTATGTGGGCAAACGCTCGGGCGCACGGGTTTTGGGCGGTGAAATCAGGCGTGGCGACGGGGATGAAATCGACGCTGCCATCATGTTCTGCGATCTGCGCAATTCTACCAGCCTTGAGGAACAACTTGGCCGCGCGGCTTACATCAACCTGCTAAACGACTTTTTCGAAACTGTATCAGGTATCGTGCATGACAACGGTGGCGAGGTTTTAAAGTTCATCGGAGACGCTGTTCTGTCGGTCTTTCCTGAAGGTGAAGATTCAATCGTGGCGCGCGGCAACGCGCAGCGTTCAGCGATTGCGATCGTCGAAAAGCTGGGTGAATTGCGCCAATCAGGCACCGAAACCCATTGCGATTGTTCAATTGGGATTGCCTACGGTCAGGTTACTTACGGCAACGTCGGATCGCGCGAACGGTTGGATTTCACTGTGATCGGTCAAGCCGCGAATGTTGCAGCCCGGCTGGGCGAATACGGAAAATCGGCGGGGCACCGCATTGTCGTGTCTGGGGATATTCAACCGGCCTGTATCAGCGCCATACCACTTGGCGATATCAAACTACACAATGTTTCACAGCCTGTGACATCTTTCGCGCTAAGCACGTCTGCGGATGCAGTTCTGAACGCTTAGCTGCCCGGTATTGCGCCTCGGCTCAGGTAGATTACCGCATCGCATGCTTTGCTTTTTTCCTGCCTGAACACGCTGAAAATCCCAGTTTCCGCGCTATGCCCTAAGCAAGATCAGCGCCACCTGACCGGGAGATATCGTGCTTTGCAATTGTTTTATTTGGCTGCGGGCTTGATACGTGTCCGTCAACTTGGCTACGGCTGCCTCATCGGTGAACTGCGCAAGATCATCTGACCCGGTCAAGCGTGACAGCCGGTCCTTGAACACCTCAAGCTGTCTGTCGATATCAACCTGCCCGAAGCTTGAAGGCAGACCCAATGCCGTTTCCATCATGCTCCGCAGTGGCGGCTGGCCCATGAGCTCGAACCATTTGGTATCTGCGCTGTTGTCTTGCGACGCCAAGTCCGCCAGGGTGCGTTGTGCGAAAAGCGATATACGCATCGTCTCATCAGACTCGCCTACAGCAATTTCAAACTTGGACACCACATTGTCTTGGGCAACGGCCTCCATAAACGTGATCAACCCGGTTTTACGAATCTCACCTGGCCCAAGCCCGAATGCTTCGGAGAACTCCCGATATCGTTTATCGGCCAGCCGGTTTGACAACGCGTCACCGGCTGCCGTGCCATCAGACAGTACTTTTTGAATGAAAAAGCGGTTGTTGATGTCACCTTCCAATCCGAAGGCTCCCAACGCCACTTGCAGGAGGCGCCGATCCGAAACCAAATCTTCGGCCGTTTGAACTTTGCCAATGTTCTCGAGGAAGTATTTGGTCTCTCTTTCGTTAACAGAGGACGAAGAAAAGCTCTGCAATTGCGAGTCATACGTACGCTGAAGAAAGCGCCAGCCGACGATTCCGTTTGCGGGGACGACAGGCTGAAAAGTCATTGCTGGTACGCCATCAAGCGTTCTTCGCGCGGCAACAGGGCACGCAGAGACTTAAGGCACTTATAATACTGCTTGGCCAGCAATGCTTCGGTCGCCTCAGACAACACTTGACGGCTGTCCAGGTCAGTAAAGACCTGACTCAACTCTTCAACGCGTCGCAATAGCTGCTGATGCGCCTCATCAGGCTCCATGTCTCCGGACAGCACAAGCTGGGCGGCATAGCAGACCCGCCGAACCGGTGTATTCACCTCATCTGGATGGATCGCATCACGCAAACGCAGGACATTTGCGCCTGGCGTCATGATCGAGAACCTGCTGCGGCGGTCACCATTTTCAACGACCACGCCATTGATTAGCACCCTTTCTTTTGGTGCCAGTTTCAGAACCAGCCCACCCATCAGGTCATACCAATCTGCCGCAAACCACGCAGGACAGCCATGTTGATTTCAAGCAAAGGTTCTACGGTCGCATTGTTGCTCAGAACCTGGGCGCTGTGCTGTTCCGTGAACTCTGCCAAATAGAAAATCCGTGCGCGAAGATCGTCGGGAAGGGCGTTATCAGTGTCCAGAACACCAGTTGCCAAAACGGTCCACAAACGACGGTTTTCGTAAAGCGCCTGAACGAACTCGGCATAGTCGTATTTACGCCGGGCGGTCGCAGCCTTGAGCCGATGGGTAATCTTTGAGATTGCTTCGAATTCGGTATCGCGCGGGGTACGCGTTGGGGCGGCGGTCTGCGCATATGCGCGCCGGGCAAGAGTTTGCGGTGTCACTTGAATTCCTTCCAATAGGCCGTCTTTTGGCGGTCAGGGTCGGGGCGCGTGGTTGCGCCCCGACCGGGTTCCGAAGATTAACGGAACAATGACAGGATCGACTGCGGCGCCTGGTTTGCGATCGACAGCGACTGAGTTGCCAACTGCTGCTGTACCTGCAGGGCCTGCAGGCGGGCCGATGTTTCTTCCATGTCGGCATCGACCAGCGACCCGATACCGGATTTGAACGAGTCACTCAGGTTCGAGATGAACTCTTTCTGGGTTTCAATCCGGTTTTGGACCGAACCAAACGCGGCCGAGGCATCAATTGCGGTGTCAATAAGGCCCGTGATCGTGCCCAAGGCTGCATTTGCGCCAGCTTTCGTCGTCACGTCAATCGAAGTCAAAGCACCCAGACCGCCGGAACCTGCGTTGGTAAACTGTGTCGAAACGGTCAAATCCTGATCTGCAGCAGCAGGACCTGTACCAGTCTCAAATTCCAGTTCACCTGCAGTTTGGTTGATCGTAAGACCTTGGATACCCAAAGCGTCGATTTGGCTCTTCAAGCCAGCTGCAACTTTGGTATCGGTGTTCGCCGCATTGTAGGTTGCATCAATATCAGATGCCTTCACCGAATAGGATACGCTTTGGCCACCTACGGTGACTGAGATTTTGTCACCTACTGCAAAGTTGTCAGCTGGCGCAGTGTCACTTTTAATCGTAATCGTTTTTCCTGTAGCACCATCCTTATCCAGGAAGAAGCTTGCCACATCCCCGTCACCACTTGCTCCGGTAGATCCAACAAGAACGTTTTTCGCCGCGTATCCACCGGTCGACAGGTTCTGAGCATTAACGGAGATCGAAGAATCCCTCACCTCACCAGAGCTGTTGCGATCCAACGACGACAGGATCTCGGCTGACGCTGTGTCTCCGTTCACCAGATTGAGACCGTTGAACTGGGCCGCGTTTACAACCGAAACAATCTGGTCTTTCAGCGCTGTAACATCGGCATCGATCTTGTCCCGTTCGACGTTGTCTTCTTGGGCCGCGACGACTTTTTCTTGAATCTGGATCAACAGGTCGGTCACGGTTTCTGACGCGTTACGAGCCACCGCAACAGTCGACTCACCCAGTGCCAGGCTGTCTTTGATTGCGTTGAAGCTCTTGACGTCAGACTCCATAACTTTGGAGATCGCCCAAACTGCCGAATTGTCTTTGGCGGTTGCAACTTCTTTACCAGTTGCAATTGCGTTCTGGGTTTGCCCCAGATTCTTGTTGACCATTTTCAGGGTTTGCAGCGCAACCATTGCGCCGTTGTTTGTCAGAATGCTGGACATAGCTTTCTACCTTTGTGTTCGGGCACTTTGCGCCCATGCTTACCCCGCACCGTAAGCGGGCTTTAACGTCGTTCTGAGCTATGCGATCCGCCGTCGGGCTGTTCGCGCCACCTGCTGTTTCAGGTGCAGGACCACCTTTGCCCGCTACCTCCTAACGGAGTGCTAAAGCCCCTCGGTCAAGAAAATTGCATTTGATTCAAACCCCTAACTATGCCCGTTTTTCCAGCTTCGGATTGCGACGCACAGCGAACCCGTTGCGCTGCCCGTCCGCGCCATAGGTGGTGAACTCCTGCCGCACCCGACGCAGTTCCGCCATGCGGTCGGCCACGGCGCGAATCCCTTCAGCGGCGCTGTTGAGCAACAGTTGGTTTCGCTCGACTTTTTTCTGCAGCCGAATCAACTCGGCGCTTTCAAAAACCTGAAGCTCATTGATCGTACCGATCAGCTTCTCTTTTTCCGGCACGACTTGGTTCAGCATGTTCAGATCACCATCGACAAGCGCGGTGCGTTCAAGGTCCAGCACGTCTTCAAGCGAACGGATCAGGTCGGTATCAGTATCGGTCGGCATTTGTTTTCTCCATCATGGATCGGAACAGAATCTCGGACAGCCCAACACCACCAGCCTCGGCCAGTGTGCGCGCCTGATGTTGTACAAGGAACGACGAAAACTGTTCCTCGCCGGCACCGCCACCAAAGGAGTCATGTGTCTGACCCAATCCAGAGGACTTGAGCATTTCAGCCAGGAATGCGGCCTCAAGCTCAACAGCGGCGGCTTGCAGTTTTTCAGCCGTGGTTGGCGGATGGGAGCCAGGAAGGGTTCCAGAAATCTTCATTACATTCTCCGAAATTTACATCGAACTTTCTTGATCAAAGACGAAAGCGGTTAAAATAAACGTAACTTCCTGCGGGCAGGTTGCTGGTCACACAAACGGAGTCGGAGCAAAATGCCCAACCCTATTCCAGCACTGATGCCTGCGTCGGGCACCGCCACCAAACCTGCGGCTGCCGCGAAAGACGCAAGCAACACCAAGGGTGCCGAGTCATTTCAAACGATCATGAATCAAGAAGCCGACGCGCAGCCAAACGAACAAAAAACGACCGAACCTGCGATTCAGAATCCCGATTTGGCGCCGGACTCGGAAATCATCGTTGTCGATGGTGAGGTCGCGCCTTTACCAATTGAGCCGCAGGATCAGCCGCCCACCGAAATACGCCCTGCTGCGACTGAAATAGCTGAGAATCCGACCGTCAAAAGGCAGGTTGAAAAGCCAACTGTAGCGGCCCCGGCTGTCGTTGTTAAAGCTGAGGCGTCCGCTAACACGCAACCAGTAGTCGCGCAGAGTGAAACGGTGCGATCACAGCCGCGCCCAACGCAGGCCGAAGTTGCACCGACCGTTCAGGCCCTAATTTTTGCGTCGGTCCCTCCGAAAAAAACGCAACAGGTCGTCGCTAGGCCGAATGGCGTCCCCGTGGGGTTGGCGACACCAGATGCTCACCCTGATGGAACACCTGACCTTCCAACCCCTCCCCGGTCTGAAAGAGAGACACCCGCCGCCCAGACCGTGCCGCAGACAAGTCGCCCGGAGGCAGTAAAACCCGGTCGCACGCCGCCGACGCCTGTCCAGATCCAGCTTTTCGCCGCCGACACCCAAAGCGTTCAGCCCGAATCGAATCCGGTCCCTGAGGTTGATGACGTTCCGCTCAGCAGAGAAGCTGCAACGCTCTCATCCTCACGGGAGTCGACCCCGATGACGCAAACGACAACGGCAACGGCACGAGCTGAAACAGCGCGTGCAGTGGCCAATCAGATGGCAACTGTTGTTTCTGCCCGGGGGCAGCCCGGAACGATCGAAGTCGCCTTGAATCCCGAAGAGTTGGGGCGCGTTTCGATTGTCTTAAACGGCCGCGAGGATGGTCTGCACATGACAATCTCAGCCGAACGTCCAGAGACGCTTGACATGATGCGCCGCCACCTTTCGGTTCTGGAAACAGAATTCCAGAGTTTTGGGTTCGGCAACCTGACTTTTGATCTTGGGACATCTTCTGGATCGCAGCACAGTGATTCAGATGCAGACGAAGGCGCACAGTTTTCAGACACCCAGCCCGAGCAGATCGCCGAGATTAGCCCATCCAATGCCAAATTAGGTCGTGACGGCCGCATCGACATGAGACTTTGACCATGATCAACCCAACACAAGCCGCAACCCAGACCAACACGCAGGTTTCGTCCGCTTCCCAATCGCGCACCTCCTCAATCGCGTCTGATTTCGACACATTCCTGTTGTTGATGACGACACAAGCGCAGAACCAGGATCCGTTGGAACCGATTGGGTCTGCTGAATATGCTTCGCAATTGGCTCAATTCTCGATGGTGGAACAACAGGTGCAAACAAACGATCGCCTGTCCGAGCTGGCCTTGACCTTGGGCAGCGTGAAACTTGACGAGCTTGCAAGTTGGGTCGGTATGTCTGTTCAGACAACCTCTTTCCAGTTTGATGGTGATCCGGTGACCATGCACGGACAGGCCGCAGCAGAGGCAGACAGCGCCGAGATGGTGATCGTTGACAGTGAGGGAACCGAGGTTGATCGGGTATCCATTCCCGTGACCCAGTCTGAATTCACTTGGGACGGCATAGGAAGCGATGGAGAGCCTCTTCCGCCGGGCAGCTATTCCGCCACGCTGGAAAGCTACTATGAGGATGAATTGATATCGACGCTGTCACTCTCACCCTATAGCACGGTGGTCGAAGCGCAGGCGGCGGATGGGACGGTTTCGCTGACACTGGACAACGGGCAGTCCGTTCCGGTCTGGATGGTGACTTTGGTAAGTACCTGAGCTTGATCTACGGACCGGGACGGGCCACACCAGTGCGACACGCGACTCGCTTATTGTATTGGTGATCCCTCTGCCTGACCCGAACAGCCCTCCAACCGAACTTGTTGCTCACCTGCGCGACCAAGGTCTGATAGCAGCGGGTACGCGATTTCGGGCCTTGTATGGCGGACGCACCAATCAGGTCTGGAAGGTGATCGGCGAACACGGCGGTAGAGTCCTGAAACTGTATCGTACCGGCTTGCGCAACCCACTGTTTCGCAACGACGGTGAGCTGGAGGCGCAGTGCCTTACCGTCTTGGCGCAGACAGGGTTTGTGCCCCGTCTGCGCGCGACCGGCCAGCACGAAGATGACCGCTGGGTCTTTTACGACCACGCACCGGGCACCCCGTGGCGAGAGGGCGTTGCGCCAGTGGCAGAGCTGTTGGGCAAACTGCATCAGCTCCACACAAAGTTACAAACACCCAAGGGGTGTAACGGCAGCAGGGACCTGGCCCGCCATGGGCAGAGCATTCTTGATCGGTGTGGCTCTGCCATGCGGCATAATCTGGAGGCGCTGCGGCCCGACGATCACATTCCGCCGACCCACCACACCTGCCTGATACATGGCGACCCGGTTGCAGGGAACATTCTGGTGGCGCCCTCTGGTTTGACCCTTATTGATTGGCAATGCCCTGCGCAGGGTGATCCGTGTGAGGACCTCGCGCTGTTCCTATCTCCCGCTATGCAGCACCTATACCGGGGCAAGGCGTTGACCCCTGCGGAGGAAGGCCTGTTCCTCTCTGCCTATGGTAGCGCCGACACGGTTAAAAGGTACAAATCGCTCCGGCGCTGGTATGCTTGGCGGATGGCAGCCTATTGCCTTTGGCGGATTGAAAACGGTGCTTCTGACTACGCAGTAGGTTTAGAACTGGAACGCGCTGCGCTGTCATCTTCACCAATCTAAAACGGCCATCATCGCGTAAGCGGGCGGCATCAGCACGCGCCGCCGGCGACCAAGGGGAAAACGGGCTGGGATGCGCGTCATCGGGTCGGGTAGGTCATTCGCCTGCCCCAAGACAAGCCGAGCCAGCGCGCGTCCGCAATAGGTCCCCATCGCCACCCCATTCCCATGATAGGCAAAACCCGCAAACAGGCCGGGCTGACCCGGCACTTCGCCCACAAAAGGTGTCAGGCCCCGCGACAGGCAAACCATACCGGACCACATATGAGTGACCTCCACACCACCCCAGGCTGGGAACATTCGCCGGAAGTCCCGAACAGCCTTGCGCCGAATCGCTCCCTCAGCCTGCGGGGACGATCGCAAACCGCCGCGCATTCCGAACAGAAATCTCCGATCTGGCATCAGGCGAAAGTAGTGCAACAAATGCCTGGAATCGTAAGCCATCTGGTCCGTGGTCCAGCCTTGCGCGTGCATTTCAGAGTCCATCAGCGGGCGGGTCACCAAAACCGTAGACTGGGCAGGCATATAGCGGCCCGACATCCAGGGCGGCACATCCTCGCTGGAATATCCATTGGTGCAAATCAAAACACTGCGCGCCGTAACTCGGCCGTTGTTCGTGCCAAGGTCAATCCCGGATTGCGTTTTACCGAGTCTGTGAATCGCGGTGTTGCGAAACAAATCAGCCCCCAATGAACGAGCCGCCCCCGCAAGACCAAAAAGGTACTTTCTGGGGTTCAGGGCAAAGCCGACCGGGTTGGTGTATCCGCCATGAAACCCGCCCCCGAAGCCAAGCGCAGGCAGGTCACTGGCTTCGTGAAGGGTGCCTGACGCCTCGGCCTGCTTTCGCAACGAGTCCATCGCGCGGGGCGTGTGGGCCAATTGGGTTTCCCCTGCCGAATGCACATCCGCGTCAATGACGTGACCGCTCAAAAGATCCGCGACAAGGTGAACAGCGTCTTTTTCAGCCTGCGCATAGCGCTGCGCGGCACCCTCTCCGAACTGGCGAACCATTGCGGCCTCGCTGAGTTTCGAGCCTCCCAAACAACAAAACCCGCCATTTCGCCCCGATGCGCCCCAGCCCGGCGTCTCGGCCTCAAGCACTGCTACGCGTACTCCGGCCTCGGCCAGATGCAGCGCGGCAGACAGGCCGGTATAGCCGCCTCCGACAATCGCGACATCCGTGTTCAAATCACCCTGCAGGACTGGCCAGTCCGGGCTGGCAATGGTTTCATCCCACCAGCAGTTGGTCCGCGGACCGGGTCCGTAGGTGTAGGTCGGGAACAGCCGTTTCATTCCGTTTTTGCAGCGGCCAGTTCATCCTGCTTCTGCCGAACCATCGCGCGCTTGGTCACCAGCGATGCCGTGATGACACCCACCGTGACAACCGCGATCATGATCGTGGACAGCGCGTTGATTTCAGGGCTGACGCCTAATCGTACGGCAGAAAAAATCTTGATCGGCAGCGTCGTGGCTGACGGGCCCGATGTAAAGGATGCGATCACCAGATCGTCCAGCGACAAAGTAAACGCCAGCAACCATCCGGAGATCACGGCAGGTGCGATGATCGGCAGGGTCACAAGCCGGAAGGCCTGCGCCGGAGAGCACCCCAAGTCCAGCGCTGCCTCTTCCAGCGACTGATCGAAGGTCACCAAACGCGACGACACCACGACCGAGACAAAACACATCGAGAAGGTCGTATGCGCCAGAACGATGGTCAGAATACCCCGATCCAAGCCGATTCCGATGAACAGCAGCAGCAGCGACAGGCCGGTGATCACCTCTGGCATCACCAACGGTGCATAGATCATGCCCGAAAACAGGGTACGTCCAAAAAACCGCCCGCCACGCACCAGCACATAGGCCGCCGCGGTACCCAGAACCGTCGCCAGAGTTGATGAGACCACGGCAACGCGTACAGTCACCCAGGCGGCATCCAAAAACGCCTCGTTCTGGACCACCGCGCCATACCATTTGGTCGAGAACCCAGCCCAGACCGTAACCAGCTTGCTTTCGTTGAAACTGAAGATAATCAGAATGATCATCGGGATGTACAGGAACGCAAACCCCAGCGTCAGCGAGACTGTGTTAAACCAGCTTAGCCTGATCATTTTTCCGCCTCCGCCTGTTTTTGCTGGTTGCGCTGGAACAGCACGATCGGCACCACGAGGATCAGCAGCAAAACAACCGCCACGGCGCTGGCAACCGGCCAGTCGCGGTTCGAGAAAAACTCTTCCCACAGCACCTTACCGATCATCAGCGTGCCAGACCCACCCAGAAGTGAGGGGATGACAAACTCACCAATCACCGGGATCATGACAAGGAAGCACCCGGCGATAATGCCAGGGCGCGACAACGGGATCGTCACCAGCCAGAACGCCTGCAAACGCGAACAGCCCAAATCCTCGGCGGCTTCGATCAGGGATTCGTCCATTCTTTCAAGCGAGGAATAGATCGGCAGGATCATGAAGGGCAGATAGGTATAGACGATGCCGATATACACGGCCGTATTGGTGTTCAGAATGGTCAGCGGGGTCGAGATGATGCCCGTCCACAGCAGGAACTGGTTCAGGTAGCCTTCGTTCGACAGGATGCCCATCCAAGCGTAAACGCGGATCAGGAACGAGGTCCAGAACGGCAAAATCACAAGCATCATCAGCGTCGGCCGCCACTCCACAGGTGCGCGGGCCATGCCGTAGGCGATCGGATACCCCACCAGCAAGGTCAGAACGGTTGAGATAACCGCAATCTGAACACTGGAAAGATAGGCTTTCCAGTAAAGATCATCCTCGGTCAGCCAGACGAAATTCTCAAAGTCCAACTGGCTGAAGAAGTCTTTGATACCGGCCCAGCCCTGCGACAAGTCCAACGTCGGAGTGTATGGCGGGATGGCCAACTCGGTATCTGACAACGATATCTTCAGAACGATGAAGAAGGGCACCAGAAATAGCGCCAGCAACCAGACATATGGAACGGCGATCAGAAACGCGCGGCGCATCAGTCGGCCAGCAGAACCGCGGCCGTCGCTGTCCAGGACAGCCAGACCGGGTCTTCCCACGTAAAGGATCGGCGCGAGATGCGGCGGGTATTGGCCGTCTGCGCCTTGATAATCGTGCCGTTCGGCAGTGCGACATGATAGGTGGACAGGTTGCCCAGATAGGCGATGTCATGCACCTTGCCTTGCACCGCATTTATCGCGTCCACCGGGCGATCTACCGAGATCGTCACCTTTTCGGGCCGGATGGCAAGGTGACAGATCTGTCCGGTCGAAAACCCGGTGGCTGACGTCGCGGTCAGCGGTGCCTGCCCCTCGGCCCACTCGACCTGATAGGTTTCATCTCCGTTCGCCGTGGCCCGGCCTTCGATGATGTTCACATCACCGATGAAATCCGCCACGTAGACCGAGTTCGGACTTTCGTAGATCTTGTCCGGTGTCGCCACCTGCATCAGCTTGCCTTGGTCCATCACCGCAACGCGGCTGGCAACGGTCATGGCTTCTTCTTGGTCATGGGTAACGATCACGAAGGTCGTGCCGGTCTTTTCCTGAATGTCCATCAGTTCGAACTGCGTATCCTGCCGCAGTTTCTTGTCCAGCGCACCCAGCGGTTCATCCAGCAACAGCAGCTTTGGCGCCTTGGCCAAAGACCGCGCCAGCGCCACCCTTTGCCGTTGCCCGCCCGAGATTTGATGCGGTTTTCGTCGGGCAAACCGCTCTAACCGTGTCAGTCGCAACATTTCTTCGACGCGATCTTCAAGATCATGCTTGGGCATGTTGTCCCTGCGCAGGCCAAAGGCGATGTTATCCCGGACGCTGAGGTGCGGGAACAGCGCGTAGGACTGGAACATCATGTTGACCGCCCTTTTGTTCGGCGGAATCGGGTCAATGTCCTGCCCGCCCAGAATGATGCGCCCCTCGGTCGGTTTTTCGAATCCCGCCAGCATCCGCATCATGGTGGTTTTGCCGCAGCCCGAAGGCCCCAGCAGCGCAAAAAACTCACGCTCGAAAATATCCAGAGACAGGTCGTCGATGGCCGTGAAGTCGCCAAAGCGTTTGGTAACATTCCGGAACTGGATCAAAGGTTTCGCCTGCGGGTCTTCCCACGGCGCAAAGACGTCAGAGTTCACTACAGCCCCCGTTCGACAATCTGGTAAATTAACAAGGCGGCCAGGCCGCCTTGCATGAACAAATCAGATCAGGTGCCGGATTTGATCTTGGTCCAAAGACGGGTCACGACCCGCTGTGTTTTGGACGGGTAAGGCGTCGTGATATACAGGTTTTGCATGGTCGCATCGTCCGGATAGATCGCCGGATCACCGATCACATCTTCTTCAAGGAACTCTTTCGAGGCCTCGTTGCCGTTCGCGTAGTACACATAGTTCGATGCAGCCGCCATGTTGTTGGCGTCCATGATAAAGTCCAGGAACTTATGCGCGCCATCCGGATTCGGGGCATCCACCGGGATGGCCATCTGATCGAACCACATCAGCGATCCTTCGGCGAAGGGGTGGTATTCAATGTTTACGCCGTTGTCAGCCTCGGCCGCGCGATCCCGCGCCTGCAGAATATCACCCGACCAACCGACAGCGACACAGATATCGCCGTTAGCAAGGGCATTGATGTATTCCGAGCTGTGGAACTTTTGGATATGTGGGCGCACGCCCATCAGAACCTCTTCGGTTTTTGCAATGACATCCGTGTCATGGCTGTCCGGGTCTTCACCGATATATTGCAAGGCCATCGGAATGATCTCGGACGGTGCATCCAGGAAATGCACCCCGCACGAGGCCAGCTTTTCCATGTTCTCAGGCTTCAGCACCAAGTCCATGCTGTTCAGGGCAACGTCCTCGCCCAGCGCCTCTTTGACCTTGTCTACGTTCACACCAAGGCCGGTCGTCCCCCACATGTAGTTGATTGAATACGCGTTGTTGGGGTCATAGCCCGCCGTACGCTCTTGGATCACGTCCCAGAGGTTGCCGGAATTGGACAGCTTGGACTGGTCAAGCTCCTGAAACGCGCCAGCCTGAATCTGGCGCTGCAGGAATGTACCGGTCGGCACCACCACATCATAGCCTGACCCGCCGGCCAGCATCTTGGTTTCCAGAACCTCGTTGCTGTCGAACACGTCATAAATCAGCGTCAGGCCGGTTTCCTGTTCGAATTTCTCAAGAAGGTCTTCGTCGATATAGTCGGACCAGTTGTATACGCGCACCTCTTCGGCGAAGGCCGCCGACGTCCCCAGTGCGATGACCGCAGTCATGCTCAGCGTTTTGATTGACATTTCTTTCTCCCTGCAAGTGTAGGGGTATTTTCCCGTTTTTTGTGATTTGATCAAGTTTTGCGTTTTCCCCCGAACATGCGTATGGTTTCACGAGGTCAGATACCTGACAAGTCACCTTAATTGGAAACAGGGCAAACCAATTGGATTTGATCAAAAATAAGGCATCGGCCGTGTTGGAAGAGGCTGAAAAAAGGCCAGCGCATGAACAGGTCTATCAAACCCTCAAAGCGCAGATCATGTTTGGTGAGCTGGTGCCCGGACAACCTGTCACGATCCAGGGTTTGACGGAATCACTCGGGGTCGGAATGACCCCGGTGCGCGAAGCGATCCGCCGTCTGATCTCGGACGGTGCGCTGGTGTTTCAGGGCAACCGCAGGGTCAGCGTGCCGTTGTTGTCCACCTGTGACGTTGAGCAGATGATATTTGCCAGAATTTCAATAGAATCAGAGCTTTCAAGGCGCGCGGCCTCCAATGTTGACAGCTCCGATATCGACGACCTTGAGCGTATCGACCAACGTCTGGACGGCACCATTGCAGATGGGGATGTCAGCGGCTATCTGCATCTGAACCACGCGTTTCACGAGACATTGTACTCCTACGCCGATGCCCCGATTCTCAATGACTTGGCCGAGCGGCTCTGGCTCAGATTCGGACCATCTCTGCGGGTTGTTTGCGGTCGGTTCGGCACGCAAAGCCTACCGGATCGCCATAAGGATATCATCGAAGCACTGCGCGCACGAAACGCCGATAGAGTTGCCAGAGCGACCGCACAGGACATCGAACAGGGAATGGAGCTGATGGCCGAGGCGCTGGCTGATGCTCAACCCACGCGATTCGATTGACACGGAAAAATTTGATCATATTGTGAACGCCAACCGCTCTTGCAGGAGATTTCCGGATGTCCACCATCACCAACCACATGCCCACCGCCGAATTGCAGGCGTTGGATGCCGCCCATCACATGCACCCGTTTTCAGCCAACGGCGCGCTTGGTGAAGAAGGGGCACGCGTTATCACCCGCGCGAACGGCGTTTACCTGACAGACAGTAACGGTGAACAGATTCTGGACGCCATGGCCGGTCTGTGGTGCGTCAATGTCGGCTATGGCCGCGATGAACTGGCCGAGGCCGCATATCGCCAAATGCGTGAGCTGCCCTATTACAACACATTCTTCAAAACGACCCACGTGCCTGCCATCGCGCTGGCCAAAAAGCTGGCCGATCTTGCACCCGGTGATCTGAACCACGTCTTCTTTGCCGCCGGCGGGTCCGAGGCGAATGACACGAACATCCGCCTCGTGCGCACCTATTGGGCCGAGAAGGGCCAGCCCGACAAGAACATCATCATCAGCCGCCACAATGCCTATCATGGCTCATCCGTGGGTTCGGCCTCTCTGGGCGGTATGGCGGGGATGCATGCGCAGGGTGGTATCCCGATCCCGAATATCCACCATATAAACCAGCCTAACTGGTGGGCCGAAGGTGGCGACATGACGCCCGAGGACTTCGGCCTCGCCCGCGCCCGTGAACTGGAAGAAGCCATTCAGGAACTCGGCGAAGACCGAGTCGCGGCGTTTATCGCCGAACCCGTGCAGGGCGCGGGCGGCGTGATCGTAGCACCCGATACGTACTGGCCAGAAGTTCAGCGCATCTGTGACAAATACGATATCCTGCTGATCGCGGATGAGGTGATTTGCGGTTTCGGTCGCACCGGCAACTGGTTCGGTTCGCAAACCGTGGGGATCAAGCCGCATATCATGACCATCGCCAAGGGTCTCAGCTCGGGCTATGCGCCGATCGGCGGGTCCATCGTCAATGATGAGATTGCCGAGGTCATCGGTGGCACCGAATTCAACCACGGATATACCTATTCGGGCCACCCCGTTGCTGCGGCCGTTGCGCTGGAAAACCTGCGCATTCTCGAAGAAGAAAAGATCGTCGATCACGTCCGCGATGTGGCTGCGCCCTACCTCAAAGAGAAATGGGAAGCTCTGGTCGATCATCCATTGGTTGGCGAAGCCAAGATCGTCGGGATGATGGCATCCATCGCGTTGACGCCGGACAAGGCCAGCCGCGCCAAGTTTGCCTCTGCGCCCGGTACGGTTGGCTATGTTTGCCGCGACCGCTGTTTTTCTAACAATCTGATCATGCGCCATGTGGGTGACCGGATGATCATCTCGCCCCCGCTGATCCTGACCCCTTCGGATATCGATGAGATGTTTGTGCGTATTCACAAATCACTGGACGAGGCGCAGAAGGACATTATCGATCAAGGGTTGATGAAGGCGGCGTCTTAAATCGACATCCTTACTTAACAGAAAGGCGGCGTTAAAACGCCGCCTTTATTGATGCTAAACCGTGGAACATATTAGCTACGCAGGGTCACCACGGCACAGAATTTACCTACGGCTTCAGACAAGTCCCAAGGCCACAATGCCCGCAAATGCGACGACTGTTCCGATGAACACAAAAGGCGCTATCCTGTTAAAATAAGCCAAGCGGCTTTTGGGGTCTGCGGCTGACCACAGGGGCGCAAAAGCGGCCATGGCCACAATACCGTTTCGTACTCTTACCCTTTCGACTTGCTGGAATTCGCGTTTGTATCGCGCGACGGCGTCCGGCCTTTCGGTGTCGTATGTGTCTTTCATCTAAATCTCCTCATCTTTGAGAAGACAGCTAGGTGCGTTCTGAAAAAAGACAGCACCAACCAATGAACGGCGACAGTCTGGCGCACATGAGACAGGTTCTGCGACCCTCTGTGACAGCGTTTCGTAGAGCGCGTGATTGGGCAGGCAACCCCGCCACGTTCCAAAACCCGTTCGCGGGGCGCTGACTATCAGTGGCAGCACCGCACCTTAGACAAGGGTCTCGCTTGCGAGATACCTCATTCTTTAACGCAGCCGCTCCAAAAGCTTCAAACTCGCGTATCCGTCTGGCAGCAGACCTTGCGCCAGCTGATATTCCCGCACGGCGTTGATCGTGTTTGGGCCGTTGCGCCCGTCAATGCCCAGCGTATCAAATCCGGCCTGGGTCAGGCGGGTTTGCAGTTCCTTTTTTTCGGTGAAACTCAGCACCCGATCACCGCGTGGCCAATCGCCCTTAAATGGTGCGCGGCCAGCCAGACGGTCTGACAGGTGCCCAATTCCAATGACGTAAGCGTCCGCGCCATTGTATTTCTCAATGACCCCGAAATTGTCAAAGATCATCAATGCAACGCCCTGCCCGCCTGCAGGCAGCAGGATGGCGGCCCGCCCGTGGTCAGGGATCGGTTTTCCGTTGCGCCCAACCACCCCGCGCGCCGCCCAGTCTGATGGCAAAAGGGTATAGTCCCGCTTGGCCGTGGCAAAGTCGAACCCCTTGGGCAGCCGCACCTCGACCCCCCAGGGCTGACCCTTGGTCCAACCATGCCGCGCCAGATATGCAGCGGCGGAGGCCAGCGCATCCGTTGGGTCCTCGGACCAGATATCGCGCCGCCCGTCACCGTCGAAATCCACCGCATGATCCAGGTATGAGGTGGGCATGAATTGCGTGTGTCCCATCGCACCGGCCCAGCTGCCGACCATATTGCGGGGGCTGACATCGCCGGCTTGAATGATCTGTAGCGCCGCGATCAGTTGCGCTTCGAAAAACTGAGACCGCCGCGCATCAAAGGCCAGTGTCGCCAGCGACCGGATCGTGTGATCATTGCCCCGGAATGTTCCGAATGAGGTTTCAAGCCCCCAAATCGCGGTCACAACCTCTTTCTCGACGCCATAACGCGCCTCAATCTGCGTCAGTATCCTGTCATGTCGCTCCAACCCGGCGCGTCCGTTCGCTATTCGCCTATCTGAAACAGCCGTGTCCAGATATTCCCAGATGGGTTTGGAAAACTCGGCCTGGTTGCGATCCCGTTCGATGACCTTTTTGTCGTAGGTCAGGCCCGCCAGCGCCCGGTCCAGTGTCGCGTGTGAAATGCCCTGCTGACCCGCACGTTCGCGAAACGCCCCTAGCCACGCCTGGAACCGCGCGTTTCCTTCGGTCGACACCCGGTACTCCTTCGCTGATGGCCGCACGACTGATCTGATGGACACTGTCACATCTGCCGAGGCCAGTTGAATAGAGGTCAATTCACCCGGTTGATGGATGGTTTCCGCCTGCAAAATGGATGCCCATAATGCAGCGGCTATGATGCCACTTGTGCATTTACGCATTCCGAAATTCCTGATTACTGCTCAAGGTCAGGATAGCGCAAAATGCGAGATTCACAAAGCACTGAGGTTGAAACTTCTGACGCGTCTGGCAATACGGGCTAAGCTGCTGTCATGACACCGTTTGACGATCCCAAAGTCGCAGCAGCTTACGAAGCCCTGCCAAACGACGCCCGCGCTGGCGCGATGATCTTGCGTGAGTTGATATTTGACACTGCAGCGTCCCTGCCTCAAGCCCACCCTTTGCAAGAGGCATTGCGCTGAGGCCAACCGGCCTATCTGGCCCCCAAGGGATCGACGATCCGGATCAGCACGCATAAATCCGCGTGTTTTGCATTACTCGTGCATTGCCAAAGTCGGTTGATTGGTGAATTCACATCGGCCTTTCCGGGCGAGGACCGAATAGACGGCAATCGGGCTGTTTTGTTTGACGACCCCGCCCAAATCGACCCAACGCGCCACGGCTGGCTGATTGCGCGTGCGCTAACCTATCACCTCTGACGGCGTTTGCGCTCGACCTTGCGCTTAATCTTGTCCTTCTTGCGCTTGGTGCTGACTGCCTTGCGCCGCGTTGGCCGCCCCTTTGGTCCGCGTCCACGTGGTAAGGCTTGGTCGTCAATCGAGAGCAGTTCAAGTTCCAGCCCACCAGTGACAGGCGTCGCCTCGGTCAGACGGACGGTAACACGCTGGCCAATGGCGATGATCAGCCCGGTGTCCGACCCCATAAGCGTTCCGGCTTCGCGATCGAAATGGAAATACTCACGCCCCAAAGACCGCACGGGAACCAACCCATCCGCACCGGTCTCATCCATCTTCACAAATGCGCCAAAGCGGGCTATGCCGCTGATCCTGCCTGTAAATTCATTGCCCACCCGTTCGCTGAGATAGGCCGCCAGATAACGGTCGGTCGTATCACGTTCCGCCATCATTGAGCGACGTTCCGTATCCGAGATATGGGTGGCCGTCTCTTCCAGCCTGGCGATTTCATCTTCTGTCAACCCGTCCTTGCCCCAGCCATGAGCGGAGATCAGCGCCCGGTGCACGACAAGGTCGGCATAGCGGCGAATGGGCGAGGTAAAGTGCGCATAGCTTCGCAGCGCCAGCCCGAAATGGCCGAAATTCTCAGGGTTATAATAAGCCTGCGCCATTGATCGAAGGGTGGTTAGGTTGATCAGTTCGGCATCTTCGGTCCCCGCCGCGGCATTCAAAAGCGCGTTCAGGTGACGGGTTTGCAATACCTGCCCCTTGGCCAGATTTAGCCCCGCCGCCTGGGCGGTTTCCCGCAGGCTTTCCAGTTTCTCGGGCGCGGGCTCTTCATGCACGCGGAACAGCAGCGGGCGACGCTGGGCGATCAGGGTCTCGGCAGCAGCAACATTGGCGAGGATCATGAATTCCTCGATCAGTTTATGCGCATCAAGACGTTCGCGGAAAGCCACGCTTGTCACCTTGCCCGTTTCACTGAGAACAATCTTGCGTTCCGGCAAGTCAAGGTCCAGCGGTTGACGAACCGCGCGCGCCTTTTTCAGTGCGGCATAGGCGGCATAGAGCGGTTTAAGAACAGGCTCTAACAACGGTCCGGTACGGTCGTTAGGGGTGCCGTCGATGGCCTCTTGCACCTCGGCATAGTTCAGCGACGCGGCAGAGCGCATAAGGCCGCGCACAAAGCGGTGGCCGATCTTGTTGCCCTCGGCGTCGATCTGGATCCGAACAGCGATACAGGCGCGTGGAACTCCTTCGTGCAGTGAGCATAGATCGCCCGAAAGACGATCGGGCAGCATAGGCACTACACGGTCAGGAAAATAGCTGGAGTTGCCGCGTTTACGCGCCTCGCGGTCCAGCGCGCTGCCGGGCAATACATAGGCGGCAACATCGGCAATGGCGACCCAGATCACATGGCCGCCTGGATTTTTCGGATCATCATCCGCATGGGCATAACACGCGTCGTCATGATCCCGCGCGTCCGACGGGTCTATGGTCAGCAGCGGCATGTCCCGCAAGTCTTCGCGCCCTTTCAGGCCAACAGGTTTGGCCTTATCGGCCTCGGCAATAACTGTGTCGGGGAAGTCGTCGGGGATACCGTGTTGATGGATCGCGATCAGCGATACAGCCTTGGGGGCCGTGGGATCACCCAGCCGTTCGACGATACGCGCGCGCGGCAGGCCCATGCGGTTCTTGGGTCCGGCCTGTTCGGCCTCGACCAATTCACCATCCTTGGCCCCAAGTACTGCGCCATCCTGCACGAGCCATTCGGTCGAACCCGCCTTATCGATAGGCACAATCCGGCCGCCCTCGGCCCCTTTGCGAAAGATGCCGACGATCTTTCGAGGATTGGTCCCGATACGGCGGATCAGGCGGGCCTCGTAATTGTGGTCGGCTTCGTGCACCACTGTCAGGCGCGCCAGAATGCGGTCGCCTTCGCCCAACGCCGGGTCACTGGCGCGCGCGACAATCAGAACAATCGGCTCGACCCCTTCGCCATGCCATTCCAGCGGGCGCGCGAACAGGTCGCCATCCTCATTCGGAGCCTTGACCTGCAATACGCTAACCGGTGGCAGGCGGTCCGGGTCACGGTAGCTGCGCTTGCGCTTTTCCAGATGCCCTTCGGCCTCAAGCTCTTTGAGCACACGCTTCAGATCAATCCGATCCGCGCCCTTGATGCCGAAGGCCTTGGCGATATCGCGTTTCGAGGTCAGGGTGGGGTTCGCCGAGATCCAATCAAGGACCTCCTGCTTGGTGGGGATGCGTGTCATGGAATTGGCCTAGCACGGGGACGCGACCGCGTCATGACCAAAAAGGATCAGTGCTTAAGATCGGCAACCGTGTCGACATCGCGCAACTGATCCAGCAAGGCTACGCGCGTACCCGGAACCGAAGCGAGCGTATCGCCAAGTGCATATTCGGTCGACCAGCGGACCTTGTTGAACAAGCTTGAAGGCAACGCACCGTATCGCTGTGCACCAACCAGCCAGTATCCCCCGTCCGGTGCGGGGCCAAACACCATCTGTTCCCTGCCCAAAGCCTTGAACGCCCGGGCGATATGTCCGCGCGTTATGCCAGGTATGTCCGCTCCGATCAGGCAGACAGGTCCTTTTGGCATGCCCCGCAACATCCGCCGCATACGATCACCCAGATCGCCGCTCCCCTGCGCCGCGCGCGGTAGGTCGGCGGGCCAGATACGGCTGGTCATCCCCTCGCGATCCGGCGACACCGCCAACACGATTTGCCAGCGCGGGTCCCGCAGCCGCCGGATCAGGGCGCGTGTTTGGTGGCGGAACCACCACGCTGCACCGACCATTCCGATATCGCGGCCCAAGCGCGTTTTGACACGGCCCGGACGCGGCTCTTTCACCATGATGACCAGTGTGCGCTGCATGATTCAGGTGAAATAGTCCCGCAGAATACGCGTGTAGATCGCCTTGAGCTGCTCGATCTGGGCCACTTCAACGCATTCATCCACCTGATGCATTGTCTTGCCAACCAATCCGAACTCGACCACCGGACAGTGATTTTTCACAAAGCGCGCATCCGAGGTGCCGCCGGTGGTGGAGAGTTCGGGCCGGATACCGGTTTCCGCCTCAACCGCCTGCGCCACAAGATCGGACAGGGGTCCGGGTGGGGTCAGAAAGCTTTCGCCCGAGATTTTTATCTTTACGTCAATCTCAACGTCATGAGCCTTGGCGACAGCGGCAGCCTCGGCCTGCAGCCACTCACTCAGGCTTGCTCCGGAATGCAGATCGTTGAAACGGATATTCACCGTCCCACGACATTGCGCTGGGATCACGTTGGTTGCCGTGTTTCCGGTGTCGACCGTCACAACCGCCAATGTCGAAGCATCGAAATGATCCGAGCCCTGATCCAACCTGTGACTTGCCAGCTGGTGCATCAACTGCGCCATGGCGGGCAGGGGGTTCTTGGCCCTATGCGGATAGGCAGAATGACCTTGTACGCCCGTTACCGTGAACCACGCGGTCATTGAACCGCGCCGCCCGATCTTCATCATCTCACCCATCGTATCTGGGCAAGTCGGCTCACCAACAAGGCAGACCGACATGCGCTCATTCGTACTGTCCATGTAGTCCAGCAATGCAGTTGTGCCGTCAATGGCATCACCTTCCTCATCGCCGGTGATCGCCAGAATGACCGCGCCATCCGGCGGTGTATCGCGGACGAAATCGACAGCCGCGGCAACAAAAGCCGCCACGCCGGATTTCATATCGGTGGTCCCGCGCCCAAACATCACACCATCGCGAATTTCCGCCCCGAAAGGTGGCATGGTCCAGGCGGCGTCATCCCCAACCGGCACAACATCGGTGTGGCCGTTGAACCCAAAACTGCGCGCATGGCCTTTTTCACCCCAGCGCGCAAACAGGTTGCTGATGCCGCCACGGTCAACGCGGGTACACTCAAACCCGGCCGCACCCAGAATATTTCCCAGCAAAACCAAAGCGCCGCCTTCCTCGGGTGTGACCGATGGGCAACGGATCAGGTCCGCAGTCAGTTGAACGGGATCGGTCATGGTCGCGCCTCTTTGTTTCGTTTGCACGCTGGTTCGCGCACAGATTCAACGAATTGGCCCGATTGCCAACCCCTGCACCCTCAAATCCAAAGGCTTTTTTCCCCTTATTTCAATTTGACACACCAATAAAACACGAGCCTTTACCCCGCGACCACCTTGCCGCAACGTTCACATTTGCGTTAGAGCCGCGCGAAACAGGTAACTGACTATGAAACGCGCCCTTTTTGCCCTTATCTGCCTAGCTTGCACTGTTATTGCACTGCAAGGTCAGGCGCAGACACTGAATGTCGCTACGGTGACCCGCACTCCGTTCTCTTATGTCGAAGACGGGGCTCAGACCGGGTTTTCCATAGACTTGCTCACGGTGCTGGCACAGGCACTGGACTGGGACTTTGCAGTGAACAGGGTCGAAGGGTTCGGTGACATGCTGGACGCAGTGCGGCAGGGGTCCGCTGATCTTGCCATCGCCAATATTTCGATTACCGCCGCGCGTGAGACGCAGATGGACTTCAGCCAACCGATCTTTGAGGCCGGTTTGCAGATCATGGTCCCGTCCGACGCCGCACGGCGGCCTTCCCTGCTGCAGGCGCTGTTGTCACGCGAATTGTTCATCGCCATCGGCCTGGCGTTTGCCATCCTGCTGGGCGGCGGCATGTTGATGTGGATGTTCGAACGCAGGGCACAGCCTTACTTTGACCGAAAGCTGGATGAGGCGTGGTTCCCCTCGTTCTGGTGGGCTTTGAACCTTGTGGTGAACGGCGGGTTCGAGGAGCGCATGCCGCGCACCCCCTTTGGTCGCCTGCTGGGTGTTATCCTTGTGGTGTCATCGTTGTTTATCGTGTCGGTTTTCACCGCGCGGATCACCTCGGTCATGACGGTGGACGCGATCAGCGGCAGTGTGAATTCTGTGAACGACCTGTACGGCAAACAGGTCGGTACGATCTCGGACTCAACTGCGGCAAACTTCCTGAACCGGCGCGAGATCGAGTTCACCGGATATCCCGGCCTCGAAGAATTGCTGACCGCTTTCGAGGACAAAGATCTGGACGCCGTGGTCTTCGACGCGCCGATTCTGTCCTATTACGCCGCGCACGAGGGGCGCCGGATCGCCACGATGACCGGTGGCGTCTTTCTGCGCGAAAGCTATGGGATCGCCTTCCCAACCGGATCGCCCCTGGTCGAGGACGTCAATCAGGCGTTGCTGTCGCTGCGTGAAGACGGAACCTATGAAGAGATTTACCGCAAATGGTTCGGGGCGCGGAACTAGGCCTGTGCCTCATCCCCGTAAAACGGCGTCATCTGCGCAACGATAACCGCGTTCTCGTCCAACGCCCGTTGCATCAGTGCCCGCTCATCAGGGTCGATGTCATGCCCCTGCGCTTCACGTTCAGCCAGGGTGCCATACCCTGTCACATCCAGCGGCGCAGTGTCGGCTTGCTTGAGGATCGCCACCGTTTCGCGCACGGCCTCGGCCTCATCGACGCCGCTGGCGAAACACATCAACGCCGCCCCGGTCGCGCCTTCGGGCAGGCCATCGCCCTCTTTCCGACCGATCTGTACCAGCAGGGTATAGACTTGTTGACGGGAAGGTTTCTTTTGCTTTTCCATGCACGGGGCCATATCCGCGCGTCCGCCCCCGGTCAAGCAGTCGGGAATTGCGGGGCCGCAGCTTCGACGCCATAGTGCCAGCAAAGCAACCTCGAACCACACAGGACGTTTCCATGCCCTTTCCGGATTTCATCACCCAGTTTCCCAGCCTCGACGTGCCTTTCCCCGAGGATACGGTGCAAACTGCGGTGATCCGGTCGGATGCCGGTCTGGTCGCATTCTTCACCTTCCTGAAGGACTTCGAACTGCCCGCGCATGCGCATAAGGCGCAATGGGGCACCGTGATCGAAGGGGAGGTTGAGTTGACCATCGGCGGCGTGACCAAAACCTATCGACCGGGCGACAGCTATTCGATTCCGTCCGGCGTTGAACATGGCGGACGGATCAAGGCCGGCACGCGGGTCATTGATGCGTTTGAAGAGGCTGACCGCTATCCGATAAAAGGATAGAGGCGCAAAAAAAGGGGCCGTAGCGCACGGCTACAGCCCCGTTTCCTGAACGCTCTGGGCTTAGTCGCGCAGCAAATCGTTGATTGCGGTTTTTGAACGCGTCTTTTCGTCCACCCGCTTCACGATCACGGCGCAATAGAGGTTGATGTTGTTCTTGGATGGCATTGATCCCGCCACCACCACCGAGTAGGGCGGCACTTCACCATACGTGACCTCACCGGTTTCGCGGTCGACGATCTTGGTCGACTTGCCAATAAAGACGCCCATACCCAGAACCGAGCCTTCGCGGACGATACAGCCTTCGACCACCTCGGACCGGGCACCGATAAAGCAGTTGTCTTCGATGATGGTCGGACCGGCCTGCATCGGCTCAAGCACACCACCGATACCGACGCCGCCTGAAAGGTGCACGTTCTTCCCGATCTGAGCACAGGAGCCAACGGTGGCCCAGGTATCGACCATGGTCCCTTCGTCGACATAAGCACCCAAGTTCACAAACGAGGGCATCAGCACCACGCCCGGCGCGATAAAGGCCGATTTGCGCACCACGCAGTTCGGCACGGCGCGGAAGCCGGCAGCGCGCCACTGGTTTTCACCCCAACCAGCGAACTTGCTGTCCACCTTGTCCCACCAGCCGCCATCCTGCGGACCACCTGATTGGATTTCCATGTCCTTGATGCGAAAGCCCAACAGAACCGCCTTCTTGGCCCACTGATTTACGTGCCAGTCGCCGTTGTCCAATTTCTCGGCCACGCGCAGCGACCCGCTGTCCAGCGCGTTCAGCGTATCTTCGATTGCTTCACGCTGTTCCCCAGTGGTGGCGGGGGTGATCGTATCGCGCGCCTCCCAGGCGGCTTCGATGGCGGCTTCCAGTTGCGCGTTGGACATTTGGCGGCTCCCTGCAGAATCTGTTCACGTTGGTGTTGCCTATACGCAAGCGAAGGACTGGCCGCAATGCGACGCTGAACGCGTGCTTTGCGGCTGATGTGTGTGTATTCAGTCGCTCAGCGGATCGGGTGAGATATTGCCACCACAAACCAGCACCGCCACACGTTCCCCGTTTGCGGGCTGATAAGCTCCCGACGTCAGAGCGGCCAGGGCCGCGGCCCCCGCAGGTTCCACCAGAATTCGATGGGCCCGCCACAGCAACTTCTGGGCCTCGGCGATGGCCTCGTCAGTTACCAGAACTGAGGTCATCCCCTGCGCCAATCCAAAGCAGATTGACCCGATCCGCCGCGCGCCCAGCGCGTTGGCTGCGATGCCCGAGACGGAAACATCTACCGGTTCTCCTGCTTGCAAAGCAGCGTTCAGCGCGCAGGAGGTTTGAGGTTCAACCGCCACAACCTTGCGCGCGCCCTGCAACCACGCCAGCGCGCCCGAGATCAGACCACCGCCGCCGACAGCGACCAGCACGGTATCCGCCTGAAGCCCTTGCGCCTCCCACTCAGCGAAACAGGTGCCCTGTCCGGCCACGGTTGCCGGTGCATCGTATGCATGAATTTGCATCGCGCCTGTTGCCTTTTCATGGGCCTGGGCTTCGGTCAGCGCATTTGCGTATTCGCCCTGGACAACACTCAGATCAGCGCCTGTCCGTTCTATCAGGGCAATCTTTGAGGACCCGGCCATCTCTGGCACAAAAATCTTGGCCGGATATCCCAAGGCCCGCGCCGCAAAAGCTGCTGCCGCCCCATGGTTGCCGCCTGACGCCGCAACAACACCCGCCTTTGGCACATCAAGGCTGAGCAGCGTGTTAAACGCCCCGCGCGCCTTGAAACTGCCGGTATGTTGCATGTGTTCCAGCTTTATCTCGACAGGATAGTCCAGCCCCAATGCGTGGCTTTCCATGACCGGTGTCACCTGTGCATACCCGGCAATCCGATCTGCCGCTGCTGAAATTTCGCTCTTCCAATTCATTCTTGTTCTTCCGTGACTGGCGCTCTGCGCGCGAACCCTATAGCTGTTTGCGGGACACGCAAGCAGGGAACTGTCACCTATGAAAGAAGATCGCCTCAGCCCTTTCCGCGACGCACAGACAGACCGCTCAACCGCGAGCGAGGTTCCGGACACGCCGCAGACGCGCTCATCTTCCTATCGCCTTGCCTTCGCGGATGACGATTTCCTGTGCCGCGAAGAATTACGGCCCGTGCGCCTGCAGCTGGAATTGCTGAAACCCGAGATGATCATGTCCGAGCGTGAGATCACGTCAACCATCGTCATGTTCGGCGGGGCGCGCATTCCCGAGCCGTCGCAGAAACACACGGCCCGAACCGAAACGCTGGCCAGCCTGTCGCAGTATTACGATGAGGCGCGTGAGTTTGCCCGGCTGATGACCGAGAAATCCAACGCGACCGGCTGCCGCGAGAACGTCATCGTCACCGGCGGCGGCCCCGGTGTGATGGAGGCCGGAAACCGGGGCGCAAGCGATGCGGGCGGTTGTTCAATCGGGTTGAATATCGTGTTGCCGCATGAACAGGCACCGAACCTATACGTGACGCCCGAGCTGAGCTTCAATTTCCACTATTTCGCCATCCGCAAGATGCATTTCCTGATGCGCGCCCGTGCCATTACCATCTTTCCCGGTGGCTTCGGCACGATGGATGAACTTTTCGAGTCCCTTACTCTAATCCAGACCGGCCGGATGGAACGCGTACCTTTCCTGCTGTTCGGGCGCGCGTTCTGGGAAAAGGTCATCAATTGGGAGGCGCTGGCCGACGCCGGCACCATCTCGGCCGAAGACCTTGATCTGTTCCGTTTCGTGGATACCGCGCAACAGGCGGTCGACATTATCGAGAACTGGGACCCCGCCCCAGCCCGCGACGAAATTCCGGGGCGTTGAAGAATGACTTCGAAGACCGGAGAAATGCTGCATCTGCGTGGCAATGCACTGAAACAGGGTGAACCGGTGGCGCTGCCGCTTGTCCAAAGCAGCATGTACCACCTTCCCGGCGCGCCGGATGGCTTGTCCACCTATGGCCGGGTCGACAACCCTACGTGGCAGCATCTGGAACATGTACTGGCCCATCTTGAAAACGCGCCCTGCCTGACCTTCCCATCCGGCATGGCGGCGATTTCAGCGGCGTTGTTCGCAACTGTGAAGGCCGGGTCCAGTATTCTTATCCCGTCGGACGGCTACTACGTGACGCGGGTTCTGGCCGACAGGTTTCTGAGCAATCTGGGCATCTCGGTCACTGAACGCCCGACCACCACGTTTGCCGACGGTGGATTTGACGGATTCGACGTGGTCTTTGTCGAAAGCCCATCGAACCCCGGGCTGGATATGATGGACTTGCCCGCCATCGCCGCAGCGGTGCGTGCGGCGGGGGGAATTACGATTGCCGACAATACGACCCTAACCCCGCTGGGCCAACGGTCGCTGGATATGGGTATCGATATTGTGGTGGCCTCGGACACAAAGGCCATGGGCGGGCATTCCGACCTGCTGATGGGTCACGTCGCCAGCCGCAACCCGCGAATCATGGAGCGGGTAGAGGAATGGCGGAAAGTTTCGGGTGCGATCCCCGGACCGCATGAGGCGTGGCTGCTGCATCGCGGGCTTGAAACGCTGGATGTTCGGTTTGACCGCATGTGTGCGTCCGCTCAAGTTCTGGCGGAACGGTTGGCAGAGCACCCGGCGGTAGGCCAAATCCGCTACCCTGGACTGCCCGATGATCCATCATACACCCTGGCCAAGGCCCAAACCACGCACTTTGGCTTCTTGCTGTCGATCACGCTGGGGTCAGAGGAAAAGGCTGAAACCTTCATAAACACCTGCCCGATGCTACGCCCCGCGACATCCTTCGGTGGCGTCCACAGTTCGGCAGAGCGCCGCGCGCGGTGGGGCGATGATGTTGACCCTGCCTTCATCCGCCTGTCGGTGGGCTGTGAACCGGTGGAAGAGCTATGGCAAGCGATCGAGGACAGCCTGAACGCGCTGTAGTTATTTCTTCGGCTCACGCAGTTCCTTGAACACATAGATCGGTAGCACAACACTGGCGACCAACGCGCCCAGCCAGACCAACAGCGTCGCCGCCAGCAGATTGGAAATTCCACCGACTGTCAGCCCATTCGTGATCAGATCAGTCACCAACAGGCCGATGAATGTCACGATCAACGCGATACCGCCCTTGATCGCGGGTGCTTTTTTCTCACCCAGTTTCAGGATCACCGGCTCGGCGATCCATTGCACCAGCGTGAAGACAATCACGACAACTATGAACGAGATTGGCTTTATCGCGAATTCCGGCAGCAACAGCGCAGCAAGCAACAACCCGATGGCATTGCCGGCCAGCAGGGCCAGAATAGACTTGAGTCTGCGCGTCATTGGGGATCTCCGTCAACCAACTGTTCTAAATATGCATATGTTAACAAGCTTGCAGGATTTTGCGAGCGGTTTCAAATGCCTCTTCCTTTCGGACGAGTGAAATCGCATGATGCAACCTATCCTGTTCAGCCCGACCCGCGAGAGGTGAGATGAGCGACGATCCCTATTCCGTGCTTGGTGTCGCCAAAGATGCCAGCGCCGCCGAAATCAAAAAAGCTTACCGGCGCATCGCCAAAGACTGCCACCCCGATTTGAAACCGGGCGATACGGAGGCGGAAACCAAATTTAAAGCTGCGGCCGCTGCCTATGATCTGCTGAAGGACCCGGAAAAGCGCGCCCGGTATGACAAGGGTGAGATTGACGCGTCAGGCCAGGAACGCCCGCAACAGCAGTATTACCGCGAATATGCCGAGGCCGCCGGAAACCCTTATCGCGGACAGGCGGCAGACCCTGAGGATATGTCAGACATCTTTGCCGAGTTCATGCGCGGGCGCGGTGGCTTTGGGCAGCGTAGAGGTGATTTCCATGCGCCGGGGCACAATCGAAGCTATACCCTGCAAATCAGCTTTCTGGACGCAGTCTTTGGTGCCAGCCAGAAACTGACCTTGCCCGATGGCGACCGGATCGAAGTAAAAATCCCGGCCGGTATCACGGACGGACAGACCATCCGCCTGCGCGGCAAAGGTGATCCGGGATTTGGCGAAGGTCCACCGGGTGACGCTCTGGTCACGGTCTCGGTTGCCGGTCACCCCGTATTCGAGCGTCTGGGCGATGACATCCGTATCACCCTGCCAATCACAATTGACGAGGCCATTCTGGGCGGCAAAGTCCGCGCGCCCACCATTGATGGTGGCGTAAATGTCAATATTCCCGCAGGAACCAGCAGTGGCAAAACGCTGCGCCTGCGCGGTAAAGGCGTAAAGAAACGCGGCTCAACCGAGCGTGGCGATCAACTGATCGAGCTGACCGTGTCGATGCCCGAGGAGATCGACGACGAGCTTAAGCAATTCATGGAGACATGGCGCGAAAGCCACCGCTATGATCCGCGTAAAGGAATGCCGTCATGACCCGCACCCTGACCGAAGAGCAGTTGATTGCAACCGTCACCCACCTGACATCGACCCGGTTGACCGAATACCTGGCCGCCGAGATTGTTATCCCGGAGCAGACAGAGCAAGGCCCGGTCTACCGCACCCTCGACGCCGCCCGCCTGGAACTGGCCTGCGAATTACACGATCAATACGAGATGGAGCCTGACGCGCTGTCGATGATGATCTCATTGATTGACCAGATGCACGGGTTGCGCGCGGAACTGCGCGAGGTGTTGAAGGCGATTGAGACACAACCCGAACCGGTACGTCAGGCTTTGATCAAGGTGATTGGTACGGCTCGATTCGGCGGGCAGTGATCAGTTGCTTGTGGCGAACTCTTCGGGCACAAAAAAAGTATAGTCCCGGTCCGAAACCGTTTCGTGGCAACTGTGGCAATAGGCGACCGCATTGGCACGGGCGCCCATCGTATCCCCAAAAAGCGATCCATCCGGCAATACCATGATATAACGCCAATCAGCCGTATCGGGGCTGGCGCCCGCGGACAGCTTCTCCATCACGAACAACGCGCCGGGATGGACATTGCCCTCATCCGTTACGGTGACGCTGTCCTTTGCCAGAACCGAGCCGAGGGGGAGTTTTTCGCCCGGTTGAAGCGTCCCGTAGTTGTGCGCCATTCGATTGGCATAGCTGTTTACAAATCTTTTGCCATGCGTAGCCGAGATATAAGGTGCATCGTTAAACAGCGGCCAGCTCTGGTAATTCATAAGCTGGTCCAACTGTGCGGCGCCGTAGCCCCGCGCCATGCGACGCTGCAACGATTGATAGATGCGCAAGGCTTCTTCCTTGGACAACTCAGCCGGGTTTTCGATGGCGATATGAGCATTTTCGCTCGCAGACTGCGCACCTGCATTTGACACAACCAAGGCCGCAAGCCCTAAGGCTGAGATGGAGATCAAAACGAAACGTCTAAATCGTAAAAACATTTGAATGGCCTACCCGATGGACAAGGTTCGCCTAAGCGCCGCAAACCTGACCCTGAGAAGGATAGCGGCCTTGAAGAATCGCGCTACTGCCGGGCCATGGCTTTCACAGCTTTGTGCGTCAGAGTGAGATTTGGAACTCGGACTGAGCCTGAAAAACGCCCCATAATTCATAGGCAAATGACAGTGACCCGACCAGTATACCATACCTCTCTGATCTGGGATACTTGAACAGCCTAGCGTTGCAGACCAGCTTCGGCCTCAATCTGCTTGCGGGATTTGCGGGCGCGTTCGGTTGCTGATTTCAGCTGACCACAGGCTGCCATGATATCTTCGCCGCGTGTCTTTCGAATCGGAGAGGCGTAGCCCGCCTGATAGACGATATTCGCAAAGGCCCGAATACGGTTGTTCGAGCTTCTTTTGTAAGGCGCGCCGGGCCATTCGTTGAACGGAATCAAGTTGATCTTGGCCGGAATATTGTAGCGCTTGATATGGTCTATCAGCCGGTGTGCGTCCTCATCGCTGTCATTGACACCATCCAGCATCACGTATTCGAACGTAATCCGCTCGGAATTCGAGGCCTTGGGATAGCTGGCAAGTGCTTGCAGCAGCTCCTCGATATTCCAGCGCTTGTTGATCGGGACCAGCACGTCGCGGGTTTCATCCGTGGTCGCGTGGAAGGAAATCGCCAGCAAACAGCCGATTTCCTCGGCCGTGCGTGCGATTTCAGGCACAACGCCGGATGTGGACAAAGTGATGCGCCGGCGCGACAGGGAAATCCCCTCGGGGTCCATGGCGATCTTCATCGCGTCGCGGACGTTTTCGAAATTATAGAGCGGCTCGCCCATGCCCATGAGAACGATGTTTGATAGCAGGCGCGTTTCGTCCTTGGGCGCGCCGGGGGTCGGCCATTCATCAAGATCGTCGCGGGCCATCATCACCTGGCCCACAATTTCGGCCGCGGTCAGGTTGCGCACAAGTTTCTGCGTGCCGGTATGGCAGAACGAGCAGGTCAACGTGCAGCCCACCTGGGATGAGATACACAGCGTCCCGCGATCCTCTTCGGGGATGTAAACGACCTCGACCTCATGTCCGCCCGCAATACGACACAGGTATTTGCGCGTCCCGTCCTCGGACACCTGACGGGTGACCACTTCGGGAATTTCGATCACAAAGCTCTCGGCCAGTTGCGCGCGATAGGCTTTGGCAAGGTTAGTCATCTTGGCAAAGTCGCGCACACCCCACTGGTAAATCCATTGCCAAATCTGTCCGGTTCGCATCTTGGCCTGCTTTTCAGGCGTGCCATGTGCGATCAGCACCTCCCGCAGTTGGTCGCGGGTCAGGCCGACAAGGTTTGTCTTCCCTTCCGGCAATTTGCGGGGGATGATCATGACGTCTTGAGTGATCGGCGCTTTGGGCGACATGTGGCTATCTCGGAACATTCTGGCTTGGGATGCGCCTCTATATAGGATTGCGCGCAAAGATCAAAAGGAATCGTCACGCCTAATTCGCGTAGCCCAGCAATTGATCAACGCGTGCACGGCCAAGATCAACCCGACAAGCGGTAATGGCAATCCCCGTGCCCGAGCCGCCGCCAAAAGATGCGCCAACCGCTTCGCATTGTGCATCCCGGTAAGAGACCCATGCGTCTTGTGCCGCCTCTAACGCGGGTTGCGCGACCAATCGTTCGGTGATGTCATCAAGCTCTTTTGCGGCACTCATGGCGAGGTCATAGCTCGCCTCGACGGCCTTGTTGACGCGGGCTTCTGCGTCGCGAACACAAGACCCGATCTCAACCTGAGAGCTTGCCTCCCAGCATTCCAACGTCGGGTCCGCAAACGCGGCGGACGGCAGGAACAGAACAAACAGAACGTGACGCATAAGTCGTTTCCACTAGACACTTCTTAAGCGCCGACAGTAACACAAGCTGTCAGTTGTGCCTAACAGAGTTGGCCGCCACGCAACGTGCGCCGCGGCCTGGCTGATCTGTCATTTCATGGCAAACATGCCTCAGCAAAACCTATCAGACGCCCGCAGGAACAACGGCACAATCTGCAGCGTCCAAGGTTTGTACCGGGTCATTCGGACCGCATTCCTCACCCGAAATCGGATAGGTCTCATTGGTGTTTTCGCACGCGCTCAGCAATGCAGCAGCCAGCATCAAGACGGCGAGGGTTTTATTCAGCATTTTCAGGTTCCTTCCTTTGTCCGTAAACTGATTAGTTCAGTAGACAGAGGATCACTTTGATACGGATCAAGTTGAATACCGGACGTGACGTAAACAATACGTCTATGTGAAAAACTCAAAGCCCCGCCGGATGACGGGGCTCTGCGCGCTGTATGTCTGGTATTATTCCGTGCAGCGCTTCTCGGCGTCTTCAATTGCGGCCGTAAAGCCCAAAAGCGAGAATGTGTCTTTGGTTTGTGTTCCACGTTCCGAACGCGCGGTCAGCACCGCCTCGGTTCCGCGCTTCATGGCCGCGACAACCTTCAGGTCTTCACCAGCCGTCGCGGGCCAGGCCCATTCACCGTCGGTGATGAATTCAAACTCAGACCCGTCGACTTCGACATTCACTGTCGAGCCTGCTGCAAAAGGATATCCGCCGGTGAACGTCACCTGTCCCTTCACATCTGCGTTCGGACGATAAAACACGAACAGCAAGATATCGCTACGGCGCACCGATACTACGCGGCCACCTCGGGTGTTCACGGTTTCCTTGGGGGCTGACACGCTCCAACATTCGGTGGGATCATCTTCAACGAAAACGCTCCAATCCGTCTTCGCCGCCACGCGATTGGTGCTTGACGCCTGTTGAGCGGTTGCAGTTGTGGCCAACCCGGCCATACACAGGCCCGCAATCACACGGACGAGTTTCGATCCCATCTGTCCAGCCTCCTAGCCCGACCTAATACCTCATACCCACCGGACTTAGCTTCGAACTCTGCCGGTTCGTCTGTAAGTTGCGTATTCCGATGATTGTCGACATACACACACTAACGCAGGTTTCGCCACAGGCGAAAGGGCGATTGGCAGAATTTTGCGCAAATAACGGAGGGGCCAGATGACGCAACCGGTACCAATGACAGAACTGTGGCGAGGCCCCCTGCTGGAAAGCCTGCATATGGGGCATGCGGTGGTCTGTGACGACAGCGGACAGATTGTGCAAAGCTGGGGTGATCCCAATGCAGTGATCTATCCCCGATCCTCGGCCAAAATGATCCAGGGGCTGCCGTTGATCACATCCGGAGCGGCCGCAAAATACGGGCTGAATACCGAACATCTGGCGCTGGCCTGCGCGTCTCATAATGGCGCGCATATTCATACAGATCGCGTATCGGCCTGGCTGAATCACCTTGGACTGTCCGAGCATGATCTGCGCTGCGGCCCGCAAGAACCGCAGGACATGGCGGCACGGGACGGGTTGATCCTCGCCGATGACACGCCCTGTCAGATTCACAACAATTGTTCGGGCAAACACTGCGGGTTTCTGACAGTAGCCCAGCATATGGGCGCCGGGCCGGAATACCTTGAGATCGACCACCCAGTGCAACAGGCCAGCCTGTCCGCGATTGAGGAGACAACGGGAGAGACCAGCCCGGCTTTTGGCATCGATGGCTGTTCGGCCCCGAATTTTGCCACCTCGCTCGTCGGGCTGGCGCGGTCGATGGCGTGGTTTGCGTCAGCCGCTGATCGCTCGGACCGGGCCAGCGATGCGGCGGCTCAGTTGACGGCCGCAATGATCAAACACCCGGAGCTGGTCGCCGGAGAAAACCGCGCCTGTACCGAGCTGATGCGCGCCATGGAAGGACGCGCTGCAATCAAGACTGGGGCCGAGGCGGTCTTCGTCGCCATTATTCCAGAGAAACGTATGGGCGTGGCTTTGAAAATCACCGATGGCACGACTCGCGCCAGTGAATGCGCGATTGCCGCCATTCTGGTCAGCCTGGGTGTGCTGGAGGCCGACCATCCAGCCACCCGCACATTCATGAACGCCACGCAGTACAGCCGCCGCGGGCTGGAATGCGGTGTGATCAAACCAGCGTCAGGATTTCCCGGCTGAGGCTCTCACATTTCGATTTCGTGCACCTCGGCGACCTCGACCGAACCCGAACCGTTGATGACCATGGGGCACCCCTTGGCCATCTCGGTTGCGGCGTCGATGCTGTCCGCTTTGATCACGGTAAAGCCTGAGGCCGGATTTGCACCGCCATTGTCAACAACACCACCGGAACTGACGGTGTAAGACTGGCCAACCGGGTTGCCGGGAATATCCAGCGCTTCGCCCATGTTCTGGAACCACGCACCCCAGGCGGCCATGGTTGCGTCGATTTCAGTGGGATCGGTCGGGGTGGTTCCGCCGTGATAAACAAACAAATATTGGGGCATTTTCTTCCTCCGTCATGAAAGCCTATGGAAACTGTGCCTCGAGCTTGCGCAGGGATGAGGTCCAGCCGGATTCGTGGTTGGCCGCGATCTCGTCATCGCCCAGATCGCGGTGATCGAGGATTAGGCGCGCACCATCGCCCGAGGGCTCGACCGTCAGCGTCACATGGCTTTCTGTCCCGCGCTGATCCTGATCATCGTGCCACCCCCATGTGAACCCCACTGATTTGGGCGGGTCAACATGGGTAACCTGTCCTGATACCTTGTAGCGCTGGCCTTCCGCATTGACCATGACCGAGTACCACGGACCAAGGCGCGAAAAATCCAGGTCATGTTCAGGCACCTGCATCCCTTCTGGCCCCCACCATTGCAACAGCTTTGCACCGTCACTGATCCACGCAAACAGGTTGTCGGGGGTGGTTGGGAACTCACGTTCCAGTTTCAGGTCGGCCATGAATTTTCACTTTCAATCAAATCATTTAGACGGTCCAAGCTGCTTTCCCAAAACTCCCGTTTCGAGATGGTCCATTCGGCAATCGCGCGCAGCCCTTCGGGTTGGATGGAGTATATCCGCTGACTGCCCCGCACCCGTTGCTGAACCAGACCGGCTTGGCGCAGCACCTTTAGGTGACGCGATATTGCCGCCCCCGATATGCCGCGCCCTTCGATCAGATCACCGGCAGACAGTTCACCGCTTTGCATCAATTGCTCGACAATTGAAAATCGGGTGGCGTCGGACAGGGCCGAGAAAGCAGTCAGAAGCGTGTTCATGACTCTTATTTAACATTTTTGTTAAATAAAAGGAAGCCCCTTTCGGGTCAGACGTCTGCGAAGGCCGTGCGGGAATAGCCTTGCAGGTAGAGCAACGCCGTCAAATCCCCATAGTTGATCCGAATGTCACATTGCGCTGCAACCGACGGCTTGGCGTGCAGCGCCACCCCGGTTCCGGCCCGGCTGAGCATCCCCAGATCATTGGCCCCGTCGCCGACAGCGATCACGTCAGCTTCGGACAGACCCAGGCGCTTGGTGATCTGTTCCAGCGCGTCTACCTTGGCCTGTTTCCCCAGGATCGGGCGCTGTACATCGCCCGTGAGCTTGCCGTTTTCGACCAGTAGAGTATTCGCACGATTCTCATCGAAACCCAGCAGGTCGGCCACTTTGGCGGTAAAGGCGGTGAACCCGCCTGATACCAGAACGGCGTACCCCCCGTTCAGACGCATCGTCGCAACCAGCTCTTTACCGCCGGGCATCAGCGTGATGCGTTGTTCCAGCACCTTGCCGATCACGGCCTCATCCAGACCTTTCAGAAGGCTAACACGTTCAATAAGCGCGCCTTCAAAATCCAGCTCACCATTCATCGCCCGCGCGGTGATATCCTTGACCCGATCGCCCACACCGGCCTCATCGGCCAGTTCATCAATGCATTCCTGCTGAATCATCGTGCTGTCCATATCGGCCAACAGCATCAGTTTACGGCGCTTCCCCAGCCGCTGAACGATCAGGTCGACTTCCAGCAGTTGCAGCTCGGCCCAGACGTCCCACCGGTTGTCGGGCAGGCTGGGAAACAAAAACTGCGCGGCCTCATCTTGGCTGAGCCACACCAGATCATCGCCACCCCATGCACTGCACAGCGACTCGACCAAAGCCAGATCAAGCTTGGGCGTGTCCGGGTTGGTCAACAGCGTGGCTACATACATCTTCGGTCTCCTGCGAACTTCCATGCGCATACCTCAGAGGGCGCCAATTCACCAGAGACAGTTGAAGTGTCTACCCCAGAATACCCGGCAACCGCAGCCCATGGGCGCGGGCGCAGTCTTTCGCGGATTCGTACCCCGCATCCGCATGGCGCCACACGCCCGAGGCCGGGTCATTCCAAAGGACACGCTCCAGCCGTTTTGCCGCATCCTCGGTCCCGTCAGCGCAGATTACGACGCCCGCGTGCTGGCTAAAGCCCATACCGACCCCGCCGCCGTGATGAATCGACACCCACGTCGCGCCGCTGGCCGTATTGATCAATGCGTTTAGCAGCGGCCAATCTGAAACCGCATCGGACCCATCGAGCATAGCCTCGGTTTCCCGGTTCGGACTGGCGACCGAACCACTGTCGAGGTGGTCACGACCGATAACAACCGGCGCTTTCAGCTCGCCACTGGCCACCATCTCGTTGAAAGCAAGCCCGGCACGGTGACGATCCCCCAACCCGATCCAACAGATGCGCGCTGGCAGACCCTGAAACGCGATCCGATCCCGAGCCATGTCGAGCCAACGGTGCAGATGCTCGTTCTCGGGGAACAGCTCCTTCATCTTGGCATCGGTCTTGTAGATGTCCTCCGGGTCACCGGACAAGGCACACCAGCGGAACGGGCCGATCCCCTTACAGAATAGCGGGCGGATATAGGCAGGCACGAAGCCGGGGAAGGCAAAGGCGTTCTCCAACCCTTCATCCTGCGCCACCTGCCGGATGTTGTTGCCGTAATCCAGCGTCGGAACACCTGCGTTCCAGAAATCGACCATCGCGGCAACATGCTGCTTCATCGACGCGCGGGCCGCTTTTTCAACTGCTTTAGGGTCTGTTTCGCGCTTTTCCCGCCATTGCGCCATGGTCCAGCCCAGTGGCAGGTAGCCATTGATCGGATCATGAGCACTCGTCTGGTCAGTGACGATATCCGGGCGCATACCACCTTCGGCCATGCGGCGGTAAATCTCGGAGAAGATCTCTGCCGCGTTACCGAGCAGGCCAACCGATTTGGCCTGGCCCGCCTTGGTCCAGCGATCGATCATCGCAAGCGCCTCGTCCAGCGTCTCGGCTTTTTCATCCAGATACTTGGTCCGCAGGCGAAAATCGATGCTATCGGGGTTGCACTCAACTGCCAGACAACACGCCCCGGCAAAGACAGCCGCCAGCGGTTGCGCACCACCCATGCCGCCCAACCCGCCGGTCAGAATCCACTTACCCGTCAGGTCGCCGCCATAATGCTGGCGTCCTGCCTCGGCAAAGGTCTCATATGTGCCCTGAACGATGCCCTGCGTCCCGATATAGATCCAAGACCCGGCGGTCATCTGGCCGTACATCATCAGACCCTTCTTATCGAGCTCGTTGAAGTGATCCCAGGTCGCCCAATGCGGCACAAGGTTCGAATTGGCGATCAACACGCGCGGCGCGTCTTTGTGCGTGCGTATAATTGCAACGGGTTTGCCGGACTGGACGATCAGGGTCTCGTCCTCTTCCAAGTCTTTCAAACCATCGACAATAGTATCGAAATCAGTCCACGTGCGCGCCGCCCGTCCAATACCGCCATAGACCACCAGCTCATGCGGATTTTCCGCCACATCCGGGTGCAGGTTGTTCATCAACATCCGCAGCGGCGCTTCGGTCATCCAGCTTTTCGCATTTAACTCGGGACCAGTCGGAGGATAGATGTCGCGGGTATTCTTACGAGGGTCAGTCATGGCGTAAGCTCCAATGCAGTGTCCTGGATGGCATTCAGAATGTCGCGTAACGAGCGGCGCAACCGGTCCGCTTTGGCCGGGTCATAGCGCCACGGGACAACCTCGGCCGCCAAATAGGTGGACTGTGCCAACTCCATCTGAATGGCGTGTACCCCTTCAGCAGGGCGACCATAGTGACGTGTCGTCCACCCACCTCGAAAGCGTCCGTTCAAGACGCTGCTAAAAGGTGAGTTGAAGGCACATTCACTTGTAATAGACTCTATATTCGGGTCGCAGGTTGCACCCCCATCGGTTCCGATATTCATGTCGGGCAGCGTTCCGTTAAACAAAAACGGAATGCGGCTGCGGATTGAGTGGCAATCGAACAAAACCGCCACCCCATGGCGGTTGCGGACACGCTCAACCTCTTCGCGTAACGCAGAATGATAGGGCGCATGGTAGGCCTGACATCGTTCGGCGATCTCGTCTTCTGAGGGTTCCTGCCCACTCTGCCAGATGGGCTGGCCATCAAAATCTGTCTGCGGCACCAGCGTCGTTGTGTTCTGGCCGGGATAAAGCGAGATACCTTCAGGGTCACGGTTGGCATCGATCACATAGCGGTGGATATG
Organism: Ruegeria sp. AWH4_226; assembly: GCF_056159225.1. Classification (NCBI taxonomy): domain Bacteria; kingdom Pseudomonadati; phylum Pseudomonadota; class Alphaproteobacteria; order Rhodobacterales; family Roseobacteraceae; genus Ruegeria; species Ruegeria sp. AWH4_226. The sequence continues at coordinate 2,938,149 of NZ_JBSWUU010000001.1, read as the reverse complement.
GGATTGCACGACAGTGGCTCCCTCTAAAATCTCGTCATAGAGCCTGTTTATGTGCCAATCGGTATCGGCCAACGCAAACCCCGTGTCATTGAAGCGGGCCGCGATCTCATCGGGTACAAATGTCCCGCCGTGAGGTTGCCCCAGCACGATCGGGCTATCGCCGCGCTGCACGCTGACCACTTGCATCACGTAAGCTCCGGCATTGGAATGCCCACCGCGCTTAGAATGGTGGCGTCAGCGACCAAGTGCTTTGCGGCCTCCAGCTCCGGCGCCAGATAGCGATCTTCGGCCAGGGCGGGAATGTCTGCCCGCAACCGGGCAATAACCTGTTGCAACGGGGTGCTTGTGGTCAGCGGTGCACGAAACTCGACCCCCTGCGCTGCACAGAGCAGTTCGACACCCAGAATGTAGTTCAAATTCTCAACCATACGGGTCAAACGCCGCGCGCCATGCGCCGCCATCGAGACGTGATCCTCTTGATTGGCCGAGGTCGGGGTGCTGTCCGTCACACATGGATTGGCCAGATGCTTGTTCTCGCTCATCAGCGCAGCCGTCGTGACCTCGGCAATCATCAGGCCCGAGTTCAGACCGGGGTTGGGCGTCAGGAAAGGCGGCAGGTCAAAGCTGAGCGTCGGATCCACCATCAGCGCAATTCGGCGTTGCGCGATGGCACCGATTTCGGACAGGGCCAGGGCGATCATATCTGCTGCGAACCCGACCGGCTCGGCATGGAAGTTCCCGCCCGACACGATACCGTCCTCCAGCACCAATGGATTGTCGGTGGCCGCGTTGGCCTCAACCTCTAGCGTGGCGGCAGCCTGACGCATTACATCCATGGCTGCACCGGTGACTTGCGGCTGGCACCGAATGCAATACGGGTCCTGCACCCGCGTGTCGCCATCGCGATGACTTTCGCGAATTTCCGACCCATCAAGCACGGCACGCATGGCGCTGGCGGCTTCAGTCTGGCCGCGATGACCACGAAGTGTATGGATTTCGGACCGTAGTGGCGCAGTTGACCCCATGATCGCGTCCGTCGACATGGCCGAGATGACAAGCGCGTTTTGTGCCGCGCGCCAGGCTTCAAGCAGACCAGCCAACGCAAAGGCCGTTGAAAACTGCGTACCGTTGATAAAGGCAAGGCCTTCCTTGGGGCCTAGTTGAATAGGCTCTAAATCTACGCGTTTCAGGGCTTGATCCCCCGGCAGGATCTCTCCGTTTACCTCTGCCTCGCCTTCACCAATGATCACTGCGGTCATATGGGCAAGCGGTGCAAGATCGCCCGACGCTCCGACCGACCCCTGCGCCGGGATCACCGGCGTGACCCCTCGGACCAGCATCTGCTGCAACACCTCGATCAGGTCCCACCGCACACCCGACGCGCCCCGGCCAAACGACAACAGCTTGAGCGTCATCATCAGCCGCGTCAGCCGCCTTGGGATAGCCCGACCCACACCACAGCAGTGGCTAAGGATAAGGTTGCGTTGAAGGATCGACGTATCCTGCGCGGCGATCTTATGGCTGGCCAGTTTACCAAAGCCGGTATTGACGCCATAGACGGGTTCGTCACCCCGAGCGGCGGCACGAATGCGATCGGCTGCCGCGTCGACTGCGGGTTTACACGCAGGATCCAGCAACACGGCCGTTTGGTTCCAATACACGTCGGCCAATTGCGACAGAGACACTTGACCCGGCTGCAACCTCAGAATGGTCATGCCAACCCTCCGAACACACGTTTGTGGAGCGGGTTGAATCCGATGCGATAAGCCAGTTCAGCAGGGTGCGCGACGTCCCAAACCGCCAGGTCTGCGCGTTGTCCGGGCGCAATTGTTCCCGCGTCGCCGATTCCCAAGGCACGGGCCGCGTTTCTGGTGACACCCGCCAGTGCCTCTTCTGGCGTCAGGCGGAACAGGGTGCAGCCCATATTCATCGCCAACAATACCGAAGTCAGCGGTGAGGACCCCGGGTTGCAATCCGTCGCAAGCGCCATTGGCACTGCGTATTGGCGCAACAGGTCGACAGGCGGCACCTGCGTTTCCCGAAGGGTATAGAACGCACCCGGCAGCAAAACGGCCGTCGTTCCAGCCCTTGCCATGGCGGACACTCCATCCTGATCCAGATATTCGACATGATCAGCCGACAAGGCTCCGTAGGACGCCGCCAATTGCGTTCCGCCCAGATTGGACAGTTGTTCTGCATGCAGTTTCACCGGAATGCCCAAACCTTGCGCCACGTCAAAAACCTGCGCGATCTGAGCGGGGGTAAAGGCGATCCCTTCGCAGAAACCGTCAACTGCATCCACCAGACCCTCGGCATGGGCTTTGCGCAGGGTCGGGATGCAGACATCGCGGATATAGTCATCAGGCCGCGAAGCGAATTCCGGCGGCACCGCGTGCGCGCCCAGAAAGCTGGTTTTCACACGGACGGGACGGGATTCGCCAATACGGCGGGCCACGCGCAGCATCTTCAACTCGGTCTCTGTGTCCAGCCCATAGCCAGACTTAACCTCAATGGTACAGACACCCTCAGCGATCAGCGCGTCAACCCGGGTCAGCGCATCCGCCAACAGCGCGTCCTCGCTAGCTACCCGCGTGGCGGTGACCGTAGACAGGATACCGCCCCCGGCGCGGGCGATTTCCTCGTATGAAGCACCTTTCAGCCGCATCTCGAACTCAACCGCGCGGTCACCGCCGAATACAACATGCGTATGTGCGTCGATCAGAGCCGGGGTGATCAGACGCGGCCCAAAGTCTTCAGTCGGCCAGTCGGTGAACTCTTGCGGCAGGGCGCTATGCGCCCCGGCCCAAACGATCTTGGCCCCGTCAACTGCAATCGCTGCATCGTGACACAGCCCGTAGGGCGTTTCCCCATCGGTCATCGTGGCCATTCCGGCGCTGATCAAAACCGCTTTTCTGGTCATGGCGATTCTTTTCGGCTCCCCTCTTGTTTGATTTTTTCGTATATGTGAAAAGATATAAAGTCTACACATTATGGTATCGAAATGCAGATTCACGCCAAAACTGCGTTGTTAGGCTCGGACTGGATTCAAGATGTTCGGGTTGAAACGGATCAAGGGCGCATCAACCGGCTGCAGAGACAGTCCAAGGCGATGCCGGGGGACACGCAAGTGGATGTCCTTTTGCCCGCATTGGGCAATCTGCACAGCCATGCCTTTCAACGCGCCATGGCCGGTATGACCGAAACCCGTATGGCTGGGCGTGAGAGTTTCTGGACGTGGCGCACATTGATGTATCGTTTCCTCGATCAACTGACGCCCAAACAGATCCAGGCCATCGCCGCGCTGGTCTTCATGGAAATGCAAGAGGCTGGCTATGCCTCAGTCGGCGAATTCCACTATGTTCATCACCAACCCGGTGGTACGGCTTACGATTGCGTCTCGGAACTCAGCCAGCGCATTTTTGCGGCGGCAAGCCAGACGGGGATCGGGCTGACCCATCTGCCCGTGCTTTATACCTATGGGGGCGTCTCGCAAGAGCCGTTGTCAGGCGGGCAACTACGGTTCGGAAATACCGTGGATCAATTTCTCAGGTTGGTGGAAGATTGTCGGAATAACCTCCCTAATTTAGACTCTAATCTAGGCATTGCACCTCATTCCCTGCGCGCCACCTCACCCGCCAATCTGGCAGAGGTTCTACAGGCCGTACCCCAAGGGCCAGTACACATCCACATCGCAGAACAACAAAAGGAAGTCGCCGATGTTGAGGCCGCGCTGGGGCAGCGCCCGGTGGCGTGGTTGCTGGACAATGCTGACGTTAACGAACGGTGGTGCCTGATCCACGCGACCCACATGACTGACGCTGAGACTCGCGCCTTGGCCCGGTCTGGTGCAGTCGCCGGCCTGTGCCCGATCACCGAGGCCAATCTGGGCGACGGCATATTCAACGGCGCAACCTATGTTGGCGAAGGTGGGCAGTTTGGTGTCGGATCAGACTCTAATGTTAAGATTTCCTTGCCTGAGGAACTGCGAACGTTGGAGTATTCGCAACGGCTCCGCGATCATGAGCGTGCGGTTCTGGTGAGCGGCGAAGGCTCGGTCGGGCATGCACTTTACACAGGTGCCGCGCGGGGCGGCGCACGTGCGCTTGGACGCAACGCGGGCGAGATTGCCGAGGGCAGGCTCGCCGATCTGGTTGCCATTGACCGAAGCCACCCGACGCTTTGCGCTCTGACCGACGATCAACTGCTGGACGGGCTGTGCTTTGCCGCCCCCGACGGTTTGGTTACCGATTTATGGAGCGCCGGGCGCCATGTGGTGAAACAGGGCCGTCACATCGCACGAGATCAGATCATAGCCGATTACCGATCCGCGATTGCGGGTCTGTTGGCCTCGGTCTAAGGGAACGACGCGATGGCTCAATCAAACGACACAACCAGCTACAAAGACATTAAACAAACCGTTCTGGCGCGCATTCGGTCAGGCAAGTGGCAGCCTGACTCGCTATTACCGAACGAGCAGGAGCTTGCTGCTGAGTTTTCCTGCACCCGCACTACGGTAAACCGCGCCATGCGGGAACTGGCCGAGGAAGGCTATCTGGAACGCCGCCGCAAAGCCGGAACGCGGGTGCTGAGCGCACCACAACGGCAAGCGCGCTTTACCATCCCAATGGTCCGGGATGAGGTTGAGGCGATGGGCGGCACCTATCGCTATGCGCTGGTCTCGGCTGATTCTGAAACCGCGCCAGAATGGCTAAGCGCCCGCCTGGCTCTTTCGCCAAAGAAAAGCGTGGTGCATGTGCGCTGCATGCATTTCAACGGCAACACTCCGTTTCAGTACGAAGACCGCTGGATTGTCACAGCCTCGGTCCCGCAGGTGCAGCTAGCTGATTTCTCAGAAATCGGCCCAAATGAGTGGCTGATCCAAACTGTTCCCTTCACCAATGTCGAGCTTAGCTTTCTTGCCAGCCGCGCCAACGCAACGGTTGCCGGGTTTCTGGACGTGACCGAAGGGGACCCCGTCTTTACCGGAGAGCGGATCACGTGGTTAGAGGGTCAGCCAGTAACCTTTGCCAAAATGTATTTTGCGGCCGGATATCGTATGACTACAGAATTCTGAACGCGTTTTGAATTTCCGCGCCAAAGGGCTTTACCCCCCTTTCAATCCGATACAGATTCAGCCCCGATTGAGCAGGCGCAAAAGGAATGACGACATGGCCAACCCGCTTTATGACCGACTGTTTGGCATTCATGCGGGTAAGGACACGCCGTTTCTTCATCTGCCGGACGGGCAGACCCTGACCCATGCTGCCTTTCTAGACATGACTGCGCAGATCGCCAATGCCCTGACGGGGTACGAACTTGAACCCGGCGACCGGGTGGCGGTGCAGGTTGAAAAATCGCCTGAAATGCTGGCGCTTTATGCTGCCTGCGCCCAGACCGGGCTGATCTTTTTGCCGCTAAATACAGCCTACACCACAACCGAGCTGCGCTATTTCATCGAAAACAGTGGGGCAGAACTCGTTGTCTGCGACGCGACAAAAGAACAGGACCTCACACCCATCGCCGCCGCCCAGAACGCCCGGTTAGAGACACTGAACGCCGATGGCTCTGGCAGCCTGATGCGGCGGGCGATGGGGATGTTGCCGGCATTTGAACCGGTGAAGCGCACCGAAGACGACCTTGCCGCGTTCCTCTATACCTCGGGCACGACGGGCCGCTCGAAGGGCGCGATGCTGACACAGGCCAATCTGCTGTCGAATGCCCAGACACTGGTAAAGGAATGGCATTTCACCAAGGATGACGTACTGCTGCACGCCCTGCCAATCTTTCACACCCATGGCCTGTTTGTGGCAACGAATGTGGTGCTTGCGTCAGGCGGGTCGATGATCTTCCTGCCGAAATTCGATCTGGACGAGGTGCTGCGATGGATGCCTAGGGCGACGTCGATAATGGGGGTTCCGACCTTCTACACCCGCCTGCTGGGTGACGAGCGATTTACGGGTGATCTTTCCGGGCACATGCGGCTGTTCATCTCGGGCTCGGCCCCGCTGCTAGCAGAAACCCATGAGCGGTTCGAAGCGCGTACCGGCCACCGCATCCTTGAACGCTATGGCATGACCGAGACCAACATGAACACCTCGAACCCCTATGGTGGCGAACGTCGCGCGGGCACGGTGGGTTTCCCGCTGCCTGGTATCGAACTGAAGGTTACTGATCCGGAAACAGGCGCCGACCTGCCACAGGGTGAGATTGGCATGATCGAGGTGCGCGGACCCAACGTATTCAGCGGCTATTGGCAGATGCCCGAGAAAACCGCAGCCGAACTGCGTGAAGATGGGTTCTTCATTACCGGTGATCTGGGGCGCGTGGATGAGGATGGCTATGTTCACATCGTCGGGCGCGGCAAGGATCTGATCATCTCAGGCGGCTTTAACATTTATCCTAAAGAAGTCGAGTTGGTGCTGGATGATCAACCCGGCGTGCTGGAAAGTGCCGTGATCGGCGTGCCGCACCCGGATTTCGGCGAGACCGTGTTGGGCATTCTGGTGCCCAAACCGGGCGAGGCTCTGGACCCGGACGCCATCCTGACCAATGTCCAGAACGTGCTGGCACGGTTCAAACATCCGCGCAAACTGATCGTGGTTGACGAGCTGCCCCGCAACACGATGGGCAAGGTGCAGAAAAACGCGCTGCGCGAAACCTATGAAACCCTGTTTACAAAGGGTTAGGCGTTAGCGGAACACGTCCCGTCCGGGTCAAAAGCCAGCAATCCTGCCCTTCGAACACAGCCACCGCTAAAGACCGGCCATAACCCGCGCCCGCATCAAGATTGATCCGGTTGCCGCAATGTTCGGCCCGGTCGCCCGGTGTATGCCCGTGGACGACCAGCCATGGATGCGGGCCGGTTTCTTGCAGAAATTCGTGGCGTATCCAGACCAGATCGTCTTCGGCCTGTTGCTCCAGAGGGATACCGGGGCGGATACCGGCATGGACGAACAAAAGGTCGCCTTCGCGGTGATACAAAGGCAGAGCGTTGACGAAGTCGATATGCGCGGGCGGCACCGCCGCACAGGCGCGCTGAATAACCTGAAAAATGCGGTCATCGTCAGATACCTCGACCCCGTAGGACGCCAGCGTTTCAACACCCCCCAGACGCGGATGCAGCCAGTTGAGCATGATCGGCAGATGCTTGTCCGCGATTTCGCCCTCTTGCACAAAGCGCGCCATCATCCGGTCATGGTTGCCTTTGACCATGATCCAGTTTTTACGCGCACGCTGCCCTTCAACCAGCAGGTCCAGCACACCGCTGCTGTTTGGTCCACGATCCACATAGTCGCCCAGAAACACCACGCGGGTATCTGGCCCTCCATCCTGCTCAATCATGTGAAGCGCATTTTCCAGCATGTCCAGCTGACCGTGGATATCGCCGATGGCATAAAGCGGAGAAGTCATGAAATACCTTCTTAGCAACTCTTATTGCGTTTATGATGTAAACTGGCGACCGGCAAAAGAAAACGCCCGCGCAGTTGACGGCGCGGGCGCGACATTTCGCGAAAAATCAATACCGCTTAAGCAACGTCAAATTCCAGAGGCTTTATTTGCTTGAACAGCCCCGTTTCCGCCAGCTTGGCCCGCGCCTCTGCCGGAACAGGTTCATCGACATAAAGCAGGGCGATTGCCTCGCCACCCGCCTCGGACCGGCCGAGGGTAAAGTTCGCGATGTTCACATCGTTCTCGCCCATGGTCTGACCCAACGCACCTATGATGCCCGGCACATCCTCGTTGGTGGTGTAGAGCATATGCGCCCCGATCTCAGCATCGATGTTAATGCCCTTGATTTGGATGAAGCGCGGCTTGCCATCGCTGAACACGGTTCCACCGATCGAGCGTTCGCGCTTGGTGGTCACAACGGTGACCTTGATATAGCCTTCAAACGCACCGGACTTGTCCTGATTGGTGGTCGAGATCTTGATGCCACGCTCTTTGGCGACAACCGGGGCCGAGACCATGTTCACCTCGGGATTGAACTTCTTCATGATCCCCGCAACGACGGCACAATTCAGCGCAGCAAGGTTCATTTCGGCAGCCACACCATCATAGAGGATGTTGATTGCCTGCACCGGCTCATCGGTCATCTGGCCGATGAAGCTGCCGAGATGGCCCGCCAGCTTGATCCACGGCCCCATGACTTTGGCCTCTTCAGCGGTGACGCTGGGCATGTTCAGCGCGTTTTCCACAGCACCGGTCAGTAGATAGTTCGATATTTGCTCCGCCACCTGCAGAGCCACGTTTTCTTGCGCCTCGGTCGTTGCCGCGCCGAGGTGAGGCGTGCAGACAACGTTGGGCAAGTTGAACAGAGCGTTTTCCTTGGCCGGTTCCTCGCTGAACACGTCAAACGCCGCACCGGCGACATGACCCGATTGCAGTGCCTCGGCCAGTGCATCTTCGTCGACCAGACCACCACGTGCACAGTTGACGATGCGTACACCCTTCTTGGTCTTTGCCAGGTTTTCACGGCTCAGGATATTGCGCGTCTGATCGGTCAGCGGCACGTGCAATGTGATAAAGTCAGCTCGGGCCAGCAGTTCGTCCAATTCGACCTTTTCCACACCCATCTGCGCGGCTTTCTCGTCGCCGAGATAGGGGTCATAGGCCACGACCTTCATCTTCAGACCCAGCGCGCGTTCACAGACGATACCACCGATATTGCCCGCGCCGATCACGCCGAGGGTCTTGTTGGTCAGCTCGATCCCCATGAATTTGGACTTTTCCCATCTGCCAGCATGGGTCGAGGTGCTGGCCTCGGGGATTTGCCTCGCAACCGCAAACATCATCGCAATCGCGTGTTCAGCGGTGGTGATCATGTTGCCGAAAGGCGTGTTCATCACGATCACGCCTTTTTTCGACGCAGCTTCTTTGTCGATGTTGTCGGTACCGATGCCGGCCCGGCCTATCACCTTCAGCTTGTCCGCCTTTTCCAGAATCGTTGGCGTCACTTTGGTTGCCGACCGGATGGCAAGGCCGTCATACTGGCCAATCACCTCGGCCAGTTTGTCCTTGTCTTTGCCCAGATCGGGCATGAAATCCACGTCGATGCCTCGGTCGCGGAAAATCTGAACGGCGGTTTCGCTGAGCTTGTCAGAGACGAGTACTTTGGGGGCCATATTCTCTGGTCCTTGAATTGTATGAAAGGTCCGGGCCTGTTGCGGCCCGGTGCGCAAGATCAGGCGGCTTCGGTTTGCGCCGCGATTTCGGCCTCAAAAGCCCATGCGAGCCAAGGCAGCATCGCCTCGATATCCGAGGTTTCGACCGTGCCGCCACACCAGATACGCAGTCCCGCCGGCGCGTCGCGATAGGCTCCGATATCCAGCGCTATGTTTTCGGCCTCCAACCTTTTGGCCACGGCCTTGGCGAAGGCTGCGCCATCCTTGATCCGCGCATCGGTGAATTTCAGGCAGACCGAGGTATTTGATTGCGTTGCTGCGTCTTCGGCCAGGTTCGCGATCCAATCATTCTGGTCACAGAACGCGTGCACCGCACCGGCATTGGCATCGGCCCGGGCGATCAGACCCTGCAAGCCACCGACCGAGCGCGCCCAGTCCAGCGCAAACAGATAGTCTTCGACCGCCAGCATCGACGGCGTGTTGATCGTCGCACCGGTAAAGATGCCGTCGATCAGCTTGCCACCTTTGGTCAGGCGGAAAATCTTCGGCAGCGGCCATGCGGGCGTATAGCTTTCCAGTCGCTCCACCGCGCGGGGCGACAAGATCAGCATCCCATGCGCAGCTTCACCGCCCAGCACCTTCTGCCAGCTGAACGTGGTCACATCCAGCTTGTCCCACGGCAGGTCCATCGCAAACGCTGCGCTGGTCGCGTCACAGATGGTCAGACCCTGACGATCATCTGCGATCCAGTCGCCATTTGGCACCCGCACGCCCGACGTGGTGCCGTTCCATGTAAAGACAACGTCATTGGCAAAATCGATGGATGCAAGATCAACGATCTGACCGTAATCGGCCGTTTTGACCTCGGCATCGATCTTCAGCTGTTTGACCACATCCGTGACCCAGCCTGCGCCAAAGCTCTCCCACGCCAGCATCTCAACCTTGCGTTCGCCCAGCAGCGACCACATCGCCATCTCGACCGCGCCGGTGTCGGATGCGGGCACGATGCCGATCTTATAATTCGCCGGAATGCCCAATACCTCACGCGTGCCTTCAATGGCTGCCTTCAGCTTGTCCTTGCCAACAGCCGCGCGATGCGAACGACCCAGAGCGGCATCGGCCAGTTTGGTCAATTCAAATGTGGGGGGTTTGGCACAAGGACCCGAGGAAAAACGCGGATTAGCTGGCCGCAGTTCAGGTTTGCGCGCGGCGCCGTGTGACGCCGGTTGTTCAATTCTCATCTGTATTACCCTTCCAGATACACGCCCCTCGTTGGGGAGGGGTGTCCCACCTCAACTCCTAGAAAGCCCGATGTGATGCGGCAAGCAGAAAAGACGCTGTGACGGATGAAAACATGGTCGTGGTTTGCGCCGTTTACGGTCGCAAGTTTCCGATAGGCGAAAGATTTACGCCCGGTTATCGCCATTTGCATCGCGATTCACGGATTTTCAGGCGCTCCGCTTGGAGGTGCGGCAGATCAAGGCTCATTGGCCGAGGCGTGACGTGGCGACCGCTGAGTGCCGACACTGCGAGATATGCTGACCCTCGGCTTCGCGATTCGGGAAACGGTTTCGGTCAGATCATAATATTGTCGCTTGGTAACGCGGCGACGTACGGATGGGTGAATATTGGGTTTCAGGTGAATGCTAAGCTCAAAAAACGGGCAGCAGCAACGCGTATACCGAGCAGGTGCAGAACAAAATGCCGCACTGCAGCAAAATTCCTTGAACGGTGCCATAATTTCGAAGATTCTACAAAGAGCCGGCGCAAATTGCGTACGTTGTAAAGAAAGCGCCCCAAAACTGGGGCCAACTCAGCAAAGTCGCTCACGCTCGGATATCCTCCTCCCAATCAGAGCAGTGAGCGGCTTTTTTTCCTGAAAACCCAAAGATGACGAAGCCACATTGAAAGCGACCCCGCTCTTTTTCGGGGGGGGCTTTTTTGCTTGGACGTTATTCCGCAGCTTCTGCGTAATCCTCCATAGGCGGGCAAGTACACACCAGGTTTCTGTCGCCATATGCGTTATCGACGCGGTTTACAGGAGACCAGTACTTGTCGACACCCATAGAGCCCGGAGGAAAACACGCCTGTTCGCGGGTATAGGGGCGGTCCCAATCGCCGACCAGATCGCGCACCGTGTGGGGGGCGTTTTTCAGCGGGTTGTTCTCCGCGTCGATCTTGCCGTCGATGATGTCCTGCGCTTCGGCCCGGATCGACAGCATGGCGTCGCAAAAGCGGTCCAGTTCGTCCTTGGGCTCAGACTCGGTGGGCTCGACCATTAGGGTGCCCGCCACCGGCCAGCTCATCGTGGGGGCGTGGAAGCCGCTGTCGACCAGACGCTTCGCGACATCATCCACGGTCACATGTGCCTCGGCGTCCAGCGGGCGGGTGTCGAGGATGCATTCATGCGCCACGCGACCGGACTCGGAGGTATAGAGGATCGGATAAGCATCCTGCAGCCGTGCCGCGATGTAGTTGGCGTTCAGGATCGCAACTTTGGTCGCCTGGGTCAGACCCGCGCCGCCCATCAACAGTACATAGGCCCAGCTGACCGGAAGGATCGAAGGCGAGCCAAAGGGCGCCGCCGAGACCGGACCCACGGCGGTGCCGTATTCCGGGTGGCCCGGCAAATGCTCGGCCAGATGCGCCTTGACGCCGATCGGACCCATGCCGGGGCCGCCGCCGCCATGTGGGATGCAGAAGGTCTTGTGCAGGTTCAGGTGGCTGACGTCGCCGCCAATGTCACCGGGCCGCGACAAGCCCACCATGGCGTTCATGTTGGCCCCGTCGATATAGACCTGACCACCGTGATCATGGGTGATCTGGCAGACCTCCTGAACGGTGGTTTCAAACACGCCATGGGTCGAGGGGTAGGTGATCATGCAGCCAGCCAGATTGTCCGAGTGCTTCTCGGCCTTGGCGCGGAAATCGACGAGGTCGATATTGCCATTCTCATCCGATTGCACCGGGACAACCTGCCAGCCCACCATCTGCGCCGAGGCCGGGTTGGTCCCGTGTGCCGAGGTTGGGATCAGACAGACATTGCGGTGCCCTTCGCCACGGGCGAAGTGATAGTTGCGGATGGTCAAGAGGCCTGCATATTCCCCCTGCGCGCCCGAATTGGGCTGCTGGCTAATCGCGTCATAGCCGGTGATCTGGCACAGCTTGTCGTTCAGATCGGCGATCATCTCGTGATAGCCCTGTGCCTGATCTTCGGGGCAGAACGGATGCAGATTGCCGAACTCGGGCCATGTGACCGGGATCATCTCGATCGTGGCATTCAGCTTCATCGTGCAGCTGCCCAACGGGATCATCGCCCGGTCAAGCGCCAGGTCGCGGTCGGCCAGACGGCGCATATAGCGGGTCATCTCGGCCTCGGCCCGGTTCTTGTGGAAGATCGGGTGGGTCAGATAGGGTGTCTCGCGCAGAGCGTAATCCGGCAGGCGGTATTGTTTGTTCGAGCTGTCATCCTTGCGGTCGATGCCGAACGCGCCCCAGACCGCCTCGATCGTTTCGGCGCGGGTCTGTTCGTCAAGGCTGATGCCTACTCTTGTCTCGCCGACCTTGCGCAGGTTAATGCCGCGGGCAACAGCCGCTTCCATCACGGTTGTCTGAAGATGGCCAACTTCGACCGTAATCGTATCAAAGAACACCTCGGGCTCGACCGAGAAGCCTGCCTCTTCCAGGCCAGCGGCCAGACGCGAGGTTTTGCGGTGGACCGATTGCGCAATCGCCTTGATCCCGTCAGGGCCGTGGTACACGGCATACATTGAGGCCATCACGGCCAACAGCGCTTGCGCGGTGCAAACGTTCGAGTTGGCTTTCTCGCGCCGGATATGCTGTTCGCGGGTTTGCAAAGCCAGCCGGTAAGCCTTGTTGCCGCGGCTGTCGATCGACACCCCGATGATCCGGCCGGGCATCGCCCGCTTCAGCTTGTCGGTGGTCGCCATATAGGCCGCGTGCGGGCCACCATAGCCCATCGGAACGCCAAAACGCTGGGTCGAGCCGATGGCGATATCCGCGCCCATCTCACCGGGCGATTTGAGCAAGGCCAGTGAGAGGATGTCAGCCGCCACGATTGCTATGGCGTTGTGTTCGTGCAGCGCAGCGATCTCAGTGGTGAAATCGCGCACATGGCCGTGGGTGCCCGGGTACTGAAAGATCGCGCCAAAGACGGCACCGGCATCCAGCATGTCAGGATCGGCAACCTGCACGTCGATACCCAAGGGCTCGGCGCGGGTCTTGATCACCGCGATGGTCTGCGGATGGCAGTTCTTGTCAACAAAGAAAGCCGCGTTATTGCCCTTGGACCGACCGCCGCGCTTGGCCATGGCCATGGCTTCGGCCGCCGCTGTGGCTTCGTCCAGCAATGACGCGTTGGCCACGTCCAGCCCGGTCAGGTCGCTAACCATAGTCTGGAAGTTCAAGAGCGCCTCAAGCCGTCCCTGGCTGATCTCGGGCTGATAGGGCGTGTAAGCGGTGTACCACGCCGGGTTCTCAAGAATATTGCGCAGGATCGGTGCGGGCGTGGTGGTGCCGTAATAACCCTGACCGATCAGTGAGGTCAGAACCTTGTTTTTGCTGGCCACCTTTTTCATGTGATACAGCGCATCGCGTTCTGTCATCGCCGGGCCCCAATCCAGTGGTTCGGCCTGCCGGATTGCAGGCGGGACGGTGGCGTCGATCAGCTGATCCAGCGTCTTGAAACCAATCACCTTGAGCATGTCGCGCATCTCGGTCGGGCTGGGCCCGATATGACGGCGATTGGCAAAGTCATAGGCTTCGTAGTCGGTCAGTTTGAAGGCCATTGTTGCGCTCCTCAAAGAATGTCTCGCCCTGCCGCTCTGGCTGGAGCCTCCGGCGGGGATATTTTTTGCCAGATGAAGGGCGGATCCACACAGGAACCCGCCATTGGATCAGCCGATGAAGGTTTTATAACCGTTCAGGTCCATCAAGTCTTCCAACTGAGCGGCATTGCTCAGCTTGATCTTGTAAATCCAGGCGTTGCCCTCGGGGTCGTCGTTCAAAGAGGCGGGGTTGTCGGCCAACGTCTCGTTGACTTCGATCACTTCGCCATCAACTGGCGCATATATTTCGGAGGCTGCTTTGACGGACTCGATCACGCCAATCTCATCGCCCTTTTCGAATTCCTCACCTTCGTCTTTCTGTTCGACAAAGACCACATCGCCCAGCTGCTCGGCGGCATGCGCAGTGATGCCCAGAGTGGCAGTGTCACCTTCGACCTCGATCCATTCATGCTCTTCTGAGTAATAGGTTGCCATGTTGTCTTTCTCCTGACTTCAACGCTTGTAGTTCTGTTTGACGAAGGGCAGCGCCACGATCTGCGCGGGCAATGGCTTACCGCGTACGATCAGGTTCACCGTCTCACCTGCCGCACTATGGTCGGCAGAGACGTAACCCATCGCAACCGGCGCACCGACCGTGGGGCCAAACCCGCCCGAGGTGATCTGACCAATTGTATTCCCCTCAAGGGATTGCACTTCAACGCCCTGCCGCGCGGGCGCACGGCCCTCGGGCGCGATGCCGACCAACTTGCGCGCGGGACCTTCCACCAGTTCCTTCTGAATTCGCTCCGCCCCTGGGAAGCCCCCTTCTTCCCTGCGGCGTTTCTGAATGGCCCATCCCAGAGAGGCCTCAACGGGTGACGTGCTTTGGTTAATGTCATTGCCGTAGAGGCAAAGCCCCGCCTCAAGTCGCAGGCTGTCGCGTGCGCCCAGACCGGCCGGGTCGCAATCCGCATGCGCCAGAAACGCGCGCGTAATCTCTATGGCTTTGTCCTCGGGGATCGAGATTTCAAAGCCATCCTCTCCGGTGTAGCCCAGGCGCGATACGCGGCACGCGACACCCATGATGTCTGCCTCGGTGGTTTCCATGAACTTAAGATCGCGGGCCGCCGGGCACAGGTCACCCACTACATCTTCGGATTTTGGACCCTGCACAGCGACCAAGGCGCGGTCGAATATCTCGGTCACTTCGACGCCTTCCAGATTGGCCTTCATGTGCGGAATGTCCTGATGACGCAGTGCTGCGTTGACCACGACAAAAAAGTGATCCCCCGCGTTCGATACGATCAGGTCATCCATGATTCCGCCTTCGGGGTTGGTGAAAAACCCATACCGCGCCTTGCCTTCCTTCAGCGTTGCGTAGGCCTGCGGGCAAAGTGCCTCAAGCTTTTCGCCCACGTTTTCGCCCCGCAGGATCACCTGACCCATATGGCTTACATCAAACACCGCCGCTTTGTCGCGGCACTGCTTGTGCTCTCCCATAATACCCATCGGGTACTGTACCGGCATCTCCCACCCGGCAAAGTCGACCATCTTACCGCCCAATTCAACATGCAGATCATACAACGGTGTGCGCTTTGGTGCGGTCATCTTCTTAACCTTTCAATGCCGTTCGCAAAGGTTGCTGTGCGCGGCGCAGTGGTAGCTTTGACAGGCACCAAGGTTCCCGGGACGCTATTGCGAGTCAACAGGGTTTCACCGGGCGCGAAAGCAGGTGGTATGCGGCCGCATGCAGCAATTTTGTATCGTATAGGAAACTTTTTTCCGTTAGGCAACACAAAAGGCGTACAGTGTTTTGCCGAATCCGCGCCGGGGAGACACCGTCTACAGACCGATTTGTGCCCGCACCCCGTCAAACGCCTCTGGCCCCTGCCCGAAACCTGCCCTAAGACGTCGCGCAAGAGGAACCGCGATGTCACACATTACACTGGTACGACACGGCCAGGCCAATACAACTGCCCGTGATGAAGAAAGCTATGACATGCTCAGCGATCTGGGTCATCAGCAGGCGCGGTGGTTGGGCGCGCATCTACAGGACACTGGTGCGCATTATCCGCGCGTCTATTGCGGAACGCTGAAACGGCACGTGGAAACTGCCGCCAGCATGGGTCTGACCAACCCGATTCAGGACGCCCGTCTGAATGAGATCGAGTATTTCACCATCGCGCAGCTTTACGAACAGCAACACGGTGTGGCCATTCCAGTGGATCGTGAAGGCTTTGTCGAACACCTGCCCCGTACCTTTGAAGCATGGGCCAAGGGTCAGATCACAGGCACGCCGGAAACGTTCGAAGCCTTCGAAACCCGCGTTTCCGCCGCGCTGCACGAGATCGGAACCGAAGGCGGGCCGGCCATTGTTGTGACGTCGGGCGGTCTCATCTCTATGGCGGTGCGGCAGGCGATGGGGCTGGATATTCCGGCAATGGCACGGGTGGCGCTTGCCATCATGAACACGTCGCTGCATCGGCTGCACCCGATCGGGGAACAGCTGAGCCCGGTACTGTTCAACGCGGTGCCCCATCTGGAAGCGCCCGACCGGCAATTCGCGCAAACGCATCTGTAAACCACCCCCGGAGACCCTGTTCATGCAGCTTTATTATGCTCCCCGCACGATCTCGGTTGCTGTCGCAATTGCCTTGGAAGAGGCCCGGTTGGACTATGAAGCCATCCGTCTTGATTTTGCACAGGCAGAGCAGACCAAACCGGCCTATGCGCAAATCAATCCCAAAGGCCGCGTTCCAGCGTTGGCGGTAGAGGGCGGTATCCTGACAGAAACGGGCGCTCTGCTGGATTATGTGGCAGCCATCAAGCCCGAAGCTGGGCTGGTGCCCAGTGACCCGGTTGCAGCAGCGCGCATGCGCGAGGTCATGTACTACCTCGCTTCGACGATGCATGTGAACCATGCCCACAAGATGCGCGGCTCACGTTGGGCCGACGACGAGTCCAGTTGGACCGACATGGCGGACAAGGTGCCGCAGACAATGACCGCATCTTGCAAGTACATCACCTCGAACGGGTTGCGCGGGCCGTTTGTGCTGGGTGAGGTCTTTTCGCTGGCCGATGCCTATCTTTATGTGGTTTGTAGCTGGCTCGAAGGTGATGGCGTAGACGTCGCGGCCTTTCCCAAGATTCTAGCCTTCCGCGCGGCGATGGAGGCGCGCGCCTCGGTTCAGGCTGTACGAGCCGCTGGAATGCTCTGACAAAAGGAAAACGCATGACACATCTCTGGGTCCGGGCAGAACAGCGCCCAAACGAGGAACGGGTCGGGCTGACCCCCGAAGGCGCCAAGGAACTGATCGCGGCGGGTATCCGCGTCACGGTCGAAGACAGCACTGTCCGCGCGATACCGATTGAGGGATACAAGCAGGTCGGATGTGAAATCGCGCCCGAGAATACGTGGCCGGACGCGCCGTTGGATGCGATCATCTTCGGCCTCAAGGAACTGCCAGAGGATGGCACGCCTCTGCCCCACCGCCACATCATGTTTGGTCACGCCTATAAGGGCCAGCATTCCGGCCGCGCCTTGCTGGAACGGTTCAAGGCTGGCGGCGGTACACTGTATGACCTCGAATACCTTGTGGATGAAGAAGGCCGCCGCGTTGCAGCCTTTGGCTATTGGGCAGGGTACGCCGGGGCAGCCGTAACACTAAAAACATGGGCTGCACAGCAACGGGCTGAGGAATGCCCCCCGGTCGGCGTCTACCCGGGCAAGGATGCGCTGAATGCCGAACTAAGCGCTGAATTGGATGCCACTGGCGCCGACCGTCCGCGCGCCATCGTCATCGGCGCGTTGGGTCGCGTGGGGACAGGTGCAGCCGATCTGTGCGAAGCCATGGGCGTAAAAGTCACCAAGTGGGATATGGCTGAGACCGCGAGTGGCGGGCCATTTCCCGAGATTCTTGACCATGACCTGTTCCTGAACTGTATTTTTGCGCGCCCCGGCACCCCGGTCTTTGTTCCGCGTGAGGCATTGACGGCCCCGCGCACCTTGACCGCAATTGGTGATGTGGCCTGCGATCCGGACAGCGACTACAACCCAGTCCCGGTCTATGATCGTGCTACGACATGGGACCAGCCCGCTCTGCGCGTGGCAACCGATCCGGTTCTCGATGTGATGGCGATCGACAACCTGCCGTCGATGTTGCCGGTCGAAAGCTCGCAAGACTATGCAGCGCAATTGCTGCCCTCATTACTTACCCTGACCGATCTGGACAGCGGCGTCTGGCGTCGGGCAGAAGCAACCTACAAAACACATGTCGAAGGACTCTGAGCGATGACGATTCACTGGTGTGGCACCGGCCTGTCGGCCATCCCCGGCCTGCGCCGCCTGATCGAAGGCGGGCACAAGGTCACCGTCTGGAACCGAACCGTCGAAAAGGCCAAGGCCGAGGTCGGAGATCTGACCGACGATATCCATGCATTTGATATCGACGCGCTGGGCGCGGTGCTGGGCAAGGGTGATGTGATCGTTTCTATGCTGCCGGGCGA
This sequence comes from Ruegeria sp. AWH4_226, assembly GCF_056159225.1. NCBI lineage: Bacteria > Pseudomonadati > Pseudomonadota > Alphaproteobacteria > Rhodobacterales > Roseobacteraceae > Ruegeria > Ruegeria sp. AWH4_226. Next base: position 2,919,734 of record NZ_JBSWUU010000001.1, on the reverse strand, counting down.
CTGGCACGTACCACTGGCCGAACTGGCGATTTCGAAAGAAGCCAATTTCGTCTCGTCCTCCTACATCGCGCCCGAGATGCGTGCGCTCGATAACAAGGCGCGCGAGGCCGGTGTCGCGCTGGTCAACGAGGTGGGCCTTGATCCCGGCATTGATCACCTGATGGCGCATGCGTTGGTGGATGATTACCGCGCCTCGGATGCGTTTGATCCGCAGAACCACCTGAGCTTCATCTCGTATTGCGGCGGTATTCCCAAAAACCCGAATCCGTTCCGGTACAAATTCAGCTGGTCTCCTCTGGGCGTGCTCAAGGCATTGCGGTCACCATCCAGGTCGATCCGCGACTACGCTCCGCTGGACGTCGCCCGCCCATGGGACGCGATCACCAGCTATATCGCGCCGTTGCCTGCTCCGGAAAGCTTTGAGGTGTATCCAAACCGCGACTCGATCCCCTTCATGGTCGAGTACCAGTTCGAAAAGCACTGGCCGGTCAAGGAATTCGTCCGTGGCACCTTGCGCCTGAACGGCTGGGCCGACGCCTGGTCGGATGTGTTTACCGAAATCGAGACCCTTTCCGGCCCCGAAGGCGACGCGCGCCTGAAAGAAATGTCAGACCAGTTCTGGGCTGAAAACGCCTATGACGAGGGTGAACCGGACCGCGTGGTCCTATGCGTCGGGCTCAAGGCAGAAAAAGACGGCATCCCGGTCTGGCATAAGACCTATGTGATGGACGCATGGGGCGACGCGCGCGGTACGGCCATGGCGCGCCTGGTCTCAATCCCCGTCTCGCTGGCTGTTGAGGCGGTTCTGAACCGCGCCATCCCGGCCGGCGTCCATGCCGCCCCCAGCGACCCGAAGCTGGTGCAGGACTGGATGGCGGAAATCGATACCCTAGCCCAGCACCTGCAAGTGGTGGACCACACAACGTAATGTCAAAAAAGCCACTCCGCTTTGCCGGAGTGGCCTAGCTATGCCAGTCAGCCCAAACTGTCCGGTCTTGCGGGCACGCTTCTACCTGATTGCGGTTGGACGCATCATCAGATCGAGCGGCACCTGCCTTCAGAGAGCCGCTGCCGCGACCTTGTGATCTTCGCGCTTGTAAGGCTGCCCAAGGTAAACGCTATCGAATGCACGCTGCTTGATCTCGCTGCGCGGCACGCCGATGTCTTTCAACTGCGCGTCAGTCAACTTTTCCAATGACCGGACAGTTCTAGCGAAGGCCTGACGGCGAAAATGCTCAACCCGTCCTTCGGCGTAGTTCGAGAAGATTCCGAAGAAAAGGCCCTTTTGCGGTGCGACTGATGGTGCATATCCCATAATTCTCTCCTTAAACTTTGCTTTGCGTTTCCGTTGAAACAAAGAAAAGAAGTCAGGATTAACGACGCCCGAGGGCTGGATTAAACTTGCTTAATCCAGTCCTCACACAGCAAGTCGGTTCTTCGAAAAAGAAGAACAATTACGAAACGGCCGGTGGTATCGTTCCCAGCCGAAATCAAACTGATGTCCTCAGATTTGGATACAGACCGCGCCGCCTGTGCGACCGGTACCGGCCTTTACATCAGATCGTTTTCCACGTCCTCGGCTGAAATCCCCAGCGCATCCAGACCGTTTTCAAGGTGATCCGACAGGTGCGGCGTTCCGATCAGGTAATCTGCACAAGGTGTTGAAGCCTCTGATCTGGCGGTTGCAATCGCTTCGGCCAAATCCTCGGCGAAAAAACTTTCACGCCCGATCCACATGACCGCAACCAGTTCGGCCTGCTCATCTTCGCTCATGCGGTCGATAAAGGCGCGCAGCTCACCCTCGGCCCGGTTCAGTTCACGACCCATCATGGCCACCTGAGCGATTTTTCTTGCCGAGATTTCCAGCATGTCACAACTCCTTGTGTTCGCGGTTTCAACCCTAGCACAATCACTGTCAGACGTCTGAGTCTTTGATCTTACTCAAACAAAGCTGCTTCAGGGTTCACGAATACGAGACACCGGATGATCAGGAACAGGCGCAGAGCGAAACGCGCGAAACCTAGCCTTTTTCAACCACAGTTTCAGCGCCTGCCACAAGATCAGGAAAAACGCGCGCCGGGCACCAAACGGTCGGCGCAGCAATGACCAGATAATAGTACGGTTGGTCAGCCTGGCCCGAGGACCAGTCAACGTCGCAATCAGACCACCGCCTTCACGGCCGTAGTCAATCCATACCCCCACGCGTTCGGGGCGATAGTCAAACCGGAAGGTATAGCTCCCTTCGACCTTTTGAAAGGGTGAGACATGCATCAGCTTGTCCGCCACAATCCGGTCCGACGGTTGAATTGGCGCGAAACCCGGATTGTAACACAGATAGCTGTGACGCGTGCCAAAGGTGTTCGTGACCTCGGCGACAACTGCGTAAAGCTGCTCATGAGCGTCAAAACAGAACCAGAAGCTTACCGGGTTAAACACATGACCGAACACACGTGGCTGTGTCAGCAGGGTAATGTGGTCAGGTTGTACAACGCCGAACTGATCGAACTGCTCACGCAGCCAAACTGCGCCGCGCCCTTGTCCCGGCTCGCCGCCATGGTCCAGATCCCGCCAATTTGTCACGTTGGGTTGGTTTTTCGAAAACAGCATCGGGGTATCAGGGTCGCACTCCGGATCCAGCAGAATGTAGTCGACCGAGTAACGAAAAGCGTTCTGAATCGCGCCCTTTCGCCCGTGATATGTGTGGCCTGCAATATGGTCGACCCAGTTCAATTGACTATCTCCGCCGCGCCTGTAAACCGTTCAATCGGCATTCTTTTCCTCACTTGTACACATTTATCGGTACGAAAAGCAGCCGTATACGGATCAAAAACGAACAACAAAGTGATCCGGCTTGGGTCGCGCTTCGTAATGTGATTATGTTTACCGAGATTGATACCGTGACCTTGGACGACCCGGCGGCCGACAGGCCAGGGCTGAAGCCTTGGCGCGAGAAAACACGTACCAGGGGCAAGTCGGTGAACAGTGCGAATGGCAATCGCGAAACCAGAACTGAGTGGGTAAGCCACGTCAGTCGCATAAGAGATGCGCAGGACCAGGCGGCGTTTGCCGAACTGTTCCAGCATTTTGCGCCTCGGATCAAAGCGTTTCTGATCAAGTCGGGATCAGACGCAACACTGGCCGAGGAATGCGCCCAAGAGGTTATGGCAACCTTGTGGCACAAGGCGCATATGTTCGATCCGACCCGTGCAACCGTGGCCACCTGGGTGTTCACGATTGCCCGGAACAAGCGCATCGACGTCTTGCGCAAACAACGCCGCCCCGAACCGGAAGATTTGGGCTGGGGCCCCGAAGCTGAACCTGAACAGGACGACGTCGTCGCTTTGCAACAGGAAACAGCGCAATTGCGCGATGCCATGGCAGCGCTTCCTGCCGCGCAAAGAGAACTGATTGAAAAGGCATATTTTGGCGATCTGAGCCACCGCGAGATTGCGTCGCAGACAGGGTTGCCTTTGGGAACAATCAAATCACGTATACGGCTGGCGCTGGACCGCTTGCGCCACGCGATGAACTGAGATGAAAAAGATGAGTACAGAGATCAAACATCACCTGACCGATGACCTGCTCATGGCCTATGCCGCAGGTACATTGCCCGAAGCGTTCGACCTTATGGTCGCCACACATCTGTCGCTGTGCGACCACTGCCGTGCGCGTGCCGAAAGCTTTGAGGCTGTGGGCGGCTGTGTTCTGCAAGAGCAAGACGGCACTGCAAATATGTCCGATGGGTCGCTGGCGGCCACGATGGCTTTGATAGCCAAAGGTGCACCGATCGCAAAACCCGCCCGCGCGGGGTGCTCGGTTCTGCCAGCACCGTTGCAGGATTACGTTGGCGGAGACGTCAACAGCATCAAGTGGCGGTCGATCGGCATGGGCGTCAAGCAGGCAATCCTTCCGACCACAAGCGAAGCTACTGCGCGCTTGCTGTTCATTCCCGCCGGTGCTGCAGTTCCTGACCATAGTCACAACGGCATGGAACTGACGATGGTGCTGCAAGGTGCTTTTTCGGATGAGGTTGACCACTTTGCCCGAGGCGATGTTGAGATCGCGGATGAAGATCTGCACCACACGCCGACCGCGGATATTTCAGAGGATTGTATCTGTCTGGCCGTTACTGATGCGCCTCTGAAGTTCACCAAAATGATGCCGCGTCTGTTCCAGCCATTCCTTCGCATCTGACCACGCAGTGTTTCGTGCTATACTTTCCCAAGTTTTATTTGGGAGTAGATCATGAAATTGCGTTTAATACTGAGTGCATTGTTCGCGGGCTTGGCCTTCACCGCATGGGCACAACAGACAGCCGACGTGAAATTCGAGCCGGGCAACTTCGGTACGATGGTCAGTGGTACCATCACCGGCGACGAATATTTTGACTACAACCTAGGCGCAAAAGCGGGGCAAGAGATGTTTGCCGAGCTTCAGGTCAGCGATACAAATGGCAATGGCGTGATCTATTTCAATATCCTGCCACCCGGCAGCGATGGGGCCGCGATTTATAACGGCTCAATCGACGGGAATACCGCCCGGATCGATCTGCCCGATGACGGAAACTATACGATTCGTGTCTACCTGATGGGCAATGACCGCGATACCGGCAAAACGGTGGGGTATAACCTGGACCTGTCGATCCAGTAGACCCTAACCTTCGGTCTTGCCAAGTGGCACGACGTTTGTGTGATCGTCCGGGGCGAGTTCTTCGAAATCGAAATTATCCAGCCGCTGCGCCCGGCGACCCGCTTTCTCGGCGCTGATCTTGATGTCCGAGATGTCCTTGGCGGCTTGTCCAAAATGACGATCGAGGTTTGAGACCCGATCCTCCAAACGTTCGACATCCTTGTGCAGCATACCAAGCTCTTTGCGGATCGCCCCGGCCTGTTCGCGCATCCGTGCGTCTTTCAGGATTGCCCGCATCGTGTTGAGCGTGGCCATGCAGGTGGTCGGGGACACGATCCAGACGCGTTTGCTGAAACTTTCTTGCACCAGTTCGGGGAACTTGGCGTGTAGCTCGGCATAAACGGCCTCGGACGGCAGGAACATCAGCGCACCATCAGCGGTTTCGCCATCCAGAATGTATTTCTGTGAGATATCCGTGATATGTTTGCGCACAGTGGTGCGGAACATCTGCACGGCAGCTTTCAGTTCCATGTCATTGGTCGATCCGATCAGCGCCTCATACGCTTCAAGAGGGAACTTGCTGTCGATCACAATCGGACCCGGCGGATTCGGCAGGTTGATCAGGCAATCCGCGCGGCGCCCGTTTGACAAGGTCGCCTGCAATTGAAAACTGTCTGATGGCAGCGCTTTAGAGACGATATCGTTCAGTTGAATTTCCCCAAACGCGCCGCGGGTTTGCTTGTTTGAAAGGATGTCTTGCAGCGAAAGCACGTCACCCGACAGTTTGGTGATATTGTCCTGCGCCTTGTCGATTGCGGCCAGACGTTCCTGCAATTGCGTCAGCGAAGTAGCTGTCTGTTTCGAGGAGCCGTGCAGCGATTCTTTCATCCGCTCCTGCATCTCGGCCAGCGCACGGGCCGATTTCATCGCGTTATCCGCAAGCCGGTCATTCATCTGCTGCTGAACCGAGGACAGGCGGGATTCAACCGTCTGAATCACCTGCACCTGCGCGTTGGCTTGCGTGTCTGATACATGCTGCAACCCGCCGCGCAGTTGCTCTTGTCCCTGCCCCAATTGCTGTACATGCTGACCCAGATGGGCCATCTGCCGCGCCAGCGGCTCGGCCATTCGGGCTGAACGCGTCGAGGCGCGCAAAGACATGAACAGAAGCAACAGGATTAGGGCCACAATCCCACCCGCGATCAGGATCACAGGGTTGTTCAACGCCATTTCGGTACCAGCAATCTCGATCATGTCGCCTCAGATGTTCTTGTTTTATTCTTCATAACCCGGCGAAACCGCCAGATCAACTGCGGCCGAACAAACGCTCAATATCGGTCAGCTTCAATTCGACGTATGTCGGTCGCCCGTGATTGCATTGCCCCGAGTGCGGGGTCGCTTCCATCTCGCGCAGCAGGGCGTTCATCTCTTCTGCGCGCATTCGGCGACCCGAGCGGACCGATCCATGGCAAGCAACCCGGCTGAGGATCGCCTCAATCCGCGCCTGCACCGTCTGGCTTTCACCCTGATCGGCCAGCTCGTCTATGATATCCAGGATCATCGCGCGGGCATCGACCTCACCCAAGATCGCGGGTGTTTCGCGCACAGCGATGGCACCGCCACCGAAAGGCTCAAGCGTCAGCCCAAGGCGGGACAAATCATCAGCCACAGCCATCAGGCGCGCGCAATCGCCCTCGGAGAGTTCAACGATCTCGGGGATCAGCAATGCCTGTGCGGCCACGCCATTCTCTGCCATCTGGCGTTTGAGCTTTTCGTAAACCAACCGCTCATGCGCGGCGTGCTGGTCAACGATCACCATGCCATCGGCGGTCTGAGCGATGATGTAGTTTTCGTGTACCTGCCCACGCGCCGCGCCCAAGGGTAGGTCTTGCGCCGGAGGCTCTTCAGCGACTGGCACCGCAGGCGCGGACTCAACAATGCTGCCGCTGTAGTCGTGCGACAGATCGGCGAATCCGGGCGATTGCGCTCTGTATGCGGCCTGTCGTGCCGCAAGCGAGGGCCGATCCATCTGATACACCCGCGCCGCTGCGGGCTGCGCTGGCAAGGCCGGTTCGGGCCGCATTGCACCCAAGGTGGCATTGGCCACGGTCGAGGACGCCCGATGCCCGGCCTCGGCCAAAGCATGCCGCAAGGCCGAGACAATCAACCCACGCGCCACGCCGGGGTCGCGGAAGCGGACCTCGGACTTTGCGGGATGCACGTTCACATCCACCAGAGTTGGGTCGCAGTCAATGAAGAGAGCCGCCGCCGGGTGCCGGTCACGGCTGAGGAAGTCGAAATAAGCTGCGCGCAATGCGCCGGTAAGCATCTTGTCCCGCACGGGGCGGCCATTGACGAAGAGATACTGGGCCACCGCTGCACCGCGCGAATAGGTCGGTAACGCGGCGTATCCGTATAGTCGGATGCCTTCGCGCGTCGCGTCAATCTGCAAGGCATTCTCGGCAAACTCGCGGCCGATCACACGCGCCAAGCGCGCATGTAACGCGTCGAACAGATCGCCGTTCTCGCGGTCTGCGCGGAAGGTTACGCGGCCCTCACCCCCACCCGAGACATCGCGCAGGGTAAAGGTGATCGAAGGCTCGGCCATGGCCAGCCGTTTTACCGTGTCGGTGATTGCCTGTGCCTCAGCCCGGTCGGTGCGCATGAACTTCAGACGCGCGGGCGTGGCAAAAAATAGCTGCCGCAGTTCCACCACTGTGCCAGCACGCAGCGCCGCGGGTTTCACAGCCTCCATCTTGCCGCCCGCCACGTGGATCGAGGCAGCCTCAGCCCCCGGTACCCGGCTGGTGATGGTCAGCCGCCCAACCGCCGCAAGCGAGGGCAACGCTTCGCCCCGAAAACCGAAGGTGTGAATGTTGAGCAAGTCCGAGCCATCGATCTTTGATGTTGCATGGCGTGACAAGGCCAGCGGCAAATCATCAGCTGAAATCCCGCAGCCATCATCGCTGACACGAATCAGTGTCTTGCCCCCATCTGCAATATCTATGGCGATCCGGGTCGATCCGGCGTCGATCGCATTTTCAACCAGTTCTTTCACGGCAGAAGCCGGACGTTCCACAACTTCACCCGCGGCAATTCGGTTGATCGCGGCATCGTCGAGTTGCCGGATTACGGGGCGATTATCGCCGATATTGGGGTTTGCCTGCGCCATGCTACCAGACCTAGCACAGGTTCGCACGATTCTGCCACCGGTTTGGCAGCTGTAAATGGACTGAGGAGGGGGCGTTCGAACAATCTCGCAGCGCTGGTCTTATTTAACGCAATGCTGGTCGAGATTGTCCGAACGTTCCGAAGTGAGTGGTGGTCATCCTGAATTCATTAGCGGTTGTCCTAGCACGAAACGCGATATCACAGTTACGTGATCTACTAACGCACCGTATCTAGGCGATTTTCAGCCGAAAGATACGATTCACCGTTAGCGGGAACATGCCGTGTCAAGCCTCTTGGGGGGCGCCGGTACGTGTGCGGTAAGGACCCCACAGTGCTGCAAATGCCAGAATCAGGCCGGACATCGTTGCGATCATTCCTGCCGCGCTGACCGCATCCGCAGCCCCCAACCAAATCGGACCGTATCCCGCCAAAACGTACCCCGACACCGCCGACGCACTGGCAAAGACGACGCTCCATGAGATCTGCGCCTCAAGCCCGTTGGTCATCATCCGCGCTGCCGCTGGCGGGCAGATGAACATCGCAATCACGATAATCGAGCCGACCGCGTCAAAAGAGGCCACGGCGGATATGGCTGCCACGATCACCAGGGCCATGCCCAGCGCACCGGTGCGAATGCCGATGGTCTGGGCAAAACCTTCGTCAAAAGTGGAAATCTTAAGCGGACGCCAGAACACCCAGATGAACAGAATCACCCCAACCAGTGTCAACGCAATCCGCGGTAGTTCAGGCGGCAGACCGGCCAATGCCGTCAGGTCCAACAGCGACGACCACCCGACCGCATCCAGCCAGATCAGGCTTTCAAGATTGCCATAAAGCGCATGTTCCACGTCCAGATGTACACTCGACGTATCGGTTTGCTCCAGCAACAGCACGCCGCCCGCGAACATGGTGGTGAACACCACGCCCATCGCGGCCCCCGGTTCGATCTGGCCCAACCGCCGGATCGCCTCGATCATCACGACCGAGACAATCGCCGCGCCCGCAGCGCCCAGCATCATGGGCCATGTCGAGATTGTGCCCGTTAGAATAAAGGCCACCACGATGCCCGGCAGAACCACATGGCTGATCGCATCACCAATAAGGGCCTGTTTTCGCAGGACCAGAAAGTTTCCGGGCAAAGCGCAGGCAATCGCCGCGAATGTCCCGATGAGCAATGGCGTCAGCGACAGTGGAACGAAGTCTTCACCACTCATGCCGGAACCTCCTGCGGACCACCGATCCGGCGGTCAATCTCGGCGATCTGGTCTCGGGTCAGCACGGTCTCAATATCACGCAACCCGTCATAGAGCGCCGCCGTCGCCTCATGCGCCTGGTCGGCCCGGATGACCTCCCATCGTTTTTCATCGCGCAGCGCCTTGGCGGCAAGGGCCTTGCCAGCCTCGGTGGCAACCCCGTCAGCACGGGCAAGACCAGCGCGTGCCAGCAGGCGCAGGGTGAGCGGTTCATAGATTTTCTGACCTTGCGCAAGCGCCAGAAGGCCTTGGCGGATATGAACGCGGCGCTGGAATTTCAGATGCTGCAAAACCGCCGCCAGCACACCCCGGCCAGGCGCAAACAACAGCGACAGAGCAAAGAAGCCAAAGCTGACCAAGACGATGATGGGACCGGTCGGCAGGTTGGGCGTCACAGCCGAAAAAGCCGCCCCAAGATATCCCGCCAGCCCCCCGGCCAGACCTGCCAGCATCACCACCCTGTCGGACCGTTCGGTCCAGAACCGCGCGGTGACAGCGGGGATGATCAGCAACGCCACGATCAGGATCAAACCAACGATTTTCAAACCCACAACAGTGACAGCCATCACCAGCCCCATCATGGCCAGATCAATTCGATGCACCGGCAGACCCTGCGCCGCAGCGTAGTCCGCATCAAAGGCAACAATCGTCATTGGACGGCGAAGGATCATCACCATCAACAATGTCGCCGCGCCGCCAATCGCGATGATCAGCGCGTCGGCCCACAGCATCCCGGCCGTCGACCCCAGAAGGAACCCTTCTAGACCGGCCTGACGGCCCACACCCATCGTTTGAATGACCGTCAGCAACACGATGCCAAAGCCGAAAAAGACTGACAGAACAGCCCCGATCGCCGCATCCTCAGCCAGTCGGGTACGGCGCGTCAGCCAATTCATGCACAGCAAACCGATCCACGCCGAAACCGCCGATCCGGCCAGCAGGCCGATCAGGTTGCGCCCGTCGCCACCCAGGAAAACCAGCATCATGAAAGCCAGACAGACGCCCGGCAACGTCGCATGGCTGATCGCGTCACTGACAAGCGCGCGCTTTCGCAGGAACAGGAAAGTGCCGGTGACTCCGGCTGACACACCCAACAGAGTCGCGCCAATCGCGACCAGCGTGGCATTGTAGCCAAGCTGCAGGGTCAGCGCTTCCCAAAGCATGGCTACGCCAGCGCGCGCGAGATCTGGTCGATCTGAGCGGTGGCCAGGCGGCCGCCATAGGCTGTTTGCAGTGTTTCAGCCGTAAACGCTGTAGCAACAGGACCTTCGGCCACTTTGCGGGTATTGATCAGGAAGACGTGATCGAAGTACTCAGTGACAGTAGCCAGATCGTGATGCACGACAACAACTGTCTTGCCAGCGTCTTTCAATGATTTCAGGACCGCGATGATGGCTTTCTCGGTTGCGGCATCAACTCCGGCAAACGGTTCATCCAGCAGATAAAGATCTGCATCCTGTGCCAAGGCACGAGCCAGGAAAACCCGTTGCTGCTGACCGCCGGAAAGCTGGCCAATCTGACGGTCCGCGAAATCGCGCATGCCAACGCGGTTCAGACATTCCATCGCGCGCGACATGTGCCGTGCGCGGATACGGCCCAGCAACCCCAGCTGCCGCGACAAACCCATCAGGACAACGTCGATCACACGTGTCGGGAAATCCCAATCCACGCTGGCCCGCTGTGGAACATAGGCGATGCGGGCGCGCTGCTGTTCCAGCGGCTGACCAAAAACCGTCACCTGCCCGGATAGCGGCGCCGCAATCCCCAAAGCAGCCTTGAGCAGGGTTGATTTCCCCGCTCCGTTCGGGCCGATGATTGCAGTCATCGCCCCCGGCTGCACCGTCATATCAACGGAAAACACCACCGGTTTCTGCCCATAGGATACGGTCAGACCCCGAATGGCCAAGGGACTGTCATCAACATTGTGCTCGGCAACCGGGACACCCTGATTTGTGGCCAGTTCCAGCATGCGTTAGTACCCCGCCGACAATTTGCCGTTCATCCCACGTTCGGGCACATCTGCGCCCAACGCTCCGGCGATCGTGGTAATGTTGTGGTCCAGCATGCCCACATAGGTGCCTTCGTAGGTGCCCGGCTCGCCCATCGCGTCGGAATAAAGCTCACCACCCACACCAACGTCGTGGCCTTTTGCCGCCGCGCCTTCAATCAGCGCGCGCATCAACCTGTCAGAGACCGAGCTTTCCACGAACACCGCCTTGAGTTGCTTGTCGACCAGTGTATCCACCAGCTCTCCGATGCGGTTGAGGCCGGCCTCGGACTGCGTCGAGATCCCCTGAATACCCATCACCTCATACCCGTGTTCAGCGCCGAAATAGCCAAACGCATCATGCGCTGTGACCAATAAGCGGTTCTGTTCCGGAACGGCGGCAAGGGTCTGGTCAGCGTAGGCTTGCAACTGCCGAAGTTCGGCTAGATGCGCTTGTGCGTTTGCAGCGAAGATGTCCGCAGCCTCGGGGCGCGCCTCGGTCAGTGTGTCTTGAATCTCGATTACGACTTCACGCCACAGGTCCGGGCTCATCCAGACATGCGGGTCGTACTTGTCAGCGTAGTCGTCGTGCGCACGCAGTTTGGATTTGTCGATCCCTTCTGCAACCGCAACAACGGTCTGTTTGCGCGCAAGATCACGGAAGAAATCCTCCATCTGCGCTTCAAGATACAGACCATGCCACAGAACAACGTCCGCGCGGGTCATCGCCACGATGTCGCTGCGCGTCTGGCGATAGGCATGCGGGTCAACACCCGGCCCCATCAAACCTTTAACTTCCACCTGATCACCACCTACCTGGCGGGTCGCGTCGGCGATCATGCCAGTAGTTGCGACCACTGTCAGGGGTGTTTCAGCCCAAGCGGCCAAAGGCAATGCAGCGGCAAAAGCCAGCGCTGCAAGAAAGCTGCGACGAATCATACCAATCCCCGGTTTGCTGTCCTCTTGCGAATGAATATGCGAACCATTCGCAACAAAGTCAACGCTATTGCGAATTATTCGCAAAAAAGACGCGTATTTTGTCCATTTGGTCAAAAAATGTTCAAGCTGGGCATTGCTACGCCTTCCATTTGGGCACCTCTCGTGCAAGTTTGACGCAAACCTCCAAAGGATGTGACAATGGAAACGCAGAGCTCAGACAGCCCCGTGCGCACCGCGCATCTGCCGCAAGTGACCGAGCCCAGAAACCCCGGTATGGATCTTGATCTGGACTGGGTGCGTGCCGTTCAGGCCAATACGTCGGCCATAGAGCGTCGCGCAGCAACCCTGCCCGGTCGGCGATCAGTAAAGAAAGATTATCAGGCGGCTTGGTTGCTGAAGGCGATCACAATGATTGACCTGACCACCTTGTCGGGCGACGACACGATTGGCAGGGTACGCCGCCTGTGTGCCAAGGCACGTCAACCGGTGTCGCCTGCACTGTTGCGTGCAATGGACATGACGCCGATCACCACCGGGGCGGTCTGCGTTTATCACGACATGGTCGAAACCGCCGTTGAAGCGCTGGAAGGTACCGGCATCCCGGTGGCTGCGGTGTCCACCGGATTTCCGGCTGGCCTGTCGCCGTTTCACCTGCGCGTGGCCGAGATCGAAGAAAGCGTTCAGGCCGGGGCTGAAGAGATCGATATCGTGATCTCGCGCCGCCACGTGCTGTCGGGCAACTGGCAGGCTTTGTATGACGAGATGAAAGCCTTTCGGGCGACCTGCGGCGATGCGCATGTCAAAGCCATCCTGGCGACTGGTGAACTGGGTAGCCTGCGAAACGTCGCGCGCGCCTCGCTGGTTTGCATGATGGCCGGGGCGGATTTCATCAAGACCTCGACCGGGAAGGAAAGCGTCAACGCCACCCTGCCCGTTTCGCTGGTGATGATCCGCGCGATCCGCGACTATTATGACCGCACCGGCTATCGCGTTGGGTACAAGCCTGCGGGCGGTATCTCAAAGGCTAAGGATGCACTGGTTTACCTGGCTCTGATCAAGGATGAGCTTGGGGACCGCTGGCTGGAACCCGATTTGTTCCGCTTTGGCGCGTCGTCTCTGCTGGGTGATATTGAACGGCAGTTGGAACACTATGTGACGGGCGCATATTCCGCTGGTTACCGTCATTCTATGGGGTGAGGCACGCCCGGAAATCGCTCCGGTGAAGCGTTTTCAGTGCCGAACGGGCGAAGCCCCGGGAAAAGGACAAGAACAATGACAGTCAAAGAGATTTTCGAAACCATGGACTACGGCCCCGCCCCCGAAAGCGCGGCTGAGGCGCTGGCCTGGCTGGTCGATCAGGGAGACAAGTTCGGCCACTATATCGACGGCGCATTCACGAAACCGGGCAAAGGGTTCGAAAGCCGCAACCCGGCGACCGGAGAGGTTCTGGCCAAGCTGACGCAAGCCAAACAGGCTGACGTGGACACCGCCGTTGCCGCCGCCCGCAAGGCTCAGCCGAAATGGGAAAAGCTGGGCGGCGCGGGACGCGCGCGCTATCTCTACGCCATTGCACGGCTGTTACAGAAGCATTCGCGCTTGTTTGCAGTGCTGGAAAGCCTCGACAATGGCAAGCCTATCCGTGAATCGCGGGACATCGACATCCCGCTGGCGCAGCGGCATTTCTACTACCATGCGGGCATGGCGCAACTGATGGAGAGCGAGCTGCCAGACGCGCAGGCGCTTGGCGTATGCGGGCAGATCATTCCTTGGAACTTCCCGCTGCTGATGCTGGCCTGGAAGATCGCTCCGGCGCTTGCGATGGGGAATACAGTGGTTCTGAAACCGGCCGAATATACCTCGCTGACCGCGCTGCTGTTTGCCGATATCTGCACGCAGGCCGGTCTGCCTAGAGGCGTGGTCAACATCGTTACCGGTGACGGTGCCGTGGGTGAGATGATCGTCAACTCGGATGTGGACAAGATCGCGTTTACCGGCTCAACCGCCGTGGGTCGGCGTATCCGCGAGGCGACTGCAGGGTCAGGTAAGGAACTGACGTTGGAACTGGGCGGCAAGTCCGCCTATGTCGTCTTTGACGACGCTGATATCGACAGCGCCATCGAAGGTCTGGTCGATGCGATCTGGTTCAATCAGGGCCAGGTGTGCTGTGCAGGGTCCCGCCTGCTGGTGCAGGAGGGGATAGCCGACCGTTTCCACGAGAAGCTGCGCGCGCGGATGGACACGCTGCGCATTGGCGATCCGCTGGACAAGTGCATCGACGTGGGCGCGGTTGTGGATCCCATCCAGTTGCAAACCATCAAGGGCATGGTTGAAAGCAATACGGTCGGCCACGTGCATCAAGCCGCCGGTGAGTTGCCCGAGAATGGCTGTTATTATCCGCCGACCCTGATCTCGGGCCTCGAAACCTCCGATCCGCTGATGCAGGAAGAGATTTTCGGCCCGGTGCTGGTGTCATCCACTTTCCGCACCCCGGCCGAGGCGGTTGAGCTGGCCAACAATACCCGCTACGGCCTGGCGGCAACTGTCTGGACAGAGAATGTGAACCTCGCGCTGGATATCGCGCCTAAGCTCGTTGCGGGCGTGGTCTGGGTCAACGCGACCAACCTGTTCGACGCCGCCGCTGGCTTTGGTGGCGTGCGCGAAAGCGGCTTTGGCCGTGAAGGCGGTTGGGAAGGCTTGGCGGCCTATACCAGACCCAAGGGCAAGGCCAAGCCGCTTGCGAAGGTTGAAGCCACTATGGGCGAAGGAGCCCCGGTCGACCCCATCGACCGCACCGCCAAAATGTATGTCGGCGGCAAGCAGGCGCGACCCGATGGCGGCTATTCCAAACCCGTCTGGGGCAAGTCCGGCCTGATAGGCCATGTGGGCCTTGCCAATCGCAAGGACGTGCGCAACGCGGTCGAGGCTGCGGCGAGTGCCAAGGGTTGGTCGAAGACAACCGGTCACCTGCGCGCGCAGATCCTGTATTACATCGGCGAAAACCTCTCGGCCCGCGCTGATGAGTTTGCCGCCCGCATCGACGCCATGACCGGCAAGAAAGACGGTGCAAAAGAGGTCGAGGCCTCGATCCAGCGCCTGTTCACCGCTGCTGCCTGGGCCGACAAGTATGACGGTCAGGTACACGGCGTTCCGATCCGGGGCGTTGCCATTGCGATGAAAGAATCCGTGGGTGTGATCGGCGCGCTCTGTGCGGATGAAGCCCCTCTGTTGGGCTTGGTGTCCGTGATGGCCCCAGCGATCGCGATGGGAAACCGGACGGTTATAGTGGCTTCGGAACCCTACCCGCTTGCGGCGACGGATTTCTACCAGATCCTCGAAACCTCTGACGTGCCTGCAGGTGTGGTCAACATCCTGACCGGCAGCCATGGGGAACTGGCAAAACCACTGGCCTCACATCTGAACGTCGATGCTGTCTGGTCCTTCTCCTCCACCGATCTGTCGAAGGAAATCGAGGTCGTCTCAGCCGGGAACCTGAAACGGACCTGGGTCAATAACGCGACGGCATTTGACTGGAGCGTGGACCAATCGCGCCGCTTCCTTCAGGCTGCGACCGAAGTGAAGAACATCTGGGTGCCCTACGGCGAGTAAGGCACCCCGCTAAGGGAGGTCTACATGGACTTTGCAGGGCAAACTGTCATCGTCATTGGCGGGACCAGCGGCATCAATCGAGGCATCGCCGAGGCTTTTGCGGCCTCGGGGGCCAAACTGGCGGTTGCCAGCCGGTCGCAAGAGAAGGTGGACGACACCGTGGCGGCGCTGAAAGCGGCAGGTGCGGATGACGTCATCGGCGCCGCCTTTGACGTGCGTGACGCGGAAGCAGTGGCCGCTGGGCTCAAGCAGTTCCACGACGCTTTTGGCGATTTCGACGTTTTGGTCTCAGGCGCAGCGGGGAACTTCCCGGCGCTGACCTCTGAGATGTCAGTAAATGCGTTTAAGACGGTGGTGGATATCGACCTGATGGGCACCGTCCATGTGATGAAGGGCGCCTATCCCTACCTGAAACGACCCGGGGCCAGCATCATCAACATTTCCGCCCCGCAAGCGTTTCTGCCCTATGAAGGACAAGCCCATGTCTGCGCCGCCAAGGCTGGCGTCGATCAGATCACCCGAACGCTGTCGATGGAATGGGGGGTCGAGGGTATTCGCGTAAACTCGGTGGTGCCGGGTTTTATCGAGGGCACCGAAGGCGCGCGACGGTTGGCTCCTACGGAAAACGCGCATGAAGAGATCAAACAGGACGTGCCGCTGGGGCGTTGGGGAACCACGCAAGACGTGGCCAATGCCTGCCTGTTCCTTTGCTCGGACTTGGCCAGTTATATCAGCGGAACAGTTCTGTCCGTCGACGGGGCGCTGTATCAGCGCGGGTCGGGTAAATTCGGGCAAATGATGGGGCAAATGCTGCGCACGCAGGTAAAAAACAGACCCTAAATAGCTAAAACAATCTGGCCCTGTGCGGATCAACCGGGCCTACAGCCTGACCCGGTGCATTCCCCTTCGGGGCTGGTCGTGATCGTCCACCGGAGACTCATCCTCGCGGGATGAGGTAAGCGCGAGGAAGACATCCTCAAGATCGGCTTCTTCGGTTCGGACGTCGCGGATACGGATGCCAGCCTGCCGGACGGCTTCCAGGACCTGCTCGGCGCTGGTCTGTATGCTCTGATACCGCAGCACCAGGTTTCCATCCTCGCGCAGCGCCGCTTCGACACCTTCCGTGGAAGGCAGATCGGTGACAGGCTCGTCCGGAGCGATCACCATGGTGCGGCTGTCCATCCGCCCAAGCAGGTTGGCGGTGCTGTCCTGCGCGATCATTTCTCCGTGATTGATGATGGCGATCTCGTCACACATCTCCTGCGCTTCTTCCAGGTAATGTGTGGTCAGAATAATGGTCATACCCTGTTCGTTTAGCTTGCGCACATTGGCCCAAAGCATCTGGCGCAGCTCGATATCGACACCAGCCGTGGGTTCATCCAGAACCAGAATCTTGGGATGATGCACCAGCGCCTTCGCCAGCAGCAGCCGCCGCCGCATACCGCCGGACAGGGTTCGTGCATAGGCCTCTGCCTTGTCGCTGAGGCCAACAAGGTCAAGAATCTCTGCGCTGCGTCGCTGTGCCTTGGGAACGCCGTAGAGACCCGCCTGAACTTCCAACGCACCGCGAGGCGTGAAGAAAGGATCAAGGTTCAGCTCTTGCGGCATCACGCCGATTGCGGCGCGGGACTGGCGCGGATGTTTATCCTGATCGAACCCGCAAATCACCACACGGCCTGCAGTTTTCACCACCAAACCGGCCAAAATGTTGATCAACGTCGACTTTCCAGCGCCGTTTGGCCCGAGCAAACCAAAAACCGAACCGCGCGGGACAGTCAGGTCAATGCCCTTGAGTGCGTGTTTCTCAGGCTGGCCCTTGCCGCTCTTATAGGTCTTGCGCAGCCCTTCGATTGTGATTGCCGCATCGCTCATGTGGCTCTTGCCCCCGGTTTGCTCATCGCTCATAAACGCACCTATTACATGCCCGCGAGGCCGACAACCGAAGAAGGATCGCCAGCCGTGACCATCGAAGCGCCGGAAACCAAGATCGTCGAAACCACGCGTGTCGCCTGCGACGGTGGCGAGGGTGCGTTGGGTCATCCGCGCGTGTGGCTTCAAATCCCCGAGGACATCGGTTGGGTCGAATGCCCCTATTGCGACTGCAGGTATGTCTTGGCCGACAGGGATTTCCAAAACTGATACAAAACTGTTACAAACGGCGTCGCCGAATCGGGCCTGGCTTTACCAGACCTGTGCAGTTTTCTGTTTTCAGTATGGAGCGGACTCTGGATGTTGTTTCCAGTGCAGCTATTACAATTGTCAGATCAGGATCTTGTGGCAGAAGGTGGCCACAGGAACGTATACGCCTGCCCGACGCAGCCCGAGCTTCTGGTCAAGGTGACGCGGCCACGAACGCGCCCGAACCGGTCTTTCATGAAGCGCGTGATACGGCGGTTGCTGCCTGACTCAGCACACCGGAACGCATTGAAAGAGCTTGAGTGTGAGATGAAAGCGGCGCTGAAAAGCGGCCATGATGTCTCGCACCTGCCTTTGGCCCGTTCGTTTGGTGTCGTACAAACAGATGTCGGCCCGGGCGTATTGGTCGAAAAAATTCAAACCGCAGATGGCAGCCTGGCACATGACCTCTTGTCGATGTGCAAGCAACATCTGCCGACCGATGAAGTATTGAACGATCTCAACGAATTCGTTCATAAGCTTTTTAAATTTCAGATCGTTGGCCGCGATATCCACGCAGAAAACATCGTCTATGGTGTGCGCGACTCGGCGCGTATGTTCTTTCTGATAGACGGGTACGGAGAGCGCAACCTAGTACCCTTGCGCACCTTAAGCCGGCGGCTGAACGATCGCTCGCTGAACAAACAGATGAGCCAAATTGCCAAAAGCACGGGGCTGATTTGGGATGTGGCGAAGCGAGAGTTCAAAAGCGTTTAACACGCCTATTGTCAAAAACTTATCTCGGGCCAAAACAACACGCCTCAGAGCGTTGCGTTTGCGCTGGCCAAACCTTTCGAAATCTCTTTGACGGCTCAACCGCGTTCTTGACTGGTCACCCGACCAGCCCTGTGGCAGAACCATCCCTGACCGACAGGGAGAGCGCGCATGAGCAATTTCGGAAAAGGATGTCACCTGCATCTGATTGACGGATCGGCCTTTATTTTCAGGGCCTATCACGCGTTGCCTCCGCTGACGCGAAAATCTGACGGGCTGCCGATCGGGGCCGTTTCGGGCTTTTGCAACATGCTGCAAAAATATGTCGAAGGGAATACCGGGCCGGATGCACCGACCCATGTTGCGGTGATCTTTGACAAGGGCTCACACACCTTCCGAAATGACCTGTATGACCAGTACAAGGCAAACCGCGAGGCGATGCCAGAAGACCTGCGCCCTCAGATTCCGCTGACCCGTGAAGCAACCCGTGCTTTCAACATCGCGTGCAAGGAATTAGAAGGCTACGAGGCCGACGATATCATCGCCACCCTTACCGTTCAGGCACGCGCCGCGGGCGGGCGTGTCACGATTGTCAGTTCGGACAAGGATCTGATGCAACTGGTCGGTGACGGCGTTGAAATGCTGGACGCGATGAAGAATAAGCGCATCGACCGGGATGGCGTGGTTGAAAAATTTGGTGTTGGACCAGAACGCGTCGTGGATGTGCAGGCCTTGGCTGGCGATAGCGTCGACAATGTTCCGGGCGCACCGGGGATCGGGGTAAAAACCGCAGCCCTGCTGATCAACGAATTTGGCGATCTGGAATCGCTTCTGGATCGCGCGGAAGAGATCAAGCAGCCTAAGCGCCGCCAGACCCTGATTGAAAAGCGCGATCAGATTGAACTGTCCAAGAAACTTGTGCAGTTGGACGAGAACACACCGCTGGACTTCACTCTCGACGATCTTGAGGTGATGGATCCAGATACTGAAGTTTTATTAGGCTTCCTGGCGGATATGGAGTTCCGCACCCTTACCAAGCGCATCGCGGATAAACTGGGGGCAGAGGCTCCGGTGATTGCCGACGCGCCTGCGCCTGCCGCCGAAGTGGAAGAGGTTGAAGCCGCGCCCTTTGATGCAACGAAATACGAGTGTATCCGAGACGCTGGCGCGCTGCAGAAATGGATTGATCAGGCCTATGAACGCGGCTGGGTCGCTGTGGATACCGAGACCACCGGTTTGAACGAGATGATTGCTGATCTGGTGGGTATTTCGCTTTGTGTCGAGCCGGGTGAGGCCTGCTATGTACCTCTGACCCACCGGGATGGGGCGGCTGATGATCTGTTTGGATCGGATGCGTTGGCCGAAGGGCAGATGCAGCTGGATGAGGCTCTAACACTGCTGAAACCGATGCTTCAGGACCCGTCGATCCTGAAAATCGGGCAGAACATGAAATACGACGCCAAGATTTTTAAACGGTATGGCATCGACATTGCACCCATCGACGACACGATGCTGATGTCATACGCGATGCACGGCGGCGAGCACGGGCATGGCATGGATACACTCTCTGAGCGGTATCTGAGCCACACACCAATCCCGATCAAACCGTTGTTGGGTTCGGGCAAGTCGGCGATTACCTTCGACAAGGTGCCAATTGACGAGGCTACGGCCTATGCCGCCGAGGATGCGGATATCACGCTGCGCCTGTGGAAGCTGTTCAAACCGCAGCTGCATCAGGCTCAGGTAACAACGGTTTACGAAACGCTGGAACGTCCGTTGGTGCCGGTCCTGACCGAGATGGAGATGCATGGCATCAAGGTTGACCGCGATGTGCTATCGCGCATGTCCAACGCGTTTGCACAAAAAATGGCCGGATTAGAGGCTGAAATCCACGAACTGGCAGGTGAGACTTTCAACGTCGGCTCACCCGCGCAGCTGGGTGAAATTCTGTTCGACAAGATGGGCCTCGAAGGCGGCAAGAAAGGCAAGACCGGCAAGTATTCCACCGGAGCCGATATTCTTGAGGACCTCGCGACCGAGCATGAACTGCCGCGCAGGGTGTTGGACTGGCGACAGCTTTCCAAGCTGAAGTCGACCTATACGGATGCGCTTCAGACCCATATCAATCCCGATACGGGCCGGGTGCATACGTCTTATTCGATTACTGGGGCCAATACTGGGCGCCTGGCCTCAACCGATCCGAACCTGCAGAATATTCCGGTGCGCACCGAAGAAGGTCGGCGCATTCGTGAGGCATTTGTCGCCGAGCCGGGCAAAGTGATGGTCAGCCTTGATTATAGCCAGATCGAGCTGCGAATCCTGGCTCATATTGCCGATATTCCGGCCCTGAAACAGGCGTTTACGGATGGGTTGGATATTCACGCGATGACGGCGTCCGAGATGTTCGATGTCCCTCTGGACGAGATGACGCCGGACATTCGCCGCAAGGCCAAGGCGATCAACTTTGGTGTGATCTACGGCATTTCGGGTTTTGGACTTGCGCGCAACTTACGCATTCCACGGGCCGAGGCGCAGGGCTTTATCGACCGCTATTTCGAACGTTTCCCGGGTATTCGGAAATACATGGACGACACCATCGCTTTCGCGAAGGATCATGGCTATGTCCAGACCCTGTTTGGACGCAAAATCCATACGCCCGAAATCAATGCCAAAGGGCCGCATGCCGGTTTCTCGCGCCGGGCGGCGATCAACGCGCCGATTCAGGGGACTGCGGCGGATGTAATCCGGCGGGCCATGGTGCGAATGCCGGATGCAATCAACGGCTTGCCCGCCAAGATGCTGCTGCAGGTACACGACGAATTGCTGTTCGAAGTGGCCGAGGATGCGGTGGATCAGGTAATCGACGTTGCCCGCGACGTAATGGAGGGTGCCTCGGACCCTGCCGTCAAGCTGGATGTAAAGCTGAGCGTGGACGCTGGCCAAGGCGCGAACTGGGCCGAGGCGCATTAAGAAAGGCGCGGCTCATCGGGCCCCGCGGGCCTTCTTCGCCGCGGGTCAGTCCTGCGGCCTGACCAGCCGATTGACCACCCGTTGCACCATAGGTCCGAACAGAAGGATGACGGTAAAGGCGATTGGCCAGCAGAAGCTCCACGATGCCATCCAGTTGCCAAATGTGCTGGGGCCGAACCCGATTGCCTTCACTGTCGCGATACCTGTCACGATAAGGGACATCAAGCCAGACATGATCAGGCTGAACACGGCACGGGAATACTGGGCAGGGATCATCACGGGCGTCCTATTGGTCACAGCCTTTAGGATGTGATGGATTTTCCGAAAAAAGGCCAGACCTACATCCGCATCCAAGCAAGGCTGTCGGATGTGCGCTTTGTCGACGGTGTATATTCCGCGCTGACCCACCCGGAATAGCCTGCAGCGTCCATCGCCCTGAAAAGACGTACAAA
The DNA here is from genome assembly GCF_056159225.1 of Ruegeria sp. AWH4_226. Taxonomy (NCBI): domain Bacteria; kingdom Pseudomonadati; phylum Pseudomonadota; class Alphaproteobacteria; order Rhodobacterales; family Roseobacteraceae; genus Ruegeria; species Ruegeria sp. AWH4_226. Next base: position 2,897,838 of record NZ_JBSWUU010000001.1, on the reverse strand, counting down.
ATTCGTTTCCCCGGACCCCGGTTCACTACGGTTTGGGGCAGCACCGATTTGGGCATGTACTATACTGGGGTAAAAGTGATCCCAGATCGCCTGCGCATCGCCGTGGATCATATGTGCGTGAAAGCTGTCATATTGCAGGCCGACATTCGGGCGGCTCACGCGGTCCAGCACCTGCGCGGCCAGTTCATAGTCATTCAGAAAATAACCGGGTTGTGAGATCGGATTGAGGGGTTCAATCGTGAACTGCTGAGTTGGTGCAAAATCAGCAGCCCATTGAAGATTACGTACAAAACAATCCTGCGCCTCGGGTCCGGTTGCGTAGCCTGACATGATATGGATCAGCTTTGGCTGCAGAACATCGGCATAGCGCAAAACGCGCCGGATATCGGACTGAAACCGCGCTTCGGCACCGGGGATTGCGGCATAGCCAGGCTCGGCACCGGTATAATTTGGCGGCGGCGCATTAATAAGCACCAGCTCCAGCCCGTTGGCCAGTAACGCGCGGCGGGTTTCTTTCGCGGCCAGTTCGTAGGGAAACAGAACCTCAACCGCATTGAACCCGGCTTCGGCTGCGGCCTGAAAGCGCTCAAGATACGGCAACTCTGTATAGAGCAGAGAGAGATTGGCGGCGAATTTGGGCATGAGGGGTCTCGGTCGGTTCTCGCCCGGACCATACTCACAGGCTGATTGCTGGGGAAGGGGTTCAAAAACGACAGATTGTCGAAAATCGGCCAGATCACGCGCTGCGAATCAGTGACCCTTTGGGCCAATGCGGCGAACCATTTCAGGTTGCCGTACCAACATGAGGTCTGACTCCAATGGCGATGAGCCCTGACCCCGCGCGCGGGACCAATCTGTCTATGGTTGCGGGTCGCAATTCCGCTTTGTCCGGCAACGGTTTGGCGGTTGCATCCATGCTGACCTGGGCGGCTGGATTTCCTGCTGCTGAGGTATTGCTGCAAACATGGCCCCCGGTGGCTTTGTTCGCGGCGCGGCTGGCTCTGGCGGTGGCGATCATGGTTCCGATCTGGCTGTTGATCGACGGGCCGCGCAGGGTGATGCGTGCCCGCTGGATGCGTGCAATGGGTGTTGGCGGGGTCGGGTTGGGAACGGGTATGTTCCTGATCATCGTGGCGCAGAAGCTGACCGATCCGGTTACGGTGGCGATCATCGCCTCGTGTGCGCCTTTGATTGCAACCTTGTTAGAGCTTGCCGCAGGCACGCGGCGGTTGCGGTGGAACTTCGCACTGGGTGTACTGGTGTCAATTGTCGGCGGCTTGATCGCAACAAGCGCGATGGCTCCGACACAGTTGGGTCTTGGCGCGGCCCTGGCCATCATGTCCACGGGTCTGTTCTGTTGGGCCAGCATGGCGACAGCACGGGACTTTCCGGAACTCAGCCAGACGGGCCGCACAACGATCACCTTCGTTGGCGGGCTGGTTATGGCGTCGTTTTTGGTATTCGGCGCGGCGCAATTCGGGATGGACGTCTTGCCCTCCAAACCCGTTGATGCCCAGCAGTTGGGAATGCTGGTCATCTACGCGCTGATCTCGATGGGTCTCAGCCAGGTCTTGTTTATCGCGTCCATAGGCAAGCTGGGAGTGGCCTTATCCTCGTTTCACATCAATATCGCACCGTTTTACGTGATGGTGATCATGATGATGATGGGAGAGGAGTGGAACAGCACCCGTGCCTTGGGTGCCGGTATCGTTGCGCTGGCCGTTGTGCTTGCCCAGGATCGTCGCGTGACCCGCCCGGCTTAGTCAGGCAGATCATCCGACCGGATCAGCGGAAAGAACTGACCACCGGACCACACGCCGAACCATTCATCGCGATGAACGGCAATATCGACAAGGCGGTAGAAACTCTTGCGATCGATCCGCGCCTCAAGATTTGCGCGAACCAGTACGTATGGCGACGGCTCATCCGTTTCGGGATCGATGACAATGCGGATCGGATGATCCGGGCCGGCCACCGCCCTGTCACCGACCTGGGTGATAAAGGTCAGATTTTGTGCGTCCCCCTCACCTTCGGCGTCGAAATCCACGGCGACAAATGGCGCGTCGTCCACGGTGATTCCCACCTTTTCAACCGGGGTCACCAGGAAATATCTCCCACCTTCTTTCTTAAGAATTGAGGAAAAAAGCTTCACAAGCTCGAACCGGTTGATGGGCGAACCTAAATAACTCCATGTACCATTTTTTGCGATCCGGATGTCCAGATCGCCGCAAAACGGAGGATTCCAAAGGTGAACAGGGGGCAAACCCCTGGTTTTGGCCGCTTTTACCGATGCCGCCAGACCGTCAGGAGAGGGTGTCACAGGTTTTTGTCCGCTCATTGCTTTTGCCATTTCCTCTAAGCGCGATACACTTCAAAGCATAATAGCCCACGGAAGGGAAAGTCATGACCGAACCTGCCGACCTCGTGTCCGAGATCGAAGCGCTGGAATCCAAGCTGCAAGAGGCCAAGTCCTCGATCACCCGTCGCTTTATTGGACAGGAACGGGTCGTGGACCTGACCCTGACTGCGCTTTTGTGCGGCGGGCATGCTCTGCTGATCGGTCTGCCGGGGCTAGGCAAAACACGATTGGTCGAAACGCTGTCGACGGTGATGGGCCTGCATGGCAACCGTATCCAGTTCACGCCTGACCTGATGCCAGCCGATATTCTGGGGTCCGAGGTTCTGGACACCGCCGACGATGGCTCGCGCCACTTTCGGTTCATTTCCGGCCCGATCTTCTGTCAGTTGCTGATGGCGGATGAGATCAACCGCGCCAGCCCGCGCACCCAGTCAGCCCTGTTGCAGGCGATGCAGGAACGCACCGTGACGGTCGCGGGTGAGGATCGCTCGCTAGGCGAGCCATTTCACGTGCTGGCAACGCAAAACCCGATTGAACAGGAAGGTACTTATCCATTGCCCGAGGCGCAATTGGACCGCTTCCTAGTGCAGATTGACGTGGAGTACCCGGACCGTCAGACCGAGCGCGACATCCTGTTGGCCACGACGGGCGTCGAAGAAGACGCGGCACATGAAATATTTACCAAAGAGGAGTTGCTGGCCGCACAGGTGTTGTTGCGCCGTATGCCGGTCGGAGAGTCGGTTGTGGAATTGATCCTTGATCTGGTCCGCGCATTCCGCCCCGAAGAGGCAGACGCCTCGGAACGCGTGACGGAAACGGTTGCCTGGGGCCCCGGCCCGCGCGCGGCGCAGGCGCTGATGATGACCGTGCGCGCCCGGGCGATGCTGCAAGGACGGCTGGCGCCGAATGCTGACGACGTGTTGGACATGGCCCGCCCCGTTCTCAGCCACCGGATGGCGCTGAACTTCGCAGCGCGCGCACGCGGTGACAGCTTGACCGATCTGATCGAAACAACGGCTGCCGGCCTGATCCGTACCGAGGCAGCGGCGTGAATGCTGCACTGACCCTTCGCGAAAGATCCGAGGCCGAGGCGTCCCGGCTGCCACCGTTGTTGGCGCGTGCCGAACATCTGGCGGGAACCGTTTTGCTCGGGGATCATGGGCGCAGGCGATCCGGTCTGGGTGATGATTTCTGGCAATACAGGCCCGCGCAGATTGGCGACAGCCGTCGGATGATTGACCACCGGCGATCAGCCCGCGGTGACCAGCAATTCGTACGCGAACGTGAATGGCAGATCGCGCAATCGGTCATGCTGTGGGTGGATCAGGGCGCTTCAATGCGGTTCGCATCCGACAAAAACCTTGTCTCAAAGGCTGAGCGCGCGCGCCTTTTGGGTCTGGCAACTGCCATTCTCTTGGTTCGCGGAGGTGAGCGCGTTGGCCTGACCGGCACCACGCTGCCGCCACGTCGCGGCAATGCGCAGATTATCCGGCTGGCTGAAGCCTTGTCGCAAGACCTTGAGACCGACTACGCGCCACCCGAGCATCGTGCCATGATACCTCATGCCCGCGCAGTGTTCCTTTCCGATTTTCTCGGCCCAATGGACGAAGTTGAGCTGGCATTGACCAAAGCCGCCGACCGCGGCGTTCGCGGGGTCTTGCTGCAGGTTCTTGATCCGGGCGAAGAAACATTTCCCTATCGCGGTCGGACGATTTTCGAAAGCGTCGGTGGCTCGGTCCGGCACGAAACGCTCAAAGCTGGCGAGCTGCGAGAGCGGTACTTAGAACGGCTTGCGAAACGCAAGGACGCGCTGACACGGCTGTGCCGTGCCACAGGGTGGCAACTGGGCCTGCATCACACCGGGGATAGCGCACAAGCAGCCTTGTTGTGGCTTTACCGTGCGTTGGATGGGGGAACGCGATGACTGTACTGGCGGGCATCGGTTTTACTGCACCTTGGGTGCTGCTGGGTCTGCTGACCCTGCCGATCCTTTGGCTGATCCTGCGTGCCGTGCCGCCCGCACCGATACGCCGTCTGTTCCCTGCGGTGACATTGTTGTTGGGCCTGAAAGACGATGAAAGCGTCTCGGATCGCACGCCGTGGTGGTTGCTTTTACTGCGGATGCTGGCTGCGGCGGCGATTATTATCGGTCTGGCCGGGCCGGTCCTGAACCCGTCGCGGGATGTTTCCGGATCGGGGCCCTTGCTGTTGGTGCTGGATGCCAGTTGGGCAGGGGCGACCGGGTGGCCTTCGACGCTTGACCAGATCGACGCGCAACTGACCGAAGCCGGACGAGCGGGCCGGACGGTGGCCATCCTGAGCCTGACAGAGCCTGAGCCGCCGATTTTCCAGGCCGCTGAAGCCTGGCGCGGACGCCTGCCGGGCCTAGCCCCCAAACCGTGGCAACCAACGGACATGCAGATAGATCAAGCCGTGGCCGCGTTGGATCAGGTGGAAGGTGGATTTGAAACCCATTGGTTCAGCGACCGCCTGACGTATAACGGCCATGGCAGGGTTTTGGCAGCCTTGCAATCCCGCGGTGACGTGTCGGTGTATCAGGCCGCAGCACCTGTCCTTGCACTCTTGCCCGCTGCCTATCAGGATGGTGTCATCCAACTGACCGCCCAGCGCGATGAACCCGGACCGGTGGACCGTATCACCATAGTAGCACAGGGCCGAGATCCCGCAGGCGCGCAGCGGATTTTGCAAAGGGCCGAGATCGAGTTCTTGGGCCAGGACACGCAAGCTCAGGTGGATTTGGCGCTTCCATCAGAACTGCGCGCCCGGATTACCCGGTTCGAAATTCAGGGCCAACGATCAGCCGGTGCAGTGACCCTGACCGATGACAGTTTGCGCAGACGCGAAGTTGCTCTGATTGCCGGGACGCTGAACCGCGAAGGGTTGGAGCTGTTGTCACCGCTGCATTACCTGACGCAGGTTCTAAGCCCCACAGCAGATTTCGTTGACGGTGGCTTGCTGGACGTGTTGCCTGCAAACCCGGACGTGATCGTACTGGCGGATGTGGCAAAACTGTCTGAGGGTGAGCAGAGCGCGCTTGTTGAATGGGTCGAACAGGGCGGGCTCCTGCTGCGGTTTGCCGGTCCGCGCATGGCCGCCAGCGATCTGGGCCGCGACGCCGAGGATACGCTGTTGCCCGTAAGGTTGCGCAGCGGGGGCCGCTCGGTTGGCGGCGCGATGAGTTGGGGTGAGGCAAAGGGTCTGGCCCCCTTCCCCGAGAATTCACCATTCTTTGGTTTGCGTATTCCGGGCGACGTTAACATCAGCACTCAGGTCATGGCACAACCAGACCCTAATCTGGCGGATCGCGTGATTGCGTCCCTGTCCGATGGCACGCCGCTTGTAACACGCAAGGCGTTGGGTTTGGGGCAAGTGGTCCTGTTCCACGTCACGGCGGATGCAGAGTGGTCCAGCCTGCCCCTGTCGGGGCTGTTTGTTGAGATGTTGGATCGTCTGGCCGTGGCATCGGCTGCAAAATCCCGGCAGGATGCACAGTTGCAAGGCACCACGTGGGAACCGATCCAAGTCATGGATGGCTTTGGAACCTTGTCCGACGCGGGGAACCTCGCCGGTGTTGATGGGGTTGGTCTGATCTCGGGCACGATTGGACCCGACTTGCAGCCCGGACTTTATGAAAGCGGCAAGCAAAAGCTTGCATTGAATGTCCTGTCCGAAGATGCAGTTCTCTCACCTGCAGCTTGGCCCTCGGATGTGCCAATCAAGGGGCAAGAGGTGAACACGGAAACGCCCATCGGGGGAATTCTTCTCAGCCTTGCTTTGCTGTTGCTGACGGTTGATGTAATCGCCTCACTTGCCTTGTCCGGCCGCCTTGGAGTTGCCAAAGCCGCAGCCGTGGCACTGGGTGCGATGCTGTTGGTTCCCCAAGCACAGGCACAAACTGCGGAAGAAACCGACTTCGCACTGACCGCCACGCAAGAACTGGTATTGGCCCATGTATTGACCGGCAACGCGCAGGTGGACGAAGTGGCAGGGGCTGGCATGCGTGGATTGGCCCAGACGCTGTTTTTTCGCACATCCGTCGAGCCGGTAGACCCCATCGGCGTGGACCTTGAGCGTGACGAACTGGCGTTTTTCCCGCTTCTCTACTGGCCGATCACGCCGGATCAGCCGCAACCGTCTGCCGAGGCCTACGCCAAGCTCAACGCTTTTTTGCGGTCGGGTGGCATGATCCTGTTCGATACGCGCGACGCGGATGTGGCGCAGTTTGGCGCCTCAAGCCCCAATGGGCGCAAGCTGCAACAACTGGCCGCACCGTTGAACATCCCTGCATTAGAGCCTGTTCCACGTGATCACGTCCTGACCCGCGCCTTCTATCTGCTTCAGGACTTTCCGGGCCGATATGCCGGCACCGAGGTCTGGGTCGAGGCCGCGCCGCTGGACGCGGAACAGATCGAAGGCATGCCGTTCCGCAACCTCAATGACAACGTGACGCCGGTTGTGATCGGCGGCAATGACTGGGCGTCGGCTTGGGCGGTGGATCGAAACGGGCAGGCGATGCTGCCTGTCGGGCGTGGCTATGCCGGGGAACGTCAGCGAGAATTGGCCAATCGGTTCGGCGTCAATCTGGTGATGCATGTACTCACCGGGAATTACAAATCCGATCAGGTCCATGTGCCTGCTTTGCTTGACAGGTTGGGACAATGACCGGAACCGTCATCTTTGATCCTCTCATCCCATGGCCGGTTCTGGCGATTGTCGCCACTGTTGCGGTGGTCGGAGTTGTCTTGGCCCTGTGGCGCGGCTTGTCGGGCTGGGCGCTGCGTGGTTTGGCAGCCCTCGTCGTGATCGCAGCGCTGGCGGGGCCGGTTTACCAAGTCGAAGACCGCGCTCCGCTGACCGATATCGTCCTGATGATCGAAGACGAAAGCGCCAGCCAGACACTGTCGGACCGGGCTGATCAGACAGCACGAGCGGCCGAGGAGCTGGCCGCCGAAATTGAATCCCGCGACAATACCGAATTGCGACGGATCACACTTGGCGACGGGGACGGCGACGAAGGCACGCAGGTTATGACCGCGCTGAACGCTGCACTGGCCGAGGAACCGCGTGCACGCATTGCCGGCATTCTTGTCGTATCAGACGGGATCGTGCATGACGTCGATCAGGCCCCCGCCCTTCCCGCACCGATGCATCTGCTACAAACTGGGCGCGACAATGACTGGGATCGTCGCCTGATCGTCCGCAACGCCCCCGCATTCGCTATCATAGACGAGCCAGTCACGCTGACCCTGCGGATCGAGGACAGCGGGGCGGCACCCGCTGGTGAGACGACCGCACCGCTTGAAGTCTCGGTTGACGGGGCTGAGCCAGAGCGGCTGAATATCCCCATAGGAATTGATGTCGAACTGCCGATCACACTGCCCCATGGCGGGCGAAACGTGATCCAGTTCACGGTGCCGCAAGCGGATGGCGAACTAACTGATCGCAACAACACGGCGTTGATCCAGATGAATGGCGTACGTGACAGGCTGCGCGTGCTGCTGGTCTCGGGCGAGCCGCATCCCGGTGGGCGGACATGGCGCAATCTTCTGAAATCCGACAGCTCGGTCGATTTGGTGCATTTCACCATTTTGCGCCCGCCCGAGAAACAGGATGGTGTGCCGGTGGATGAACTGTCTCTGATCGCTTTCCCTACACGTGAGTTGTTTCTGGAGAAGATCAACGATTTCGACCTGATCATCTTTGACCGCTACAAGCGGCGCGGCATCCTGCCGGCGATCTATCTGGACAACGTGACCAACTACATCAACGACGGCGGGGCGGTTCTGATTGCTGCGGGCCCGGACTTTGCCAGCGCAGACAGTATTTTTCGGTCGCCTCTGGCACCAATTCTGCCAGCGCAGCCCACGGCACGGGTGATCGAAGAACGCTTTGTGCCAATGGTCACCGATCTGGGTCATCGTCATCCTGTGACAACCGATCTTGGCGATTCCGAAGATTGGGGCGCGTGGCTGCGTCAGATCGATGTGAGCCATCGCAGCGGTGGGCTTTTGATGACCGGCGTGGATGAACGCCCTCTGCTGGTGCTCGACCGTGTGGGGGAAGGACGGGTCGCGCTGCTGGCCTCGGACCACGCCTGGCTGTGGAGCCGAGGCTTTGAAGGGGGCGGACCGCAGTTGGAACTGCTGCGCCGACTGGCCCATTGGATGATGAAAGAGCCTGAATTGGAAGAAGAAGCCCTTTGGGCCGAGGCCAATGGGCAGATCATGCGCATCATCCGCCAAACGCTAGAGGATGAGGTTGGTCCGGTAACGATCACCCGCCCGAATGGAGAGACACTCGAAATCACTCTGGACGAGGTATCGCCCGGCCGGTTCGAAGCAACGTATTTCGGGCCAGAGATCGGGCTTTATCGGCTGCAGGAAGGCGAACAGATGGCGGTCATCGGGTTGGGCCCGGCGGCACCAAAAGAGTTTGAGCGCACCATTGCCACCGCTGAGGTTCTGGACCCTGTATTGGCTCAGATGCGCGGTGGCACAGTTCGGCTGGAAGAAGGATTGCCCTCCATCCGCAATGTCCGCGCCGGACGTCCGGCTGCAGGGCGTGGCTGGATCGGTCTGACCCCGCGCGATGCTTATGAGACACGTGATGTGACGCAGGCTGGTTTGCTGCCGCCTTGGTTGGTGCTGCTGCTTGCGGGCGGCTTCTTGCTGGGTGGCTGGCTGCGCGAAGGGCGGCGCTGACTACTCGAACGTGACGCTGACGGTCGGATCACCCGGCAAACCGGTATATGTGGCGGACGCCCCGCCTTTGCCTTTTGTCGGCGGCACAAGCGGCCCAAATGACCCGACCGAAATCAGGTCTCCGGGCTCAAACACAATACCTTTCGACATCAGCCACAGAGCAGCGTTTGCGGGGTGCCCCAGCACTGCCTTACCCGGTGCATGGGCCAAAACCTCACCATCCGCCGCACTGAGCGTAACAGTCATATCCGCCAAGGCTTGTGTCATTGCCTCAGCATCTGAAACGGGGATTTCAGAGCCCAACACACCCAGTTTTGGCGCAACACCGATAGCCGTCAGTGTGACGGGCGTGATCGGCTCATCCTCGGCCAATGTCAGGTCGGGCAGTTCGATAAAGGGGCGGATGGCCGCAACATGCGCGATGACCTCTTGCGGTGTTGTGGCCTGATTGATCCCTGCGTCGGCAACAACAAGAACCAAGTCAGCTTCAAAAACCGGACGTGCGCCCCATGCGGTTGGTACCGTCGCCCCGTCTTCCAGCATCATATCGCGGAACAAGACGCCTTGAATGGGTTCGGCGGCGCCGAATCGCTCTTGCGCGGGTGCGCTGGTCAAGCCCGCCTTGTAGCCAATGACCGGACCCATATGTGGCTCTAACGCAGCGATTACCTTGGCTTGCGTGCAGTGAGCATCTTCCATGCTGCCATTCACCGAGAGGGCCACGGTGGGCGTATTGGTCAAATAGTCCTGCACATATCGTTCGATTTGTGCGTCCGAAGCGCAGTCTGCCGCCACTTGAGACCCCGCAACAGCGGCACAAAGTAAACACATATACGATACTGATTGCATGGTTCACCTCCGGTTTTCGGAAATTGTGGCACGGTCACACAAGCCGCGGCAACGATTTAAACAGATTTTTACCTCCTCTACAGATGCTTGGCGCACGCTATCTGGAACCTGAAAAGATGAGTCTTGCAACCAAACTGGCACAAGAACGCCGCGCGCGGCTGGCCGCCGAGCGGCTGTTGCAGATGAAGCAGGCCGAACTGTCCGCCGCCAATCGTGAACTGAGCCTGCACGCCTTGGCCCTGAGCAAGCGCATCGGTGAAACCGAGGCTGAGGTAGAGACGGTTCGCGATGAAAACGAAAAGGTCAAATCCGATCTGACGCTGGCCAATGCAAAGATCGAAGTGGCCGAGCGACGGCTGTGGCATTCGATGCAAACCATTCAGGACGGGTTCGCCTTTTTCGACAACAAAAGCCGCCTGATCGGTGCCAATGCGACCTATTTTGGCGTGTTCGAAGGGCTGCCAGAGGTGGCACCGGGTATTACTTACCAACGTATCCTTGAGATCCTGACGGAAGAAAAGCTGATCGACATCGGCTCGGAACCCCCCAAGGATTGGCAAAACAGAATGATGGAGCGTTGGGTTCAGCCTCAACCCGACTCGGTGGTGATCAAGTTTTGGAATGGTGAGTATTTTAAGGTCATTGCCCATCGCGGCATTGGCGGCGAAGTGGTCAGCCTAGGTCTGAACATAACCGCTTCGGTCAAGCATGAGGCCGCGCTTGAGGCCGCCCGAGAACGCGCCGAAGCCGCCAACCGCGCCAAATCCGCCTTTCTTGCCAATATGAGCCATGAGATCAGGACCCCGATGAATGGTATTGTCGGGATGGCCGAGCTTTTGTCGGAAACGCCCTTAGATGACGAACAGCGGTTGTATCTGAACACGATCCGCAATTCCGGTGAGGCTTTGCTTGTGATCATCAACGACGTGCTTGATTACTCGAAGATCGAGGCTGACAAGCTGGTCCTGCACGCAGAACCGTTCGATTTCGAACGCTGCATTCTCGAAGTGGCGATGCTGTTGCAGCCCAGCGTGCGTGATAAGGGGTTGTGTCTGTTGGTCGATTACGACCTGTTTCTGCCGACTTTATTCGTAGGCGACCCAGGGCGTGTGCGGCAGGTTCTAACCAATCTGGTTGGAAACGCCGTTAAGTTCACGACCAACGGGCACGTACTGATACGTGTTACCGGCGTACCCAATACCGACTCGGATCATTGCGATATTCATGTTGCGATTGAGGATACAGGCATCGGTATCGAAACCGAAAAAATTGAACATATCTTCGAAGAATTCAATCAGGTTGAAGACAAGCAAAACCGTGCTTTTGAAGGCACCGGATTGGGATTGGCAATTACCGAGCGTCTGATCAAACTGATGGGAGGATCGGTCTGGGTTGAAAGTGAACCGGGGCACGGCTCTTGCTTTGGCTTTCGGGTGTCGCTGCCGACTGCCGAAGGCCCGCAGCCCGCACCGCCCAATCTGTCAGACCAACTGCGCCATGTGATGGTGGTCGAGGATATGGCGGTCAGTCGCGCCATACTTACAAAGCAACTCGGGCGGTTAGGCTCTCGCGTCACGGTTTGCTCAACCGGTACCGAAGCGCTGGCCGCGATAGATAGTAGCGTTGATTTGCTGCTGTGCGATCATGATCTGCCAGATATGGACAGCTTGGAACTTGCAACTGAAGTGAAGAACCGGGGTTGGGACACTCTGCCCGTGGTGGTGATGACCACCAATCCCGGCCTGATTCACGCAAACCCTGCCCGACATTTTATCGAGGGCGTTTTGCAAAAACCTATTCCCCGGGCCGAGCTTTACTCTCGTCTCAGCGCGCTGGGGCGTGCGACTTTGTCGCCCGAGGAAACGTCCGGCGCACCGGGAACACTTCCGAGCGAAGCCGGTGGAAACCTGCGGCGCATGCGTGTGCTTGCGGCAGAGGATAATCGCACCAATCAACTGATCCTGAAAAAGATGGTGAAGGATCTGAACATTGATCTGCAATTCGCCGTGAACGGCATTGAGGTATTGGAAAAGCATCGCGACTTCGATCCAGATCTTATCTTTATGGATATCTCCATGCCCAAAATGGATGGCAAACAAGCCACCATTGAAATCCGCCTACGCGAGGCCTTAACAGGGCGCCACGTACCCATAGTAGCACTCACCGCGCATGCAATGACTGGTGACGATGACGACATTTTATCCGCCGGGTTGGATCACTATCTGACTAAGCCGCTGCAAAAACGAAAAATCCACAAGATGATTTTAGAGTATCAGCCGGAAGAGGCCGCACCCATCCTTGCCGCGACCGTATAAGATGCCAAGCGCAGCACGCCCCGACGCTTGTAGCAAAACGCGATCCCCGGGAGGGCATGTTCTAAGCCCTGCAAGTCTCGCGGCGCGTTGAACGTTTTTGTTACAGGCAAAGCTAGTTTTTTGATTTGTGATGCCGCGCTGTATTTTACTCGGGGTGCAGAAAGAACGGTGGAAATCGCCACGGTGTGACCCTAGTCTGATCCTATGTCAGAACGTGGATTTCACCCGCGCGCATTGGGAGAGATTGCAATTCGCTGCGCGGATATGGGCGCAATGGTCGAGTTTTATGAGACCGTGGTCGGGTTGAAACGTCTGACCGGAGATCACAACAGTACCATCACCTTCTTTCGTATCGCCAAAGGGTTCGGTGGGCACACACAGGTGTTGGCGCTGTTCCACCATACGGCTGCCCCTCGGCCCGGGTTGCATCCAACCGGTGCCGAAAGGCCTGAAACCGGGGCTGGATCATCTCTGCACCATATCGCCCTTTCACTACCCTTCACTGAGCAAGAAGCCGTCATGAGGTGGTACGAAAAGCTGGGCCAGCCATACCGCGTTGAGCGGTTTGACTGGATCGGATGGCGCGGCATTTTCACCGAAGACCCCGAAGGTAACACGGTCGAGCTGGTCGCTTATGACCCGTCGATCCTGAATCAAGCCTGATAGGGGCGCAGAAAGACGGGCTTGTCCTCTTCCGACAGGTCGGGACGGTAGGCATAGCCGCCAGTGTCAAAATCCAGCAGTGCCTTGGGTTCGGTCAGGCGGTGCTGAATGATGTATCGCGCCATGGCACCGCGTGCTTTCTTTGCAAAAAAGCTGACGATTTTGGGCGTACCAGCTTTGTCTTCCATGAAAACGGGTGTGATGACCCGCAGTTTTAGCGCCTTAGGGTCTACTGCACCGAAGTATTCCTGACTGGCGCAGTTGATCAGGACCTTGGACTCGATCTGTTGCGCCTGTGCGTTCAGCGCCTTGCTGAGTTGGTCCCGCCAATACTCGTAAAGGTTTTTGCCGCGCCGGGTTTTCAGCTTGCTGCCCATTTCCAAACGATAGGCCTGAATGGCGTCCAGCGGACGTAGCACACCGTAGAGACCAGACAGGATACGAAGGTGATCCTGAGCCCAAGTCATTTCGTCAGCGTCCAACGAGGCCGCTTCGAGACCTTGATAGGTATCACCCGCGAAAGCCAACGCCGCGGGTCGGGTCTGATCAGCGCCCGGCGCAAGTTCAAATTCGCGATATCTGTCCCGGTTCAGACGCGCCAGATCATCGCTGAGATCCATGAGTTTTTTCAGATCGCCCAAGGTCAGATTGCGGGCGGTTTTCGCCAGCCGGATCGCATCGTCCTGAAAGTCGGGTTGCGTGACCTCAACATCCCGCTCTGCCCAGTCCAGCCGTTTGGCCGGAGAAATCACTACCAGCATATCCGCCCTCTTTCCTTGCCTGTTGTTGGGTATCTAGCCCGCCTGACGCAACACGTCCAGAAAGGCGGACCCAAACCTTTCGTGACGACGGTCACCCAGAACTTGCGCCAACCCGCACGGATCGTCGGGGCGCAGTTGCGCAACCTTCGCCAATTGCGAGGCCGAACATGTCAATGGCTTGTCAACACCATCCGGCCCGCGCGACAGTTGCGTCTGAACTTCCAATAGTTGGTCATAGATCGCGCCCTGATCGCGTCCGGCAAGTTTGCGCCGCGCGGGATGCACCTCTTCGACCGTACCGGTCAGAACCTCAAGGAAGGTATCGCCATAGCGTTCCAGCTTTTTCGCCCCAATGCCGCTGATGCGTGCCATATCATCCAAGGTCGCAGGGCGCTTTTCAGCCATTTCGATCAGCGTGCGGTCGGGGAAGATGACATAGGCTGGAACCCGTGCCGATTCCGCCAGTGCGCGGCGCTTCGCCTTCAAGGCGCTCAGCAAGGGCGCGTCTTCCTCGGACACCATCATTTTGACGGCAGGGCGCCGGACAGCCTTGCGAAGCGTGTCCCTTCGCAGGTCGATCGTTGCCTCACCCTTCAGGATCGGTTTTGCAGCCTCGGTCATGCGCAGCGCGCCGTGGCGTTCGGGATCAGGGCGGACCAGATCGTGCCCCATCATCTGTCGGAAAATCGCCTGCCATTGCGGGCGCGACCATTCTTTACCGATGCCATATGTGGAAAGGGCGTCGTGACGCCGCGCGCGTATCTTGTCGGTTTCAACGCCTAACAGGATGTCGATTAGATGACCGGCTCCGAACCATTCTTCGGTGCGCAAAATCGCGGACAGCGCCATGCGGACGGGGGTGGTGCCATCGAACACTTCGGGTGGGTTGTCGCACAGATCGCATTTTCCGCAGGGTTTGATCGTTTCGCCGAAGTACCCCAGCAGGCTTTGACGGCGGCAGACCAGAGCTTCGGCCAATCCCAGCAGCGCGTTCAGCCGCGCGTGGTCAGCCATGCGCCGTTCTGGCGGGGCCAGCCCTTCGTCGACTTGCGAGCGGCGCAGACGGATGTCATCAGGGCCAAACAGTGTGAGCGTCTCGGCAGGGCTTCCATCACGCCCAGCGCGTCCGATTTCCTGATAATAGGCCTCGATGGATTTGGGCAGGTCCGCATGGGCAACCCAGCGGATATCGGGTTTATCGATCCCCATACCAAAGGCCACGGTTGCGACGACGATCAGACCGTCCTCGCGCGCAAAACGGGTTTCGACGATCCGGCGGTCTTCGGCGTCCATGCCGCCATGGTAATGGCAGGCCACGTGGCCTTCGGCGCGCAGGGCCTGGGCCAGAACCTCGGTCTTATTTCGGGTGCCGCAATAAACGATGCCCGATTGACCCTTGCGGGCAGCAGCGAAATCCAGGATTTGCTTGCGTGGCCCGTCCTTGGCGGCAAAAGCCAAATGGATATTGGGCCTGTCAAACCCGCGCAGGAATTTGCGCGGCGCGGTGCCGTCAAACAGTTTTTCAACAATCTCGTCCTGCGTTTCCGCATCCGCTGTGGCGGTAAAAGCAGCCAACGGAACGCCCAAAGCGCGGCGCAGCTCGCCGATCCGCAGATAGTCAGGGCGGAAATCATGACCCCACTGGCTGACGCAGTGGGCTTCATCTACGGCAATCAGGCTGACGTTGATCCGACGCAACATCCCCAGTGCCGACCCGGCGGCCAACCGCTCAGGCGCCATGTAGAGCAATTTCAGCCGCCCGGCCTCAAGCGCCTCCCACACCGCATCCGTTTCTTCGGGGGTGTTGCCGGACGTGAGTGCACCGGCCTCAACCCCGGCTTCTTGCAAACCCCGCACCTGATCACGCATCAGGGCAATCAGCGGAGAGATCACCACCGTCACCCCGTCACGCAACAATGCAGGCAATTGAAAGCAAAGGGATTTACCGCCCCCCGTCGGCATGATGGCCAATACGTTTTCGCCAGCGGTAACCGCATCGACGATTTCTTCCTGACCGGGGCGGAAGTCATCGAATCCAAAGACATCTCGCAGCAAAGGCGCGGAGTCGAACATGTGCGGGGTTGCCCTGTTTTATGGTTTGACTGCTCTTAAAACAGGACAATCACACACAAAGATTCGGCGAACAAGGGTTCAGGCGAAATAGCCCATATTGTTGATCAGGATGATCCGCGCCGCATAGACCCCGATTAGGACCACCAGTGGCGTCAGGTCCAGCCCACCCATGTTGGGCAGGATCCGCCGGATCGGGGCATAAATCGGTTCCAATATGCGGTTGAGGCCGTACCAGATTTGCGCGACCAGCTGTTGATGCAAGTTAAGAACCTGAAAGTTGATCAACCAGCTCATGATCACATGGGCCAGGATGATGAACCAGACAATGTCCAGGATCAGCAGCAGAATTTGGATCAGCGACAGCATGGGGCCTCCGTTTTCACATCTGCTGAGACCTAAGCGCACCCGCAGCAAAGAGCAAGCCCACGCCAACAGAACGCTTGCGAAATGGGTCAATCCCCCGTCTTATAACGACAATAAAACAGGGGCGGTCATGGCAGAGATTTCGCAGCGCAAGCGCATTTGGGGCTGGTGGTTCTTTGATTGGGCCAGCCAACCCTATCACAGCCTTCTGGTCACCTTTGTCTTTGGTCCTTATTTTGCCGGCGTTGCGGCGGGGTATTTCTCGGGCAGTGGTCTGGATGCGGAGGCCGCCGCGGCACGGGCGCAAACAGTCTGGGCCAACTGCCTGACCATCACGGGACTGATCATCGCGTTTGGTGCACCCTTGCTGGGCGCGATGGCAGATGTTTCCGGGCGGCGTATCCCGTGGATATTCGCCTTTTCGGTCATGTACGTGGTGGGCTCGGCAGCGCTTTGGTACACGCTGCCGGATGGCTCGAACATGTGGCTGATGCTATCTGCCTTTGGTCTGGGCTTTGTGGGCGCTGAATATGCGCTGATCTTCATCAACTCACAATTACCCGATCTGGGCGATGACAAAGAGGTTGGAGAGATTTCTGGATCAGGCTTTGCATTCGGCTATTTCGGCGGGCTCATATCGCTTGCGATCATGCTGGCGTTGTTTGTTGAACAGCCCAACGGAAAAACACTGATCGGGCTGGACCCGTTGTTTGGACTGAACGCCGCCCAGCAAGAAGGGACACGGTTCGTAGGTCCTTTTACGGCCGGATGGTTCGTTCTGTTCATGGTGCCCTATTTCCTTTGGGTACGCGACGATCCAAACGGTGCCAGAACCGGCAGTCTTGGCGCGGCGCTGCGCCTATTGGGCAAATCCGTTTCAAACCTGCGCCACCGGATCAGCCTGGCAAGTTATCTGGGCTCGTCGATGTTTTATCGCGACGCGCTGAACGGGCTGTACAGTTTCGGCGGCGTCTATGCGCGGCTGGTGTTGGAGTGGGACCTGATCAAGATTGGTGTGTTCGGCATCGTCAGCGTACTAGCCGCTGCGGCCTTTTCCTGGATTGGCGGAAAACTGGACAAGAAATATGGACCAAAGCCAGTCATTGTGGTGGCGATATGGGTGCTGATCCTGGTCTGTGCGACCATCGTTTCGATGGACCGGACGCAGGTCTTTGGCATCGCTTTGCCTGATGGTTCGGGTCTTCCCGATCTGGTGTTTTTTGCATGCGGCGTTCTGATTGGCGGGATGGGCGGCATCCTGCAATCATCCAGCCGATCCCTGATGGTGCGGCATACCGATCCCGAGGCCCCGGTTGAAAGCTTTGGCCTCTACGGCTTGTCGGGCCGCGCCACAGCCTTTGCCGCGCCGCTTTTGATCGGCATTGCAACAACTGTAACCGGAAGCGCCCGGCTGGGGGTGTCACCGATAATTCTGTTGTTTATTCTGGGTCTATTCCTGATGCGCTGGGTCAAGCCGGAAGGGGATCAGAGCAGATGATTTTACTACGTTTTTTAGCAATAGCCGCAGCGATAGCATGGGCCGGATCAGCAGGGGCAGAACCCCTGGCCAAGCAATTATTCGGGGCGCAGAAGACAAGTTCACAGCAAAAACCTGCCGCGTTTGGCAGTTATTCGCGCGGCTGTGCCGCCGGGTCGGTGCAGTTACCCGAGACCGGGCCGACATGGCAGGCCATGCGCCTGTCGCGCAATCGCAATTGGGGTCATCCGGACGCGATTGACTACGTGCAGGACCTCAGCCGGTTTGCGGCAAAACAACCGGGTTGGAATGGTCTCTATATAGGGGATATCAGCCAGCCAAGGGGCGGGCCGATGACGTCGGGCCATCGTTCGCATCAACTGGGTCTGGATATCGATATCTGGATGCTGCCCGGTGATAATATGCGTCTGGGCCGCAAGGCGCGCGAGAATATCTCGTCCATCTCGCTGCGCCGGGCCAACGGAGCCTATGTAAATGGCAACTGGACCAAGCAGCACCACGCCGTACTGCGCGAAGCAGCCAAGGACAAACGCGTGGCCCGGATTTTCGTCTTTCCTGGCGCCAAGGTTCAAATGTGCAACGATGAGAAAGGCAATCGCGCCTATCTGCGAAAAATTCGCCCGTGGTGGGGACATCATTATCATTTCCACGTTCGGCTGAAGTGTCCCCGAGGTTCGCGCGGATGTGTCAATCAAGACCCCCCGCCCAAGGGCGACGGATGTGAGGATGCGCGCAAATGGGTAAACAACATCCTCAATCCACCTCCACCCGATCCAAACGCACCAGCCCCAAAGAAACGCCGGGAATATGTTCTGGCCGATTTGCCCCAGCAATGTACCGCCGTTTTGCAATCCAACTGATTGCCACTTTCCTGCTGACCGGATCGGTTGGGGCCGCCGAGGTCAAACAGGCCACCCAACTAAACAGCTTTGTCTGGCGTCACAGCGCAGACTGGTTTGGTGGGTTTTCGGCCATTCATATCTCTGAGAATGGTCAAAACATGATCGCGCTCAGTGATCGGTCGATGCTGCTTCACGCCCGGATTTCCCGTGACGGCGATCAGATCACGCAAATTCAGATCACCGAACGCTGGCCGGTTTTATCCAGTACGGGCCATCCGCTGTCGGGCAGCACGGGGGATTCCGAAGGTATCGCCGTCACGCCGAATGGCAGCTATTACATCTCATTCGAGGCGGTGCACCGCGTGGCCTACTACGCAAACCCTGATGCAAGGGCGCAGGTGTTGCCGCGCCCCAAGGTGTTTGATGACCTGAACCTGAATGGCTCATTCGAGGCTTTGGCGATAGATCAGCAGGGGCGGCTTTACACCCTGCCCGAGAAAAGCCGAACCAAGCAGGGCGATATCCCTGTCTACCGCTGGGACGGTCAGGCATGGTCAACGCCATTCATGCTGCCGCAACGGGGAAAGTTCCTGCCCGTTTCGGCAGATTACGGCCCTGATGGTCGGTTTTATGTTTTGGAACGCAGTTTTGTGCTTACCGGTTTTCGCTCGCGCCTGCGACGGTGGCGGATCGAGGGCGACGTAGCAAAGGCCGAGGAAACCCTGTTCACAACCAGCACCGGTACGCATGACAATCTCGAAGGGCTGTCCGTCTGGCGCGATGATCAGGGGCGCCTAAGGGCCACGATGATCTCGGATGACAATTTTCTGGCCCTGCAACGCACCGAAGTTGTGGAATACGTGCTGCCTGATTGACTTGCGGCTGACAACCGTCTAAACGCACGGCTTGCCTTGGGATGAGCCCGGGGCCAAGTCGCCGCTACCTTGTCAAAACGGGCATCTGAAAATGCAACGCAGCTTTATTCCCGGCATCATTGCCATGGCCTCGATTGTTGTGGCCTCAAACATCCTGGTCCAGTTCCTGATCCTTGACGGGTTGCTGACCTGGGGTGCTTTCACCTATCCGCTGGCCTTCCTCGTCACGGACATCATGAACCGTGTCTACGGCGCGGCAACGGCCCGCAAGGTCGTGTTTGCCGGGTTCATCACCGGTATCATCTGCTCGCTGATCGGTAGCCAGATCATGTTGCAGGGTGATGGTTTTACCTATGCCGCCGTACCGCTGCGGATCGCGGTCGCGTCGGGGACCGCCTTTCTGATCGCGCAGCTGACCGATGTGATCGTATTCAACGCAATGCGCGGTGGTCGGTGGTGGCGCGCGCCGCTGGTGTCGACACTTGTCGGATCGGCGCTGGACACCGCGCTGTTCTTCACGATCGCGTTTTCTGCATCGATCACCATGTTCGGCGCCAATGCAGACGCTGCAATCAACTGGGCGTGGGAGCCTGTGCCCTTCATGCTGACCGGGCCAATGGCACCTTTGTGGGTGACGCTGGCTTTTGCCGATTGGCTGGTTAAGCTGTCGCTGGCCCTGATCGCGCTGATCCCGTTCAAGGTGATCGTTGCGCGGCTGACCGCCCAGCCCGCGTAAAAAAATGCTTTGAGATTGGCACAACTTGTGCCACGCTCAATCTCAACCGCAACAGTTTGAAAGGAGGTGATCCAATGTCGAGAAAGGGATTGGAGAGAGGTGTCGGAACAACCGGGGGGATCGCCTGTTAAGGCAGCCCTTGGCGGAGCGCTCGCTCCGGCTGGTCGATTGATCTAACCGACCCACCCTCCTGTACTTTCGAAGGGCCGTCCCGCCGGGGCGGCCCTTTCTGTTTCTGCGCGACCCTTGTAAGGTCGCGCCAATGTTGCGCATCACCGACGATATCACCCTGCAAGACTGGGAAATGACCGAGAGCTTTGTGCGCTCGTCCGGCCCCGGCGGGCAGAATGTGAACAAGGTCTCGACAGCTGTCGAGCTTCGGTTCGAGGCGGCGCGCTCTCCATCGCTGCCAGATCCGGTCAAGAATCGGCTGAAACGGCTTGCCGGGCGCCGCTGGACCAAAGATGGCGCGATCATCATCCAGTGTGAGGAAACCCGGTCGCAGGCCCGAAATCGTGAGATTGCCCGCGCCCGGCTGGCTGAGTTGATCACACGAGCCCTCGTCAAACCCAAACGACGGATCGCAACCAAACCTACTTACGGGTCAGTCAAGCGGCGCTTGGCGGCAAAAAAGGCGCGGTCAGATGTAAAGGCGCTGCGCGGCAAGGTGGCAGAAGATTGATCTGGTAGTTTCGCGGCACCTTGCTAGTCTGGCCCCGCAAGGGAGAGCAAGACCATGAGGTTAGAGGGAAAAACCGCAATAGTGACAGGCGGCGCGTCCGGCTTTGGGGCCGGGATCGTGCAGAAATTCCTGTCCGAAGGCGCGCGGGTCATGATCGCCGACATAAACGGCGACGCGGCCGAGGTTCAGGCAAAGCAACACGGGCCAAACGCGATAGCTCAGATGGTAGACGTGGCGGATGCGGCTTCGGTGCGCGCCATGGCAGACATCGCACAAGAGCGGTTTGGCCGCTTGGACATTCTGGTCAACAATGCCGGCGTCACGCATTTGCCGATGCCTCTGGACGAAGTCAGTCCAGAGGATTTCGACCGTGTGTACAACGTGAACATGAAATCGGTTTACCTGACCGCGCAGGCGTTTGTGCCCGCAATGAAGGCGAACGGTTCAGGCGCGATTCTGAACGTCGCATCGACGGCGGGCCTGTCGCCGCGCCCGAACCTGAACTGGTACAATGCCTCAAAAGGGTGGATGATCACGGCGACCAAGACCATGGCGGTCGAGCTTGCGCCCTTTGGTGTGCGCGTGAATGCGATCTGTCCGGTGGCCGGGGAAACGCCGCTGCTCAAATCGTTCATGGGCGAAGACACGCCAGAGATGCGTGCCAAGTTCCTATCGACAATCCCGCTGGGCCGGTTTTCCACACCCGAAGACATGGGCAATACCGCCTGTTTCTTGTGCTCGGACGAGGCTGGCATGATCACCGGCGCTGCATTGGAGGTTGATGGTGGACGCTGCATTTAAGGACCACGCATGAAACCAGGAACTAGGAATCTGATCACCGACGTCCCCGGCGTTCTGGTTGGAAATGCGCAGGATCATGAGTTGAAATCCGGCACGACTGTCTTGACTTCGGATCAAAGTTTGACCGCTTCGGTTCATGTTATGGGCGGAGCACCGGGAACCCGCGAAACCGATCTTCTGGCGCCAGACAAATCGGTGGCTCAGGTGAATGCTATCACCCTGTCCGGGGGGTCGGCTTTCGGGCTGGATGCCTGTTCTGGCGTTTCAGATGCGCTGCGCGCGCAGGGCCGCGGCTATCCTGTGGGCAACACCAAGGTCCCAATCGTACCCGGAGCGATCCTGTTCGACCTTTTGAACGGCGGCAACAAGGATTGGGCTGAAAACCCCTATCGCGTGTTGGGTCGCACAGCATTCGAGAGTGCCGCCGAGGATTTTCCACTGGGTACGGCAGGTGCGGGAACCGGCGCGTTGACGGCACGACACAAGGGTGGGCTGGGGTCAGCCTCATTGGTGTTGGAAAATGGTGTCACCGTAGGTGCCCTTGTCGCGGCCAACCCAATGGGCAGCGTGACCACGCCAGGGGACAAACATTTCTGGGCCGCGCCGTTCGAAATCGATGCCGAGTTTGGCGGATTAGGGTCTGATTCCAAGGTGGGTCTGGGTCTGCCCGTTCCCAGCCTTAAGGCGCAGGCTATGCAATTGATTGAACCGGATAAGGGTAACACTACCATCGCGATTGTGGCGACGGACGCCGCCCTCTCAAAACCGCAATGCCAGCGATTGGCCGTTGCCGCGCATGATGGCATCGCCCGCGCCATTCTGCCTGCGCACACGCCGGGTGATGGCGACCTTGTATTTGGCGTCAGCACCGGCGCGCGCGCGGTAGACATCGAAGCCCAACTTGGGTTGATCGGGCATGCGGCCGCGCTCTGCTTGTCGCGGGCCATTGCGCGGGCGGTCTATCTGGCGACTCCATCAGACAAAGATCTTCTGCCGTGCTGGTCCAATCTGCGCAACGAACAGTCCGAGTGACATCACTGTTGCGCTGGTAAATACCCCCACGCGGCAATCTGCGCATTGACTCCACCCGGAACCAACGATCCTGTCGGCACAGCCAAAACTACGGAGCAAAAAGTTATGAATCGCGTCCTTGTCGCCGCAATTGTGGGTCTGTTGGCCCTTCCCGCCTTCGCTGAAGGAGATGCAGAGGCTGGAAAGAAAGCTTTCAACAGATGCAAATCCTGTCACATGATCGCGACTCCCGATGGCGACGTGATCGTAAAAGGCGGACGGACTGGCCCAAACCTATATGGCATCGCCGGACGTACGGCGGGCACTGTGGAAGACTTCAGATACGGTGATAGTCTCGTCGCTGCTGGTGAGAGTGGCCTAATCTGGGACGAAGCCACTTTCGCGGAATATACGCAGGATCCCAAGGCGTTCCTGAAATCTTATCTGGATGATACAGCCGCCAAGTCCAAGATGACGTTCAAGTTGAAATCGGGCGGCGAAGATGTCTACGCCTATATCGCAAGCCTGTCGGCCGAATAACGCCTGAGGCCATACATACCGATAAGTTACAAAAGGCCGCAGCCCCTGCGGCCTTTCGTGCGATTGATAACTTGTCCGATCAGCGCCACCTTTTACAAATCGTGTTCATCGTGCCTTCGCGTGATGCCACAAAGCCAAGCCGATCCGACGGCAGCCAGTTTCGACCTTTTCCGCCGCTCGGTGGATCGCCAGCAGGAGACGACAGATGGGTATCATGATCCCGGCCTGGGTTGACGGCGAATTGACCCCTGTGGACAAGCTTGAGGTGCATGAAAAGGGTCTTCGGCACAAGGCGGTGTCGGTCTTTGCCGTTCGCGGGACCGAGATCCTGCTGCAACGCCGAGCCTTGGGGAAGTATCATACGCCGGGCCTCTGGGCGAATACCTGCTGCACGCATCCCGATTGGGGTGAGACGCCCTCGGAATGCGCGGTGCGTCGCCTGCGTGAAGAATTGGGGATCACCGGCCTGTATCCCGAATACCGCCATCGCCTGGAATATCACGCCGATGTTGGTAACAACATGATCGAACATGAGGTCGTGGACATCTTCCTGACCCATGTCCGCAGCCCGCTAAAAATCGAGCCGAACCCAGACGAAGTGATGGATATCCGCTGGATTGACTACCATGATCTGCTGGCCGAAGTGCAGCGCCACCCGCAGCGCTTTACGCCGTGGTTGAAGATCTATCTCCACAACTATGCCGACACGATATTCGGCCCCGACCTGATGTTTGCGGCCACGTCCTGACATCCTTGGCTTGCAAGGGCGGACCAAGCCGCCTAAATCAACGCGTCATGGCCAAACAAAAGACAGACCCGAATTACAAAGTGATTGCCGAAAACCGGCGCGCCCGCTTCGACTACGCGATCGAAGAGGATATCGAGTGCGGCATCGTGCTTGAAGGGTCCGAGGTTAAATCCCTGCGCGCCGGCGGGTCTAATATCGCTGAGAGCTATGCCACGGTCGATAACGGAGAGCTTTGGCTGATCAACAGCTATATCGCGCCTTATGAGCAGGCCAAGGTGTTCAAACACGAAGAGCGCCGCCGCCGCAAGCTGTTGGTCTCGCGCAAAGAGCTGTCAAACCTTTGGAACGCGACCCAGCGCAAGGGTATGACGCTGGTGCCGCTGGTTTTGTATTTCAACCACAAAGGCCGGGCCAAGCTTAAAATCGGCATCGCTAAGGGTAAAAAGCTACACGATAAGCGTGAAACCCAGGCCAAACGGGACTGGTCCCGTCAGAAGCAGCGGTTGATGAAGGATCACAGCTGATCCCTCACCATTCTCAGAACGCCATGGCAGCGGCGACCGCGCGCTGCCAGCGGGCATAGGCGACATCACGGTCCTCGGCCGACAGTTTCGGCTCGAACCGGCGATCCAGTGCCCAGGTTTTCGAAAACCCTTGTTGGTCAGGATAAACCCCCGCGCGCATTCCGGCCAGCCACGCAGCACCCAGAGCGGTAGTTTCCTGCATGACCGGGCGGTCGACGGCCGCACCCAGGTAGTCTGACAACCCCTGCATCGCCCAGTCCGAGGCACTGGCCCCGCCATCTACGCGCAGGGTGACTTCGGTATCTACGCCCCAGTCACCCTGCATGGCATGCCACAGGTCGCGGGTCTGGTACGCGATGCTCTCCAGCGTTGCCTTGGCAAATTCCGCGCGGCCGGAGTTGCGGGTCAGGCCAAATATCGCGCCCCGGCAATCGGGCTGCCAATACGGCGCTCCGAGGCCGGTAAAGGCAGGGACAAGTACAACGTGCTGATTCGGATCGGCCTGTTGGGCCAGTTCGCCGCTTTCGGAGGCTGTTTCGATGATCTTCAGGGCATCGCGCAACCATTGTACTGCAGCCCCGGCCACAAATATCGACCCTTCCAGCGCATATGTCCGTTGCCCATCCAGTTGGTAGGCAATTGTTGTAAGCAGGCGGTTCTTTGACGCGACCGGCTTGTCGCCCGTATTGAGCAACGCAAAACAGCCTGTCCCATAGGTCGATTTCATCATGCCAGGCTGGAAACAGGCCTGCCCGATCGTAGCGGCCTGCTGGTCGCCTGCAACGCCCAGAATCGGAATATTTCCTCCTAATAGGGTCGTATATCCAAAGTCCGAGGCGCAATCATGCACCTCGGGCAGCATGTTCATGGGCACATCCAGCAGGTCGCAAATCTCGGCGCTCCACTCCCCTCTGTGAATGTCGAACAGCAGGGTACGGGCGGCGTTGGTTGCATCGGTGGCGTGGTTGCGCCCTTCGGACAGGCGCCAGATCAGGAAACTGTCGATGGTGCCGAACATCAGCTCTCCGGCTTCTGCGCGGGCGCGGGCGACGGGTACTTTGTCCAACAGCCATTTGACCTTGGTGCCAGAAAAATATGGGTCCAGCAAAAGCCCGGTCTGAGAGGTCACGTCATCTTCGCACCCCGCTTGCTTGTAACGCGCGCAAATATCGGCGGTACGGCGATCCTGCCAGACGATCGCGTTGTGGATTGGTTGGCCCGTGGCTCGGTCCCAGACGACGGTGGTTTCACGCTGGTTGGTGATTCCGATACCAGCGATCTGCTCTGGCGCGACGCCTGTGCTGTCCATCACTTCGCGGCAGACACGCAGGACACTGTCCCATATTTCCTCGGCATCATGTTCGACCCAGCCTTCCTGCGGGAAATGCTGTGTGAACTCGTGCTGCGCCGTGCCTGCGCGCTGCATATTGGCGTCAAACAATATGGCCCGTGATGATGTGGTGCCCTGATCAATAGCGAGAATATAGGTCATTCCCCGCGCCCCTCCCGTTTGGTTTTGCGGGACTTTAGCGCAAACACTGCCGGACGTGCCAGAGCGTTCAGACAGCAATATTGTCGATCAGCCGTACACCGTCCGCCCACGCTGCCGCAAACAGTCGGGCGGGGCGCTGCCCCACGCGGGCCAAAGGTTCCAGCGTTTCTGCACACCGCAGTTGAATATACTCAACCTGCGTAAAACCCGCGGCCAGCAAATCCGATTCTGCTTGTGGAGCCAAAGCATCGAAGGCCGTACCCTGTTTCAGGGCCAAGGCCAGATCGGTCATGATCCGGTATTTGTTGGCTGCAACTTCCAACCCTTGGGGCGAAAGACGCAGGTTGCGCGACGACATCGCCAACCCCGAGGGTTCGCGAATAGTTGGGCAGCCGACCACATCAATCGGGATGTCCAAATCGCGGGCCATGCGGCGGACAGTCATCAGTTGTTGATAGTCTTTTTCGCCGAAATAGGCTCGATCTGCCTGCGTTTGCAGGAACAGCTTGGCAACAACGGTGGCAACCCCATCGAAGTGTCCCGGACGGAATTCACCCTCCATCACATTGGTCAGACCCGCGACAGAGACTGTCGTGGCAAAGCCTTGCGGATAAACCTCTTGGGGGTCAGGTACGTAAATCGCATCAACACCGTAGGGGGCCAGTTTTTGTGCGTCTTCATGCTCAGTCCGCGGGTAATTTGCCAGATCTTCGGGGTTGTTGAACTGTTTTGGGTTTACAAAGATCGTGACGATAACACGGTCGGTGCCAGCTTTGGCAGCTTCAACCAGGGACAAGTGCCCCTGATGAAGCGCGCCCATCGTAGGAACGACTCCGATAGTTTCGTCATGGCGATGCCACTTGGTCATCAGCGCGCGCAATTCGGTCAGGCGGCGCAGTATAGGGGCGTTCATGTCGTGGACCCTTTGGCCGGGGCGTGATCTGCGAACACATGTTCGTCGGCAGGAAACGTGCGAGAGCGTACGTCGGCCGCGTATTCTGCGATGGCAGCCTCGGCCTGTTGCCCTAATTCGGCATAGCGTTTGACGAATTTCGGCTTAAACGCGGTAAAAAACCCTAGCATATCGTCAACAACCAGAATTTGCCCGTCACACCCTGCTGAGGCGCCGATTCCAATGGTCGGAATCGCAACCTCCGCGGTGATTTGGTCGGCCAGACCTTGCGGAATTTTCTCAAGCACCACGGAAAACGCACCTGCCTCGGCCACGGCATGGGCATCTGCCAGTACGGCCTGCGCCTGCTGATCGCGGCCTTGCACCTTGTAGCCGCCCAGTGTGTTGATCGACTGCGGTGTCAGTCCGATATGCGCTATCACCGGAATGCCGCGCCGGACCAGAAAGCGGATCGTTTCGGCCATTTCAACGCCACCTTCCAACTTTACCGCACCTGCACCGGTTTCCGCCATCAGCCGGGCGGCATTGCGAAACGCCTCTGCCGGATTGTGTTCATAGCTGGCAAAGGGCATGTCGATCACCATCATCGCATCGTTAAGCCCGCGCGAAACGGCCTGACCATGAAGCACCATCATCTCCATCGTCACGCCCAGCGTCGATTCCAGCCCATGCAGCACCATACCCACGCTGTCGCCGACCAAAACAAAATCGCAATGTGCATCCATCAACCGGGCCATCGGCGTGGTGTAGGCCGTTAGAGAAACCAAAGGCGTGCCGCCTTTCCGGGCGCGAATATCCTCGGCATTGGGGGCTTTTTTGCGAGCGGTGGCGCTCATGGTCGCTCCTCCGGAGTTCATGTTGCAGCGCGGCATAGCAGATTGAACAGGGTCATAGAAACCCCGGTTGCGCGAACATTTCCTTGATTGAACCAAGGTTTAAAGGAACATTGTTTCTATAAAGCCCGCAAAACAGCGGGGACAGTTATGCAACGCGGGGAGATTTTCATGACTAAGCAAGCGTTTCGATCATTTGCTTCTGCACTGGTTTTAGGGACCAGCGTCTTTGCCACCGGGGCTTTGGCCAAGTCCGACATCACCATCGCGATGCAGCTTGAACCGCCGCATCTGGACCCGACAAGCGCTGCGGCACAAGCCATTGATTCCGTTGTTTACACCAACATTTTCGAAGGTTTGACGCGTTTTATGGGCGATGGCTCGGTGGTGCCGGGGCTGGCCGAAAGCTGGGAAATTTCTGACGACGGCACCGTCTATACTTTCAAGCTGCGTGAAGGGGTTGCATTCCATGACGGCACCGCAATGGATGCCGAGGATGTCAAGTTCAGCCTTGATCGCGCCATGGCTGAAGACAGCGTCAATGCGCAAAAAGCGCTGTTTGCAGGGATCGAAAGCGTTGAGGTAATTGACCCCTTGACCGTCACAGTCACCCTGTCCGAACCGAACGGCAATTTCCTGTTCAATATGGCATGGGGCGATGCGGTTATCGTGGCACCGGAAAGCATTGAATCCATCCAGACCAATCCAGTGGGCACGGGGGCGTTTACTTTCGGCGACTGGGTGCAGGGCGATAGCATAGTCCTGAACCGCAACCCGAACTACTGGGGCGAACAGCCCGCTTTAGAGACTGCCACGTTCAAATTCATTTCGGACCCGACGGCGGCGTTTGCCGCCATGATGGCGGAAGACGTGGATGCATTCGACAACTTCCCTGCCCCTGAAAACCTGCCACAATTTGAAGCTGATCCGCGGTTTCAGGTGATTGTCGGTTCGACCGAGGGCGAAACGATCCTGTCGACCAACAACAAGCAACCTCCGTTCGACGACATACGCGTGCGGCAGGCGCTGGCCCATGCCATTGACAGGCAGGCGATCATTGATGGGGCGATGTTTGGTTATGGCACACCCATCGGCACGCATTTCGCACCTCACAACCCGGCTTACATCGATCTGACCGGAACCTCGAACTATGATCCGAAAAAGGCCGCCATGCTACTGGCCGACGCGGGGTATGCAGACGGGTTCGAAACCACATTGCACCTACCGCCACCCGCATATGCCCGGCGCGGAGGAGAGATTATCGCCGCACAACTGGCTGAGGTTGGTATCAAGGCCGAGATCATCAACGTCGAATGGGCGCAATGGCTGGAATCAGTCTTCAAGGGCAAGGATTTCGGCCTGACCGTCATCAGCCATACCGAGCCGATGGATATCGGCATCTACGCACGGCCCGACTATTATTTCCAATATGACAGCCTGGATGCTCAAACGCTGATGCAGACGCTGAATGCAACTACGGACCCGGACGAACGCAAAAGGCTACTGGGTGAGATGCAACGTCTGATCGCGAGTGATTTCGTCAATGGCTACTTGTTCCAGTTGGCTAAGCTGGGGGTCGCAAAGACCGGTGTTCAAGGTCTGTGGGCAAACGCGCCGACCGCGGCGATTGACCTAACTCAGATCAGCTGGGCCGAATGATCATGCGCGGGGCCAGAACGGGCCCCGCATCTGTACGTAAGTGAGCTTTGCGATGAACCCCGCCCGTATTTTTTGGTGTTTTGCTGTTTGTGTCTGCCTTGTTGTCTTGGGCAACGCAGGACAGGCACAAACCACGCTGCGGGGCGGGTTAGGTCCATTGGTCGGAACGCCTGAAAATCCACTGAGGGCAGGGGTAGGTATCCGCATCGACCAAATCACCAGCGTGGATCAGAAGGCAGAAAACTACGGTGCGGTCGTCGTATTGCGTGTCGAATGGACCGATCCTGCTCTGGCATTCGATCGCGAGGATGTCGGGCGGGACATTCAGGTTTTTCACCCGCCGGTACTTGCTGATCATGCGCTGAAGCTTGGTACGGTATTGCCCGCTTTTGTCGTCCACAACCAGCAATCAAACAAGTGGATTCATGAATCCGCTGCTTCGTTGCGCTATGACGGGCACGTCCTCTATGTCGAGAAATCTTCGCTCACACTTCAGGCGCCGCATTTTAACTTCCGGAAATACCCGTTCGACACGCAAGAGTTTTATTTTCAGGTCGCATCGGTCTTTCCGTCCGAATATGTCTCTTTTTATCCGCTTGATGCGTATTCCGGCCTCGGAGACCTTTTGGGAGAAGAAGAGTGGATACTGGAAAACGCCCGGATGGAGCATTCGACCGTCATAGGTATATCAGGGCGGGACAGTGATCAGATCGCGCTGGCGTTCGAAGGCCACCGGCACCTGACCTACTATACAATCCGGGTATTCCTGCCGATGTTGGTTCTGATCACTGTCGGCTGGGCGCTGTTTTTTCTGGACGAGTACCGCCGCCGGATCGAAATCGCCGGCGCTAACCTGTTGGTATTTGTAGCCTTCAACTGGGCGATTTCTGCCGACCTGCCGAAGCTGGGATATCTGACCTTTTTGGATTTCATCCTGCAATGCATGTTCGTGATGACCGGTGCGCTGATCGTGTTCAACGTGGCCTTGCGCAAATTGAAGACATCCGGGCGCGAGGATACGGCCAGAAAGCTGGACAACTACGCGATCAAGTGGATCTATCCGCTTGGATACGCAGCGATTGTCGGCTATGCGATTTTTGTCTATCTGCTGGACCCGGGCTTTTTGTCATCCTAACGTGGCTTTGATGCTCCGCTATACCCTTAAACGCCTGATATCCCTGCTGATCAGCCTTATGGTTGCGTCGCTGGTCATCTTTATGGTGATCGAGGTCGCGCCCGGTGATCCGGCCTCGTTCATGCTGGGTGTGAACGCGCAAGAGGACACTCTGGCCGCGTTGCGGGCCGAGTTGGGGTTGGATGTGCCCAAGGTTCAGCGGTATTTCAACTGGGTCAGCGGTATGCTGGTGGGGGATTTCGGAACATCCTATACCTATCGTACACCGGTGTCGCAGATGATCGCGGATCGGCTTTGGGTTTCGTTGCCCTTGGCGCTTTATGCGCTGGCACTATCCACCCTGATCGCATTCCCGGCCGGAATTTACGCCGCCGCGCGCCGGGGCAAGCCGGGCGACCTGACGGTGATGGGGGCGACACAACTGGGTATTGCGGTGCCTAATTTCTGGTTTGCGATGATGCTGGTGCTGATCTTCGCAATCAACCTTCGATGGTTCAACGCAGGGGGGTTTGCAGGTTGGGAAAACGGCCTGTGGACGGGTCTGCATTCACTAACTCTGCCTGCCATCGCACTTGCTCTGCCGCAAGCCGCGATTTTGGCGCGGGTCATGCGATCGTCGCTCTTGGATATTCTGGGCGAGGATTTCATGCGCACCGCCCGCGCCAAGGGGGTATCCCGCCGTCAGGCATTGTGGCGGCACGGTGTGCGCAACGCTTTGATCCCGGTTCTGACGATCATCGGGCTGCAATTCTCTTTCCTTTTGGCGGGGTCGATCATCATCGAAAAGGTGTTCTACTTGCCGGGTCTGGGGCGGTTGGTATTTCAGGCGATCTCTGCGCGCGATCTGATTGTCGTGGAGTCAGTCGTCATGCTGCTGGTCTTCGCTGTCATCACGGTCAATTTTCTGGTCGATCTCGCCTATGCCGCCGTGGATCCAAGGCTAAGGAGCCGGACATGAACCGCAACCTGATCCTTGGCGCGCTGCTGTCATCGCTGGTGCTGCTGGCGGCATTGCTGTCGTTTATCTGGACGCCTTATGACTATGCGGCGCTGGATATCCCGAACAAGTTACACCCCCCCAGTACACAGCATTGGTTCGGAACAGACCATTTCGGGCGCGATATGTTCTCGATGATCATGATCGGCGCACGTACATCCATCGCGGTGGCCCTGGTGGCAGTCGGCATCGGCATGGCTCTGGGAATTCCGCTCGGCCTTATGGCCGCAGCGCGCAAAGGCACCTGGCTGGACGAGGTGATCATGCGCGGTAACGATCTGGTCTTTGCCTTCCCATCGCTGGTTATCGCCATCCTGATCACCGCGATCCTTGGCGCTGGCGCAATCAATGCAATCATCGCCATCGGCATCTTCAACATTCCTGTCTTTGCCCGCATCACTCGCGGGGCGGCGCTTTCTCTTTGGGAACGTGAGTTCATTCTAGCTGCGCGTGTCTCGGGCAAGGGCGCGGCGCGAATCTCAGCGGAACATATCCTGCCCAATGTGGCCAATTTGCTGATCGTGCAGGGAACCATCCAGTTCTCGCTTGGGATTTTGGCAGAGGCAGGCTTGTCCTATGTCGGACTAGGCGCGCAACCGCCAACGCCCAGCTGGGGTCGGATGCTGGCTGATGCGCAGACAATGGTCAGTTTTGCCCCGCATTTGGCTTTGATTCCGGGTCTGGCGATCATCATCACGGTGATGGGCCTGAACCTGTTGGGCGACGGATTGCGAGATTGGCTGGACCCCCGCATCCGAGTGGCACGCGCATGAGCCTGTTGCGAATTGAAAACCTCTCACTATCGATCCACAGCGTTGAGATCCTGAAACGCGTCAACCTGTCTATCGAACCCGGTCAGATTGTGGCCGTAACCGGTGAAAGCGGTTCGGGTAAGTCGATGACGGCGCTGGCCGTGATGCAATTGCTGCCGAACGGAGCACAGGCAAGCGGGTCCGTTTTGCTTGAGGACCAGAACCTGCTGACCCTGTCGGAGCCCAAGATGTGCACCTTGCGCGGTGCCTCGGTCGGCATGGTTTTTCAAGAGCCGATGACAGCCCTGAACCCGGTCAAAACCATCGGCGATCAGGTGATGGAGACGATCCTGATCCACAAGGCCATGTCACGCAGCCAGGCTCAGGCGCGCGCGCAAGAGGTGCTGACGCGCGTCGGGCTGCCCCAAGACCGCTTTCCGCTGTCACGCTACCCACATGAGCTTTCGGGCGGTCAGCGCCAAAGGGTCGTTATCGCAATGGCTATCGCGCTGCGCCCCAAGCTGTTGATTGCGGATGAACCAACCACCGCACTAGACGTGACAACACAGGCACAAATCCTCGACCTGCTCAAAGGGCTGGTGCGCGAATTCGGGATGGGCCTGTTGATGATCACCCACGATCTGGCGGTTGTGGCCGACATGGCGGATGAGATTGTTGTCATGCGCCATGGTGAGGTGGTTGAAAGCGGGGCGACAACCGACCTGCTTCACAACATGCAGCACCCTTACACACGGATGCTATTCAAGGCCTCGGGTCATCAGGTGACCCTGCCAGAGCGGCCGCAGCCCCAACCATTGCTTGAGGTCACGAACGTCATCCGCACCTACCGCTTGCCGCGAAAAGGGTTGTTCGACAGGCCGGAACATCACCGCGCCGTGGATAACATCAGCTTTGCCTTGAACAGGGGTGAACGCCTTGGCCTTGTCGGAGAGTCCGGTTGTGGAAAATCGACCCTAACAAAGGCCATATTGGGGCTGGATGAGGTACAGTCTGGCGAAATTCGACTGGATGGCCAACCTGTTTTTTCAGGCCACAAACCCAACCTCGAAGTCCGCCGTAAGATGCAGGTGGTGTTTCAGGATCCTTATGGCAGTTTCAATCCACGTCACCGCGTGGCCCGATTGATCGCCGAACCTTTTCACCTGCTTGAAACCCCGCCCACAGGGTCCGAGCGACAGGACCGCATCGCGGAAATGCTCAAAGCTGTGGGTCTCAACCCGGATGATGCAAGCAAGTACATTCATGAGTTTTCGGGGGGCCAACGGCAGCGGATCGCCATCGCCCGCGCCTTGGTCATCCAACCCGAGCTGATCCTGTTTGATGAGGCAGTCTCGGCCCTTGACGTTTCGGTCAGGGCGCAGATTCTCGACCTGCTTGCCGAACTCTGCGCCACCTACAACCTGACCTACCTTTTCATCAGCCACGATCTAAGCGTCGTCCGCACGATCACTGACCGGGTGATGGTGATGCAGGCGGGAAAGATCGTCGAAGAGGGCGAGACCGAGCAGGTCTTTGCCCAGCCCAAACACCCCTATACCCAAAGCTTAATCAACGCCGCACCGACCTTGCCAGAAATCAGCAACAACGTCGCGTGAGCGAGTTTCAGACCCTAAGGAGAGGAATTCATGTCTCATCCAATCTGGTTCAACACCGAATTATGTCTGATCGGCGGCGAATGGGTCAGGCCGGTTTCGCGGGAAACACTGTCGCTTACCAACCCATCGGACGGGTCGGAACTTTGCCGGATTGCGCGCGGAAAAACGGCGGATATCGGCGCTGCGGTGCAGGCGGCGCAAAAGGCATTGGACGGCGATTGGGGGCGAAAAACTGCGTTGGAGCGGGGGCGCATCCTAACGCGGCTGGGGCAGTTGGTGCTGGAAAAGGTCGATGACCTCGCACAGCTTGAAGCGATGGATGTGGGCAAACCGCTGACGCAGGCACGTGCGGATGCGGTGGCATTGGCCAGGTACTGCGAGTTTTATGGCGGCGCGGCGGATAAGGTGATGGGTGAGACCATCCCGTATCTGGATGGCTACACAGTCTACACCCTGCGCGAGCCGCATGGCGTCACGGGCCATATCGTGCCATGGAATTACCCGATGCAGATCATTGGCCGCTCGGTCGGGGCGGCGCTGGCGATGGGCAACGCCTGTGTTCTGAAACCAGCGGAAGAGGCCTGCCTGACCGCACTGGCCTTTGCCCATCTGGCGCAACAGGCCGGCCTGCCGGCTGGCGCGCTGAACGTCGTGCCCGGACTTGGGGCCGAGGCCGGGGCAGCGTTATCAGCAAATCCGGGCGTCCATCATATTTCCTTCACAGGCTCGGTTGCGACCGGAGCGCTTGTCCAGCAGGCCGCCGGGCGCAATGTGGTGCCGGTGACGTTGGAATTGGGCGGGAAATCCCCGCAGCTGGTGTTTGACGATGCCGATCTTGATGCCGCCCTGCCCTTTTTGGTGAATGCGGGTATTCAGAATGCCGGGCAGACATGCTCGGCCTCGTCCCGAATTCTGGTCCAGCGCGGCGTGTATGATCAGGTCAAGACGCGCATGGCAGCGGCGTATGCCGACCTGAAGGTTGGCCCTGCGCAAGAGGATTTGCCGCTCGGCCCCCTGATTTCAGCGCGGCAAAAAGACATTGTAGAAGGCTTTTTGGCCAAGGGGTCTGATCTCAGCATCGCAGGCCTGGGGTGCCTCGTTGACCATGCGCCAGAAAACGGTGCCTATGTCCAGCCTACTCTTTTTGCTGATGTTCCACCGGATCACGTCTTGGCCCAAGACGAAATTTTCGGCCCTGTTCAGGTTCTGATTCCCTTTGACACCGAGGAAGACGCAATTCAGATCGCCAACGCAACTGAGTACGGGTTGGTCGCCAGCATCTGGACCCGCGATGGAGCCCGCCAGATGCGGCTGGCAAAACAGCTTCGCTCGGGGCAGGTATTCATCAACAATTACGGCGCGGGTGGCGGGGTAGAACTCCCGTTCGGCGGCGTGGGTAAATCAGGTCATGGCCGGGAAAAAGGGTTCGAGGCGCTTTACGGGTTCTCACACGTAAAAACCGTGGCAGCTTATCATGGTTAGGGTCTAAACAATAACTTCTACCGATTCCTGCGCTCCCACACCAAAGATCCGCTTGTAGCGCGCGATCTCATCTTTTGGACCCATTGCCTTTTCCGGGTTGTCCGACAGTTTCACGGTCGGTCGGCCATTGGCCGAAACCGCCTTGCAAACCAGCGAGAATGGCGCCAGCGCGTCATTCGGGACCAGGCCGCGGAAATCGTTGGTCAACAATGTGCCCCAACCAAAAGAAACCTTGGTGCGATGGGCGAACTGGTTGTGCAACTCCTGGATTTTCCCAACGTCCAAACCATCCGAGAAAATGATCCGCTTTTGCGTCGGGTCTTCGCCGCGTGATTTCCACCAGTTGATAGCAACCTCAGCCCCCGCAGCCGGATCGCCGCTGTCTACGCGTATACCGGTCCAACCCGCCAGCCAGTCCGGCGCGCGGTCCAGAAATCCTTGGGTTCCGTAGGTGTCGGGCAGAATAATGCGCAGATTCCCATCATGTTCTTCGTGCCAGTCGCTCAATACATCGTAGGGGGCTTGCGCCAGATCGTCATCTGAATCGGCCAGCGCGGAATAGACCATCGGTAGTTCATGCGCGTTTGTACCGATCGCTTCAACCTCGCGCCGCATGGCGATCAGACAGTTCGAGGTGCCGGAAAATGCGGGTCCCAAGCCCTCGATCATCGCCTGCACGCACCAGTCCTGCCACAGAAACGAATGTCGCCGCCTTGTGCCAAAATCCGCAATCCCCAAGCCGTCGATCTTGCGCAGCTTTTCGATCTTTTCCCAGACACGCGTCATCGCACGGGCGTAAAGCACTTGTAGCTCGAACCGGCGCATTTGGTTCAGAACCGCACGTGACCGCAGCTCCATCAGCACCGCCAGCGCCGGGATTTCCCACAGCATGACCTCATGCCATTTGCCCTCGAACGTCAGCTCATACTGATCGCCTTTCCGCTCAAGGTGATAGGGCGGCAGGCGCAGATTTTCGAACCATTCCATGAAATCCGACCGGAACATCTGACGTTTGCCATAGAAGGTATTGCCGCGCAGCCAGGTGCTTTCGCCCCGACTGAGACCCAGCGAGCGGATGTGATCCAGTTGCTCGCGCAGCTCACCTTCGTCGATCAGATTCGCCAGTGGAATGTGATTCGACCGGTTGATCAGCGAAAAAACCACATCCGTTTGGGGCTTATTTCGAAACACTGACTGGCACATCAGCAGTTTGTAGAAGTCTGTGTCGATCAAAGACCGTACAATCGGGTCAATCTTCCATTTATGATTGTACACACGCGTCGCAATATCGACCATGGTAAAACTCCTGCGATTTCCGTTGTTAGATCAATAGGTGCGTGGATTAGCAAGAGTCGCTAAATTGATAACAATGACAAGTTGAGGTCACAAATCGAGCAAATTGTGTGGTCTTTTCATTGGTTAGTGAAAAGAAGGGGTTGGAAGAACAAGGTTTAGTTAGTGAATGGTTCTTGAGTACGATTTTGATATTGTGGCGATCGCACCGGACGAAGTGGATCCCGAACATGGTGTTGCCGCCATGAAGGGTCACCGGGCCGTTCGCGCGTCTTTTCGCAACGCCCGAACCATCGCGGCCTTGCACAGCGCGTCCCCTAAGATCCGCCGAATTTTTCTGGAATCCGGGTTTAGCCTGGAATCAAAAGGCAACGGCCTGCCACACGGGTATTACCGGTCCGAGGATGCCGCAGATCGCGAGCGTATTTTAAAGCGCTTATTCGCCAACATCCGAAACATGGGTGTTCAGGGCGAATATTGCGGCGATTTCGACTTCTGGCAATTTCTGGATGATGTGCGGCGCGCCCGACCAAGGGCAGAAATTACCCGCGAGGTACCGGACTGGACGCCAAAGACCCGGCAAGCCGAGGTGAAGAAACCAAAACGGCGTTCGATTCAGGGTCGCATCGGCTTTGCACTTGGGCTGGCGGTGATCGTGGTTGTCATACTTCGATACCTGGCCTCGCAAGGCACCACTCCCTAAATCAGCGCAACGCCCGCATCTCGCATCGCTGTTTCGGCGGCGGTCAGCGACCCGTCCATATCAATGGCGCGACATGCGTCCATGCGAACGGCTACGTCAAACCCTAGCCGCGCCGCGTCCACGGCCGAGAAATGAACGCAGAAATCTGTTGCAAGTCCGACAAGGGTCAACCTGTCGATCGCGCGAGTTCTCAGATACCCTTCCAGCCCGGTTGGGGTCGTTTGGTCATTTTCGAAAAAGGCGGAATAGCTGTCGATTGCGCTGCGAAACCCCTTTCGGATGATTAGGTCGCCATCTGTGCGCAAGTCCGGGTGAAACGCCGCGCCTTGTGTTCCCTGTACGCAATGATCCGGCCACAAGACCTGTGGGCCATAGGGCATGTCGGTAAGGTCAAACGGGTTTTTCCCGTTGTGAGAGCTGGCGAATGAGGAATGCCCCGTCGGATGCCAGTCCTGCGTCAGGATAATGGCATCAAAGTCGCCCATCATGGCGTTGATCGGGGCTACGATCTCATCCCCGCCGGATACGGCCAACGCACCACCGGGGCAGAAATCGTTCTGGACATCGATTACAAGCAGGGCATGGGTCATCGCGGTCTCCGTCAGGTTGCCACATCGGTAAGCGGATGAAAGGGGGGCGTCAATCCAATCCCTTGCGACTCTTTCAGCGCGGGTTTAGACCGCGCGTATGTACACGATTGCTGCCTTATATCATTTCACCCGGTTTTCGGATCACGCTGCCCTGCGCGAGCCGTTGATACAGCTATGTCGGGCGCAAGGGGTCAAAGGCACACTGCTGCTGGCGCGAGAGGGGATCAATGGCACCATTGCCGGACCACGAGCTGGGATCGACGCGGTACTGGCGCATATCCGTGCCCTGCCCGGCTGTGCCGATCTGGAGTGGAAAGAGGCGACCGCTGATCATCCGCCTTTTGGCAAGATGAAAGTCCGCCTGAAGAAAGAGATCGTGACAATGGGCCAGCCGGAAATCGATCCCCGTGCCCGCGTCGGCCACTATGTCGACCCCGAGGATTGGAACGATCTGATCCGTTCAGACGACGTTGTGGTGATCGACACTCGCAACGATTACGAAGTGGCAATTGGCACGTTTGAAGGTGCAATAGACCCTGAAACAGCCAGTTTCCGCGAGTTTCCGGCCTGGTGGGCGGAGAATAAGGATCGGTTCCATAACAAGCGCGTCGCGATGTTCTGCACCGGCGGCATCCGCTGTGAGAAGTCGACGAATTTCCTGTTGGGGCAAGGGATCGAGGATGTGTACCACCTGAAGGGTGGCATCCTGCGCTATCTCGAAGAAATGCCCGCAGAAGACAGCGCCTGGCAGGGTGAGTGTTTTGTATTCGACAATCGTGTCTCGGTCGGGCACGGGCTGGTCGAAGGCCCGCACAACCTGTGTCACGGGTGCCGCCGTCCGATCCTACCCGAAGACATGAAGCGCCCTGAATACGAACATGGTGTGTCTTGCCACAACTGCATTCATGAGACATCTGAGGCCGACAAGATGCGTTTTCGCGAGCGACAAAAACAGATCGCCCTGGCACGCCAGCGCGGACACGAGCATCTGGGCACCGACTAAGGCACTGATAAACAAGGTTGCAGGGGCGGGTCGGAAAGCCGATCATCATACCCGTATCACCCGACCGGAGGTATCATGCGCCGCGAACCAAAAACGCTGGAAGAGTGGAAGTCGACCCTGGTCGCCGCTTTTGGCCTGGTGATTGTCAGCTTTGTCGCCTGGTTTGGTCTGTCCCGTCTGAGTGAGACGACCGCCGGCGACAAGATCGGTACGGCGACAACGATACTGCTGATGATCTGGCTGGTGTCGCAGACCTGGTACTCAATGACTCAGGTCAAATCGCCAAAGCGCCAGCTTTTGCTGATGGGGATATCCTTTATACAAGTCGTCCCCTTCCTGTTTGCCGCCGTCTACGGCTCGTTCGGGTATTACGACCTGTGTGTTGTCGGCGCAAAAGGGCCATCCGACGTTCTGTATTTCTCATATGTCACGTTTACGACGGTGGGCTTTGGCGATCTGCGCCCTGCGGGCCTGTGCCGTGGGCTGGCGGTGGCCGAGGCGATTACCGGCTATATCCTGTTAGGCCTGTTCGTCGCCGCGGCTGTCGGGATTTACGCGCGCGATCACAAAAGGCACTGACCGCCTACTTGTTGCGGTCGATCCACATGGACATGGCGTGTTTGTCGCGGAAACACTCGGACGGGATCGGCCTACGTTTGCTGCGCGAGATGCGTTCGGCAAAAGCGACCTGCTTGCCTGTGGGATAATTAGCAAAAGGTGACGGGTCATGCGGTTTATGCGCCGAAATCCACGCTGACAACGATTTACGGTCGCGCTGCGCCTCAACAGGAATATCCAACGCGGACTGTTTGGCGATGGCGCGGGCATAGCGCATCTGCCGGTCTGTAACGGGGAGCAGATGATAGTCGTTTGACGGGCCGCCCAAGGCGGTGCTTTGCGTGTGTTGGGCCATCGGATGTTCCTCTGACTATATAGAACAAAGATGGAACATTAACAGTTTATTTCAAGTGGGGGCACGGGGGACTCGGCGGAAATATGCCATGCCAGCCTTTTTTGACTGACAAACCAAAAAAGATAACTCCGAGGAAACCGGACCTCTGCGCCTGTTCCCGACATTTCGCGTCGGGAACAGAGTATAAGCTGGCAGTGACCTGTGGCTGACTTTCATGAACGGGCACGCAAGCACACGATCAGGAGGAAAGCCCCATGAAAACCCACGCACAGGCTGTTGTGATTGGTGGAGGGCTGGTCGGATGCTCGATCCTTTACCATCTGGCCAAGCTCGGCTGGACCGATGTGGTCTTGCTGGAGCGTGATGAGCTGACCTCGGGGTCGACCTGGCACGCGGCGGCGAATATCCACGGGCTGCATGACAATAACAACATCACCCGCATCCAGCACTACACAATGAACCTGTACAAAGAGTTGGAAAAGGAAACCGGGCAAGGCTGCGGCGTTTTCCAACCCGGCTCACTGTACTTGGCCCAGACAGAGGATCGCGAGCACCAACTGCGCCTGCAAGAAGCCAAGGCGCGGTTTTATGGCCTGAATTTCCACGAGATAAGCCGCGAGCAAGCGAAAGAGCTGCACCCGCTGGCGCAGTTCGATGACATCCGATGCATCATGTACGAACCCGATGGCGGCAACGTGGACCCCTCGGGCGTGACAATGGCCTACGCTGCCGGTGCGCGTGCGCTGGGGGCATTCATTGAGCGGTTTTGCCCTGTAATAGGGACGGAACAGCAGCCTGATGGCTCGTGGATCGTACGTACTGAGAAAGGCGATATCCATGCGCAATGGGTGGTGAATGCCGGGGGTCTCTGGGGTCGTGAGGTCGCGGCACTGGCCGGGATCGAGCTGCCGCTGCAACCGACCGAACACCAGTATTTCGTGACCGAGGCAATTGACGAGGTTGCGTCTCTGGGCCGACGCTTGCCCTCGATCGCTGACCGTGACGGCGAATATTACTTCCGTCAGGAAGGCAACGGGTTGCTGATCGGCGCCTATGAGAAGGACATGAAATTCTGGGCAGAAAACGGCACCCCGCTGGACTTTGCCCATGATCTGTTTCCTGACGATCTGGACCGGATCATGGAGAATGTGATCCGCGCCACTGAGCGGGTTCCGGTTGCTGCAACCGCAGGGGTAAAAAGGGTAATCAATGGCCCGATGATCTGGTCGCCCGACAGCAATGCGATTTGGGGGCCGGTTCCCGAGTTGCGGAACTATTTCTGTTGTACCGGAATCATCCCCGGCTTCTCGCAATCCGGCGGCCTAGGCTTGCTGTCGGCGCAATGGATGATTGAGGGTGAGCCGCAATACGACATGTTTGCCTGGGATCTGGCCCGATTTGGGGACTGGGCCGATAAGGCGTTCACCAAGGCCCGTGTCGAAGACGCGTATACGCACCGTTTCGCCATTCACTTCCCGAACGAAGAACGCAGCGCCGGCCGCCCTGCCCGTGTGCGCCCGGCTTATGAAATGCAAAAAGAGATGGGCTGCGTGTTTGGGCTGAATTGTGGCTGGGAACATCCGCTATGGTTCGCCGATCAGCCCGGCACGACCGAGACCAACGGTTTCACCCGCCAGAATTGGTGGAAGCCTGTCGGTCGTGAGGTGCAGATGCTGCGCGATCATGTTGGCGTTATAGATATTTCGAATTTCGCCAACTACGTGATCAAAGGCCCCGGCGCACATGACTGGCTGGATCGCTTGGTCGCCAACCGGGTGCCAACCGAAATCGGGCGCTCATGCCTGACACCTCTGATCTCGGTGCGCGGTGGTGTGGCGGGCGATTTTACCATTACCAAGGTCGCTGAAGACGAATACATGATGATCGGCTCGGGTATGGCCGAACGCTATCATCAGCGGTTTTTCAATATGGTCGACCTACCAAACGACACCACGTTTGAAGTCGCCACCGACCGTATCGCGGGCGTCAACGTCGCCGGACCCAAGTCGCGCGATCTTTTGCAGCGCCTGACCAATGCGGACCTGTCGAACGAAGGGTTCCGGTTCATGCGATCTCGGATGATCGAGGTCGCCGGGGTCACCTGCCTCGCCATCCGTGTCAGCTTTACCGGCGATTTGGGGTGGGAGTTGCATTGCGCCGAGAGTGATCAAATCAGGCTCTATTCCGTGCTTATTGATGCGGTTAAAGAGCTGGGCGGAGGCCCTGTAGGTGGTCGCGCGCTGGGATCCTTGCGCATCGAAAAAGGCTATGGCTCATGGGGGCGTGAGTATTCTCAGGAATACTGGCCGCAGGAGGTTGGGCTAGCGGGCCTGATCAAGCTGGATAAGGACTTCCTGAACAAGCAAGCCTACCTCGCCATCAAGGATAACCCCGCCCGTGAAATCCTGTCGATTTTCGAGGTCGAAGCGGTCGAGGCTGACGCGACCGGAGGTGAACCGATCTTTACCCCCGATGGCGCCCCCGTGGGTCGTGTGACGTCGGGCGCATATGGGTATTCGGTAGGTAAATCTCTGGCCATTGGATATGCTGACCCCAAGGTGGCAGGCCCAGGTGATACAGTCGAAGTCTTTATCCTTGGTAAACCGCACAAAGCCAAAATACTCGCGGAACCGCCATTCGATCCCAAGGGTCATAAGCTACGTGACACTCAGCGGGTAGCCGAGACGATCTGATGGCCGGGACCTTCTCAAGCGTTGCAGATTTTGCCCTGAACCGCAGCGCGGATGAGATGCCCGAAAGCGCAAAACAGGCGGCGGCGCTGATGATGCTGGATACGATGGGCATCCTGATCGCATCCGGCCCGATGGAGGCCGGGGTGATCGCGCGCGATACGGCAGCACTGCTCTATGCCAGTTCAGACGCGAGCTTTAGCGCGCGCATGGCCTTTGATGGCCGCTCGGTCAGCATGGCCGGGGCGGCTTTTGCAGGGGCGACACAGATCGACAATCTGGATGGTCACGATGGCTATCAACCCACAAAAGGTCATATTGGCGTGGTGGTGCTGCCAGCGCTGATAGCACTGGCCGAGCATTGCCCGGATCTGACAGGTCCCGACGCGTTGGCGACCGTGATAACCGGGTATGAAATTTCCGGGCGTGCCGGACTGTCGTTGCACGCATCGGTGAGCGACTATCATACGTCAGGTGCATGGAATGCGTTGGGCGCTGTCGCAATGGCCGCTCGGCTACGGGGCCACACGCCGAACGAACTGCGACAGGCGATGGGTATTGCTGAATACCACGGCCCCCGCAGCCAGATGATGCGCGAGATCGCCAACCCAACGATGCTGCATGACGGGTCGGGATGGGGCGCGCTGGTCGGTCTTTCCGCCGCGATCCTGGCCGAGCGCGGATTTACCGGGGCACCCGCCATCACAATTGAGGCTGAGTCCGCAGCACCACATTGGGCTGATCTGGGCCAGTTCTGGCAGGTCGAGCATCAAT
This sequence comes from Ruegeria sp. AWH4_226, assembly GCF_056159225.1. Taxonomy (NCBI): domain Bacteria; kingdom Pseudomonadati; phylum Pseudomonadota; class Alphaproteobacteria; order Rhodobacterales; family Roseobacteraceae; genus Ruegeria; species Ruegeria sp. AWH4_226. Next base: position 2,854,631 of record NZ_JBSWUU010000001.1, on the reverse strand, counting down.
ATGTGAAACCGTACCCGATTTGTCGTTGGGCCCATGCATCAATAGATGCCGTGCGTTTGGTGATGCGGGACAACAACCTGACACACACGCAGATGCGATCTGTTCAGATCAATACATTCCATCAAGCGGCCTGCTTGTATGCCGGGATGCCCGCAACAACGTCTCAGGCGCAATACTCACTCCCCTTCGCGGTCGCCGCGCAAGCCATCCATGGCCGGATCGGCGTAGAGCATATTTCGGGCTCTGGTTTGTCGGACCCCACAATTGCCGAGTTTATTCCCCGTATCCATGTGACTGAAACGGATCGCCACAACGCCCGTTTCCCAGTGGGCCGCTGGGCCGATGTCACGATCGAAACCACGGACGGTCAGGTTCTAAAATCCGAAGACGTCCACGCGCGGGGCGGCCCTGAGGCACCGATGCAACGGGGTGAAGTGATCGACAAATACCTGGAGTTTGCGGTGCCGGTCATTGGCCTGGCGCGCGCCGAGGCGATCCGGGACGTTATTTTGGGTTGGGTCGCGCCGGGCTCGCGATTCTCTGATCTGTCACCATTGATCTTTGAGCCCTGATGCGCGGATCTGTTTTGTTCTTACCTGTCGAATAACCTCTGGGTTTGGGGGATGCACGGCCAGACTCAGTTCTCAACCAGCGTTCCCAATAGGTCAGCAATCATTTGGCGGGTCTCCGCGCTGTCTCTCAGCAAGTTTTCCGCATCAGCCAATGGAGTGTCCGGCAAGCGATCCACTTCGGCGGTTAAGCCCTGGGTCGATTTGATGACCAAATCGAACTTTTCGCCCTGTGCCAAGTCCGCCTCATCTGTCTGATCAGCCAGCCAATACAACCGGCTTGCATCATCCGTACGGCCCGTATCACGCATCAAGGCTCCCGCTGCGGCAAATTCACCAGCGGCTTCTAGAGCTTCGGCGCGTAAATCAATCGTCTCATCCGTGTGATCCTCGGCCAGTTCAAGCAAAGCCTGGTGTGGACGTTGGTCCAAAAGCGCTGCCTTGGCCCTCACGCGAGCGAGCTCATCTCGTCTGACTTTATCCTGAGGACGGTTTGCCAAGGCCCGCGCCTGTCTTGAAAACCCAAGCTCGGCCAGCCGGTTTGCAACGGCAAGTGCTGTATCGGTCTTAAGACCGTCAGATTGCTGTTGCGGCATAGCCATAATGCGGCGTGAAAAGGTAGCGTCTTCCGCCCGTTCTGTCAGAATAAGCACCACACGGTCTAACGCGTCAGCGGTGTTCTTGTCCTCGGGAAGCTCGGTCAAAGCATCTAATGCGGCATCAAACTCTTGACCAAGGCTAAGCGCGACGGCGTGCGTCCGCTGCATCATTTCACCGATGTCAGCATGGCGAAATTCAACCGTGTAGGACTCGGCCAAGTCCAGTTCTTTGGATGAGACCGAGCCACGCTCACGCCATCGTTTGTCCACCAATCGCGCCAACGCTATGGGTGCCTCAAACATAGCGTCCGAGGCTTCGATCGCTTCGGTCAAGAAGGTCTCAGTTCTAGAGGCATCGCCTTCAGCGGATGCAATACTTGCTTTGGCGTTCGCGAGGCTGGCATTTGCCTGCGTGTTGACACGATCAACCGAGCGCAAAACACGCCGCGCAGCCTCCAATTCCTTTCCATCTACCAGAATGTCGGAAAGGGCCGGGCCGACATGACGCCGCAAGTGATCAGGCAATCGGACGAAGCTTTGTTCAATCGCTGTCAGATTGGCGTCCTCTTGCAGATTCCCTTCGGTCAACACCGCCCAAAGGGCGGCATCACTGTCGCATCGCTGAAGACCAGCAAACGGGTTGCTATCGGTAAATGGCCCATTGTCCAGAACACGCCCTATGGCGGCGATGCGGTCAGCTTCGGGTGATTGGTCGGCTAGCAGATTTAGGGCCGTCATCGCTTCGGCACCGAAACCGGAATAGGCATACAGCTTAGCCAGATCCAACGCCTTCTGTGTATCGATGACGTCGAACTCTTGGAACAGTCCGGATCTGAGCTGCGCGGCCTGTACAGCGAACGGTCTGTCATCTGACCAGTCCTCAAATGACAGTTCGTCGCTGGATATACAGTCACGGCGTCTTTCCAACTCGGGGATATCGGCCCCAAGAAGACCTTCAAGATCGTCCAGAATAGACGTGACCTGAATGTTCATCTCTAAATCAGGTGGTAAAAACACCTCTTGCTTGCTGGTCGAAGCCCGTGGTCCAACCGCCGCAACGTTCAGGTCTACAATGTCCCGATCCGCGCCTTGCAAAAGACGGGTCGAAAGCTGATCCTCGAAACTGTTTGCGTTCTGACGCAACAGCGGCAATGCCAACGTGTCGGGGACCTGTTCCGGTTTAGGTGCTGGTTCCTCTTCCCGGGCTTCGGGCAGAACTGGCACGGGCACATCGCTGATCAGTGAGGGCGGTAAACTGCCGGGTGCAATGTCAATCACGATCATCGTATTCTTGAACAGGTAGGCCGACGCGACGCATTCACACCCGAACTTTAACTCAAGGGCCGCGCCGGGCTTTTCCTGAGACATGGCTGCCAGCCGGTCTTGCGTGAGGCGCCGGAAAACAGAACTGATCTCATATGTTGCGTCCTTGAGAGCGACATTCAGACGTGCGCCGTTTTTCGTGTGCTTCAGAACCCAGCCGGTGTCTGGCGGCACGTGGACAACAAGTCGGGTGAAGCCTTTATGCTCACCTGAGCGCACGGTTAGTTCTTTTGCTGCTGTCCCCGACGCCGCCGCGATCATTGCAGCAGTAATCAATGCGAACCGGTTCATGCTGCCGCCTGCTTGAGTTGTTTGATTGCCTCTTCCAACTCGGTAAAGCCGGGACGGTTATGGGTGGGCGTGTTCTGACGCCCGACCTCGATGCACATGGCAGCATTGTGGTTGTGCATGTTTGCAACCAAAACTTCTTTAATCAGTTGGTAGAAATGATTGTCCTCTTCAACAACGGCCTTCAACTTGCCTGCAAACGGTCCAACGAGGCCGTAAGCCAAAAACACACCAAGGAAAGTTCCCACCAATGCTCCACCGATCAGCTTGCCCAGGACCTCTGGCGGCTGGTCGATTGAGCCCATCGTTTTAATCACACCCAGAACCGCTGCAACGATACCCAAGGCGGGCAATCCGTCTGCAACCGTCTGCAAAGCGTGACTGGGATGCATGGCGTGGTGGAAATTCGCTTCCATCCGTTTGTCCAAAACTTCTTCCACCTGATGGGGATCGTCGTAGTTCATCGAAGCCGAGCGCATCGTGTCACAAATCAGGTCAACAGCTTCTTTGTCGGCCTTTATTTTCGGATAGGCCGAAAATAGCGACGAGTTCTCAGGGTCTTCAATGTGGTGCTCAACCTCCACCGGGTTCGCTTTGGCAACTCGGATCAGTGAGAACAGCAGGCATAACAAATCACGGTAGTCCTCGGGCTTCCATTTCGGCCCTCTGAACACCTTTCTCATGTCCCTGACCGTGTGTTTGACGGCACTCGAGTCATTGCTGATCATAAAGGCACCGACGGCTGCGCCGCCGATAATCATCATCTCAAATGGAAGCGACTTCATAATGATGGTCATCGTGCCGCCCGCCGCCAGATAGCCGCCAAACACCATTACGAAAATGATGACAATTCCGATAACTCCGATCATGGGTGATCTCCGTCAAATTCCTGTGCGGGGTTCAATTGTTATTCCTGAGGGGCTGCTGCATTTCGCCCCGCCATGATGACGCTAATCGTGTAGGCGGCTTCAGGCCTCAGCCCGGCCAAAACACCAGCCGCCGCGTCCGGGGGCATACGAGAAAGGAACCCGGCGGCAAAGTCAGGATCCATCGTTTCGAACAAGGCCGCGGCATCTTTGGGTTTCATATTTTGATACACGTCCGTCAGGCGCGTCAGATCGGTTTCAGCAGCTGTTTCAGCAAGGGCAAGCGTTGCACGCAGTGAGTCTTCGGCGTCTTGCAAAGCAACCAGCCGTTTTTCGATCGCGTCAGACGCGATATCCAACGCCTTTTGCTTTTCCAGAGCTGCCGCCTCGCGCTGCTTCAGAGCTTCCTCCCGACGCAGCAGCTCGGTAAGTAGTACTTGCGCTCCGGGTAAATCCGCCTTCTCTTGTTTTGAGGCTGGGGCAGACGGTTCGGTTGATTTTGCGAATGCTGGCCCAGCCTCCAATCCGAGACGAATTGCCGCAGACCCAATCATCAGGAACGAGATTACAGCCAGCACGCCGCCTTTTGCGCGCTTGTCGGTTCGCTGACGAATCATGTTGCTGCCTCACCCTGCAGACGGTTGTGCCGGAAGAACATCAAACCATCGGACCGTTTGGCCTCGGGCGATTCGAGGGGGTCCGTATCCGCCGGGTCTTGGGCCTCTTCCACGGTGTCGTCCGCTTCCACCTTGGAGGGTTCCACCGAGTCTTCGGTTTTCACCTCGAGCTCTTCTGTTTTTTCAGCGGCCAGTGATTCGGTCGGCGTCGGTGGCTCATCCTCTGACGGGATGACGTCGTGCATTGATGCCATCATCAGTTCCAGTCGCTGGGCAACCGATTCGGCACGCTGTGTCAGCTCTTTTAGGACGGCACCTGACTGATCCGAGGCATCGCGTGCAGCGCCCAGTGACTTTTTCAACTCGTCCGCCTGCGTCGACAATACGGTAACCGCACCACCCACGCCTTTTTCCAGATCGGTAAAGCGCCTCAGCCGCCGGGACAGCACAAAACAGTAAAGACCCGCACCAAGTGCGCCGGCGACCAGAAAAATATCTGCAATCAACTCCAATTTCGCCTCCTAGTTCAAAACGAATTCCATGACGAGAACGTCGCGTACGCGGCCTTCTCCAACAACGATTTCAATGCGCCGCAGCAGGTGCCCCCGGATACGCATGAGGGCCAGCGAATCTTCCAGATCCGACATCTCTACCGCGCGCAGATATCCGTTCAGGACATCCATGATGCGTGGTTTCAGCCTTTCGACATCATCAACAAAGTCGCTGTTCACCTCGAGCTGAGCATGAAACTTCAGATGCCGCGAATCGCCCGTTTTTACCGAGACGATCACTGGCGGAAGGTCAATGAAATCCACCTTAGGCAACGCCGTCAAAGGCTCCGCCGTGTTGATCCCTCCAGCGCCGATCATGAGCGGCCCGCCGCCAAATGGCAGCATCCCGGATGTGGTTGCGAAGTACCCCCCGCCCGCGCCAGCCGCAGCAAGTAGCAATCCGATAATTATTCCGTATTTCCCGCTTTTTACGGGTGTCTCTGCCTGTTCTGCAGTCGCGTCAGTCATGACGTCCTCATTTGTCGGTTCCGGAATCGTCATAACCCGGCAGGAACTAACCGATTGTTAAGGGCAATCGTCCAAACAGGGGATGCGCCGGGCAGAATGTCGGCGAGTCGGAGGTGAGCGTGCAGCAGATCGGAACTGTCTGGGCAAGTTTGGACAGGCGTAGACAAATTATCGTTGCCGGCGCGGTTGTGCTGGTTTTTCTTGGGGTCCTTGCGATGTCGCGGCTGGTTACAGCGCCGTCTATGACCCTGCTATATGCCGGGCTGGAAAGCGGTGCGGCAGGGGACATTGTCCGTTCGCTGGATCAGCGCGGGGTTTCTTATGAGATTCGGGGCGGCTCGATCTATGTGCCTCAATCGCAGCGGGACGAGCTTCGCTTGACACTGGCCAGCGAAGGCCTGCCCGCAAATGGCAATCAAGGCTATGAACTGCTGGATACACTCAGCGGATTCGGCACAACGTCGCAGATGTTCGACGCAGCCTATTGGCGCGCAAAAGAGGGAGAACTGGCCCGCACCATCGTTGGCAGCCCTCATATCAGTCAGGCGCGCGTGCATATCGCCAACGGGTCAACCAACCCGTTTCAGCGCAATGTGGCTCCGACAGCCTCGGTCTATTTGGTACCTTCGGGGTCGCAGGTCACGTCGGACCAAGCCAAGGCCATTCGGTTTCTGGTGGCTTCAGCCGTGAGCGGTCTGGCACCGGAAAATGTCACGGTTGTCGATTCGAACGGAACGGTAATCGGAGCACAGGAAACAACGGTTGCGGCGGATACAGCCGATGACAAGGCGCGTCAGTTGCGCGAAAGAGTGATGCGGCTGGTTGAGGCGCGGGTCGGGACCGGAAATGCAGTGGTCGAAGTCAGTGTCGATACGGTGACCAAAACAGAATCCATCCGTGAACGCCGATTCGATCCCAATAGCCGTGTCGCCATCAGCACCGACATCGAAGAGCGTTCGGACAGTGCCCGCAACCAATCTGCGGATGTGACCGTGGCCTCGAATTTGCCGGACGGCGATGGGGCTGGTGGCGACGAATCAAACTCTACGGCCACGCAAACGCGTGAGCGCGTGAATTATGAGGTCTCTGAGACTGAGCTTGAGGTTCATAACGCCCCTGGTGCTATCAAGCGTCTGACGGTTGCGGTTTTGGTCAATGGCACGCAAGCGGTAGATGCCGCTGGGGTTGAGACCTTTGAGCCAATGCCCGAAGCAGAGTTGCAGGCGCTAAGGGAACTTGTCGCGTCAGCCGTCGGTTTCGACGCGGAGCGCGGGGATGTCATCACGCTCAAATCACTTGATTTGCCTGCGGTCGAACCGCAAGGGACGCTGGCGTCTTCGTCGATCTGGCAGAAAGTCCACTTCGATACGATGTCGCTGATTCAAATGGCGGTCCTGGCGATTGTTGCTGTTGTCCTCGGTTTGTTTGTGATCCGACCGATCCTGACAAACCCTGTAACTGCTCCCGCGTTGTTAACCACCGATTCGATTCCCGAACCCGATGATTTTCTGACCGGTGAGATTGCGCTCGACGAAAGTGGGCCATTCCAATCGCTGCCTGTTCATATGTCCGACAGCGACGTCCCTGCGCTGGGCGCTCAGATTGGCGAAGACCCGGTTGATCGTTTGCGTGAGATGATAGGCGACAAGCAGGAAGAAACCGTGGAAATTCTGCGCAGTTGGCTTGAAGAAGGTGAGGAGCGTGTGTGATGTCGATTGCCCATCTTCTTGAAGACTTCAGGCTGCAACCTGACGATAGCAAATTGCACCTGCTGGACGAAGACGCGCTGGAAGAACAACGCTTAGCCGCCTTCGAGCAAGGCTATAGCGCGGGTTGGGAAGACGCAGTTCAAGCGCAGGAGCAAAGCCGGGGACGGGTTTCTGATGAATTGGCACGTTCGCTTAAGGACATGTCCTTCACCTATCAGGAAGCCACGACGCGAATGACCATGTCGTTGGCACCGTTGTTCCAAAGTTTGGTGGATGTAGTTCTTCCAAAGACACTAAACAACGGCTTTGCAGCCCGTTTGGTCGAACAGCTATGCGAAATGGCGCAGGAACAGATCAATCAACCAATGCAGATCATTGTACCAGAAGGCCGCAGAACCGAGGTCGAATCCCTGTTGCCACAAGAGCTGTCGTCATCCACCCGCGTACGCGAAGACACCGCTTTGCAACCCGGTCGAGCCCGTCTGCAGGTCGGCACATCACAACGCGAAGTGGATTGCGACAGCTTGCTCACTTCGATCGCCGCGGCATTCGACGCGTATGTTTTTGAGGCAAAGGAGGCTTTAGGAAATGAATGACCCCCACAAACCCGAAAAATCCAACCCGTTTGAGGCTGTCCCGATCGAGGTCACGGTCTCGGTCGGGCGCGCGCGTCCGTTGATCCGCGATTTGCTGAACATGGGTGAGAACGCTGTACTGAAACTAGACAAACGGATTGATGATCCGGTTGAGCTTTACGTCGGTGACCAACTTGTTGCCCGGGGCCTTCTTGAGGAGTTGGAGGGTGATCAGGCCGGACAGCTTGCGGTGCGTTTGACCGAGATCGCGGATTTGCAGAACGGGATCGGTTGATGCGGGTATTGATCTGGCTGGTCATTGCGCTGGCAACCCTGTCCCCATCTTTGGCTGCAGCGCAGGACTTGTCGGTCTCGCTGGGCGAAGGGGGGGCAATCTCGGCACGATCGATCCAGCTGATCCTGCTGATCACAATTCTGAGCCTTGCGCCCGGGTTGGCGATCATGATCACCTGTTTTCCGTTTCTGATCACAGTATTATCTATACTGCGCCAGGGCATCGGGTTGCAGCAATCGCCGCCCAACATGCTGATCGTAAGCCTTGCGATGTTCCTGACCTACTTCGTCATGGAACCTGTTTTTTCCGAGGCTTGGACAACCGGCATCGAACCCCTGGTCGAAGAAACCATGGACGTTGAACCGGCCTTGCAACTTGCGATTCAACCGTTTCGTGCATTCATGGCCGCCCGGCTGGACCCGGGTACGTTTCATGCCATGGCAGCCCTCAGACCCGGCGGCGACACCCTTTCCCTGACGCCTGAAGCTCCACTGTCTATCCTGATGCCGTCCTTCATGCTGTCCGAGATAGCCCGCGCTTTTCAAATCGGGTTTCTGATTTTCCTGCCGTTTCTGATCATTGATCTCGTCGTTGCTGCTGTACTGATGTCGATGGGGATGATGATGGTGCCGCCCGCGACCGTTTCGCTACCGTTCAAACTGGCTTTCTTCGTCATAGCTGATGGCTGGTCATTGATTGCAGGGGCGTTAGTGCGCAGCTACGTGACGTGACGCTTTACTGACGGGTAATCTGCAACTGTGCGCGCAAGCCATGATCCCCGGCCTCAAAACTCAGTGTGCCGCCATGCTGCTCGGCCACGGTGGCGGCGATTGTAAGACCCAAACCAAAACCGTCTGATGACCCGATATTGGCACCGCGCCGAAACGGGGCCATCAGCGCCTCGATGTCCGAGACTGAGAGATCCGTGCCCTTATCCTCAACCGTGATGGTCGCCATACGCGCGTCGGTTTCCAGTTCAACCTCGGCATGGCGGCCGTATTTTAGCGCGTTGTCGATCAAATTGGTCAAAGCCCGCCTCAGGGAAATCGGCCGCCCGACGACCAGCATTCTTCGTGTCTCAGTAAGTGACCCATGACCGCGCCGGGACATAAAGACTGAAGGCGCGCCCTCGATCGCGACCGGTGCGATTTTTTTCAGTGTTACCGGCAGATCCATGTCCTGGTAATCCGCGACCAGGGACTCGACCAGCGCGGTCAAGGAAATCTGGCGGGGCTCTTCAACATTGAGCTCAGAGCGGGTGTAGGTCAGAACGCTTTCGATCATTCCGGTCATCTGATCCACATCGGCCTCAAGCTTTTCGCGCAGTTCGCTATCCGGGATCAAGGCGGCGCGCAGACGAACACGCGTGGCCGGCGTTCCGAGATCGTGACTGACGCCGGACAAAACGGTGGCGCGTTTTTCCAGTTGCATACGTTCTGCATCCAGATGGTCATTCACGGCCGAAACAATCTCACGCAGCTCAAGCGGGCCGTCCGCATCATAGCTGCTGGGTCCTCCCCGACGCTTACGGTCGCGCAGTGCGCCCGAAAACCGGGCAAAACTGTCCGAGACATTGCCGACTGAGGTCAGGATGACCGATAAAGCGACAATCGCGGCCAGAATTGCGGGCAGGCGCAGGTCAGCAGGTGCCGCCTTGCAGCCCCAGATATCCGTCCCATCCACGCGCTGCCAATCATTGTATCCGAACTGCGCGATCAGGATGGGCTCGCTGCAATAGGTCGCCAACAAACGCGTGAGGTTGCCCATCTTTTCAGGTCCGGTCTGATCAATCCGCGACAGAATATCCGAGACCGGGTAGATAAGCCTGTCAGACATAACAGCCAGCGTCAGCTCGCGCCCGGTTAAGGGGGAGGTATTGTCGGTCAGAATCGACAGGTTGGTGACAAAGCTGCGGTCCGACATGCCTGGTAGCTGTTCGAACTGTCCCGCATCGGCCAATCGCGCGGCCTCCGGCGGCAAAGGGGTGATCCTGACCCCCGGCGTTGGACTTTTTTCAATCCGCAGCTCTTCGTAAACGGAAAAACCTGCAACATAAGCGCGAGTCAGGAAATCATCCCACGCGTTCGCCGAATAGAACCAGAGGCTCGCAGACAGCAGCCCCGAAACAAAAGCCGCTCCGCTCCAGATCCAGCCCAGACTGCGAAGGCGCGGCGCCCATGTCATTCGTCGTCTTCCACCGTTGAAACCTCGGCTGCGAAGATATAGCCAACCCCGCGTTCGGTTCGCAGCATTTGCGGCTCTTTCGGGTTGGCCTCAATCTTCGAGCGCAGCCGGCCGACAAGCATATCAATCGCGCGCCCCTGTGCCTCAGGCTTGTCGGTGCTGCCGGTTACATCCAGCGCGGCGGCAATTTCGATCCTGGTCAATGGGATATGAGGGTTGGCCAGCAAAACCTTGAGCAGGGCGGTCTCACGCTGCGACAAGGATACTAGATACCCTTCAGGCGAATGCACCTCATCGCGTTTGCCGTCATAGGTCCAGTTGTTGAACCGAAAGCTGTGAGTGCGGCGGCGATACGCCAGCGAAGGCGTGCGCCGGGCGCGTTGCATCACGGCACGGACACGGGCCAGCAAAAGCTGTGGGTTAAAAGGTTTCGCAATGTAATCGTCCGCACCAACCGCATACCCCGCCATGCGCTGATGATCGGCCGACAGGGCCGAGACCAGAATGATTGGCACATCCTGTTCGGCACGAAGGCGGGCGCATATTTCGACCCCGTTCTCGTCCCCCAGCATCACGTCCAGCAGGATAAGGTCGATCCGCCCTGACGTCAGATGGGTGCGAATTTCCGTTTCCGAACTGGCTGGCAAGGCAATGAATCCGTTCTGATGCAGGAACTGAGTCATCATCGACCGCATCTCGGGGTCGTCGTCCACCACCAACAGTCGCGGAATACTCACGCGATTTCTCCTCCCGAATTCTGCTCCTTAGGTCTCATTCATTGTAACGAACGGAAACAGATTCAATGTCAACGTAACACGCTGTAACAAAAGCGGTGGATTTTTGGGCCAAGGCGCGCTTTAGCCCCGGATTACGCGTTGCCAGACGGCAATCCGACCGCAGTATGGCCCGCATCGCTGCTTTTGCAGTTACAGAGTTCTCGAGGGAGGAGACAGAAAATGAAAAGTATCGCATTGGCCACTGCATCGACGCTGGCTGTCATGGCCGGATCGTCGGTACTGGCGGGGCCACAAGCCGAAGTTCTGCATTGGTGGACCTCGGGCGGTGAAGCCAAATCCGTGGCGGTTTTGCAGGAAGAGTTCGCCTCGAACGGTGGCACCTGGACTGACATGCCGGTTGCTGGCGGCGGCGGGGATGCTGCCATGACCGCCCTTCGGGCACGCGTTCTGTCCGGCAACGCACCGACCGCCGTTCAGTTGAAAGGCCCCGCGATCCAGGAATGGTACGAAGAGGGCGTTCTGGCCGATATCTCTTCGGTTGCCGAAGCGGAAGGCTGGGCCGAGGTATTACCGGCTTCGATCGCGGGCCACATGATGTGTGAAGGCGCCTGGTGCGCGGCACCGGTCAACGTCCACCGCGTAGACTGGATCTGGGCCAACGCAGACGTTCTGGCAGCAAACGGCATTGAAATGCCAACCACTTGGGATGAATTCAACGCCGCCGCAGAGAAACTGCAAGCTGCCGGTGTGATCCCGCTGGCCCATGGCGGTCAGGCGTGGCAGGACGCGACCGTTTTCGAAACCGTGGTTCTTGGCATTGGCGGGCCAGAGTTCTTCCAGAAAGCATTGGTTGATCTGGACACCGATGCGCTTACGTCGGACACTATGGTGCAGGTGTTTGACCAGATGCGTACCCTGCGCGGTTATGTGGACGAGAACTTCTCGGGCCGTGATTGGAACCTTGCCACCGCCATGGTGATGAATGGCGAAGCGGCATTTCAAATCATGGGCGACTGGGCCAAGGGTGAATTCCTGGCAGCAGGCAAGAAACCCGGTGAAGATTTCCTGTGCGCCTCGACCCCCGGCGACGGCTATCTCTATAACGTAGACAGCTTTGCCATGTTCGACGTGGACGGCGATGACAAGAAAGCCGGTCAGGACCTCTTGGCCAAGCTGATCGTCGCGCCGAACTTCCAGAAGGTGTTCAACCTGAACAAAGGCTCAATCCCTGCACGGACTGACGTGGCGCTGGATGATTTCGACATCTGCGCCAACCTGTCGGCCGAAGATATGGGCGCGACTTCGGATGCGGGCTCGCTGCTGCCGTCTTATGCTCATGGCATGGCGCTGCGCGGTGCGCAGTCCGGTGCGATTACGGACGTTGTGACCGCACATTTCAACTCGGATATGTCCTCGGCTGACGCGGTTCAGCAATTGGCGGACGCGGTGGCAAACAGCTACTGATCCAATTCGCTCTGCCCCCTATACTGAGGGGCAGAGCATCTTTCCCCGGAGGCTGAAATGTCTGAATGGCTGGAAAACCACCTGCCCAAGGTGGTGCTGGCACCGTCGTTCATCGCCGTATTGATCTTTGTCTATGGATTTATCGGATGGACCGCATGGGTGTCGCTGACCCGATCAAAACTACTGCCGAAATACGAGATCAAGGGCTTCATGCAATATGAACGCCTGTTGGACTCGCCCCGCTGGGATACGGCGATCAACAACCTGTATATCTTTGGCGCGCTGTTCATCGCGATCGCGATGGTGCTGGGTCTGCTGCTGGCCATCTTGCTGGATCAGAAGATTCGCGTCGAAGGGGCCATTCGCACGATTTACCTGTACCCCATGGCGCTGTCGATGATCGTGACAGGGACGGCGTGGAAATGGATTTTGAACCCGGGCCTGGGCATCGAGTCCATGGTGCAAGGCTGGGGCTTTCCGAGTTTCGAATTCGATTGGCTGGTGAACCCGGATTACGCCATCTACACCATCGTAATGGCCGCGATCTGGCAAAGCTCGGGCTTCGTCATGGCGCTGTTCCTGGCCGGTCTGCGGTCGGTGGATGGTGAGATCATCAAGGCCGCGCAGGTCGACGGAATCCCCACTTGGCGCATCTATACGGCGATCATCATCCCCTCGATGGCCCCGATCTTCCTTTCCGCATTCATCGTGCTGGCCCACCTTGCGATCAAAAGCTTTGATCTGGTCATTGCCCTGACGGGTGGCGGTCCGGGTTACGCGACCGATCTTCCAGCGACTTACATGTACGCGATGGCGTTTTCGCGCGGTGATATTGGTCAGGCGGCTTCGTCTGCGATGATCATGATGCTGGTCGTCTTTGCCATCGTGGTTCCCTATCTTTACTCAGAGCTGAGGGCGAAAAATGACTGATTTGTCGATGCCCCAAACCCAAACCCGCAGCCAAAGCGCCACTGGCAAGATTGCCCTGCGTTGGTTGCTCTATGTCCTGCTGGGCTTGTTCGCGCTGTATTACCTGATGCCGCTGTTCGTGATGTTGACCACATCGCTGAAAAGCCTCGAGGAAATACGCACCGGGTCCCTGATTTCACTGCCACGAGAAGTCAGCTTTGACGCCTGGAAAACCGCCTGGTCCGGTGCCTGTACCGGCATCCAATGCGAAGGTCTGCGGCCTTACTTTTGGAACTCGGTCCTGATCGCGGTGCCGGCGGTCGCGATTTCGACCCTGCTGGGCGCGCTGAATGGCTATGTCGTGGCGCAATGGCGGTTCAAAGGGGCCAATATCATCTTCTCGCTGATGCTGTTTGGTTGCTTCATCCCGTTCCAGGTGGTTCTGCTGCCGATGGCGCGTCTGCTGGGCATGATGGGGATTGCCGGAACAATTCCGGGTCTGATCTTTGTCCACGTGATCTATGGGCTGGGCTTCACCACGCTGTTCTTCCGCAACTACTATGTCACCATCCCGTCCGAGCTGACGAAGGCCGCCCGTGTCGATGGGGCTGGTTTCCTGCGAATTTTCTGGTCGATCTTCCTACCGCTGTCGCTACCCATCATCGTAGTGACAGTAATCTGGCAGTTCACGCAGATCTGGAATGATTTCCTGTTCGGCGTGTCGTTCAGCCAAGCAGGAACACAGCCCGTGACTGTGGCACTCAACAACATCGTAAACTCCACCACCGGCGTCAAAGAATACAATGTCGACATGGCTGCCGCGATTATCGCGGGGCTGCCGACGCTGCTCGTCTATGTCGTTGCCGGTAAGTATTTCATCCGCGGCCTGACCGCTGGTTCCGTGAAGGGATAACTCATGGCCCCGATCCTAGATATCAACACTCTGTACAAGAATTACGGCGCAACCGAGATTCTGAAGGACATCAACATTTCGATCGAGCCGGGCGATTTCCTGGTTCTGGTCGGCCCTTCGGGTTGCGGCAAGTCCACCCTGTTGAATTGTATTGCGGGGTTAGAGCCGATTTCGGGCGGCACCTTGTCCATTGGTGGTAAGGACATGACCCATGTCAGCCCCAAGGACCGCGATATTGCGATGGTGTTCCAGTCATACGCTTTGTATCCGACGATGACGGTGGCCAAGAACATCACCTTCGGCATGAAAGTACGCGGGGTCGATCAGGCCACACAGGACGCCAAACTGAAAGAGGTCGCATCGCTTCTGCAAATCGAGCCGTTGCTGAACCGCCGCCCCAGCCAGTTGTCGGGTGGCCAGCGTCAGCGCGTGGCGATGGGCCGGGCGCTGGTGCGCGATCCAAAGCTGTTCCTGTTTGACGAGCCTCTGTCCAACCTCGACGCTAAACTGCGGGTCGAGATGCGGACCGAGATCAAGAAACTGCACCAGACGCTGGATGCCTCGATCGTTTACGTCACGCACGACCAGATCGAGGCGATGACTCTGGCCACCAAAATCGTCGTCTTGAAAGGCGGGGTTGTACAGCAAATCGGCAGCCCGGCCGAGATTTACAACAATCCGGCCAATCTGTTCGTGGCCGATTTCATGGGCTCTCCTGCGATGAACCTGATTCCGGCGCAGGCGACCAAGAACGGGTCTGGCACCGAGATCGCCATCGCGCGTGAAACGGGTGAAACACTGGTGCTGAAAGATACCCGCGACCTATCGTTGCCCAAGGACGTCATCCTTGGTTTGCGCCCCGAAGATATCGCCGAGGCCGGGTTCCGTGCAGGGGCTGGCGTGCAAGAGGCCGCGTGTTTGGTCGATATGGTCGAACCAGCAGGCGCGGACACCTATGTGGTCTCGGAACTGGGCGGCAAACAAGTCACGGCACGCCTGCATGCAGAAACCAGTGCACGGGCGGGTGAGATTCTGACCCTCGCCTTTGACATGAGTAAAGTGTCATACTTTGCAAAAGAGACCGGCGAACGCCTGAATTAAACGAAAAGCGCCGCGCGAATCCGATCGCGCGGCGCTTTTGCATAACGTGAACCGGATCAGCTGGTCTGATTGCGCTTCATATCGTTGATCAGGCGATTTAGATCTCCGCCCCGGGCATCCAGCATGGCACCAACTTCAGTGCGTTCGGTCAAAAGCATGTTCACCCCTTCGATGAACATGTTGAAAAACTTGTCCCGCCCCGATTTGTCGGACACCAGAAACGTCACTTCGAACGGGGACGAGCCTTGTAGCTTGACCGAGGTGCGCACCTCGTACCCAGCCTTGATCTTGCGGGCATCGCGAACGGAAACCTGGCCGCCAATGAACTCACGGAAACGACGGCCATACTTGTTCGAGATGTAGCCCTGAAACGCTTGGGTGAATTGCTTGATCTGCGACGGGCTGGCCGAACGGCCATCAGCCCCCAGCACATAGCGCGCCATGATCGGCACATCCGCATATTGCACGAAAATCTTTTCAAAATCGCGGATCATGGCTTTTTCGGATTTACCCGAGGCGATCACGCGGTTGATGTCGTTCACGACACTCACAACCAGTGCCTTTGCGCTGGCTTCGGTCTGTGCAAATGCGGGAAGTGCGGTCATCACCGCACTGGCCATGCAAGTGGCGACAAAGCCGCGTCGGTTCAAAAGGTTACTCGGCATAGGGGTCCTCGTAGGGGTCTAGGTAGGGGTCCCTGACAGGGTCGGTCCCGGTTTCTGCGTACGGGTCGTCATAAAGACCCAGATAGGTCTCTTCATCATCCCGCGCCAGTTCAAAGCGGCGATTTTGGATGAAAATTGTCTGTGCCTGCGCATAACTGTCAGCACTTTCATACAGGATCGAATCGACCGTATCCGAGAACCTGCCCCGATCGCCCATACGCCGCACAACCTCGGCATACACGCCAATATTATCGACAGGTCGCACCGGCGAAAAGTTGATCGGGTTCGAGAACAGGTTAACCACAACCCCAATCGCGTCGCGCTGGGTAGATGGACCATAGAACGGCAGTTCGACATAAGCGCCCTCGCCGACACCCCAAACATGCAGCGTTTCGCCAAAGTCGGTGTCGACGGGCGGAAGGTTCAATTCTGCGGCGGGATCAGATAAGCCCGCGCCACCCACCGTGGTATTGACCAAGAAACGCAACAGCGCATTACCGGACTGTTTTATGTTGCCCTGCAACAGATAGTCCAGCGCCTGACCCGGCATTGTCAGGTTTTCTGCAAAATGACTAAAGCTGGTCACCATCGGATCGGGTACGATTTTAACATACCCTTTCGAAGCTGGCCGGAACAGGAACCTGTCGACACCCAGATTAAACTGGTGAATGCCCCGGTTCGTGTTTTCGTAGGGATCGAACACTTCGTTGGGGGGCGTACCTTCAGGAGGACGCGTGGCGCAGGCGCCAAGCACTGTCAGCAGGGACAGGACGATCAGGTGCTTGCAGCGGGGTTTGCTCAACACGGTCTTTGCCACTCCTAACCGTTCGGATATTATTTTCCCGAACGTTAAACCAATATTCCTTTTGGCCACGTTGCGCGGCCTGATTTGATATCTTGTAGACGTTTCACGACCAGCACGAAACAGCTTGCGTTTAACCTGCTTGATAGGGGCAGGTAAAGCGACACCCGTTCAAGTGTTCGGGATAAGAACAGTTACGCCTACTTGTCGGGCGCGTCCATTCTTGATTTCTCGCTTTTCGATCAGGGCCGCGCCGGATAGCTTCGCCCCGAATCAAAGATTGGGAGGAACCTTCATGAGCATCGCAGCGAAACTGGACAGTCTGGGCGTTACTCTGCCCGACGCGCCTGCACCGGCGGCGAATTACGTGCCATTTGTGCGGGTAGGCAACATCGTCTATGTCTCGGGCCAGATCTCCAAGGATGACGATCTGATCACCGGCAAGCTGGGTGATGACATGGGTGTCGAGGCCGGCGCGGCAGCCGCGAAGGTTTGTGCCATCAACCTCCTGGCACAGGTCAAGGCGGCCTGCGGTGGCGATATCGACAAACTGGTCCGCGTGATCAAACTGACGGGTTTCGTGAACTCGACCGCGGACTTCACCGCTCAGCCGCAGGTGATCAACGGCGCATCTGACTTCCTTGTCGAAGCATTGGGTGAGGCTGGCCGCCACTCACGCTCGGCTGTCAGTGCAGCCGCGCTGCCGCTGGGCGTAGCCGTCGAAATCGAAGGTATTTTCGAGATTCAATGACTCCACCCCTGCCGCCCGCTTGTCTTGAGGTGCCAATCACGCATTGGGCTCTGCATGAAAAAGCGGATCACCGCCCGGAGAACAGCCGGGCGGCCATTCGTACTGCTGTTCAGACCGGATAGGAACTCAAGATCAATCTACAACTGACAGCAGAAAGTTCGGCGATGGTTTTCAGCGGGTGCAAATGGGCGTGCCGGTCCCATGAAGGACAGTGCGTTCGCCCGCACAAAAGGCACTCGCCCGCACCGTTGCCGATAATGTGACCTTCGAAGGGTATTTGCCCCTGCGCCCGGGTTGAACCTTCCCCCTGCCAGCACAGATAAAGACTAGACGCGGAGGGCATATGGATCAGGCACAGATCGAAGTTCAGGTTCTTGGGACGCTCTCGCAGATTTCTGCGGCGGACTGGGATGCCTGCGCCTGCCCCGAAGTTGCAGATGGCGGTCGTCCGCTTGATCCTTTCACCACCTATCGGTTCCTGGCTGCGCTGGAAGACAGCGGGTCTGTCGGGCCGGGTACGGGCTGGCAGCCGCAATATCTGGTGACCTACCACGACGGTATGTTGATTGCTGCAGCCCCGATGTATGCCAAATCGCACAGTCAGGGTGAGTATATATTTGACCATAATTGGGCCCATGCCTACGAAAATGCGGGCGGGCGGTATTATCCCAAATTACAGATTGCAGTGCCTTTCACCCCCGCTACCGGGCGGCGCTTTCTGGTGCGGCCGGGGTATGAGGCGTTGGGAATGTCGGCGCTTGTGCAGGGCGCGGTTCAATTGGCGGCTGACAATCGGGTTTCATCCGTACACGCGACCTTCTGCACCGAGGAAGAGGCACTGGCCGGCAAGCAGATGGGTCTGATGCTGCGCGAGTCGCAGCAGTTTCACTGGCTCAATGACGGCTACGAGGATTTCGATGGGTTCCTGTCCGCCCTGTCCTCGCGCAAGCGCAAGAACATCCGCAAAGAACGCGCCCAGGCCAGCAGCTTTGGCGGAGAAATTCGTACCCTTACGGGGGACGACCTGCGCCCCGAACATTGGGATGCCTTTTGGCGGTTTTACCAGGATACTGGCGCACGAAAATGGGGCTCTCCCTACCTGACGCGGCAATTCTTTGATATTGCGCAGGACACCATGGCAGACGACATGGCGTTGGTGCTGGCTGAACGGGATGGCTATCCCATTGCCGGGGCGCTGAATTTCATCGGACGCGAAACGCTGTTTGGCCGTTATTGGGGCTGCGTCGAACATCATGCCTGCCTGCATTTCGAACTGTGTTACTATCGAGCCATAGACTTCGCCATCGCACAGGGCCTGGCCCGCGTTGAGGCGGGCGCACAGGGCGAACACAAGCTGGCACGCGGCTACTTACCGACGCGCACGCACAGCTTGCATTGGGTCGCCGATCCCGGTTTTGCCGATGCGATCAAGAAATATCTGGACGCCGAGGCCCACGCGGTGGGACAAGAGATTGAGATTCTGACGGAATACGGCCCGTTCAGGAAATCGAACCCGGAGGAACAGCAATGACCGAACTATTGTCACCCGAGACCCGCGGACCGCTTTTAGATCCGCTGTTCAACAATGGCTGGACCATGGTCGAAGGCCGGGATGCGATCACCAAAACTTTTATTTTCGAAGATTTCGTACACGCGTTTGGCTGGATGACCCAAGTTGCCATCTTTGCCGAGAAATGGAACCACCATCCCGAATGGAGCAACGTCTACCGAACGGTAGAGGTGACGCTTGCCACGCATGACGTTGGCGGCATATCCGCTCTGGACGCCAAGCTGGCGCGTAAAATGGACAGTCTCTGCTAGCGGTTGCCCGAACCGACACCACCCGCAAGCGATGCAGCGGTACCCATCTGCGCAAACTCTGACGGAGTCACACTGCCGCTGCTGACATCGATATTTCTTGGAATGCCGGTTGTTCGGTTGCCAATCTGCCGGACGCTGCGTGCTGCCGGGTTAATATCCAGGCATTTATTGTCGTAGCACGTCAAACCCGAAGTGTTGATCTGAATGCGCGTTTGCCCGTCCGGTCCGGTCACAACCGGAGCTTGCGGCACATCGCAGGCCGCCAGCAGTGCAAGTGATCCAAAACCGATCCATTTTTTCATCGCACACTCCGGTTGTTAATCTAGCTGACCATTACCATCCTGATCCGCGGCATCAAAATCGGCGCTCATTTGCGCATCATATTCAGCTTTCGAAATAAGATCGTTGTTGTCACGGTCAACGTCCTGGAACAGTTTTATGTCCAGAAACGGTTCGGCCTCATCCCGTCCAAGCGTACCGTTCTTATCTTCGTCCATTTCCTGAAAGGCATAGTCCGAAAATGCGTTGAATTCATCGCGCGAGAGGAATCCGTCATTATTCGCGTCAATGGTCTTGAGTTCGTTTTCATGCAATTCGCCCACGGTTTCAGCCGAAACTGCACCCGCCAGCAGAACAACTGCAGCAATCAATAGTCCACGTATCATCTCAGCTCTCCTCAGCATGCGAATCTGTTGCCTTCAACGGCACCGGCGGCTGCGCCTGCTGCCGTCAGGATCGATCGTCCGGACCCGCCGCCGAACTGGTTGCCTATTGCTCCGCCGATAAGCGCTCCGCCCAACGATCCGCTGAGGCAGGCGATTTCATGTTGCCGCGCGGCTTGTTGTTGTGGGGTGGGTGCAGGGCCACAGGCAGCCAAAGCGCCCGCGGTTCCAAGAATTAGGGTGAAAATCTTTAGTTTCATTGATGAACTCCCTGATTGTATGCCGTAACTATTGGCGGATCAGGGCGTTGCATCAAGTTAATTAGCGTGCATGGCCCCGAGGATCGCCCGAGGCCAAACGCGATCAGATCGCTTCAAGCAGGCTTTCACCCGCTGAAATCTCGCACGCACCGGGGTTTTCTTCCACGTTCAGTGCGGTGACTTTTCCGTCTTCCACCAGCATGGCATACCGCTTGGACCGGGCGTAGAGGCCAACAGGCGGCGCGTCAAAATCCATCCCGATGGCTTTGGTGAACTCGGCCGAGGCATCGCCCAGCATGGTCAGCCCCGCATCCGCTGCGCCTGTGGCCTCTCCCCAGGCTTTCATCACAAAGGGGTCGTTGACGGCAACGCAGATGATCTCATCCACACCTTTGGCTGTGAACTGGTCCTTTGTTCGCACAAAGCTGGGAACATGGGCCGAATGGCATGTCGGCGTGAATGCACCGGGTACCGCAAAAATCACGACTTTGCGCCCTTTGGTTTTGTCTGAAATCCGCACCTCTTCGGGGCCGTCTGCACCCATCTGCGCAAGTGTGGCATCTGGCAGCGTGTCACCTGTTGAAATCATTGTTAAGCTCCTGTCGTTTGGATTTGCAGAGTCGGGCTCAGCCGCAATATAGGTGGTCGCGTGGATGAAACCACGGGAATTCGACACGGTGGGAGTAACATGAGCCATATTGTCGTAATCGGTGCCGGGCAGGCAGGGTCTTCGCTTGTCGCCGGACTGCGCAAAGACGGGTTTGAAGGGGACATCACCCTGATTGGGTCCGAACCGCATCTGCCCTATCAACGTCCGCCTTTGTCAAAGGCCTATCTTCTGGGAGAAATGGAACTGGAACGTCTGTTCCTGCGGCCCGAGAGCTTTTATGCCGAAAACAACATCACCCTGCGTCTGGGTCAGCGCGTTACGGCGATTGATCCGCAGGCCAAGACGGTCACCGTGGGGGACGATGTGATCTCGTACGACGAACTGGCACTTACCACCGGATCTGAACCCCGCTATCTGCCCGCCGCGATTGGTGGTGATCTGAAGGGCGTGCATGTTGTGCGCGACCTGTATCATGTGGATGAAATGGAGCCTTATGTCACGGAAGGCGCGCGTGCCCTGATCGTGGGTGGCGGCTATATCGGACTTGAGGCTGCGGCCGTCTGCGCCAAACGAGGGGTCAAGGTGACACTGGTCGAGATGGCAGACCGTATCCTGCAAAGGGTGGCCGCGCCCGAGACCAGTGATTATTTCCGTGCTTTGCACACGAACCACGGTGCCGATATCCGCGAAGGCGTGGGGCTGGACCATCTGGTTGGAGAAGACGGCAAGGTGGTAGGCGCGGTTCTGACCGATGGCACCAGACTGGACGTCGACCTTGTTGTTGTTGGCGTGGGGATCACTCCTTCGACCCAATTGGCTGAAATGGCCGGACTAGAGTTGGACAACGGGATCAAGACCGACGCACATGGGCGCACCTCCGATCCCTCAATCTGGGCGGCGGGTGACTGCGCGTCTTTCCCGCATGCCGGTACGCGCATCCGACTGGAAAGCGTACCAAACGCGATCGATCAGGCCGAGGTTGTGGCCCGGAACATACTGGGCGCGGGCAAGGACTATGTGGCGACACCCTGGTTCTGGTCGGACCAATATGACGTCAAACTCCAGATCGCCGGGCTGAACACGGGCTATGATCGTGTCGTGACCCGTCAGGGCGAGGGGCAGACCGTGTCTTTCTGGTATTACAATGGGGATCAGTTGATTGCAGTTGACGCGATGAACGACCCGCGCGCCTACATGGTCGGAAAACGTCTCATTGATGCAGGTAAGACCGCCGATCCTGCAGTGATTGCCGATCCCGAAGCGGACCTGAAACCGCTGCTCAAGGCGTGAGGATCATTGCCGGAGAGTTCCGGGGCCGGGCTTTGGCCTCGGTCGGCAAAGGGGATGCGGGTGCACATCTGCGCCCCACCACCGACAGGGTCCGGGAAAGCCTGTTCAACGTTCTGACCAATCAGATTGACTTTGACGGCTTGCGCGTACTGGACCTTTTTGCGGGCACCGGCGCGCTGGGGCTTGAGGCTTTGTCGCGTGGCGCGGCGCATGTGACATTCGTAGATGACGGGCGCGTGGCGCAGGGTCTGATCCGCAAGAATATCGACCTGACCCACAGCACCGACCGCTCCGACGTGATCCGCCGCGACGTCACGCGGTTGGATGAGAATCCGGGCAAGGCCTATGACCTGATCTTCCTGGATCCCCCCTATGGCAAAGCGCTGGGGCAGAAAGCCATTGCGGCCCTGTCAGATGGCTGGATAGCTGATGGTGCCCTGATCGTCTGGGAAGAAAACGCACCCATGCAGGCACCCGACGGGTTCATTATGCAGGACGCCCGGAAATACGGCGATACGCATATCACGCTCATGTGGCATGGTGATCCAGACAGATAACCAAGTAAACCGAACGGACCTCTGACCCGGCTCGCGTCAGCTATTCTGTCTTTTGAGAAACTGGCCAGCGTGTGCTAGTGTGTTCGCTATGGACCGAGCTTTAACCCCATCGATCTGGTCTGTCCCCAAGGACGCTGACGCAGCCACCGGGCCTGAACGCAAACCCATGCGAGCCCCGGTGTTTATCCATGACGCAGTGACGCCATGGGGGCAGGAAACCTTGCTGTTGAAACTGTTGCGCGACCAGTCCGCCGATCAGGACGAATAGGTTGGGTGGAACTTATTGCCCGGCGATAGGGTAAAGATGTCAACACCATCCGCCGTCACACCCACCGAGTGTTCAAACTGCGCGGACAGCGATTTATCGCGGGTCACGGCGGTCCAGTCATCGGCCAGCGTCTTGGTTTCGGGACGGCCCAGGTTCACCATCGGCTCAATGGTAAAAAACATACCTTCTTCAAGCATCGCGCCGGTGCCTGGACGCCCATAATGCAGCACGTTCGGCGGCGCGTGGAACACCCGGCCCAGCCCGTGGCCGCAGAAATCGCGAACAACGCTCATCCGGTGCGCCTCGACATAGGCCTGGATGGCGTGGCCGATATCACCAAAGGTATTACCGGGTTTGACCATCTCGATACCTTTGAACAGCGCGTCATGGGTTACTTGGATCAGACGCTCGGCTTTGCGGGGCAGTTTGCCGGCCACATACATGCGCGATGTATCGCCGTACCAGCCATCCAAGATCACCGTGACATCGATATTCAGGATGTCACCATCCTTTAGCCGTTTGTCGCCGGGAATCCCGTGGCAGACCACGTGGTTCACACTGATGCAACTGGCGTGCTGATAGCCTTTGTAGCCAATCGTTGCCGAAGTTGCGCCTGCCTCATCGACCATCTGGGTGATAATCCGGTCAATCTCACCCGTGGTTTGGCCTGGAAAAACATGCTCCGCGATGTTGTCGAGTATCCGCGCGGCCAAGGCCCCTGCCGTATGCATACCGGCAAAGTCACCCTGTTCATAGATACGGATACCGTCCTTTGTCAGACGGCCACGATGTTCTTTCATGGATGCAAGGCTCCGAATGTTTCGCGCAACCCGTCTTTTACGCTGCTTGTGCAGAAAGTTCCAGAGGGCTTGAGGTCGCGTGCGGTAGGTTGCTTAAATGGTCCTTTGGGCCGGTTCTGCAAGGGCCACCGCGTCAATTGGATAAGTGAAGCGCATCGCAGCAAGGCCCGCAGACAGGTTAGGGCTAAAATTTCCCTCGATTTTCAGTCCGTTTCGGCGCCTATTCTGCATAGTGACGCCGGAATTCGGCGATCTTGTCAGGGAACAGAACCATGCCGCACAAGCGAGAATTGATTTCAAACGGAAACCCGATGGAAACCATTGTGGGTTTCAGCCGTGCAGTCAGGGTGGGACATTTCATTGCGGTTGGCGGTACGGCCCCGGTCGATCAGGAGGGCAAAACCGTAGGGGTCGGTGACGTGTTCTTGCAGACCAAGCAGTGTTTTGAAATCATCAAAGCAGCCTTGGAACAGGCAGGGTCAGGCTTGCACGACATCGTGCGTACCCGCGTGATCCTGACGGATATCGACAACTGGAAGCAGGCGATTGAGGCCCGGAAACTCTACTGCCTAGACGCGCGGCCGGTCGACACGATCATGGCCATCGACCGTTTCGTGAACCCCGAATGGCTGGTCGAGATCGAAGTGGACGCCGTTGTCGCCGATTGACACAAATCTGTGCTCACCGAACCTGATTTCAGATAGGGACGGCACCCAAACCCCTTTCGCGAAATTCACACAAGATCCGCTGCGGTTCCGCAAAATGATGGCATCTCCATAGTCCATTTTCGAATATCCATAGGTTCGAAGCGATCAAAGACTCAGAAAGATATAGAAAAGTCGACCCGCCGCGGATTGAGACCGCGTGCACCTGTGATCTTCTCAAGACATATCAGCCGGACGGAACGTCAATAACGCGGTACAAAAGCAGCTTTACCTGCGTGCGAAAAGCCGGAAATCCGCGCAGATATTTGATATGCTGCCACCAGAAATAGACTCTGGAGGCAGATATGCCGAGTTTTTCCGCAAATTTTGTTGGTGATATTCCCAGCCACTATGACCGCGGTCTGGGGCCAAACATTTTCACAGACTACGCTGAAAAGATGGCTGAGCTGTGCAGCAGTCTTGTTGCCAAGCGCGTTTTGGAACTGGCAGCCGGCACCGGGATCGTCAGCAGGCAACTGCGCGACAGGCTGCATCCGGATACAGCGCTTGTGATAACGGACCTCAACTCTCCGATGCTTGATGTCGCGAAACAGAAGTTCACGGCTGATGACAACGTTGAGTTTGCAGCAGCCAACGCAATGGACCTGCCGTTTGAGGACGACGCGTTTGATTTAATGGCCTGCCAGTTCGGTGTCATGTTCTTCCCGGACAAAATTGCGTCTTTTAAGGAAGCCGCCCGTGTCTTGAAGCCCGGTGGGCACTACGTGTTCAACGTGTGGAGCGACATGTCGGAAAATCCATTCTCGGAAACGACACATCAGACAGTCATGCAATTCTTTTCGGATAATCCCCCGGGCTTTTACAAAGTTCCATTTCACTACGGCGATCCGCAGGTTGTACGTGCCGATCTTTCCGCTGCGGGTTGGACGGATGTCGAGCATGAGACAATCACTGTGACTAAGCAGATCGTTGATATCGATAAGTTTGCAACTGCATTGGTTTACGGAAACCCCTTAATAGATGAAATCAAGGATCGTGGCGGGGTGGATCCCGATGCCGTCGTCGCCCGGATTGGGACGAATCTGCGGTCGCGGTTCGGGGCTAGTGACCTCAGAATGCCGCTGTCTGCGACCATGTTTAAGTGTCGCTTGTAGGACCAATGGGCAAGGCTGGGATGTGAAGTGTTCCCAAGGCGCTTTCTGAAGCACGGCATTTGACAGTGTTCAGGCCAAAAGACCTTTTGGTTCCACCCAAATTCCCTGCGGCGAGATGCGTGCTGCATAAACCAACCGCTGAACCCCTTGAGCTTGGGCGGCCTCGAAGGCTGCGGCGTAGGTCGGGTCGATATCGGTAGCCAACGCGAATCGGTCGCAATCCGTGCGCTGCACTAAATACAGCATAATTGCACGGTGCCCCTGCGCAGCCATCCTTGCCAGTTCACCCAGATGTTTGGTACCGCGCGCGGTGACACTATCTGGGAATTCAGCCAGACCGCTTTTGCGTGAGAGGGTGACGCTTTTGACCTCGACATAGGCATCCGGCAGGCCCGGTTGGGTCAGCAGAAAGTCGATGCGACTTTGATGGCCATATTTTACTTCGGGCCGGACGGTTTCATAGATCGCAAGTTCGGGGATTTCACCCGCCTCCAACGCCGCACGCAGCGCCTTGTTGGGCAACGACGTGTCAACACCGGTGAAATGTCCATTCTCATGGTCGACCAGACGCCAGCCGTATTTCAGCTTTTTCTTCGGATCGTCATTCGGCTCAAGCCAGATTTTTTCACCCGGTTCAGCCAGCCCCATCATGGAGCCGGGATTGGCGCAATGGGCCGTGACCTCGCGCCCGTCCTCAAGCGTACAATCCGCCAGAAAGCGTTTGTAGCGGCGGATCAGGCGGGCGGGGACGAGGGGGGTTTCAAATCGCATGCCTCACGGCCTATACCTGCCCCAAAGGTCGATCAAGAGGGAGGCGCTTTCCATGGCCAATCCAACCGCTGCAATGCTTGTGATCGGAGATGAGATCCTGTCGGGCCGAACCCGTGATTCAAATATGCACTTCCTGGCCGGAGAGCTGACCAAACACGGTATCGACCTGAAAGAGGTACGCTTCGTCAGCGACGATGCGCCCGCCATTGAAACTGCAGTCAAGGCGCTATCGCAGGCGTATGACACAGTATTCACCAGCGGCGGGATCGGCCCGACCCATGACGACATCACCGCAGATTGCATCGCGCGCGCATTCAGCAGGCCCATCGACGTGCGCGAGGATGCGCGGGCGTTACTCCAAGCCCACTATGACAAATCCGGTCTGGAGCTGAACCACGCGCGTTTGCGGATGGCACGTATACCGGACAGGGCCACTCTGATCGAAAACCCGGTTTCTACGGCTCCTGGATTTACCATTGAAAACGTGCACGTGATGGCCGGGGTGCCGTCAGTTTTTCAGGCTATGGTTGCCAGCGTGCTGCCCGGGCTGACCGGAGGCAATCCGCTGTTGTCACAAACCTTGCGTGTGGATCGGGGCGAAGGCGATATCGCCGCAACCCTCGCTGCATTGGCCGAAAGGTTTCAGGATCTTTCAATCGGCTGCTATCCATTCCAGGTCAATGGTGTTTTCGGTGCGAACGTGGTCGTGCGAGGGACGAACGGCGCGCAGATTGACGCGGCCATAACCCGATTGGCGAAAGAACTGGATCTGTGAACACCAACTGGGCCGCCATCGTCGACGGCACCTGGCCTGCTGCGCGGTACGAAAGGCTAGGGCCGTTTCAATTGCGACAGGGGCGCGGCGGCGGCTCACGCGTGAGTGCCGCAAGTGCGCTGGGTCCGGCGACCGAGGCTGATATTGACGCCGCCGAAGCCGAGATGCAGGCGATGGGGCAAAAGCGCCTGTTTTGCCTGCGTCCGGGGGATGAGGCGCTGGACGTACAGCTTACCGCGCGAGGGTATGACATTCTTGACCCGGTCAATATCTATGCGTGCCCTGTTGATCATCTGACCGACACCCCTATCCCCCGTGTGACGGTCTTCACCATTTGGGAGCCTCTGGCCATCATGCGCGAAATATGGGCGCAGGGCGGGATCGGGCCGGAACGGATCGCCGTGATGGACCGCGCGAAGGGTCCGAAAACTGGCTTTCTTTTGCGTCGCAACGATCATCCCGCCGGCACCAGTTTTGCTGCGCTGCAAGACGGCATTGTCATGGTTCACGCGCTTGAGGTTTTGCCAGAACACCGTCGGCAGGGACTGGGTGCATGGGCGATGCGCGCCGCCGCATTCTGGGCGCAAGAGCACGGGGCCAAAACGCTCAGCGTGATCTGCACCAAGGCAAATGTCGGTGCGAACGGACTATATCACGCACTTGGGATGGAGATTGTTGACGAATACCACTACCGTCAGTCTGCCCAAGGAGAGAACCCGACGTGACCGACCAGACTATGCCCACCGCGCTGAACCTGCCGATGGTGGACCCGCTACCCCCCGAAACGCAAAAGTACTTCGATATTTGCGTGGAAAAGCTTGGCTTTGTGCCCAATGTGTTGCGCGCCTATGCGTTTGATATCGAGAAGCTGAACGCGTTTACCGCGATGTATAACGACCTGATGCTGGGCGACAGCGGCCTCAGCAAGTTGGAGCGCGAAATGATTGCGGTGGTCGTGTCAGCGATCAACAAATGCTTCTACTGCCTAGTGGCCCATGGCGCAGCGGTACGGCAGTTGTCTGGCGATCCGCAATTGGGCGAGAGGCTGGTCATGAATTACCGCGTCGCCAATCTGAACCCGCGTCAGCGTGCAATGCTGGATTTTGCCGCCAAGATGACCACAGCCAGCACTGAGATCGAAGAGCCTGATCGCCAGCGTCTGCGCAACGTGGGCTTCACCGACCGGGATATCTGGGATATTGCCAACGTCACCGGATTTTTCAACATGTCGAACCGGGTTGCAAGCGCGACCGCTATGGCTCCGAACGACGACTATCACGCGCAGGCTCGATGATCCGAATTGCCCAAGTGATCCTTTTGGTGCTGGCAGGACCCGTTGCCGCACAGGATCTGACGTTGCCCACCGGCGCGCGCCAACTAAGCGAACGTGTCAGTCCGCTGGACAGTTACGACTTACCGACCGGCCCGATTGATGGTGGCGCCCTGCCGGTGCAGCAAGTCGAAGGTCGTGTCGAAAGGTTCACATGGCGCGTGCAGTCTGGTTCCAGCACAACGCTGCAACTTCTGGCGCCGCTGCGCGAACAGATCACCGCGCAAGGCTATGACGTTCTGTTCGAATGTGCAGCCAAGGCCTGCGGTGGGTTCGACTTCCGGTTCGCGACCGAGGTGGTGCCAACCCCCGACATGTATGTGGCGATACAGGATTATCGCTTTCTGGCTGCCAAACGCGGAGAAGACGTAGTGACTCTGCTTGTCAGCCGCAACCCGCCCAGCGGTTACATCCAGATGATCCGGGTGACCCCGGTAGACGCCCCTGCCCCTCCCCCATTGGTGATCGAAGAAACAGTCGACAACTCGGGCGGACTGCTTTCTGCCCTGGCGCAGAACGGGCACGTTATTCTGGACGATCTGCATTTCCGCACCGGTGAAATCACGCTGGGCGACGGGCCGTTTGCCTCACTGGCGCAGATAGCGGGCTATCTGGCCGACAACCCGGGCACGCGGCTGGCACTTGTGGGGCATACGGACGACACCGGTGCGCTGGATGCCAATATTTCTATAAGCACGGGACGGGCACAAGCGGTACGCGCCCGCTTGATCGAAGCATATGGCGTGTCAGGCGACCGGATCGAAGCACGCGGAATCGGATACCTGGCCCCCCTGACCTCGAACGACACGCCCGCAGGTCGCGACCTGAATCGCCGGGTTGAGGCCGTGCTGCTGGTCAACTGACTCGGCTTTCCTGCATCGAGGTGTTCTGACAAAAAAAAGACCCGCATCAAAGCGCGGGCCGTCGAAGTTTACCGAGGAGATTAGTGCTGTCCTTTAAACTATCTTCACCAAAAAAGACTATTTGTCGACAGAACAGAGACAATATGAGATTTTCTTTGACATATTGCCAGCACCTTAAGCGGACGAAGTGAGGCAACTCACAGCACGCAGCAGGAGTTCCCGCCAGCGTATTGTTGTTTCTGTCAACTCGCCCAGTCCATCAGGCCTTTGTCTGCGAAGGACTCGACGAGGAAATCAATAAAAGCGCGCACCTTGGGTTGCGTGAAACGGCCGGGTGGATAGACGGCATAGATACCCTGCACTTCGTCAGGCAGGGACGGCATCGCATCCAGAACCGCACCGGTTTTCAACGCGTCCGCGTAGAGATAGCTTGGCAGATAGGCGATCCCCAGACCCGAGATGGCCGCATTCAGCAGCGACTGACCGTCATTGACGCTCAGCCAGCCGGCTGTGCGTACCTGTCGCTTTTCGCCAGATGGTGCTGTCAGCCGCCAGACATTGCCGGATGATTGGCTGGAGTAGTGCAGCAGTTTGTGCTCGTTCAGATCGTCGATCTTCTGCGGGCGGCCAAATTTTTCGATGTAACTGGGCGCGGCGACCATGCGTTTCACGGTTTCCGTCAGTTTGCGGGCGCGCAGGGTGCTGTCTTCCAGCTCACCAATACGTACGGCCACGTCAAACCCTTCCGAGATCAGCTCCACATAGCGGTTGTTCAGAACCATGTTCACCGTGATGTCCGGGTAGGCGGCCAGAAAATCCGACAAAACCGGTGACAGGTGATTTACGCCGAAATCTGTTGCCACACTGATCCGCAACAGGCCAGACGGTGCCGACTGCATTGAGGTAACCAGCGCATCCGCCTCGCCTGCGTCATTCAGCACGCGGCGCGCGCGGTCGTAGTAAGCCAGTCCGATCTCGGTCGGGGAAACGCGACGCGTGGTGCGGTTCAGCAACCGCGCGCCCAATCGGGCCTCTAGGCTGGATACGTGCTTTGACACAGCCGATTTGGAGATGCCCATTTTCTTGGCCGCATCTGTGAAGCCTCCCTGGTCCACCACATTGGCAAAGGCTTCCATTTCGGTCAGTCGGTCCATTCTCATTCCCCAGGTCTTTTGTTCTTTGTCTCACTATTGGGGTCAATCTGGGCGGAAACTGGGCGGACATGGGATAATATCAGGGTTTTAAAACGGATCGTTTGCAGATGGGAAACGCGGAAACAATGGTTTCCAAATAGAATACACCCATAAAAGAGACCGATTTTAGGACCGGTGATCCTGATATGCTAGGATGACAATGGCAAATTTGTGACCGTGGAGGAGATCATGAAACTGCTTTTTGCAATTGCGGCCGTGTGCCTGTCTGCAACCTTTGCGTTGGCCGGAGGAGAAACACCATCAAACCCTGACGCGGAAGTCTATTTTGTAACTCTTGCCAACGGGGACACGGTTCAATCTCCGGTCACTGTGGTCTTTGGCCTCAAGGGTATGGGCGTGGCCCCGGCCGGGACCGAGCAGGAAAACACCGGCCACCATCACCTTCTCATTAATCGCCCGCCGATTGGCGAAGGCGAAGGCGGTGCCGATGAGCTGGCTTATGGCCTGCCTGCCGATGACAACCACCTGCATTTCGGCGGCGGTCAGACCGAGGTAACGCTGGACCTTGCCCCCGGAGAACACACGCTACAACTGGTGCTGGGCGACGCGGGTCACGTACCGCATAACCCGCCGATTGTGTCCGAGGTGATCACGATAACGGTGGAATAGCAGCGCTCCTGCATAATCTTGGCTGCAAGGCGATGGTGCGGTTGAAAGATTGGCCGCGGGACTCAGCCGCGGTTCAAAAGGTAGGCTGTTGCGTTCAAAACTCTGCCGCCAGCCTTGTCCCCTGGTTGATCGCCCGCTTGGCATCCAGCTCAGCCGCAACATCTGCCCCGCCTATAACATGTGGCGTGATACCGCGTTCGATCAGCGCATCCGCAAGACTGCGGTCCGAGACCTGACCCGCGCATAAAACAATTGTATCCGCAGCGATCACTGTTGGATCGGCGCGGTCTTCGCCAAAGCTGACATGCAGGCCGTCTTCGTCGATCTTTTCATAGTTCACGCCACCCACGAAATTTACCTGTTTCATCTTCAGCGTCGCGCGATGAATCCAGCCCGTGGTCTTCCCCAGCCCTTTGCCGTGCGCCTGCTTCTTGCGTTGCAAGAGCGTAACCTGACGCTTGGGCGCTTCGGGCTGCGGGCCTTCGGGGGCGAGGCCCGAACGGTGATTGGCCGGGTCGGTGACGCCCCATTCCTTCATCCACAGGGGGAGGTCGGTGGTCGCGCTGTGGCCGTCTTCGATCAGGAATTCAGAGACGTCAAAGCCGATACCCCCGGCGCCGATTACGGCAACGGATGCACCGACCTCGGCCTTGCCGCGCAGTACGTCGATGTAACTCAGTACATTGTCTCGGTCCTGCCCGGGTATCTGCGGATCGCGCGGGATAACGCCCGTGGCGATCACCACCTCGTCAAAGCCGGTCAGATCATCGGCGCTGACCTCGCGGTTCAGTTCCAGTTTGACACCCAGATCGGCCATCATGGTGTGGTACCAGTCGACCAGCCCCCAGAATTCCTCTTTTCCCGGAACCTGTTTCGCCATGTTCAGCTGGCCCCCGATCTCGCTGGCACGGTCGAACAAGGTAACGCTATGCCCACGCTGGGCGGCGGTCATAGCGGTGGACAACCCAGCCGGACCTGCGCCAACGATGGCCACACTCTTGGGCGTGTCAGTCTTTTCGATCACCAGCTCGGTCTCGTGACAGGCGCGTGGGTTCACCAGACATGATGTCAGCTTGCCGCTGAACGTGTGATCCAAACACGCTTGGTTGCAGGCAATGCAGGGCGCGATCTTGGCGGACTCTCCTGCCATTGCCTTGGCCACGAAATCCGCATCCGCCAACATCGGACGGGCCAGCGAGACCATGTCGGCACAACCTGTCGACAGCACCTCTTCGGCCACCTCGGGGGTGTTAATGCGGTTCGAGGTGATCACCGGAATAGACACCTTGCCCATCAGCTTTTTCGTGACCCACGCAAAGGCCGCGCGGGGAACGCTGGTGGCAATGGTCGGGATTCGCGCCTCGTGCCAGCCGATGCCAGTGTTGATGATCGTGGCGCCGGCCTTTTCGATCTCTTGCGCCAGTTGCACCACCTCGTCATGGGTCGAGCCGTTGGGAACAAGGTCGATCATGGAAAGGCGGTAGATGATGATGAACTCACGGCCCACCGCCTCACGCGTGCGGCGCACGACCTCGATGGGCAGGCGCATTCGGTTCTCGTAAGACCCGCCCCATCGGTCGTTACGCTTGTTAGTATGGGTCACGAGGAACTGGTTCAGGAAATACCCCTCGGACCCCATGATTTCGACCCCATCATAGCCCGCTTTCTGAGCCAGAACGGCGGCGTTGACGATATCGCTGATCTGTTTCTCAATGCCCTCTTCATCCAGCTCGCTTGGAGGGAATGGCGAAATGGGCGATTTTACCGGGCTGGGCGCCACGCATTTGGGTCCATAGGCATAACGGCCCGCATGCAGGATCTGCATCGCGATCTTGCCGCCCGCCTGATGCACCCGGTCCGTCACGATAGAGTGGTTCGTCACGTCCTTTTCGGTCGTCATCATCGATGCACCCGGCAGAACTGACCCTTCCAGGTTTGGACCAATCCCACCCGTCACCATCAGTGCCACGCCACCGCGCGCCCGGTCGGCATAGAACTCGGCCACCCGGTTCCAGTCGCCGGTTTCCTCAAGCCCCGTGTGCATCGAGCCCATCAACACCCGGTTCTTCAAGGTGGTGAAGCCCAGATCAAGCGGGGCCAGCATGTTTGGGTACGCAGTCATGGCAAAACTCTCCCTCCTGACGTCATGCCCCAAATTGCCGTGCGCGTCACCTTTGTCACGCGAAACCTCACGTCACCCCCTTTGCTGCTGCCGCCACGCTTGGTACAGCTCGGCCGGACAACCATGAGGCCGCGCATGACCCCCGAACAGATCGCCAAACTTCCCTATCGTCCCTGTGTCGGGCTAATGCTGATGAATACTGAGGGTAAGATCTTTGTCGGCCAGCGCAACGACCGGTTTGAGGATGCGTGGCAGATGCCCCAAGGCGGCGTAGACAAAGGCGAGAACGCCCGCGACGCGGCCTTGCGAGAGTTGTGGGAAGAAACCGGCGTCACTGCCGATCTGGTTCAGATCATCGCTGAAACCGATGGCTGGCTACCCTATGACCTGCCGCATGACATCGTGCCCAAAATCTGGAAGGGCCGCTATCGCGGGCAGGAACAGAAATGGTTCCTGATGCGCTTTCTGGGGGCTGATAACCAGATCAACATCAAGACTGACCACCCCGAGTTCACCCGCTGGAAATGGCAGGACCCCGCGCGCCTGATCGATGAGATCGTGCCGTTCAAACGAGATGTGTATACGCGGGTGATGGAGGCGTTTGGCGAGTATTTGCGGTGAGGGCTGTTTGTTCGTTTTGAGCCCATTTTGTCCGATGCTGCGTTGGGTTCGAAGGTCCGCTTTTTTGTGGCAGCGTATTGACCAGACAAGAAACTCCCGCTAGGTGCATGCCCAATTGAGGAGTGCTCTGCCAGTGATCAAATAGTTTCCAACTCATTCGGAGGCCGAAAGGTTTCTTGGGAAATTATTGAACAGGAGCATCTCATGCATCCCATAATCTATGACGTTGCCGTCTCGCTTGACGGTTTCATCTCTGGCGCGTCCGGCGACATTTCGAAATTCGCTCATGAAGGGCAGGTTGTTGACGACTATCTAAAGCGCCTTGAGACGTACAAAACCGCAATCATGGGCCGAAAAACCTACGAGTTCGGGTATAGTTTTGGCCTCAAACCCGGTCAGAACCCCTATCCACACATGCGAACCGTTGTTTTCTCCGACGCTTTAGAGGTGCCTGAACAGGTTGAAATCTCAGTTTGTAGCCGCCCTACACCTGACAAGATTCGGAAACTGGCGCGCAACGCTGCTGGCCCCGTATATCTTTGCGGGGGTGGCGATTTCGCAGGGTGGATGCTGGAACAAGGACTGATCGATCGACTCATACTAAAACGCGCACCCTGTGTCCTCGGAAGCGGCACGACCCTATTTGGCGCGTTTACTAGGCCCATCAGCATGACTCGGATCAGGACTGAGACTTATGATAATGGGTATCTTGTCGAGGAATTCGAAGCCTGATCGATTTCAAGAAGCGGACAGTCCTTCAGGAAGTGCGATTGTCCGCTGCGCCCACTAAACGGCCCCCGTTCAAACCAACCCCGCCTCCCGCAATAAGTCCACCATGTTCGCCTCGGGTCTCGGGCCGATATGCGAAATCACCTCGCGGGCGCAGACATTACCGATTTTTGCGCAGGTCTCGTAGTCGCGGCCTGTCGCCATGCCGTACAAGAACCCGGCGGCGAACTGGTCGCCCGCGCCGGTTGCGTCGACGGGCACAATCTTTTCAACAGGCACATCGACGCGGGTGCCTTCGTGCAGAATGCTCACCCCATCGCCAGACCGGGTGCAAACGACCAGAGGGCAAATCTCAGCCGTCTTGGCCAGCGCTTCCTCAAGATCGCTTGTTTCAAACAGCGACTTGATCTCGTCCTCGTTGCCGATGACGAAATCCAGCTCGTGTTCGATCAGCAACAGGAAATCGGCGCGGTGGCGTTCCACGCAGAACGGGTCGGAAATGGCGATGCCGGTCTTGCCGCCGCCCTTGTGGCAGTCACGCGCGGCCTCAAGAAACGCGGCCTTGCCCTTTTCCTTGTCGAACAGATAGCCTTCAAGGAACATGATCTGGCTGTTGCCTGCCACCTCGTTCGGGACGTCCTTTGACGACAGTTCCGAGGAAATGCCCAGATAGGTGTTCATCGACCGTTCACCATCGGGTGAGACAAAGATCATCGAGCGTGAGGTCGGCAATTCACCCCCCGGCACGGGCGGGTTGACGAAATCCACCCCGTCCTCGTTCATCGCATCCGCATAGAACCGGCCCAGCGCGTCATCATGAACCCGGCCAATGAACGCGGCGTCCAGGCCCAGCGCGCCGGCCCCGGCGATCGTGTTGGCGACAGACCCGCCCGGCGTCTGCACCCGCCCCTCCATCGCGGCATATAGAACCTCGCCCCGGTCACGTTCGATCAGTTGCATGATGCCCTTCTCGATCCCCATCAGTTCAAGGAAGTTGTCATCGGCCTGGGAAATCACGTCCACAACGGCATTTCCGATGCCAACAAGCTGGTAGGTTTTCATAGGTTCTTGTCCTCAAATTCGCAGAGATCGCGGATGATGCAGGTTGCGCACATCGGTTTGCGTGCCTTGCAGTGATAGCGGCCATGCAGGATCAGCCAGTGATGCGCATGCAGCTGGAAATCGGTTGGGATGTTATCTTCGATCGCGCGCTCAACCGCATCAACGGTTTTACCCGGACAGATACCGGTGCGGTTACCAACGCGAAAAATATGCGTGTCTACGGCCTGCGCAGGGTACCGCCACCACATGTTCAAAACCACGTTGGCCGTCTTGCGTCCCACGCCCGGCAAGGACTGCAGCGCCGCGCGGGAATTTGGAACCTCGCCGCCGTACTCATCCACCAGAATGCGGCTCAGCTTGATGACGTTCTTCGCCTTCTGGCGGAACAGGCCGATGGTCTTGATATGCTCGATCAACCCCTCTTCGCCCAGATCCAGCATCTTTTGCGGCGTATCCGCGATCTGAAACAAGGCGCGCGTGGCCTTGTTGACACCTGCATCTGTCGCCTGCGCCGATAGGGCCACGGCCACGACAAGCGTATAGACGTTCACATGCTCCAGCTCACCCTTGGGTTCGGGGTCAGCGTCATGGAAGCGCGTGAAAATCTCGCGGATTTTGTGATAATCGAGTTGCTTTGCCATCCGGCCCTTAATGCAATGCCTGAACCGGCGGGTAAAGTGCGTCAGGCACGAGTTGCGGCAAAGAAATGCGCTTCTTGCGGCACGATGAACACCCCGTCCTTGTCGAAAGGAGCAAGGTGATCGGCGATATCCGTCAGAACGCGGTCAATGACGGCATCCCCTTTTGCGCGCATGTCCTGTTCAACCGGCAAGGCCAGAACCTGCGCGCGCAGGTCTTCAAATCGGCGGTGGAGGGTGATGATGTCATGCTCGGCAACCCGAAACCCGGCGTCGTCCAAAAGCGCGGTGATCAGATCACCATCGCGAAACGAAAACGGCGCCCTCGCCTTTTGCGCGGCGCCGGGGCTGACATGCCGCTCCAGTGCTTCGGCCAACCCGTTGTTGAACTCTGAGATTGCGCTCCAGCAGGTCAGGCACAGTTTACCACCCGGTTTCAGCACGCGGCGTATCTCGGCCAGTGCGGCAGGTTTGTCGGGAAAGAATTGTAGCCCTTGCTGAATACAGGCCACATCAAAACTGTGATCGTCAAAAGGCAGGTCAGTAACATCCGCAGCCATCCAGTCCACGGAATGGCTGGACGCAGGTGTCAAAGCCGAGGCCACATCGATCATCGTTTGGTTCAAGTCAGCACCGACAACGCGCCCGCGGCCCGGTAACGTTGCGATGATCTCTCGCGTCAGCGCACCGGTGCCACAGGCGACATCCAGCACATGGTCATTTTCGCAGAGTCCCAGTTTTTTGACCGTGGCCTGTGCCAGCGGCGCGAACATGGCAGGCACGGAATGATCCTGGTACTTTCGGGCAGCAGCATCGGACAGGTGGAAGGCGTCGGCCTGGGGCATATCAGTCGCTCCTGAGTTTACTCAGAGTAATCGGCCGGGCTGATTCCAACAATGGGCACAAAAAATCGCAAGTTTCGGGTCGCTTCGGTCAGGTCCGACCGTCTAGGATCAGGGCGAGCCACAAGAAGGTGACAGCCATGAATATCCAAAACTCCGAATCCGGTTATCACTACAACGTCATGCGGCGCGCCATCGACCTGATCGACCAGGGCGGCGAGGGGCTGAGCCTTGAAGAACTGGCGCGTGAGATGAACATGAGCCCGGCCCATTTCCAGCGCCTGTTCTCGCGCTGGACCGGGGTGTCGCCGAAACGCTACCAGCAATATCTGACATTGGGTCACGCCAAAGCCTTGCTGCGCGACCGGTTTACCACGTTGGAGACGGCGCACAACGTTGGCCTTTCAGGCAGTGGCCGCTTGCATGACCTTTTCTTGAAATGGGAATCCATGAGCCCAGGTGAATACGCCCGCAAAGGGGCTGGGCTGACAATCTACTGGGGCTGGTTCGAAAGCCCCTTTGGCCCGGCGCTTGTCATGGGGACCGAAAGGGGAATCTGCGGTTTGGCCTTCGGGGCAGAGTCCGGTGAAGAAGGCGCGATGGAGGATATGCTTTCACGTTGGCCGCAGGCTGATTTTGTCGAGGACCCGATGCGGCTGCGGCCTTGGGTACTCAGCGCGTTTGGCGCGGCCAGCGACCGGCTGGAGCCGACACCGCTCTACCTGATTGGCTCACCCCTTCAGATCAAGGTGTGGGAGGCTTTGATGCATATCCCGTCGGGCCATGTCACAACCTATTCCGAGATCGCAGAACGGGTCGGCAACCCGCAGGCTGTTCGTGCCGTGGGAACGGCGGTTGGGCGCAACCCCGTCAGTTGGCTGATCCCTTGTCACCGGGCATTGCGCAAATCCGGGGGCCTAGGCGGCTATCACTGGGGATTGCCGGTCAAGCGCGCCATGCTCGCCTACGAGGCCGCGCAGGCCGATGCCTGATTGACAGGCCGGCTTGCCAATGCAACAAGGCGGCTAGGTTCGGGTCCCCTGCCGCTCGCGGTCTTATGGCTATGGTCAAACCCGGTTGAGTAAACATCTGTTGCCCTTTCCCGGCGCACGGATGGCAATGCGAGCGCCGTCCAATCTTTGCGCCCGTTTACGGAAACGAGGCAAGACATGACACAAACCGAAACAATCGCCCCGATAGGCGAACTCAAGGCGCAGGCCAAGCGGCTGCGTGAAAAACTGCGCGGCACAGGGGTCGACCTGTCGCACGCACAATCGCTGGAACTGGTCGCCCACCAGCATGGCATGCGCGACTGGAATACGCTGCGCGCCATGGCCGGAAACCGGATGCACCTGCGTGTGGGTGACAGGGTCAAGGGCACCTATCTGGGTCAGACCTTCACCGCTGAGATTCGCGGCCTGACTATATTGGGCGATGGGGCGCACAGGCGGATTACCCTGCAGTTCGACGCCCCCGTTGACGTGGTCACGTTCGACAGCTTTTCGTCCTTCCGGCAACGGGTCAGTGGCGAGGTTGGATGGGATGGCCGGTCCACGCGCCGAACATCGAATGGTGAGCCGCAGTTGGTGGTTCGCCCCATTTGACAAACTAAGGGCAAGGCACATCTCTGCGCCTTGCCCAATCCGTTTTCGATGGCGTTTGATTTTACTCTGGCGTCCAGCCGCCAACGGCTTTGACCTCAAGAAAATCCTCAAGACCCCAAACGCCGCCTTCTCGCCCATTGCCCGATTGCTTCATGCCGCCAAACGGCGACCCGGCGCTGCGTGACTGACCATTCATCTCGACCATGCCCGACCGCAGGTGACGCGCCATCCGGTTGGCCCGCGCGCCGTCCTGAGTCTGGACATAGTTGGTCAGGCCATACGGCGTGTCATTGGCGATCTCGATGGCTTCATCCTCGGTATCGAAGGGGATCATGGTCAAGACCGGACCAAAGATTTCCTCGCGCGCGATGGTCATCTGGTTGTTGGCATCTGCAAACACTGTAGGGCGCACGTAGTACCCTTTGTTCAGCCCCTCGGGCCGGCCTGTGCCACCTGCAACCAGACGCGCGCCTTCGTCGATGCCTTTCTGAATCAGATCCTGAATCTTGGTCCACTGAACCTCGTTCACGACCGGGCCGATATGGCGTCCTTCCTCGGACGCCGGTCCAACGGTGACCTTGCCAGCCACTTCGGCGGCGGTCTCGACCGCCTGATCATAGATTGGGCGCTGCACCAGCATACGGCTTGGGGCGTTGCAGCTTTGGCCGGTGTTCTGCATCATGTGCAACACGCCGCGCTTGACCGCCTTTTCGTCGGCATCGGCAAAGATCACGTTCGCGCCCTTACCGCCCAGTTCCAGATGCACCTTCTTCAACGTATCTGCAGCATTCTTGGAAATCGCAGTACCGGCGCGGGTCGAGCCGGTAAAGCTGACCATGTCCACGTCCGGATGGCCCGAAAGTTGTGACCCAACTCCGGCGCCATCACCGTTCACCAGATTGAACACTCCGGGTGGGAAACCGGCCGCATCCATCATCTCGGCAAAGATCATTGCGTTCAGCGGGCTCTGTTCGGACGGTTTCAGAACCATGGTGCATCCCGCAATCGCTGCAGCACCCACCTTGAGCGTGATCTGGTTCATCGGCCAGTTCCACGGCGTAATAAGAGCAGCTACCCCCACGGCCTCATGGATAATCCGGTCATTGGGGGCGTGATCACCCAGCGGGCGTTCGAACTGAAATTCACGCGCCGCGCGGATGAAGTTTTTCAGATGGTATATCCCCGCGCCCGATTGCGCCGTGCGCGACAGATCAATTGGTGCGCCCATCTCAAGCGACATGGCCTGCGCCAGATCTTCGGCGCGGGACTGGTAGATCTCGGCCAGTTTTTCGACCAGGGCAATCCGGTCCGCGACCGGGGTGGCCATCCACCCTGGCAAAGCCGCCTTTGCTGCAGCCACAGCAGCATCCGTATCGGCCTGCGTGCCGAGTGAGATGACCGCACATGGCTCTTCGGTCGAGGGGTTGATGACGTGAAAGTCATTGCCCGACGCGGGGGCCACCCACTGACCGTTGATGTAAAAATCGCGTTTTTCGATCATGGCGTATTCTCCTGTGCCCGCAGCCAAAATGGCGTAGTTGCGGCCACTCTGGCACCGGCAACAGGGCGCGGCAAGACATGATTTGATCAAATCATTCCGCGCGATTGCAAGGTTTAACAATCGCGGAAAGTGTTTAGGTTGACGGCAGCCGAATCGGGCTTTTACAGCAAAGGAGCTTCACAATGGGTTTGCGCATCAACGATACGGTTCCGAACTTCACCGCAGAGACGGACCAGGGCACCATCCAGTTTCACGACTGGATCGGCGACAGCTGGGCAATCCTGTTCTCGCACCCCAAGGATTTTACACCTGTCTGCACGACCGAATTCTCGGCCGTCGCGCAATTGAATGACGAATGGGCGGCCCGCAACACCAAGGTGTTGGGCGTGTCGGTGGACGGCGTCGAAGACCACAAAAAGTGGAAGAAAGACATCGAAGCCTATGGCAACGCCAATCCCGGCTTTCCCATCATCGCCGATGACGGGTTAGCGGTATCCAAGGCATTCGACATGCTGCCAGCCGAGGCATACCTGCCCGATGGCCGCACACCCGCAGACAGCGCCACCGTGCGGTCGGTCTTTATCATCGGGCCGGACAAGCGGCTGAAACTGTCTATGACCTATCCGATGACCGTGGGCCGGAACTTTGCCGAGATTCTACGCGCGCTGGACGGTTTGCAAATGTCGGCCAAGGGTGTGGCCACACCAGCAAACTGGATACCGGGCGAGGACGTGATCATCCCCCCTGCGGTGTCAAACGACGAAGCGAAAGAAAAGTTTGGGGAGTTCAAAACGGTCTTCCCGTATCTCCGCACGACGAAGGCACCGTCGTAAGACGAGTTTAGGTCTTGGGGGCTGACTTGGCCCCCAATCGCGCGGTCGGGCGCTTTTAGGCAAAGTTGTTATCCCGACGCAGCGGGCGGGCGCTGAGGGTGTAGGTGAAGCTGTGCCCGATAGGCGGCACGCTTGAACTCTCGGGTCAGTTTATCAGACAAAGGCGGCTTGCTCTGAATGGTCGAACCGCCAATTTCTCCCGCAATTTCCTGATTACCACTGCCTTGCAACGCATGGATGGGCTGGCCGGTCAGCCAGTGCATCTGAAGAAACGTATCCACGGGCCGGTCGATCTGAGTGGTGGCAGCCAGCAGACGGTTGGCCGCGCGTCGCCCCACCAGTTGACAGACACATTGCAGGCCGATCACCTTGGGCAGGATCAGACACAGCCCGTTTTGGTTTGCAAGGGTGTGGGCCGGGACTTCGCGCTGCTTCACGGGGATGCGGATGTAGTGATCCGGCGTGGCGATCGGTTCTAGCATCTCCAACGCCTCGGCCATACGCGGGGCGTCGATACGCAGGTCATCTTCGGTGATGATCGCCAGATCAATTTCTTCCTCGACCATCTTGCGCCAAATACGGCGGTGGCTTTCGAATACGCCGATCTCTGCCGGCTGCAACGCAAAGGGATAATGCGGTCGGTGCAGGTTACCAGGGTGAAGCTGAACTCCGGCAATCTGGCTGGGGTCGCGGCCATTTACTGCCTCGAAAAGCTCGGCATTGGGAAGGTCGGCGCAAAGCTGTTCGGCATTGGGCCGCCGGGCTGTACTTGAGGACATATGAATGACGAAAGATCGCATAACGCTTTGCATAGATCACAGATGCTTGCAGGGAAAGCGAAACTCTGCGCTGCGCGTTTTCAGAACCCGCAGGGCGAGCCGGATTTTAGGTGAAGGCACCGAAAGGCACGGACATCAGTTCGTGATTTGCCCCTTGTATGGTAGGGTAGCGGCGGCAGACTCGCATTCAGGCAGACCCTCGACCTCGGGCATACAGGCCGTGCAAGACAGGAGAGGACGATGGCATTCACAGATTGGTACGTTGAAGGCGACGCTTTCGGGAACTGCAATTGCGGCTATGCCTGCCCCTGCCAGTTCGAGGAATTGCCAACCCACGGTCATTGCCGCGGATTCGAGGTTTTAGAGATTTCACAAGGCCATTTCGGACGCACCGATCTGGCGGGCGCAAAGGCTGCTCTGATTTATGCTTGGCCGGGCCCAATTTTTGAGGGCGGTGGCGAGATGCAGGTGATTATCGACCCCAGCGCCTCTGCTCCTCAGCGGGTTGCACTGGAAAAGATCTTTCATGGGGAAGAGACCGAGGAAATGGCAACCCATTGGTTCGTCTTCCGTGCGATGTGCAAAACCGTTCACGAAACGCTGTTTCTGCCCATTGACTTTGAAATGGATATGGAGGGGCGCACCGCGAAGGTCGCAATCGGGGATGTCTTGAACTCGACCGGTCGCCCAATTCAGGCGCCCCACGGTGGTGGCGAACATCGCGTCCGGATCGACATCCCCGGCGGGATC
Organism: Ruegeria sp. AWH4_226; assembly: GCF_056159225.1. Lineage (NCBI taxonomy): Bacteria > Pseudomonadati > Pseudomonadota > Alphaproteobacteria > Rhodobacterales > Roseobacteraceae > Ruegeria > Ruegeria sp. AWH4_226. Next base: position 2,812,115 of record NZ_JBSWUU010000001.1, on the reverse strand, counting down.
GAGTTCACCCTGGCCGAAATCGGCAGCGCGTCGACCAAGGCGGATGCTGCGATCAAGCTGGACCTGACCGACAGCTACGGGCAATGGCACGTTATGAAGCACGGACCGTCAGGCGTGGCGCATTAGCGACGCACGTCATGACCGAAGCGTGCAAGACAGCGATGTTTTTGCGGAAGCTATCCGTCGACTGACGAGGCACCGTTAAAGTTTTCGAAACCGTCAGTGGTCTCAACCACCTCTGCCTCGAAATGGGCGATCATCGACATTGCGATTGGTTCGATCTGGTCATGCCAGACCTGCCCGCCGTAGAAATCGCCCTTTATCTTCTCTCGTGCCTCCAAAGAAGGAAAGGCGCGCATCCAGTGAACCTTGTCGGCGTCTTCCAAGTCCCGAAGCGGGCCGAAAACCAGCATACCAGCGTCGCGCAGTGCTGAGCGGTTATGCTTTTCAAAGAATGTGATAAACTCCTCTCGGCGTCCGGGCTTAAGGGTATAGTGACGTATTTCAAGGATCATGGAAGGGCCTCATAGAACAGTCCATTTACTGTCGGGGTCGCCCATCGACATTTCAAGAGGCGGCAAAAAAAGCCCTGACAAAAAAGACCCCGATCGAAACCGGGGCCTTTCGGGTTAAAAAGGCGTGCAGATTACTCTGCGCTTTCCTCTTTCTTTTCTTTCTTCTCAGGCACAACCTCTTCGCCGGTTTCCTGATCGACGACTTTCATCGACAGCCGGACCTTACCGCGGTCGTCAAAGCCCAGAAGCTTGACCTTTACTTCCTGACCTTCCTTCAGAACATCCGACGGATGATTCAGGCGGCGGTTTTCGATCTGGGACACGTGCACCAGACCGTCGCGCTTGCCAAAGAAGTTCACGAAAGCGCCGAAGTCGACGATCTTGACCACTTTACCGGTATAGATCTGACCTTCTTCCGGCTCGGCCACGATCGAATAGATCATGTCATAGGCCTTCTTGATCGATTCACCATCGGGCGAGGCGATCTTGATGACACCATCGTCGTTGATGTCGACCTTGGCGCCCGAGGTTTCCACGATCTCGCGGATAACCTTACCGCCCGAGCCGATCACTTCACGGATCTTGTCGGTCGGGATGTTCATGGTTTCGATGCGCGGGGCATGGACCGAGAATTCGTTGGTCTCGGACAGGGCTTTGCCCATCTCGCCCAGGATGTGCATCCGACCGTCCTTGGCTTGCGCCAGGGCTTTCTCCATGATCTCGGGCGTAATGCCTGCGACCTTGATGTCCATCTGCAGCGAGGTGATGCCGTTTTCGGTGCCAGCCACTTTGAAGTCCATGTCGCCCAGGTGGTCTTCGTCACCCAGAATGTCCGACAGGATCGCATAGTCGTCGTCATCTTCCAGGATCAGACCCATGGCCACACCGGCAACCGGTGCTTTCAGCGGAACGCCCGCATCCATCATCGACAGCGAACCGCCACAGACCGACGCCATCGAAGACGAGCCGTTGGATTCGGTGATCTCCGACACGATGCGGATCGTATATGGGAAGTCCGTCGCCGCAGGCAGAACCGCCTGAAGAGCGCGCCATGCCAGCTTGCCATGACCAATCTCACGACGGCCCGGGCCCCCCACGCGACCAACTTCACCAACCGAATAGGGGGGGAAGTTGTAGTGCAGCAGGAAGTTCGATTTGAAATTGCCATGCAGCGCGTCGATGAACTGCTCATCGTCACCGGTGCCCAGCGTGGTCACGGCCAGAGCCTGAGTTTCACCACGGGTGAACAGGGCGGAACCGTGTGTACGGGGCAGCAGCGAGGTTTCGGCTTCGATCGCGCGAACATCGGTGGTTGAACGACCGTCGATGCGCTTGCCGCCTTTGACGACATCACCGCGCAGAATGCCGGCTTCCAGCTTTTTCATCGCCGAACCAAGGTTGCTGTCTTCCAGCTGTTCCTCGGTCAGTGCTTCCTTGATCGCTTCACGGGCCGCAGCAACAGCGGCGGTGCGCTCTTGCTTGTCGGTGATCGCGAAGGCGGCGCGCATTTGCTCTTCACCGGCTGCTGCAACGGCAGCGTACAGGTCCGAGTAGTCGGGCGCTTGGAAATCGAACGGCTCTTTCGCGGCTTCTTCGGCCAAACCGATGATCAGATCGATGACCGGCTGAATCTGCTCATGCGCAAAGTTAACTGCGCCCAGCATTTCAGCCTCGGACAATTCGTAGGCTTCCGATTCCACCATCATCACGGCGTCTTTGGTGCCGGCAACAACCAGGTCCAGACGCTGTTCGGGGTTCAGGCGCAGGTCCTGCATGTCGTCCACGGTTGGGTTCAGGACGTACTCGCCATCCACGAAACCAACACGGGCACCGGCGATTGGGCCCATGAACGGCGCGCCGGAAATAGTCAGCGCAGCCGACGCCGCGATCATCGCAACGATGTCGGGATCGTTGACCAGATCGTGACTCAGCACGGTGCACATCACCAGCACTTCGTTCTTGAAACCATCGACGAATAGCGGGCGGATCGGACGGTCGATCAAACGCGCGGTCAGCGTTTCTTTCTCGGTCGGGCGCGCCTCGCGCTTGAAGAAGCCGCCCGGAACCTTACCGGCGGAATAGTATTTCTCTTGGTAGTGTACAGTCAGCGGGAAAAAGTCCTGGCCGGGCTTTTGCTCTTTGGCAAAGGTCACGTTTGCCATGACGCTGGTTTCGCCCAGCGTGGCAATCACGGTGCCGTCGGCCTGACGGGCAATCTTGCCGGTTTCCAGTGTAAGCGTTTCTTCGCCCCACTGCATTGATTTCTTTGTTACATCAAACATATGCGTATCCTAAAAGGGAGCACTCCCAGGCGCATCCCGGGTCTCCCGTTTGCTTGGCGGCCCCATTGCCGCCGACCCCACTTTATCTTCCATTCGAGTGCCGGGGTCGGGGCACAACGTCTCAGATGTCTGGCGCATACATGAGAATGGACCCAAAGGAAAGCGAAACCGAACGGCCAGACGGTCTTGCTCCGCTTGTGATTTCGTGATGATCCCGACGTGGACGCGCTGCGCCAAAACCCGCTAAGATACGGTGGAATTGAGCGTTTTGGGCAAGGTATGCGGACAAAAACTTGGGTGACAATCGCATTGCTGGCATGGCTAGGCCTTTTGGGTCCGACATTTGCCGCACCGGGCGCTTTGATTGATTGGACAGCTTTGCCGGATCCGGCGGCGCAGAGCTTTGACGACCCGTTTCGCGCGCTCACGCCGGAACAACGTGACGACATCTTGTTTGCAATCCGTCTGCGCGGTCGGTTGCAAACGGATGTTGGCAGTCCGGATGAGCGGCAAAGATGGCATATGCTCCTGGCCGAGACCGAACAGGCGCTAGCCGTCGATCAGATTGATATCGATGGGTTGCTCTCACAGCGCGAGGTCGTATCCCAGCTTCGCAATAAAGCCGACACCGCTGGAAACCCCAAACTGGACGGACAGGTCGTCACCGTGACAGGCTTTGCCCTTCCGGCACCCCCGGACAAAAACGGGCAGCATGTGGCCTATCTGGTACCCAAACCGGGAATGTGCAGTCATTTGCCACCCCCGCCACCAAATCAGATGATCCGGGTGAAACTCCACGACGCCTGGACGCCCGCCTACGACCACGAACTGGTACGTCTGACTGGACGATTGGTCATCGATCCATCGGATCACGTGGTGGATGTAGTAGACGGTATGATGCCGATGCACGCGACCTTTCGAATGGACGCAGAACTGGTCGAATCGCTGGAAGTGCTATCCGGTCAAGAGGCTTGGCCTTTGGCTCTGAAAGAACGTTTTCGCGCGGCGCACAACCGTAAAACGGGTGGCTTTAAAGCGCAGGATTAGAAGGCACGGGACGTTCAGACGCTCCGAAACATATTCTCTAATATGAATGAATTTTGCGAATTTATGGCGAAGGTGTAGAGTCCTCCCCTAAGACCCGCGGTCGAAATGACGGAAAACGCGCCAAGGGGAAACCGAAAACACAGCCGTCTCTCGACCGATTACCTTGGCGTTTGCTCGCAGCGAACAGAGGGAAAGTCGAATGGCACAAACAAAGAAGATGTTGGATCCGGACCCCCGGATTTATGATTTCGAAACCGAATACGAGTTGGGCCAGGACAATGTCCGACCACTCGGTCTGGACATCCACAACCCGGTTTTTCTGATCTCAAGCATACTGATTTTTGCGTTCGTTCTGATCGCATTGGCCAACCAAGAGGCTGCGGCTGCGTTTTTTGGCTGGCTCCGGCCCTGGCTGACCAGCACGTTTGACTGGTTTCTGGTCTTGTCCGTGGATCTGATAACGCTGTTCTGCCTTGTGTTGATCGTCCTACCCGTCGGTAAGGTACGCATCGGTGGCAAGGACGCCACACCCGACTACTCCTATGCCGGCTGGATCGCGATGATGTTTGCCGCCGGCATCGGTATTGGCTTGCTGTTTTTTGGCGTGATGGAGCCGGTCTATTACAACTTTGCAGAGGATGGTAACGCCCGCCCGCTGGGCATAGATATCGCTGTGCCCGGCAATGAGTATATTGGCATCGTCGGCACGATTCACCATTGGGGGCTTGAAGGCTGGGCGGTCTACGCTGCTGTTGGTCTGAGCCTGGCGATCTTCAGCTACAATCTCGGTCTGCCGCTGACGCTAAGGTCTGCGTTCTACCCACTATTGGGTGAACGCGTCTGGGGCTGGTGGGGCCACATCATCGATACGCTGGCGGTCTTTGCAACACTGTTTGGCCTGACCACCTCGTTGGGTCTGGGCGCTCAGCAGGTTGCGGCAGGACTGTACGAAGTGTTCGGCATCGAACCCAGCTCGACAGTTACGGTGTTTTTGATCATCGGGATCACGATGATCGCCTTGGGCTCGGTCTTGTTGGGCATGGATGCCGGCGTCAAACGCCTGAGCGAGATCAACATGATCATGGCTGTTGGTCTGTTCATCTTTGTCATCGTCGTGACCGGAGTCGGCACTGCCATCGCACGGTATTTTAACGTCATGGTGGACTACGTGTTCCACCTGCCCGCCTTATCCAATCCCTTCGGGCGCGAAGACACCAGCTACTTCCACGGTTGGACAACGTTCTACTGGGCATGGTGGATTGCATGGTCACCTTTTGTCGGCATGTTCATCGCCCGTATTTCCAAAGGTCGCACCGTGCGAGAGTTTGTTACATGCGCCCTGCTTGCCCCAACGGCGGTCTGTGCCCTGTGGATGTCCACCTTTGGCGGTGCGGCCATTGACATGCTGAACGCAGGCGGTGCCGAAGGCGTACGTGCAACGGTGATCGACAGCTATGCCCCCGAAGGCGCGCTGTTCGGCTTCCTGAAGGAGCTACCGCTTTATGGCATCATCGCGCCTATCGCGCTGATCCTGATCGTGGTGTTCTTTGTCACCTCGTCCGACTCGGGCTCGCTGGTGATCGACACCATTACCGCAGGCGGCAAAATGGACGCCCCGGTGATCCAGCGCGTATTCTGGTGCACATTGGAAGGTTTGGTTGCCATCGCACTGCTTTTGGGCGGCGGTCTTTCCGCCCTACAGGGCGCAGCCGTGTCAACTGGCATCCCCTTCACGTTGGTCGTTCTGATGATGTGCTATTGCCTCTGGCTGGCATTGAAGTCTGAAAAAGCGAAAATGTAGCCAAACCCCGAAACAGGCCAGGCGCCCGTATCATCACGGGCGCTTGGTTTTTTAGCTTATATGTCCAACATCATTAAGACTGTTCCTAGACGTTCTACTTTGGTAGGTGACGCGTTACCGAAAATCTAAACGTCATTGAAGTAATCGCGCCGGGAACAGGCAATGATAACGATTGAGCAAATGGCAGAGGCAACCGCGCTGCCAGAAATTAAAGGATTGAGTTTCAAGGCATTTTCCCACAAAGACGTGATAAACCTGATTATGCAGCGATCAGAGATTATTCACGATCAACCCAGATCAGCAAAAATCATCAGATCGTGGATAGCCGGGGACTCCGGCCCTGCCGCATCCCTGGTTGACCAGAACAGAGATGAACTTGTCCGACGTGCAGCTGCCATCATCTATCTGGAATACCAGCAACTGAGGCGCGCCATTGCGAATTGCGCACCGAAAGCAATTGCAGATATCGGCTGTGGCTATGCGATCTTTGACCTTTTCCTTTGGCGCGACACCGCTTGCAAATTGGTCCTGATCGACCTTGAAAAAACCGACGAAAGGCACTTTGGATTCACCAAAACTGGGGCGGCATATTCGAACCTTTCAACAGCCAAGGCGTTTCTGATCGAGAATGGTGTTGAACCCGGACAGATTCATTGCCGAAATCCAGCGGTGGATGATCTGAACACAGACGCGCCCGTTGATATTGCGTTCAGCTTTATCTCTTGCGGGTTTCACTACCCTGTTGAGACTTATCTTAGCTATTTCAAAGACGTTGTGGCCGAGGACGGGTCAATCATCCTCGATCTCAGGGCAAAAAAAGCGCACCAAGGCAAAAGACTTTTGGACAGTGTCGGCGACGTTTCCGATCTGGTGGATGCCGCGCGTGGCAATGCCAAACGTGTTCTCGTCCAGAAAGCGCATGGCTGATAACAGCGTTTCGCGATGCCCTGCCCGTCCGGCGATCAGAAAAAGCAAACGCCCGCCAAAATGACGGGCGTCAAACCGGAAAATCCAGTTTCAAGTCTTGTGCAAAAAGCGCTTAGCGGCGAATGCCCAGCTTTTTGATCAGGTCCTGGTAACGCGCTTCTTCCTTGCCCTTCAGGTAGTCCAGCAGCTTACGACGCTGGGCAACCATCTTCAGCAGACCGCGACGACCGTGGTTGTCTTTCTTGTGGGTTTTGAAGTGCTCGGTCAGGGTGTTGATGCGCGAAGTCAGGATGGCAACCTGGACTTCAGGCGAACCGGTGTCGCCGTCTTTGGTTGCGAATTCCTTCATGACGCGTGCTTTTTCAGCGGCAGTGATCGACATCGGGGTCTCCTTTAAAGGTTAGCGTGAATGGCGCAGGCCGGGATGTCGTCCAGCGCAGGCCCATGGAGAAAACCGCACCGATTCCGATGCGGATGGGCGCGTATAAGCGCATTTTCTTCGAATGGCAAAGGGATTCTTAAATCAGCTTAGCGCGGTCAGGTGCGCCAGTTCTGCACCAGAGATCAATTGAATGTCGTCTACGGTCAATCCTTCTGCACCAAGCAACTGCGCAACACCCTGCCCGTCAACAAATACATGGACCAGATTTTCGTTCTCGGTGTCGGTTTCAATCCGAATTTCCGGATCATCCTGACCATCCCAGGACACGAACAGCTTATCCTGACCAGGTTGGAAATCCATCACGGTCACCGCTTCATCCTCAGCATCCGGGTCAAGAATGATGTCATCTGCACCGTCGCCACCTGTAACGATATCGCCGCTGTCTGCCAGAATTTGATCCTCTCCGGCACCGCCGTTCAGAAAGTCGGGGGCGTGTTCGCCATAGGGGTCCTTACCGGTCAGCACATCATTGCCATCGCCGCCAAACAGAACGTCCTCGCCCGCGCTTCCGTCCAGGATATCGTCGCCGAAACCGCCATGCAGTGCGTCACGCCCGTCACCGCCAAGCAGAGTGTCATCGTCCTGCCCGCCGTAAAGGGTATCGTCGCCCGCCCCCCCTTCCATCTGATCCGCGCCGAAATGGCCGTAAAGCGTGTCTTCGCCTTCGTTCCCAGCCATCAGGTCGTCCCCATCCTCACCGTGAAGGATGTCATCTCCTTCACCGCCAAGAATAATGTCTAAACCTGCGCCCCCATGCAGCACATCATTGCCTTCGCAGCCGTGAATGACGTCATCGCCGGCAAAGCCATTGATCTGATCATTGCCATACTGCCCGGTTAAAATATCCGCGTCCGAAGTACCGGAAATGACCAGATCGCCTTGATACTCGGACACAATCGTTCCGGTTGAGGGCGTTCCGGTTGAGAAATCTACAGTTTCGGGCTGGTCTTCGGAGTCGAGCTGATCTTCGGTATCGGTCGGCTCTGCAGGTTCAATCTGCCCTGAAGGTTCGAGCGTGCCTTCCTCAGGCGTGTCGATTTCAAGGAAATTCCCTTCTGAGATTTCGTCGGGCTGGTCATCAATGCTGTCATCCTCTTCCGGCGCGTCATCTGCGACAAACGCGTCACTCAAGGCAAAAGCTGCACCACCCACAGCGGCAAGGCTCAGCAATCCGAACAGAAACATGGGAACCCTCCGTGAACGCATCGCCCCAAGGGTAAATATCTCATGCAATCAACCGCTTGGTCAAAGCCAAGCTGACCTTGTGGTTAACCCTTTGTCACCACGGTTCGGGTTGCTGAGTATACGCGATATAGAGCGGATGTTTCGGGTGCCCTTCCTTGGTCAATCCCAGATGAAACAACGGCAGACCCGTTCCACGCAAAAGGGTTTCGACCGCAGGGCCACGCTCCAGATGCGCGCCGTGGGTGCCCCAGGCGGCAATGATCTGATCGGCCCAATCTGCTCCGTCCAGAATGGCGGCATCGTTTTCCTGCCCCACCGGATCAGCCGCGGCGCGCATCTTGCGCGGGTCGGTGTCGCGCCAGGCAAAGATGTTGGTGACTTGAAACGCGCCGAACCCCAGCGCCCGCGCGCGCCGTTCACAGCGCTCGACGGTCGGGTCATTCTGCACCTCGGTCGCGGTCGATGGGTTCAGCATCACGAACAGCGCCTTGCGCCCCTCAGGGTCCCAGATACGGGTCAGGCTATAGCGATACTTCTCGCAGTCGGAATAGATGGCGGTCGAGGGCGCGTCGCCCTTGGTATGGGAGCGGGTGATCATGTCCTTCGCCTAACACGGAGTTCAGGTGACGAACACCCGGCTTGGGTGGAGCTCGCCAGATTTATATATGCCAACCGCAATGGCCTTGCCGTCGAGCGAAGCCCATGCCTCATCGCCATATTCCACGTTACCAGCCAGAACCATGCCCGGATTGCCATTGCGCAGACGGGTGGCGCCCTCGGGGGTGCACTTCAGCTCTGGCAGGTCGGTCAGGCCGGTTTCCAGCGGGTGTAGATACTCATCCAGCGCGGGTGTCTTGGCCATCTCGTCGATCTGCTCGATGCTCAGGCCATCTTCCGCCTCGAACGGGCCGGACCAGATGCGGCGCAGTTCTTTGACGTGGCCGTAGCACCCCAGTGCTTCGCCCAGATCGCGGGCAATCGAGCGGACATAGCCGCCTTTGCCGCAGGTCATCTCTAGCAGAATGTGGTCTTGATCAGGGCGGTCGACCAGAACCAGTTCCTCAACCCAAAGCGGGCGGGCGGACAGTTCCACATCCTCGCCATCGCGGGCCAGCTTGTAAGCACGCTGTCCGTCGATCTTCACGGCCGAGAACTTGGGCGGCACCTGCATGATGTCGCCCAGAAACGGGGCCAGCGCCTGCTTGATCTCGTCATCCGACGGGCGCGCATCGCTTTGCGCAATCACTTCGCCCTCGGCGTCATCGGTGTTGGTGGCCTGCCCCAGACGCACGGTGAAGGTGTAGGCTTTCAGCGCATCGGTGATGTAGGGGACGGTCTTGGTCGCCTCGCCGAGGGCCACGGCCAGAACACCGGTTGCCTCGGGGTCCAATGTACCTGCATGACCCGCTTTCCGGGCGTCCAACGCCCAGCGCACCTTGTTGACCACAGCGGTCGAGGTCATGCCCGCAGGCTTGTCGACCACCAGCCAACCGGAAATGTCGCGGCCCTTGCGTTTGCGTCCCATCTTGCACCTTGATCCTTGCTGAGGCGCGCGACCTAGCGGATCGCTCTGCCGCTGTCAATTTCAGGGCGCGTCTTCTACCACCCCCACAATGGGACCCAGCGAAAACCCGATGTCAGACCGATTGCTGGCCCGCTCGTACATTCGGGAAATATTGCCGTCGAGAAACAGCGCGTTCGGAGTTTTCAGCACATCGCGAAACAGGCTGCCAAACTCGTGGAAGGTGACATAATCGTCCGAGATTGCAAACACCGCCCGCGTCCCATCCGCGCTGGTACCCACGCCATTGCGCACATAGAGCGAGGTCGAATCGGGAAGAAAACGCGGGTGAAGTTCCCCATCGATGACCAGCATCGGGCCGGATTGGGTGGCAAAGCGGCACACGGGCGCCCGATCTACATAGTCCAGCGTTTCGAAAACGTCGGCGCGACCGTCGCGGATGCAGAACACACCGTTCGGCAGCAAGCCGAAATTGCCCGGCCCTGCATTGGGGATCACGCGCATCTGCTCGCGACCGTCTTCGACGTAATGGCCAACGGGTGAGCGGTCATCGTGGTACATGCCCGCGTTCATTGCGAAAGCGAGACGTTTGCCGTCGGCGGCCAGCACTTCGTTCACCGATGAGAAATGCCCCAGCACCTCGCCATTTTCATCCTTCAGAAACAGGCGAAGGTCTGCCTCGGACGCATCCACTTCGCAAACCGTGTAACGCTTTTCTTCATGGGTCACCTTTTCGCAGGTCACCGCAGCAGCTTGCGCGGCCCAAAGGAAGGCACCCAAGAAGATAAGTGCGCGTATCACTCGTCCAGATCGCGGCGCACCGCGTCCTGTTCAAACATGCGGCGTGTGTCGTCCAGACGGTCAAACGTGTCATCCAGACGGAACCGCAGATCGGGCGAGAATTTCAGGCCGACCTTCTTGCCAACCACGCGCCGCAATTCGCCCTTGTTGCGGGCCAGCAGTTCGATCACGTCCTCCTGCCCTTTGCCACCTAGGGGCAGCACATAGGCAGTGGCGATCTTCAAATCGGGCGAGGTGCGCACCTCGCCAACGGTGATGGACATACGGTTCAGGTCGGGGTCGTGGATATCCCCGCGCGCCAGAACCTCGGACAGGGTGCGACGGATCAGTTCGCCGACACGCAGTTGTCGTTGGGACGGACCGGGGCCATCGTGGAATTTGTTCTTTGCCATATCCCCGATCTAAGCCCAAAGCAGGGCTTTGCCAAGCGGGCGCGAACGGGGTAGGAGGCTTTGAGCCGACAAATGCGAAAGGACCAGCACAATGACCCATATTCCGGGGATCGTTATCACAGGGGCTTCGGGCCGCATGGGGCAGATGCTGATCAAGACCGTATCGGACAGCGATCAAGCCCGTCTTGTTGGTGTGGTCGAGCGTGAGGGCCACGATTGGGTCGGTCAGGACGTAGGCGAAGCAATGGGTGGTCAGGCGCTGGGTGTCAAAGTGACCGATGACCCGCTGGAGGCTTTCGCGCAGGCTCAGGCGGTGATTGATTTCACAGCGCCTGAGGCAACGCTGGGAATTGCTGCTCTGGCGGCACAGGCGCGTTGCGTGCACGTGATCGGCACAACCGGCATGACCGAGGACCAGATCGCAGCGCTGGAGCCTGCCGCGCGCCATGCCGTCATCGTACGAGCGGGGAACATGAGCCTTGGTGTCAACCTGTTGGTTCAATTGACCAAAAAGGTCGCCGCCGCGTTGGATGAGGATTTTGATATCGAGGTGATCGAAGGCCACCACCATCATAAGGTCGATGCGCCCTCGGGCACAGCCCTGATGCTGGGTGAGGCCGCCGCCGAAGGGCGCGGCGTCATGCTGGCAGATGTGGCCGACAGGGGCCGTGATGGCATCACCGGCGCGCGCAAAAGGGGCGACATCGGGTTTCACGCCATTCGCGGCGGTGACATCGTGGGTGAGCATGACGTTCTTTTTGCCGCCCCCGGTGAACGGATCGTGCTGCGCCACCTTGCCACTGACCGCGCCATCTTTGCTCGCGGCGCACTGAAAGCAGCGCTGTGGGGTCAAGGCAAGGCGCCCGGTCAGTACGATATGGTTGATGTGCTTGGGCTATGAACCGGTCACGGCACGGCCTGCACAACGGGCGGTGCGCGTTGACTCAAATGTACGACACGACCGGTTTAGCGTCTTTTTCGCGCGTCACCGGGTCAGAGGATCAGAAATCGATCGCGATGCCTTTTTTCTCCCAATCGCCATAGCGTGCAGGGTCGGGCCCATCGCGACCACCCAGTTCCTTCGGCATCTTTTTGGCTTCGGCCTCGGCCTTCTTGCGGCGCTCTTCCGCCTCGGCCAATGCGCGTTGGGCGGCAGGGGGCAGGTCTTTGCGGTCGTCACTCATGACATCGGGTTCCTTTCCGTGCATGGGCTTGATATACGCCTGCGTCCGCTGTTGGCAATGCGGACGCGTTTATAATCAAAGGCGGTTCTATGTCCGACAACGCAACGGCGGCGCGACGCAGCGCGATCTATCTGCTGGATCAAATACTGGGCGAAGGGCGGCTTTTGCCTGAATGCCTGGCCGCCGGCGCGTTAGACCGGCTGGCACCGGACGATCGCGCCCGGGCGCAACGTCTGACCTTGCAAACCCTTCGCGGGCTTGAACGCGCCGACCGGTTGCTGGACAACCATCTGAACCGTACGCCCGCTTTGACCGTGCAGAATGCGCTGCGTCTGGGCGCGGTTGAGCTCTGCTTGGGTGAAGCTGCACATGGCGTGGTCAATTCCATGGTCGAAATCGTGGGCCGGTCGCGCAAGCATGGGCGGCTCAAGGGTCTGGTGAATGCGGTTCTGCGTAAAGTGGCCGACGAAGGACCCGAGGCCTGGCCAAAAATGCGCGTTCCACGTTTGCCCGAATGGCTGCGCGAGCCATTGATCGCGGCCTGGGGGGCGGATGCCGTCGCAGAGATGGAACGGGCCCATTTCACAGGTGCTCCACTGGATATCACGCTCAAGCCGGGTGCAACCGGACCCGGAGAGGCGCTGCCGACCGGGTCACTACGTGTTCACGATGCGGGGCAAGTCTCGACCCTGCCGGGGTTCGCCAAGGGTGACTGGTGGGTGCAGGACGCCGCGGCGGCTTTGCCGGTGCGCATTCTGGCGCCACAGGCCGGGGAAACCGTACTGGATCTTTGCGCGGCGCCCGGTGGCAAGACGCTGCAACTGGCCGCTGCCGGGGCGACTGTCACAGCGCTGGATATCTCGGAATCGCGTCTGGAAAGAGTCCGCGAGAACCTCAAGCGCACAAATCTGCAGGCAAATGTTATTGCAGGCGATGCGCTAGAGCATCAGGGCCAGTACGACGCCGTCCTGCTTGACGCGCCCTGCTCTGCCACGGGCACGATTCGACGGCATCCGGATTTGCCCTTTGCCAAGGACGGATCGGAATTCGCCGAACTGATCGCGTTGCAGACGCAGATGCTTGCTCATGCCTGGACCTCACTGAAACCCGGTGGGCGGCTGGTCTACTGCACCTGCTCGCTGCTGCCGGACGAGGGGGAGGTACAGATTGAAGAGGCATTGGATCAACACCCCGACATGACGGTTGACCGCGATGCGCTGAAGATTGCCGGTGTGGATCAGGAATGGATTACGCAAGAGGGCGGCTTGCGCCTGCGGCCCGATTACTGGGCAGACCTCGGCGGGATGGATGGCTTCTATATCGCCGGCCTGAACAAATCCGCCTAACGGCACGCTTTTCGGTGACTTGACGACCAGCGCGGTCTATCGTTGGGTCTCAGGCGCCAGCAGAGCGCAAGGGGCAGAGTAACGAGCGTCATGTCGAATACAGATACCATGACAAACCGGTGGACGCGGTTTCAGAACCGCCTGTACGCGCGGCTCAGCCAGAGACGCAAGGCAGTCACCGGCTTCGTGACCGAGCCTGAACCCCGTACCGTTGGATCTTTTGCGCGCGGGCGGCAATTGGTTGCGGGCAATCTGCTGTTTGCCGGATATCTGGTCGAGGCAGAGGACACCAACCTCTGGGACGTAACCGCGCCTAGCACCGGGTTTGACAACGAGCGTCATGGGTTTGCCTGGCTGGATGATCTTGCCGCAGTCGGTGACATGCGGGCGCGCGACAAAGCGCAGCGTTGGGTTTGGGGCTGGATCGATGCGCATGGACGCGGGCAAGGGCCGGGATGGGTTCCTGATCTCACGGGGCGACGCGTAATGCGTTGGATCAACCACGCGGCCTTCCTGCTGCGGGGTGCGGATGAAAAGCGAACCCGTCTGTTCTTCCGCGCGTTGGCACAACAAACATGGTTCCTGTCAAAGCGCTGGCACGCAGCCACGCCGGGCCTGCCGCGATTCGAGGCGCTGGCCGGTTTGGTGCAGGCCGGTCTGGCGCTGAACGGGCTGGAACACATGTCAGACCCGGCCCTGCGCGCCCTTGCAAAGGAATGCGAGAAACAAGTTGACCGGCAGGGCGGGATTTCCACCCGCAATCCCGAAGAACTGTTAGAAGTTTTTACTTTGTTGTCCTGGACCTCGGCCGCGCTCAGCGCTTTGGGACGGGGGACGCCCGGCGCGCAGGCCGACGCGATCAAGCGCATCGCGCCCACCTTGCGCAGCTTGCGCCATTCCGATGGCGCCCTTGCCCGGTTTCACGGAGGGGGCCGCGGCGTCGAGGGACGGTTGGATCAGGCCTTGGCCCAAAGCGGCGTTCGACCCCAGCCCGCATCCGGTCTGGCAATGGGCTACGCACGCCTTTATGCGGGGCGCACCAGCGTGATTCTGGACGCCAGCGCGCCACCCACAGGGGCTGCATCTTACAATGCTCACGCGTCGACCCTTGCCTTTGAACTCACATCAGGCCGGCGGCCGTTGATTGTGAACTGCGGGTCCGGTGAAACTTTCGGTGCGGAATGGCGGCGGGCCGGACGGGCGACTCCGTCTCATTCGACGTTGTGCCTTGATGGGTATTCCAGTGCCCGTTTGGCGAATGCAGGACCCAGCAGCGACAGCGAGGCACTGGTGGACGCCCCCAAGGATGTACCGGTGGAGTTTGAAGAAGCGATGGAAGGCGCACGCTTCATGGCCGGGCATGACGGTTACACCAAGGTTTTCGGCCTGACCCACGCTCGCACGTTCGAACTGCGCTTCGACGGGCGCGAGCTGACGGGCGAGGATATTTTGCTGACCGCCAGCGACAAGGCCAAACGGCAATTTGACAGGGCGCTGGACGCGTCGGGCCTGAATGGGATTGGTTATGACATCCGGTTTCACCTGCATCCGGATGTCGATGCGGCTATTGATCTGGGCGGTGCGGCGGTGTCAATGGCGCTCAAAAGTGGGGAAATCTGGGTGTTCCGTCATGATGGTGCGGCAAAACTCACTGTTGAACCAAGCGTTTATCTCGAAAAAGGCCGGTTGAAGCCACGCGCGACAAAACAGATCGTTCTATCCGGGCGCGCAATGGAGTATGCGACGCGCATCCAGTGGACGTTGAGCAAGGCACAGGATACAGCCTATGCCGTGCGCGACCTGCACCGGGACGAGCCCGATTTCGACTGACGCCAAAAGGACCTTTGGACCCATGACTGATCTTCACCCCGTGCGCCGCGCGCTGCTTTCCGTTTCCGACAAGACCGGTCTGGTCGAACTGGGAAGGGCACTGGCCGATCGCGGGGTTGAGCTGTTGTCGACCGGCGGCACGGCCAAAGCGCTGCGCGATGCTGGGCTTGCGGTGAAGGACGTAAGCGAGATCACTGGCTTCCCCGAAATGATGGATGGCCGGGTCAAGACCCTGCACCCGATGGTGCATGGCGGGTTGCTGGCCCTGCGCGACAATGACACCCATGTTGCGGCGATGGAGGAACACCGAATTGGCGCGATCGACCTGCTGGTTGTGAACCTCTACCCGTTTGAGGCAACAGTGGCCAAAGGCGCGGGCTACGATGAATGCATAGAAAACATCGACATTGGCGGCCCGGCGATGATCCGCGCGGCCTCGAAAAACCACGCCTTTGTAAACGTGGTTGTTGATGTCGAGGATTACTCGTCCCTGCTGGATCAGTTGGAAGAGAATTACGGCAAGACATCGTATGGTTTCCGTCAATGGCTGGCGCAAAAGGCTTACGCGCGCACGGCTGCCTATGACACTGCCGTGTCGAACTGGATGGCTGATGCGCTGCAACTGGACACGCCCACCCGGCGCGCCTTTGCCGGAGAATTGAAGCAGCCCCTGCGCTATGGCGAGAACAGCCATCAACAGGCCGCGTTCTACACCGATGGAACCAACCGTCCCGGTGTGGCGACCGCCGTGCAGCATCAGGGTAAAGAGCTGAGCTACAACAACATCAACGACACCGATGCTGCGTTCGAGTTGGTTGCTGAGTTCGATCCGTCAGAAAGTGCAGCCTGTGCCATTATCAAACACGCCAACCCCTGCGGCGTGGCCAAGGGTGCGACCTTGCTTGAGGCGTATAAAGCCGCCTTCGACTGTGACCGGACCTCGGCCTTTGGTGGCATCGTTGCGTTGAATCAACCGCTTGACGCCGCAACCGCGCAAGAGATCACCGGTATCTTCACCGAGGTTGTGATCGCCCCCGGTGCATCGGATGAGGCAAAGGCGATCTTTGCCGCCAAGAAAAACCTGCGCCTGTTGACGACCGAGGGTTTACCGGATGTGACCGCAGGTGGCAAAACCGTGCGGCAGGTGGCCGGTGGCCTGCTGGTGCAGGACAAGGATAACGGCTTTGTTGGCTTGGATGATCTGAAAGTCGTCACCAAGAAAGCCCCGACAGACGAGCAGAAGCGCGATCTGCTGTTTGCCTGGAAAGTGGCGAAACACGTCAAGTCCAACGCCATCGTCTACGTTAAGGACGGCGCAACCGTCGGTGTGGGCGCGGGTCAGATGAGCCGGGTCGACTCGGCCCTGATCGCCGCCAAAAAGGCTGAACGCATGGCCGATGCGCTGGGATTGGCGCAACCTTTGACCATCGGCTCTGCCGTGGCGTCGGATGCATTCTTCCCCTTCCCCGATGGTTTGTTGGAGGCCGCCGAAGCCGGTGCTACTTGCGTGATTCAACCCGGTGGCTCGATGCGTGATGATGAGGTGATCGCCGCCGCGGACAAGGCAGGCCTTGCCATGGTCTTCACCGGCATGCGTCACTTCCGTCACTGATGCGTTATCGGCTTCTGCTCTGGGCGGCGCTGGCCGCATTCCTGATCGACCAGATCAGCAAGTATCTGGTCGTCCACGTTTTGCGCGTGGCCGAGGGCAATATCGACATTCTGCCGCCGCTTCTGGTGTTCAAATACGGCGAGAATCGGGGCATCAATTTCGGCCTGTTCCAAGGAAACTCCGAGGCTGCCCGCTGGATGCTGATCGGCATTTCGTTGGCAATCTCGGTCGGTGTTCTGGTATGGTTGATGCGGGCAGCACCCACGAAACTCATGCTTGTCTGCTGCGGGCTGTTGATTGGCGGCGCGCTTGGAAACGTGGTTGACCGGGTGCTCTACGGTTTTGTGCTGGATTTCCTGAACATGTCCTGCTGCGGCATCACCAACCCGTTTGTCTTTAATCTGGCCGATGTGTTCATCTTTGCCGGTGCCATCGGCCTTGTGGTGTTTGATGGGAAAAAGCCCTCGTGACCTCCTCCGAGAAATGGGATAAAAGCGCCACAAACAGGCTGGAGACTCTGATGCGGTTGCCGCGTTCCATACTTGCTGTGACATTGGCTTTGACGATTGCCGGATGCTCGAACATCGGCCTGCGCCATCTTGAGGCGCCCGGAGACGGCCCGGATGAGTTCTCGGTCATGCCAGTCAAACCGCTGACGCAGCCCAAGGATTACCAGTTCCTGCCTGCCCCAACGCCGGGCGGCGCCAACCTGACCGACCCGAACCCCAAAGCGGATGCCATCGTGGCATTGGGCGGCAGCGAGGCGGCTTTGAACCCCAATACGTCCATCCCATCCAGCGACGCCGCGCTGGTCACTGCCTCTAGCCGTTACGGCGTTCCCGCCAACACGCGGCAGGTCATTGAAACAGAAGATGCCGAGTTCCGCAGGAAACAAGGCCGTTTGACGCGTCTGCGCCTGTTCAAAGTCGATCGGTACGAGCAGGTGTATCGCCGCGAAGCACTTGATGCTGCCGCGCAGAACGAAGCCGCGCGCCGGGCCGGGCTCGAAACGCCTTCCGCGCCTCCGGCGAATGAATAAATCTTAACTTTCCGTCATCGGCCTTGAACCTGCGCCGCACCATCGTAGTTTGAATAGCACCAAACGAAACGGAGGATGCCCCATGGTTCGGGCTTTGGCATTATCTGCCGCCCTGCTCGCCGCCACCCCCCTGATTGCCAAAGAAGGGCATGAGGCGGTTACAACGTTCACGCTGGACAACGGCATGGATGTCGTCGTCATCGAAGATAACCGCGCACCCGTTGTGCAGCATATGGTCTGGTATCGCGTCGGATCGGCGGATGAGCCTGCGGGTACGTCCGGCATTGCACATTTCCTTGAACATTTGATGTTCAAAGGCACGGACACGCTTGCTCCGGGTGAGTTTTCGGGCACCGTCGCGGCCAATGGCGGGAATGACAACGCGTTCACGTCTTATGATTACACCGCTTACTTCCAACGTGTCGCTGCAGATCGATTGGAATTGATGATGCAGATGGAAGCGGACCGGATGCGCAATCTGAGTCTGACCGAAGAAGACATCACCACCGAGCGCGGCGTTATCCTCGAAGAGCGGAACCAGCGCACGGACAACAGCCCCCGCGCCCTCTTCGGCGAGCAGATGAACGCCGCGCAATACCTGAACCATGGCTACGCTGTGCCAATCATCGGCTGGCGGCATGAGATGGAGACATTGGGTATGGAAGATGTGCTTTCCTTCTACCGTGCTCACTATGCACCTAACAACGCCATTCTTGTGGTGACCGGTGATGTTAAACCCGATGACGTCAAAGCCCTGGCTGAGCAGTATTATGGTGTTATCCCGGCCAACCCGGATGTATCGCAACGGGACCGCGCGCAAGAGCCCCCGCAAACAGCAGCACGACGGCTAACATACAAAGATCCGCGTGTGGCGCAGCCGTATGTCCAACGAAGCTATCTTGCACCCGAGCGTGATCCGGGTGCGCAGGAAAAGGCTGCAGCGCTGTATCTGCTGTCTGAATTGTTGGGCGGCGGCACCACGTCGTATCTGAATGAAAAGCTTCAGTTCGAACAGCAAAAGGTTGTCTATGCTGGCGCGTTCTATCGCGGCGTTTCACTGGACGACACGACCTTTGACCTGTTGGTTGTTCCGGCGCAGGGCGTTTCGCTGCAAGAGGCCGAAGATGCCATGGATCAGGCCGTTGCCGATTTCATTGCCGAAGGCGTGAACCAAGACGATCTGGACCGGATCAAAATGCAGCTGCGCGCCGCGCAGATTTACGCGCGCGACAACGTGGACGGGATTGGCAACCGCTATGGCCGCGCTTTGACCAGTGGCCTGACGGTCGAAGACGTGCAAGCCTGGCCTGATATCCTGCAAGCCGTGACAGGGGATGAGATCATTGCAGCCGCGCGCGAGGTTCTGCAGCTTGAAACTTCTGTCACTGGCTGGTTGATGAAAGACGATGAGGTGACGCAATGAAACGGATCTTCGCAACCCTGATTGCCTTTGTCATCGCGCTGCCCGCTTGGGCCGCTATTGAGATCAAGGAAGTGACCTCGCCTGGTGGTATCACCGCTTGGCTGGTCGAGGATCATTCGATCCCGTTCACCGCTCTGGAACTGCGCTTTCGTGGCGGCACGTCGCTGGATGATCCGGACAAACGTGGCGCTGTTTACCTGATGAGCGGCCTTATCGAAGAAGGCGCGGGTGACATGGACGCCCAGACTTACGCGCGCGAAGTTGAAGCTTTGGCCGCTTCCTTTCGATATGATGCATCGGATGACTCGGTGTCGATCTCGGCGCAATTCCTGACCGAAAACCGCGACGAAGTGATCGACCTGCTGCGCACGACAATCCACGAACCGCGCTTTGACGAAGATGCTGTGGAGCGCGTAAAGGCGCAAATTTTGTCTGGCCTGCGGTCGGACCAGACCGATCCCAACGATATCGCGGGGCGTAACTTTGCACGGATGGCTTACGGCGATCACCCCTACGGATCCGAGGGCAAAGGCTCGATCGAAAGTGTCGGCGCGTTGACGCGCGATGACGTAGTGGCCGCTTATGACGGCGTTTTTGCCAAGGATAGGCTCTATGTTGGTGCCGTGGGCGACATCACTGCCGAAGAACTTGGCGCGCTGCTGGACACGTTGCTGGCCGATCTTCCCGAGACAGGCAAACCCATACCAGAGCGGGCCGAGGTAAACATCTCCGGTGGTGTAAGCGTGGTTGAGTTCGACACGCCGCAATCGGTTGCGCTGTTTGGTCATGCTGGAATTGATCGCGACGATCCTGATTTCTTTGCCGCCTTCATCCTGAACCACATTCTTGGTGGCGGTGGGTTCGAAAGCCGCCTGATGCAGGAAGTGCGCGAAAAACGCGGCCTGACCTATGGAATTGCAACCTACCTAGTGCCGAAAGATCTGGCTTCGGTCTATCTGGGGTCGGTCTCGTCCTCCAATGATCGTATTGCCGAAGCGGTTGAGGTGATCCGCACGGAATGGGCTCGCGCCGCGACCGAGGGCGTTACCCAGAAAGAGCTGGACGACGCCAAGACCTATCTGACTGGTGCTTATCCGCTGCGGTTTGACGGAAACGGTCGTATTGCCGGGATCATGGTCGGGATGCAGATGGAGAACCTGCCCATCGACTATATCGCCACGCGGAACGACAAGGTGAACGCGGTGACGCTGGAAGAGGTGAACCGCGTCGCCAGTGAATTGCTCAACCCCGACGGCCTGCATTTCACAATTGTCGGAAAGCCCGAGGGGCTGGACGGCTAACCCGTTCGCCCCGCAACGGGCTGCGATCTTCTCATCAAGTCACGCGAGTGACTTAAAAACATGTGCCGCGCGTTGAGAAATGTGCGGCACATGCTCTTTCTGCACAATCCTGGACCGAGAGCGTCATTCTGACCGATGAGCGCTGATTTTAGCGCAAAGGACTCGAAAAAGAACAAAACGTGAATATAATGTGGATTCGCCATGTATGCCGAGCTGTCGATCACATCGAACTTCACCTTTCTCACCGGGGCTTCACACCCCGAGGAGTATATGGAGCGTGCCGTCACTCTGGGCCTGCCCGCCATTGCCATTGCCGACGATAACTCGGTCGCCGGAATCGTCCGCGCCCACACCCAGGCGCGTGAGATCGCCCGCAAGGTTCGCGAACGTGTGGAATGGGAGGCCCAAAACACCTCGATTGGCCCACCCTGCCCCGCCCATATTCCCAAACCGTCCTCCTACCCCATTCATGCCGTACCACGGTTGATCCCGGCGGCGCGGCTGATCTTCACCGACGCGCCCACCATCACCGCCCTGCCGCTCAACCGTCAGGGCTGGGGTAACCTGTGCCGTATTCTCTCCGCCGGCCGTCTGCGCGCCGAGAAAGGTGACTGCATCCTGCACCTGTCGGACCTGATGGAATTCTCAGACGGTCTTCATCTGCTGCTCTGGCCACACGCGACCCGGTCCCCGAGCGGCGCGAACGCTTGGCGGACACAGGCGCAACAGCTGGCGCGCCGCTTTGCCGGACGGATGCATCTACTGATGCATCCGCGGTATGATGGGGCAGATACTGCATATTTCAGCTTATTAGAGACTGAATCGAAGCAACTTGGCATCCCCACGCTCGCCAGCGCCACGCCTATGATGCACCATGGCACCCGCCGCAAACTCGCCGACGTGCTGACCGCCATCCGCCTGCGGCGCAAGGTCGACGATCTGGGTCGTGAGGCGCTTGCCAATGGTGAACAGCGTCTCCGCTCTGAACCAGAGATGTTGCGCATTTTCAAAGGGCATGAGGGGGCCATCGCCCGCGCGCATGACCTTAGCGAACAGCTCACATTCTCGCTCGACGAACTGCGCTATGAATACCCCAGCGAGGGTAGCGAGCGGGAAAGCCCGACCGAACGTCTGCACCGTCTGGCACATGAGGGGTTGAAATGGCGTTACCCCGCAGGCGCGTCGGAAAAGGCCAAGAAGATGCTGGCCCATGAGCTCACCCTGATCGGCAAGCTCAAATACGAACCCTACTTCCTGACCGTCCGTGACATCGTCAAATTCGCACGGTCCCGCGATATCCTGTGCCAGGGGCGCGGCTCGGCGGCCAATTCGGTGGTCTGCTACTGCCTTGGCATCACCGAAGTCAGCCCCGAACTGGGCACGATGGTCTTTGAACGCTTCGTCTCCGAGGCCCGCGACGAACCCCCTGATATCGATGTGGATTTCGAACATGAACGCCGCGAAGAGGTGATCCAGCACATCTATGATCGCTACGGCCGGGACCGCGCGGGCCTCTGTGCTACGGTGGTGCATTACCGTGGTAAGCGCGCCATTCGCGAGGTTGGGCGCGCCATGGGCCTGACCGAAGACACGATCTCGGCCCTGTCATCGCAGCTATGGGGCTTCTTCTCGACCGTCGGACTCGAGGCGCACCGGATGCGCGAGATTGGCTTGGACCCCGAAGATCACCGCCTGAAACAGACTCTATCATTGGTCTATGAGATCGATGGCTTCCCCCGCCACCTCTCGCAGCACGTGGGCGGGTTCATTATCACCGAGGGGCGTTTGGACGAACTTGTCCCCATCGAAAACGCCACCATGGAAGACCGCACCGTCATCTGCTGGGACAAGGACGATATCGACTCTCTGGGCATTCTGAAGGTCGATGTTCTCAGCCTTGGCATGCTCACCTGCATTCGCAAGGCGTTCGATCTGATCGGACAGCATCATCAGACCCGCTATACCCTTGCCACCCTGCCGCCCGAAGATCCGAAGGTTTATGACATGCTGTGTAAGGCGGACTCGGTGGGCGTGTTTCAGGTGGAATCACGTGCACAGATGAATTTCCTGCCTCGGATGCGGCCGCGCAATTTCTATGATCTGGTGATCGAGGTCGCCATCATCCGCCCCGGCCCCATTCAGGGCGACATGGTCCACCCCTATATCCGGCGGCGAAATGGTGAGGAAGAGGTCAGCTTCCCCTCGGACGCGCTGGGCGAGGTGCTGGGCAAAACACTGGGCGTGCCGCTGTTTCAGGAGCAGGCGATGCAGATCGCCATTGTCGGTGCAGGATTCACCCCGGAACAGGCGGACCGGCTGCGGCGGTCTCTGGCGACCTTCAAGAAGCACGGCAATGTCAGCGAATTCCGCGCGCTTTTCTTACGCGGCATGAAGCGCAACGGCTATGACGACGATTTTGCCGAGCGTTGTTTCTCGCAGATCGAAGGGTTCGGGTCCTACGGATTTCCCGAAAGCCACGCGGCCAGCTTTGCGCTGCTGGTCTATGCTTCGGCCTGGATCAAATGCCACCATCCGGGCATTTTCGCCTGCGCGCTGCTGAACTCACAGCCGATGGGGTTCTACGCCCCTGCCCAGATCGTGCGGGATGCGCGCGAGCATGGCGTGCAGGTTCGCCCTGTCTGCATCAATGCCAGTTTCTGGGACAATGTGATGGAGCCTGACGGCCATGGCGGTCTGGCCCTGCGATTGGGGTTCCGCCAAATAAAGGGTCTCAGCGAGGAAGACGCCAGTTGGCTGACTGCCGCGCGCGGCAATGGCTACCATCAAGTCGATGACGTCTGGCGCCGTGCCGGGCTTGGTCCGGCGGTGATCGAACGGCTGGCCGAGGCCGATGCCTTCGCCGCCTGCGACCTGACCCGGCGCGAGGCTCTGTGGCAGGCCAAGGCGATTGCAACCGCCAAACCCTTGCCGCTGTTCTCGCAGGATCTGGAGGGCGAGGTGCTGGATGAACCCGAGGCCTATCTGCCCCAAATGACCCTGGGCGAACAGGTGGTCGAGGATTACGTTGCCACGCGCCTCAGCCTGCGGGCGCATCCGGTGGCCCTGCTGCGGCATCTTCTGACGCCGGACCCGCGCGACAAAACCACTCCTGTCGTGTGACCCCTGAACCGGATATGGCCCTGATCAGAGTCGAAAACCGAGAGCTTAATGACCAGACCCACCCTGCCGCCGCGCTTTCCTGCAACGCCGGACCAGATCAACGCACAAGTCCATGCGTTTTACGCCCGCGTGCGCAAGGACGCGGTGCTTGGCCCCGTTTTTAACACGCACGTCCACGACTGGCCCGCGCATGAGGACAAGATCGCCGCCTTCTGGCGAAACGCCATCCTGTTCGAGCGCTGCTATGACGGCAATCCGCAGCGGGTTCATATCGAACGCCCCGACGTGAAACCCGAGATGTTCGCCCATTGGCTGGACCTGTTCGAAGAAGTCGCCACTCAGACGTTGCCACCGGAAACGGCTACTCCGTGGAGTGCGCTAGCCCGTCGGATCGGGGCGGGCATGAAGGCGGGGGTTCAGTCTGCACGTCAGCCTAAAGACGCGCCGCCGGTCCTGCGATGATTCCGGTACATAGCGGGTATGCAATGTTAGCGGTAAATTAGGGGCTATGCGCCCCACTGAAATGTGTTTACTCAAAGACACGACAGCCGGACCCCCCCGCGCTGCGACAGTAACGCCGATACATCACTTGAGGCCGCAGCGATGAGCACTCAAAACACCACCCTTCGCGGCCTTGGCTATGCGTTTCTGGGTTTTGCTGTCTTTGCCAGCCATGACGCCCTGATCAAGGTATTGGGTGGCACGTATTCGGTGATGCAGATCATCTTTTTCGCCACGCTCTTTTCCTTTGTGCCGATGGCTGTGACGATCCTGACCGACCGGACAACGGGCAACTTCCTGCCGCATCACCCTTGGCTGGTTATGCTGCGTTCAGGCTTGATGGTGACGTCCATGGTCTGCGCGTTCTATGCGTTTTCAGTGCTTCCGCTGGCCGAGGTATACTCGCTGCTGTTCTCCTTCCCGCTTATCGTGACCGTCCTGTCGATTCCGGTTTTGGGAGAGGTGGTTCGCGGCCAACGCTGGGCGGCCGTTGGCGTCGGTATGATCGGTGTTCTGATCGTCCTGCGCCCCGGCGCAACCGAAATCACCCTGGGCCACCTTGCGGCGCTGACGGCTGCGTTTTGCAGCGCCTCTGCATCCGTTCTGGTGCGAAAAATCGGGAACGAGGAACGGTCGGCCGTGTTGATCCTGTATCCGATGCTGCTGGCGATCGCAGTCATGAGCCTGGCACAGCCCGCCGTCTATCAACCTCCGTCACTGCTACATCTGGCGATGATGGCATTGGTTGGAATCTTTTCGGTTGTCGCGCAACACCTGATCATTCTGGCCTACCGCGCGGCCCCTGCCGGGGTTGTCGCCCCCAGCCAGTACAGCCAGATCATCTGGGCAACGCTGTTCGGCATGATCTTTTTTGGCGAACGCCCGGACAGCTGGGTCGCCGTGGGGGCAAGCATAATCATCGCATCTGGTGTGTTTGTCGTCTGGCGTGAAAGCCGGTCGAACACGTCAGCGAATACGCCGGTCTTACGCGTGCGGTCACCGCGGTCGGATACGGGGGCATCAGCTCGACCAGAGTCTTAGCGCGGCCGCGATACGTAAACCCTTACCTGTCCTTTGGTCTGATCTTAAGGCCCCCGTTTTCGCTGGATTCTTCGAACTTCCCGGTTGCACGTACCAAGTCACTCAAGCGCTTGAATCCGTAGGTGCGCGTGTCGAAATCCGGGTAGTTCATGCCGAGTTGGCTACCAACCCCGCTGAGTCCGACCCAACCGTCCGGGTCTTCAGATTTGAGCACAACATTCCGGATCAGCTGATATGCGTGGTTCAGATCCTGTTTGACAGAAGGCTTCTTCGCTTTCCCTTCGGTGCCGCTGGTCTGCACTTCGTCTTTTTTGATATTCTCGATGTAGATAAACCGGTTGCAAGCCGCGACAAAAGCTTTGGGCGTCTTGCGCTCACCAATCCCGAATACGCTCAACCCTTGTTCGCGGATGCGACTGGCCAGCCGGGTGAAATCGCTGTCCGAGGACACCAGAACGAACCCGTCGAAGCGGCCAGAATGCATAATATCCATTGCATCGATCACCAGGGCAATGTCTCCGGCATTTTTGCCTGTGGTGTTGGCGAATTGCTGGTGAGGAACGATGGCGTATTCCGCCAGTTTCTCAGCGCTCCAGCCTTGCGGGGTGCCGCCCGAAAAGTCACCATAGATTCGGCGCAGGCTGGCCTCACCCAAAGTGGCGACTTCTTCAAATATCTCGGCAACATGTTTCGCCGGGACATTCTCGGCGTCAATCAGAACAGCCAAGCGTTCCGTTGTCTTGTTGGCCAATTTAGTCCCTCAATTCAGAAATTTACAATGACCTGAAGGTAAGAAACAAAAAGGGCGGGTCAAACCCCGCCCTGTCAAATTAGGGTTGTTAATACACAACAACCGACCGGATGCTTTCACCCCGGTGCATCAGATCGAACCCGTGGTTGATGTCCTCCAGCCCCATGGTGTGGGTGATCATCGGGTCGATCTCGATTTTGCCTTCCATGTACCAGTCGACGATCTTGGGCACATCGGTTCGGCCCCGCGCTCCGCCGAACGCGGTGCCGCGCCATGAGCGGCCAGTCACCAGCTGGAACGGACGGGTGGAAATCTCGGCACCAGCAGGCGCCACACCGATGATGATCGACTCACCCCAGCCCTTATGCGCCGATTCCAGCGCATCGCGCATCACACCAACATTGCCGGTGGCGTCGAATGTGTAATCCGCCCCGCCCTTGGTCAGGTTGACCAGATAGGGAACCAGATCGCCCTCGACCTCTTTGGGGTTCACGAAGTCGGTCATGCCGAACGCGGTCGCCATATTAACCTTCGACGGGTTCAGATCGACACCAACGATCTGATCGGCTCCGGCCAGACGCAGACCCTGGATCACGTTCAGGCCAATGCCGCCCAGACCGAACACGATGGCCCGGCTGCCAATTTCCACCTTGGCGGTATTGATCACCGCACCGATGCCCGTGGTCACACCGCAACCGATATAGCAGATCTTGTCGAACGGCGCGTCTTCACGCACCTTGGCCAGCGCAATTTCCGGCAGAACCGTGTGGTTCGAGAAGGTCGAGCAGCCCATGTAGTGCAGGATCGGGTCCCCATCCAGCGTCGAAAACCGCGAGGTGCCATCGGGCATCAGGCCCTTGCCCTGGGTTTCACGGATCGCCTGACACAGGTTTGTCTTGGGATGCAGGCAGTACTCACACTCACGACATTCGGGTGTGTAGAGCGGGATGACGTGATCGCCCGGCTTCAGGCTGGTCACACCAGCGCCGATCTCAAGCACAACGCCCGCACCTTCGTGGCCCAGAATGGCAGGAAACAAGCCTTCCGGGTCTGCACCTGACAGGGTGAATTCATCGGTGTGGCAAATGCCGGTCGCTTTTATTTCAACCAGAACCTCGCCCGCCTTGGGGCCTTCAAGGTTTACGTCCATCACTTCCAAAGGTTTGCCCGCCTGAACGGCAACGGCGGCACGGGTACGCATGGTGCTTGTCTCCCTGTCTTGTTTGACCCGACCCTGCGTCAAATACAGGGTATTTTCAACTGCACTTTCATGGCAGGCTCTGTAAGCTTTTGATATTTCAGAAACGACATTGTTCAAAAGAGGAGCGCCAATGCACCGGTTTATCCCGATCCTGATTGTCCTTGCCGCCTGCGCTGAAACCGACCTGCCCGAGCCCGGCCCTGCTGAGCCTGAAGCCGCCCCGGTGGACCTGGCCTTCTGCAAAGGGGAACCCTTTGCCGATTCCGTGGGCCAGCCGGTCTCGGCCATTCAGGCCAGCCTGCCGGAACGGACCCGCGTGCTGGGCCCCGATGACTTGGCCACGCAGGACTATCGCATCGACCGGCTGAACATCTATGTGAACGGCTCCGGGATCATTCAGCGGCTGACCTGCGGGTAAGTGCGGACTCGACTCAGGGCATGATTCTCATTTAGAACAAAGTAAGAACATTTTGATGTCTGCCCGATGCCAAAACGCCGAATATTATCCCTGTGGTTTCCCCGTTTGGGGGCTGAACGGCTGATCCGCGCTGCGCGGGGGCTGCAGGATGGGCCTTTGGCTGTGGTGGCGGAACAATCGAATATGCAGGTTGTCACGTCGCTGAACGCCGAAGCCCAAGCCGCTGGGTTGCGCGTGGGCCAGCCCGTGCGCGATGCCCATGCCATGTGCGCAAACCTTGTGACACGCCCCCGCAACACCCCGGCCGAGGCTGCATTTCTGACCGCGCTGCGCCGCTGGGCGGGCAAGTTCAGCCCGTGGGTTGCCGAAGAATCCCCAGATGGCCTGATCGTCGACCTGTCGGGCTGCGCGCATCTGTTTGGCGGGGAAGAGGCGCTGCTGAACGTTCTTGAGGTCGACTGCGCCGATATGGGTCTGAGCGTGCAGATGGGCATCGCCGACACGCTGGGTGCGGCCTGGGCTTTGGCGCGCTATGCCGGGCAAGAGGCCACATCCGACCGCAACGGCGACGCCATCAGCCAAGAGGCCCGCGCCACCCGCGCCCGGGCGGGCAAGCGGCGGCACTGGACCAAGGGTGGAACCGCACCACAGGTGATGACCTTGGGCGGTGGTGCACGGATTGCCGCGCCGGGGCAGTCCTATGGTGCGCTCAGCCCTCTACCTATCGCGGCGCTGCGGCTTGAAGATCAAGTGGTCGCGCAGTTGAACCGCCTGGGGCTGCGCCGGATCGGCGATCTGCTGGGCCAGCCGCGCGCGTCGTTGGCCCGCAGGTTTGGACGCGGGCTGGTCCTGCGGCTGGATCAGGCCATGGGCAGCGCGCCCGAGCCGATTTCGCCCGCGCGGCCCCCGCATCACTTTGCGGTGCGGATGACGCTGCCCAATCCGATCGGCCTGATCGACGACGTGATGGCCGCCATCGACCGGATGCTGCCGACGCTCTGCACCAAGCTGGAAGAAAAGGGGCGCGGCGTGCGGACATTACGGCTGGAGGCGCACCGCGCCGATCAGGCGGCTGAGATTGTCGAGGTCGGTCTGGCCCGTCCAACCTATGACAAACACCGCATTCGCCCTTTGTTAGAGATGAAGATCGACGAGATCGATGCGGGCTATGGTATCGACATGCTGCGGCTGGAGGCGATCCACTCCGAGCCCATCCACGCCCGTACCATGGCAGGCCATGCCGAGGCCCGCCGCGTGGCCCGCGAACGATTGGAGGGTAACAGAGCTGTCGATGACCTCATCGGCAAGCTGGGCGCACGGGTGGGGTTGGAGGCGATCACGCGGCATCATCCCGTGGCCTCTCATATTCCCGAAAAAACCGCGCAGACGCTGGCGGCTGCATGGTCGGAACCGGCACGCGACTGGCCCCCGTCGCCCCGCCCGCGACCCTTGCTGATGTGGCAACCCGAACCGGTCATGGCCCCGGAAACCCCGACAGTGCCCAGCGCCTTTCGCTGGCGTGGGCGTGACTGGCAACTGGCGCAGGCCACCGGCCCAGAGCGGATCGCACCGGAATGGTGGCTGGACGACCCCAATTGGCGCAGCGGCGTCCGGGATTACTGGGTGGTGGTGACGGAACAGGGGGAGCGGTTGTGGCTGTTCTACGGCCATGGCGGCACCATGTCGGCGGGCTGGTTCTGTCAGGGGCAGTTTGGTTAGAGTCTATTTTCCGCGATAGACCATCAGATCCGGCAGGTAATCCAGCAAGCGAATTCCCCAGGAAAACGGCGCTGGGAAGTCCGTGCGAAAGCGACGTCGTGACATCGCCTTGGCCACCCGCTCGGCTGCATCTTCGGGCGTCATTAGCATCGGCATCTTGAAATCGTTCTTCTCGGTCAGTCTGGTCTTGATAAAACCCGGGTTGACGATCCGCACGGTTACGCCAGTTCCGGCAAGATCGAACCGCATCGTCTCTGCCAGAGAAATCAGGGCTGCTTTGCTGGCCGCATACCCCACAGCTCCGGGCAACCCACGATAGCCTGAAAGCGATCCGATCAAGGTGATATCCCCCCGGCCCGAGCGCACAAACCCCGGCACTGTTTCACCCAGGACCCGCAACGCGCCAGTATAGTTCACGTCTGTCATCGACAATACCGCCTCGGTATCCCAATCAGCCGTGCGCATCGGCTCATAAGCGCCCGCATTGTAAACTAGCCCATCAACGTCAGCGACCTCGACCGCAGCGCGGCGCACGGCGTCCAGATCGGTGACGTCAAACGGTACGGATTGCGCATTGGGCAGCGTATCGCAGATTTCAGCCAGGCGGTCTGCATTCCGGGCAGACAGTATCAGCCGCGCGCCCTGACGGCTTAGCGTCTCAGCCAGCGCATGGCCCAGCCCTTCGCTGGCGCCAATAATCCAATAGGTTTTTCCGCTGAAACTGCTCATTACTCGTCCGTTTTCGTTGTGATGGGTGTTTTACGGTTGGGCAGAACGTCTGGATCACATCCCGGGCAACAGCGCATCAGCCCACCAAGAAAACATTCAACCCGATTGATCCATCCCCGCATACGATGCGTATGTTATTGTAAAATGTCGCATATAGAGGATGGCATGTTCGACGAAACCCGAGGCGTACGCAAGAAAATCGCAGTAGTAGGTGCAGGTATCTCCGGTCTGTCGGCTGCTTACTATCTTTCAGAAAACAACGATGTGACCGTGTTTGAGGCCGAGCCGCGCCTTGGTGGTCACGCGCGCACTGTTCTTGCTGGCAAGAACGGTGATCAGCCGGTCGATACCGGTTTTATCGTCTTCAACTATGTCACCTATCCGTATCTGACTCGTCTGTTTGACGAACTAAACGTGCCGGTGATCAAATCTGAAATGAGTTTTGGAGCCACGATTGACGACGGTCGTATCGAGTACGGCCTGAACAACCTGCGCACCCTGACAGCGCAGAAGCGCAATCTTGCACGGCCGGCTTACTACAAGATGATCGCGGACATCCTGCGGTTTGGAAAAGAAGCGCCCGAGGCCGCCAAGGATGATGACACCACGATCGGAGAGTTGGTCGATCAGCTTCGCCTTGGATATTGGTTCCGCCACAATTACCTGATGCCCATGTGCGGTGCCATCTGGTCCACCCCGGTGGAGTTTGTCGACCAGTTCCCGGCCCGCTCTTTGGTGCAGTTCTTCCGCAATCATGCCCTTCTGGCGAGCGGACGGGCCAATCAGCATCAGTGGTACACAGTAAAGGGCGGAAGTATCGAATATGTCCGCCGGATTGACGCTGCTTTGCGGGCGCGTGGCAGTGAAATACGCCTGGCCTGCCCGGTTGATCACATTCACCGGGACGAAACCGGCGTAACGGTACACAGCCAAGGACAGGCCGATCTGTTCGATGAGATCATTCTTGCCACCCATTCCGATCAATCGCTGTCGATTCTAGGCGAGGCCGCAACGGATGCAGAAAAGACCGCATTAGGGTCAATCCGTTATCAGCCAAACACCGCAATTTTGCACTGTGACCCGGGCCAGATGCCACGGCGGCGCGCCTGCTGGTCAAGTTGGACCTATCGGTCACAAGCCGGAAATGTCGGTGTGACATATTGGATGAACCGGCTGCAGAACATTCCGGACAGCGACCCGCTGTTCGTGACGCTGAATGCGTCATCGGAAATTCCCGCGGATAAAATCTATGACAAGGTCGAATTCGCCCATCCGGTGTTTGACAAAGCCGCCCTGAAAGCCCAGGGGCAAATCCGCGAGATGCAGGGACAGAACCGAACTTGGTTTGCCGGCGCCTACAATCGGCACGGCTTTCACGAAGATGGGATTGCCAGCGCGATGCATGTTGTTGAGCGTTTGAATGGCACCCCACAAACACTCGGAGCTGACAATGGAACGCTTGAAAAAGACCCGGTCATTCCTGCTTAGGCTGATACCTGACCTCCGCAGCGCGGCGCTGGTGTCAATTGTTGCCATGGCACCGGGCGTTGTGTCGGCGTCGCCTATCACGCAAACACTGTCGGACGCGCAGCTTAAGGGCAGCGCGACATTCCGCTTTTTGGGTGTGCCGGTTTACGACGCCAAGCTTTTCACCCCGCAGGGTGACGCGTTCAATTGGAATGAAGATTTTGGGATTCAACTGACCTACCGCAAGAATCTAAAACAAAAAGCCCTGGTAGAGTCGACGCTCGATGAGATGGCGCGTCAGGGCAATCCAGCGCCCACCGCAGGTCAATTGGAGCAGTGTTTCCAAGGCGTCAGCCGGGGCGATAATTACGTGGCCATCTCAGAAGGCGCGAACCAGGTTGGATTTTGGCGCAACGGCCAAAAAACCTGCACCCTGTCTTACCCGGGGGCCAAGCGGGCATTTATGTCCATCTTCCTTGGCAATGACACCAGATCAGCCAGCTTCACCCGGCAATTGAAAGGCCAGTGATGCTTTACCCCCGGGTCAGCCTATACGCCCTGATGTTGGCGGCAGCAGGTATTCCGCTGTATATCCATTTGCCACGATTTGCCGCCGTCAATCTGGGTATCGGATTGGCTGTGATCGGTACCGTTCTGCTGGTAATCCGACTGGTCGATCTGGTGCAGGATCCGTTGATCGGCTGGGCCATCGACCGTTGGCCGCGCGCGCAAGCCCTGTTTGCTGCTGTCGCTGCGTTTGGCCTGGCGCTGGGTTTTCCCTTGCTGTTTGGTTTACCCGAGGGGGCAAGTATCTCTGCATTAGTGTCTGTTTTGATCCTTTTGTTCTCGGCCTACAGCGTGGGCACCATATTGTTGTATGGCCGAAGCGCGACCTTGGCAAAACGCACTGACCCGAAAGAACTTATGACACTGGCCGCCTGGCGCGAAGGCGGACAATTGACCGGAGTTGTTCTTGCGGCAAGCGCCCCGGCCTTGTTGGTGGCATTGGGGGCCAGCGCACAAGGCTATCCCGCGTTTGGTCTGTTTCTGGGGGTACTGGCAATTTTTACCCTGATCATGACGCTTCCAATGTGGCGTCGCGCACCGATCACGGGTGAAGGACTTTCATTTGCGGGGCTTGGTCAAGCGGGCGCCTTGCGCCTTTTGTTTCTGGCGCTGATCAACAGCCTGCCAGTCGCCATCACATCAACTCTGTTTCTGTTCTTTGTTGAGGACCGCCTGCAACTGCCTGGTAAAGCCGGACCACTGCTGATCCTGTTTTTCCTAAGCGCCGGGGCGACCGTGCCGCTCTGGGCTAAACTCAGCAACCGAATTGGCGCGAAACAGACATTGATGATTGCCATGCCACTGTCGATCGCCGGTTTCGTCGGTGCAGCCATGTTGTCGGCGGGGAACCTGACAGGCTTTGCCCTGATCTGCCTCGCCTCAGGTGCAGCGCTTGGGGCGGATATGGTGGTGCTGCCCGCCATGTTTTCGGTCGTGCTGACGCGTGCGGGACTGAACGCCTCGGCCGCGTTTGGCATCTGGTCTTTTGCAGGCAAGCTGGGCCTTGCGCTGGCTGCCTTTTTCACCCTGCCGTTGCTGGAACGCAGCGGTTTCACGCCGGGGCAGGCGAATTCCGCCGAAGCCTTGCGGACGCTCACCATCGCGTATGCCGTACTGCCCTGCATCCTGAAACTTGGCGCGTTCGGGTTGGTCCTGACGTTGCCCACGGAGGTTACAGCCAAATGAATACGCTTGTTGTTTTCTTGCTCGCAATCCTCGTTCTTCTAGCCGTCAAGAACCGTTTCCTGAGCTTCAGATCGCAATCACCCACCGATTATTCCGGCACCGGCCCTGAGTTCAGAATGAAAGAGGTTCTGAACGGTGAAATCATGTCCGAAGGGTTGATCTATGGGCCCAATGGCAAAATGTCGAACAGCTTTGTGGCCCGCATGGTCGGGGAATGGAACGGAAATACCGGTACATTGGCCGAGTATTTCACCTATTCCAACGGCAAGAAAATGACCCGAAAATGGCATTTGACGCTTGGGACCGGCAACACGTTTACCGCCACGGCAGATGATATCGTTGGCGAAGGCAAAGGAACCATAGCGGGTTCGACCGTCAAGCTAACCTATCGCATAATCCTGCCGCAGGACGCGGGCGGGCACACGCTGGATGTCACCGATTGGATGTATCTGACTGAAAATGGCGTGATCATGAACCGGTCGGAAATGCGCAAGTTTGGCCTCAAGGTTGCTGAACTGGTCGCCACAATGCGTCCCGCACCGGACACCAAATCCGCCCATATCAGCGGTACCAACGGTTATGACGCGGCGGCGGAGCAGAGGACCGTTCAATGATTGCACGCCGCGTTCTGATCCTGGGTTTTGCCATCGCGGGGCTTGCGGCTTTGGCCGCCTGTTCCGCGAAACCGCGCGTCCCCAAGACATTTCTGTCCGACCGGCAACTGAACCTTGAAGAGTTCTTTGAAGGAAAAACTGTTGCCTACGGTCAGTTTCAGGATGTTCTGGGCAATGTACCCCGCCGCTTTACCGTCGACATCGACGGAACCTGGGATGGCGAAACCCTGACCTTGGTCGAGGACTTTGTCTATGACGACGGTGCTACCGAACAACGCATCTGGACATTGACCAAAACCGGCGAAGACACCTGGACTGGTACGGCACCCGGCGTGCTGGGCACCGCCAGCGGGGTCGAGCGTGGCGATACGTTCAACTGGAAATATAAGATCGACCTGCCGGTGAAAGACGGCACGATGCGCGTGAACTTTGATGATTGGATGTGGCTGCTGACCGATGATCGTCTGCTGAACCGCGCCTATGTCTCGCGCTTCGGCGTCCGTCTGGGCGAGGTCATCTTGTTTTTCGAAAAGAAATAGCCCGAAAAAAGGGCGGGTTCGAAAACCCGCCCGTTCAACTGATCAAGTCAGGTCAACTTAGAAGTTGAAGCGGACACCGAAGTCGGCACGGATAATACCATCCTCATCGCCTTCTTTGATCTCGCCAACACCGCCGCGCAGTGAGGCGCCGCCACCCAGATCATAGATTGCACCGGCACCGATGAAACGCTCATCATCTTCAGCCGAACCGTCACCGTATGCAAGTTCCAGCGTGGTCGCAGCACCTACGTTGTAGGCAACCGAGAAACCGTACGCCGTGCCGTTTTCGTCGTCATTGTCAACATCATCATCAGCCAGGAACAATGTGCCGTAGAAATCTCCCATATCTACACCCAGGGTGAAGAGGGCCAGGCTTTCGTCACCGCCAGTTGCCAAGTCGGTTTCACCGTAGAGCAACGATGCAGTAATGAAGTCGTTAAAAGTGTAGCTCGCGCCAACGTCCCAACGGTCTGTGCTGTCTTTTCGGCCATTCACACCAATCGTATTTTGGTCATACGATCCGTATACGGACAAATCACCGACGCTATATTCGACAAATACCGCGTTCGCGCCGGACCCTGTCGAGGTGTACTCGAGGAAGCTGTAGTTCACGCCTGAATACTGCCCCAGGAAGTCTTCCAGACCGATTTCGGTGCCGAAATAATCATCCAGATTGTCGAACGAACCGGCAACGTTACCGGCATCTACACGCAGGCCACCGTAGATGACCGAGAAGCGAGCGCCGTTCAGACCAGCCCTTTCCTGTTCGCCGATTGATGGGTTGTCATCAGCTTGCAAGCGAACACGGGCTTCAAAGCGAATGCCGCTGTCCGTCTCAGTGAAGCCGTCAATGCTCAGGCGGAACCGCGATATCAGGGCGGTGTTGTCGGTATCGACAGTGGCAGTATCAGTGGACGTGATCACACCACCAACTGTGTTGAAGTTTTCGACGGTGCCGGTACGGTCTTCCACGTAGCCAAGACCAAAACGGGCGTAGCCGCCAAAGTTGACGCCGGATTCAGCCGCTGCAACGCTTGCGGTCGCCATCAGAGCGGTCGATGCAATGAGAATCTTTTTCATGGTAGTTCCATTTAGTTTGAGAGGAGTCGCCACAGAGCGTGGCGATTGCCTAATCGAACAAACTCAGCGGCCAGACAACCGCATGGGAAAATCCGAACTTTCCAGTACAGTCTTGCGTTGCAGCTTTGCACACAGCTCTGAAAATGAGATTTCTTTGTTTGTTTGTTTTCAATTGTTTAAATAATTTCACGCCCGCTTAACAAAAAGTTGAATTCAGAAAAATGGCCGTTGGTCTTTAAATCTTTCAATCATTAACGTCCTGCCGCAACGCTCGCGTTTTTGTCCGTTACAAACACATCTGCGCGAGGTCTGGCCGCCCTGTTCGAAGACAAATGCCAAGTCGAATCAGTTTGAGACCAGTGCGTCCGATCAGTTGCTGGAATATACAAAAGAGAGTTTGCGGCTCACGCCTCCGGGTGGTTTTGGAAAGGGTGAGGCCGCGCGGACCTGCGCCTTGGCAGCGCGCTCGACATCCGGCGTGCCATTACTGTCAACGACATCAACCCAGGCAAGGGTTCCGTCCGGGTTGATTTCAAAAAACACTTTCGCAAACCCGCGTGCCGCCGTGTAGACGATCGGCGCGCGGTTCAGGTGGACCAGAACCCGCCCGGCATAATTGGTTCTGTCCGAGTTTCCGGGTCCGCGCCCGCCAGACCGGGTTCCACTATCGCCCGAGGTGAATGTATCGACACCCCGGCGTCTGTAGGTGGTCAGAGGCGATTCAATTTCACGGGACGGGAACCGAAGGGCACTAAAATCACGGGCTCCGTTCAGTGTTCCTTGTCGGTCAGGCTGCGAAGGGCGATCCAAACGCGGCGGGCGGATCGAAGAGGTTACGGCCAGCTCTGAGGTTTCAGTGTTCTCGGATGCGTCTGGCACTGGCTCGACCGGCGTCGCGGCAATTTCGGCCTCCTCCGTCTCGCTTTCCAACGGAACAACGGGAACAACTGATGGCACGGTTTCGTCGGTCGGGTCCGGTAGGGCGGCAAGCTGCTCGGTCTCGGCAGGTTGGGATGCGGCGGGGACCTCGTCGACCGGCTCGGTAACTTCAGGGTTGCCCTCGGGTGTTTCGACAGCCTCTGCGGTCTCGGGCGGTGTCTCGTCCGCGTCGTCACTGGCGCTCTGATCACCGTCGGTGGTGTCTTCGGATTCGGGAGTGTCAGCCTCCACCGGCTCGGGTGCGACAGGCTGCAATACCTCCGAGGTGCCTGTATCCGGCGCAAATGTGCGTTGTGGATTGTCCGAGGCCACGTGTACCTCGCTGGTCGGAATCTCAGCGGGTTCGGGCGCAGGTTCGGGCGGTTCGTCGACAGGCGGTTCAGGTGCTTCCACCGGTTGCGGTTCAACCGGTTCCGCAACAGCGTCGACCAGATCCTCAAAGCTGCTTCCAAGTTCAACCTTGTCTGGCGCACCGCTGGCGGTTGGCTGGTCTGCCAATCTGGGCGCGGTCAGACTTAGCCCCATCAGGTGCAGTAACAACGACAGCAGAGCAGCAAAGCCCGCAACGATCACGGACCCCCGGATCATTCCAGTGCCTTTTCTGTGACAACAAACACCGATGATGCACCAAGTCGGCGCAGCGCGCCTGTCACCTCCATCAGCCGGGCACCCGGTGCGTCACGATCAGGAACGATACGCACCGGCCCCGGGTCGCGCCCAGCCATGTAGGCTTCGGGGTCTACTGGCGTGCCCCGAAAGCTGAGCCGCCCATCCCGATGCAGCACCAGCGCGTCGGGCGGCTCGCGCCCCTCAAGTTCAGATGTATCGACAAGATTCAGGTCTGGGTCCAAAGGCGTCGCCACCGTACCCGCGATCAAGAAAAAGATCAGCATCAGAAACACGACATTGATCAGCGCGATAGTCGAGTCGCGTTTGCGGCGGGGGCGGCTATAGCGGATCATTCCAGCACCAAGACACTCAGACCTTCACGCCCGCGCAGCAGAACCAGCACGTCCACCAGCCGCTGTGCCGTTGTGTCGGGATCAAGGTCGATTAACACCTGACCTGTAGTCACCTGCGCCGTCAGATCGTCCAGTGTTACCGGCGCACCGTTCAGAACCAGCGTGTCAGCCCCCAACTGAACAAACGCCCGATCCTGAGGCACGTCAGATGTCGCACGCCCGCCTGTCGCGCCGCTCAACTCAATCTCACCATATTTGGAGAAGGTCGAGGTCAGCATGAAGAACAACAACAGCAGAAAGATCACGTCGATGAGCGGCGTCATCGCCAGCGGCCGTCTGACAAAGGGTGCGATGTTACGCATGTCCGGGCGTGGTCGCCAAGCTCTGCGCGTCTTCGGTCAACGAGATCGCTTGCCCCGGCACCAGAACGGTGCGCAACGCCTTATCGGCAAAAACCCGTTCGCGCGCGGTACGGCTTTCGAACCAGGACAACACCATCGAGGTTGGCATCGCCACAGCAAGGCCCACAGCGGTCGTTACCAGCGCCACCCATATTCCCCCTGCCAACAAAGACGGATCAACTGAGGAACCCGCAGCTTGCAGGCTACGGAATGCTTCGATCATGCCCAACACGGTTCCGAACAAACCCAGCAACGGCGCCAGTTGCGCCACCGTGTCCAGCAGGCGAAAGCCACGTTCAAGCCCGGCCAGCGCCAGCCCCGCCTCAGCGTCCAATCGCTGATCCAAACCGGGCGTGTCGGGCGCATCCATTGCAACACCGACGAGCGGCGCAAGATAGCTGTGGCTTTCTGCCAGCCGCGCGCGGGCGGTCTGTTTGTCCCCGGCGTCCCAGGCCTGCAACGCCTGCGATAGCACCCTGTGCCGCCCTACACCTGATGCGGCGAACTGCCAAAGCTTGTAAAACGTGACGGCCAGCGTCACCACTGACATCGCGATCAGGACTGCCACCACCGGCCCGCCCAGGGCCAGGATTTCGCGCAGGGCGTCAAGAAAACTCATCCCAAAAGCTCCACTTCTGTACGGCTGTTCAGGGTCGGTGTTTCGTCGCAGATATCGCTTTCTGCGCCTTCGACGGTACAGCCGCTTAGACCATTGATCAGAACCCGCCCTAGGTTTTCACAGGACAGGCCGCGCACATCGAATTGGCGCACGCGCGGACGCTGCGCCGGAAGATCCCTGAACCCAAAAAGGGTCAGGCGCTCAAACACACCCGAGGCATCGAAGATCACAACCTGGTAATCGGCCGTATCAATCGCGGTTTCAGTTTCGTTTTCGACCAGAAAAGTTAGCCGACAGGCACCTTCGACAGTCTCAACTGCGTTCAGCTCGATCATGAGCCCCGGCGTGTCTTGCGTGGATTGAGCTTGAACCGCAAAAGGCAGCGCGCAGAAAAGAGCTGCAAACACCGGACGACGATACTTCATGAATGCGCTCCTGGTTAACTGAGTCAGACTAAGCTCTGACGGCGCTGCAACCGTCTTATCCAAGACCGCTGGGGCGCGAAAGGGTTGCCGCTGCCTATATGATAAAGAGCGATTTTTGGCCCGTTCAACCCTGTAGGGGCAGCAGGGTCTGCGATGAAAAATATCACTGAGACGGTTCAGGACTTCCCGCGTTAACCATGGCGCAGGCCACCAGCCACTCCAACGCGTTGGACTTCACCCCATGTTCAGAGCAAATCGCAATGCTTTGGCTTTCGAAAATCTGCGCATAAATCGGCCAGTCGTCTTGATTGGGTGGGTAAATCGCACCCGACGTCTTGCGTTCTTCCCATTGGTGAAGCTTGCCGCCTGCAACGCCAAAGCTGATCTGCCCGGGTATCGGAGATTTGCCGTTTTCATCTGTCATCAGCGGGTCGGCGAAGTCCCGGTGCCCCAACCCTTGCACAAAACTGGTGTTCGACGGATTGCAACCCAGGCCGAACCACATCCCTTCGGTTACGGCATCCCACATTTCCGGTGACAACTGCTTGCTCATCGAGAAGAACATCGCGATTTCTCCGGCCCGCCAATTGGATCCGGGACCAAACCGCAGCCACCCCCGCCCCCACGGATAGGTGTCGGTATTGTGCAGGCCGAAATCAGCCCCCATGCGTTCCGAGCGTCTGGCGCGATACCTGATCCAGCCTTCGATTGCGTCAACGATTTCCGGATCTGCCAGCCTCCTCTCCCGCGCCGCCAGCACGTATTCGAGGTAAGCGTGGGAGTATATTCCCCTTTTGACCCCCTCTGCCGGGGATTCAGCCCGTGGTACAAAGGGGTTGTGCGCTTCGAACACATCGCGGGCCGCTGTATCGCCGCTGGCCCGATATACAACCGCAGCCGAAGCCACGCGCGACCGATTGATGACTTCGACCGCGTTGGGATCGCGCGGTTCGGCAGTGTCGGAGAGAAAATCCTGTTCTGCCCAGTGCCAGGCCCGCGTGGCCTCTTGTATCAAGGCGCCGCCCAGTGCGGAATCTCCGCAAATCTGTTTGATGACATGACCCAGCTTTGCCGCGCTCAGCGCGAAATTATATGCAGCCCAATCCTCGGGGGCGTAGGCATAGGTCAGTTGCACGGGGTTCCATGACACCGATCCGAAAATGCCTGGATTGGAATACTCCACGCCACCTATAATCGCCCCGTCTTCACCCTGGGTTCTACGCCACAATGAGATGCCCCATAGCGCTTCGTGTATAAGGTCAGGCAAAACAGTCATCCCGTCACCGCGATCAGTCGCGTCCTTGCGCGCCTTTACATCAGGGTGAGCGAACGGCTTGCCACTTTCGGGCAGGTTCAGGTGTAGCGCGCGGGTATAGTCGAAAGCCTCGATGATATTGGCCATGTGATAGACGACATCCATGTGTTGAATGCGCCGATCCCAGTCCCCGGCGTCATGCCATCCACCCCAGGCATCGGGATTGTCCTGCGCGCGTGCCGATACAGGAACATTGTCGAAACCAGTCACACCTACGGGCTGTTCAGACAAAAGCCCACTTGCCCCGGCCTTGCCATACCCTTCACCGGTGTTGCCCAAGCGAATTTCGGTTTGCCAAACGGTCAGGCCATCCTCGGGGTGGCCGTTGCGCGGACGGGTCCGGCCTTCGCCGAAGGGTTCGGCGATCTCGCACCCCGACCTTTGATGAAAATACCAACGTGCCGCAAGTCGCAGCGTTTCCGCATAGGGCGCGGCTGAGACCCGGAATGGAAACGACCGACCGAAACCGTCGACCTGAAGGATGAATTCTCCGTCCTCGTCCAGGTCCGAAAAATCCGCCTCGTATATGTCGCAGCCATTGAAATTCTGACCGTTCCGATGCGGCTCGGACGCGGGTTTGGCAAGGGTCAGTCTGCCGGTGCGAACCGTCGCGCCGTCTGCGATTGAAAGGACTGCCCATTCGGTATTCTGGGACAATAGCGCATCGGTGCTGCCCGACTGACCCACATTGTCGTGCCCCCACCATGCCCCAATGTAAGCTTTCTTCGGGCCTTTTAGCGGATACCCTGCGTGACACACATGCAGCGCTTCGTTGAAGACTTCGGGCGACTTGCGCTGACTGACCGCTGGCACCGATGGCCCCTCAAGCACAACTACTGCGCCCTCCGGGATGGAACGGTCCAGCATCAGGGTCAGGTTGTGCCGCTTGGTGCTGTCCCACTTGCGTTTGGCAACTGCCCTCGTGCGGATTGGTACGGATTTGCGATAGACCGACACGACGTTCGCCGGACTTCCGTCGATGGTAACGCGCCATTGGTCGGGTTGATCAACGGGGATATGCTTTTGAAACACTCCCGTGGTCATCTGGAACCCAGACCGCCGGGTGTCGCTGATCACCCTCGGCCATTCGGTAAAACCCTGCGGCAGCGCGGTATTGGCAAACCCCGAGAAATACCCTTCTACACCGTTGAGCTGCCCGAGCGATCCAAAACTATCCGTCGGATCGGGGTACCACGCCCGGTCATCCCGCTGGGTTACCGGACTCACAGGCGAGATTTCAAATAACGTATCAATGACGGTGAGCTGAACGATGTCCTCACCCACAAATCCGACCATGCCATCGGCGTCTGGCTCTGCCAGGGCCATCTGGTTCAGAAACGGAACGGACAGAGCAAGCGCTGTGCCCTGCAGCAAAACCGCACGTCGGGATATCCTCATTTGTCAGTGCCTCCCTTCGCTTTTACCGGGTGTAACGGTCCCTTGATTTGCGCGGCGGTCCAAACTTTTCAGGAACCGCCAGATCAGTTTTGGTCGCAGCAGGCTATCGGGATAAAGAACCGCGCCGCACAGGCCTTCGAAAACGGCGGTCGACTTGCGCCCATATTGGAATTGGTTGCGAACGCCTGACCAAAAGATATCAATCTGACGCTTGCGCAAAAGTCGACGCAGCCTTGACCCGTAGCGCGCCTTCATATCCGCATTGGCCGCAACCTTCTGAATGCTGGGCACACGGCGGGCAAAAACGGACCCGCGCGCCTGATGATTGGCCCCGCTGGCCACCTGTCGGTAACGCAGCAGCGGCGGCCCTTCGACCACGGCGAACTCTCCCAGCAGCGCGATACGGCACCAGAACTCCCAATCTTCGCCTTTTACAAGGCTTTCGTCATATCCGCCTACCCGCTTTGCACTGTCAGTCCGAAGCGCCAGAGCACCGCCATTCACCACAAAATTCTTGCACAACAGCGCGTCCAGCTGATCCTGAGCAGGAACCAGTGCCCTGTTATCCGTGCCGCGCATGACATGGCCGTCGACAGACATACGCTGCACACCGGCCAGCGCGCCCACTGCTTCGGTGCGTGTCAGAGTGTCATAGTAGCGCTGCAACGTTTCGGGGTGCAGCAGATCGTCAGCATCAAGAAACAGAACAAAGGCCGTATTCACGTGTGTTAGGCCCATGTTTCGCGCTGCGCTGACACCCTTTGACGGCCCTTTCACCACGCGAAAACGGACGTCGCGCCGGATAAAGTCTTCAATGATGCGGGCCGTTCGGTCAGTCGAGCCGTCATCGATGCAAATCACCTCGAATGCCCCAAAGCTCTGAGCGCTGACGCTGTCCAGCGTTTCAGCGATGTACGGCTCCATGTTTCGGGCCGGGATGATGATCGAAAACGTGGTGTGCTGCATGTTATCGGCCCCCGACCCGGTCGACCTTTACAGCTGTGTTGCTGTATTCAGCGAATTCAAACCGCAACAAGCCAGCTATCATGCCAGCGCCCCGAAATATCTCCAGCAGGCCGCGAAACCACCTGGC
Organism: Ruegeria sp. AWH4_226; assembly: GCF_056159225.1. Taxonomy (NCBI): domain Bacteria; kingdom Pseudomonadati; phylum Pseudomonadota; class Alphaproteobacteria; order Rhodobacterales; family Roseobacteraceae; genus Ruegeria; species Ruegeria sp. AWH4_226. The sequence goes on along the minus strand of NZ_JBSWUU010000001.1, from coordinate 2,769,382 downwards.
CTGCGAGCCGAAGCCAAGACACAGGCACATCGTGCACCCCCACCCCAAGGCGCCAAGGCTTTTGACCACCCGCATCCCAACAGCCTTGCGTCGGATCAGGGCAATGCGGCTCAGCGTGTTGCCCTTGCGAAACCAACGCCGCCCCAGCCACCGGATCGTGGTGCGGTTTTCGGGAACGTCATCCCAGACCAGAGCATCTGCCGCCGCGCGGATCGTGCCACCACCGTCGCGCAGACGGGTAAAGAACTCTTCGTCCTCACCGCCCGTGATGTTGAAACGCGGATCGAACCGCAGCTTTCGATCACGGATGACGGCCGCCCGCACCATCGAATTGTTGGTCGCCGCCGACACCAATTCCACCCCTTGATCATAGGGTCCCATACGAAACAAGCTCAGGGTATCAACCCAGGCTGGCGGGGCTTGCCTATAGCGCGGCTCAACCGGGCCCTGAACTGCGACCGTGTCGGGCAGGCGCATAGTTCTGAGCATTTCTGCCAGCCAGACTTGCGAAACCTCTTCGTCATCATCAAGGAAAGCAACAAAATCGGCATCCCGGGGTACTTCGGACAAAGTGCGATTCCGGGCCGCCACGATACCTCGAGTCGGCTCGGTCACATAGATCACCGGCCAGTTCGACAGGCTTTGGATATCCCCCAACGTTGCTTGAGCCGTGGCTTCGGGCGCGTTGTCGGCGATCACCAGCGTCACATGTACCCGTTCATCGATAATGCTTTGCGCGTTCAGGCTTTCGATCAATGCCCGCAGCCCCTGCGGACGCAGATACGTTGCGACGCAAATGGCCACATGCGGGCCGGGTTGTGTTCTGCGTTCACCGCTCATACCCGGCAAGCTCCAATGCGCGCCCTGCCAGCCTGTCGAACCGGGCTTTGTCTGCCTTCGACCAGGCCGCCCAGCGCTTGACCGGGTTAAAATCTGCGGCTTTTGCCTGCGGCTGCCACCGCGCGTCGTCTGACGCGTTTGACCGTGACGACCCGCGCACCGGCAACTGATCGACCCTATCCCAGGGGAAAACTTCCGGGTTCAGCCCGGTATGGGCCAGCATGTTCGTAACAAAAAGCTGCGGGTCAGCGACAATATCCTCATACCGCACAACCACCGCGTCTTCGGTCTCATTCGCGCCGCCTTCGGCGAAGGTTGTTATGGCCTCGGTTCCAAGTCGCCACTCATCCGCCAACTGGCGGAAGGTTTTGCGAGTCACGGAATACCGCGAAAAGGTATTGAGCGTTGAGTCCACCACATCGCGCCCATCCCTGAGACACAGGATCAGTTTGGCGTCCGGGAAGATATAGGGCGCGAGGGTCAGGTTATGCACATGTGGACATTTCAGCAGGATGTGCTTGTCCGGCGCCTGCGCCTGCAATTCCCGAAACCACGCCCCGGCCAACATCGCCAGAAGATCGTATTTCTCAAGAACCTCGCCGTTTCGCGGAAAATACCTGAGGAAATCCCGCCCAAACGCTACTGCATCATCCGCCGCATGCAGTAGTGGAAACTCATAAAGCCGTCCGGCATCCGCCGCCACATCCGGGTGCATGGCCACCAGATCGCGAACAAAATTCGTGCCCGAGCGCGGCATGACCCCGAGTACGAGGATCGGAGTGTTGATCTTGCCGCGTGCACTGCGTGCCAAGGCTGCAAGGCGCACGCCCTCATCCGGGGAAATCGGTGGCAAGAAGTCTTCGATGTCCAGAAACCGGGCACCGAGAAGGCGCCGCGCGATATGACCCATCTGGTTGATGCGCATCTCTCCGAAGGTCTGGGCGGCCTGACTCAATCGCATGGGTTACACGTCACCCTTCCGCTCGCGCCAAGTCTGCCAGGGCAATTCCGAACGGCCCGTGACCTGCGCCACAAACTCCATATCGGGAGTGAAGAGGTCGGTCAGCCTCTGGCGCGTCTCATCCTTTGGCGGTGCTATTTTGGTTTTCAGATGCTCTTTGTTCATGGACAATGCGTGTTTCAGGCCCGGCAAACCCTTCACCGTCCGAACAGCACTTCGCATTCCCAGGGACCGCATCATATCACCTCCACGGCGTAGAGTACGCTGCACAGCAGGGTTCCGATACGTTACGGTTTCATGTTGGCGATCAGACAGCGAAGCCGGGTTCGGGTCGGGTGCAATCGCAAGGTGGCGGCAGATTTGATCGTATGTTCGCTTGGGGTTTTCCGAAACATCCTCGGAAAACAGCAACAACAACGCGCTTCGGTCAAAACAGGCAAGCCAACGTTCAAGGTTCGTTTTATACTGGCTTTGCCGCGCATAGGCCGGATTCCTTGCCAGAGCGTCTTCGAACGAGATGGAGGATGCGATATGCCCTTTGCGGATTTCATGCAAATGGTTGGAATAAGCTCTTTCAACCGGATCGCGCAGGATGCAGATCAACTTTAGGTCTTTGTTGTAGTCCCTTGCCCGCTGCGGGGCGTCCAGACTGAAAAAATATGTCGGAGAGCACTCGCCCTTGATCGTACCGGCGGGGCCATCAGCGAAACAGCTTTCATACCAGATGTAGCCCCTGTCGTAATTTGCGGTAAAGAAGTTGAGCTCTTTGGTGTCGCCCATGGTCACGGCGGAATGATCCGACAGGACATGATGCAGCCAGGTCGTCGCAGCTTTCTGCGCACCGATTCCAATGAACTCGACCTTACTCACAGCGAACCTTTCAAAACACACCAACCGACCGCGGGTGGCGGTAAGACTCAAACCTATGGCGGCTGTCTGCCCCTACCTGCGGCCAAAACGACTGGGGACGTCCTTGCGCAACACAATGCTGAGCGCATGAGGCAGGGTCCGCATGTATCTGCGAGCCAGATGGCGCGGGCCTGTGGCGACACGGTGCAACCACTCCAATCCAAGGTTTTGCATCCATTCCGGAGCGCGTGCATAATCGCCAACAATATAGTGGAAACACCCGCCACAGGTCACGATCCAGGCACAATGCGTCAGTTTTGTCGCAACCCGTTCCGCAAAAAACTGTTCTTTCGGCTTACCCAGCCCGACCCACAGGATATCTGCACCGCTGGCATTGATGTCAGCCACGACTTCGTCTTCTTCGGACGGATCAAAATAGCCATGTCGCCGTCCGGCTATGGTCAGGTCAGGATACATCCGGGTCAGCTTTTCGGCACAGTCACGGTTGATTTCTTCAACACCGCCCAGCAGATAAAAACTCAGACCGTTCTTTGCAGCGACCTTGGCCGCCGAGTGGATGAAATCCGTTGTCGCGGTTCGTTCGGGGATGCCAAAACGGCCATATGACAAGCGCGACGCCCAGACAACAATCTGGCCGTCCGCATGGATAATATCGGCCAAATCCATTGTTTTGGCGAAATCTACATCGCTCTCATACAGCGAAATCGCCTGTGCGTTTGACGAAAAGACAGTCGTCGCACGATTGAGTTTACCGCACCGCCGCCGCTGCACGTCCTCAAGCATGACGTCTGTCAATTCGTCGGCACCCGCGATTGCAACTTGCATGCCCCCGACAAAGGCATGTGGTAGGCGTCTATCAAGGATCTTATTCATGTACAAAGCCAACTGGTAACAAACAACGAAAGTGAAATCAGGTTAACAGGCCCATCGATTCTTGCTAGGAAATTCATCGGTTCTAAGCCGGATTGTTTCGAATACTGTGTGTATTTGCGCGTTTTCTGTCAAACTTGCTTACTTTTCACCGTCAATTGTGGTTTGCTCTACGCATTGTTGAATTTTTCTGGCCCGCAGACTGATGGCGGTGACGCAATGTGTTGTCCGCCAGACGCGACCGGGCTGACCTGTACTATATCTGTGCCAAATGTTGTTATGAGTTATGACTGATCAGTATCGCAGAGGACTGGACGTAGAGTTATCGGGTGTAGGGCAAGCCGCTGCCGGCGATCCCGAGCTAAGAATGCTGTCCAATGTTGCCTGGGCCGTCCGCCGATCCATTCTGTGGATTCTGGCGCTGGCTTTTGGCGGTGGGGTTTTGGCATATCTATTCACCTACACGACCGACACACGCTTCACCTCAAGCGCCAAGGTCATGATCGAAACCCGTGTGCAGACGGAAACGGCGTTCACGCCGCAGGTCTCGGGCTTGCCGCTGTCGCTGACATCCCTGGAAAGCGAATTGCAGCTGCTGCGGTCCACAGACCTGATTGAAAGCGTAGTCGAACGCCTGAATTTGCAAAACGATCCCGAGTTTGCCGGAGAGGAAGGCGGAATTACCCTGAACCCGATCGCGCTGGCGCGCGGGTTAAAGAATGCTTTGGTCGATACGTTCTCGGGCGGTGACGATGCGGCTGCTGACGGCGATACACGTTCCGAGGAAGAGATACGCCGCGAGGCGGCCGTTGAAAACCTGCTAAGATCAAGGCGTATTGAACAGGTCGGGGACCTATCGGCCGTATACGAAATTCGAGTGACCGCCAAGTCGAAACACAAGGCCGCTGAGATCGCCAATAGCCTGGCATCGGAATACCTGACCGTTCTGACCAGAATGAAGCGCGAGGCGCTTGGGCAATCGCAAGGCTGGTTGGCCATACGCATAGGTCAGTTGCGGGAGGATTTGAACAAGCTCAGCTCGGACCTTGAGACGCACTCTATCGAAACGCCGTATTCCCCTGATGAGTATGCAACCATCAAGGCACAAAGAATCAAGGCGGAACGGCGATCTTCACTGGCCAACGCATCCCTGCTTGAGCTTCAAGAGCAAACAAACACGATCACCGAGTTGCGCAATCAGGGCAATCTGCGCGAAGCAGTTGATTATGCCGCCCAGGTCGGGCTGTTGTCACGCAGTGCCAGCAGCGACATCACAGACGATGCGGCCATCACCGCGCTGGATGCGATACAGCAATCCGCCGAACGGAATATAGATCAATTGAATGCCCAACTGGTCGGCCTGCAACAAAGTATCGAAACCTTCCGCGAACAGCAGGCTCGGCAAGTGCAGCACGACTCGGTCACCAAACGGATAGAAAACGAGATCCTGGTAACCGAAACTATCTACCGGGATTTCGTTTCACAGCTGGGCCGTAGGGCGGAACAGGCCGACTATCTGGATGCGGGCGCGCATATCATCGAACGGGCTCGGCCTGCTATTGATCCGTCGGAACCCAGACGCTCGCAAACAGCGATCCTTGCCATGTTCGCGATCGTCTTCTTTGGTCTGATCGGAGTCATTCTGCGTGAGGTCTTCCAGAAACGGCTCAGGACCACATATGAATACGAAAGCACAACCGGGGCCAAGCTGTCTGCGATTGTGCCCGAGGCCAAAGAAGACCCGCCGTTTGAGACCTTTTTTATCCATGACGGCAAGCTGGACCCGGAGATGCAGCATTTCGGTCGCAAGCTGCTTGCCAGCAGCGATGTGGGTCTTCGCGTTTCGAACACGCAAAGCGAGCCTGCGGCACAAACCAGCATGATTTTTTCGAACCGTTCGGATGGAAAGAACAAGCTTTCCAACTCAGACACGCAATGCGTGATCTTTTCGGGTGCTTCCGCGCTGCCGGACGAGGGCAAAACCTCATCACTTTTGTTGTTGGGCGCTGTCTGCGCCAAGGCGAATTACCGTACTCTGATTATAGATTGCGATACGCTGACCTCGGCCTATCGCGACTATTCCCGACTAACGCCCGACGCATTGCAACACGCCGGAACAGATCCGGAGTTTCTTTTGAACTATGTTGTCGGTAGCCCGCAGGCGGGGCTGGATATCCTGCCGCTGATCTGCGGCGAGGGAGAAGAGGCCCAAACAGTCGCCGCAGATTTTTTATGCTCACCGGCGTTCCTTGATCTACTGTATTCGCTGTCGAATATGTATGACGTCATTCTTCTGGATACCCCGCCGCTGCTATCGGCTGTGGAATCGGCTTATCTGTCGCAAATCTCCAACCGCGTCCTGTTGTTTACCCGATGGAACAGTACCCGCGAGAATTCGATGTTGCAGGCGATCCGAGAACTGGAAAATGTGGGCGTGCGACCATCCGCATTGGTGGCGACACGCGTCGACCTGAAGAAGGCAAAACTTTATGGCGACCCAAATTTCGGTTGAGGGGCTCATATCCTATCTTAGGTCTACCGACCCACCGTCTTTTGTGAGGATTGAGCACCTAAACCGGAAAAAATCATACGGTCGTTCAAAGGTATCGATTACCATTACGGCACCGCCGAACGACCGTTTTTTTGAAAAGTGAGTAACCAGTTTGCAGGTTTTAGCGAGTGAAGTAGATTTCGATACTTACGATGTGATTGTCGCGGGCTCCGGTCTTGCCGCCTATGCAATGGCACACCGTCTTGGTGTTCACGGCAAGACCGTCATCATGCTAGAGACCGGAGAAGCCGACTACAACGAAGACGTCCAGTCCAATTTCGCCAACATACGGGGTCGCGGGCATCTGGAAGGATCGCATTGGCCGTTGCATTGGGTGCGCGCATTGGGTGGGACGTCAGCCGTTTGGGCGGGCCACTGTTCGCCGATGACCGAGCGCAACTTTCAGCAATGGCCAATTGCGCGCAAGGACTTAGAGCCCTACTACGGTATCGCCGCAACGCTTTTGGGCAGGGCTGATCCGTTTCTGACCTATTCCTCTGCATTTGCGCCCGGTTTCATGTATCGGCCAAAGTCCACCGAGGAGGCTCTGCGCCTGATCCGGGAACCGCAGCTATATGAACAGCTTCCCACAGCGGATATGGCACTTGGAACGACGCTGAGTCAGTTGCACCCCAGGGGCGACCGCCGCGGGGTCGAGGCCATTTCGATCTACACGCTCGGGGGTGAGGTCAAGAAAATCAATCTTCGACCGGGACAAGCCGTTGTTCTGGCAGCCGGCGGCATGGGTAACGCCCAAATTCTTCTCAGCTCGCAACCTGAAAGCGGGCCTGCAGTCGGCAATGAGACCGATCAGGTTGGACGCTACTTAATGGAGCATCCTCATTTTCCGGATTGCGCAAAGCTAATCGTCAACAGCAACTTCCAGCTTCCGGCGGTTCCTGCTGGGTTTGGTGAGCGGCTGGATGTGCTTGAGGCTGACGAAGACCTGTATCAAAAAGTCGGCGGGCTGGACGTGTCCATCGCCCTGTACCAGGGACGTCTCAATTCCGACGATCCCGTCGAAGCGATGTTTGCCCGCAAATGGGGGGAAGACGCTGTTGCATACGGAACCATCGTTGTGGCGGAAATGGACCCCGAGCCGGAAAACAGAGTCACCGTGACGCAAGGAACTGATCCTTCAGGCTTGAAAAACCTGCGGACGTATTTCCATTTCGGCACACGCAGCTTCCGGGCCGCCGATACCTTTGTTGAGACCTTGGGCGAACGTCTGATTGCCTCTGATTTCGGGCGGCTCCGCATCTCAAACGAAAAGATCGTGTTCGGCGTTTCCGGGGGTGGCCATACGATGGGAACCACGCGGATGGGGGCCTCGCCGCGCACAAGCGTCGTTGATGCGGATTGCCGCGTACATGGTTATGAGAATTTGTTTGTGGCCGGTTCGTCGGTGTTTACGACCAGCGGCCACGTCAATCCAACGTTGACCCTGATGGCTCTTGCGGCGCGTTTGGGTGATAAACTGGGAGTGCCGAATGATGTTTGACAGGTTATCTCGCAGAAACCTTTTGTTTGGAGTTGGTGGCTTCGCCGTTGGCAGTGCCGTAACAGGTGTTGTTGGTTTTCGATTTCGCGACGAAGTTCGGAGACTTCTTGGCGTATCACGCCCGAATATCAATCAGCTTGCCTCGGCAATTCGGGAGGATGACGAATGGCTTCTGACCCCTGAAGACCGCGAAGAACTTGGACGTCAGATCGCGGAAAGGAAGGCATCTGAATAGACCGCCCCGAAACAGCGGCACAATCCTTATTTTGGGACGTCACCCTCATGCAGAATACGGCGTGAGAACAGAAAGTTGATGACCATCCCTGCAAGTGTCGACGGCACCAAAGCAAGCACAGGATAGGTGCTGGCGATATCATTCACCCTGATCACGGCGACAAAAACAGTATAGTTCACTGCCATCCCGAAACTCATCGCCAGAACATAGCTGATAAACTCTTTCACGGACGGGGACACCTTGGTCGCAAACGTATAGGTTCTGTTCAGATACCAGGTCGTGGTCACAGCCCCCAAAAAGGACAGCAGCCGTGCAACCTCTGGCGCCCAGTTCAAACCCTCTGTCGCGATGAGCAACAATCCGGCATCCACCACAAAGGCAACTGCACCCACGATCGCGAATTTTAAGAACTGGAACGAGGGCATCCTTGGAAATCCGCCTTTACACTCTGTTTTTTCGACGCACGTTCACGCCGACCGATGAAATCCCCCATATAATGAGGCTAAAGCCTTGCATCGGAGTTTTCATCGGAAGATTTGGTCGGAATCGGTTTAGTATGTTGAGTGCGTTGAAACACAAGCAATGTTGCCAGGAAAGGCAACAACCAGATGACCCGCGCCTGATATCGGTGGTGCGGGTCCGACAACACGCCGCAGATCACGGCGTTCATCAGCAGTGTTGCCAGGATCAACACGGTCAGCGCCACCGCCGTGTTTGATAATGAACGGCCACCAAACATGTACGCAATGGCGATCAGACTGACAACCGCAGACGCATAGACAAGCGTCGACAGGAATGTGAAGGGATAGCCACCACCAACGGCTAGCGATGCGCTAAATCTGCTCAGGCCAGAGCCAGTCATGAAGTACGGCGCGCTTTCAGCCAAGACCCGTTTGGCAGTGTCGAACTCGTACAAGCCGAACATGCCAAATTGTCTTGCCGCATTCCCAACCGAAGCCTTTATCTGCATCATCGGGTCTGCAAGCGCGGCAGTCAGGAAGACCGAGAAATCTTCGTCACTCAGCCTTCGCTTCGTAGCTTCATCCGCAGACTGGTAATAGCCGTTCCTGTCCCAAAGAAAGAGTTGCGAACTTCTGGTATCCAGAGGCGCGGCGTCGCAGATTGCAAACGCGTGCCCGCCGCAATCATTTGCTACCATCTCGGCCACCGGGCCATCCTCGATTCCTCGGGCTGTCAGGAACGGCAGGCTCTGCGGCCAACTGCCGAACACGACTTGCGAAACGACAGCAAAGACAAAGATTGCCGACACCCCGGTGCCCAAAGCCAAAACGGACATGAGCCAACCGGATAGCAGTGGCTTAACGCGTGGCCACAGCCACATGAGCGCCAACAGCACCAACAGACCGAAAGTCAAAAGAATGTGGCTGTTATGAATGGCAATCGCTGCAACCAGAATGACCCAGCAAACTGCAACTTGAACCCTCGTCAGGCTGCTTTTCGAAAAGCACAGCAGAAACAGGCACAGCGGCACCACTGCAGCAAACACATCAGGCATGGCATACGCCGTAAAATAGGGCAGAGGTGTTACTGCAGCACAGATTGCACCCGTAACCAAATAAGGTTTCGCGGGGTTTTCCGGACAAATTTGCCGCACCACAAGCCAAGCTACGTAGCCAACGATCAGCGATTGAATCAGCACCAGGAGGAATGCTTCGGCTTGCAAAGACACAAAGACCAAAGCGCCGTAGTAAGGTGATCGGTACATCGGAATGGCGCGCTGTTCGGGTGCGGCCGTTACAGTCTGTTCGACCGAAGTATCAACCTCCGGGGCGGCGGCCTTGGCAACCGGCGCATCATCGACCCACAGCTTTCCCGCTATGGTTTCTACCACCGCCTTGCCGGCATTGTTGTAACCGCGCGTATCGAAGAAAATAAAGGGGAAGCCATTTATCGCCGCAGGCACAGTCTGCATAACCGCAAAGCACAGCACCAAGATGCACGCCTTAAACGTCGTCAGGTTTGCGCCTTGCGAATGAGGCGCGGCCTTAGCTTTGAGATACGCCATTAAAAAACTTCACTTTTTTAAACCGCCTCAAAACCCGCAAAACACGCGGACCTTGGGCCAACTCTTTACTTACACATGACCTGATCCGTGCCGCAGGTCGTTACTCAGTCAATTGTGTTGTTTGCTGTATGGTCTGCTGTGTCACCTGCTCTACCGAGATTTCGACACTGTCGCCTGGAAGCAACTGAGTCATTTTCTCAGCCCGAAGTTCCTGCAGCTCACCGTCGACAACCCGGAATATCGTAACCGAGTAATCAATATCACTGATCAGGCTTTCGGTGCCGATCTCGCTGGACGCACCAGCCAAGTATTTTGCAATCGTATCCATTTGCAAGCTGGCATCGCGAAGGGCCAAATGCGCATCACGACGCTGCTGCAACAACACAAGGGATCGCTGCTGTTCGTACAGCTCACGGTCGCGTTTTAATCTGGTCAGAACCAGATTTGTGGCAGCCAGATCTTCTTCCACCTCCAACAAACGCGTAGCGGACAACACGGTGGTCCGGCGCGTATCGGCAATCCTTGATCCCGCGGCCAACCCACGTTCGATCAGGCTAATCACTCTGGCCTCTTCCTCTTCATCGGACGCCAAAGCCTTGGCCAATTCGACTTCCTGCTCTTTCAGGATTTCAATGCGTTGCTCGGCCTGATCCTCGGCATCTTCGAAATAGCGCCGCTCACCGGCTTCGTTCTCCTGATTGACGGCTCGGATCCTGATCTGCTCGGCAATCAACTCGTCCAGAACCGCGTTGGACACCGAGACTTGGGCGTGGGCCGGTGGCGGCATGTCCAGGTCCTGCCGCAACTCGGACGTTGTGCGCCAGACCTGAACGATTGCCTGAGCGTGTTGCAGCGCTGCTTGCCCATAGGTGGTTTGCCACCGCATCAATTGTATCGGGTCGATAGTGACATCATCTGCCAACAGCATGCTGCGGACACCGCCAGCAAGCGCCACAGCTTCACGTGCGGTGATGGCCGGACGGAAATCAATCTGCCCTGTGCGCGCGACATCGCCGCCGATTATGATGGGCCGATATCCGTTGCGGGCGACCTCAATCTCATCCCCATCCAGCTGAATGATATAGATTTCACCATTCGCATTATACTGTTTGACAATTTTGCCAGCCGCATCCAACCGAACGAGGCTTTCTAACTCATCAGCCAGCAAACCCTTAGCTTCAAAATGGCCCAACCATTTCAGATTTACGTTTCCATGCGCATCAACGACCGCATCGAAAGACAAGCCGTCGAGGCCGGTCAAGGACAAAGTAATCTGGTCTCCGGGCTCAAGCCTGTAGTCCGCAGCGGCAGGACCGTGCGTCAAAAAAAACAAGCAAACCCCTACACACAGGGTATGAACCCAGGATGAAAACCTGAACTTGGCAGGCTCGGAACAAAATACTCTTTTACTGGTCAACTTCATGATTCTAGCATCACTCTGTTAGTTTTAGCTGTGGCGCTACCGTTCAACGACCTGTGCCGTTGCAAACAGCGCCAACGGTTTGAAACAAGATCTTAACATCCACCCACAGACCAACCTTCTGCGCATATTCAGTGTCGAACACGGCGCGGTGCGAAAACTCGACATCGTTGCGTTCAGACACCTGCCACAATCCGGTGATCCCCGGTTTCATTAGGTTGTAGTCACTACCTGGATACAGCACCTGTTGCTGCGGAAGCATCGGGCGGGGGCCAACAAGGCTCATGTCACCGATCAAAACATTCCAGAGTTGCGGCAGTTCATCCAACGAGGACGCACGGATAAACCGCCCGACCTTGGTAACACGCGGATCGTTTTCTAGCTTTTGCCGGGCTTGCCATTCTTCGGCGGCAGCAGGGCATTCCCTGAGATGGTCCAGGAAAACCTGATCTGCGTCAGTCATCATGGATCTGAATTTTAGAAAATCGAACTCGCGCCCACCCAGGCCAACACGCCGTTGTCTGTAAATCGCCGGCCCGCCGTCCAGTTTCACGCAAATCGCAATCAAGAGCATGAGAGGCAGCACAAATGGCGCGCCTATCAAAACCAGTGCGATATCCAACAAACGCTTACCCTTGGCCGCATAGAAACCTTCGAGATTTGCGCGATTTTGTGAAGCAGGTATAAAATGTTGTCTTGTATTATATATTTCGGTCTCTTCTATCGGAAAAGAACCTCGATTGTGGTTCATAATGACCCCCAAACTTACGCACTGACTACTCAAAAAAACGCCTTAAACCAAGGCGCAGCATAACTTATTCACCCGCGCGCTTTCCCTGAAAGAGGCGAAAGCCGTGAGTTTGAAACTTCTTTTGCTCAATAGATCAACGGCGCAACGCCACCACTTCCGTTGCCCCGTTTTGTCTTGCTTCCCGACTCAATGCCATAAAACGGCCGGGTTTCTGCCACAAATATGTTTGCATTAATTGCCCGGGGTGACAACTTGTTTGTTAACTTTTCCACAAGCCTCACGCATTTGGCCTTGTTTGTGGAAAACCAATCAAACCCGATATTTGCCTATGTAATCATGACTGTAAGACGCGCCCGCGCGTCGCATTCCAACGGGGACGTCAAAATTTCACCGAAGCGCCTAAAAAAACAGCCCGTTACTGTCCGGTTTTGACAGGTAATTTGTTGATAATCTTCACACGCAACTTGCTTTTGGACGCAAGATACAGAAACGCAAGCAGGACGGGCGCACAGAAACCAGCAGCCAGGCCACCGGAAAGAGCCGCAATCGAGCTTGCATCGGAAATCGACAATGCCGCGAAGACGATAGCGGCAAAAAGAGGACCTGACAGTAAATAGAAAATTATCATTCCAGCCTCAATTCGCTTGGATAGCTCTCATCCACTTGTTTCACGCACTGTCCCGATTTTACGCATCATTGTGTCAGTTTTGGGGCAGCACCCTCTTGGTACATGCTAATCCTGGTCACCGACACAAAAAGAAACTCATTAAGAAGGCCTTAACCTTAACATCAATCAGTTCTGTCCACGATACATGGGCGCGCTTTTCCCGGATTTCCAGAACCTATCGGCGATTTAGCACCACCCGATTGGTAAAATCTTGCCCACGGACCCTCAAACTCTTGTTATATTTCGATGTTTTTCGCTCAGGTTTTTGCCCATGACACAAAGCCGCATGCCCTGTTCCATAGGTCGGCCGCCGCAACTTGCCCAAGCCGCACGAGCACCCAAAACATAAAAAACAAACCAGCCGCAAGAAACGTAAGTTGCAGCGTCAGATTCGCTGACGTCGCGGCGGCAATACAAAATGGCGCATATGCTATCGCACCAAGAATGCCGTATTTGAGCTCTGTCGATGACACCCTTAACGGGTCGACCTTTTGACCGATGTAGTAGTAAGCCGCAAAGCTAACGACACCACTGATCAGGAACGCAATCGGGGCACCGGGTGCGCCGAACAGATAGATGATGGCAAGCGACAACAAAGCGTGCACCACAAGTGACGCAACACTCACGCCAAGCTGCAACCCGGTTTTCTTGGACCGCATGAAGGCGTAGCTGAAATAGGCCCCCTGCAAGCCGACAATGAAAGCGGCAGGGGAAAGCAATCTTAGGTACAGTGTGGTTTCGTCGGCAAAGCTCTGTTCGAACAGCAGATGCGTGAACACGTCCGCAGCAAAGACGAGCGCAACAACAATTGGCATTGAAATCAATACGAGGAACGAGAAGTAACGCTCCAGCACGGCGTCGGATGATCGGAGCCCGTTGGTCTCATGCGCTTCGAAGACACTAGGGGCTACGACACGCGACAGTGTCGTCATCGGTAATTTCAGCGCTTTGGAAGCAAGCGTTTGTGCCGCTGCAAAGTATCCGGCCGCATCCATCCCCGCGAAGAGGGCCAGAAGGGACTGAGACGACATCGCAAAGAACGAGGCGCTGGACGACACCACCGCCAATGGGAATCCGAACCGGAAATATGTTCTGAGCGAACCAAGGGATGGCACCACGATGCCGGACCGGCGCAGCGCGAAGACAAGGGCATAGGCACCTGTAATCGCCGCGCCCATCGACATTCCAATCACCGCACTTGCATAGCCCCCGCCATAAACCACAAACGTCACGGCCAGTGACACGCCCAACGCCTGGCGCAGCAAGGTCACGGCGGCGAATTTCGGCCCCTCATTATATTGCCTGAGGCAAACCGTTCCCAGTTCATACATCGCGTGGCTGGTACAAAACACAACGGCCAGGAAGAAACTACTAACCCAATCCGCCGGCAGAACCATCCGAACCAGACCGACGAGACACAGAAGAAACACCCCCAGCAGAGCCGAAGCCCCAAGGACCGTCGCAATTGTCTGCCCCTCAAACTCTGGTGCGTGATGGAATCGCCCGACCGATATGGCCAGCCAATGGAATGTAAACGAAAACAGCAACATTCCAGACAAAAGCGTAAGATTGTATCGCCCGAAGTCCGCAGCGCCCAAAACGCGGGTCATGACGATAAGAATCACAATTGCGATAAACGCCGACAGCATTCTTGGAACAAAATACCATGTCATTTCGGATTGTATCCCATGGTCGGCAACTCAAAACTCACAAACGTTCAACATCCCGGATCAGGCTCGAACTCTCAAAAACTCACCAATTTTTTGCACGCTGGCAATCGTATTGGCAGCGCGCGTTTCCCAATTGGACATGCTGACACCTGTGCATGCCTGCGGAAAACAATACCCCTGATGACAGCCGTACAGCATCCCACTTAGCCGCGACAGGGCTTTTGATCGCATTTGACCTGTCGACGCGTGAGTCTGCTACATTATTATACAACAAGACGGCCTTGCTGCACCCCTACGCTCTGCCGAGATAGACAATCCACATATCGCTGCGTAAGCTTGGGGTGTCCGTATTTTCCGCAAGTCCGCTGGTTTGATCGTTCAACCCGGAGCATTTTCAATTGGTCTGACAGATTTAACAATGACCGCGCTGAGCCAGAATTACGTCCATCAAAACGCGTCGGACCTGCCGTTCCGACACATGATTCTTGCATTGAGTCTGATGCTATTGGTTTTTTTCGGTACGGATTTTTTCAACATTGTGCTGTGGCAGAATAATCTGGCAAACAAGCTGGAAATCCTGATGCTGCTGCCTGCGATGGCAATTACCGCATTGTATTACCGGCATCTTGTTCGAGGAGCGTTTGCAGCCCCAGAGCTTGCGATCCTTGTAATCTGGGCTCTGGTCTCGACCACATTAAGCAGCCTTCCGGCCTATTCATTCGAGCGATGCGTGCCTTTGGTCGTAACAACCGCTTTCGCTCTTTTTCTGGGTAGCATCATGTCGCTGCGTGGGTTGCTGTTGTTCATGGCATCGTTTTACGCGGTCGTAATGATACTAACCATGGGCGCCATTGCCGCCTTGCCACAAGCCCGCGGAATACCTCCCTGGGGTGATACGTGGAACGGGATTTTTCTTCACAAGAATGGCCTGGGTGCAGCCTGCGTGATGACTTTGTTGACTTCGTTTTATGCGATCGGTCAGGTGAAAGGAAAACTGAAGCTGGTGTTTCAGGTCACATTCTTCCTAGGCCTGCTGTTGCTGGTCGCCTCTGAATCCCGCACATCACAAGTGGTTGCCTTGGTCTCGATGAGTGCGTTGGTTGTCAGTCGAATCGTCCCTCGGTTTGAGGTCATCTGGGCGATCTGCTTTATTGTGTTTTCGGTCCTACTGGTTGGTTTAATCGCCTTTTTACTTTCCTCACCGTTGGCTGATCCGCTGTTTGCCCTGATAGGCCGCAAACCAACCCTGTCCGAGAGAATCCCTATATGGGAACTCACCTGGCCCTACGTTATGGACCGATTCTGGCTTGGTTGGGGCTATGGCGTGTTCTGGCACCCTGACTCCAGTCATCTCGCATTGTTTGCCAACAGGGCCAATCTGGGTTTTGCACCATTTTATTCCCATAACGGGTTGATCGAAACCTGGCTGAATACCGGCTTTCTGGGTGTTGTCCTGCTGGGCACCGCCATCGTGCGTTTTTTTATTTCTGCGTTTTATTCCATGCGGTTCGTCGAACACCGCGCCAGTCTTGTCTGCGCGCTGGCGCTGATGGTCACCTACATGCTGGCGAATATTACCGAAAGCACCTTACTAGGCCGTCTTGAGGCTAACTGGATGTTCTTTGTTGCCTACGTCACCAAAATGAACCTTGTGGCAAGGGCGATCAGAGACGATGGCAAGTTCCGGAATTCAACCGCCGCACGTGATGGCGGTACAGCCAAAACACTTGGTCCGGCACTCACCAATCGACCTGTGAATAGCTAAAATCAAAAATTTCTGCGTTTTCTGCGCCTGCCGTGACCACAAAGATTGACAGCAGCCGCCTGCGTAGTGTCGAATTTGAATGTTCCTACTTTTAATAGTTTTTGCAGTAATCAGTTCCGTTGGGAGGCACCATTGAAAACAGCCATATTTGCAGGTGGTAAGGGCTCTCGCCTGATCGAAGAGACCCGGGTCCGCCCCAAGCCTTTGGTTGAGATCGCCAACCGGCCGATCCTTTGGCATATCATGCAGCACTATTCGACCTACGGACATCACGAGTTTGTCCTGGCGCTTGGGTATATGGGTGATCTGATCAAGCGCTACATCTCAGAACTGTGCCAGTATCAGGGAAACCTGCGTATTGATTTCGATCAGCGCGAGCTGTTCGGCGAACCCGACTATGCCAACGGTGGGCCCGAGCCTGAGACGCCGCCCTGGACCGTGGATCTTATCGATACCGGCATGGACACTATGACGGGCGGGCGTCTGGCCCGGCTGCAACCTTACCTTGGCAATGAGACCTTCATGCTGACCTATGGCGATGGGGTTTCGAACGTCGACCTGGATGCGCTTATCGCCTTTCACAGGTCACATGGAAAACTCGCCACCATCACCATGGTGCGTCCGCTGACCACCTTTGGCCACCTTCAGGTGCGCGAGGATGGGTTAGTCGAAGGTTTCATGGAGAAACCTGAAACCGCGGCCGATTGGATCAATGGCGGCTTTTTCGTACTGGAACCCGGCGTTTTTGCCGCCGTCGCCAGCGTAAATGGCGATGAGATTATGTGGGAAGAAGGCCCCCTACCCAAACTGATGGAGATGGGTGAGTTGATGGCCTATCGCCATCCGGGATTCTGGTATTGCATGGATCACCTGGCGGACAAACGCCGACTTGAGGAGATGTGGAAAAATGGCAACCGTCCGTGGGCAACATGGGAACATTCAAAAAGTTCTGTTAACGGGTCATCTCGGCTACGTGGGGACGGTGACCGCCCCGGTATTGGCCGAGGCGGGAATCCAGGTGACTGGGTGCGATATAAATCTCTTTGACCGCGCGGACTTTGCCCCAGGCGGCTCTGTTCCGAACATCCCCAACCTGGGTAAAGACATTCGTGATCTGACGGTCGAAGACCTGAAAGGGTTTGACGCGGTCGTACATCTGGCGGCCCTTTCAAACGACCCCCTCGGCCAATTGCGGCCGGGTCTGACGCAACAGATAAACCACGAAGGCACGATTCACGTGGCAAAGCAGGCCAAGGCGGCGGGGGTGTCCCGGTTCGTCTTTGCCTCATCCTGCTCCAACTACGGTCGCGCGGGTGAGGGTTTCGTTGACGAAGAAGGCAAGTTAAACCCACAGACGGATTACGGCGTCTCAAAGGTTCTGGCCGAGCGCGACCTGAAACCGCTGGCCGATGATAGTTTCACACCCACTTTCCTGCGCTTTGCCACCGCATATGGCATCAGTCCCCGGATGCGGTTTGACATCGTGCTGAACAATCTGATCGCGCACGCCTATACCTCGGGGCGTATCCTCATGATGTCGGATGGCACGCCATGGCGACCGATCATCCATGTCGAGGATATGGCCCGCGCCTTTCTTGCCACGTTGGAAGCCGACCCAAAGGCCATTTCGGGTGAGGCCTTTAATGTCTGCCGGACCGAGAACAACTATCAGATTCGTGACCTGGCCGAGATTGTCGCCAAGACGGTGCCCGGTGCACATATAGACTACGCGGCGGACGCAGGACCAGACAACCGGTCATACCGTGTCAGCTCGGCCAAAATCGAAAAGTCCATTCCGGGGTTCAAGCCAAAATGGGACGCAGTCCGGGGCGCGCAGCAAATTTATGACGCGGTCAAAGCCTGTGACCTCAAGGTCGAGGATTTTGAGGGCCGCAAATACAAACGCCTTGCCCAGCTTGAAGCTCTGCTTCAGGAAAACCAACTAGACAAGGATTTCCGCCGGACCGAGCCTATCGTCTGACGGGGTTTAAAACGGGGCGCTTAAACCAGCGCCCCGATCTTTTCCAGCACGGTGCGGGCGCCGCGCTCACCTGATTTGAAGGCCTCGTCCGTCCACTGATATCCCCATTCCCCAAAGCGGCCAACATAATGGATACCGGCCTGATCCAGCCAGTCATGGACAATCGGCAACGCCTCTTCCCGGTCGAGGTCAAAGATGATGTTCGCATGGGTGATCAGGCGGGCATCGGTGTGCAGGATTTTCTCATCTTGCTCGATCAGACCAATCTTCACCAAATCGTCGATCACAGGTTGAATCAGGTCATCCGGTGACACATCCAGCGGGCGGTATTTGTGAGAATAATAGCATTCCGCCTGAATTGATCCGCAGCCCGGTGGACAGGTTTTTGTCGACATTTTGTGCGGAAAGCTGAGACGGGTAAAGACGATGTCCTCGTCATAGATATAGGTCCATGTGGCCGGAGTGAAATCATCCCGCGCGAGGCCGATATTCACCGTGATACAGGTGGTGCAGGCCAGCTTCGCCGCTGCCTTGCGCACATGATCCGGCGCGCCTTTGACCATCGGGATCAGGTCAGGCAGCGGGATCGAAGAAATCAGGTGGTCATAAGTCTCGGTCACACCGTTTTCGAATTGCACGGTGCGCGCTTCGGGGTCGATGGCGACAACTTTGTGATCCAGATGAAGATCGGTCTTTTCCATGAATGGCTTGAGGTACGAGATAAACCCGCCCTCGGTCGGATAGCGGAAATCCGTAATGTAATGTACATCGGGGGTCTCGGCAAAAATTGCGCCGCGGATGACCTCGTCCATCGAAGGCCGGTAAAGCCGGGGACCCATCCAGACGGTGCTCATCTGATCAGCATCGACCGTGTGGTATTTCTTGCCGTAGACTGCCGGAAAATGGGTGGCGAAGGTCTTACCAAAGACCGAGATCAGCCACTCAAGGTAATTTGCAGGCTTTTCCACCACATCCTGTTTCGAGGCCTCGATAAAATCCAAAATGCACTGTGTTTTCAGCTCGTCCGGCAGGTTGTGCAAATTGGCCTGCGCCGGGTGTTTGACCCATGCGCCATGATAATAGTTGTTCACATAGGCTTGGAGTTTTTCGTATTGGCCACCGACGTTTTCGGCGAACAGGTCTTGAATGCGCGGATCCTTCGAAAAGGAGATATGCGGCCCGTCATCGAAGATGAAACCACTATCATGGGTAAAGGTTGCTGTATGACCGCCGGGAAAGGCGTTCTTGTCATACATTCTGCTGGACACGCCGGCACCGTGCAGGTGATGGGCCGCGCCCAATCCGGACATGCCGGAGCCCAGGATAACAATATTTTTGTCACTCATATCAACGTTCTCTCACAATTTCGCGGCGCCACCAGGCGATGGTATCCGCAATTCCGGTTTTCAATGTAAATCTGGGAGTCCATTTCAGTTGGTCGTGCAGCCGGGTGATGTCGGCTTCGACCAACGGTGGATCGCCCGGGCGGGCTTCGCGGGCACCCAGACGGATCAGATCATCGGCCTTGGTCTGACGACCGATCTCATGGATCAGATCGGCCAGTGGGATTGCCGTTCCGCTGCCGATATTGACTGGCCCCTGCAGTTCGCTCAGCAGCAAGGCGACCATAGCGGTAGCAACGTCCTCAACATGCAGAAAATCGCGCTTCTGTTGCCCATGAGTGCAGAGCGCTTCTTGCCCCTGCAGCAGCGAGCGGATGACATCCGCCGCAAGCCGCCGCGGGTTCTCGCCCGGACCATAAAGGAAAAACGGCCGCGCCCATGACCCGGACAGGTCCAGCGCCTTGCACATAGGGCCAAAGGCTGTGAACAGCGCCGCCTTGGCTGCCCCATATTCAGTGGCCGGAGTCAACGGCGTGCTGTCTTCGCGCAGCTTGTCTGTGCCGGACCAATCATACTCCATACACGACCCGCAGAACGTTACACGTTTGCCGCCTGCGCTCGAGAAAGCGAACAAAAGGTCAATTGAATGCTGAATCCAGCGAAAATTCTCTGGCGACTGCTGGTTTCCTGGCCCCATGTACCAGGCCAAGGCCAGCAAGTGGCTGGGCCGGTGCAGATGGATGATTGCACTGACATCCGAGGCGTTTGTCACGTCAAGCTTGACCCAATGCACATCGCCGTAGATTTTGGGGCAAGGGTCGCTCCGGTATGTGGCGATCACGCGGTGCCCTTGGCGGGCAAGCGCTTGGACGGCAGCGCGACCGATGAAGCCGCCGGCCCCCGTGACCATTACCGTTGTTTTATGTTCTGTCGAACGTGTCATGCAAAGTTTGTCTGTCCTTGGATTCGCGGTCGGGAGTCGCGGTGGAGCTTAGCGCTGAATCAGCGGCCACCCCGCGTCTTTTTCAGAAACAATCGTTACAGGTTGCGGCCATTGTATACCAAGAGCCGGATCATCGTAGCGCAACCCATGCTCAACGCCGGGGGTGTAGAATTCGCTGGCTGAGTAATACGCCTGTGCGCCATCCGTCAGCGCCAGATAGCCGTGGGCGAACATTTCGGGCACGTAAAGCGCGCGCCGGTTTTCCACCGACAACTCTGTCCCGAAATGCTGAAGGTAGGTGTCGCTGTCCGGGCGCATGTCTACAATCACGTCGTAGATTGCGCCGTTGATACACCGCATGAACTTGGCCTCGGTCGCCGGGGCCTGCTGGTAATGCAGACCACGCATCGTGCCTTTTTTCTCGTTAGATGAAAGGTTTATCTGCGCGATTGCCGGTTTCAAACCATGCTTTTCAAACTCTTTTGCGCAAAAGGCCCTGGCAAAGAACCCACGATCGTCCGAGATTTCCTGCAAGTCTACCAGATAAGAGCCACGCAAATGCGTTTCTGTGAAAATCATTAAAACCCGCCTCTACTAGACCGCAACCAACTACACACACTGCGCCTTGTTCAAAAAATTCCGGCCCGGCAATGCTGGTCAAAATCAGCCATGCGTTATTTGGCTTTCGAAGGCACGCCGAAAGCTAACCAGACAATAGGTTCATTTTCCATGATTCTCGGTTTTTTCTGCACAAAACTGTGCCTTCGAACGGCGCAACGGACCGCGCTGCGGAAAAACTGTTTAAAATTTGACACTCTGTGTGTGTAATGCGGGCTGGTTTATTGCTGACAAAGGATAAGCACTTGGCGTCTTCAGACCGAAAAGTCCTGATTTTCTCGCAACGCAACCTCAATGACAATGTATCCCGCTGTTCAGGGTTCGAGTTCGAGGACGTCATTTCCGACATTGAAAATACGCAGCTTGTGGCACCCCACCTCAGGACCAGTGGCAAAATTCCATTGAACCCCAAACGGTGGCTGTCGCGGCGCAGCGCTCTGTTTCAGTACTGGCCATCCGGGGTGGAGAAAGCCCCACTGACGCGGAATTATGACCTGTTCTTCTGCAATGCACAAAAGCCTTTGGAGTTGCTGGCGTTGGATGCAATCCCAAATTGGCGTGACCGGTGTGGTCTTGCGGTCTGTGTGCTGGAAGAGGTCTGGAGCAGCGGTCTCGATCAGTATTTGCCGCTGATAAAGTCACTGTCGAAATTCGACCTGATTGCCAGCGCGTTTGCCGAATCCTGCGATGCATTACACCGGATCACCGGGAAACCCGTTATTCACCTGCCCGGAGCCGCCGACATGGTTCGGTTTGCGCCTTATGCTCTGACTGCGGACCGCCCGATTGACATATATTGCATGGGACGCCGCCGCCCCGAACTGCATGACAGGCTTTTGACCACATTGGCAGAGCGGCGCGGTTTCTATCTATATGACTCGGCGACCAAACCGCCGACCACGGCGCAGCACAAAGTTCACCGGGACTTACTGGCAAATCTGATCCAACACTCGAAACTATTCATGGTCGACATCGCCAAGATTGGCCACGACGATCAGAAAAAGGGCAATATTGCCTGGGGGCCCCGACATGTCGAAGGTCTCGCAGGTGGTGCCATTCAAGTTGGGTATGCGCCTGAAACAACGGATTATCTGCGCTATTTCGATTGGCCTGAGTCTGTAATCCGGCTGCCCGAAGACCCTGACAAAGCCTTGGACGCAATCGTTTCGATCCTTGACGACTCGGCTGAACAAGACCGTATGCGCAAGATCAACATGAAACACGCCCTTCTAAAACACGACTGGTTACACAGGTGGTCAGATATCCTGACGCATCTAAACCTGCCGGAAACCCCAAACATGCTTCGGCGGCGGGAAACCCTGTCACGCATGTCGTCTAACTTCGTCGAGACCCCTTAAGGGCGCAGCTTTGTAAAGCACAATGCAACCGGTGTTTCCGGCCTTCTCAGCGGCCGCGCTGCGTGTCCCTTGGGCTTAGCTCTCAAGTCGAATTGGCCGTGAAAAATCAAACAAATTTGATCACAAGTGATCCAAATCCGCTTTGCAGTCGAAAAAAGGCTAAGATCGAAACAGACTGCGACTGGGTTTGTGGCGCGACCGGTTACGCGCTGTATGGCCCGACCAAAGCGCCGGTGTGACCTATTGAACGATAGTTTTGAAATAAGCGATATTGATAAATCGCTCTGGCGTGCGTCCGAAAAATGGCCCGATCGCGTTGCATTCAGCTGCAACGGGCAATCCCTTTCTTGCGTTGAACTGCGCAGGAAAGCCGAGGCCATGGCCGTAACCTTGCGTTCAGCAGGTGTCAAACCCGGTGATCGTGTTGCATTGGCGTTGTTCAAAGGTCTGGAAATGCCCGTCGCCATCCACGCGGTTTGGATAGTTGGGGCAGCGTTCGTGCCGCTCGACCCCACTGCCCCTGTGGCGCGCTTGGTCCGGATCATTTCAGACTGCGCTATTTCGGTTGTGATTGGCGCCCCGCGAAGTGAGGCGTTGATAAAAAAGATTGTCGCCGAAAAGTCCGTTCATGTTGTTGGTTTAGAAATCCCTGGTTGCGACTGCTCGATGCCAGATGAGCAGGCGAACGGTTTTGAGTGTCATGAAAACAGACGGGATGATTTGGCCTATATCATCTTTACATCTGGCTCCACCGGCACGCCAAAAGGCATTTGTCACACATTTGCCTCGGGCAGCGCGTTTGCCCACGCTTGGATAAGGCACTATGGGTTAGGTCCTGACGACGTGTTCTTTAACACCGTACCGCTGCATTTTGATTTCTCTCTGGCCGATTTCTTTACCCCTGCAATGGTGGGCGCATCGACCGAACTTGTCCCAGAGCCAGCGCTGCTGTTCCCCGCAAGCCTTTCAAAACTTTTGGAAGACAGTGGCGGGACGGTTTGGAGCTCGGTTCCCTACACTTTCATGCAGCTTTGCCAGCGCGGCGCGCTTGATAAGCGGGATGTGTCTCGCCTGCGATGGCTGATTTATGGGGGCGAACCGATGCCGCCATCAGCGCTGCCGCTGTTGCGCGATGCTTTTTCTGCAAAAATATCAAATTCGTATGGACCGGCTGAGGTCAATCAGGTTTCGGAATACACCGTTCCTGACACCCACCCCGCCAACGAGCCAATACCGATCGGCCGCACTATGGATCACGCAACGTTTGTGCGCGCAAGCGACGGTGAACTGTTGGTGTCATCCAGTTCCATGATGACCGGGTACTGGAACAAGCCCGAACAGAATGCCCGATCATTTACGACATTGGACGGCAAGCGTTTCTATCGGACAGGGGACAGAGTCGAACAGGATCCATCCGGGCTATGGGTTTTCCTTGGCCGTGAAGATCGCCAGGCCAAGGTGCGGGGTTATCGTGTCGAACTTGATGAGGTTGAGTTGGCAATGAACTCTCATGCATCTGTTGCAGAGGCGGCAGCTGTTGTCTCGTCAGACGGTGCCAAAATTCTGGGGTTTGTCACTTTGCTGGAAAACCAGGAGTTAAGCGCGGCGGATTTGAAGTCATTTCTACAGTCCAAACTTCCTGGCTACATGGTTCCGGACGAAATAGAGTTCAGAACGGCGTTCACCAAAACAAGCACGGGCAAGATCAATCGAAGACAGCTATTGGAGGCTGACAATTGAGCAGCATGAGTGAGCAGGGTATCGCAAATTTTATCTCGGGCACCATTCTGGACGGTCGGCAGGTTACACCGACTGATGAGTTGCTTATGTCAGGGCTTTTGGATTCACTGGCCGTCATGACCCTTGTTGCGCATTTAGAAACGGAATTGCAGGTCGATATACCGGCAGACAAAATCACGTTCGAAAACTTCAGCAGCGTGCAAAATGTTATGAGTTTGTTGAAGACTCTCTGACCCCGCTCAAACAATAGGTGTGTTCCGATGCGACCGATTGGTGAAAAGTGCGAAAACTTCCGCAGCCTCGGTAAAGAGGTTCTGAGCGCTGATGTAGAAGAGCGCGACAAACGTGGCGCCAAAGACGTAGCTGATTGGCGGACCCTTTGGCGTGCGGCTGCCGACGCCGGGGTTCTGGCGTTAACCGTGCCAGAACAGTTCGGCGGCGAGGGTCGATCGTTTCTGGACGCTGTCCAGGCGCTGCACGCGCTCGGCGAAGGGTGTCGGGACAATGGCATGTTGCTTGGCCTGAACGGCCAGCTTTGGGCAATGCAGAAGTCCATTCTGGAGTTTGGCAGCGAGGAACAGAAATCGGCATGGTTGCCGATCCTGATCAACGGTGATGCAATCTGTGCGCATGCTGTGACCGAGACGAACAGCGGCTCAGACGTGACGGGAATTCGCGCGACGGCTCAAAAAACGCAAAACGGGTATGTTCTGAACGGTGAGAAGATTTGGATCGGGATGGCTCCTGCCGCCGACGTGGCCCAGGTTTTTGCACTAACCAACCCGGATCTCGGGGCTTGGGGAATGTCAGCGTTCTTAGTTGATCTGAACCTGCCCGGCATTTCGAGAAGCGCGCCGTACGAAAAGACTGGTCATCGAACCGTACCCACCGGGAAACTGACATTTGAAAACGTCGAAATTCCCCAAACCTCCCTTTTGGGGTCGGAAGGGTCCGGGCATGCTATCTTCAACCTTTCGATTGCGTGGGAACGAAGTTTCATTTTCTCAAGCCATGTCGGGGCGATGAAACGGCAGTTGGACGAAACGGTGTTGTTCGCCCGTGATCGCGCGCCGAACGGTAAGCCAATCATCAACAATCAAACCGTTTCCAATCGTCTGGCCGATATGCAGGTCCGCTATGAGATCGCCCGTCTGTTGATCGAAAACGCGGCGCGAGAATTGGATGCCGGCATTCAAGACCGCATGACCCCGTCAGTGGCAAAGCTGCAGGTTGCGGAATCTCTATTCCAGAATGCCCTGGACGCACAGCGGATCAGAGGCGCAAGCGGCTACTTGACCGGAGAATGCGAACGGATGGTTCGCGATATGGCAGGCACGATTACGCTGGGCGGAACGTCGGACATTCAACGCCTCCTTATTGCAGCCTACCAAAAAGGATCGGTAAAGGCCTGATAGCTGCGTCAGGTGATGCTGTACGGCTACAGGTCAAGTTTCAATTTGGTCCAAAACGGCCACCAGCCGTCCGACAGCACCGAATCTCGGCAAATATGCGCTGTCCACGAAGCGAGTTTCCGCAACGTAAACCGACCCTCCCTTTTCGAGATTCCGGATCTGATCTATCTGCACTGTATCGGGCATTTTGGTGGGGGCCATAATGAAACTAAGCGTGTGGGAAATAATTTGCATAACCCTGGCAAGCGCAGCCGCATTGGCCGGATTTGCGGGCGCCGCCAACGTTTTGATCTCTGTGCTGTAAGCTGCGCGAGGTGGAAATACTAAAGAGCTGTGCAAGAAATCCGGGTCACTACGCCGCTAATTGTCGTGACAATCTACCCAATAGGATACTATTGCGTCTGCGGATTTGCCTGACCAAATTCTGATGCAAATATATCTGTCGCTTGGCAGAACGTATCCAGCCTCTTCAACGCCCACCAAAGCTCAGGCAAGACCACCTGTCCCACCAGTTTCCCAACCTAGACCAAAGCCGCATCTACCGCAGGGCTTTGGTCATGAGAAAATCTTCGCCAAAATTCTCTCGCGTTCGTTCCGAAAGCGACCTCGCTGCGAAAGAAGGTAAACAACGACTGTAATAGGTTTTGTTTACATCCAAAAAGTGGTGAGCCGTGCAGGATTCGAACCTGCGACCCACTGATTAAAAGTCAGTTGCTCTACCAACTGAGCTAACGGCCCACTCTTTGTTCGATCTTTCGATCTTGAGCGCTCACTAAGACAGTTTCCCAAATGGGTTCAAGCCCTAAATCTGCGCATCGTTCTGCCGTTTCACAGCGTGTTTCCGGCGTCCCGATAGGCGGCCTAATTAGGCAGGTGGCGCGGGGGGGTCAACCCCTTTTTTCAGGAATCTTCACCGCAGGGTGGATTCCTTTCTGGCGCAAGGTTATATGCGCGCCATGCAAGGAATATTCACCTCTGGTTTGCCCTTCATGAAAATGCACGGGCTGGGCAACGACTTTGTTGTTGTGGATGCGCGCGCGCAAACGGTTGAGATTACGCCCGCTATCGCTCAGGCGGTCGGGCACCGGCATTTTGGTGTTGGCTTCGATCAGCTTGCCCTTATCGAAAACGGCTCTGCGGATGCGCATTTGGTGTTTTTCAATGCAGACGGTTCCTCCTCGGCCGCTTGTGGGAATGCGACCCGCTGTATCGCCCGCTTCCTGATGGAGGAAACTGGCAGGTCCGAACTAACCCTGACCACTGAGCGCGGCACGCTTCATGCGCGCGGTGCGGGAGATGGTCTGACCTCGGTCAACATGGGGCAGCCGCAAGTGGCCTGGCAGGACATTCCGCTGGCTGAAGAGACCGACACGCTGGAACTGCCGATCGAGGGCACACCAACTGCCACTGGGATGGGCAACCCCCACTGCACTTTCTTTGTGGAAGACGCCGAGGCGATCCCCCTGGCTGAGTTTGGGTCGCGGTATGAGCATCACCCGCTTTACCCCGAACGTACTAATGTTCAGGTGGCGCAGATCATCGGGCCGGATCACATCCGCATGCGCGTATGGGAACGTGGCGTCGGGATCACGCTGGCCTCTGGGTCATCGTCCTGCGCGACGGCAGTTGCTGCCGCTCGGCGTGGTCTGACCGGGCGCAAGGTACAGATTGATCTGGATGGCGGCACCATCTGGGTCGACTGGCGCGACGATGGCGTTTGGATGACCGGGCCCACCTGTCATGTCTTCTCGGGTACGCTGACACCCGAGTTTCTGAGGACGCTGGGATGAGTGCCCCGAAATTCACCACTCTGGGCTGCCGTCTGAACGCCTATGAAACTGAGGCGATGAAAGAGCTGTCGCAGCAAGCGGGTCTGTCCAACGCGGTTGTGGTGAACACCTGCGCAGTAACCGCCGAGGCCGTGCGGAAAGCCCGGCAAGAAATCCGCAAACTGCGCCGCGAAAACCCCGATGCCCGGCTGATCGTGACCGGCTGTGCCGCACAGACCGAGCCTGAGACGTTTTCAGCGATGACAGAGGTCGACGCTGTCATCGGCAATACCGAAAAGATGCAGCCTGACACCTGGAAAGGTATGGCTGCGGATTTCATTGGCGAGACTGAGGCCGTGCAGGTCGATGACATCATGTCGGTCACTGAAACTGCCGGTCATCTGATTGACGGGTTTGGAACGCGGTCCCGGGCCTATGTGCAGGTCCAGAATGGATGTGATCACCGCTGCACCTTCTGTATCATCCCTTATGGCCGTGGCAACTCGCGCAGCGTCCCTGCGGGCGTGGTGGTGGACCAAATCAAACGATTGGTGGACAAGGGATACAACGAGGTCGTGCTGACCGGTGTGGACCTGACCTCATGGGGTGCGGACCTGCCCGCACAGCCCAAGCTGGGCGATCTGGTAATGCGTATCCTCAAACTGGTTCCCGACCTGCCGCGCCTGCGGATCAGCTCGATCGACTCGATCGAGGTGGATGAGAACCTGATGCAGGCCATAGCAACCGAGCCGCGTCTGATGCCGCATCTGCACCTGTCACTGCAGCACGGCGACGACCTGATCCTGAAACGGATGAAACGCCGCCATTTGCGTGACGACGCCATCCGTTTCACCGAAGAGACGCGCAATCTGCGCCCTGAGATGACCTTCGGCGCCGACATCATCGCCGGTTTCCCGACCGAGTCTGAAGCGCATTTCGAGAATTCGTTAAAGCTGGTTTCTGAATGCGATTTAACCTGGCTGCACGTCTTTCCCTATTCCAAACGCGAAGGCACTCCGGCCGCCCGCATCCCGCAGCAGATCAACGGCAAGACTATCAAGGGTCGGGCAGCCCGCCTGCGCGCCGCCGGTGAGGCGCAGGTTACCAAACACCTGACCGCTCAGATTGGGAAAACCCATCACATCCTGATGGAGAACCCGCATATGGGCCGGACAGAGCAATTTACCGAAGTGGTATTTGCATCGCCTCAGCACGAGGGGCAAATCGTGACGGCAAAAGTGCTGGGCTCAAACAAAACGCAGTTGATTGCCTGAGGCAGCCTTATTCAGCCATGGCGGCGGCGACCGCAGCGGTATCGTAGAATTCATCATACTCGCAGATCAGACCATCGTGGAACCTGCATATAATCACGATGGGCGTTTCCATCGTCTTACGGGTGCCTCTATGCCTCCAGGCGCAGACACCGATGCCAACGACGCGGTCATCCTGTGCGATGGTGTCTTTTAGCGTCCAGTGCTGCATCTCGAATGTGGTTGTCAGCTCTGCAAGGTATTCCAGCATCTGGGTCTGGCCATCGCGTGCGCGGCTGAAATCCAGTCGGTTTTGCCCCTGACCCAAGGAGCGCAATCTCAGATCCGTGGTTGTGTATTTTTCCCACATCCTGATATCCGACGCCTTGCAGTCATTCCATTCTGTGAAGGCTTTCCGCATCGTTTCAACATTGCTTTGCGTGCTCATGATCAATCCTCCCAATGAATACAACTGAAATGCACCGACCCCAAAATAAGAAGGGACCGGACGAGTATAGCACCGGGAAACGGGCAAACAAAAAAGCCCGGTGCTGTGCACCGGGCCAATTAGGATTTATCGAGCTTCTCGATCAGCTGATCTTTTTGCCTTTATGCGGTGCCCACAGGCGCTTGTTCACCAGATACAGAAGCACCGACAGCACCGACAGGAAGATCACGCCGACAAAGCCTGAATACTTGCGCTCCATCATCTTTGGCTCGGCTGTCCACATCAGGAAAGCAGCGATATCCTCGGACATGGCTTCAACGGTTGCCGGATGACCATCAGCAAATTCCACCTGATCTTCGACCAGCGGCGGCGCCATCGAAATCCATCCACCGGGGAAGGCTGTGTTTTCGTACAGGATAGTGCCCGCCTCTTCCTTTTCCTCGCCGGTATAGCCATCCAGCAATGAGGCGATGTATTCCGGGCCACCCATGCCTTTGAGCAGCTGGTTTATGCCCAGACCGTAAGGGCCATGGAAACCAGCGCGAGCCTTGGCCATCAAACTTAGGTCAGGCGCGCCCAAGGCATCGTTTGCCGGGAAATGATCCGTCGGGATCGCCGGGCGGAAATCGTCCAGCTCAGGATCGAACACTTCGAAATTGTCCGCCGAGTAGGCGATCACTTCTTCTTCCGAATAGCCCAACGCTTCCAAATCGCGGAGCGGAACGTATCTCAGGCCGTGGCAGGCTGCGCAAACCTCGGTATAGACCTGAAGGCCACGCTGCAACTGGTTCTGATCCCAGGTGCCGAACGGTCCTTCGAACGAGAAATCGAAATCCTCGACATGGGTGTCTTCGGCCCCTGCCGCGAAAGACGCAGCAGGAGTAAAGGCCAGAGCAAACGCGGCGCCGATTGCAAGTTTCTTGAACATGTTTCCGGTCCCTCTT
This sequence comes from Ruegeria sp. AWH4_226, assembly GCF_056159225.1. NCBI lineage: Bacteria > Pseudomonadati > Pseudomonadota > Alphaproteobacteria > Rhodobacterales > Roseobacteraceae > Ruegeria > Ruegeria sp. AWH4_226. The sequence goes on along the minus strand of NZ_JBSWUU010000001.1, from coordinate 2,739,449 downwards.
GTCATTCGGCCGGGGCCGCTGCGGGTGTGGCATCGGCGTCTGCCTTGCCATAGTGCGCGTTGAAGTCTTCTTCGATGGTCTCGGGCTGCGGCAGCGGCTTCTCGATGACGCCGAGGATCGGCAGGATCACCAGGAAGTAGGCGAACCAATAAGCCGAAGCGATGAGCGAGAAGGTTGCATAAGGCTCTTCCGCGGGCATCGCGCCCAGCCACATCAGCGCAAAGAAGTCGATGACCAACAGGTAGAACCACCACTTGAACATCGGGCGATACTTGCCCGAACGCACGGTCGATGTGTCCAGCCAAGGTGCCAGAGCCATCGCCAGGATCGCACCAAACATCGCCAGAACACCAAAGAACTTGGCATCGATGATACCGCCGGTGATGAAGCTGGCGAACTGTACAACCCAAACCTCGGACGTGAAGGCCCGCAGGATGGCATAGAACGGCAGGAAGTACCATTCAGGGACGATGTGTGCAGGCGTAACCAGCGGGTTAGCCTCAATGTAGTTGTCCGGGTGGCCCAGATAGTTCGGCATAAAGCCGACAATGGCCCAGAACACGACCAGGATTACGGCAAGCGCAAACAGATCCTTGATCACGAAGTACGGCCAAAACGGCAACGTGTCCTTCTCGGCCTCTGCTTTGGAGGTCCGACGCACTTCAACACCGGTTGGATTGTTATTGCCGGTGGTGTGGAAGGCCCAAATATGAACAATTACCAGTCCGGCAATGATGAACGGCAGCAGGTAGTGCAGCGAGAAAAAGCGGTTCAGCGTCGCGTTGTCCACGGCGGGTCCGCCCAACAGCCAGGTCTGGATCGCCTCGCCCACAAACGGGATTGCGCCAAACAGGCCGGTGATCACGGTCGCACCCCAGAAGGACATCTGACCCCAGGGCAGAACGTAGCCCATGAAGGCGGTGCCCATCATCATCAGGTAGATCAGCATGCCGATGATCCACGTGATTTCACGCGGGGCTTTGTATGAGCCGTAGAACAGGCCGCGGAAGATGTGGATATACACGGCGACAAAGAACAGAGACGCACCGTTTTGGTGCAGATAGCGGATCATATAGCCGCCATTCACGTTTCGCATGATGTGTTCAACGCTGGCAAAAGCCAGGTCAACATGCGGCGTGTAGTGCATCACCAGAACGATACCGGTGATAATTTGCAACGCCAGGCAGAATGTTAGGACGATGCCCCAGATCCACATCCAGTTCAGGTTTTTGGGGGTGGGAATCATGAGGGTGTCGTAAAGAAGGCCGACAATGGGCAAGCGGCTGTGCAACCACTTTTCGCCGTTTGTCTTCGGCTCGTAATGATCGTGGGGAATTCCGGACATGAGTTGGGTCTCCCTTAGCCGAGTCTGATGGTGGTTGAGTCAGTCCATTCCGCAGGCGGAACAGGCAGGTTCTCCGGGGCGGGGCCTTTGCGGATCCGCCCGGCCAAATCATAGTGCGATCCGTGGCAGGGGCAAAACCAGCCGCCAAAATCACCGGCATCGCCAAGCGGGACGCAACCAAGGTGGGTGCAGACGCCCATCTGGACCAGCCATGCGCCTGCCACTTCGCCTTCGGGCGACGGCATCACACGGTTCGCGTCGGTCGCGGGCGCATCTGCAGGCAGGTTCACGTTACGTGCCAGTGGGTCAGGCAGCGACTCTACACCGTCGGCGTCTTGCTCTTGCGCCGCCTGGATTTCGGCTTCGGTGCGGTGACGAATGAATACAGGTTTCCCCAGCCATTTCACCGTCAGCTGCGTACCCTGTTCGACGCCGCTGACATCCACGCGGATCGAGGACAGCGCCTGAACGTCTGCCGAGGGATTCATTTGGTTGATCAGGGGCCATACGGCTGCACCCGTGGCAACGACACCTGCGCCGCCAGCGACGTAGTAGAGGAAGTCTCTGCGGGTGCCTTCGTTGTCTTCTGCGTGGGACACGAGGTTCTCTCCGATTTGTAGCGCCCGAGCACGGGCATATAGCTCGCGCACCGCACGTGTGCGGTGTCTCAAAACGCGTATCTATCCGGCAGAAATCGGTTCGTCCAGCGGTCATAGGCGCGCACTACGCCGCATCTGGGCATTCATTTCAGTATTAGGCGCCAAATTTTCAATGCTTGGCCCGGTTTATCGAGGGAAATCCGGGGTTCAACCAGATTTGGGACCATTGTGATTCGGTGAAAAAATTCGCTGCCACAAACGCCTGAAACGGAACCTGCCGGCCAAGGCGGAGTGACCGGGCTTGAAATACCTGCCGCTCAGCGGCGCGCTTTCACGCATCGCCAATTCCAGCTGCCATACGAGATCTTTCGGCGTGCTGCCTAGCTTGGCGGGCGGGTGGCGACCATGCTGGGTCGTTCGCTGAATGCGGTATACCAAGCCGCCAGCGCATCATTGCCGGCGCGCCAACCTCGTGCATCATGGCGCAGGTCCAGATAGCCCAGTGCACAAGCCACCGCGATCTGACCCATATTCAGCGAACCTGACAAATGCGCCATCCAGCGCTGGTTCAGTGCAGCACAGGCGCGTTCAATCTTAACCCATTGCGCCTCGACCCACTCATCCCATTGCTTGTCCGCGGGGCGTAGGCGGGCTTCGTATGTCATCAACAAAGCAGCATCCAAGATGCCGTCGGCCAGGGCTTCAAGCGTCAGAACATCCCAACGCCGCGCGCTTTCCGGATAAAACCCCGCTTCGGCGCGCGCGTCGAAGAACGCGCAAATCACCCTGCTGTCAAACAGGGTTGGCCCGTCCGAGCGTTCCAACGCCGGAACTTTCGTCAACGGGTTTTTACCTTCCAGCGGCGCAGCGGGCGAGAGCGGCGTTCCCGCAACCGTTTCCAGCTCAACATCCTGCAACTGGTTCGTTTCGTGCAACAACACCATGACCTTGCGCACATATGGTGAAGTCTGGCTGTGATAGAGTTTCATTCGCGCTCTCCTTGGTTGGGCCGACCTTACAGCACGGCGGCTCAAACGAAACCCGCCATTTTGGCGCCGTATACCTCTTGCAGAAGCCCACCTACCTCGGCAAAGTCGCGGCGTTCTCAGGGCGGGGCGGAATTCCCCACCGGCGGTATGCGGGCGATGACCCGTAAGCCCGCGAGCGGCCTTGGACCTGTCCGAGGTGTCAGCAGATCTGGTGAGAGGCCAGAGCCGACGGTTACAGTCCGGATGAAAGAGAACGTGCAACGCGCCGTGGATGCGGCGTGTCTGCTCGTGATCGCCTTGGGTGACGTGTCTGTTTTGCTAAGGAGATCATAATGACACACACCCGCTATGCCTTCGTCAAAGCCAACTGGCATTCCGATATTGTCGACCGCGCGCTCGATGGGTTTCTGCAACTCATCCCCGCCGGGCAAGTCGATGTGTTCGACGTCCCGGGCGCGTTCGAGATGCCCCTGCTGGCGCGTGATCTGGCCCAAACCGGGCGCTATGCCGCTATTGCCTGTTCTGCTTTCGTGGTGGATGGCGGTATCTACCGGCACGACTTTGTGGCGCAGGCCGTGGTTGATGGCCTGATGCGGGCCGGATTGGATACAGGCGTACCGGTGCTGTCTGTGTCTTTGACCCCGCATCAGTATCAGGAAACCGATCACCACAACGCCATTTACCGCGATCACTTTGTGCAAAAGGGTCGCGAAGCAGCCCAAGCGGCGCTGCAAATCACCAAAACCCGCGCCGGATTGGCCGCTGCCGCGTGACGTGACCAAAGGTTGAGGCTGCAACGCCTCAACCGCAAATCCTCTTGAGGCCGCGGGCCTTGCCCGCTAATCACGACGCGCAAAGGAGCACGCCCCATGTCGATGAACAGTTTTGGACATCTTTTCCGCGTCACCACTTGGGGCGAAAGCCACGGACCCGCCTTGGGCGCCACGGTGGACGGCTGCCCGCCGGGCGTGGAAATTGACGAAAGCATGATTCAACACTGGCTGGATAAACGCAAACCGGGGCAAAACAAATTCACCACGCAGCGGCGAGAGCCCGATCAGGTGAAAGTCCTGTCCGGCGTGTTTGAGGGTCTGACCACCGGAACACCCGTCCAGCTGATGATCGAGAACACCGATCAGCGCTCGAAAGACTACGGCGATATCATGGACAAGTTCCGACCGGGCCATGCCGATATTACCTATTGGCAGAAATACGGCATCCGGGATTATCGCGGCGGCGGGCGCAGTTCGGCCCGCGAGACTGCGTCGCGGGTGGCGGCTGGTGGGCTGGCACGCGAGGCCATCAAACAGATCGCACCGAATGTTCAAATCACCGGCTACATGGTGCAAATGGGACCGCGCACAATTGACCGCGACAATTTCGACTGGTCGCAGATCGAACAAAACCCGTTCTGGACGCCCGACGCACAAGCTGCCGAAGACTGGGCGACCTATCTGGACGACCTGCGCAAATCCGGCAACTCGGTCGGCGCGGTCATCGAAGTGGTCGCGCGCGGTGTACCTGCCGGGATCGGAGCGCCCGTTTACGCCAAGTTAGACACTGATCTAGCCGCAGCGATGATGTCGATCAACGCCGTCAAAGGTGTTGAGATCGGCGAAGGTATGGCCGCCGCGGAACTGACGGGTGAGGCCAACGCAGACGAGATTTTCATGGGTCAGGACGGCCCGCAATACAGCTCGAACCACTCCGGCGGTATTCTGGGTGGGATTTCGACCGGGCAAGACATCGTCGTGCGGTTTGCTGTAAAACCGACCTCGTCCATCCTGACCACCCGCAGGACGATTACCAAATCGGGCGAGGAAACCGAAATCATCACCAAGGGCCGCCACGATCCCTGTGTCGGCATTCGCGCGGTGCCGGTCGGTGAGGCGATGATGGCCTGCGTAATCCTCGACCACCTGTTGCTGCATCGCGGCCAGATCGGAGAGAACCGTGGACGGATCGGCTGATCTGCGTTCACGCCTGCGCGCCGTGGTCGCGCAGCGGATGGAGACCGATCCAGCGCATGATCTGGCGCATTTGGATAGGGTTTGGGTGAACGCTCAGGCCATTGCAGACGCGCAGACCAATCTGCCGGTTTTGCTGGCGGCCAGCTATCTGCACGATTTGGTGAATCTGCCTAAGGATGATCCCCAGCGGCACCTGGCCTCTCGGCGCTCGGCTATAGAATCAGAGCCTATACTTAGCAAATTTGGCTATAGCGGGGATCAAATCCAGGCCATTCAGCACGCGATCGAAGCGCATAGCTTTTCGGCGAATATCATGCCTGTGTCACCCGAGGCCTGTATCCTGCGCGACGCGGACAAGCTGGATGCGCTGGGTGCGATTGGCATTGCGCGCAACTTTTCCGTCTCGGGCGCGTTGGGAAGGGCTTTGTACGACCCGGCCGATCCGTTTGCCGCGAATCGCGACTTGGATGACCTGACCTACTCTCTGGACCATTGGAAGGTAAAGCTGCTGGCGCTGCCCGGCGACATGCTGACAGACGGAGGCCGCGCAATCGCTCAGAGGCGTGTTCAACGCATGATCCGCTTTCTCGAAGAGTTTTCAGAAGAAATTGGCACCGTCTTGCCCACCGATTGGATCACGCGTTAAACCCGCGGACTTGCCGTTGATCTTTTACCCTTAAAGGCGCAGGGTCGCGCGCATGGTGAAATCGTTAACATCGCATCGACCTCTGTTGGCCGTCGCTCTTAAGGTGAGCGCGGTGTTTCTGTTCACCGTCATGGCCGCACTGATCAAAGCTCAGTCTGACCACTTCCCACCGGGTGAGATGGTGTTTTTTCGGTCTTTGTTTGCCATTCCGATCATCGTGATCTGGCTGGTCGCGCGCGGCGAGTTGGCGCAAGGCTTTGTCGTGCGCAAACCGATGGGGCATTTCTGGCGCGGTGTGCTGGGGACCACCGCGATGGGGCTGACATTTACTGGCTTGGGTCTGATCCCGCTGCCTGAAGCGACTGCCATTGGCTATGCCACCCCGATTTTCACCCTTGTTCTGGCAGCGATCATGCTGGGTGAGCGTATCCGCGCAATTCGGATCGCCGCGGTCTCAATCGGATTGCTCGGAGTTCTGATCATGATCTGGCCCCGTTTTGGCGGCGACACAATGCAGGCAGCAGCCACTCTGGGTGCCCTGTGTATTCTGTGTGCTACTGTTGCCCGCGCCTTTGTGCAAATCCACATCCGGCAACTGGTACAGTTCGACCATCCCGCGGCAATTGTATTCTATTTTTCCATGACGGCGACCATCCTGTCGGGGTTGACCGTCTTCTGGGGCTGGGTGTTGCCGACATGGGATCAAGCCGCCGTGCTGATTCTGGCCGGCCTGATCGGCGGGGTGGCGCAAATTCTTGTGACATCTTCCTACCGCTTTGGTCAGGCCTCGATGCTGGCGCCTTACGACTATACCTCGATGCTGTTTGCCATCGTGATCGGCTATGTCTGGTTCAGCGAGTTGCCAACCCTGGTCATGCTGGCCGGTGCAGCACTGGTGATCGCCGGCAATATCGTGGTGATCAGGCGCGAACATCAGTTGGGGCTTGAACGCGGCAAGGCCCGCGCCGTGACGGATCCCAAGGCGTGACTTTACCTTTGCCGAACTTTCCCTAGGGTGTGCCCAGCATAAGATGAGGGTTCCCCATGAGCAACGCACAGGATCACAAGGAAAAAATGCAGAAGGTGCAGGCCCAGCACCGCAAGAAAGTGTCCGAGGCGGTCGATCCGGAACGCGGACTGGTTCTGATCAATACCGGCAAGGGCAAGGGTAAGTCTTCGGCCGCCTTCGGCGTGGTGGTTCGGGCGCTGGGTTGGGGTCAGAAAGTGGCCGTGGTGCAATTCATCAAGGGCAAATGGAAAACCGGCGAACGTCGCTTTTTCCAGGAACGAGACCTGGTGACATGGCATACGATGGGCGAAGGTTTCACCTGGGACACGCAGGACCGTGAACGGGATATCGCAGCGGCCAATTCTGCGTTTGGTAAAGCCTGCGAATTGATGGCCAGCGGTGCGTATGATCTGGTGGTGCTGGACGAAATCAACATTGCGCTGCGCTATGAATATCTGTCGGCCGAACAGGTAACTGATGGCTTGAATGCACGTTCGGACAAAACCAGCGTGTTCCTGACCGGGCGGGACGCCCCGCAAGCCCTTCGCGATTATGCGGATCTCGTCACCGAAATGACCGAGGAAAAACACCCCTTCCAAGCGGGAATCAAAGCCCAGCGCGGTGTGGATTTCTAGAAACTGAACCCATGCAACGGTGACCGGGGCCGTTAGCGGCCCACGGTTTCTGAGCGATTCTCGTAAAGAAAACGAACGGAGCCGCGGCGACTGGCGGCGCTTTCTGGCAACCGGTCTGCGCGTTTGGTGTTGGCGTTGGTTTTTTTCTTGTCGAGATAGGCGCAGAAGTCGTCATCACAGCAACACCCGCAAGCGGTTGCTGCTTCGTACCGTGCCAGGATTTCATCCAGCGAATCGTCCATCTTCAAACTCTTACCTTGCCCAGTAGCTCATCGTTTCCGAGGCGGCGGCGCGCTCTCACCAATTTATGCGCTAAGCTCGCAAACCGCCTCGAAACTCTGTGCCGGATTGCTGTGCATCCGGCCTTTACGGTTATCTGACTGTTTTAGTCAGAAAATGCAAGCGCAAAGCGACCGCACCATAGCAAGGCATGGGTGAGATTTACGTGATCAAAGATCACGAAGTTGCGGGTCGAGCGTGACGGACCACAGTTCGGTATCGGCGCGGTCCATCAGACGCACCGTCATCTGCTGCGTCTCCCCGTCGATATCGACAAGGCCGAAGAATTGCAGCCCGGCGCTCGGGGGTAAATTAGGACCCTGCGCTCTGGTCGGTGCTTTGAAAAATTTTGCTTCGGGCCCAAAGGTTCCGTCAAGCACCCGCGGCCCAAATGTCCCTGCATGCAACGGACCCGAGACAAATTCCCAGAAAGGCTCAAAATCCTGAAATTGGGCTTTGTTAGGGTCATAGTAGTGCGCCGCGGTATAGTGAACATCCGCGCTGACCCAGACGGTGTTTACGATACTCTCAGTTTTGATAAACCGCAGCAGGTCCGCGATTTCCAACTCGCGGCCCATCGGTGGTCCGTTGTCCCCGTTCGATATCGCCTCAACCCATTTTTCTCCTTTCCAACGATCCCAAACGATCAACCCAATCGGCATATCCGACGCGATCACCTTCCAGGTGGCCTGCGAAGCAGCCAGCGCACGTTTCAACCAAGCCAGTTGTTCCGCCCCAAGAATACGGGACTGATCCGTAATCTCTGCTTCCATCGATGGCCCATTCGGCCCGCGATAGCTGCGCAGGTCCAGAAAGAACACATCGAGCATCGGACCGTAGGAAATTTTGCGGTAAACCCGACCCGGTTCAGCTGGGGTGAACCGTAAGGGTGTCATTTCATGGAATGCCCGGCTGGCACGAGATTGCAGCACGTGAACCGATTTCTCGTTGTATCGTTCATCCTCTGTCAGATCCTTGGCGTCAGACCAATTGTTGACTACCTCGTGATCGTCCCACTGGAAAAAGGTCGGACAGACAGCATTCATCGCGCGCACATGCTGGTCCATCATGTTGTATTTCCACTGGGCACGGAATTCGGGCAACGTCTCGGCCACCTTGCGTTTTTCGTCGATCAGGGTGGTGTTTTTCCAGATCAGTTGCCCCTCCTTTTCGACCTCGTCCTGCATAGGATTGTCGGCATAGATGGTGTCGCCGGAGTGGATGAAGAAATCTGGCCTGTGCTGCAACATTGTGGCATAGGTGCGCATCCCCTCGTCATCAATGCCCCAGCCCTGACCCGCCGTGTCGCCTGACCAAACGAAACGGATGTTTCTGCGGCTAGTGGGCGCGGTACGGAATTGGCCTGTAATAGGCTCTGACAGCACGTTTATGTTGCTCAGGTCCGCTGCAACGAACCGATAGAAGATATCCTGACCCGAGGGCAGCCCTTCGATTAGTCGTTTGACGGCAAAATCGCTGTTTGGGATAGCATCTATTGGGGCCAACTTGCGGGCATTGGCAAAGCTTTCGGTGGTCGACACCTCCATCATCACGCGGGCCGGACGGTCGGTTCGGGTCCAGATCATGCCGGTTGTCGTGTCAACATCTCCGGATTGTACGCCATGCGTAAACACCGGTCGCGCGCTGGCGCGACTGATCGCAGGCATAGACAGTGACACCCCAAGGGCGACGCTGCCGGTCAAAACGGCACGGCGGTTGGGGCGAAGAATTCGGCTCATTACTGCGCTCCTGTCTGGCGACCGTTTCCAGTCCCCGCGATTGGTGAGCGGCAGTGAGCCGCCTGTCAGACAACAGGCGGCCCATAATCATGAAAGTATCACGACGGTGAGGTGATACTGCTTGGAAAAACCACTCAGGCAGTTGCCCTTTGTTCCGGCGCACTGAGTGAGATAACGGCGACCACCGCCGCGCCGTTCAGCCAGTAGTATATCGCATCAATGCCCGAAAACCCAAACAGGCTGGGTGCGGCCAAGAATGTAAGCCCAACCAGCAGATCAACAGCTAGGTGGAATTTATAAGGCAGCACCCGCCACATTCCCAGGTGGTGATCGGTTAGAACGGTCAGTACAAACGCCGCCACACCGGTGACAACCGACAACCAGAAAGCCATCGGGTTCGAGTCCCCAAGACCCAGAACAAAAGGCAGCGCCATCAGCGCCACGGCCACTGGATAGTCCAGATAGGCATGAATGGTGCGGGTAACGAAACGAACGGACATTAAGATTTCCTTTCCTTGCTTGGCATGGCTTCAAGCTAGGTTAGGAGTTCCGTACGTTTAAGTCTGGATCGTCCAGAAAACCTTGCAGATCGTTCAGAGTTAAGTCCGATCAGTACATTGACCGGTATGCCGCCGGTGACAGGCCAATCTGTTTCTTGAAAACACGGGAAAAGGCGGCCTCGGACGCATAGCCAACCTCTGCCGCCGCATCAGCCACGTTCCAACGATTTTCGGTCAACCCGTGACAGGCGATCTGCATCCGCCAGTCGGTCAGGTATTGCATTGGCGTGGTTCCGATCTTCTCCGCAAACAATTGCGCGAAAGCCGTGCGCGACATGCCTGCTTCTCGCGCCAACGATTCGACGCTCCATTCCTGCGCCGGGGATTGGTGAAATGCAGTCAGCGCCCGTGAGACGCGGGGATCGGCAAAACCAGCAAGGGCAGTATCACTGGGGCTTTGACGCTCCAGATGTGCGCGGATGGCTTGTGCAAAAAGCACTTCGGACATTTTCATCGCGATCAGGTCGCCACCGATCCGCGCGCCGTTGATCTCCGACCCGATCATCCGCAAGGTGGCTTCGATCCAGATGCCTGCTTCTTCGCCATAGTTTTCGATCAAAATGTAGGGTGGCAGGCGGTCGATCAGCATATGCCCGGTGCCTTGCCGGCCCGGCGGGCTGGTGAACGAGAAATGGCCACAGATCAGTTGCGTATCACGGTCTTCGTCCCCGCCACCGTGGATCAGAACGCCGTCACCCTTGTAACCCGCGTCTTCCAGAACCTGCTCTAATGGCAGTGCATCCAGTGGCGTGACCTCGTTGCACAGCAATGCATGTGCCGATCCATGTGGGATCAGGATCAAGTCTCCTTGCTTCAGACGCAGTGTTTCCCCAGTGTTAGACACGTGCACCTTCAGCTCACCGCGTTGTACGAAATGGAAACGCGCTACGTTCTGAAAGGCCGGAACCTGAATACCGAAAGGCGGCGTAAAGGACGTTCGAAAATAGAACGTCCCACGCAGAGACAGGCGAGTCAGGATATCGCTGAGCAGGTCCAACATGAGAGTAACGTACACGCGGCTGCCCATTCGTCCAGCCGTTTGAACCATCTGCACAAAAGCTTGAACGGCTGGCAAAGAAAAACCCCCGCGGACAGCGGGGGTTTTGGGAAATTGCCGATATCGCAGATCAGGAGCGGACCAGCGCCTCGTAATCTGCGGCGATCTCGCGGGTGATATCACCCACCTCGAACGTGTAATCACCGATCTGACCGACGGGCGTGACCTCGGCTGCGGTACCGGTCAGCCAGCATTGTTCAAAGTCAGCCATCTCTTCGGGTTTGATGTGACGCTCGATCACGGTGATGCCCTTGTCTTTCAGCATCTGGATCACCGTCTGGCGCGTGATGCCATTCAGGAAGCAATCCGCCAGGGGTGTGTGAACCTCACCATCCTTGACGAAAAACACGTTGGCGCCCGTCGCCTCGGCGACGTAACCACGGTAGTCCATGAACAGAGCATCCGAACAGCCTTTGGCCTCGGCCTTGTGTTTCGAAATCGTGCAGATCATGTAAAGACCCGCCGCCTTGGCATGGACCGGGATGGTTTCGGGGCTGGGACGCTTCCATTCGGCGATGTCAAGCTTGGCACCCTGCATCTTGGCGTCGCCGTAATAGGCACCCCAAGGCCAGACCGCGATCGCCATATGCACCGGGTTTCGGGCGGACGCCACGCCCATATCCTCACCCGATCCGCGCCAGACCAGAGCGCGAACATACGCATCCTGCAAGCCGCTGGCTTCCAACGCCTCGTTCTTGGCAGTTTCGATCTGATCAATGGTGTAGGGTATCGGCATGTCCAGAGCCTCGGCCGACGCAATCAGCCGTTTGGAATGCTCACGGCTTTTGAAGATCTTGCCGTTATACGCACGCTCACCCTCGAAGACCGAGGATGCATAGTGCATTGCGTGGGTCAGGATGTGAACATTGGCTTCACGCCATGGCACCAACTTACCATCCATCCAGATCACGCCATCACGATCATCATACCCCGCCATCCGAAACCTCCTGAACCGGGTTGAATTTTTCGGTTGTTGCGCCATTTTACACGGTTGCGAAAGTAAAGTTGCGCAGAAATTGCGGCTCGATACCTGTCCACTCTTGGAATGTCAATAACGCTGACATAAAGTCGACTTATGCAACGAATGAGGCAAACTATGTCGGATACGCGCCCCGCCCAAGTCTTTGGCGGAGAAAGCCTTTTGTTTTTGACTGACGAACAGTTGCGACAAGGGATCGAGGCGATGTTTTTCGCTTACCGCGGGTTCACTGCCGACCCCGACCGTATTCTGGCGCAGATGGCCTATGGTAGGGCGCACCACAGGGCCGTTCATTTCATCAACCGCGCGCCCGGCACAACGGTCAACAACTTGCTGGCCATTCTCGGGGTTACGAAACAGTCGCTGAACCGCGTTCTGCGGACCCTTATCGAAGATGGCCTTGTCGAAAGCCGCGTGGGCACCACCGACAAGCGCGAGCGGCATCTGTTTCTGACTGAAAAGGGCAAAGCGCTTGAAGCTCGGCTATCTGAAGCCCAGCGTGTGCGGATGCGGGCCGCCTATAAGGAAGCCGGTCCCGAAGCCGTTTCGGGATTTCGCAAAGTGCTTGAAGCGATGATGGATGCTGATATGCGTCATGCCTATACAAAACTGCGGGACACGACCTCATGAGCGATATGGACGCCCATCTGCTGATCGTCGACGACGATGAGCGTATCCGTGATCTGCTCAAGAAATTCCTGATGAAAAACGGGTTTCTGGTGACGGCTGCCCGTGATGCCGCCCATGCACGGCGGGTCTTGTCCGGCCTGGATTTCGACATGATCGTTCTGGACGTGATGATGCCCGGTGAGGATGGCGTAAGTCTGACCAGAACGCTGCGCGAGACACATACGACGCCGATCCTTCTTTTGACCGCGCGCGGCGAGACCGAGCATCGCATAGCCGGGCTAGAGGCTGGGGCAGACGATTACCTTGCCAAACCGTTCGAGCCGAAAGAACTGCTTCTGCGGATCAACGCCATCCTCAGGCGCATGCCGGAAACGCCTGCGCAGGATGCCGCAAGCAAAATCCTGAACCTCGGCCCGATCCGCTATGATGTTGAGCGCGGCGAGATGTGGCAAGGCGAAGACCCTGTGCGCCTGACCGCAACCGAAAGCCAATTAATGAAGATTTTCTCGACCCAACCCGGTGAGCCGATCAGCCGGGCCAAGCTGGTCGAGGATTTGGGGCGCGACAAGGGTCAGGCGCAGGAGCGTGCCGTTGATGTCCAGATCACTCGCCTGCGTCGCAAGATCGAACAGGACCCAAAACAACCGCGATACCTTCAAACGGTGCGCGGCGCCGGATATATGCTGGCACCGGATTGATTTTGTTACCAAAGACGGTTTTATGTCCTCTGCATAAGTTTTTTACGCGAATGAACAGGGGATCGTGATGAAGACCGCGCTTTTGACCCATGCGGATTGTCTCAGGCATGTGACACCGGACGGGCATCCTGAACGGGTGGCGCGGCTGGAGCATGTATTGCACGCGCTGGAACCGCTGGACCTTCGCCGGACTACAGCGCCATTGGCCGCCGATGACGATCTGTTGCGGATACATCCGGAAAGCTACATCCGGGAAATTCGCGAGTCTTGCCCCATTGATGGTTTTGCCCAGATTGACGGCGATACATTCATGTCTGCCGGTTCGGTCGATGCCGCATATCGGGCAGCAGGGGCTGTGGTGCGCGCGGTGGATATGGTGCTGGGCGGAGAGGCTCCGAATGCGTTTTGTGCGATCCGGCCTCCCGGGCACCACGCTGAATCAGAGACTGCAATGGGTTTCTGCCTGTTCGGCAATGCAGCGCTGGCGGCCAAGCATGCGCTGGACCATCACGGGTTGAACCGGGTCGCGGTGGTTGATTTCGACGTACACCACGGCAACGGCACGCAGGATTTACTATGGGACGAACGTCGCGCGCTGCTGATCACCAGCCAACAGATGCCGCTTTGGCCCGGTTCCGGGCGAGCGGATGAGACAGGCGCGTATGAGACCGTACTCAACATACCACTATCACCGGGAACCGGCGGGGCCGAAATGCGTGCGGCCTATGAAAATCAGGCCTTCCCCCGCCTGCGTGCCTTCAAGCCCGAATTAATCATCATCTCTGCCGGTTTCGACGCGCATCAGGACGATCCGCTGGCAAATCTGAACTGGTCGACCGGCGATTTCGCCTGGATCACGGCCGAGCTGTGCAAGATCGCCGATGAGATGTGCGACGGACGTATCGTCTCGACTCTGGAAGGCGGGTATGATCTGAACGCATTGGCCGAGGCCACACGCGCCCATGTGGAAGAATTGATGAAGGCAGCCCGATGACCGATACCCCCGTAGACCAGATGACATTCGAACAGGCTATGAAAGAGCTTGAAGCCGTGGTTGGCCAGCTTGAGCGCGGCGACGTGGCGCTGGATCAGTCGATCGCTCTTTACGAGCGCGGTGCGGCGCTAAAAAAGCGATGCGAGGATGAGCTGAAGCGGGCCGAGGAAAAGGTCGCCGCGATCACCCTGGATGCCAATGGACAGCCAACCGGGACAACGCCTGTCGAAGGTCAGTAATGTTTCGCGAAAGACTGGCGCAGGATGCGGCACGGATTCAGAAGCAGTTTGATCTGATTCTGGGCGCGCTGAGCGACGTGGATGTCGCACAGGCGATGGCCTATGCCACGCAAGGGGGCAAGCGGTTGCGCGGGTTTCTGGTGCTTGAAAGCGCGCGCATGCATCAGGTGGACATCGACCGCGCGATCTGGCCCGCCACGGGGATTGAGGCATTGCACGCTTATTCGCTGGTGCATGACGATCTGCCCTGCATGGATGACGATGACCTGCGTCGTGGTCGACCAACTGTGCATATGAAATGGGATGAGGGCACGGCCGTTTTGGCGGGGGATGCGCTGCACACGCTGGCATTCGAACTTTGCACGCGGCCCGAAGTTGGCACAGCCGACGTGCGTGCTGATTTGGCCCTGACACTCGCCCAGGCCAGCGGCGCTCAGGGGATGGTGCTGGGGCAAGCCTTGGATATTGCCGCTGAGACGGCGGCGTCCCCGCTTACGCTGAGCGAGATCACGCGTTTGCAGGCCGGCAAGACCGGCGCATTGATCGAGTGGTCATCCTGCGCAGGCGCGAGGCTGGCACAGGCCGACCCTGCGCCGTTGCGCCAATATGCCCGGGCGCTTGGCCTTGCCTTTCAGATCGCAGACGACATTTTGGATGTCGAAGGTGATGCCGAAAAAGCCGGGAAGCGCCTGCAAAAAGACGCCAGGGCCGGTAAAGCCACTTTTGTTTCGTTACTGGGTTTGGATGCGGCCAAGGCCCGGGCTTCGGAACTTGTGGAAGAGGCCTGTGCCGCCGTTACAGACTATGGCGCATCGGCTGAAACCTTGAAGGATGCCGCCCGCTTCGTTATTGCCCGGGACAGCTAAGCCAGGATCGCCAATGACTGACCGCCCGAAAACGCCTCTGCTGGACCTTGTGAACCGACCTGCGGATCTCAAGCAATTTTCAGATGCGCAACTGACCCAGCTTGCACAGGAATTGCGGTCCGAGACGATCTCGGCCGTTTCGGTCACAGGTGGACATCTCGGCGCCGGGCTTGGCGTGGTGGAACTGACGACTGCGTTGCATGCCGTTTTTGATGCCCCGCGTGACAAGATCATCTGGGATGTGGGGCATCAGTGCTATCCCCACAAAATCCTGACCGGGCGGCGCGACCGTATTCGCACCCTACGCATGAAAGACGGCCTGAGCGGTTTCACCAAACGCAGCGAAAGCCCCTATGACCCGTTCGGCGCGGCACATAGCTCAACCTCGATCAGCGCAGCGCTTGGGTTTGCGGTTGCCCGCGATCTGGGCGGTGTCACATCGGAGGGGCTGGGTGACGCGATTGCCGTGATCGGCGATGGCTCAATGTCGGCGGGCATGGCTTTTGAGGCGATGAACAACGCAGGCCATCTGAAAAAGCGCCTGATCGTGATCCTGAACGACAACGACATGAGCATCGCCCCACCTGTTGGCGCGCTGTCGAACTACCTGTCACGTATCTATACCGAAGCCCCGTTCCACGAGTTGAAAGCCGCCGCCAAAGGCGCGGTGTCGCTGTTGCCCGAACCGTTCCGCGAGGGTGCCAAGCGTGCCAAGGAAATGCTGAAAGGTATGGCCGTGGGCGGTACATTGTTCGAAGAGTTGGGGTTTTCCTACATCGGCCCGCTTGACGGGCATGATATGGACCAGCTTCTGCCGGTGCTGCGCACGGTAAAGGCACGGGCGACCGGCCCGATTCTGATCCACGTGCTGACCAAAAAGGGCAAGGGCTATGCCCCGGCGGAGCAGGCCCGCGACAAGGGACATGCCACCGCGAAATTCGACGTGGTGACGGGTGAGCAGAAAAAGGCGCCGTCCAACGCGCCATCTTACACCTCAGTCTTTGGCAAGACGCTGGTTGAGGAAGCCGGACGCGACGACAAGATCGTTGCCGTCACCGCCGCAATGCCAGACGGAACCGGCCTGAATCTGTTTGCGGAACGCTACCCTTCACGCTGCTTCGACGTCGCGATTGCCGAGCAGCATGGCGTGACATTCGCCGCAGCGCTGGCTGCGGGAGGGATGAAGCCGTTCTGCGCGATCTATTCCACCTTCCTGCAACGCGGGTATGATCAAGTGGTTCATGATGTGGCCATTCAGCGCCTTCCGGTACGTTTTGCCATCGACCGCGCCGGTTTGGTCGGTGCCGATGGGGCAACCCATGCGGGGTCGTTCGATATCGCCTACCTGTCCAACCTGCCCGGTATGACAGTCATGGCGGCTGCGGATGAAGCCGAACTGATGCACATGGTCGCCACTGCGGCGGCTCATGATGCAGGCCCCATTGCCTTCCGCTACCCGCGCGGTGAAGGCGTGGGCGTCGATCTGCCCGAGCGTGGTGAGGTTCTTGAGATCGGCAAAGGCCGCCTGATTCAACAAGGCGCACGCGTGGCGATACTTTCGTTCGGAACCCGTCTGGCAGAAGTTCAGAAAGCGGCTGAGGCTCTTTCGGCCCGGGGCATAACCCCAACCATTGCCGATGCTCGGTTTGCCAAACCACTGGACCGCGATTTGATCCTTGATCTGGCCGCGAACCACGAGGCTCTGATAACCATCGAAGAAGGTGCCATTGGCGGTTTCGGCAGTCACGTCGCGCAGCTTTTGGCGGATGAGGGCGTATTCGATCGCGGGTTGAAATACCGCTCGATGGTGCTGCCGGATACTTTCATTGATCAGGCCAGCCCATCCGATATGTACACTGTTGCGGGCCTGAACGCCCAACAGATCGAGGCCAAGGTTTTGTCGGTGTTGGGCGTTGCGTCCCTGGATGAAAAACGCGCATGAGACGTCGGAACCGTCACGGATCAAAACGCAACTACTGTTGTGATTTCTTTCTCTGCTGCACCTCAGGTTGAGCGCCTGCCTTTGAGGCCCAACGCGCCGCTACGGCCCTGATTGCGGAGGCAGGCCGATTCCCTTCGGGTGAGTTATTGAGAACACAGGATTCTCTCATGTTTTTTGACAGCGTTTTTGCGTCCGGGTTTTTCTGCTACAGGTAGTCAAAACAAAAAACCACCCTTGAGCAGGCGGGCGGATGAGAAACATGATTGCGGCGCTGGTGGCATGCTTTCTGACGAGCGTGCCAGCGGCATCAAGAGATATACAGGTCGGCAACGATTCTGGCGGGCGTATCTTGGACCGTTTGGTCCAGATTGAGATCGCCAACCGAACCAATACACAGTTCCGGATAACCGGGGACTTTTGTCATTCCAGCTGCACCATGCTGCTGGGTGCGGATGATGTTTGCATTTCTCGCAAAACAGTATTTGGTTTTCACGGCCCCTACCGGATGAATCGCACGGAAATGACGGCCAGTGAATTCGAAAGAAAAAGCGCGTCTCTATCCAGCTACTACCCGACTCCGGTCAAAAACTGGTTTATGTCCAAAGCCAGATACGCCGGACCCAGCGAACTTTTCCTAGTTTCCGGTGACTATCTCATACGCCTTGGCGTGCAGGAATGTCTTTAGCCGCGGTTGCGCTTTGAGCCTTGGTAGACAGTTACCCACGTAAATTTTTCTCAAACTTGTGAAAATGGTGCCTCAAGAGGGACTCGAACCCCCGACCTTGTCCTTACGAAGGACCTGCTCTACCAGCTGAGCTATTGAGGCAGGCGATCGTTCTTTAGTCGGTCAGGTTGGAACACGCAAGCCTTCTTGTTCGGGTTTATGCAAGGTGTCGAAACAGGTCCTTGGAGACCGTCAAATACGACACAGCAATGTTGAAAGGCAAAAGCCCAGTCTACCCCGGTTTTGCATTTGTGAATTTTATGTAACGGAGCCGAACCGGTATTGAGGTATAATCTATATTTCGATATTTCATGAATTATGATAGAATCAATTGCAGACCAACTGGCCATTCTCGGCCACCCGCAACGTATTTCGGTGTTTCGCATGTTAATGCGACGCTTTCCTGACACTGTGCCTGCGGGCGAACTGTCAAACGAACTGGGCATCAAACCCAGTACGTTGTCGAACTATCTGAACGCGCTTCAACGCTCGGGCCTGGTAACGCAGGAACGGTCAGGAACCTCTCTGCTTTATTCGGTGGAAATGAAGAACGTGCAGCAGATGCTTGGCTTTCTGCTGAACGATTGCTGCCGGGGTCGCCCGGATATCTGTATGCCCTTACAGCAAGGAAAAGGCACAATGACAGATCGGAAGTTCAACGTATTGTTCATTTGCGTCGGGAACTCCGCGCGCTCCATCTTCGCTGAATCGCTTCTGCGGGATTTCGGCGGTGACCGGTTCAACGTCTACTCAGCCGGTACAAGGCCTTTTTCCGAACTGAACCCGTTTGCGGTGCAGGTTCTGGCGGACAAGGGGCACGACACGTCCTTGCTCCGGTCCAAGACAGTGTCAGAGTTTTCCGGCCCTGACGCGCCAGAAATGGATTTTGTGTTCACCGTCTGCAACAAGGCCGCAAATGAGGAATGCCCAGCGTGGCAAGGGCAGCCGATCAGCGGCCATTGGGGCATGGAAGATCCGGTGAAAGCTGAAGGCACGGATGCTGAAAAAAGCCTCGCGTTCCAAAGAGCCTATGGCGCACTCAAGCGCCGGATACAGGCCTTCACTGCACTTCCCGTCGAAAGCCTTGACCGGATCGCACTGCAATCCGCAGTCGATGACATCGGCAGAACACCTGTTGAGGACATCAAATGACGACGTTTGCGGTAAACGGTCTGGGCCGGATCGGAAAGCTGGCGTTGAAACCGTTGCTTGAAAAGGGTGCCAAGATCGCATGGATCAATGATGGTGTCGGCGATCCGGCGATGCATGCGCATCTATTTGAGTTCGACACAGTTCACGGCCGCTGGGATGCGTGCTTCGAACATGACACCAATAGCGTGACAATCAACGGAACCCGACTGCCTTTCATTGGCACGAAGGAACTTGGCCAGTTACCGCTGGACGGCGTCGACGTGGTGATCGATTGCACCGGTGTCTTCAAGACCGAGGCCAAGCTGGCCCCCTATTTCAAAGCCGGGGTGAAAAAGGTTGTGGTGTCGGCCCCGGTAAAGGACGGCCCGACCGCAAATATTGTCATGGGTGTTAATGATAGCATTTACGATCCTGCTGTTCATCACATCGTCACGGCAGCGTCCTGCACCACGAACTGTCTGGCGCCGGTGGTGAAAGTGATCCACGAAAACCTGGGCATCCGTCACGGGTCGATGACGACAATCCACGACGTGACCAACACCCAGACCATCGTAGACCGACCCGCGAAGGACCTGCGGCGCGCGCGATCAGCATTGAATTCTCTGATCCCGACCACCACGGGGTCAGCCACAGCGATTACATTGATTTACCCCGAACTCACCGGGCGTTTGAACGGTCATGCAGTGCGCGTGCCGCTGCTGAACGCCTCGCTGACGGATTGCGTGTTCGAGGTTGAACGGGAGACCAGTGTTGACGAGGTCAACACATTCTTCAAAGCCGCAGCCGAAGGTGAACTCAAGGGTATTCTGGGCTATGAGACGCGCCCGCTGGTCTCAACTGATTATACCAACGACGAACGGTCTTCGATCATCGACGCGCCCTCAACCATGGTGGTGAACGGGACGCAGGTGAAGGTTTATGCGTGGTATGACAACGAGATGGGCTATGCCCACCGCCTTGTCGACGTTGCGTTCATGGTTGGAAACACGCTGTGACACAAAGACCCGAAGGTCTGTCGGCCTATATCGCCGTTACCGCGGCGTACTGGGCGTTTATGCTGACCGACGGGGCCCTGCGCATGCTGGTGCTGCTGCATTTTCACACCCTGGGCTTCTCACCGGTGCAGCTGGCCTACCTGTTTGTGCTGTATGAGATCGCGGGTATGGTCACAAATCTTACCGCCGGATGGATCGCGGCTCGGTTCGGTTTGACCTCGACCCTGTATGCCGGTCTGGGGCTTCAGGTCGTGGCGCTTTTGGCGTTGACGCAATTAGACCCTAATTGGGCGATCGGCGCTTCTGTTACCTTTGTCATGCTTGTGCAGGGTGCCAGCGGAGTGGCGAAAGATCTGGCTAAAATGTCCTCAAAATCTGCCGTCAAACTCTTGGCCCCGCCCGAGGGCGGCGGACTGTTCCGCTGGGTCGCGATGCTGACCGGCTCAAAGAACGCGGTCAAAGGGCTGGGCTTTTTACTCGGGGCTGCGCTGTTGGCCACATTGGGTTTTGTCTGGGCTGTGCTGGTCATGGCGATTGTGCTGGCCGTCATCCTTGCGGCGGTCATTCTGTACATGCCACCTGGCCTGCCGAAAGGGCGTAAAGGTGCAAAGTTCTCAGAGGTGTTTTCGAAATCCGCCAACGTGAATTGGCTGTCGGCGGCGCGGGTTTTTCTTTTTGGCGCACGGGATGTGTGGTTCGTCGTTGGTATACCGATTTACTTTTATGCTGTGTTGTCAGACGGCACCGAAGATGGAAACCGCGCGGCGTTCTTCATGATCGGCACCTTCATGGCCGTCTGGGTCATCCTTTACGGCGCCATTCAGGCCATCGCACCTGGTATCCTTCGCGCATCCCGGCGCAGCGAAGGCGACCTGATCCGCGCCGCGCGTAAATGGGCCGCAATACTGTTTTGTGTTCCCGCCGCTTTGACGGTTGCAGTGCTTGCCTCATCTGGGCCCGAGGCATGGCTGACCATAACGCTTGTCATAGGTTTGCTGGTGTTCGGGGCAATTTTCGCTGTGAACTCATCTTTGCATTCCTATCTGATCCTGGCTTTCACCAAGTCTGAGCGTGTAACGATGGATGTAGGGTTCTACTACATGGCCAACGCGACAGGCCGCCTTGTGGGCACTGTTCTGTCTGGCCTGACCTACCAGATTGGCGGGCTTCCACTGGTTCTGGGCACGTCTGCTGTGATGATAGCATTGGCGGCACTGACATCCGGCAAGCTGACGGATCAAACAAATGAGGCCTATGCATGAGCATCTTCGAACGCTACCTGACCGTGTGGGTCGCTCTGGCTATGGTTGGTGGTATGCTGATCGGCCTCGCCGCACCCGGTTTCGTTCAACTGACTGCCTCGGCTGAGGTGGCCAGCGTCAATCTGGTGGTGGCCGTCCTGATCTGGGCGATGGTCTACCCGATGATGGTCGGTGTCGACTTTGGCGCAGTAGCGGGGGTCGCGCGCCAACCGAAAGGTCTGATCGTGACGCTCGTTGTCAACTGGCTGATCAAACCCTTCACCATGGCCTTTCTGGCCGTTGTGTTTTTCAACTATGTCTTTGCGCCCTGGATTCAGCCCGAAGACGCCGCACAATACATAGCCGGCCTGATCCTGCTGGGCGCGGCCCCCTGTACCGCGATGGTGTTTGTTTGGTCCCAACTTACCAAAGGGGATGCGACTTACACGCTGGTGCAGGTCTCGGTGAACGATCTGATTATGGTCGTGGCTTTTGCCCCAATAGTGGCGTTCCTGCTGGGCGTAACTGACATCGAGGTGCCATGGCAAACACTGGTTCTGGCGACGGTGCTTTATGTTGTGCTGCCGTTGATCGCCGGGCTGATCACGCGCCGCAAACTGGGTTCACAAGACGCCATTGATGCCTTTTCATCCCGCGTAAAGCCATGGTCGGTCATGGGCCTGATCGTCACAGTCGTTATCTTGTTCGGTCTTCAGGGTCAGACTATTCTGGCCAAGCCGTTGGTGATCGCGCTGATCGCGGTTCCGATCCTGATCCAGAGCTACGGCATTTTCGCGCTGGCCTACGGGGCGGCCTATGCTCTGAAAGTCCCCCATCGAATCGCAGCCCCATGCGCCATGATCGGTACGTCGAACTTCTTTGAGCTGGCCGTCGCTGTCGCCATCAGCCTGTTCGGCCTGAACTCAGGCGCTGCTTTGGCGACAGTCGTTGGGGTTCTGGTCGAGGTTCCGGTCATGCTGTCGCTTGTTGCTTTTGCCAATCGTACCCGCTCGCGGTTTCCCGAACCTGAAAGGTCAGGAGTGACCGGCACCAAGTCCTTGAGGTCTTAGAAAAGCCAACTCTCCTCTTACAAAATGATTAATTTTTACAGTTTGTTAACCATAAAACAGGGGAAGCGAAGAAAAATAAGGCTCACTTAGATTTTATTAAGAGCCAATCGTGCAGTGTCCGGTGGAATTTCGAAAACCACGGGAGAATACCAATGCTTCTTAAAAAGACGATGCTCGCCGCGGGCATCATGGCGACTCTGCCTTTTTTCGCTGCGGCTGAACAGGGTGTTACCCGCAACAGCGTTACATTTGCACAAGTTGCCGCATTCGAAGGACCCGCCTCGGCACTGGGCACCGGCATGCGGCTAGGCTTGACCGCCGCCTTTGAAGAGGTGAACGCAACCGGCGGTGTGCATGGCCGGAAGATCAAACTGGACAGTATGGATGACGGCTATGAGCCAGACCGCTCTGCAGATCTGGTGAAAACGGTTGTCGCAGACAATAAGCACATCGGCCTGATCGGTGCCGTCGGGACGCCAACCTCTTCTGCCACCCAGCCTATTGCCACCGAAGCCGGCCTTCCTTTTATCGGGCCGTTTACGGGTGCCGGGTTCCTCCGCGACGCGGGCCACGGCAATATCTTCAACGTGCGCGCCACGTATTCTGCCGAAACCGAAGCGTGGATTGAGTATCTCGTTGATCAGCAGGGCATGAAATCCATCGCGCTTCTATATCAGGATGACGGGTTTGGCCGCGTCGGTTTGAATGGGGTCACCGCCGCACTGGAAAAACGCGGCATGACGCTTGCCGCAGAAGGCACCTACACCAGAAACACCACGGCCGTGAAAAAAGCACTTTTGGCGATCCGCAAAGTCAAACCGGACGCCGTGGTCATGGTAGGCGCTTACAAGCCAGTTGCCGAATTCATCAAACTTGCGGGCAAAATGAACCTCGACGCAACTTACGTGAATATCTCATTTGTGGGATCAGACGCACTGGCGAAAGAACTTGGCGATGCGGGCGAAGGGGTGATCGTCAGCCAAGTGGTTCCATTCCCGTGGGATGATTCTAATCCGCTGGTTGCCCGCTACAAAACCGCGCTGAAGGCCGTCGATGCAGCGGCAGGACCTGGGTTTGTCTCGCTCGAAGGGTATATCGTGGGTCGCCTCGCGATTGAAGCGCTGGAAGATGCGGGCAAGAACCTGACGCGCGAAAACTTTTTGATGTCACTCGCTGCGCTGACCACGGTCGATCTAGGCGGTGTGACCCTCGACTATGGGCCGGACGATAACCAGGGCATGGATGAGGTCTTTCTGACACGCATCACCGCTGACGGCACGTTCGAGCCGGTCATATCCGGCGGCGGCTCATAGCGGATTGGTGGCACCGCGTGCCGCGCGTTGCCTGTCTGCAAACATCCTGCCCGCCAATCGGGCAGGACTAAATGCCATCCAGATAAATCACCAAGGATATGCATATGCTTCGCTTCAAAGGATCCGCTTTCTTGCGCCGCCTCAATCTACTTTCCAGCATTCGCGGCAAAATTACCTTCATCCTTGTTGCGCTGTCCGCTGTTGCAGGCGGAGCAGGCTACCTGACCTATCAATCCTTCAGCCGGGTGGCTGTCAGCGCAGACAACATGACGGCGCGGGACCTGCCGATGCTAAGCCAAAGCACTGCTCTGATTTCAGCCGCCAGCGCCACCAAAGACGCAATGATTCTCACCCTCATGCAACAGGATCTGGCCGGGTTAACCCAGGCAGAGGAAACCCTTGAGACGGCATCACAAGCCCTGACGAAAGCCGTTGCGGCGCAACCAGACGAGAGCCGGGCGGCGTTCAGCACCGATCTGGCACATGTCATGCAGACCCTGGATACGCTGGTCGCAGCGCGCCAGAGCGCCTTTGATTTCAATAGCCGCGCAGCAGAGATGACGCATGATCTGCAGGAAGAGGTTACCGCGCTGCAGACGATCCTGCTGCAAACTGCCGACGATGCCTATTTCAACATTGCGATCCAAGGCGAAGACACGATTGCCGCGATTGAAGACACGATGGCGGACCTCGTCGAAAATAAATTTACCGCCCTACAAGAGTTGCTTGAGATACGCGCTCAGCTGAACCTGATGTCCGGTGTGTCGCTCGCTCTGGCTTCAACCCAGGACAAGGCGATGCAGTCCATCCTTACGGATCTGGCCTCTTCCTATCAGAAACATCTTGCCAACGGCCTGGACGCGTTGGCTTCGCGGGATTACGGCGCCGAAATCGAAGCAGACCTCCAGAATACTCTTGGGATCCTTGACAAGGCCTTTGCCTTGGGACGGCTGGGCAGGCCTGTCGATCGGGCTGCGGTTCTGTCGGGGCGGCAGCAGGCAGATGCTGCGCTCTCTACAGCGATTGATGATATGGTTTTTGAACTGACTATTGCGGCCGAGGATGCAGCCTCTGGGAACCGGGATGCAATCCAGGGGCTTTTGGACAATGAAGTCGCTTATATGAACGACCTGCTCGAAATCAACTCCTGGCTGTCCGCCTATCAGATTGAGGCGCTGAAAATCGCCAGTGCCCAGACACTGGAACAGGCACGGATCGCCGGAGGCGCGTTGAATGCGGCGGCTGGCTCGTTGCTCAAATATGCCGATTTTGCTGAAGGTTCACTCGCAAATCCGCTTTCGCGCCTATCCGAAATGGCTTCTCCGGATCAGGGGCTGGCTTTCCTGCGGATGAAGTCTCTGGACTCTGACCGGGTTGCTGCCGATGCTGCAGAAAAAACGGTAAAGGCGGTTCTTAAGATCGCCGGCGCGGCATCGCTCCAAGGCATGACCAGCCAGCAAACAATCACTGACAATGCGCGGTCGATGGCTGCTGATGCCACCAAAGTTCAGAGCAATCTAGAGAAACTGGGAGTTTTTTCACTTGGCTTCGTGCTGCTGGCTTTGCTGATGAACCATTGGATGATCATTCGTCCGCTGAACGCAATTAGCCGCACAACCGAGCGACTGTCGCAAGGTGACATGACCCCCGTCACCGGGTTTGAGCGCGCGTCCGACGAGGTTCGCCGCATCGCAAACGCGCTGACGGTGTTTCGCGACGGGCTTGTTGAAAAGGAAGACATGGCCCGGATCGCCGAGGAGGAACGCATGGAAAACCACGCCAAGCAAACGGCAGCGGTTGATGCGATCGGTACCGGTCTTGCCCATTTCGCCAAAGGTGACCTGACCTATCGCATCACGCAGGAATTAACCGATGGTTACGCGAAACTGAAGGATGATTTCAACACGACCGCCAGCACATTGAACGCAACCGTTGTCGAGGTTTTTCAGGTTGCGGATTCGTTGCGCAGCGGTTCCGCCGAGATCAGGCAGGCGTCAGATGACCTTTCCCACCGGACGGAGAGCCAGGCCGCGACGCTTGAGGAAACAGCCGCCGCGATTGAGGAACTCACCGCCAGCGTTCGTTCCGCCGCAGACGGGTCGCGCGATGCGGAAAACACAACAAACGAAGCCCGCGACGAGGCAATTGCCAGCAGTCAAATCGTCGAGGAAACCGTCTCGGCGATGAAAGATATTGAAGACAGTTCTTCCCAGATATCACAAATTATCGGTGTGATCGACGACATCGCCTTCCAGACCAATCTGCTGGCGCTGAATGCGGGTGTCGAAGCTGCCCGCGCAGGCGACGCAGGCCGTGGCTTCGCCGTGGTCGCCTCAGAGGTTCGCGGTCTGTCCCAACGCACCGCCGACGCCGCGCGCGAAATCAAGGACCTGATTTCCAAGAGCACGCACCAGGTGGAATCCGGAGTAAACCTTGTGGGTCGGACAGGGGCGGCGCTGCGCAGCATCTCAGATCGCGTATCGCATATCTCGAACCTTGTCTCTGCAATCGCGGATTCGACATCGGAACAGGCAACGGGGCTAAGCGAAGCGAATATTGCTGTGTCTCAACTGGATCAGGTGACCCAACAGAACGCGGCCATGGTCGAGGAAACCAGCGCTGCCGGTCAATTGCTCAGCCAAGACGCAGAAAAACTGTCCGGGCTCATCGATGCGTTTACCATCGACACTCAAGACACAGGCAAAAACGATCGCATGAGAGGTTTTGTTGCGGATGAACCATTTACCAATTCAAAGCAATTCGTGGCCTAGGTCTTTTGCATCTTCAAGTCTTGTGAAGGTATAGTTCGCAGTTCAGAAATAGGTCCGCCGCGCATCTTCAGCGAGAAAGCTTACTGTGGATGTGGGCGGGTGACACGACCTCTTGCTTTTACAGATCGCCGAAATGATCGGCACAAAAGAGCGCTGTTTTTGTTGAAGGATCAGTTCGCGCAAAAGTCCGTCGGATAGGGTGGCCAAACGTCAGTCCGGGACTTGCATACTTATCCTTGTAACGCCAGCAGCCGGGTTTGATTTCTAGCGGCGAGTGGCAGTACGCAGCGCGGTCGCACTCGCTCCACCCTGCGATAGGCAGGGTTGTACCACCAGACGCGTTAGTCCAATCATTCGCCTCTCCGATTCATCTACTGTGCTCCTAACGCGGACTGTAGTCTTGTCGTCGGGCCATACGCTTTGTTTCCCGGGCAAATTGCTTCGCAAGATCTCCGCAATTAGTAGATACGGTCAGTAATTTCGCGCAGTGTACTGGACACGCGCAAAGGTCCTGTCACCGTCCGCGACCGAGGCATCCCCGCAGTCTCTCGCGACCAGACGCTATGCTATCTCGGCAGTCACTTTTTTAGTCTTCAGAGCCAAGGAGCTATCGAAACCGTTACACTGCACTTGGCATACACATATGGACGGCTGAGAAAAACTCGTGCTTGAGGCAAACGAAGCTCGACCATCCGCCAATTTGTGCAAAAAACCATGCAAATACGTCAAGCCCTCCAAAAGAAACTCGACCGCTCAAGAGCTTGAATGCCGGGCTTGTGCATTCTTATGCCAGGCTTGCAACACGACACCACTGGCGACCCCGGCAGGATTCGAACCTGCAACCTGCCCCTTAGGAGGGGGCTGCTCTATCCAGTTGAGCCACGGGGCCGCGCAAGGCATTCTCTACCTTGGTTTTTCAGGGATGTCATGGCCTATGTGCAACAGTTGTAAACAGCGCCCTGTTCACGCTACCATCGGTCAAAACAACAGTGCAGGTGCCCCCGGTGACCACAGAAACAAAACGCCCGCTTACCCTTCGTGATGTCTCGGAAGCGTCAGGAGTATCCGAAATGACGGTCAGCCGGGTTTTGCGGAACCGTGGCGATGTCTCGGACGCAACCCGCACCCGTGTTCTGGCTGCCGCGAAAGAGCTGGGATACGTGCCCAACAAGATCGCAGGTGCGCTGGCCTCAAGCCGGGTTAACCTTGTCGCGGTGATTATCCCGTCTTTGTCAAATATGGTCTTCCCCGAGGTTTTAACCGGCATCAATCAGGTTCTGGAAGACACCGAATTACAACCTGTGGTCGGCGTCACAGATTACCTGCCTGAGAAAGAAGAAAAAGTACTGTATGAGATGCTTTCGTGGCGACCTTCAGGCGTCATCATTGCGGGGCTGGAGCATACCGAAGCTGCACGCGCGATGCTGGACTCGGCTGGAATACCGGTGGTTGAGATCATGGACACCGACGGCAAGCCGGTTGATGCCATGGTGGGAATCTCACACCGCCGCGCCGGGCGCGAAATGGCCGAAGCAATTTTGAAGGCGGGCTACAGGCATATCGGATTTATGGGAACCAAAATGCCGCTGGACCACCGTGCCCGCAAACGGTTCGAAGGCTTCACCGAAGTGCTGGGCAAAAACGGGATCGAGATTGAAGACCGCGAGTTCTATTCCGGAGGCTCAGCGCTGGCCAAGGGGCGCGAGATGACGCAAGCCATGCTGGAACGGTCACCCGAGCTGGATTTCCTGTATTATTCCAACGATATGATTGGCGCCGGGGGCTTGTTGTACCTGTTGGAACAGGGGGTTGATATACCCGGGCAAATCGGGTTGGCGGGGTTTAACAATGTCGAACTGCTGCAAGGTCTTCCGCGCAAGTTGGCTACGATGGATGCGTGCCGATTGGAAATCGGGCGCAAGGCGGCTGAGATCATTGCCGCGCAACTGGCAGAGCCGGATGCCGATATCGAAACCCGCATCACCTTGACCCCGAAGATCAGCTATGGCGAAACGCTAAAGCGGCGCTGAATTAATGGTGCTTCCACGACTGGACAACAGGGCGGCCCGCGCCCTGTTCATGGATCGTCATGCGCTGGCCGAGAAACCTTCGGGCGGGGCCAGCGGAGCCGACTTGTTGGACTTGATCCAAAGGTTGGGTTTCGTACAGCTGGACAGCATCAATACTGTCGCCCGCGCACATGACATGATCCTGTTCTCCCGCAGGCCATCGTACCGAGCGAAAAACCTCAAGCGCTTGTATGAGCGTGACCGTGCGCTGTTCGAGCACTGGACACATGACGCCGCCGTTATTCCGATTGAATTCTACCCGCATTGGCATTTGCGGTTTCAACGCGACGCGGCACTGCTCAAATCCCGCTGGAAAAACTGGCGACGGGACGGGTTCGAAAAACAGTTCGAAACCGTTCTACAGCATATCCGCGATCATGGGCCGGTATCGTCGTCAGACGTGGGCAAGGATGAAGAAAAGGGATCTGGCGGATGGTGGGATTGGCATCCGTCCAAAACAGCGCTTGAGTTTCTGTGGCGGTCTGGTGCGTTGACCGTTATCGGGCGCAGCGGCTTTCAAAAGCGGTACGATCTGACCGAGCGGGTGATCGAAACGCACCTGTGTCCGGGCAATCTGCACTGTGATGTCGAGGAAACGGTAGCCTGGCTGTGCAACGCAGCACTGGACCGTTTAGGTTTCGCAACACCCAGAGAGCTGGCTGCATTCTGGGATACTGTCAGCGTTGCTGAAGCTCGGCAATGGTCAGAAAAGGCTCTAACAAACGGTCTTTTGCAGGAAATCGAAGTTACTTGCGCTGATGGCAAGCTGCGCAAATTGCTTGCCCGACCAGACTTTATCGAGGCTGAGGTGCCATCGGTTCCGGGGCGCATGAGGGTTCTTAGCCCCTTTGATCCGATGCTGCGTGACCGCAAGCGGGCCGAGCGGCTTTTTGGATTTCATTACCGCATTGAAGTGTTCGTTCCTGCCGCCAAGCGGACATATGGCTATTACGTCTTTCCCCTTTTAGAGGGCGATCGAATGATCGGGCGCATCGACATGAAAGCACAACGCGATCAAGGCGTTCTCAAGGTCAGCGCCCTGTGGCCGGAACGATCTGTGCGTTGGTCGGATGCCCGTATGAAACGGCTGCAATCAGAGCTGGATCGGGTTCGCCGTTTTGCGGATTTGGACGACGTGAAGTTCGCAACGGATTGGCTGAAAGACCCGAAATAGGGTCTATTCTGCGGCACACAGTGTAAGTTGAACTGGGTCCAGACCGTCAATTCCACCGTAAATCTGGTCCCCGGCTTGTACTGGACCCACGCCTGCGGGCGTGCCGGTTAGGATCAGGTCTCCGGGTCGTAGATGATAGAAACAGGACAGATGGCTGATGATCTCGTCAATTTTCCAGATCAGCTCATCCAGAGTAGCATCCTGACGAATTTCTCCATTCACATTCAAGAAAATGCGCGTTTCGTCTTTCGGCGACCAGTCCGCGGCCAATGTCAGCGGCGCAAAC
Source organism: Ruegeria sp. AWH4_226 (assembly GCF_056159225.1). Taxonomy (NCBI): domain Bacteria; kingdom Pseudomonadati; phylum Pseudomonadota; class Alphaproteobacteria; order Rhodobacterales; family Roseobacteraceae; genus Ruegeria; species Ruegeria sp. AWH4_226. Next base: position 2,709,478 of record NZ_JBSWUU010000001.1, on the reverse strand, counting down.
ACGGCACCGGCCTCTAGGTCTTTGCCCAAATCCCACGGGCGCTGCTTGTTGCGCTCGCGAATTTGCAAATCGCGACGGGTCATGTCTAGGGCACAACCATAAGCGTAAACGGCATCCCAAGCTTGTTCACTGGTAGCCTGGAAGACAGGTTTTCCGATAGCAACCGCCAACTCCATCTCGTGATGGAAGTTTTCGGTTCCGGGAGGATATGGAACGGTTGCCCCTGTCAGCACGGCGTTTGGCGCGGACTTGGTGAAGTAGAATGGGGCTTCGCGATCAACCTCGTGGCCCATCTCGGCGGCATGTGCCGCATAGTTGCGGCCAACACAAAATATCCGACCTACCGGATAGACCGCAGCCTGCCCCTGCACCGGGATCGCTATCGGGTCGGAAAGAGAAAACAAAATGTCCGGCATTGGGGTCCCCGCTAATTTTCAGGCATCTTAGTATCGTGATCTGGGGGAGCAAGCCGCCCTTGTGGCTGGTCATCACATTCTGGTCGCCCTGTCTTGGAAATCTGCACACCTGCGCCTAGATCATATTCAGGACATCGGCCACAAACAGAGGTCGATTAGCACCGTCACTGCTCACGTGAAGAACGGACGTATTAATGCCGACCAAGTGTCGCGTCAAAGCATCGCGCGGCACACAGAGGTCAGGAAGTCACAATTTCAGAGAACCATGGCCTGAGACATAACCCCCAACACGTCTTTGCGTCACAGAGTCGGTTTTATTTCAAACCGGCGCGTTCTCTGAAACGCAGGTCGGACCGTTGGGCATATCTGACGCAACCGGCCTCGGGCCAGGCAAATAATCCAGTACCCGTCTGGCCGCCCCGTCAGGGATACAACTTGTCTCTGACGGGGTTCGAGGGACACCCCTTAGGTTTCCAAATCCCGCAATTCGTTGAGAAGGTCCAGCAGAGCTTCGTGACGTTCAGGACCCATTTTAGTGCGCAGATCCTCGGCCAATTGGATTGTTACCTGAATATTGTTCTTAATGATCTGGTTCCCTTTGTCAGAGATGTCGATAATCTGGCGGCGCCTGTCACCTGGATGCATGCGCCGCACGATCAGGTCCTTTGCCTCAAGCTTTTGCAGAATTCGTGTAAGGCTGGGCAGCAGTAGACAGGCCCGCTCTGCAATGTGGGTCGGTTCTTGCGGGCCTTCCTCGTTCAGGACACGCAATACGCGCCATTGTTGTTCGGTAACACCGGCATCTGCCAACATCTTCCGAATGGGTCCCATGACCCGTTCCCGAGCCCTCAGCAGCGCAATAGGCAATGAACGTGACGTCAATGGTACATCATTGGTCATACGAAAGTGTTGCCGAATTCCAACTGCACTGCAACGTTATTAACCTATTTTGGCGGCGTTTTTAGGGGCATATCAGGCTGGGTTTGTTTGCCTGCCCCAACTTAATTTGGCCCGCCCGCAGGAACGGACAGGCGCTGGAAGCAGTTTAACTTCCGATTAGCGCTACCTAACACTCAGATAATTTGGTGGTCTTCTCTTGGACCGGTCCGTTAAATAGCCGCGTGGATGCCGCTATAGCTGGCATTGCCCTCTGAACAACAGAAAGGTGCACGTATGCCCGCTGCAAAAAACACGTTTAAACAGGCTCTAACACAGGGCAACAGGCTGATCGGCTGCTGGAGCAGCTTTGGTGAGGCTGTCACCGCCGAGATCATGGGTACAGCAGGGTTCGACTGGCTGGTGATAGATGGCGAGCACGCGCCGAATGATATACGCTCGATCCGGGATCAGTTGATGGCCCTTGCGGCAAGCCCGACGCATCCGGTGGTGCGGGTGCCCGTGGGAGATACTGCGCTGATCAAGATGGTGCTGGATATTGGTGCACAGACCATCCTGGTCCCAATGGTGAACAGCGCCGACCAAGCGCGCGAACTGGTACGGGCGTGTCGATACCCTCCCGAAGGCCTGCGCGGTGTAGGTGCTGCCGCGGCGCGGGCGACGGGGTATGGGTCGATATCAGACTACGTGCAATCTGCAGATGAACAGATTTGCCTTTTGGTTCAGGTCGAAAACCGCGCCGGTCTGGCCGCGCTGGATGAAATCCTAGCGGTCGAAGGTGTAGATGGTGTCTTTATCGGCCCGGCGGACTTGTCTACAGATATGGGATTTCAAGGCAAAAGCGATGCCCCCGAGGTTCAAGCCGCGATTGCTGACGCGATCACGCGCATAAAGGCTGCAGGTAAAGCACCCGGAATTCTGGCCACCAATGACGCTGCTCGTCAGGCCTACATGGACATGGGCGCTCAGTTTCTTGCAGTGGGGATCGACGTAATGTTGCTGATACAGGCGGCCCGGGCGCTGGCCGCCGAGTGGACGGCAAAGTAGGACCTAGGCCTGCATCGCTGCCGCGGCCTGCGCATAACCGCCCGCGGCACCATCTACGAAATGCACATGATCATCGCGGGTGGCCGAGGGTACAAAACATGTCATCATCGCCTCATCCTGCGCGTGCACACCGTACCGGATCTTGCCCTGCGCGCGCGCCTGTTCCAGCATGATCTCAATCTGCGAGAATGTCGCTGAATCGCAATCCAGAGTCATTTTCAACCCATCGTCAAATTTTCGGAAATCGGCGTTACGGCTGACCATGTTTTTGTAGTGTTCAGGGTCGAATTGGCCGAGGCGTTTACCGGACTTGAACAGAGTAGCGATCAGCAGGTTTTGGACCAGCAGCTTAATCTTTTGTGTAAACAGATTTCGCCCGGACCTGGAAACACTTGCGTCAAGCGCCAAATTGGGCGGTGGCCACTTGATAGGCGGACCATTTTCCGGCACCGGATGGCCCGCACGCTCCAACGCTTCGGCTACTGAAAGGACTGACTGCGCCAGATCAGCAAAATCGCTCTCAGTTGCTTGCGGCGTTGGCTCAATTACAAGGGAAACGACCTTGCCATGCTGCGCCTTGATGTTGGACCACCGGCAGGACAGACCCGTCAAGTCGGGTTGAGCACCGGGGTCAGCAGGCGGGACCTGGAACTGCCCCTCTTTCATCATTGCCTCGGCCCAAGCCAGACCTCCGCCTGAAAACATGGCATAGTCCACGCCGTTCGAGGGTGCATAACGCGCGACACGCAGGTCACGCCCTGCCTGACGGAGCTCTGACACAGGCACCAAGGCCGCGCGCAACGCGATCGAGAATTCTTCCTTAGCCCAGCGCCGCAACTCGGCCAGGACCGTTCGGGCAATGTCCACAGCACTTGCAGGGATCGCAAATGCAGCACCGTCACCGCCGAAGACATAGGGAAAGGGTTGCCCTTTCAGGGCGTTGATCATGGCCGAGATCACAGCGGCACCAACCATATTGACCGTCTTGTATCGCCCATTGGCAATCTCACCGGTCGAATCGACAATGTCAGCGACACCCAGCGCCCAGTCGTCGGGCACGGCCGAAAACCGCGCGGGTTGCGCCAAACTCGTAAAGTCCCGCTGAAGGGGAAGGCTTTCGTAAAAAGCGGCCTGGGCGTCTTTCATTTGCACCTCGGGGTGATGTTCTTGATCTAACGATAGCCCAAATGTGAATACTGTCCGGTACAAACAGTGTAGCACACGCGCTTGTGTAATGCATTGCGACATGCCACTGCTTCCCGCGCTGGTGAAGAAGAAAGGCATTTCATGAAAACGGGACTGGTGGTTTTGTGTCTGGGCTATGTGCTCAGCCAGTTTTTTCGCGCTTTTCTGGCGGTGCTCAGCGTCGATCTGGGGCGCGATATCAACGCCACGCCCGAGGATCTGGCCTTTGCATCGGGGCTATGGTTCCTGATCTTTGCGGCAATGCAACTGCCGGTAGGATGGGCGCTGGACAGGATCGGACCGCGCCTGACAGCAGCCAGCCTGCTGCTGGTTGGCGGCGCAGGCGGCGCGGCCTTGTTTGCCGTTGCCAGTACGCCCTTTCACATCGCAATTGCGATGGGATTGATCGGTGTTGGGTGCTCACCGGTGCTTATGGCATCCTACTACATATTTGCGCGTGAATACCCGCCTGCGCGTTTTGCAACGCTGGCCGCGGTCATGCTGGGTGTCGGGTCCGTCGGCAATCTTGTGGCCTCGTACCCAACGGCCTTAGCGGTTGAGTTGATGGGGTGGCGGGCGACGATGTGGGTTCTGGCCTTGTTTTCGGGAGCCATCGCACTGGGGATCTGGAGCACGGTGAACGATCCCAAGAAGGTCGAGACCGAGCATCGAGGGTCCGTGCTGGACCTGCTGAAAGAACCTGCCTTGTGGGCGATCCTGCCGCTTATGCTGGTTGCCTATGCGCCATCGGCGGCCACGCGCGGCCTGTGGGCTGGGCCTTACCTGAGCGATATCTTCAACCTCAGCACAACCCAGATCGGAACCGCGACCCTCATTATGGGAGCGGCCATGATCGCCGGAACATTTGCCTACGGGCCGCTCGATCGGGTGCTTGGTACACGAAAATGGGTGATTTTTGGTGGCAACACGCTGGGCGCGGCAGCACTGGTCCTGCTGTGTCTGTGGATCGACAGCGCGGTTTGGCTGTCAGTGGTTCTGATGGCGGTGATCGGCTTCCTTGGGGCCAGCTTTCCGGTCATCATGGCGCATGGCCGGGCATTTGTGGCACCGCATCTGGTGGGGCGCGGCATGACCCTTTTGAACCTCTTTGGTATTGGCGGCGTCGGCCTTGCGCAATTCGTCACCGGGCGCATCCACGCGGCCACGGTGGACATCAGCCCAACCGCGCCTTACACAGCGATATTCGGCTTTTTCGCAATCACGCTTGCCCTTGGCTGTGTGATTTACCTGTTCAGCCGCGACAGCGTTGATTAGCGCTGAACCCGTCAGGAGCATTTATGTCTGACCCGCGCGTCATTGCACCCAATCTCAAACGCCGACTATCTGGCGTAACGGCAACGATTGCACGTCTGGTGCCGTTACAGGCGCAATGGATCGATATCGCGGCCACAGGACCGGGGTTGCCGTCGGATATCCCGCATATTCCTTTGGGTCGCCTGCCCTTTCTGTCGCGCAAGACCCTGCGCGTCTGGCATGCACGGCGCAATACCGAGATGCTGCTGGGCCTGATCCTGCGCGATATCCTGCGGTTGCGCCTGAAACTTCTGTTCACCAGCGCCTCGCAACGCGCCCATACGGGCTATACCAAATGGCTGATCGACAAGATGGATGCCGTGGTAGCCACCTCGCGCAAGACCGCAGGGTATCTGGAGCGAGACGCGCAGGTGATTATGCATGGCATCAACCTGCAGGATTTCGCTCCGCCCGAGGACAAGGCCGCTGTTCGGGCGCGACTGGGCCTGCCAGAAGGCCTGTTGCTGGGGTGTTATGGTCGCATCCGGCATCAGAAAGGCACCGACGCCTTCGTTGATGCGATGATCGATCTGTGCGGCCGCTTCGACGACGTCCACGGCATCGTCATGGGCCGCGCGACCGAGAAACACACCGGTTTTCTGGCCGAACTCAAGGACAAAGTCGCCAAGGCCGGTCTTTCTAAACGCATCTTGTTTATGCCCGAAGTGACCGTCGACCAGATCGCCGCGTGGTATCAGGTACTGGATCTGTTCATCGCCCCGCAGCGGTGGGAAGGGTTCGGCCTGACCCCGCTTGAGGCGATGGCCTGCGGCGTGCCGGTTGTTGCCACGGATGTCGGTGCGTTCTCCGAGATCGTGACGGATCCGTCGTTGGGTCGCGTAGTTACACCCGGTGATATCCCCGCGTTGATCAATGCCGCGGCTGAAATGTTATCAAACCCTGATTCCCTTTCACAATCCGGACTCGCCGCCCGCACCCATGTTGAGAGGAATTTCGATATCAACGGTGAGGCCAAGACCCTTGTGTCCCTGTACGAAGAGCTTCTGAGCAAAGCCTGACACGTGCTACTGCGGAAAATCGGCGTCATAGCAGCAAAAATCCCTGATAACCCTTTTTTCTTCGCTGCAACGCGGCTATGAACGCGCGTCCTTAACTTTGGAGACATGAAATGGGCTATCGCGTCGTTGTCGCCGGCGCCACGGGTAACGTGGGCCGCGAAATGCTGAACATCCTGGCGGAACGCCAGTTCCCGGTCGATGACCTTGCCGTACTGGCAAGCCGTCGCTCACTGGGAACCGAAGTAAGCTTTGGCGACAAGACACTGACGACCCAGGACATCGACACCTTTGATTTCACCGGCTGGGACATGGCGCTGTTTGCCATCGGTTCGGACGCGACCAAGACCTACGCGCCCAAGGCGGCGGCAGCGGGCTGCGTGGTGATCGATAACAGTTCGCTCTATCGCTACGACCCTGATATTCCGCTGATCGTGCCGGAATGTAATCCCGAGGCGATCCACGGCTATAAGAACAAGAACATCATCGCCAATCCCAACTGCTCGACCGCGCAGATGGTTGTTGCACTTAAACCGCTGCATGACCGCGCCAAGATCAAGCGTGTTGTTGTGTCGACGTATCAGTCGGTCTCGGGCGCCGGTAAGGAAGGCATGGATGAGCTTTGGGATCAGACCAAAGCGATCTACAACCCGACTACTGACGTAGAGCCGAAGAAATTCCAGAAACAGATCGCGTTTAACGTCATCCCTCAGATCGACGTCTTCATGGAGGACGGCTCGACCAAGGAAGAGTGGAAGATGGTTGTAGAGACCAAGAAGATCGTCGACCCGTCGATCAAGGTCACCGCAACCTGCGTCCGCGTGCCCGTGTTCGTCGGCCACTCTGAGGCTGTGAATATCGAGTTCGAGGAGTTCCTCGACGAAGATGAAGCCCGCGATATCCTGCGCGAAGCACCGGGCATCATGGTAATCGACAAGCGCGAAGCGGGCGGCTACGTCTCACCGGTTGAATGCGCGGGCGATTTCGCCACCTTTATCAGCCGTATCCGTCAGGATTCGACCGTTGAAAACGGCATCAACCTGTGGTGCGTTTCCGACAACTTGCGCAAGGGTGCGGCTCTGAACGCGGTACAGATCGCCGAATTGCTGGGCCGTGAGGTTCTGAAAAAGGGCTAAGCGTCAGCGCATTGAATTCTTGAAACCCCGTCGCATTTTCGGCGGGGTTTTTATGTACCGGTCAAGTTCTTCGGCGTCGATTGGACTGAGACGACCTATCATGTACCCGTCATTCAGACAGCCTCGAACCTTTTGTTGTGCGGGTCATAGCATTGCAGACCACCTTCGCCGATATCGGTCCACAGCCCATGCAGGCTGAGCGAACCGTCTTGCACTGCTGAAGACACAAACGGGAAGGTCATTAAGTTCTCAAGCGAAGCAACGACGGCGTAACGCTCAAACTGTCGCGCTTGCTCATGTGCATCTTCGATATCGGCGACCAGCGCGTATTTCGGTTTCAGAATATCCATCCAGCGGCCAACAAAGCTTTCCTTGGCTTCCAACTGAGGGGCGTGGCCCGTACACATATCGATGCATCCCTGCACACCGCCGCATTGCGAATGTCCCAACACGATCAGATGCGCCACTTTCAACGCGGTGACCGCATATTCGATCGCCGCACTGGTGCCGTGGTGATCACCATCGGGCGCGTAAGGCGGAACAAGGTTGGCGATGTTGCGGTGAATAAAAAACTCACCCTGATCTGCGCCAAAGATCGAGGTGACATGGACCCGGCTGTCGCAGCAGGAAATTACCATCGCGCGCGGGCGCTGCCCCTCGGTGGCCAGACGCCGATACCAGACCTGATTTTCCGTGTAAGTGGTGGCTTTCCAACCATGATACCGCTTTACCAGATAGGACGGCAGAGGTTTGGCATAGTCCATAAAGTTGTCCCTTGATCAGTCTTTGCCGGTCGCTCTAGCCTGAATTCGTCAAAAATTCGAGCAATTTTGCGGTCGGAAGGCAAGGTTTTGCAAAGGAATTTGTCGCCAATGTCGCCCTATGCCGTGGGGGCGTAAAGAATTAGGGTGAATGTGGTGGATAATATACTCACGCTTGAACACAAGGAAACCGTTCGGCTGGATCCGGATCGGCTGAATGGGCTTTATCGACAGATGGGCGACAAGGACGCACTGGATGTACTGTGCCGCACGGTCGAAGAACTGGCCGTTCGGCTGTCGAATTGCGAAAGGTTCTGGCGGCAGCGCGACTGGGCCGGTCTCAGGAAATGCGCCCGCTCGCTGGTGGCAATCGCCGAACAGATCGGTATGGTCGCGTTGGCCCGCGTTGCGGGGGATGTGGCGCAATCCGTCGATGCTGGGGATGCGGTGGCGACCGGTGCTACCCTGTGGCGTTTGATCCGCGTCGGGGAGAAATCTCTGACGGTGATCTGGGATCAGCAGGACCTTTCCATTTAACGGGGCTTGCGGACGGGCCGTGGGTGGTTAGGCTGGGCGCAAATCGAACTTACTGAGATCTCTATGACCCTGTCCTTCGCTTCGCCTTCTGATCCGACACTGCCGCTATATGTCATTGCGCAACCCGATCTGGACGACTGGCTGAATGATCAGCCGCAATCGTTGACTAATTGGCTGAAATCTTGTGATTTTACAGGTCGACTCGGTCAGGTTGCGCTTGTCCCTGGGCCGGATGGAACGCCTAGTTTTGCCGTCGCGGGTTATGGCAAGCCCGCAATCCGCAGGCGCAAGCGTTTCCCTCTGGCCGCCGCGGCCGAGGCGCTGCCTGAAGGGAATTATCAAATCGCGTCGGGTGTACCTGCGGACGCGCTGGAGACTGAGTGTTTGGGCTGGTTGTTGACGGGTTATACCTTCGATACCTATGCCAAGCAGTCCCCGGCCAAGGCCCGCCTTGTCGCACCCGACGGCATTGATGCCAAACGGATCGAGATACTGGCCCGGTCCGAGGCGCTGACACGCGACCTGGTCAACACACCAACGGCGGATATGGGGCCAGATCAGCTTCAGGCCGCCGTGGAGACGTTAGCGCAAGACTTCGGTGCCTCTTGCCAGGTGGTACGGGGGCAAACCCTGCTGGATCAGAATCTGCCAATGATTCACGCAGTTGGTCGCGCGGCCGCGCAGGACCCACGCCTTATTGAGATGAATTGGGGGAACTCTGGTCCCAAACTTACTCTGGTCGGCAAAGGTGTATGTTTCGACACCGGGGGTTTGAATCTGAAACCCGGAAACTCCATGGCCCTGATGAAGAAGGACATGGGCGGGGCAGCGAACGTGCTGGGTCTGGCGCAAATGATCATGGCGATGAACTTGCCGCTTCAACTGCGGGTTCTGATACCAGCGGTTGAGAATTCAGTGGCCGGAAATGCGTTTCGACCCGGCGATATCCTGACATCGCGCAAGGGTCTGACGGTCGAGATCAACAATACAGATGCCGAAGGCCGGCTCGTACTTGCAGATGCACTAGCGCTGGCGGATGAGGGCGAGCCGGATTTGGTGATCTCGATGGCCACCCTGACCGGCGCGGCGCGGGTGGCGGTCGGTGCCGATCTTGCGCCGTTTTACACTGACGATGAGTCTGCCGCCCAAGCACTGATGCAAGCCGGGCAGAAGGCTGCGGACCCGGTTTGGCGGATGCCCTTCCACGACCCTTACGAGACTATGATAGAGCCCGGCATCGCCGATCTCGACAATGCGCCATTGGGCGGGTTCGCGGGGTCTATCACTGCCGCGTTGTTCCTGCGCCGTTTTGTTGGGAAACGCCGCTATGTGCATTTTGACATCTATTCATGGCAACCCCGCAAAGCACCGGGGCGCAGTAAAGGTGGTCTTGGCCAAGGTCCGCGCGCCCTTCTGACCGCCTTGCCGGGGATTTTGAACCTATGAACCGCAAGCGCATCATAAACCCCGTGGTCAACCTGCTGCGCAGTCCAGACGGCCCGCGAGACCGGCAGCTATTGTTTGGTGACGCCGTGAACGTGACCGAAACGCAGAATGGTTGGAGCCGGATCATCGCAGACAAGGATGGTTACACGGGGTGGGTCGCCTCAGATCAACTGGGTGCAGAAGTATCCGACACGCACTGGATCACAGCGCCTGCAACTCATGCCTATGCCCAGCCGGACATGAAAAGCCCCGACCGGATATCGCTGAGTTTCGGCAGCAGGGTGCAGGTTCTGTCGGAACAGGGCAGGTTTCTGGAAACAGAACTCGGGTTCATCCCTTCCGTACACGCCAAGCGCCGTGAAACGCGGTTTTCGGATCCTGTGGCCGTGGCAGAGTTGTTTTTGGGTACACCCTACCTTTGGGGCGGCAACAGCCGGCTTGGGTTGGATTGCTCGGGTCTGGTACAGGCCGGACTGCTGGCCTGTGGGCTAGCCTGCCCCGGCGATAGCGGGGATCAAGAGCGTGAATTGGGCAAGGTCCTTCCTGCTGGCACGAAGCCGAAACGCGGCGACTTGCTGTTCTGGAAAGGTCATGTTGCATGGGTCTATGGCGACAACATGCTGTTGCACGCAAACGCCTATCATATGGATGTCACGTTCGAGCCTATGGACCAGGCGATAGCCAGAATTGATAAACAAGGCGACGGGCCGGTTACGTCGCACAAACGGCTCTAATCAAGGTCAACGGATCGGATCAGCTTGCGTTCCAGAACCCGAAGCACCGTCCGCAAATCGTGGCCGCGTTTCAGTATCCGGCCATCCATGCCGACGACTGAATACATCCCCTGCCTTTGGCGCAGACGCGGGTGCTTCTCGACCCGGTAAATCGGATGCTCAGCAGTGCGTCGAAAGATGGAGAAAACGGCCATGTCCCGCAGGTTGGAAATACCATAATCGCGCCATTCCCCGGCGGCGACCATCCGGCCATAGACGGACAGGATATGGGACATCTCGCGCCGGTCAAACGCGACGGGCATCTGTGCCGAATTTGCAGAAAACCGGCTTGGAGGCTGCATGTTCATAGAACCAGCCTTGCCGGAAAACGCGTTCGAATCAAGCCCGAGCACGCAGCTGTGTGATATTTTGGCCCATCACGCCTCAGCGACGACCGACCTGTCGACAGATCAAAATCACGGGCAAAAGCCCCACCGCCAGAATGACCAGAGACGGCACTGCCGCGCCCTCTAAACGCTCATCTGAAGCAAGACGATACGCCTGAACGGCCAAAGTATCAAAGTTGAACGGCCGCATGATCAGCGTAGCGGGCAGTTCCTTCATCACGTCAACAAAAACGATCAGCAGCGCAGTCAGCAGCGACGGCGTCAGTATTGGCAGATGAACCCGGCGTAGCGTACCCAGCGGTGTTTGCCCCAATGATCGTGCGGCCGCGTCCATATTGGCGTGAACTGTGCTCTGTCCGCCTTCATAGGCGCTCAGCGCGGCAGCCATAAAGCGTACCATGTAAGCCGCCACCAGCAACCAGATTGAACCCGTCAACAGCAATCCGGTCGAAATATCAAAAGTTTGCCGCATCCAGGAGTCCAAGGCGTTGTCGAGGCTGGCAAAAGGCACCAGCAGACCTACAGCAATCACTCCGCCGGGCACTGCATAGCCCAACCGCGCCAAATACCCGGCAGTTGCGGATCCCCGTCCGGGACGCAAACGCTGAAAGAAGCCAACACAGATCGCGGCACTTACAGTGACCACCGCCGCGGTTCCGGCAAGCGTCAGCGAGTTCTGGATAAACCCAATGTAGCGGCGCGAGAGCAGGTTCTGCTCTGACTCCAATCCCATCTCCACCAGAATGAAAACCGGCAGTAAAAAGCCCAGCAACACTGGGACAGCGCAGAGGCTGATCGCCATTCCAGATTTCCACCCCGTCAATTGCGCAACCGGCAGCGAGGCGTGGCTCTTACCGGCCTGATAGTATTTTGCCCTACCGCGCTGCGTTCTTTCGATTACGGCCAGCGCCAACGCAAAGCCCAATAGGCACAACGCCAACTGCGCAGCAGCGGCGCGATCCCCCATCGAAAACCAACTGGCGTAGATACCGGTGGCAAAAGTCTGTACGCCGAAATAAGCCACTGTGCCGAAATCCGCGATGGTTTCCATGATCGCCAACAATACGCCGCCAGCAATTGCCGGGCGCGCCATTGGGAGCGAAACGGTCCAGAATGCCTGTAGCGGGTTTTTTCCAAGCGCTCGGGCGGCCAGGAACGCACTGGCGCTTTGCTGCAAAAAGGCTGCGCGGGCCAGCAAATAAACATAAGGATAAAGGACCAGGATCAGCATCAAAGCCGCACCCTCGGTCGAACGGATCTCAGGGAACCAATAGTCCCTCGGCCCCCAGCCGGTCACGTCGCGCAAGGTGGACTGAACAATGCCGGGGTGATCCAACACAAACGTATAGGCGTAGGCCAGAACATAGGCTGGAAAAGCAAGCGGTAGCACAAGGGCGATCTCAAAGAAACGTACACCGGGAAACCGGGTCATCGTGACAAGCCAAGCTGCGCCCACACCGATGGCCAAGGTGCCGACGGCCACAAGCACGACCAGTATCAAGGTCGTCTTCACATAGCGCGGCAACACAGTCTCGAACAGATGCGAAATCGTGTCTGTTCCACCGGTGACTGCGGCCAGGAAGACCGCCACCATCGGCAACAGGCACGCACCAGCCACCAGATAGGCCGCAGTCGCCAGAAACCGCGTGCCTGACACGCCGCGATGACGCGGTCTTTGTTCTAAAGATTCGATATCGGCCATGGTTCCGATCGTGACAGGCAAACGCAGAATGCCTGCCTTTATTCGACCAAAACGCTCGGAAAAGCCAGTGGCTGAGCAAGAAAACTACGCCACAAAAGGCCGCAGCCCGTGATCAATTCATTCGTAAACGCGCTGATCCTCGATCACCAATCCGTCTTTTGGCAAAGTGCCAGGGGCTACGACCTCAATCGCGCCTTTCAGTTTCAGAACCTCAACCACGGACTTCACGTAGGCCGCATCATCACCACCAGAGCTTTCGATCTGAACGGTCATGGCGTCCATCTCACCCTGCCGCGATGCGATGACGCGGGCCTTCACGATCTCTGCGTGTTTGTCGACCAATGCAGCCACTTGCTCGGGCCGGACAAACATTCCTTTGATCTTGGTGGTCTGGTCAGCCCGGCCCATCCAGCCCTTGATCCGCATATTCGTGCGTCCACACGGGGATTGACCCGGCATGAGCGAAGACAAGTCTCCGGTTGCAAAGCGGATCAGCGGATAGTCAGGATTCAACGAGGTTACGACAACTTCGCCCACCTCTCCTTCGGCCACGGGGGTACCGGTTCCGGGGGTGACAATCTCGACAATAACGTGTTCGTCGATGATCATCCCTTCCATTGCAGGGCTTTCATAGGCGATATTGCCCAGATCGGCGGTTGCGTAACACTGCAGGCATGAGATTCCCCGGTCAGCATATTCCTGTCGCAATGACGGGAAAAGCGCCCCGCCACCGACAACCGCCGAGGTGAAGTTAAGCGACACGCCCATCTCATCGGCCTTGTCCAGAATGACCTTCAGGTAATCCGGCGTGCCAGCATACGCAGTACAGCCCACGTCACGCGCGGCCGTGACCTGCAATTCTGTCTGGCCCGTGCCAGCAGGCAGCACTGCGGCCCCCACCGCACGCGCACCGCTTTCAAAGATCATGCCTGCCGGCGTCAGGTGATAGCCGAAACAGTTATGGACAATATCGCCGGGACCAACACCGGCCGCATGCAAAAAGCGCCCCATACGCCACCAGTCTGGATCAATGCTGCCCGGTTCATAGATCGGGCCGGGGGATTGGAACACATGATGGAAATGCCGCGCTGGCTTGACCGTGAACCCCCCGAACGGAGGGCGGGTCGCCTGCGCCTGCGCCAGATCCGCCTTGCGCAGAACCGGCAGTTTTTGAAGATCTGCAATTTCAGAAACCTGGCCAATATCCGCCCCGGCAAGATGCGCCTCGAAGCCCGGCGCGGACTGCACCCGCTGAAGCTGAACCTTCAAAGCCTTCGCCTGATCCGAAGCCCGCTGATCGGCGGAGCGGGTCTCGAGCGCATCGTAGAAAGTGGTCATGGTTTGATCCTCCATCCGCTTACAGCCATCTCTTGCGGCGGCGATACGAACGCACATCCCGGAAGCTTTTACGCCCCTCGTCAGACATGCCCAGATAGAATTCCTTTACATCCGCATTCTCGCGCAGATCAGCGGCCGGCCCATCCATGACCACGCGGCCCGATTCCAGGATATAGCCGTAATGCGCGAACCTGAGGGCGACATTGGTGTTCTGTTCGGCCAACAGGAACGATACGCCCTCTTTCTCGTTCAAATCCTTAACGATACCGAAGATTTCTTCGACAAGCTGCGGGGCAAGCCCCATCGAGGGTTCGTCAAGCAGGATCGTTTCGGGTCGCGACATCAAAGCACGGCCCATCGCAACCATCTGCTGTTCACCGCCCGAGGTATATCCCGCCTGTGACCTGCGGCGCTCTTTCAGGCGTGGGAAATACGTATAAACAAGTTCAAGGTCCTGCTGGATTGCAGCCTTTCCATCTTTGCGAGTATAGGCGCCGGTCAACAGGTTTTCCTCAACCGTCAGATGCTCAAAGCAATGGCGGCCCTCCATAACCTGGATAACGCCCTTCTCAACAAGGTCAGCGGGGTCGCTTTCATGCACGCTGGTCCCGCGATACTTGATCGAGCCTTTTGTCACCTCGCCGCGTTCCGAGTGCAGCAGGTTCGACACGGCCTTAAGTGTCGTTGTTTTGCCCGCTCCGTTGCCACCCAGCAGCGCAGTGATGCCACCTTTGGGAACGGTCAGGCTGACCCCTTTGAGAACAAGGATAACGTGGTTGTAGATCACCTCGATATTATTGACTTCAAGCAGAGTTTCCGCCTGAACTTCGGTGTTTTGAGCCGCATCCAGCATCTGCGCATATCCTCAAGCGAGTGTGGTGTGCGGGGCGGCGCCGTCCGCCGCCCCGGTGTTCAAAAGCGCCCTATCAGCAGCGCGGTTCGATGTTGTTTTCCGCCGCGTAGGCCGCCGAATCCTCGGCGATCAGCGGGCCGATAACGTCGCTATCCGTCTGCTTGAACTCGGAAATCATGCTCCAGGTCTTGCTGGCCGCGTCCCACTGGGTCACGCCCACCAGAGCATCACCGCCGTGATTGTCACAGCTGACAGCGAACTCCGGACCAAAGTTTGGCAGACCCAGCTCGGTCATCTTGGCCTCGGTCATCTCCAGCGCTTCCATTCCATCGCGCATCATCGCAGGGGTAATCTCTGCAGTGCCGTGAATTTCCTGCGCAGTCTTGATGGCTTCGGCCGCCAGCATCGCGGCATAAAGACCACGGTTGTACAGAACCGTACCCACCTGATCACCGGCGCCGGCCGCTTTGCCCGAATCCACGACGTATTTCTGAATGTCGTCGAAGACCGGGAAATCCGTACCAACATTGTGGAAAGTCAGAGCTTTGTAGCCGTTGGCCGCATCACCAGCGGGCATCACGTCATGTTCAGCCCCGGACCACCAGATACCGATGAAGTTTTCCATCGGATAACGGATGTTGGCAGCTTCTTGTACCGCGACCTGGTTCATCACGCCCCAGCCCCACATCAGGACATAATCCGGACGATCGCGTCGAATTTGCAGCCACTGAGATTTCTGTTCCTGACCGGGGTGATCCACCGGCAGAGCGACCAGTTCAAAGCCGTGCTTCGCCGACAGCTCTTCCAGCGTGCGGATTGGTTCCTTACCATAGGCAGAGTTGTGATAGACCAGCGCTATTTTCTTTCCACTCAGGTCGCCGCCGTTTTCTTCCAGCAGATAGTTGACCGCGCCGGATGCACCATCCCAGTAGTTTGCCGGATAATTGAACGTATGACTGAACACACTGCCGTTCTTGGCCGAGGTCCGGCCATATCCCATCGTGTGCATCGGAATGTCGTCCGCGGTGGTTTTTGGGATCAGCTGATAGGTGATACCGGTCGACAGCGGCTGATAAACCAGTGCGCCTTCACCCTTGGTTGATTCATAGCATTCGACACCTTTTTCGGTGTTGTAGCCGGTTTCACATTCGACCATGCGAACGGGAACGCCACCGATGCCGCCATCGCGCTCGTTCAACAGAGTGAAATAGTCGTTATAGCCGTCCGAAAACGGGATGCCGCCGGCAGCGTACGGGCCGGTGCGATAGCTCAGGTCCGGGATCACAAGATCGGCGAATGCCGGCCCTGCGGCCATTACGGCGCCCAGCGCCATGGTTGCCAGTTTCAATTTCATCGGGTGTATCCTCCCTTGATTGATCCGATGTTGTGGGTCGGGCTTTACACCCGTTATCTGATTGGGCCGCGCCTAGTGCGGGAACGGCCAGAGTCTGAGTTTTTCCTTTGCCAACCGCCACAATTGCGCAAGGCCATGTGGTTCAAGGACAAGGAACATGATGATCAATGCACCCACGATCACCAACTGAAGATGGGCTACGATATCAGTGGGCCATCCCAGCCAGTCCGCTCCGACAACCTTGAGCACCACGGGCAGGGTTACAAGGAACGCCGCCCCGGCGAATGAGCCGAAGATTGAGCCTAACCCGCCGATAATGATCATAAAGAGGACAAGGAATGACTTCTGGATGCCAAACACCTCTCCGACTTCGACCGCCCCAAGGTATACCGAGAAGAACAACGCGCCAGAGATGCCAACAAAAAACGAGCTGACAGCGAACGCGGTGAGTTTAGCCTTGAGCGGGTTCACCCCGATGATTTCCGCCGCAATGTCCATATCGCGGATTGCCATCCAGGTCCGCCCCGTTGTGCCCCGCGTCAGGTTGCGTGCGATGACGGCGCATATGGTAAGGAAGATCAGGCAGAACAGATAAGTCGCCCAAGCCGGAGCATTCGGACCGGTGATGATGATACCGAACACGTCCCGTTCCGGCGCGTTGATTTGGCCCGAGGCGGAATAGTTGTAGAACCACGGAACCCGATTGAACAACCACACCAGGAAAAACTGCGCCGCCAGCGTGGCCACCGCTAAGTAAAACCCTTTGATCCGGAGGCTCGGCAGGCCGAACAGTACGCCGACGATTGCGGTAATTCCGCCCGCAAGGATCACATGAATGAACATGCTTACATCCGGGAAGGCCGTCATCAGCTTGTAGCAGGCATAAGCGCCAACAGCCATGAAGCCACCAGTACCCAGCGAGACCTGTCCGCAATATCCCACAAGGATATTCAAACCGATCGCAGCGATCGCATAAATCAGGAACGGCAAAAGGAGCGCGTTGGCCAGATAGTCATTCATCAAAAACGGGATGATCCCAAAGGCCACGGCAAGAACGATATAGTAGCGATATCGGTCGAACTTGATCGGAAAGGTTTGGCTGTCATCAATGTAGGAGGTTTTGAAATCCCCGGCCTCACGGTAGAACATAATTTACTTCTCCCACTCTTGCTGCGCCCGGTTGCGCGCTTCGGCATCCAGTTGGTTCGAACCTTTGGCGTATCCGCTCGCCTCGGAGCTGCGCACCAGTTTCATGTAGGCCAGTACCCCGGTCACAAGCCCCGCAAAGGCGAGAATCGCGGCCACGACCAGTTGGCTGTCGGTCAGATCGTCCGAGGTGAGTGCGATGTAGCCAAAGGCCCAGAACCCCGCCCACGCAACCACGTTGATGATGGCGATCAATTTCTGCACGGCTAGACCCTCTCAATGATCTTCTCGCCAAACAGACCCTGTGGCCGGAATACGAGGAAGATCAGAGCCAGCACATAGGCAAACCAGTTCTCGGTCGCGCCACCAACCAACGGGCCGATGGCAAACTCGAACAGCTTCTCGCCCACGCCGATGATCAGACCACCAACGATGGCGCCGGGGATTGAGGTGAAACCACCCAGCATCAGCACTGGCAGCGCCTTGAGCGCGATCAACGACAGCGAGAACTGCACGCCCGATTTGGTGCCCCACATGATCCCTGCGACCAGCGCCACGAACCCGGCCACCGACCACACCATGATCCAGATGAAGTTCAGCGAGATACCGACCGACAGTGCCGCCTGGTGATCATCCGCCACGGCGCGCATGGCACGGCCTTGTTTGGTATACTGGCTGAACGCCACCAAGCCCGCCACCAGCAGCGCCGCGATCACCGTGGCCACAATGTCCAGATTGTCGATAAAGAAACCATAGCCAAAGATGTTGAAGGTAGCCTCATCAATCCACAGGTTGATGCCCTGTGGCAGGCCGACATCCAGTGTCTTGATCTCGGACCCCCACATGAGGTCGGCCACACCTTCCAGGAAATAGGCCAGACCAATGGTGGCCATGAACAGGATGATCGGCTCTTGCCCGACCAGATGCCGCATAACGAACCGTTGGACGGCCCAGGCCAGAAACACCATGACGCCCATTGTCATCAAGATCGCCAACAGCGCAGGCACGTTCCAGCCAAAATAATGGATATGCGTGCCAAAAATAGCGTTGATCAAATGCGAAAAGGGCACCTGACCACTCATGATCCCAACCAGCGTCATCGCTGCGAACAGCGCCATAACCCCTTGGGCATAGTTAAAAATCCCCGAGGCTTTGTAGATCAGCACAAAACCCAGCGCGACCAGAGCGTAAAGCACCCCCGCCATCAGGCCGTTGAGGATGACCTCCATCGCGAAAACGAGTTGTTCAGGCATCTGCGCCTCTCCTCATGTCTGTCTGATGTTCAGTCATGGCTGACCCCCAGATAGGCGTCGATGACGTCTTGATTGCTGCGCACCTCGTCCGGGGTGCCGTCGCCGATCTTCTTGCCGTAATCCATCACCACCACTCGGTCGCTCAGGTCCATGACCACGCCCATATCGTGTTCAATCAATGCGATGGTGGTGCCAAATTCGTCGTTCACATCGAGGATAAAGCGGCTCATATCCTCTTTCTCTTCGACGTTCATTCCGGCCATCGGCTCATCGAGCAGCAACAGCTTGGGCTCGGCCGCCAGGGCACGGGCCAGTTCCACACGTTTTTTTAACCCGTAAGGCAGGCGTGACACCGGCGTCTTGCGGATGTGCTGGATTTCCAGAAAATCGATGATCTTCTCTACAGCCTCGCGATTTTCTACCTCTTCCGCCTCGGCCTTGCCCTTCCAAAACGCCTGCTGAAAGATGTTCGTCTTCATGAAGTTCAACCGCCCGGTCATGACGTTGTCCAGCACGCTCATACCTTCGAACAGAGCGATGTTCTGAAACGTCCGCGCAATCCCCTGACGCGCAACCTCATAAGGCCGCATCGGTGGGCGCTTTGACCCATGGAACCAGACCTCACCTTCCTGCGGGACATAAAAGCCCGAGATCACGTTGAGCATCGAGGACTTACCCGCACCGTTCGGTCCGATAATGGCGCGGATCTCACCCTCGCGAATGTCGAACGAGATGTCCTTGATCGCTACCACACCGCCAAATCGCAAGGTGATGTTCTTCATCTCCATCACCACACCGCCGATCTTTCGGCCGTCTTCGGTGACATATCCTTCGGTGTTATCCAGCATCTGTCACTCCTTGGTGTTCGCAAAAACGGGACGGTGGGCGGGGCGATGACCGCAGGTCAAGCGGCGCACGACCGGCGCTCATTCCGCGGCTACCTTACGCTGGTCGATTGAAACGACCGGCGCTTCCACAATCTCCAACGTCGCGCTGATCGACCCTTTTCGACCGTCTTCATAGGTCACCTCAGTCGTAGTCGATATGGTCTGCGACCCGTCGTAAAGCGCGTCGATAATATCCTGGAATTTGGTCTCAACGAACCCGCGGCGCACTTTTCGCGTGCGGGTCATTTCACCATCATCCGCATCCAGTTCTTTGTGCAGAACCACAAAGCGATGCACCTGACAGCCCGACAACATCTCGTCCGCAGCGACCGACTTGTTCACCTCTTCCACATGATTGCGAATGGTCTCTAACACACGGGTATGACCTGCCAATTCCTGATAGGACGCATAGGCAACGTTATTCCGTTCGGCCCAGTTTCCTACCGCTGTCAGGTCGATGTTGATGAAGGCAACGCAGTAATCCCGGCTATTGCCGAACAGGACGACCTCAAGAATATCCGGATAGAACTTCAGCTTGTTCTCGACGTATTTCGGCGCGAACATTGATCCGTCGGCCATTTTGCCGACATCCTTGGCGCGGTCGATAATACGCAGATGCCCTGTGTCTTCTTCGATGAACCCCGCATCCCCGGTTGCCACCCAGCCTTCGGCATCCTTGGTCGACGCTGTCGAGTCTGGATTTTTGAAATACTCGACAAACACACCGGGGGAGCGGTAGTGGATCTCGCCGTTTTCATCGATCTTCAGTTCAACGTCCGGGGCAGGAACGCCAACCGTGTCGGCCCGTACTTCGCCATCCGGCTGCACGGTGATGAACACGGTGGCTTCGGTCTGGCCGTAAAGCTGCTTCAGGTTAATCCCCAGCGAACGATAGAAATCGAAAATCTCGGGTCCGATCGCCTCGCCTGCGGTATAGCCAACCCGGAAACGACCATAGCCCAACGTATCTTTGAGCGGGCCGTAAACCAGCATGTTGCCCAGCGCGTATTTCATCCGGTCGCCAAAACTCACAGGTTTACCGTCCAGCAGCAATCCACCGACTTTTTTGGCATGGGCCATGAAATAGTGGAACATGCGTTGCTTCAGCTTGCCCGCGTCCTCCATCCGGATCATCACGTTGGTCAGCTGAGTTTCAAACACGCGCGGCGGAGCAAAGAAATAGGTCGGTCCGATTTCGCGCAGGTCGGTCATCATCGTGTCGGCGCTTTCGGGACAGTTCACACAGAAGCCGCACCAATAGGCCTGACCGATCGAGAAAATGAAATCACCCACCCACGCCATCGGTAGGTAGGACAGGATATCTTCATTGCGGGTCAGGTGATCGAACTCGGCCGAGTTTTTGGCGCTTTCAATGACGTTTCTGTTCGACAGCACAACGCCCTTGGGTTTGCCCGTGGTGCCGGAGGTATAAAGCATCACGCAGGTGTCGTCATAAGTGATGTCGGCGATGCGCTTATCCAGTTCCGCATCGAACCGCTGATGTCCTGCACGACCCTCAGCCATGATGTCGTCCAGCGCGTTCATCTGGGTATGGTCGTATTTCCGCATCCCGCGCTTGTCGGTATAGAGGATCTGATTGACCTGATGCAGGTTCTCCTGGATCTCGATGACTTTGTCGACCTGCTCCTGATCGCCGCAGACCACGTACTTGGCGCCGCAATGCTCCATCACATAGGCCATCTCTTCGGCCACGGCATCTTGATATAGCGGAACGGGTACGGCACCGACCATCTGTGCGGCCACCATTGACCAATAATGTGCCGGGCGGTTGCGACCGATCACGGCGATGTGGTCACCTTTTTCAACGCCAAGCTCCAGCAAGCCCAGCGCCAGGGCGCGCACCTCGGCGGCGGTCTCCGCCCAGGTCCAGCACTGCCAGATTCCGAATTCTTTTTCCCGATAGGCCGGGGCATCCCCGAACTGCGTCGCATTACGGTGTAGCAGCGCAGGAAGGGAAACGATCCCTTCAGCGCCCGACTGCGTCTGAGCCAATCTTTCTCTCCTCCCAATCCGGCCTCTCCTCTGGCCAGAAACGGCGGACCCGAGGAAGCCCCCGGACGCCAGCGCCCCGATTAAGGAACGCCTGCACGATCAGCGTCAACTATTTCCTGATGTTTTCTCAATTCTTACGAATTGTAACAGGAGAAAAGGGGGGTGTTCCTGTCTGCAGAAAATGTAGAAAATGGCGAACAAAACCGCGCCACTGTACATCGCACAAGTGTTTTGGTTGGAACCGACTCTTTTGCATCAAAGCCAAAAGTGTTGGATAAGCGGGTCGTGAAGCGAGGCATTGCAAATGGCCGAATCGGGCCTAAAAAGGTCAGCCAACTCGTGTCCAGAGATAGCTGCCTGTTTTGCTATCGGAAGTGGATGCCAGCATCCACTCCGATGCTCTGCCCTGTGATTGTCTGCGACTTGCACAGAAAAACAACCTGAGACGCGACATCGTCAATCTCGGTGAAGCGTTTCAAGGCAGCTCTACTCCGCCAGATATCATAGCCTTCGTTGTCGCCGCCAGGTGTAGGTCCACCACCCCCCAATGCCGTTTCGACCATTAATCCCGGCGCAACACAGTTTACTGTGACATCAGGCGCCAAGGCCGAGGCCAAAAAACGGGTGAGGGGGACGACGGAGGCTTTGCTGGGCGCAAATATTCGGTCCTGATACCAGTCACCATGCCCGAGCGTGGAACCAATATTCACGATGCGACCCCATTTCGAGGCCCGAAGGTGTTTAGCAGCCGCGCGCGCAACAAGGTATGGCCCTTTAACATTCACGGCCATCATTTCATCCCAGATTTCGGGGGTAAACGCATCAAGATCACCAAGCGCGACCGAGTGGCCACCTGACGCAATGGCCGCGTTGTTAACAACAATGTCCAGCGCGCCAAACTCGGCAAGAATTACAGATATGGCGTAGTCAACGGAAGCCGGATCGGTATGGTCGATATGAACGGTGATCGCAGAACCACCGGCAGCCTTGATGCGGGTCCTTACTTCTTCTGCGCGCTCTTCGCCCCGATTGTAACCAATCGCGATACAGACATTCTCGTCAGCAAGACAGGTGCAGATACGAGAGCCCAGCCCTCCACTGCCACCCGTTACAAACGCTATCGCACCGGAGATTTCCATTTTTCCACCCAATCCCTGCCTTTGGGTCAGGCTATACCAACAGCTGCTTCAAGTCGCTCCAGTATAGGCGGGTCTGATGCGGTCCACGACGAATTTGAAGGGTTCGCACGAAAATTTGGCACAGCCAACGTCAACATCCAGTCAGTTGGTCGAAATAGCCCTTTTCGGTTTTTACAGCCAATCTCGTAATATGGGTATCAGCGGCACATCCGCTGCAGGCATTGGATAGTTCCGTAAGTCATTCGCCCGCACCCATTTCAAAGCCTGACCCTCTTTCGACTGCGGGATGCCGTCCCATTTGCGGCAGGCAAAAAGCGGCATAAGCAGGTGGAAATTATCATAGCTGTGGCTCGCAAACGTCAGCGGGGCGAGGCAGGAAGCCCAGGTGTCGATCCCCAATTCCTCGTGCAATTCGCGGATCAGGGCGGCCTCGGGGGTTTCGCCGGGTTCGATTTTGCCGCCGGGGAACTCCCACAGGCCAGCCATGGATTTGCCCTCGGGACGCTGGGCCAGCAGCACCCGCCCCTCTACGTCGATCAGGGCAACGGCAGACACTAATACAGTTTTCACGAGCGGTAATCCGCGTTGATCTGAATGTAGCCGTGCGTCAAATCGCAGGTCCAAACCGTGGCACTGCCATCACCCAGCCCCAGATCGACCGAGATCATAAGATCCTGACCTTTCATGTAAGCAGCGGCGTCTTCCTCACGATACTCAGGGCTGACCCAGCCCTTTTCGGCCACCAGTATGTCCCCGAAACGAATGCTGAGCAGGTCGCGATCCGCCGCAGCGCCGGATTTGCCGATGGCCATGACAACACGACCCCAATTCGGGTCTTCGCCCGCGATGGCGGTTTTCACCAGCGGCGAATTTGCAATGGCAAGACCGTGCACCTTTGCATCCGCGTCCGAAGTCGCCCCCGTTACGCGGATTTCTACGAATTTTGTGGCCCCCTCACCGTCACGCACCACTTGCTGCGCAAGATCCAGCATCACGCGTTCCATCGCTTCGGCAAACGCCGAATTCCCGGTTGCGTCCACGCCAGATGCGCCGGTTGCGCACAGCAGTAATGTATCCGAAGTCGAGGTATCGCTGTCGACCGTGATACAGTTGAAGGTGCGATCCGTCTGCGCCGACAACATCGTCTGCAACGCCGATTGGTCGACCTGCGCATCGGTAAAGATGTAGACCAACATGGTCGCCATATCCGGCGCAATCATACCGGAACCCTTCGCAATCCCCGCAATAGAGACTGTTTTGCCTTCAATCTCGACTTGCGCCGACGCTCCTTTCGGAAACGTATCCGTCGTCATGATGGCCCGCGCGGCATCCTCGATCGCGTGGCGGCTGAGGCCCGTTTTCAAAGCGTCAAGCTGCGTCACGATACGCTCATGCGGCAAGGCTTCACCGATCACCCCGGTCGAGGAGGTAAAGACGCGCCCGACCGGGACGCCGGTTGCTTTGGACACGGCGCGCGTCAAATCCGCGACCGAGTTTTGACCGTAATGCCCGGTAAAGGCGTTGGCATTGCCCGAATTTACAAGAATAGCTGCCGGTCCGTCAGATGGCCCGCCGATCTTGTCCTGGCAGTCCAGAACCGGGGCTGCACGCGTGGCCGACCGCGTAAACACCCCAGCCACCGACGTTCCGGGGTCCAACACCGCAAGCATAACGTCAGTACGCCCTTGATAGCGTACGCCCGCTTCAACAGTCGCAAAGCGCACCCCGTCAATCGCGGGCAAGTCAGGAAATGCCGCTGGTGCCAGCGGGGAAACCTTTGTGATCGTCGCCACGGGGTTTACTCCTGAATCAGTTCGATCTGGCGCATCACTTCGGGGCCGGCCCCCTCAAGCGCGGGGCGCTCGATTTCGGCGGCTTGGGTCAGGTCGTCGATCTGGGCCTGGATCACGCCCTGTTGCAGAGTCTGGGTCAGTTCTGCGCGCACCTGATCCAATTCAGGCGCTTCGGTTTTGCGCTTGTCGTTCAGAGTGACAACATGCCAGCCAAATTGGGTTTGCACAGGCGCGGACACCTGACCTTTTTCCAGCGCAATCACCGCGGCCTCAAACTCAGGCACCATTTGACCGGGCCCGAACCAGCCCAATTCCCCGCCGTTTGGCCCGGAGGGACCAGTGGAATGCTCTTTGGCCAGCTCGGCAAAATCGGCCCCGCCATCCAGTTGTTCCTTAAGCTCAGTGGCTTTTTCTTCGGTCTCGACGAGGATATGGCTGGCATTGAATTCGTCTGCGCCCTCGAAATCCGCGTATTTCGCGTCATACGCGTCCTGTATTGCCTCATCGGTCAGGTTTTCCGCGATCAGCGCATTCACTGTCTGCACGGCACGTAATGAGCGCGCCTCGTTCTCTAGCGCCAAAGTGTTCAGCCTGGTCAACTCGTCCTGCTGCTGGCCAAGCAATTGCTGCTGAATAAGCTGGTCGATGATCAGTTCATACAAAACATCATCCTCGATCTGCTGATATTGCTCAGGCAGAGTGGCAGCAGTCGCGATGACGTGACCCAATGTGATCTCATCACCATTTACACGCGCGACCACGGTACTTGCGTCAGGTTTTGTTTCGGCGGCCAGCGGCAGGGCCATCACGGCAGCAAGCGCCACCGAGGGCAGAAAAGTGAGGCGTTTGGGCATGGAATCATCCTATTTCTTGGCCGCGACAGGGCACAGCGTTGACACTCTGGAACCTGCCGCTTACATCGCTTTGAAGCCTTGGACAGGGCCGCCTTTCACCCCCCGTATCTATGGGTTGCGCGCAAGGTGGGCAAGCCTGTCGCAACCAAGACAAGAACTGATCCGCTGGAGTGAACATGCTGGGACTCGGAACGCTCGCCAAAAAGGTGTTCGGAACACCGAACGACCGAAAGATCAAGGCGACCCGCCCGCTGATCGAAAAGATCAACGCGCTGGAGCCCGAGTTCGAGAAACTGTCAGATGAGGGCCTGATCGAAAAGACCGCCGAACTACGCCAACGTGCGCTGGACGGCGAAAGCCTGGATGCCCTGCTGCCCGAAGCCTTTGCCAATGTCCGTGAAGGCGCCAAGCGTGCGTTGGGTCTGCGGGCCTTTGACGTACAGCTGATGGGCGGGGCGTTTCTGCATCAGGGCAATATCTCGGAAATGAAAACGGGTGAGGGCAAGACACTGGTCGCGACCTTCCCCGCCTACCTGAACGCCCTGACCGGCAAGGGCGTGCATGTTGTCACGGTGAACGAATACCTGGCCAAGCGCGACTCGGAATGGATGGGCAAGGTTTTTGCTGCTGTCGGTATGACCACAGGCGTCATCTGGTCGGGCCAGCCCGATGCCGAGAAAAAGGCCGCCTATGCCTGTGACATTACCTATGCCACGAATAACGAGCTGGGTTTTGACTACCTGCGCGACAACATGAAGGCCGATCTGGCCGAGATTTACCAAAAATACCATAACTTCGCGATCGTGGACGAAGTTGATTCGATCCTGATCGACGAGGCGCGGACACCGCTGATCATCTCGGGCCCGTCGCAGGATCGCTCGGACTTGTATACTGCGATTGACGGCCTGATACCGTCGCTCAGCGATGATCACTTCACCCTGGATGAGAAGTCCCGCAATGTGACCTTCACGGATGAGGGCAATGAGTTTCTGGAAGAGCAACTGATTGCCGCCGGGCTGATCCCCGAAGGACACTCGCTTTACGATCCCGAAAGCACCACAGTCGTGCACCACGTCAACCAGGGTCTGCGCGCGCACAAGCTGTTCACGCGCGACAAGGATTACATCGTTCGCGATGGCAACGTTGTGCTGATCGACGAATTCACTGGCCGCATGATGCCGGGTCGCCGTCTGTCCGAAGGTCTGCACCAGGCCATCGAAGCCAAGGAAGGCGTGGCGATCCAGCCGGAAAACGTGACACTGGCCAGCGTGACGTTTCAGAATTACTTCCGCCTGTATGACAAGCTGGGCGGCATGACCGGCACGGCGCTGACCGAGGCAGAGGAATTTCAGGAAATCTATGGTCTGGGCGTCGTCGAGGTGCCGACCAATAAACCGATTGCCCGCGCGGACGAAGACGATCAGGTTTATCGTACCGCCGCCGAGAAATACGCAGCTATGATCGCGGAAACCAAAGAGGCGCAAGGCAAGGGCCAGCCTGTTTTGCTCGGCACCACTTCGATCGAAAAATCCGAGTTGCTGAGCCAGATGCTGCAAAAAGAAGGCATCGCGCACAATGTTCTGAATGCTCGCCAGCATGAACAAGAGGCGCAGATCGTCGCCGATGCGGGCCGTCTTGGGGCGGTTACGATTGCCACCAACATGGCAGGGCGCGGCACCGACATTCAGCTGGGCGGCAATGTCGAGATGAAGGTTCTGCAGGCGCTGGCCGAAAACCCCGAAGCCGACCCGGCAGAACTGCGCGCCGCGGAAGAAGCTCGTCACGCCGAAGAAAAAGAAAAGGTTCTGGCCGCTGGCGGCCTGTACGTGATGGCATCTGAGCGCCACGAAAGCCGCAGGATCGACAATCAGTTGCGGGGCCGTTCGGGCCGGCAGGGCGATCCGGGACGGACGGCCTTCTACCTCAGCCTTGAAGACGATCTGATGCGCATCTTCGGTTCGGAACGGCTCGATAAGGTGCTGACCACGCTGGGCATGAAAGAAGGCGAGGCGATTATCCACCCTTGGGTGAACAAGTCGTTGGAACGCGCGCAATCCAAGGTCGAAGGCCGTAACTTCGACATGCGCAAGAACGTTTTGAAATTCGACGATGTGATGAACGACCAGCGAAAGGTCGTGTTCAGCCAGCGGCGCGAGATCATGTCTTCTGATGACCTGTCCGAGATCGTCTCGGACATGCGTGAACAGGTGATCGACGATCTGATCGACGAGTACATGCCCCCAAAATCCTATGCCGACCAATGGGACACTGACGGTCTGTACGAGGCGATCAAAGACAAGCTGTCCATCGATGCCCCGGTTCAGGATTGGGCCGCTGAAGAGGGCGTGGATGACGAACAGGTGCGCGAGCGTCTGGTCAAAGCCGCAGACGAAATGATGGCGCAAAAGGCCGTGGCCTTTGGTCCCGAGAACATGCGTAACATCGAAAAACAGGTGCTGCTGCAAACCATCGACAGCAAATGGCGTGAACACTTGCTAACGCTGGAACATCTGCGTTCGGTGGTTGGCTTCCGTGGCTATGCCCAGCGCGACCCGCTTAACGAATACAAGAATGAGAGCTTCCAGCTTTTCGAAAGCATGCTGGATTCCTTGCGGGAAACCGTCACTCAGCAATTGTCTCGTGTGCGTCCTCTTACAGAAGAAGAACAGCGCGAGATGCTGGCCCAGATGGCAGCACAACAGGCGCAGGCCCAGAAAGCCGTTGATCAGGCAGCTGATAAGGCTGAAGCCGTGGCTGAGGCCAAGGCCTCGGGTGATGCGCGGCCCGGCTTTGTCGAAGATGACCCTTCAACCTGGGGTAACCCATCGCGCAACGATCCATGCCCCTGTGGATCGGGCAAGAAATTCAAACATTGCCACGGGCGTCTTATCTGACATTCAAACATTCGCGACACATTGAGTCCCCCTCACGGCCACATATTGGCCGTGATTCGATATCAACATGCGACTCGCTCCTTCAACTGGGGAGGGTGTTGTGTTTGTAATAAAGAACTACGTAACCACCGGTGGCACTGTCGTTTGCGCGCTGGCTATCGGTTACGTGATGCAGAATGGACTTCCTGCGTGGTCTGATCACGCGCAGGGTCCCGAAGATGTTGCCATCGATCAGAACGCGGATGTTTCCGGGCTTGAGGGTATTGTGCTGACCTCCTCGACCCCTGCCTACGAGACACGCGACCATACTACTTCATTGCCACGGACGCTGCAGCCAAATCGGTCGACCCCCTCGGACCGTGTAGATTGCAGCGTCAGCGCCCGGGCGTATGCCGTACCTGGCGCAGCCGCGAAGCTGAACGTCAAAGCCCCCTGCCACGGCAATCAGCGGATCGAAGTTCACCATAGCGGTCTGACCATAACCGAGATGACAGACGAAGATGGCGCACTGTCCCTGACGGTTCCGGCCCTGTCGGAATACGCGATCTTCCTGATCTCACTTGCGGACCAGAAAGGAACCGTTGCAACCACGCATGTGCCGGACATCGATCAATATTCGCGTGTTGCCATACAATGGCAGGGCAAGTCCGACTTGCAAATACATGCGTTGGAATTCGGTGCAAGCTATGGTGACGTCGGTCATGTGTCATCGGACGCTGATGCGCAGGGCACAGGGAACGTCGTACATATGGCTCAGCCCGCGTTTGCCGATGCTCGCAACGTCGAAATTTATTCCTTTCCCGCGGCACAGACAGACCGCTCCGGTTCGATAGAATTGACGGTCGAGGCCGAAGTTACTCCGGAAAACTGCGGCAGGGATCTGAATGTTCAACTGCTAGACTTACGGGGCGGTCAAGGCCTGCAGTCACGCGATCTGGTGTTGAATTTTCCGGACTGTTCCAGAACTGGTGAGTTTCTGGTGTTGAATAATCTGTTCCAAAACCTGACAATCGCGGCAAACTAAATCCGCAGGCAGGCTTGAACTTCAGATGACATTTCTTCGTGTGGTGGTAGCCGCACTTTTCTCGGCGACAATCACCACAGCCGTTCATGCTCAGGACATTTCGCTGACGTCACATGACGGCAAGATCGAAGTGACCGGTACCTTGCTGGCCTTTGACGGGGAATTCTATCGCATCGACACCCAGTTCGGAGAGCTTACGGTCGATGGGTCCGGGGTTACATGCGATGGTCCCGCCTGCCCAAGTCTTACAGATTTCGTTGCCGAAGTGCGGTTTTCAGGGTCATCGGTCATGGCAGAGAAAGTTATGCCAGCCCTGCTGATAGGATTTGCAGATCAGGAAGGTTTGACGATGAAGGCCGGTAACTCTGCGCCGGGTACTCTGACCTATGAACTGTACCGGGACGGGCGCGAAACACCGCTTGGGCGCTTCTTCTTCAATATCGGGAACACAAGCAAGGGCTTTACTGATTTCACCGCAGATAGGGCCGATATCGTGATGGCGTTACGCGAAATTCGCCCCGGCGAACAAAAGGCAGCCGAGCAGGCCGGGTTGGGTGATCTGACCCGCACACGACGGTCGCGCGTTGTGGCGTTAAACGCCTTGGTGCCTATCGTCGCGCCTGACAATCCGGTACCCCATATTTCACCGGTAGATTTGGCGCTTGTGCTGTCTGGCGCTATCAACAATTGGTCTGCTCTGGGCGGGCCGGACGCGCCCATAGCGCTGCACCTCCCCGATGCACAGTCAGGTTTGGCTCAGGGTATAGAGGATCATTTGCTATCGACGGCAAATGACGAACAGCCAAAGCATGCCCAGCGGCATGATCGCAGCAGCGATCTGGTTCTCGCTGTTGCCAACGACCCGTTTGCCCTTGGTATTGCCAGCCAGGCCGAAGCTGACGCAGCTCGCGCGCTGCCTTTGACCGGGGGTTGTGGACATGTCCTGAGGGCCACGCGGCAGGCGATAAAGACCGAAGATTACCCGCTGACATTTCCTATGTTTCTTTACCTGCCCGAGCGCCGCTTGCCCCGCATCGCACGGCAATTCTTGGCCTATACCCAAAGCGCCGATGCTCAGATGGTTATCCGCAGCGCGGGATTTGTGGATCAAGCCCCCGAAAGTCTGGGTATCGGCCTTCAAGGACATCGTTTGGCCAATGCCGTGGCATCCGGCGGTTCCGAGGTGGGGCTGGACGAGTTGCAGCGTATGATCAACACGCTTAGACCAATGTCTCGTCTATCCCTTTCTTTCCGGTTCGAGGCCGGTTCTTCCCGCCCCGATGCGCAATCGCGATCGAATATTCAACAACTTGCGCAACTGCTCGAGGCTGGAATGCTGGACATACGGCAGCTGGTCTTTGTCGGCTTCAGCGACGGTGACGGTGCGGCTGCTGCCAATAACAGGATCGCATTGCTGCGCGCCAAAACGGTGCGCAATGCTGTAGTTTCAGCAGTGGAAACCGCGATCCCAGAGCGTGTGAGTCTAGAGGTCGACGCCTTTGGAGAGGCAATGCCAATGGCTTGCGACGACACAAGCTGGGGCCGCAAAGTCAATCGCCGGGTCGAGGTCTGGGTAAGATAGCGATTACAGATACCCCTGCGAGCGAAAGCTCAGTTCGGTCGATTTGCCGATGATCAGATGGTCGTGCAACGTTAGCCCCAGCGCAAGACAAGCGTCCTGTATCCGGTTGGTCATGTCGATATCCGATTGTGACGGCGTCGGATCACCGGACGGGTGATTGTGAACGAGAATAAGCGCCGAAGCATTTAGTTCCAGCGCACGTTTTGCCACCTCGCGGGGATAGACCGGGACGTGATCGACTGTGCCTTTGGCTTGCTCCTCATCCGCGATTAACACGTTCTTGCGATCCAGATAGAAGACGCGGAACTGCTCAGTCTCGCGATGGGCCATCGTAGTATGGCAATAGTCCAGCAGCGCATCCCAACCCGAGATCACATGCCGCTGCATCACCCGTGCACGGGCCATGCGATGGGCACAAGCTTCGAGGATTTTCAGATCGGTGATAACCGTATCGCCGACACCCTTGATCTGGCGCAGCCGTTCTTCCGGCGCAGTCAAAACACGGTTGAAGTCGCCAAACGTGTCCATCAAAGCCCGTGCCAGCGGTTTTACATCCTGCCGGGGGATAGATCGAAACAACACAAGTTCGAGCAGCTCATAATCCGGCATCGCGGCAGACCCGCCTGACATGAACCTTTCTCGCAGACGTTTGCGATGGTCTTTGATGTACGACGGCAATCGCCCCGCGGGCAGCGGCGCCACCGGGGCTTCGTCGCTTTCGAACAATGAAGGGGCTTCGGCGAAGGCGTCCTTAGTCATGCGGCTAGATTGGCGCAGAATCGGTTGCTGAATGGTTAACGCGGCTGATCTTTGCTGTGCACCAGATCACGCCTTCATCGATGCTTGGGTATGATAGGGACTTCCCGGTCGGAAGTTTCTACAGAAACCAATGATCAGGCACTATTGAAGGGACCGTTGCCCTGCGTTTGAAACAAAACTGAGCCAATCCGTAAGGATCGGCTCAGTTTATTTGACTAAGGGATATGAAACTAACCCTTCATACCGTCCCAGAAAGACTTCACAGATGAGAAAAAGCTTTTTGATTCCGGGTGGTTGTCCTCACCCAGATCATCGAACTCTTTCAGCAGTTCTTTCTGACGGCTGGTCAGGTTGACCGGGGTTTCCACGGCCAGTTCTATGAACATATCACCGATGCCACCACCGCGAAGGGCAGGCATGCCCTTGCCGCGAAGCCGCATTTGACGGCCCGACTGGCTACCGGCCGGGATCTGTACGCGACCGCGCCCGCCGTCGATGGTGGGAACCTCAA
Organism: Ruegeria sp. AWH4_226; assembly: GCF_056159225.1. Taxonomy (NCBI): domain Bacteria; kingdom Pseudomonadati; phylum Pseudomonadota; class Alphaproteobacteria; order Rhodobacterales; family Roseobacteraceae; genus Ruegeria; species Ruegeria sp. AWH4_226. Next base: position 2,677,501 of record NZ_JBSWUU010000001.1, on the reverse strand, counting down.
TCGAACCGCCAAGTGCCGCCTTGGCCATGCTGACCGGTACACGGCAATAGAGGTTCACGCTATCGCGTTCGAACAGCTTGTGATCGGATACTTCGACAAAGATGTACAAATCACCCGGAGGGCCACCGCGCATTCCGGCTTCACCCTCACCCGCCAAACGGATGCGGGTTCCTGTTTCGACACCGGCGGGAATATTGACAGACAGAGCGCGTTCTTTTTCAACGCGGCCTGCGCCACCGCAGACCTTACAAGGATTCTTGATGATCTGACCCAGCCCGGAACAGGTTGGGCAGGTGCGTTCCACGGTAAAGAAACCCTGTTGCGCGCGGACTTTGCCCATACCCGAACAGGTCGGACAGGTGGTTGGTTCCACCCCGCCTTCTGCCCCGGTACCATCACAGGCTGAACAGGCCACGGCAGCTGGTACGCTGATGGTTTTCTGAAGGCCCGAGAACGCCTCTTCCAGCGTTACGCGCAGGTTATAGCGCAGGTCGGACCCGCGCGCAGCACGTCGGCCGCCGCCGCCGCCACGCTGGCCGCCCATAAAATCACCAAAAAGGTCATCGAACACATCCGAAAAGGCGCTGGAGAAATCGCCCTGACCGAATCCACCGCCGGGACGCGCGCCAGCGCCGCCCATGCCGTTTTCAAACGCAGCATGGCCAAACCGGTCATATGCAGCCTTTTTTTCAGCATCGCGCAACACGTCATAGGCTTCGTTCGCTTCTTTGAACTGCGCCTCGGCATCCGGGTTGTCTGTGTTGCGGTCGGGATGCAGTTCTTTCGCTTTTCTACGAAAACCCTTTTTGATCTCGTCCGCCGATGCGCCCTTGGATACGCCGAGCACATCGTAGTAGTCGCGTTTTGACATCAGTGTTTCCTTCTGCCTCAACGTAATCGGGCCGGCCCGGCATCCGGACCGACCCGCATTGGCCCGGTTACCCGTTAGTTACGCTTGTCGTCGTCAAGATCTTCGAACTCGGCATCGACAATGTCGTCTTCACCCGCCTGAGCAGCGTCTGCCGCCGCAGGCTCATCCTCGGCCTCTTCGGACTGTGCCTTGTAAATGGCCTCACCCAGTTTCATTGCGGCTTCGGTGACATTCTGAATACCGGACTTGATCTTGTCGGCATTATCGGTCTCCAGCTCATCCTTCAGCGCGGCAATGGCCAGCTCGATGGCTTCGATGGTGGTCGGGTCGACCTTGTCGGCATGCTCTTCCATCGACTTCTCGGTCGAGTGGATGAGGCTTTCCGCCTGGTTCTTGGCGTCGACGAGCTCGCGGCGTTCCTTGTCGGCTTCCGCGTTCTCTTCGGCGTCCTTGACCATCTTTTCGATGTCATCGTCGGACAGACCGCCCGAGGCTTGAATTGTGATCTTCTGCTCTTTGCCGGTGCCTTTGTCCTTGGCCGAAACCGAGACAATGCCGTTGGCGTCGATATCGAAGGTCACCTCGATCTGAGGCATACCGCGCGGTGCAGGCGGGATGTCTTCAAGGTTGAATTGACCCAGGATCTTGTTGTCCGAGGCCATTTCACGCTCACCCTGGAACACGCGGATGGTCACGGCGTTCTGGTTGTCTTCGGCGGTCGAGAACACCTGAGACTTCTTCGTCGGGATCGTGGTGTTGCGGTCGATCAGACGGGTGAACACGCCACCCAGAGTTTCGATACCCAGCGACAGCGGGGTCACGTCCAGCAGTACCACGTCTTTGACATCGCCCTGCAGAACACCGGCCTGAATGGCGGCGCCCATGGCAACCACTTCGTCCGGGTTCACACCCTTGTGCGGCTCTTTGCCGAAGAATTTCGTGACCTCTTCGATCACTTTCGGCATCCGGGTCATACCACCGACCAGAACAACCTCGTCCACATCGCCCGCGGACAGGCCCGCGTCTTTCAGAGCGGCTTGGCAGGGCTTCATCGACTTCTTGATCAAGTCACCTACCAGCGATTCCAGCTTGGCGCGGGTCAGTTTCATGACCATGTGCAGCGGCTGACCATTCGAACCCATCGAGATGAACGGCTGGTTAATCTCGGTCTGCGAGGTCGAGGACAGTTCGATCTTGGCTTTTTCAGCGGCTTCTTTCAGACGCTGCAGGGCCATCTTGTCCTTCGACAGGTCGACACCGTGTTCCTTTTTGAACTCATCTGCCAGATAGTTGACGATGCGCATGTCAAAGTCTTCACCACCCAGGAAGGTGTCGCCATTGGTCGATTTGACCTCGAACAGGCCATCGTCGATTTCCAAGATGGTCACGTCGAAAGTACCGCCACCAAGGTCATAGACCGCGATGGTGTGGGTTTCTTGTTTGTCCAGACCATAGGCCAGAGCAGCCGCTGTCGGCTCGTTAATGATCCGCAGCACTTCCAGACCAGCGATTTTACCGGCGTCTTTGGTGGCCTGACGCTGCGCGTCATTGAAGTATGCGGGAACCGTGATAACGGCCTGTGTGACTTCCTCACCCAGATAGCTTTCCGCGGTTTCCTTCATCTTGCCCAGAGTGAAGGCCGAGATCTGGCTTGGGGAGTACTTTTCACCGCGGGCTTCCACCCACGCGTCGCCATTGCCGCCATCAACGATGGCGTAGGGTACCATTTTCTTATCTTTTTCGACTTCGGCGTCGTCAACCCGGCGACCGATCAGACGCTTAACACCAAAAATCGTGTTGTCGGGGTTGGTGACCGCCTGGCGTTTTGCAGGCTGACCGACCAGTCGCTCATCTTCGGTGAAGGCAACGATCGAGGGCGTGGTCCGCGCCCCTTCGGCGTTTTCGATGACCTTCGGCTGCGAGCCGTCCATGATAGCCACGCACGAGTTCGTGGTTCCAAGGTCAATCCCGATTACTTTTCCCATATGTTCAATCCCTTTCTCTTCAAGGCGATGTCCGAGGTCCGGACCCGTTATGGCACCCGGCCCCATCTGTTTTGCACTGTGGCTCTACACCATTGCGCGTCCCGGCGTATATAAGGGCGGGACGAATGGCCTGCAAGCATTGTAAAACGCAGGTTTTCGGGAATCTGTGGCCTTTTTCGGCAAGGTTTTGGCAAGGATTGGGGAATCTTGGATGACTCGGCTGCGTGTGCGCGGATTTGATATCAGAAAAGCGTGGCTGGACGGACCCGCGCAAACACGGATGATTGAATGCTTACGCCCGGTTCTGAAATCTGCGCCGCTATTCCGGCCGGTAACGCCCTCGGGCAAAGATATGTCGGTGCGCATGAGCTCAGCCGGGGTGCTGGGTTGGGTCAGCGACGAGACGGGTTACAGGTATCAGTCACAACACCCTAAAGGTATGAATTGGCCCGCGATTCCAGTACAAGTCATGGATATCTGGCGACAACTCGCCAGTCCCGACCGCGATCCCGATTGCTGCCTGATCAACTATTATGGCGAAGGCGCACGCATGGGGTTGCATCAAGATAAGGACGAGGCTGATTTTTCCTGGCCGGTCCTATCGATCTCATTGGGCGACGATGCCCTGTTCCGGATCGGCAATCCGACGAGGGGTGGCAAGACCGAGTCGATTTGGCTGAACTCGGGCGATGTCGTGGTCATGGGCGGCCCGGCCCGTCTGAGCTATCACGGTGTAGACCGCATTCGTTACGGCTCGTCAAAACTGCTGCCCAAGGGGGGACGGATCAACCTGACCCTGCGTGTCGCCCGCTAACGCCGCGCATCCCAGCTTTGTGATACATGCTGCCGAGAGAAGAAGATCCCCAGCAAACCTATCAGCAACAGGGCCAAGCCGACCCAAAGCGCATATTCCCAGCTTGTGTTGCGCGGGAAATAGTTTCGGAAGATAAAGCCGCGGCATTGGTCGATGATATGAAACAGCGGATTCCAGGCAAACATGGCCAATGTGGCCCCGCCCAGTGCGTTGGCCACAAACATCTTCCCCGAAAAGATCATGTTCATCCGCCGGTAGACATTGGACAGGATTGCAACCGTGGTTGGAAACCACGGTCGTAACGCCATGAAGACCACTCCGGTCGCGCAACCGGTGAACCAGGCCAGGATCAGCATGGCAAAAGCGCCGCCCGGATCCTGAAGCTCAATCGGTGAAACCGCTACGCTGTAGAGGAAAAGGATCACGATGATCGTCATCAGCTGGGTGTAAAGCATCCCAAAAGCAGTCGCCAAGAGCATAACCATCATGTTCATAGGCGAATGCAGCATCATTGGGTTGTTACCGGTGCTAACGCCAGCAATGGAACTGATGGATTTGATATGGGTCAGAAACAAGAACACACCGGACAGCAGGAATAAAATAAACTCCCCCCGGATTTTTGCGATACGCGGACCCATGAAAGACATGATCAGGTAGAACACGGCAACGAGGGCCAGAACCTGAAGGATGTTGATGAGAATGGCCAGAACGGCGTTGTGATGTTGCGACCGCACGCTGCGCACGACAGCATGGAAGATAAGCTCTGCCGTTGTGAACGCACTGCCCAGTAATGTGCGGTTTCGCCTGAAATAAAACACTTGACGCGTCTTTCTGTTTTTTCGCCTGCAATCTGTCACGAAATTCTTGCCGTTCCGTAACCATCACACCATAAGGCCGTCAGGCTATTCGATCAACAAAACACACGAACGGAGCATTTTTGTGACCTACGACGCCCTCATTCCCGTTATCCGACGTCTGGCTTTGGAAGCTGGCGACAAGATCATGGAGATTTATGAGGCGGATGATTTCGACGTCAAAGTGAAATCCGATGCCAGCCCCGTGACCGAAGCGGATGAGGCAGCCGATGCCCTGATCTCGGCGGGTCTGCGACAGGCGTTCCCCGACATTCTGCTGGTGACCGAAGAGCAAGCGGCCTCGCATTCCCAGAAAGGTGATACGTTCCTGATCGTTGACCCGTTGGATGGCACTAAGGAGTTCATCAACCGTCGCGGTGATTTCACAGTCAACATTGCGCTGGTTGAACACGGCGTTCCAACCCGCGGCGTCGTCTATGCCCCGGCCCGGGGGCGCATGTTCTATACCTTGCCAGATGGCCAGTCAGTTGAAGAAACCGGCGCGTTTGATAAGGCCCAAGCCGGGGAAATCCATCAGATTTCCGTCTCTAAACCGGACAATTCTGCGTTGATGATCGTTGCCTCAAAATCTCACCGGGACCAGGCGACCGAAGATTACATCAACAAGTACCAGGTTCAGGATAGTAAAAGCGCGGGCTCGTCCCTGAAATTCTGCCTCGTGGCCACAGGCGAAGCCGATCTGTATCCCCGTGTTGGCCGAACGATGGAGTGGGACACGGCCGCAGGTCATGCCGTATTGAGCGGAGCAGGCGGCAAGGTCGTGCGCTTTGATGACCATACTCCGCTGACTTATGGCAAGGACGGCTATGCAAACCCGTTCTTCATCGCATACGCTCCGGGTGTTGACCTGAAAGAAGCCTGATGTCCGTTCTGATTGCAATTCCCGCCCGGTATGCCTCGACCCGATATCCGGGAAAACCCCTTGTGCCGCTGACCGGAGCAAATGGCACCGCCATGACATTGATTGAGCGGTCGTGGCGGGCGGCTTGTTCGGTTTCAGGTGTCGACAAGGTGGTCGTCGCCACTGATGATGACCGCATTCGCGAAGTGGCCGAAGGCTTTGGTGCCGAAGTGGTGATGACTTCGGAAAGCTGCCAGAATGGTACCGAGCGCTGTGCCGAAACGCATGCTGTGATGGGCAAGGGTTACGACATCGTTGTGAACCTGCAAGGGGACGCGCCGCTGACGCCGCATTGGTTTGTCGAAGACCTGATCGCTGGACTGCGAGCCGCACCTCAGGCCGAGGTGGCCACACCCGTGTTGCAGTGCGACGGCGACGCGTTGAACAGCCTGCTGAACGATCGCAAACATGGGCGTGTCGGTGGTACCACTGCGGTCTTTGCCGCAGACCACAGCGCCCTGTATTTCTCGAAAGAGGTCGTGCCTTACACCGCCGAAACTTACCGGGGCGCTGATCCAACACCGGTGTTTCACCATGTTGGTGTCTACGCCTATCGTCCCGATGCGTTGGCTGCCTACCCCACATGGCCGGTTGGCCCGCTTGAGAAACTGGAAGGGCTGGAACAACTGCGCTTTATGGAGAACGGCCGCAAGGTTCTGTGCGTCGAAGTCGAAGCCCGAGGGCGCCAGTTCTGGGAGTTGAACAACCCGCAAGACGTTCCCAAGCTTGAGGAAATGATGGCAGCAATGGGGGTGGATTGATACCATGTCCAGCACCCCATATGCGCCTGACGAACGAGTTTTGTGCAATGTGTTTCTTCTGGAAGGCTAGATGACCAATATCCTTGTCACCGGCGGGGCCGGATATATCGGCTCTCATGCCTGCAAGGCACTGGCGCAATCGGGCTATACGCCGGTGACCTACGACAATCTGGTAACAGGCTGGCAGGATGCGGTAAAATTCGGACCATTCGAACAGGGTGATCTGCTGGATCGCGCCAGGTTGGACGAGGTTTTCGCCAAGTACCAGCCCGCCGCCGTAGTGCATTTTGCCGCCCTCAGCCAAGTGGGTGAGGCGATGTCCCAGCCCGGCAAATATTGGGCCAATAATGTTACCGGCTCACTTGCCTTGATCGAGGCTGCAGTAGCTGGGGGATGTATGAACTTTGTATTCTCATCGACATGCGCAACCTATGGCGAGCATGACAATGTGGTGCTGGATGAAGACACGCCGCAACTGCCGCTTAACGCTTACGGAGCCTCGAAACGTGCCATTGAAGATATCCTGCGTGATTTCGAGGCCGCGCATGGGCTGAACCATGTGATCTTTCGCTATTTCAATGTGGCCGGGGCCGATCCGGATGGCGAGGTCGGAGAGTTCCACCGCCCTGAAACTCATCTGGTGCCGCTAATGCTGGACGCAATCGATGGGAAGCGTGACGGGCTGACCGTGTTCGGCACCGATTACGATACGCCCGACGGCACCTGCATCCGCGACTATGTACATGTCTGCGATCTGGTGGATGCGCATGTGCTGGGGCTGAACTGGCTTGAACAGGGCAAAGGCAGTCGGGTGTTCAACCTTGGCACCGGCACCGGGTTTTCAGTGATGGAAGTGATCAGCCATTCCAAAGCTGTAACCAACCGCGTGGTTCCCTACTCCATCGGGCCTCGACGCGCAGGGGATTGCACCAAACTGGTGTCAGGTTCACACCGCGCACATGAAGAACTGGGTTGGACACCAAAAAGATCAACGTTAGAGACGATGATCAGCGACGCATGGCGCTGGCATCAAACCGGCAACTACGAAAAGTGAGCCGCATGTGACGGGTTACGCAACCGATACCCTTCCACACATCAATTGGGTCCAGAAGTACCGGTTGCGTCTCAAAAGACGGCGGTTGCTCTGGCGGTCTTTTCGCAGCCGCCACCAACTGACAGCGCTGAAAAACCGGACCGCGCGGATCACGCCGGGCGAGGTTCTGGCCTTCACGACCCTGCGCAATGAAATCACGCGGCTTCCGTGGTTCTTTCGCCACTATCGCGCGCTGGGGGTGGATCATTTTCTGGTGGTGGACAATGGCAGCGACGATGATTGTTTCGAGTTTCTTCTGGAACAACCCGATGTTTCGCTTTGGCAAACGCCTTCCAGCTATCGCGCAGCACGGTATGGGCTTGATTGGCTGACCTGGTTGCAGATGCGCTATGGGCACGGCCACTGGACCCTGATGGTGGATGCAGACGAGCTGCTGATCTATCCCGATCATGACCAAAAATCCTTACGACACCTAACCGCAGATTTGGAGCGGCGCGGCCAGATGGCACTTGGTGCACTGATGCTGGACCTTTATCCCAAAGGCCCGCTTGGCGCTCAGTCGTACGAACCCGGGACGGACCCGACGAAAGTTCTGGACTGGTTTGATTCCGGACCCTACCGCGCGCAGCGGCAAAGCCCGATGGGAAACCTGTGGGTGCAGGGCGGGGTACGAGAACGCATGTTCTTTACCGAGAAACCCAGCAAGTCGCCCACACTGAACAAAATACCACTGGTCCGGTGGTCGCGGCGCTATGCCTATGTAAACTCAACCCACTCGGCCCTGCCCCGGCACTTGAACGCGGCCTATGACGGGCCGGGCACCGACGCCCCTTCGGGCGTTCTGCTGCATACGAAATTTTTGCCCGAAGTGGTCGCGAAGTCTGAGTCTGAGAAAACACGGCGTCAGCACTTTCACGATCCCGACCAGTTCGAGGCGTATTATGATGCCATTTGCAGCAGCCCCGACATGTGGACACCGCAGTCAGTGCGTTATGCAGGGTGGTCGCAGCTTCAGAACTTGGGTCTGATGGGAAAAGCGTGCTGAAAATAGGCATAGGTGACGAACGTCTTTGAAATAAGTTGCCTTGAAAGATGCAAAGATGTCATAAATCGGTAATGTCCCGGCACCACTCTGGATCGTCCAGCCCCCGGGCATGCTCGCGTAAACAAAAAAAGGCTGAGCAGACGCGTGAGCCTGTTGGATTCATACCGGATGAGATTGCGGCGCAAGCGTCGTCTTGTGCGCTGCCTGCTGAAACGGCACCAGTTGAAGCCGTTGTCGGACAAGACCTCTGATATCCGGCGCAGCGACATATTGTTGATGAGCGTGCTTCGGAACGAGAAAATCCGTCTGCCCTATTTTTTGGAATACTACCGCAAGCTGGGCGTTGATCATTTCCTATTCGTTGATAACGACAGCGGCGATGGCTCGGGCGACTATCTTGCAAGCCAGCCTGATACCTCGGTGTGGCGCGCGAAGGCCAGCTACAAAAAGGCATCGTTTGGTTTGGACTGGTCGAATTGCCTGCTGCGGGAATTTGCGCATGGGCATTGGGTTCTGACAGTCGACCCGGATGAGTTCTTCATCTACCCGTTTTGCGACACCCGCCCGGTGCGGGCATTGACCGATTGGCTGGACGGCTGTGCGGTACGCAGTTTTGGCACCATGTTGATCGACATGTACCCGCAAGGACCGGTGGACCAACACCCCTATAGCGAAGGTCAGGACCCGTTTGAAATTGCCCGCTGGTTTGACGCGGGCAACTACATGATCACAAAGAACCCGGATTATAAGAACCTGTGGATTCAGGGCGGACCACGCGCGCGGGTGTTTTTCCGTGAAAACCCCGGCAAAGCACCGGCGCTGAACAAAATCCCTCTGGTCAAGTGGGATCGGCGCTACGTCTATGCCAGCTCGACCCATTCGCTGCTGCCGCGCGGGTTGAACCAAGTCTACGACGAATGGGGGGGTGAAAAAACCAGCGGCGCGTTGCTGCACGCAAAGCTGATCAGCACGTTAGGCGAAAAAGCCCGCGAAGAGATGCAGCGGGGTCAACACTATCGCCGCTCGGGCGAGTACCGCGCCTATGCCGAAGGGCTGGATGAGAAACCGATATTTTGGTGTGACCAGTCCGAGAAATACATCAACTGGCGGCAGCTTGAGATTCTCGGCCTCATGTCCAAGGGGAACTGGGCATGAGCAGACTGGGAATTGTCATGCTGGTTCACACCGCCCTGCACAGGGCCGAGCAAGTGGCGCGTCACTGGACGGCATCGGGTTGTCCTGTGGTGATCCATGTAGACGGCAAAGTGCCCGAGCGGGTTTATTCCGAGTTCGAAGCCTCGTGCGCCGATGATCCGTTGATCCGGTTTTCCGAGCGTCACATTTGTGATTGGGGGCGCTGGGGGATTGTCGCGGCCTCACAATCTGCGGCGGAAATGATGCTGGCAACGTTCCCAGAGGTGCACCACGTCTATCTGTCTTCGGGTGCGTGCCTTCCGTTACGACCAGTGCAGGAATTGGCTGATTATCTTGCGGACCGGCCGCGGGTGGATTTTATAGAAAGTGCCACAACCGCTGATGTCAGTTGGACGATCGGCGGGCTGGACCAAGAACGGTTCACGCTTAGATTTCCGTTCTCATGGCGCAACCACCGCAAATTGTTCGACCTTCACGTTAAGTTGCAGCGCACACTTGGCATGCGCCGCAAGATTCCCGAGGGCCTCGTGCCGCATATGGGAAGCCAATGGTGGTGCCTGACGCGACAGACCTTGTCAGCCATCTTGCAGGATCCGAAACGGCAGATTTATGATCGCTATTTCCGACATGTCTGGATCCCGGATGAGAGTTATTTCCAGACATTGGCGCGCTTGTATTCAACCCATATCGAAAGCCGCTCGCTGACGCTGTCGAAGTTCGACTATCAGGGACGACCCCATATTTTCTACGACGACCATCTACAGCTTTTGCGCCGGTCAGATTGCTTCGTGGCCAGAAAGATCTGGCCCCAGGCTGATCGTTTGTATCAGGCGTTCCTGACCGATCAGAACGGTGCCATGCGACCGACCGAACCCAATCCAAGCAAGATCGACCGGGTGTTTTCCAAGGCGGTCGAACGGCGAACCCGCGGACGCGACGGGCTTTACATGCAAAGCCGCTTTCCCCGCCACGGAAGCGAGAACGGGCTGACATCGTTCCCGTACTCGGTGTTTCAGGGCTTTACCGAGTTGTTCGAAGACTTTGAACCTTGGCTGGCCGAGGTCACAGGCGCCAGAGTGCACGGACATCTGTTCGACCCCGAACGGGTCGAATTCTCGGGCGGGGCCAAGATTGTTAACGGCGGGCTCAGCAATTGCGCCGTATTACGCGACTATAATCCTACGGCCTTTGTCTCGAATCTGATCTGGAACACACGGGGCGAGCGGCAGTGTTTTCAGTTTGGTCCCCGAGACACCCAAAAGATCAACTGGTTTCTGGCACGGGACAAGAACGCACAGATTTCAGTTATTACCGGGGCTTGGGCGATTCCGCTGTTCCGGTCGAACATGAACTTCGCCGACATTCGTTGCGAAGCCGCACGCCTGCAACAGATCGAGACCAAGCAGCTTGAAGTTTTAGGCTCGGTCTGGACCAAGGCGCGGGTTCGAACGTGGACACTGGCAGAGTTCGTCGAGTCCCCGATGGAACCCATGCAGAGCGTGATCGAAGAGATTGGCACCCCGCGCCCCACTCATCTGTCCGAAGCGCCGAAAATGGTAGATCTGTCCGGTTTTGGGAAATTCCTGCAAAACCTCAAGAACCAAGGAATGCATCCGTATCTGATGGGGGATTTCCCGACCGATGACCTATTTGGGGCACAGGTTCGGCCGTTCAAGAAACCCTATCTGGTGCAATAGCCCGCCATGTCGCCCAGGTTCGACTATTTCATCATCCTTGCGGCCATGCGCACCGGGTCCAACCTGCTGGAGTTCAACCTGAATGCACTGGATGGCGTTACCTGCCACGGAGAGGCGTTCAACCCGCATTTCATTGGTCGGCTTAAATCAGAAAACCTGCTGGGTGTAACGCTGGAGGACCGCGACACGGACCCGATGAAACTGGTGCGCGTGATCAAGGATGCTCCGGGCGTGTTGAACGGCTTTCGGTTCTTTCAGGGGCACGATACGCGCGTATTAGAGTCTGTCCTGATTGACCCCCGATGTGCCAAGATCATTCTGACGCGTAATCCGCTGGACAGCTATATCTCATTGAAAATCGCGCGGGAAACCAAGCAATGGCAGCTCAAGAACATCAAGCGCCGCCGCGAGGCGAAGGTTGAATTCGACGCTCAGGAGTTCCAGGCATATCTAAATCAGCAGCAGGCATTTCAGGCGCAAACTCTGAATACCCTCCAGAGAACCGGACAAAGCGGGTTTAACATCACGTATGACGACCTAACTGACCTGGATGTTCTGAACGGTCTGGCGGATTGGCTGGGTGTTTCTGCGCGGCTGTCTGCGATTGACGACACGATCAAGCCGCAGAATCCCGAACCACCCCTATCCAAAGTCACCAATCCCGAGGAAACTGAACGCGCCCTCACCCGGATCGACAGTTTCAACCTGTATCGCACACCAAATTTCGAACCCCGGCAGGGGCCAGACGTCAGCAATTACGTTGCTGCCTTTGATACCCCGTTGATGTACATGCCGCTGCGTGGTGGGCTAGCGCAGCCGGTTATTCAATGGCTGGCTGATCTTGACGCCGTCGACGTCGACGTCGACAGCCTGATCAGAAATCAGAGCCAGAAGGAAGTTCACCAATGGTTGCTGGCCAATCCCGGCCATCGGAAGTTTACTGTGCTGCAGCACCCTTTGGCACGGGCACATTTTGCTTTTTGTTCTAATGTCCTCAGCACTGGCCCGGGAACGGATCTTCAGCGGCGCAACCAACTGCGCAACCGTTTCAAAATCCCGATCCCCGGCCAGCTTCGCGACGGGAACTATCCGGTAGATCAGCATTATGAGGCCTTCGCGGCCTTTCTTGCCTTTCTGCACCACAACCTGGCCGGTCAAACGCCCGTGCCGGTGGATGCGATGTGGTGCAGCCAGTCTCAGGCGCTGGCTGGGATGGCTTCTTTCGCGTCGCCCGACCTGATCCTGCGCGAGGATGAGATCGCGACCGCCCTGCCGGATCTGGCCCGACGCATGGGGCATGAAAACCCACCAGAACCCAACCCTGTTGCGGCGGATGTTCCGTTCCTTCTGGCGGATATCTATGACGAAAAGTTAGAGGCGCTGGCGACCGATGCCTACCAGCGCGACTATATGCAATTCGGGTTCGAAAATTGGAAACCGATTACGCGCGCAGCGTGATCAACGTGCCTTTGCTGACCATCGCATAAATCTCTTCAATCTCATCGTTCTTGACGGCGATGCAACCCGCGGTCCAGTCAGGTGTTTTTCTTGCACGTTTCAGTTCCGACCGCTTTTCTGGCTGGCCGTGAATAAAAATGTCACCGCCCGGATCAACGCCGGCGGCTTCGGCCTGTGCAATATCTTCTGAGTTGGGATATGAAATACCCAGAGATAGGTGATAGCGGCTGTTGGGGTTGCGACGGTCGATCAAATAGCTGCCTTCAGGTGTGCGCCCATCGCCGCGCCGAGTTTTAGTGCCGGTCGGCGCAAAGCCAAGATCAACCTTGTATTCCGTTAGAACACTATCATTGTGCAGAAGATACAGCTTCCGCGCGCCCTTGTTTATGACCAACGAGGTCACCTGTGGGCCATCATAAGTCAGAAATCTCGGGCCAGCCGAGGCACAGGCCGAAAGACCCAAAGTTGCCATAGCGCCCATTCCAAATGCTCGACGATCCATGTTACACTGCCTGCTCACTTTTTTCGGCATTATGCCAGAATCGCGAAAAACTTAAAATCACTTTTTAGCGTTCTGCTGCTCGGTCAGGCGACGTTCGATGCTTTCCAGCCGTTCCAGCACTTCATCACGATAGGCGTCGGTTTTCACCTCATCCTCGGCATGGTGCGCGTCTTGCATCGAGTTCACGATCAGGCCAACCAACAGGTTCACCACCGCAAAGGTCGTGACCATGATAAACGGCACAAAGAACATCCAGGCATAGGGATAGACCTCCATCACCGGGCGTACGATTCCCATGGACCAGCTTTCCAGCGTCATGATCTGGAACAAGGTGTAGGCTGACAGACCCAGATCACCGAACCAGCCGGGAAACGACGCCGAGAACAGCTTGGTTGAGATCACCGCGCCGATATAGAACAGGATTGCCATCAGAAGGAATACGCTGGCCATACCCGGCAAGGCCGAGATGAAGCCTTCAACCACGCGACGCAGGCGCGGCGCGACCGAGATAACCCGAAGAACCCGCAAGATCCGAAGCGCCCGCAGAACCGACAGCCCGCCCGCAGTTGGAACCAAGGCAATGCCCACGACAACAAAATCGAAAATATTCCAGCCGTTGGTGAAGAACCGCCGTCCGGTGGCAACAAGCTTCATGGCGATTTCAGCCACGAAGATCGCAAGGCATATTCGGTCCAACGTCAAAATAAGTGGCCCGGCGGCCCCCATCAGCGTTGGCGACGTTTCCATCCCTAAGAGGACGGCATTGAAGATGATGACTGCGGTAATGAACCGGCTAAAATTGGGACTATCAATGACCCTCAGCAGGCGCTGATTAAATCCCATTGTGGCTGTCTCCTGTCTGGTCATGATGCGCGCTGGTGTATGAATCGTGCTGCAAGTTCAGTATGTGATGACCATCGAAATTGGTCGACCACCTGCACCCATTCAAGGGTGTAGCCCGCGTAAACCAGCATTTTTGCGTCCCGCGCGAAGGTCACGGGGTTGCATGAGACGTAGGCGATCACGGGCCGCTGCGCCTGTGCAAGCTCCGCGACCTGCGCTTCGGCACCCGCGCGGGGCGGGTCGATGACCACAGCGTCAAAGGACGTCAACTCATCGGGCATCAGCGGGCGGCGAAAAAGATCGCGTGCTTCAACCGTGACGCGCTTCAATCCCTGAGTGCGACGCCAACCCTGATCCAAGGCATCTGTCATCTCAGCTTCGCCTTCAACGGCATGCACCTCGGCTGTCTCGGCTAGGGGCAAAGCAAACGTGCCGCTTCCTGCGAACAGATCAACCACGCGCCGAGCGCCCTTCGTTGCCTGCAAAATAGCCTGTAACAGAGCCTGTTCGCCCTCTTTTGTGGCTTGCAGAAACGCACCGGGTGGCGGGACAACCCCGGCCAAGCCAAATCGCTGTACCGGGGGTTGGCGCATCGCAATCACCTCACCATCCCAGCTAAGCCGGGCCAGCCCGTGTTTCTCGGTCGCTTGGGCCAAAGCCAATTCCAACGGGCCATCCAAAGGTTTGCCACCTTTGACAGCGACATCCAGCCCGCCTTCGGACAAAGTCAGTGTCACGGCCAACAGACCCTTGCGGCTGCCCCCCAGAACAGCCAGTGCTTCGGCTACTGGAATGGCGGCGATCAAGGCCGGGTCCAGTAGGTGACAATCGGTAATTTCGGTGATCGTGCCCGAAGCGCGGCCGTGGAACCCGGCAAGCGTACCCTTTTTGGTCCGCCTGACAGCGATCGTTGCGCGGCGCCGGGAGTTTGGAGGAGAAGTGTGGATCGGGCGCATCTCTGCCTGTAACCCTTGCGCGGCCAGCGCATTTCGCACCACCTCGACCTTCCAGTTGGCAACAAACGCGTCCGAAGCATGCTGCAACTGGCACCCCCCGCAGGCTTTGTAATGGCGACACGGTGCCTTTATCCGTTGATCCGATGGTGTCTCAACCCGGATATCGGTCAGGTTTTGCCCTACTAACGTACCGCTGACTACCTCACCCGGTAGGGTGCGTGGCGCGTAAACGGGACCTTCGGCAATGCCGTCGCCCTGATGGCCCAGTCGGGTTATCGTGAACTGCTGCGTCATATGATGCCTGATAGCGGGGCTTAACCCCCAGCGAAACCCCGTTGCGCGCCTGGCACGCTATTCGGCGGCTTCGGCCTGGATAAAACCACCCGATTGGCGATGCCAGAACCGGGCATAAAGTCCGCCTTTGTCCAGCAACGCGTCGTGGGTTCCTGTCTCTACGATCCGGCCCTGATCCAGAACAATGATCCGATCCATCTCGCTTAGCGTCGACAAGCGATGGGCAATCGCCAGAACGGTCTTGCCTTGCATGACACGATGCAACGCTGTCTGAATCGAGGCTTCAACCTCTGAATCCAGTGCCGATGTCGCCTCATCCAGCACCAATATCGGCGAATCCTTCAGAATTGCGCGGGCCAACGCAATTCGCTGCCGCTGACCACCGCTGAGTTTTACGCCGCGTTCTCCCAAATGCGCGTCATAGCCCTTGCGGTCCCGGGCATCCTGAAGACTTAGGATAAAGTCGTGCGCTTCCGCCTTTTTTGCAGCGGCTATCATCTCTTCCTCGGATGCGTCGGGGCGGCCATACAAGATGTTCTCGCGCGCAGAGCGGTTAAACATCGCCGTTTCCTGCGTAACCATGCCGATATGACGGCGCAAACTGTCCTGCGTCACTTGCGAGATATCCTGCCCGTCAATACGAATGCTGCCTTCCTCACCGTCATAAAGCCTGAGAAGCAGCGAAACCAAGGTGGACTTACCGGCCCCTGATGCGCCGACGATCCCCAGCTTTTCGCCCGGATGTACGGTCATGGTGACATCCGACACGCCGCCTATGTCGCGACCGTATGAAAAGCTGACATTATCGAAATCAATCTGCCCTTTCTTCACGGACAGATCAGGTGCATCGTCCACATCTTCGACCCGGTCGGGTTTCGAGAGCGTCTTCATGCCGTTTTCGATCTCGCCAACATTGGCGTACAACCCCATCAACGTGAAACTGACCCATCCGGTCATCTGCGCGATCCGAATTGAAATCGCACCCGCAGCGACGATATCCCCCGCGGTTGCGCCGCCGCTCTGCCACAACAGCAGCGTCGCGCCCAGCAGCAACACAGGCAAAACCCCGGCCAGTACCATCAGGATAAAACGGAAACTCGCCGACAGGGCGCCAAAAGCCAGCATTTTTTCACGCAGATCGATCATCGAGTTGCGGGCGGCCTGATCTTCGAAATCGGAATGCGCAAACAGTTTGACGGTTTTGATATTGGTAATCGTATCAACCACCTGCCCTGACACCATTGCTCGCGCTCCGGCCCGAGCGGCCGAGCGCACGCGAATACGTGGCAGGTACCAGCGGATCAACAGAAAATAGACTGCCATCCAGGCCACGAAAGGCAGCATTACCAGCGGGTGTATAGACCCTAACAGAAGCAATGAGCCCGCAAGCGAGGCCAAGGCGAAGACAATCGCGCTGATCGTTTCGGACACGACCGAAGCCAGCGCATTCGATGTTTGCATCTGCTTCTGTGCAATCCGCCCGGCGAAATCGTCATCGAAGTAGGTCACCGACTGACCCAGCGTCCAACGGTTTAGTTTGGCCAGAACCAGCGGCGGGATGTTCGGCATGACGATGTAATTGTTCGTCACCGAAGACAGCCCGAAAAATGCGGGACGCAACAGCATAAAAAATGCCACTACGCCAAGGATCATCCACAGGTTCTGCGCACTCAGAAAGTTTTCAGGTCCGCTTTCCGTCGCAAGATCAATCACCAGTCCCAACATCCAGGCGGTCCCGGCCTCCATCGCCCCCGCCAAGGCCGAGAAACCGGCAGCAACAAAGATCATTGGCCAAGCGCCGGAAAGGCACCAGCGTATAAACGCCCCCAGTGTTTGCGGCGGGGGCGTTTCAATGGTCCTGAACGGGTTGATCAGGTCGGCAACCTTCATTCCGCGGCCTCCGGGTTTAAGAAGCCACCGGACTGCCGCGCCCAGAACTGCGCATAAAGCCCGCCTTGGGACAGCAGCTCGGAATGCCCGCCCTGTTCAACGATCCGACCGCCATCCATGACAAGAATCCGGTCCATTTGAGCAATGGTGCTGAGCCGGTGTGCAATGGCGATCACGGTTTTACCTTGCATCATTCCGTAAAGAGTTTCCTGAATCGACGCTTCAACCTCGGAATCTAGGGCGGATGTCGCCTCGTCCAACAACAAGATCGGCGCGTCCTTCAGGATGACCCGCGCCAACGTTACCCGTTGCCGTTGACCACCGCTGAGTTTCACACCGCGCTCACCCACATGCGCGTCATAGCCGGAACGCCCCTGCGGGTCCTGCAGATCAAGGATAAAATCATGCGCCTCGGCCTGTTTGGCAGCGGCAACCATCTGTTCCTCGGTGGCGTCTGGGCGACCATACAAGATGTTGTCACGCACCGACCGGTGCAGCAACGCGCTGTCCTGTTGAACCATGCCGATATGGCTGCGCAGACTGTCTTGCGTCACCTGCGCGATATTTTGATCATCAATCAGGATCGCGCCCTGTTCCACGTCATAAAACCGCAGAAGCAGTTTAACGAGGGTCGATTTCCCCGCGCCAGAGCGCCCGATCAACCCGATCTTTTCGCCGGGATGAATGGTCAGGTTGATATGATCCAGCCCGCCGGCTTTGCGGCCGTAGTGGTGCGACAGGTCGCGAATATCGATCTGACCTTTAGTCAGTTTCAACGGTTTCGCATTCGGGTCGTCCAGAAGGTCAATGGGCTGTGCAATCGTCTCCATCCCTTCGGCCACGACACCAAGCTGACGGAAGAAACTGGTAAGCGCCCACATGATCCAGCCCGTCATAGCGTTCAGTCGCAAGGTAAGGGCGGTTGCCGCGGCAACAACGCCTACAGACGCGCTGCCCTGCATCCACAAAGCAATCGCCCAACCAACAACGCCTACGATCAGTAAACCGTTCAACGTAACCAGAACCGAGTCCATGATGGTGAAGATCCGCATCTCGATCTGGAAGGTTCGGCGGGTTTCTTCGATGGCTTCGCGGGCATAGTCCAGCTCTTGCGCATCATGGGCGAACATCTTGACCGAATGGATATTGGTATAGCTGTCCACCACCCGCCCCGTCACGGCCGAGCGTGCATCGGACGCGGCCTGAGAGGCCGGACCAACCCTGGCCACCGTCCAACGCACCAAGAGCGCATAGAGCGCAAACCAGATCAACAAAGGTAACAGCAGACGGGGATCAGCTGCCATCAGCAGGATCGCAGCACCAAGCAGGTAAGCCAAAGAAAAAGAAATGGCGTCAAAGACCTGAAACACGGCTTCACCCGCAGCGGGCGGGGTTTGCATGATCCGGTTGGCGATACGACCCGCGAAATCATTTTCGAACCAGCCGACCGATTGCCGCAACACGTGCTTATGCGCGCGCCACCGGATGAGCGTACCAAAATTTGGCAGGATCGTATTGTTCAGCAACAGAACGTCGATCACATGCAGCATCGGGCGCAAAAGCAACACGAAGATGGCCACCAGGATCAGTTCGGTACCGTGGGCTTGCCAGACCTCAGCAGGCGGACCGGACAACAGATCAACGACACGCCCCATGTAGTAGATCAGCCCGACTTCGACTGCCGCGACGAGGATTGAGATCAGCGCAGCCCAAACGAACACCCGCTTGAAGGGGCGGGAATAGTCCAACATGAACGGCCACAAGCGTGTGGGTGGTGTGTCGGTTTCCTTGTAGGCAACAAAAGGATCAACGAGGTTTTCGAAATAGCGAAACATGGAGAGTGCTCCGGTTGAGCAGAAATTAGGTCATGCGAAGAAAGATGGCGCCAGAACACCACCCCTACGGGTCAAGGTGTCCCGGCTTTAGCCGAACCAGATCCCGTAATACATTCGCACCCCTCCATTCCATTAATGGGCGCACGTAATCACAACAAAGTTGATTTGTCACCCCTTTTAGAATTTCATTTCAATTGGTCAAAAGGTCTTCGCGTGTCAACGTGAAACCCGAGGCGATCCAGCGGGCCTCAAGCTCGGCCAGCTTTTGGCCCAGCGCCGGGCCGGTGAAATCGGGGATCAGGTCAGCGGCCCTGATGGGAAATTCGGCAGCAGCCCCTAAGTTAAGGGCGTTTCGCAAGTCATCGGTCCAGGGTTCTTCCAGAAACGCGCACCGCAACAACGTTTCATGCAACCCGCCCTCAGCGCCATAGCGGAACCCAAGTTCGGCAACGCTCGCGCTGCCGGATGCCTCATGGCGCATGCGGGTCAACCGCTGCAACTGCGCCTTGCTGAGGCGTAGGGTCTTGGCGATTTCGGGCGCAACAAGGGCGGCC
The DNA here is from genome assembly GCF_056159225.1 of Ruegeria sp. AWH4_226. Taxonomy (NCBI): domain Bacteria; kingdom Pseudomonadati; phylum Pseudomonadota; class Alphaproteobacteria; order Rhodobacterales; family Roseobacteraceae; genus Ruegeria; species Ruegeria sp. AWH4_226. The sequence continues at coordinate 2,658,011 of NZ_JBSWUU010000001.1, read as the reverse complement.
AAACGGCGGATCGGTTCTGGTTCAGCACCGGCCTGCTGTTCCAGCGCGATCAAAGGTGCAAGGGCCTTGTCGTTCGCCCCGGGTAACAAGTGAGTTAAAACGCCCGTCTGACGCATCACAGCGACTGAGGGCGCGGGGTCATCCGCCGCCAGCAGTTTCAACAATTCCGCCCCCACCCGTTCGCGGGACAGGCCAGCCAAGCCATCCAGATTGGCGGCGATTGCCGCCAAAGCGTCAGGATCAAACCCCGCTTCGGCGTCCCCATACCACGCATGGAACCGGAAATAGCGCAGGGAGCGCAAGTAATCTTCTCGAATTCGGTTTTCGGCCGTTCCGATGAACCTCACACGCCGAGCTTGCAGGTCGGGCAACCCGTTCAAAGGGTCAAGGACGCTGCCATCGGGCTGCGCGTAGATCGCGTTCATGGTGAAATCACGCCGCGCGGCGTCCTCCTCCACCCTGTCCGAGAAGGCCACGACAGCTCTGCGGCCATCCGTTTCGACATCGCGGCGAAAGGTCGTGATCTCATGCGGGTTACCGCCGCTGACCACGGTAATAGTGCCGTGGTCGATACCGGTAGGAATAGCCTTTAGACCCGCAGCCCGCGCCAGTTCCATCACCTGTTCGGGCAACGCGTCTGTTGCAATATCGATATCCGAAACCGGTGCCCCCAGCAGCGCGTTCCGGACACATCCCCCGACGAACAGCGCTTGTGCGTTGGCGTCCGTCAGCGCCGCACATACCTTCTGTGTGGCGGGATCAGAAACCCAGGCCTCGGTAATCTGTGTCATTCATTCACCCGCGCGGCCAACCCGCGCAATATCCGAGCCGTCGCGCCCCAAATGTAATAGGGGCCGAAAGGCACGGTGAAATAATACCGTTTCTGTCCACGCCAACGGCGCGATTCAACGATATAATTCGCAGGGTCGAGCACATGTTCAAGCGGAACCGAAAATACCTCGTCCACTTCGCCCGGTTCGGGGATGGATTGGAACGGATCGCGCAAGACGGCCACAACCGGTGTGACACTGAACGAGGTGACCGTTTCATGGGACGGAAGGTGGCCCAATATTTCGGGCAGCTGTGCCGGCAGGCCGATTTCCTCGTGCGCTTCACGCAGAGCCGTCGCCGTGACATCCACGTCGCCCTCATCCTGCTTGCCGCCAGGAAAGGCGATCTGCCCCGGATGATGTTTCAAAGCGGATGAGCGTTTGGTCAGTATCAGCCGCGGCGTGCCCGCCGCCAGCGAGATTGGAACCAAAACGCCCGCGGGGCGCAGCTTGCGACCTTCTGGAAGGACAGTATCCGGGTTCAGATCAAAATCGCTCGACCCGGGGCCGGGGTGACTCAGGGCCACCCGCAGCCTTTCTGTGGGATCAGGTGTTGTCCGCATCAAAGCCGACCGTGGCTGGATCCAACACATAATGAGCACCGCAGAACTGGCAGTCAGCAGTCACTTTGCCATCGGAGGTCGTCATCTTCTCGATGTCCTTGGCAGAATAGATCGACAGGCTTTGCCGCACGCGGTCTTCTGAACATGTGCAACCGAATTGCACAGCCTGAGCATCATAGACCCGAGGCTGTTCCTCGTGAAACAGGCGGATCAACAGATCGGTCGGCGCCACTGACGGCCCGATCAGCTCAAGATCTTCGACCGTGTCCAACAGGATATTGACGCGGCTCCAGTTTTCACCCTCTTCGCCGTCAACCAGATCGGCGGCGGTCAGAATATCGCCAGAACCTTCCCCGGACGCCGCAAAGGGCGAGGCTTTGGGCATGTGCTGCAGCATAACCCCGCCTGCGCGCCAGTGCTCGTCCACGCCGGGCTCGGTTGATTTCCCGAAACTCAACGAGAACCGCGTTGGTAGCTGCTCGGACTGCGCAAAATACGCCTCAGCGCACGCGCTGATGGACTCACCAGCCAGTGGCGTAATGCCCTGATAGGGCTGCGTGCCTTTGCCCTGATCGATCATAATGGCGAAATACCCTTCACCAACCTGGTCAAACGCTGCGCCTTCGGTCAGCCGATCGCGGTCGAAACTCGCATAAGCGCGAATTCTCGCCGGTTCGCCCTCTTCCTTCGGAGCAAAGTAATCGGTTGCAATCATACGCACCGCACCCTTTGACTGAACCTGCAAAGACAGCTTCCAGCGCAACGAAACGGTTTGACCAATCAGCGCGGTCAACAAGGCCATCTCGGCCACCAGCGCTTCGACCCTTTCAGGATAGTCATGCTGCTTGAGAATACCGTCCAGAACACCGTCAAGACGCGCCACACGACCGCGCATATCGGATACATCGAGTTGAAAGGGCAAGACGGTATCGTCCCACGCGATTTTGGCTCCAAGAGACATGGGGTTTCCTTACACGCCACAGGTTGGCATACCGGGACCATATAGGTCGAAGAGATTGGGTTTTAAGGGGCCATACATGATCAGGCGGTTCGGTGAAACCCCGGAAACGGGGCGAACATACACACGCAGACCTGGTGTTTATGCCCTTTTACCGCAAGGAAAAGACCTTTTAGTGACATGGTATGACGATGGTCTGAACCCAGAGTTGCAGTTACCAGGCGGCGGTATTGATTCTGGCGAATCCCCTATCACGGCGCTGCACCGCGAGGTTTATGAGGAAACCGGCTGGCTCATTGCGGCCCCGCGTCGGATCGGTGCATTTCGGCGTTTCACATACATGCCCGAATATGACCTGTGGGCCGAGAAAATCTGTATGATCTACAGCGCCCGTCCTGTGCGCAGAATTGGACCACCCGGCGAAACTTGCCACGAAGCGCTTTGGATCGAAACCACCGCTGCAGTCCAGATGCTGGGAAACGACGGGGATCGCCACTTTGCCAGCAAACATCTGAACCGGCTTTAGAGTCAGTTGTATTCGAAGAACACGGCCGATACGTCGTCATCCATACCGCCCCCTGGCGCCATCTCCTGCGTCAAACGCCAGAACATGTCATCCAGAAACTCGCTACCGCTTCGACCGGCGACACAGTCAAGCGCCATTTTTCTTAGCCCGTCTTCTTCAAGCAGACTGCCATCTGAAAGACTGCACTCGGTAAAACCGTCTGAGTAAAGCAGCAGCTTGTCGCCGGGTTGCAGATATGTCTCAACTTTTTGAAATGAAGCATCCGGAAGCAAGCCGATGGGCAGCCCGCCCTCACCCAAAAACTCTGTGCTGCCATCACGGCGCAATACAAGAGGGTGTGGATGCCCGGCCTGCACCATATGTACAAGACCATTGCGCAGATCGATTGTCGCATAGGCCATGGTGAAATACTCTTCGACGGCTGCGTCCGACATCAGAAGGGAGTTGAGCTTTTCGGCCACCTGATCCGGGGGAAGCAGGGCGTAAAACTTTTCGCTCTGCTTTTGCAGGGCAACGTTCCGCTCAAAATGATTGCTGGACAGGTACCCCCCTAGTCGTGCCGTCATCATCGCAGAGGTGATTCCGTGACCCGACACATCAATGCTGTAGAACCCTAGCCGGTTGGCACCGGGCGAAAACATCCCAACCAGATCACCGCCAATATGGCCGCAGGGCTTGAGCAACATGCTGATATTCGATTTGCCAAACGCGCCGGTCAATTCGGGGACCAGCGATTCTTGCATTTTGCGGGCTTGGATCAGGTCCTTGTCGATGGCGTCATGTGCCACGCGAAGGTTCTTCAGGGCGGATTCGATGATCCTGTTTTTCTCGGACAACTCGCGCTGCATATCCAGAATGCGCGCCCCGGCCGAGATACGCGCGCGCAATTCTTCGGCCCCAAGTGGTTTTATCAGAAAATCATCTGCGCCGGCATCCAGCCCGCGCGCGACTTCTTGCTTTTCACTTTTTGACGTCAAAAGAATGAAATAGCTGTACTGATCATTGCCCAGCGCGCGGAACGCCCGGCAGAAATCCAGCCCGCTCATCCCCGGCATAACCCAATCGCTGAGCACAAGATCCGGTGGATCATTGATGCAGATTTCAATGGCTGCGTCACCGCTGTCGGCTTCAAGCACCTCAAAGCCCCACTTATTCAACGAAGCCTTCAATATCCGCCGTTGCAGACGGCTGTCATCAACGACCAGCACCTTTTGGATCGCGCCAAATTTCAGCTTAACACTTGCCTCTGCCTGACTCCCTTCCGCCACCTGAACCCTCTGCATTGTTACCATTGCGGAACACCTCGAAACTAGCGCGCGCGGGATTAACAATCCGTGAACACACATTTTCAATTCGATTTACCAGAAATTTACCAAACGCGGGCTACCCAAGTCAGGTCGCAAACTGTGTGGAGGCACCACGATGATCGACTGGTCGAGGGTCAGGTTGCTGCGGGATGAGCTGGGCACCGGAGAATTTGACGAGGTGGTGCAAATCTTTCTGGATGAAGTGCAGGAAACCATCGAACGTCTGCAAAAGGACACCAAGCGTGCGGAGTTTGAGCAGAACATGCACTTTCTGAAAGGCAGCGCGCTCAGCCTTGGGTTCGATTGCTTTTCGAAACTCTGCCAGGATGGAGAGCGCATCGCCGCAGCAGGAAAAGCCAATGAGATTGATCTGCCTTCAATCCTGAAAATGTATCAGGATTCCCGCGCCAAATTCCTTTCAGAAAAAGACGTTAACTTGGCCTAGATCACAAACTGCGCGAGCGTCTCGTCTTCGGTAATGTCGGTATAGGTGAAGCCGGCATCATCCAGATGGGCAAACAGACGGGCGAAGTTTTCGGGTTTGCCCGTTTCTATGCCAATAAGGACCGAGCCAAAATTGCGCGCCGATTTTTTCAGATATTCAAATCGCGCGATATCGTCTTCTGGTCCCAGAATACCCAGAAACTCTTTAAGCGCGCCGGGGCGCTGGGGCAGGCGCAAAATAAAGTACTTCTTGACACCTGAGTAGCGCTGCGCCCGTTCCTTGACCTCTGGCAAACGTTCAAAATCAAAGTTACCACCCGAGGTGACGCAGACAACGGTCTTACCTCGGATAAAGCTTTGTACATCGGCAATCGCCTCGATCGCCAACGCTCCGGCCGGTTCAAGAACGATGCCTTCCACATTCAGCATCTCGATCATCGTGGTGCAGATGCGATCTTCGGACAGAACAAGCACGTCGGACAGGTGGCGATCCTTCAACAGCTCAAACGGCTTTGTCCCGATTGTGCCAACCGCTGCGCCATCGACGAAATTATCTACCCGGCCCAGCGCCACCGGATGCCCTGCCGCCATGGCCGCGTGCAGACAGGCGCCCCCTTTGGGTTCGACAAACAGGCAATGGGCTCGGTCCCCGAACCACGTCGCCACACCCGAGGACATACCGCCCCCGCCCACAGGCAGGATCACGTGATCAGGTACACCGTCCAGTTGCTCTTCAATCTCAACCGCGAGTGAGGCCTGACCTTCAATCACATCTTCATCGTCAAACGGTGACAGAAAATAGCCGCCTTGCTGCGCGCACCACGCTTGCGCAGCGGCCAAAGTGTCATCGAAATAGTCGCCGCTCAGATGAATCTCGATATTGTCACCGCCAAAGATGCGCGTCTTTTGGATTTTCTGCTGCGGCGTGGTCACCGGCATGAAGATCACTCCCTTCACACCCAGATGCTTGCACATATAGGCCACACCCTGCGCATGATTGCCCGCGCTGGCGCAGACGAACAGCTCCTGCCCCTGCTGTTTGCGCATAGCGTTGAACGCGCCCCGGATTTTGTAGGACCGCACCGGGCTGAGATCTTCGCGCTTCAGCCAGATATCGGCCCCATAGCGATCAGACAGATGGGCATTCCGCTGCAACGGGGTTGGCGGAAATACAGTGCGCATCGCCTGTTCGGCGGCGCGGGCGCGGGTCATGAAATCAGTCATGCGCCTGTCAGTGGCCTATCCTGACTAAAAGAGCAAGGAATACATGTGTGTACGTGGGTTAGGAGAGTTGGCGATTTTCGACGAAAAACCCTTGTAGCGTCATCGCAATACTTAAACCAACAGTTGCTCCCATCCATTGATTGATGGTGTTGAGTAAGTGGCCTAGTGCAGGTGAAAAAGCTCCCGCAAATCCGGCTGTAAACAAGAACTCTAATTCAAGTTTGCCAGAAATCACCCCTTCCGGCATCAGCCCATATTTCAACCAATTCTTGTTATCTATCCGCCCAATTCATTTTCTTTCTGCCTTGCGTCAACGCAGATAACTTGCCCCCCGTTGCAAAACCCGCTAGGGGCCAATCGTTCTACGCATAAAGGGAAGTCAGATGTCCGCGCCCAAGAAAGTTGTTCTGGCCTATTCCGGTGGCCTTGATACCTCGATCATCCTGAAATGGCTGCAGACCGAGTATGGCTGTGAGGTCGTAACCTTCACCGCCGATCTGGGTCAGGGCGAGGAACTGGAGCCCGCGCGCCAAAAGGCCGAGCTGCTGGGGATCAAGCCCGAGAACATCTATATTGAGGACATCCGCGAAGAGTTCGTCCGCGATTTCGTTTTCCCCATGTTCCGCGCCAACGCACAGTACGAAGGCTTGTATCTGCTGGGCACCTCAATCGCGCGGCCGCTGATCTCGAAACGTCTGGTAGAGATTGCGCAGGCAACCGGTGCGGATGCCGTGGCCCATGGCGCGACCGGCAAGGGCAACGATCAGGTGCGGTTTGAACTGGCGGCCTACGCTCTGAATCCCGAAATCAAGGTTATCGCCCCTTGGCGCGAGTGGGATCTGACCAGCCGGACACGTCTGATCGAATGGGCCGAGGCACATCAGATTCCGATTGCAAAGGACAAACGTGGCGAGGCTCCGTTCTCGGTCGACGCCAACCTGTTGCACACCTCATCCGAGGGCAAGGTTCTGGAAGACCCTGCCGATATGGCGCCCGACTACGTCTATCAGCGCACCGTCCACCCCGAAGACGCGCCGAACGAGCCCGAGTTTATCGAGATCGGCTTTGAGAAAGGCGATGCGGTCAGCATCAATGGCGAGGCGATGAGCCCGGCCACCATCCTGACCAAGCTAAATGAATATGGCGGCAAGCACGGTATTGGCCGTCTCGACCTGGTCGAGGGCCGGTTCGTGGGCATGAAATCCCGCGGGATCTATGAGACCCCCGGTGGCACCATCCTGCTGGAAGCACACCGTGGCATCGAGTCGATCACCATGGACCGCGGCGCAATGCACCTGAAAGATCAGTTGATGCCGCAATATGCCGAGTTGATTTACAACGGTTTCTGGTACAGCCCCGAGCGTGAGATGCTGCAAGCCGCGATTGACAAGTCACAAGAGCACGTCACCGGCACCGTCCGCGTGAAGCTGTACAAAGGTTTGGCCTCAACCGTTGGCCGCTGGTCGGATCACTCGCTGTATTCCGAAGCGCATGTCACCTTTGAGGAAGACGCCGGTGCCTATGACCAGAAGGATGCAGCCGGGTTTATTCAGCTCAACGCACTGCGCCTCAAACTGCTGGCGGCACGCGATAAGCGGCTGTCCAAGTGACCGAGGACGACGGCATCAACGACGAACTTGATTTGTTCATCGAAGCGCAGGACACGGTTTGGCCTGATGTCCTGCGCGAATTGGAATTGGGGCAGAAAACCAGCCATTGGATGTGGTTTGTGTTTCCGCAACTGGCCGAACTTGGCCAGTCGCATATGGCCCAACTCTACGGGATCGAGGATCTGGACGAGGCGACTGCCTATCTGAAACACCCAGAACTGCGTCGCCGCCTGACCCAGGTGTGCCAATTGCTTTTAGTTCACAATGGCAGTGACCCAGAAAGCATATTGGGCAAAATTGATGCCAAGAAGCTTCGATCGTCGATGACGCTGTTCGCAGCCGTTCCAGATGCACCTGTTGAGTGTCGGGATGTCCTTGAAAGTTTTTACGGCGGCAGCGTCTGTAAACGAACCCAAGAGATTCTGAACCAGGGTTAACTCTTCAAGTTCCAGTTCGGTCATCCTTGCCCGAAACACCGTTTAGTCTTTACGCAGTCTTTGACTGTGCAAGGACATTCTATGCTGCAAGACATCGCCGACGGGATTCAAAATGGTTTGAATGGCAAAAGCTTTGAAGGCTCATTGAAGTTTGATTGCGGTGATGATGGCGTGATTGTTCTGGCCGACAACATCGCCTCAACCAATGATCGGGATACCGACTGCACCATCCGCATCTCACGTGAGAACCTGACCAAATTGCTGACCAGTAAGCTGAACCCAATGACCGGTGTGGCTTTGGGCAAGCTTAAGATTTCGGGCAATATGGGTGTGGCTATGAAGCTGGGGCAATTGCTTGGGTAGTTGGCGGTCATTGATAAACTCGCCTCACCAGCGCGTGACTAGTGATGTCAGCGGATTGCGCCGGTAGCATTGTCAGGGCAGCCTAGGCATGAAGGGAGATCTGCCATGACTCGGACTGCCAATCTCGGATTTTTGAAACCAGTGTTTTTGTCGGCACTGATTGTGCTGGCCCTTTTGCTGCGCGCCGCGCCGGCGGCGGCTGCAGAAACAGACACCCTGACGGTCGCCGGCGGATGTTTCTGGTGTGTCGAAGCCGATTTCGAATCCGTCTCGGGCGTAATCGGCGTGGTGTCGGGGTATACTGGCGGCACCACGGCAAATCCCACCTATGATCAGGTCACCCGAGGCGGCACCGGTCATTACGAAGCCGTTCAGATCACCTTTGATCCCGCCAGTGTCTCTCGTGAAACCCTTCTGAACATGTTTTTCCGCTCGATTGATCCAACGGATGCCGGAGGTCAGTTCTGTGATCGCGGCGACAGCTATCGTACGGCGATCTTCGTCTCTGACTCAGGGGAAAAAGCCTTGGCCGAGCAAGCGAAAGCTGACGCGCAGACAGCATTGAGTCAGAGCATTGTTACCCCGATCCTATCGCAAGAGACATTCTACCCGGCTGAGGCCTATCATCAGGATTACTACAAGGGCACCAAGCTGGTACTGACCCGCTTCGGACCCAAGCGCCAGCACAGTGCGTACAAGGCTTATCGAAACGCGTGCGGTCGGGATGCAAGGGTCAAGCAGCTTTGGGGCAGCGAGGCCTTGTTCGCCGGGTCCTAGTCAAACTGCGCCTCGTGAACCTCTTTCAGGTCAGGAATAACATCCGCCGTACCGTGCCGCGTAACCATCAGGGCCGCGGCGCGATTTGCCTGTGAAATTGCCTGCGCCATCGGCATACCGCGATCCATTCCCGCCAGAACGTACCCGGTGAACGTATCCCCAGCACCCGTGGTGTCCACGGCCTCTACCTTCTGCGCCGGAAAGTCAGAAGGCGCACCGCGATGATAATAGCGCGCGCCCTTGGATCCCAAAGTGACAATCACATGCTCAATCTCAAGTTCGGTCAAGGATTGCCCCGACGCCTTTTGCAATTGCTCAGCCTCAATCTCATTCAGGATCAGGAAATCAAGGTAGGGAAGAACAGCCTCAACAGCATCGGCCTGAAATGGCGCAGCTGCATAACAAACGGTTAGGCCCAGCTCGTGCCCCATCTGCGCGGCTTCGACCTGAAGGTTGGTTTCATTCTGCATCACCAGAAGATCGCCTTGCGATGCCGAAGACAGCGCCTGCCCCAGTTGATCGCGCGAAATGGCGTGGTTTGAACCGGGGAACAGAATAATGTTGTTTTCACCTTTCTTATCTACGGCAATGATGGCGTGACCGGTGGGTTCCTGGACCCCGGCAATATAGCGTGTATCAACGCCATACTCTGTCAGACGGTCCAAAGCCCAGCGCCCATCCGGCCCAACAGCACCGATATGCGCCACGCGGGCCCCGGCCCGTGCTGCCGCCACGGACATATTCGCGCCTTTTCCGCCAAGGAACCGATCCAGCCGATTGGCTGAAAGCGTCTCTCCCGGCGCGGGCAAATGCGGCACGTCATAGATCATGTCCGCATTGATCGAGCCAAGGTTCCAGATCGTCATGGTTTCCCCGAGATATCGCAAGAGGCCAGAATGGCCATGTTCAGAATGTCATTCGCCGTCGATACGGTGGAACAGATCTGGATCGGCTTGTCGATGCCGGAAAGGATCGGGCCGATTACCGTTGCACCTGCCATTTCCTGTATCAGCTTGGTCGAAATCGAAGCCGAGTGCCGGGCCGGAACGATCAGGATATTTGCCGGGCCAGTCAGGCGTTGGAACGGATAAGCCGCCTGCTGATCCACGTTCAGGGCTACATCCACAGTCATTTCGCCTTCGTACTCGAAATCAACCTTACGCTGGTCCAGTACCGCGGGGGCTCGGTGCATCTTTTCGGCCCGCTCTGAAACCGGATAGCCGAAGGTTGAGAAGCTGACGAAAGCAACGCGCGGCTCAAGCCCCATGTGTCGGGCCACGGCAGCCGCGCGTTCGGCGATATTGGCCAGGTCATTCTCATCAGGCCATTCATGTACCAGCGTATCACCAATCAGAACGATCCGCCCCTTATGCAGCAGCGCGGTAACACCCGCTGCGCCGTGGGCCGCATCAGCATCGAAAACGTGGTTTATCCGATCCAGCACATGCGCCGATTTCCGCGTTGCCCCGGTCACAAGACCATCGCCATGACCGTGCGCTAACATCAGGGATGAAAATACATGCCGATCCCGCGCCGCCAGTCGGTGAATATCCTTTCGATCGAACCCTTTGCGCTGCAAACGGTCATAAAGGAAGTTCGAATAGGTTTCGAGATGCGTGGTATTGGCGGCATTCACCACCTCAAGCTCACGCACGGCGTCGCCCAAACCGGCCTCTTCGAGTTTGGTTTTCACATCATCCTGGCGTCCAACAACCAGCGCTTTGCCAAATCCAGACCGCTGATACGTCACCGCCGCGCGCAACACGCGCGGGTCGTCGCCCTCGGCGAAGATCATCCGGCTTTGCGCCTGCCGCGCACGGGCGTTCAGACCGCGTAGAATGCTGGCGGTCGGATCCATGCGAGATTTCAGGCTCAGCTCATAAGCGTCCATGTCGATGATCGGACGCCGCGCCGCGCCAGTATCCATACCAGCCTTGGCAACGGCAGGCGGGATACGGTGAATCAGGCGGGGATCGAACGGTGTTGGAATAATATAGTCGCGGCCAAAGGTCAGTGATTTGCCATAGGCCATCGCAACCTCATCCGGCACATCTTCGCGCGCGAGATTGGCCAGCGCGTGGGCACAGGCAATCTTCATCTCGTCATTGATGGCACGGGCATGGATATCCAACGCGCCGCGGAACAGATAGGGGAAACCCAGTACGTTATTGACCTGATTTGGATAATCGCTGCGGCCAGTGGCGACAATGGCGTCAACACGAACCTCATGCGCCTCTTCCGGCGTGATCTCTGGATGCGGGTTGGCCATGGCAAAGATCACCGGGTTATCCGCCATGGAAGCGACCATATCCTGTGTGACCGCCCCTTTGACTGACACGCCCAGGAACACATCGGCACCTTTCATGGCATCTTCCAACGTGCGCAGGTCAGTGGTGATCGCGTGGGCCGATTTCCACTGGTTCATTCCCTCGGTCCGACCCTGATAGATCACGCCCTTGGTGTCACAGACGATGCAATTCTCATGCCGCGCCCCCATCGCCTTGAGCAATTCGATACAGGCGATGCCCGCCGCACCTGCCCCGTTCAGAACGATCTTTACATCCTCGATCTTCTTGCCCGAAATATGCAGCGCATTCAGCAGGCCCGCCGCGCAGATAACCGCCGTGCCGTGCTGATCATCGTGGAAGACCGGGATATCCATCTCTTCCTTCAGGCGCTGTTCGATGATGAAACACTCGGGCGCTTTGATGTCCTCCAGGTTGATGCCGCCAAAAGTCGGCCCCATCAGTTTGACCGCGTTGACGAAAGCATCGGTATCTTCGGTGTCCAGTTCGATATCGATTGAGTTCACGTCGGCGAACCGCTTGAACAGAACAGACTTGCCCTCCATCACCGGTTTGGACCCGAGCGCGCCCAGATTTCCAAGGCCCAATACAGCAGTCCCGTTTGAAATCACTGCAACCAGGTTGCCCTTGTTGGTATAGTCATAGGCCGTTTCCGGATTTGCCGCGATTGCTTCGCACGGAACTGCCACACCGGGGCTGTAGGCCAGCGACAGATCGCGTTGGGTGGTCATGGGAACGGTGGCCTGTACCTCCCATTTTCCGGGGGTTGGTTCCAGGTGAAAGGCAAGCGCCTCTTCGTCGGTGATCTTGGTTTTGGGCATGGCGGACGTCGTTTCTTTTTTGTTGGGTGCGCCTGCCTCATACCTCAGCGGTTGCGCGTTCTCAACGAGATTGCGTTTTCGCCTTTCGTCACGCGGGGGGGATTTGTAAGGTCGCGCCCGGAACACGCCAGAAAGGGTCCGCCTTGTCCACAGTCACGCCGATGATGGCGCAATATCTCGAGATCAAAGAGGCACATGCCGATGCTTTGCTGTTGTACCGCATGGGTGATTTCTACGAGATGTTCTTTGATGATGCGATCAACGCGGCCGAGGCGCTTGATATCGCCCTGACCAAGCGTGGCAAGCACAATGGCGACGATATCCCGATGTGTGGCGTTCCTGTGCATTCGGCGGAGGGTTATCTGCTCACCTTAATCAGAAAAGGCTTTCGCGTCGCCGTATGCGAGCAAATGGAAAGCCCGGCTGAAGCGAAGAAAAGAGGCTCTAAATCAGTCGTAAAGCGCGATGTTGTCCGGCTTGTGACACCCGGAACGCTAACCGAAGACGCCCTGTTAGAGGCACGCCGCCACAATTTTCTTGCTGCCTATGCAGAGATACGGGATGAGGCCGCTTTGGCCTGGGCCGATATCTCAACCGGGGCATTTCATGTGATGCCGTTGACCTCAGCGCGGCTCAGCCCCGAGTTGGCGCGACTGGCACCGTCCGAGTTGATCGTAGCTGACGGGTCCGAGCAAACATTGCACGAAACGACCCGTGATCTGGGCATCTCACTCACCCCGGTCAGCCGGGCCAGTTTTGACAGCACCGCGGCGGAAAAACGCGTCTGCGGCTTGTTTCACGTAGGCGCATTGGATGCGTTCGGCAGGTTTGGGCGGGCCGAGGTTTCCGCCATGGGTGCGCTGATCGACTATCTGGAGATTACGCAAAAGGGCAAACTGCCCCTGCTGCAAACACCCATGAAGGACTCCGAGGACCGCGTGGTTCAAATAGATGCCGCCACCCGGCGCAATCTGGAACTGACCCGGTCGCTTTCTGGCGGTCGGGCCGGATCATTGTTGTCGGTGGTCGACCGGACGGTGACTCCGGGTGGTGCGCGATTGCTTGAGCAACGCCTGTCCAGCCCATCGCGAGCTTTGGATGTCATCCATGCACGATTGGATGCGGTGGCTTTCTCGGTTGAGGACAGCCTAACCGCCTCAGACCTGCGCGACGCGTTGCGCAAAACCCCCGATCTGGATCGCGCCCTATCCCGTTTGTCTCTGGAACGGGGTGGGCCACGCGATCTGGCCGCAATTCGGAATGGTTTGGCACAGGCTGCGGCAATTGCAGCGCTTTGTGACAATCAAGAGCTTCCCGTTTTGCTGGCAACCGCCGTCCAAAACCTGGTTGGCTTCGACGACCTTTTGGCCCTGCTGGACGCGGCACTGGTTGCGGAACCACCCCTGCTGGCCCGTGATGGCGGCTTCATAGCGCCGGGATTTGACAGTGAACTGGATGAGGCCCGCACCCTGCGCGACGAAGGGCGATCTGTTATTGCAGGATTTCAGAAGAAATACGCGGACCACACCGGTATCTCCTCGCTCAAGATCAAGCACAATAACGTTCTGGGGTATTTCATCGAAACTACGGCAACCCATGCCGAGAAAATGTTGAACCCACCACTGAGCGAGACCTTTATCCACCGTCAAACCACCGCCAACCAGGTGCGCTTCACAACCGTGGAGCTTTCGGAAATCGAAACCCGTATTCTGAACGCGGGAAATCTCGCGCTTGAGATCGAAAAACGGCTCTATAAAAGGCTGTCTGACGAGATATTGGCCATGGCCGCCCGACTCAACCAGGCTGCCCGCGGGTTGGCTGAGCTGGATTTGACTACCTCTCTGGCCGACCTTGCGCGGGGCGAAAACTGGTGCCGCCCGCGGGTCGATGCATCCTGTGCCTTCAATGTCGAAGGGGGCCGCCATCCGGTTGTTGAACACGCGCTGCGTCAGCAAGACGGCGACGCCTTCATTGCCAATGATTGCGACCTGAGCGCCACTGACGGGGCCGCCATCTGGCTGCTGACTGGCCCCAATATGGCTGGTAAATCAACCTTTCTGCGTCAGAATGCGCTGATCGCCCTGCTGGCGCAGATGGGCAGCTATGTTCCCGCAGAACAGGCCCATATCGGAATTGTCAGCCAATTGTTCAGCCGGGTCGGCGCATCCGATGATCTGGCCCGAGGGCGATCAACCTTTATGGTGGAAATGGTGGAAACCGCCGCCATCCTCAATCAGGCGGATGACCGCGCGCTGGTGATTTTGGACGAAATAGGGCGCGGTACGGCCACCTATGATGGGTTATCGATCGCCTGGGCCACCTTGGAACACCTGCACGCAGCCAATAAATGCCGCGCCCTGTTTGCGACGCACTACCATGAACTGACAGCTTTGGCCGGAAAGCTTGAGGGTGTAGAGAATGCCACCGTCGCGGTAAAAGAGTGGGACGGTGAGGTGATCTTCCTGCACGAAGTCCACAAGGGCGCAGCAGACCGGTCCTATGGTGTACAGGTTGCACAGCTTGCCGGGCTGCCTGCTTCGGTGGTCGCGCGCGCGCGTGTGGTTCTGAACCAGTTGGAAAAAACCGAACGCGAAGGCGGCAAGCAAAAGGCGCTGATCGACGACCTGCCACTGTTTTCCGCAGCACCTCCCCCTCCACCCCCGGTGCCCAAGGCATCACCCGTCACGGAGATGCTGAAGGATGTGCTGCCCGATGAACTCACCCCGCGTGAAGCGCTTGATCTGATATACAAACTAAAAGAGGCGGCCAGATCCTGACCGCCCCAGTTTGTGATTTGCGCTGAATGCTTAACTTGCAGGCGTCGAAGACACACCAACCTGCGCCGGACGCAGAAGGCGATCGTGCAGCATAAAGCCCTCGGCAGAGACCTGAATAATGTCTCCGGCCTTAGTGCCCGGCACCGGTGCCTCGAACATCGCCTCGTGGATATTGGGGTCGAACCGATCACCGACTTCAGGCGTGATCACCTCGATCCCGTGTTTCTGAAACACATCCTTTAACGCGCGCATCGTCAGCTCCACACCCTCAATCAGACCAGCAGCAACCTCTTTCTGCTCATCAGTTGCGGCTTCAAGCGCGCGTTTCATGTTGTCATAAACCGGCAGCATGTCACGGGCCAGCTTTGACCCGCCATACTGTTCCGCATCGCGGCGCGCCTTATCGCCACGTTTTCGTGCGTTTTCGGCATCCGCAAGCGCACGCATGAACTTGTCTTTGTAATCGTCCCGCTCAGCGCGCAGTTCATCCAGTTCAAGCGCTTCGTCGCTGAACTCGGCAATTTCATCGGCCAGCTCTTCCGCTTCGGCCGTTGCGATATTGTCCAGGAAGTCTTCGTCTTTGGGTTCTGCCATTTCTTACCCTCTAGCTCCGGTCGGATATCAGCTTGCCGACCAGTTGCGCCGTATAATCCACGATCGGCACGATCCGTCCATAATTCAGACGCGTGGGCCCGATCACCCCGACCGCACCGATTATCTTTCGATCAGCGTTCATATAAGGAGACACCACCAAAGAGGAACCCGAAAGTGAGAAAAGTTTGTTCTCGGACCCGATAAAAATGCGCACACCCTCACCTTCTTCGGTTAATTCCAGAAATTCGGCAATGTCTCGCTTGCGTTCCAGATCGTCAAACAGGGTACGGATTCGCTCCAGTTCCTCGGCCTCACCCTGTTCGCCCAGCAGATTCGCCCTGCCGCGCACAATCAAACGTGCTGAGTCGCCCCCATCCCCGTCCCAGACCGCCATGCCGCTTTCGACCATTTCACGGGCCAGGACGTCGATCTCTTGCTTGCGGGCGTCAATCTGAGTTTGCATCTGACGGCGCACTTCGCGCAATGTGCGTCCTTCGATCAGCGCATTCAGGAAATTTGCGGCTTCGCGCATTGAGCTGGGCGTTTGTCCCGGGGGCGGTGTGAACAGGCGGTTTTCAACGTGACCATCAGCAAAAACCAGAACCACCAAGGCGCGGTCATGGGCCAAAGAGACAAACTCGATATGCTTGATCTCGGATTCTTGCTTGGGGGTTAAAACCAAAGATGCGCCATGTGTGACATGCGACAAGGCCGACCCCACACGGTCGAGCATTCCGCCAACATCACCTTTGTTAGAGCCTAAAGTCGCATCCAATTTCTGCCGGTCATCAGCACCCAGATCGCCAACTTCCAACAAACCGTCCACAAACATCCGCAAACCCATCTGCGTCGGAATACGTCCGGCAGAGACATGCGGGCTGTCGAGCAGGCCAAGAAACTCAAGGTCTTGCATTACATTTCGCACGGTTGCGGCGCTGACTTTTTCAGACAGAGTGCGAGTCAAAGTGCGGCTGCCAACGGGTTCACCGCTGTCCAGATAGCTTTCGACGATCAGCCGGAACACTTCGCGTGACCGGTCATTCATCTCATCCAGAATTTTACTCGCTTCGCTCATCGGCGGTCCCCTGCTGGGCGGTCATTAAATCGCAGGTACACGAAAGGTCAATCGGGGTTGCATCCTAGCGCCGCAGGGCGTTATCCCCAACCCAGCAAATAAAGGATTTTCGATGCGACCCTCAGGACGAGATTTAAGCGAAATGCGCTCCGTTTCAATCGAAACGGGGTTCACCAAACATGCCGAAGGTTCCTGCCTGATCAAAATGGGCGACACACATGTGCTGTGCAACGCAACGATCGAAGATCGCGTGCCGCCCTTTATCAAGGGCTCGGGCCTTGGATGGGTTACCGCCGAATACGGTATGTTGCCCCGCGCAACCAACACCCGGATGCGGCGTGAGGCGGCAAGCGGCAAACAAGGTGGCCGTACGGTAGAAATCCAGCGCCTGATTGGCCGTGCGCTGCGGGCCGGCGTAGACCGGGTCGCGCTGGGGGAACGCCAGATTACCGTGGATTGCGATGTGATCCAGGCCGATGGCGGTACCCGTTGCGCCTCGATCACCGGTGGTTGGGTTGCGCTGCGTCTGGCAGTCAACAAGCTGATGAAGGCCGGTGACGTGATTTCCGATCCACTGGTCGATCCGGTCGCGGCTGTGTCCTGTGGTATCTATGCCGGTCAACCGGTGCTGGACCTCGACTACCCGGAAGACAGCGAAGCCGGCGTTGACGGTAACTTTATCATGACGGGTTCGGGCAAACTGATCGAAGTGCAGATGAGCGCGGAAGGCTCGGTCTTTAGCCGTGCCCAGATGGATCAGCTGATGGATCTGGCTTCTAAAGGCGTTGGCGAATTGGCCGCTGCACAAAAGGCCGCCACCGCATGACACGCAAGTTCGACGGTGACAGGCTGCTGGTTGCCACGCACAACAAAGGCAAGCTGGAAGAGATGGCGCATCTCCTCGAACCCTTTGGCGTGACAGTTGTAGGTGCGGGCGAAATGAACCTGCCTGAACCGGAAGAGACCGAAGATACGTTCATCGGCAACGCCCGGATCAAAGCCCACGCTGCTGCTAAGGCAACGGGCCTGCCTGCCCTGTCGGATGACTCCGGTATCACGATCGACGCGTTGGACGGTGCACCCGGAGTTTACACCGCCGACTGGGCAGAAACGGACGATGGTCGCGATTTCATGATCGCCATGGCCCGTGCCCACAACGAACTTGAGGATAAAAACGCCGCCCACCCGCGTACGGCACAGTTTCGCTGCACGCTGGTTCTTGCCTGGCCCGATGGCCATGATGAGGTGTTTGAGGGCGTTGCGCCCGGACATCTAGTTTGGCCAATCCGTGGCAAGGATGGGTTCGGCTACGACCCGATGTTTGTGCCCGACGGTCACGACATTACCTACGCCGAGATGGACCGCTGGGAAAAGAACAAGATCAGCCATCGCGGTCGCGCGGTGGAGATGTTCGTGAAAGGCTGCTTTGGCGGATGATTGGCGCAACGGGGGCTTTGGCCTGTATGTACATTGGCCCTTTTGCGAGGCCAAATGTCCCTATTGCGACTTCAACAGTCATGTTTCTAAAAATATAAAGCAAAAACAATGGCTTAAATCCTATCTGAGGGAGCTGGAGCGCTCTGCTGCCGAAACCTCCAGCCGAGTGTTGAATACGATATTCTTTGGCGGCGGCACGCCATCTTTGATGGATCCTGACACCGTTGGTGCGGTGATTGATCAGGCCCGCGCCTTGTGGCATCCCGCCAACGACATGGAAATAACGCTGGAGGCCAACCCAAGCTCAGTCGAGGCTGAACGTTTCGCGGCCTATCACGACGCTGGCGTGAACCGTATCTCGATGGGCGTACAGGCGTTGAACGATGACGACCTGCGCCGTCTTGGGCGCATACATACAGTCGCCGAGGCGCGCGCTGCATTCGACATCGCGCGCGCTTGTTTCGATCGGGTCAGTTTTGACCTTATCTATGCACGCCAACACCAAACTCCGGATATGTGGCGCGCTGAGCTGAACGAAGCTCTGTCAATGGCCGTTGATCACCTGTCGCTCTACCAGCTGACGATTGAGGACGGTACTGCCTTTGGTGATCGCTATGCGGTTGGAAAACTTCGCGGCCTGCCCGAGGATGACAGCGCCGCCGACATGTATCTGGTCACTCAAGACGTCTGCGAGGCACATGGCCTCCCTGCCTATGAGGTTTCTAACCACGCGCGGCTCGGTGCCGAGTCACAACATAATCTGATCTACTGGAACTATGGTGATTATGTCGGCATTGGTCCCGGAGCGCATGGGCGGATCACGGTAAACGGCGAAAAGCTTGCCACCGAAACCCATTTGTCGCCTAACGCGTGGCTGACTGCCGTTGAGAACGGCAGCGGAGAGAAACTACGATCGACACTTTCACGGCAAGATCAGGCAAGCGAATACCTTATGATGTGTCTAAGAACCACAAAAGGTCTATATATGGATCGATTCAGTGAGTTGGCCGGGTATTCTTTACCGCAGAACAAGCTGTCCGACTTGATTGAACTTGGAATGATTGAGCAGACGGATCGTCGACTGGTTGCAACCAGAAACGGTCGCGCTGTTCTTAATGCGGTGATCCGGGAATTGTTGGGATAGGTGATGCAATACCTTTGGGCCGCTTTAGGGTTGATCTGCGTTGGGCTTGCGGTGGTCGGTATCGCCGTTCCATTGTTACCAACTGTTCCTTTTCTACTTTTGGCAGCGTTTTTCTTTGCACGCTCGTCTTCGCGTTTGCACAATTGGTTAATGACACATCGAACCTTCGGCCCACTGATCTTGGACTGGCAGACTGCTGGCGCCATACGACCGAACGCAAAAAGGGCGGCCACTTTCTCCGTCGCCGCCGTTTTCGGACTGTCGGTTCTGCTATCCTTACCGGTCTTTGTTCTGGCTATTCAGGCCGTCGTGTTGGGTGCTGTATTGGTCTTTATCTGGACGCGCCCTAGCGGCTGAGTTTGGCGCAGAGATCATCCAACTGATCCAGGTTTTCATATGTTAGAACCACCTGCCCGGTTTCTGATCCTGCCTTGTGATTAATCGTTACTTTCATCGCAAGAATGGCTGAAAGATCTTTTTCCAGTGCGCGCGTATCCGCATCCTTACCCGCATCCAAGTTTCTGGACCTCGGCGCAGTTTTTGCCGGACCTGCTTGCTGCTTCTTTACCAGCGCTTCGGTTGCACGCACCGACAGCTCGTCCCGTACGACAATTTTTGCCAATTCTGATGGGTTTTCCGCAGTAATCAGTGCCCGCGCGTGTCCCGCAGACAGTTTCCCTTGGATTACTAAGGTCTGCACATCCTGCGGCAGTGACAGCAGGCGCAGAAGATTGGCAATGTGACTGCGGCTTTTTCCCAGTGCTTCGGCCAGCTTTTCCTGCGTATGACCAAAGCGATCCATAAGCTGTTTATAGCCAGCCGCCTCTTCAACGGCATTCAGGTCAGCGCGCTGGATATTCTCGATAATGGCGACTTCCAATACTTCGGTATCATCGAAGTCACGCACGATAACCGGAATATCATGCAGTTGGGCCATCTGGGCCGCACGCCAACGCCTTTCGCCAGCGACAATTTCATAGTCGCCCGCCCTGACCTCACGCACGATCAGAGGCTGAATGATGCCCTTTTCCTTGATCGAAGCCGCAAGCTCATCCAATCGTTCCGCTGAAAATGTTCTGCGTGGCTGGTTGGGATTTGCGTGCAGTTTTTCTATGGGAACATTCATGTCCGGTCGGCGTGGTTCACTTGGGGCCAACCCTGCGGTTTCCTGCGTGACATCTGCCATCAAAGCTGACAGGCCCCGACCCAAACCTCTGGGTTTTGTTTTTTTTGTAGCCACTAACCCCTCCTCGCTGCCACTTAAGCGGCGACATTTTTGTTCTTGTGAATTACTTCGCGCGCCAGATGTCTATATGCCATCGCACCCAACGATCCCGAATCATATTGAAGTACCGGCAAAGCATAAGATGGTGCCTCGCTGACCCTGACATTCCTGGGTATCTTGGTTTTAAACACCATCTCACCCAAATTGTCACGTGCATCCTTTTCGACTTGGCGGGACAAGTTGTTGCGGTTGTCATACATAGTCAACACAACACCTTCGATTCTGAGCTCTGGATTTGCAGTTTGACGGACCTCGCGGATCGTCAGCATGAGTTGAGACAGACCCTCCAATGCAAAGAACTCACTTTGCAGTGGTACCAACACGGAATGCGCCGCAACCATTGCGTTCACGGTCAGTAGATTGAGTGACGGCGGACAGTCGATCAGAACAAAATCCAGGTTGAACTTGTCAATTGGTGTTTGCCGCAAGGCATCATGGAGCAAGTAGCTGCGCTTTTCATTCGAAATCAGTTCGATGTCGGCTGAACTCAGATCAACTGTGGCCGGTATGACTAGCAGGCCATCTATTTCTGTCTCCTGAATCACCGCCTCAAGTGGTGCGTCATCCAGCAAAAGATCGTAAGTTGTCCAATCTCGGTCCTCAACCCCAAGGCCGGTTGACGCGTTGCCCTGCGGATCCAGATCAACCACCAGAACGCGACACCCAGCTTCGGCTAATCCGGCGGCAAGGTTGATCGCTGTCGTTGTTTTCCCCACCCCGCCCTTTTGATTGGCAACCGCGATAATCCTGGGTCCTGAGGGACGAGACAGATCAACCACGCGATACTCCTTTGATCCTTAGGATAACTGCTTGGGGCTCAGTTAAACTTGTAATCGGCTCGTAAGTGAAATTCCATTCTTTGCGCGCGTCTTCCACCTCTTTTTTCCAGCTTACGCCTTTCGGCAACAGCGCGGTTCCGTTTCTTCCTAAATGCCTGTCGCAAAAGGACAATAACGTACGAAGATCAGACAAAGCTCGTGCTGACAAGATATCAGCGCTCATTGGGTTAACCATTTCAATTCTTTTCGGAATCACCGCACATTTTGCACCGCATTCCCGTGCGGCACTTCGCAGAAACGCAGCTTTCCGTTGATCGCTTTCTATAAGTGTAAACTGAGCGTTTGGTGCGTCTTCGATGGCCATGATGGCGCAAACCATACCGGGGAAACCACCTCCACTGCCGAGGTCCACCCAGGTATTGAACTGCGTCGCCAATCGGTAGACTTGTACAGAGTCAAGGATATGTCGCTCCCAAATATCTGATAAACTATTGCGCGAAACCAAGTTTATGCTGGGATTCCAGTGTTCAACCAATCGTACATAGGTTTCGAGGCGCTCAAGTGTTTCACGTGAAACATCCAAACCGTCGACAATCTGATAACTCATACTTTGCGAACCCTTTGCTCGCGACGCAACTTGGCCAACAACAAGGTCAAAGCGGCAGGTGTCACGCCTTCAACCCGGCCCGCTTGCGCGATGTTCAAAGGCTTTGCCGTCGTCAGCTTTTGCTTCATTTCTGATGACAGGCCTTCAAGAGATGAGTAGTCAAAATCCCGCGGAATTTCGTAGGATTCATCTCGTTTCATTGCTTCGACATCTTTGTTCTGTCGTAAGATATAGTTCGCGTACAGCGCATCTCGCTCAACCTGACGGCGGATATCTTCTTCGATGTCGCCCATGCCCGGAACAAGGGGGATTATGTCTTCAAAACCAACATCAGGAAATGCCAGCAGGGCCATGGCGTCACGGCGGTTTCCGTCTTGATTAATGTTAATTCCAACCGCGCGAACCTCTTTCGGGGTGAACGTTAGGTCAGTCAGTTTTGATTTAACTGCGGTCAGCTTTTTCAGCTTTTTATTGAAACTCGCCAAACGCTCTTGCCCGACACATCCCAACTTTATTCCCAACGGAGTCAGCCTCTGATCCGCGTTGTCTGCGCGTAAGGAAAGCCGGAATTCAGCCCGAGACGTAAACATACGGTAAGGTTCGGCAACACCACGTGTTGTCAGATCGTCGATCATCACACCAATGTAGCTGTCTGCGCGGGTAAAATGGACGGGCTCTCGTCCTTGAACGAACTGAGCGGCATTCAATCCTGCGACCAAACCTTGGGCAGCCGCTTCTTCATACCCTGTTGTTCCATTGATTTGGCCAGCAAGATACAGTCCCGGCGCTTCGGGTAAAGACAGCGAGGAGGACAAAACCCTTGGATCGACATAGTCATATTCTATCGCATAACCGGGTTGCAGTATTTCCGCTTTCTCAAGCCCTTTTATTGAATGGACATATTCAACCTGTACGTCCTGAGGTAACGACGTCGAAATACCGTTTGGATAAATGGTGTGATCATTGACACCCTCCGGCTCCAGAAAGATCTGATGCGAGTCCTTTTCTGCAAAGCGGACAATTTTGTCTTCGATCGACGGGCAATACCGCGGCCCAACCCCATCAATGTGCCCACCGTACATGGCTGATCGCGATAGGTTTTTCTCGATTATTTCATGCGTGCGAGCGTTTGTATGTGTGATCCCACACGAAATCTGCGGCGCAACGACCGACTTTGATAAGAACGAGAACAACGTTGGGGCTTCATCGCCATCCTGTCGTTCGAGATCTGACCAATCAATCGTACGCCCGTCCAACCTTGGCGGCGTGCCTGTTTTCAATCGCCCTAGCGGAAGCGCAAAGCTGTCCAGCCTTTCAGCAAGTTTTACAGACGGCCGATCACCCATTCGCCCCCCAGGGCGCGAAACGTCCCCGATATGAATGACTCCACGTAGGAACGTACCTGAAGTTAGAATCACAGCCTTGGCTTGAATTTCTGATTCATCTGCCAGTTTGATCCCGATAACTCGGCTGCCCTCCATCAGGAAATCAACGACTTCACCAACAACGACCGACAACCGCGGTTGCGCTTGCGTTTCTTTTTGCATAGCCGCTCGGTACAAAGCGCGGTCCGCCTGGGCTCTAGGTCCTTGTACTGCAGGTCCTTTGCGACGGTTGAGCAGCCTAAACTGGATACCTGCCCGGTCAGCAACGCGCCCCATAACGCCATCCAGCGCATCAATCTCGCGTACCAAATGACCTTTACCAAGACCTCCGATTGCGGGGTTGCAGGACATTACACCAATGTCCTGCGCAGACAGCGTTACCAAGGCGGTTTCAACCCCCATGCGCGCCGCAGCATGGGCCGCTTCAGTGCCGGCATGTCCGGCACCCACTACAACAACGTCAAAATTTGAATGTTTCACGTGAAACACTCCTTATTTTCCCAAGCAGAAACTGGCGAATATCTCATCTAATAAGTTTTCAACGCCAATTCTGCCAACTAGTGTTTCCAGCGCGCGGATTGCCGTTCGCAATTCTTCCGCCGCGATATCATACAAATCTGGTCCTGATTCCAGAACTGTCATCGCGTCAGCTAATGCAGAATTGGCATCGTTCAGCGCTACCCTGTGACGTTCGCGGGTAGCTATACCATGACTAGTAGTTCTTTGGGCAAGGACACGCGATATGTGGGAAATAAGCTGATCGATACCTTGACCGGTTTTCCCAGAAATTCCCCCCTCAGCATCTGCGCGAAGATCCGATTTTGGCAAAACCGTGATATCACCTTCGATCATCGGGACACCAAGCTCGGCCGGATTCTCCGCTAAAAATACTCGTAAGTCCGCCGCCTCTGCTCTCTTCCGAGCAAGTTTAACCCCAAGGTTTTCGACATGATCTTCGGTCTCGCGTAGTCCGGCTGTATCTAAAAGTGTTACCGGCAATCCGCCCAAATCCATGCGAACTTCAATCACATCGCGCGTTGTGCCTGCATATTCTGACGTAATCGCTGCCTCTCGCCCGGCCAAGGCGTTCAGCAAAGTCGACTTGCCCGCATTTGGAAGCCCTACAATAGCAACTTCAAAACCGCTCCGGATCCGCTCAGCGATCTTTACACCTTCTGCTTCACGTTGAAGGTCTTGCATTACGCCAGACACCAGCGCGCGGACCTCCGGTGACACATCCGTCGGCACCTCTTCGTCGGCAAAATCAATCACCGCCTCCAGTAACGATGCGGCGCGGATCAGATCGCGGCGCCAACGTTCTGCCAAACCACCCAATTGGCCAGCCAATATGGCCTGCGCTTGTTTCCGCTGCGCCTCGGTTTCGGCATCGATGAGATCAGCCAAACCTTCGACCTGCGTCAAATCCATCTTGCCATTCTCAAGCGCACGGCGCGTAAACTCACCTGGTTCGGCCAAACGCAATCCGTTTGTATCCGAAAGGCTGCGCATCACCGCGTTGACCGCAGCCGTGCTACCATGGATTTGAAGCTCGGCCACGTCCTCACCGGTGAAACTCGCCGGACCTTGGAAGGTTAAAACCAATCCATCATCAAGGCGTGATCCGTCACTTGCATGCAAAGACCTGACCCGCATACCGCGGGGCGGCAGCAGGCTTCCGGTCAGATCGGCCGCAGCTGAATGCGCCAAAGGGCCAGAGAGGCGGATCACCGCCACCCCTGCTTTGCCTTGTGCGCTGGCCAAGGCGAATATCGTATCCATTCGAAGGCCTCGCGTCAGTTAAGACCTGTGTCAGGTGTTCATCGAATCGAAGAACTCTCCGTTTGTCTTGGTCTGTTTCAACTTCGACAACAGGAATTCGATTGCGTCGGTCGTCCCCATCGGATTGAGGATACGGCGCAAGACGAAGGTCTTGGCCAAATCGCCTTTGTCGACCAGCAAATCCTCTTTCCGGGTGCCGGATTTGAGGATGTCGATCGCCGGGAACACGCGCTTGTCCGCGATCTTGCGGTCCAGAACGATTTCCGAGTTACCGGTGCCTTTGAATTCTTCGAAGATCACTTCGTCCATCCGGCTGCCGGTATCGATCAGCGCGGTGGCGATGATGGTCAGCGAACCGCCTTCTTCGATGTTTCGCGCGGCACCAAAGAACCGTTTGGGCCGTTGCAGTGCGTTTGCGTCCACACCACCGGTCAGGACTTTACCCGAGGATGGGACCACAGTGTTGAACGCCCTACCAAGTCTTGTGATCGAGTCGAGAAGAATAACAACATCTCGTTTATGCTCGACCAAACGCTTGGCTTTTTCGATGACCATTTCCGACACGGCCACGTGCCGCGTCGCAGGTTCGTCGAAGGTCGAGGACACAACCTCACCCTTCACCGAACGCTGCATGTCGGTCACCTCTTCCGGCCGTTCGTCGATCAGCAGGACGATCAGATAACACTCGGGGTGGTTCTGTTCGATCGAGTGCGCGATGTTCTGCAGGATCACCGTTTTACCGGTCCGCGGCGGCGCAACGATCAGAGACCGCTGGCCTTTACCGATCGGAGCCACCAGATCAATCACACGCGCCGACTTGTCTTTGATCGTCGGATCTTCAATCTCCATTTTCAGACGCTGATCCGGGTACAGTGGCGTAAGGTTGTCAAAGAGGATCTTGTGTTTGGCTTTTTCGGGATCCTCAAAGTTGATCTTTGTCACCTTGATCAGCGCAAAGTACCGCTCATTCTCATCCGGTGCTTTGATCTCACCCTCAACGGTGTCCCCCGTACGCAGCGAATATTGGCGGATCATGTCAGGTGAGACGTAAATGTCGTCGGGACCCGGCAGATAGTTCGCCTCGGGTGAGCGCAGAAAGCCGAAGCCATCCTGCAGCACTTCCAGAACGCCGTCGCCGCCAACGGTCCACCCATCATCCGCGCGTTCACGCAGGATCTGGAACATCATCTCGCCTTTACGCATGGTCGAGGCGTTTTCGATTTCCAGCTCTTCGGCCATTGCCAGAAGGTCTTTGGGGCTTTTGGCCTTTAGATCGGCCAGATTCAGAGCTTCAGTTGTCATGATACATACCTTCACCGCTGACAGCGCGGCACGAAGTGGAATTTTAGTGCGGAAAATACGCCGCCCGGACGGGCGTGTTGATCCCTACATATGCGCGACAGGCATCGGAGTCAAACAGGCTGTCAGAGCATTTTTACGTTTGCGTTGAATCGGAACACGCTGCCTTTCTCTTCGGTCGACCGCGCGTTTCGATCCATTTCTCCTGCCTAAAACGAGAAGTGCCTAGAACTTCAGAATGACCGCCAGAACGATGAAAACCATCAAAACGGTCGGAACCTCGTTCATTAGGCGAAACTGCCGCCCAGTGAGCTTATTTCGCCCCTCTAAGAAGTCCTTGCGCCGTGCGACCAGCCAGTGATGGAACCATGTCATCGCAATCACAGCTGCGCCTTTGATCCAGGGCCAAGCAAAATCCCATCCGACGATTCCCGGTGTCACCACCATGATCAGCCCGCAAACCCAGGCAACGATCATTGCAGGGCTCATGATCACGCGCAGCAGCTTTTCTTCCATTTCAAAGAAAATGGTTTCTGCGCCGTCGACGGCCTGTGCTTTTTCGACGTGATAAACAAACAGCCGTGGCAAGTAGAATAAGCCTGCCATCCAGGCGATCACAGCCATGATGTGCAGAGACTTCACCCACGGGTAAATCGTGAAAAGAAGATCAGTCATTCTGGCTCCGCGCGTTGTTGGGATCTTTCCCTAATCAATAAATAAGAAAAGAGAAAGGATGATGGTTTTGTAGGCAGAGCAAAATCCGTGGATTACTTTTTTACACATATGTTTTCCACACGTGGACAGAATTTGAATTTTCCAGGCTGATTCTGTGAATTCAAAATTTTCCTCTTTTAAAACAATGGATTAATATAGTTTCATCAAGAGTGATCTGAGGATAACTCATTGGGTAAGTCAGGAGTGCACGATAATCCCAGCCTTGAAACTTATTCTTGTCCCAGATGGATAGAGTTCGGGCGACTCAGGTAAGTTTTGCACGAAATTCCCGGGCTTGCGTGTCAATCTGAAAACCATACAAAGCGTTCAAGAAGCTTCAACGACTTGCACACGGGGTTTTCCACATGTCTGTCCCCTTCATTCTGGCCTCGGGCTCATCTATCCGCGCAAAGCTACTAACGAACGCGGGCGTGCCGTTCTCGGTACAGATTGCGCGTGTGGACGAAGAGACCGTAAAACGCGCGCTATTGGCTGAAAAGGCATCCCCCCGCGATATCGCTGATGCTTTGGCCGAAATGAAGGCGCGTAAAATAAGTGACAAGACCCCCGGAGCGATGGTTCTGGGCTGTGATCAAGTTCTTGATTTCGATGGACATTTATTATCAAAATCGGCAACACCCGAAGACGCGTTGGCCCAACTTAAGGCGATGCGCGGCAAACGGCATATGCTGTTGTCGGCCGCAGTGATCTATCAGGATGGTCAGCCGCTCTGGCGTCATGTCGGGCAGGTACGATTGCGCATGCGGATGAGTTCTGATGCCTATCTGCGCGGGTATATTGATCGCAACTGGGACAGCATCCAGCATGCCGTCGGGGGTTACAAACTGGAAGAGGAAGGCGTCCGGCTGTTTGCAACCATTGACGGCGACTATTTTAATGTTTTGGGTATGCCCCTATTGGAACTGCTTAATTATTTGAGTGTTAAAGGGGTGATTGATCAATGACGCAGCACAGAATTCCGTTAGCCGGGGTGATTGGGCACCCGATTGCGCATTCGAAATCACCGCAGCTCCATGGGTACTGGCTCAAGACATATGGGCTTGCCGGCCACTATGTCCCCATGGACGTCGCACCTGAAGATTTACATGTGGTGCTTCGGTCTCTGCCGAAAGCTGGGTTTGTTGGGGCAAATGTCACCGTCCCCCATAAAGAAGCGGCTTTGCGCCTGGCGGATTTCGTCTCCAAGCGTGCCAAATTGATCGGTGCTGCAAATACCTTGTTTTTTGGGGAAGACGGCAAGATTTATGCCGACAATACCGACGGCTTTGGGTTTATGCAGAATCTTCGCGAAGGCGCACCGGATTGGTCGCCCTCAGATGGTCCGGCTGTGGTGTTTGGGGCTGGTGGTGCATCGCGCGCGGTATTGCAGGGCTTACTTGAGGCAGGCGTACCCAAGATCATGCTGACCAACCGCACCCAGGCCAGAGCTGATCAACTGAGAGAAGAATTTGGCGACCGCATAACTGTTGTTGACTGGATTCAGGCCGGCAATGTCATTGAAGAGGCCGAGCTGGTGGTGAACACGACCTCTTTGGGGATGCAAGGACAGCCGGAACTACGGGTTCCTTTGGACGGGCTGCAGCCGGGTGCCGTTGTGACAGATTTGGTTTATGCCCCGTTAAAGACAAAGCTGCTGCAAACAGCGGAAGAGGCTGGCTGCACCACCGTCGACGGGTTGGGTATGTTGCTGTACCAAGCTCTGCCCGGGTTCGAACGCTGGTTTGGCACGCGACCCGAGGTGACAGATGAGTTGCGCGCGGCGGTTTTGGGATGAGTTTTGCCCTTGGACTGACAGGTTCGATCGGCATGGGCAAAAGCACCACGGCGCAAATGTTCCTCGATGAAGGCTGCGCGCTGTGGGATGCGGATGCGGCTGTACACAGGCTCTATTCAACAGGAGGAGCGGCTGTTGAGCCCATGAGGGCCGCGTTTCCAGAGGCAATTATAGACGGCGTTGTAAGTCGAATAGCCCTGAAAGAAATCATCGCACGGAACCCCGACGTATTGAAAAAGATTGAGGCCATCGTTCACCCGCTTGTGGCCGTGGACCGGGCCGCTTTCCGCAGCCGAGCAGCTGCAGATATTTTGGTGTTCGACATTCCCCTCCTCTTTGAAACGGGTGGAGACGCGGCGATGGACGCGGTGGCCTGTGTTTCAATTCCGGCCGACGAACAGAAACGCCGCGTCTTAGCACGCGGAACGATGACCGAGGCACAGTTCGAACAGATCCGTGCCAAGCAAATGCTAAACGATGAAAAATGTGCGCGAGCGGATTATGTGATTGTCACCGATACGCTGGACCATGCCCGCGCGCAGGTGCAGGATGTTGTCAGGCAGATACGGGCAGGAATGGCAGATGCGTGAGATCGTACTTGATACTGAAACCACAGGGTTTGATCCCGATAGCGGCGACCGGATTGTCGAAATCGGTGCGGTTGAGCTTTGGAACCATGTAGCGACGGGTGAAACGTACCACGTCTACATTAATCCCGAACGCTCAATGCCTGAAGAGGCGTTTGGTGTGCATGGCATTGGACCTGACCTGTTGGAAAACCCGCGCCCGCCGGAAAAAGGCGAGGTCACGCTGAAAGATAAACCAGTTTTTGCGAAAGTTGGGCAGGGATTCCGTGACTTCGTCGGTGATGCCAAGCTGGTGATCCACAACGCGTCCTTCGACATGAAGTTCCTGAACGCCGAGCTTAAATGGATGGGTCTGCCGCCG
The DNA here is from genome assembly GCF_056159225.1 of Ruegeria sp. AWH4_226. Lineage (NCBI taxonomy): Bacteria > Pseudomonadati > Pseudomonadota > Alphaproteobacteria > Rhodobacterales > Roseobacteraceae > Ruegeria > Ruegeria sp. AWH4_226. The sequence goes on along the minus strand of NZ_JBSWUU010000001.1, from coordinate 2,628,227 downwards.
ATCCCGATGGATCAGGCGCTGGACACATTGGCAATTGCGCGCAAACGATTTCCAGGGTCGCCAGCTTCGTTGGATGCGTTGTGTCGGCGGTTCAGTATCGACAATTCGAACCGGGTGCTGCACGGGGCGTTGCTCGACTCGGAAATTCTGGCTGAGGTTTATCTGGAACTGATCGGTGGACGACAACCGGATTTTGGGTTGTCTACAGCCGTGTCTTCGGTCGCAGGCGGTCAAGAGGAATGGCGCCCGACAGCTCGGTCGACCCCTTTGGCGTCAAAACTTACCGAAGAAGAACAAGCGGCGCACGACGCTTTTGTGCAGAAACTGGGCGAAAACGCATTGTGGACCCGCGCCTGAAGCTTGTCGCGACGCGGGTCAAACCACTCAGGCTTCGGTTTTTTGCGCTTCGGCCTGACGGCGCATCAGTTCGTTGCGGTACAGCGCAACAAAATCGATATTGTCCAGGTTCACTGGCGGGTAACCACCGTCACGAGTGATGTCGCTGACGATACGGCGCAGGAACGGGAACAACATGCGGGGGCATTCGATCAGAAGGAACGGGTGCAGTTGGTCTTCGGCAACACCTTCTACGTGGAACAGGCCACAATAGTCGATTTCGCAAAGGAATAGGATATCCTCCAATCCTTTGGCTTTCGACTTGAGGTTCAGCTTGATCGCAACTTCGTATTGATGTTCAGCCGAACGTTTTTTTGCGTCTAGGTTGACCTGAACGGAAATCTCGGGCTGTACGTCACCGGACACGCCCTTTTGTGCCATAACGTTTTCAAAGGACATATCGCGGATGAATTGTCCCAGAACGCGCATCTGGACTTGGGGGGCAGCTTGGGCTGCAGTGTTTTCTGCAGCTTTTTCTTCGGCCATGGATCTACTCCAAAAATGAAATTTGCCACTGCTTAGCAAGTTGGGCGCGGCACCTCAATGCCGGTCCGGACCCTCTACCCATTTCGACGGCTTCGAGGGGTTCTGGCGTGGCCTTACTTCAGTAAACTCACCGTCAATCACATCGCCCTGATCGGACCCTGAAGATCCGGGTCGCGATTGTGGCCCGGGACCCATCTGAAACTGCGTGATAGTTACTTTGGACCGCAAGTAACGGAACACTGACAGTCTCACCGCCGGAACAAGCAGTGCAAATCCAACCGCATCCGTGAAAAACCCGGGCGTCAGCAGCAGAACACCTGACAGCAGGATCATCGCCCCATGGGCCAGCGGTTCGGTCGGGTCGTCCAGTTCAGCAAAGGAACGTTGTAGATTAGCCAATGCCATGCGACCTTGTGTCCTGACCAAAATGGTGCCCATCACGGCAGTAAGAACTACAATCGCCAAGGTTGGCCACAGGCCAATCAAACCACCGACCTGAATGAACAGGGCGATTTCGATAATCGGAACCAATAAAAATGCCAAGAACAGGTACATCTGCGCTATCCTATGCTAAAGGCCGGGCGGTGGACTTGCCACGAACTGTCACCTACATAGTGGCAGGAGGCCGCGCATACAAAGCGGCGGTCTGAAAAGAGGATGAAATGAACGAACCGATGATCCAGTTGCTGGTCCTTGCCGGAATTGCCGTTTTCCTGATCCTACGTTTGAGAAGTGTGCTGGGCACGCGTGAGGGTTTTGAAAAGCCCCCTGTGCAACAACAACCAGAAACACACAAGGCCCGCAGCGGGTTCGAGGTGATCGAAGGCGGTCCGGATCACGACATCACCGACCACGTTGCCGAGGATAGTGAACAGGCACAAACCCTTGCCGCGATGAAGCGGATTGAGCCGAGTTTTTCGGTAAGCGAATTTGTGCAGGGTGCGCGCGGCGCGTATGAAATGATCGTCATGGGGTTTGAAAAAGGAAACCTGGACGAAATACAGCCTTTCCTTTCCGAAGAGGTTTTCGAAACATTCGTGTCTGTCGTCGCCGCCCGCGAAGATCAGGGTTTAACGATCGAGGCTGAGTTCATCGGTGTCCGTGAAACCACGCTGGCTGATGTGTCTTTTGACAAAGATACCAACCAGGCCGAAATAACGATGAAATTCGTGGCTGAACTGACCTCGGTCGTGCGGGATCGCGGCGGTGACATCATCGAAGGCAGTCCAAACACGGTCAAACGTCAGAAAGACAGCTGGACCTTTGCCCGCGTGATGGCCTCGGATGATCCGAACTGGCTGCTTGTTGCAACGGACGCATGATTGCCAAGCTCCGGTCGCTCTTTCTTGTGGGCGCGATGACCGCCGCAAGCGCCGCCGGGGCTGAGACGACGCGATCCATACTGTCGTTTGATGAGCTGGAAGGCTGGGCCGCCGACGATCATGGGGCGGCCCTTTCGGTTTTTCTGAATACCTGTAGTGATTTGAATGATCCGGACTGGCGCGCCTTGTGTGGCGTTGCCCGGACCTATGAGGCTGATGCCGCGCGATCATTCTTTGAGTTATTCTTTCGCCCGGTTTTGGTGGAAGATGGTCAGGACGCCTTGTTCACGGGGTATTTCGAACCCGAATTACAAGGGTCTCGGACCCGGACGGATCGCTTCAAATACCCACTCTACAAGATGCCCCCCGAAGCACGAGCAGACGGACCTTGGCTGAGTCGCCGGGAAATCCTGAGCGGCGGTGCGATGGCAGGCCGGGGCCTGGAGCTTGCGTGGGTCGATGACCCGGTTGAATTGTTTTTCTTACAGATCCAAGGCTCGGGCCGCATTCGTTTACCAGATGGAAGCACCCTGCGCGTGGGTTATGGCGGGGCAAATGGGCATCCCTATCGCTCAATCGGTGCCGAGTTGATACGGCAGGGCCTGTTGGGCGCGCATGAGGTCAGCGCCCAAATGATCCGTGCCTGGGTGCGTAAAAACCCCGAAGCAGGGGCAGAATTGCTGTTTCACAACCCCTCCTATGTGTTCTTTCGTGAAGTCACTCGGGTCGCTCCGGAACTTGGACCGTTGGGGGCGATGAACCGGTCCGTTACGAAAATGCGAAGTATTGCCGCCGATCCGACTTACACGCCGCTCGGTGCTCCGGTCTGGATCGAAAAGGACGGTAAAACGCCGATGCGTCGATTGATGATCGCGCAGGACACTGGCGCAGCGATCAAAGGGGCGCAGCGAGCGGATATCTTCTTTGGCACCGGCGACGCTGCTGGGCAGGCGGCTGGACGCTTGAAAGACCCGGGCCGGATGGTCCTGTTGTTGCCGATCCAGCGGGCCTATGCCCTGATCCCGGATGAATACTGATGACCCGGCGCAAACTGACCGAAGAAGAGATCGAGCTGTGGCGCAAGGTCACCAAACAGGCTGAGCGTCTGCACCCTGAGCTACCGAAATCTGTGCATCCCACCACGTTACCCAAACCAAAACCAACCAAAACACCCCGGATGCGGCTTGAGGATTTTGAGATAGGGCAGAATGTTCCGGTCAAACCACAGCACCACAGGTTGAAACCTTCGGTTACGGACAGCTTATGGGCCAGCCCGGTACAGATGGACACCAAGGCATTTGGCCGGATGAAACGCGGCAAGCTGAAGCCGGAAAGCAAGCTGGACTTGCATGGTTTGCGCGTTGACACCGCGCACCCTGCCCTGATCCGGTTTATCCTGACAGCGCAAGCGCAAGGCAAGCGTCTGGTTCTGGTGGTGACAGGCAAAGGCAAAGACCGCGACGAACCCGGCCCGATTCCGACGCCGCGGGGCGTGCTACGCAATCAGGTTCCGCACTGGCTTTCTATTCCACCGCTGGCGCAGGCCGTGTTGCAAGTTGCACCTGCCCATATCAGCCATGGTGGTGACGGTGCTTACTATGTCTACTTGCGCCGCAACCGTTAGACCTCGGCCCGGGCGCGGCGGATACCTATCCAGACCAGACCGCAGACAAAAACAAAAAACCCCGAGATCCACAGAAACTGCGTGCCAAGCGAAACATGGTAGTCGATCAGGATGCCGGTCAGCGCCGGGCCTATGGCTGACCCCAGCACCATGAGTGCCGTTGCAAGGGCTTTGATCGCGCCGATATGGCGGGTACCGTAAAACTCGGCCCAAAAGGCGCTGGGCAATGTGCTGTGTGCACCGACAGTAAGGGCCAGAAAGATCAGACCGATCAATGCGCCGCTAATGGTATCGGCAACCGAAAGACAAGCGAAACCAACGGCCATCGGCAGTTGATAGAAGGGCATCATCCGCGCAGTCCCCCATTTGTCCAGCGCCCAGCCCGCGATAAACATCGATAGAATTGCCACTGCGGTAAATACCGGAAACAGGGCGACCAATTGGATATGCGGCCAATCCTTGACCTGTGCCAAGTGCACCTGGTGAAAGAAAAACGCGGTGATGAAAGCCGATGGCGCAAGGATTGACGGCGCCATGAACCAGAACAAGGGATTCAACAGCGCTTCGCGCCGGGTCCAATGACGATCGCGCATGCCGGTTGCAGTGTGTTCTGCCGAAAGACTTTGGGGGGTGCGTTCCTGACGTAGCAGCCTTATCAAAAGCGGGATGCCCAAAAGCGTTATTCCTGCGGCCACCACCCACAACAGACGCCAATCAACCAGCGCCATAGCAGCGACAAAAACCACTGGCAGCAGCGATTCCCCAATCGCATACCCCAGTGACGCGATTGACAAAGCCTTACCGCGCGTCGTGGTAAACCAGCGCGCCATGGCGACCTGTGCCAGATGAATGCTCATCCCCTGCCCGAATAGTCGCAGCAGAAAGATCACAACAGGCAACAGGAAAAGCACGGTGTTCATCGCCATCGCCAAAGTTGCAAATGCGAGACCAGTCAACACGACCGGCCCAAGGTTGCGAACGCGAAAAATGTCCGTCAGACTTCCGGCCCAGATCATCACGATGGCGGATACGGTCGTGCCCAGCGAGTAAAGCCCGCCCCAAGCCCCGTGACTTAACCCATAGGCCTCGCGTATCTCACCGGCAAAGATCGAGATGAAAAAGGTCTGCCCAAAGCTGGACAGAAACGTCAAAAGCACACCGGCGCTGAGCCAAGTTGCGTTCTGGATCAGAAAGCCGCGCAGTTTTGACGAATTCACGGATTAGACACCTGGGCCTGTCCCGTCTCTGTCAGGATGATTTCAGTTGCGCCATCGGGATTTCGTTCATTGGGCGGCACCAGAATGTCGATGGGCCGTTCATCTGACCCGAACGTATTGCTGACGCGTCGAACCGAGTTGAGGATGGCCAGCAAAGCAGGTGAAGTGGCCGCAACGAAATGCGAAGATTCAGCATCCCTGTTGAATGCCGTTGTGTCGATCACGTTGATCGGAAATTCCTCTAACATGCTGATCGAACTTATATTTCCCAGCCTCTCACCCTCATCTGTACCCCTGAGGCGGGCAGAGACATTCAGGATCTTGTCCTTTTTGGAAACCATGACAAGGAAAGGATCAGGCGGAGTTTTTATCCGTTCCATCTGCGACCGGAATAGATCAACATCCAGGTCCGGGGAAATCAGAACGAGGCCTTCGATGTTTTTGTTGGCCCATCCTGGTTCCCGTAACTCGGCCTGGCGCATCATCTCCATCGTAAGGGCGCTGCCCATGGAATGTGCCACGATGATGACGCGCTTGACGCCCATGGATTTCAATTCTCGAATGGTTTGCTCCAAGCCATCGCGGGCGAACAGCATGCTGTCCAGATCGTAGGCATATCCAAAACCGGTCGCGCGACTGGGCCAGGAATAGACCAGTGTCGCGCCCGGAATACCAACATCATGAGTCAGTTGAGCGGCGCGGAAAATGGTTTCAGTCTGGGTGGAATTGTAGCCATGAACAAAGATCGTTACATCGTCTTGACCGCGCAAACGCTGCCGCAAACCCTGCGGTCCGCTCAAGTCAGTCTCATTTGCGAGAACAAACTCCTTTTGCGGGTTCGGGTTCGCGTACGAAAACTTCAGGGTTCCCGGTGTATGCGTCGGCGGAATGGAAACCGTGGTTTCTAAAAACTGCAGTTTTTCAGCGCGTCTGAAACCGTAAGATCCATCAAGTTCACGCGCCCGCGTTGTGCTTGCAAACACTGTTTTTGGCGTTCCAACAGACGCGGCCGAAGGCACGATTTCAGTTACCGTCCTGTCAGTGCAGGCACCGAGGGAAAGCGAAAAAAACAGAATTATCAGATAGCGCATCAAACAGGGTCCTTGCGACCTTTTGCGACAAGCTATCGTATTCTCGGCTCACGTCTAGCGACATGAGCAGAAAACCGTTCAGGGGCGTTACAAAACGTACCGGCTCAGATCCGCCGAGCGTGTTAGCTCGCCCAGATTATCCTCAACAAATTGGGCATTCACCGTGATCTCTGCCCCGGCCTGATCGGGCGCGGTAAAGGATAATTCTTCGAACACCCGTTCCATCACGGTGTAAAGTCGCCGTGCACCGATATTCTCAACGCTTTGGTTTACGTCTGCAGCAATGCGGGCCAGCGCGGCGATGCCGTCTTCGGTGAAACTGACGGTGACGTTTTCTGTTCCCATCAGCGCGGTGTATTGCAGCGTCAGCGCGTTGTCGGTTTCGGTCAGGATGCGAACGAAATCTTGCTCGGTCAGGGCGCGCAATTCCACGCGGATCGGCAGGCGGCCCTGAAGTTCGGGCAACAAATCCGAAGGCTTGGCGATATGGAACGCACCTGATGCAATAAACAGGATGTGGTCGGTTTTCACCGGGCCGTGTTTGGTGGACACTGTGGTGCCCTCGATCAAAGGCAGCAGGTCACGCTGGACGCCTTCGCGGCTAACATCACCGCCCCGCGCGTCCGAGCGGGCACAGACCTTGTCGATCTCGTCCAAGAACACGATGCCGTTCTGTTCCACCGACTCCAGCGCAACGCGGTTGACGGTTTCATCGTCCAGCAGTTTGTCGGCCTCTTCTCCGATCAGCGCGTCATAGCTTTCTGCCACGGTCATGCGTTTTTTGACGGTCCGCCCGCCAAAGGCTTTGCCGAAGATATCGCCAAGATTCATCATGCCCATCTGACTGCCCGGCTGGCCGGGAATGTCGAACATCGGCATGGGGTTTGACGTATCGGACAGCTCAAGCTCGATTATTGTATCGTCCAGCTCACCGGCTTTCAGCTTTTTGCGGAACATATCACGCGTACCTTCGCGGGCGTCGGTGCCTGCGATGGCTTCGATGACGCGGTCTTCGGCGGCTTGATGGGCCTTGGCCTTGACGTCCTCGCGCATATACTCGCGAGTCTGGATAATGGCGGCGTCAGCCAGATCGCGCACGATCTGTTCCACATCCCGACCGACATAGCCGACCTCGGTGAATTTGGTGGCCTCGACCTTGATAAAAGGTGCGCGGGCCAGTTTCGCCAGACGGCGGCTGATCTCGGTTTTGCCGACACCAGTGGGGCCGATCATCAGAATGTTTTTTGGATAGACCTCGTCCCTGATATCGTCGGCCAGTTGCTTACGCCGCCAGCGGTTGCGCAGCGCCACGGCCACGGCGCGTTTGGCATCCTTTTGGCCGATGATGAAGCGGTCCAGTTCCGAGACAATCTCGCGCGGGGTCAGGTCGGTCATATGTGTTCTATCCGTCTGTTTCGAAGCGGAACCTAATCATACGTCGCGAAAACACAAGCCGATCACGCAAACATCACGGCAACTCGCGGAAAGCACACGAGAATACTTACGGATGTGAATCGCCTTTCGCGCTGCGTCTCCTCCATAAATTTCAGCGACGGGCAAACGGGCCCGCGTCTTTGCTATGGAGAAAGCATATCATGATGACTCGTCGTTCGCTTTTTGTGAAAGCTGCAGCCACCGGCGCGGCCCTGACGCTGGCCGGTACCACCACGGCCCTGGCTGGTGGTGCCAAAAAGAAAGGTACGTTTGAAGGCCGCTCGAACCATGTCACCACCGGTTCGGTGAAACTAGTCAAAGATGGCGAGCGTTTCGTCGTGGAATTGGGCGAGGACTTTTCCCTGGACAACGGTCCCGACCCACGTGTGGCGTTTGGTAAAGACGGTGAATATGCTCCGGACACCAAACTGGGCGCGCTGCTGCACCTGACCGGCAAGCAATCCTATGCCGTGCCGCCAACCATGGATGTGTCGGGCTACAACGAGGTTTACATCTGGTGCGAGGTAGCCGGCGTGCCGCTGGGTGTCGCTTCGCTGAAGTAAACACAACGGCCAGAGGTCGGTTTGTCCGACCTCTGGCGCGACGTTAGGTAACAGGGCAACAGTCTGTTACACTCGCCCCAAGGTATTAGAACCGAGGGCGCATTTTTGACGAAGATTTCCAAGATCACCCTGCTATTCGTAGTGTTCGTGGATCTGATCGGGCAGGGGTTGGTTTTTCCCATCATCAACTCGCTGATCATGGAAACGAAATCCGGGTTCCTTCCCGAAAATACACCTGAAGGGCGCCGCCATTTCTACTACGGCCTGGTGATTGGTTGCTTTTTTCTGTCGTGGTTTCTGGGCGTTGTCTATGTCTCGAAAGTCTCGGACTCGATCGGCCGAAAGAACGCTCTGTTGGTCTGCCTGGGTGGTGCGCTGATCGGTTATGCGCTGACCATTGCGGCGCTGTTTCTCAACAGCCTTCTGCTGCTGATCGTCGGAAGATCAATCACAGGTTTTACGGCTGGAAACCAACCCATTGCGCAGGCTGCCATGATTGATGGCAGTACGGACGCGGCCGACCGTGATCGCAATATGGGGTATATTGTCACTGGCGTCAGCTTTGGCTTGGTGGGCGGACCGATCATCGGGGCCGTTTTGTCTGACGCTGCGTTGCTGGGCAGTATCGCCACGTTGAAAACCCCGTTCTACGGCGCATTTGTTTTGGTAGTGATCGCCATTTTGCTGGTGCTGTTCTTTTTCAAGGACACGCGCACGCAGCGTGCCGCATTTGTTTTCCGTCCCCGCGATATCACCGACAGTCTGATCGCGGTGCGCGAACATCCGATGGTTCTGAAAATACTGCCGGTCTATGCGTTGTTCATGATCGCCAACGTGACGTTCTATGTCTTTGTCGATAACTTCCTGACCAGCCGGTTCGGCTATGGCGTGATCGGCGGCAGCATGGCGATGGTGGTCATCGGGGTTGCATTGGCATTTTCCAGCACATTTCTTGTGAAACCCGCGCAGGAAAGATTTGGTAAGCACCAGATTATCTATGTTTCACTGGTTACGATGGTCATATGTGGCTTTGCCTTCGCCTTCAGCCCCAGCGGGGTTCTCAGCTATGTTCCAGTCTTCTTTTTCTATTTCTTTTTTGGCGTATCTTACCCGACCCTGTTGGGCTTGTTCTCATCCTCTGTCAGTGAGGCCGATCAGGGCTGGGCCATGGGCGTCACCACCGCCGTGTTCTGTCTGGCCGGGGGGGTCATGTCGTTGATCGGCGGCGGGTTGATGAGCATCGACATCCGTGTGCCCTACTACATCGTGATCATTGCAGCGATCATGGGGCTGATCGGTATGCACCTGCGTTGGAAGGGAAAAGAGATCAAAGCGCTGTTAGCCTGAGATCGTCTCGACCGTCAGTTTACCGTTGGTGTAGACGCAGATATCGGCCGCAATGGCCATCGCCTCACGCGCGACCTCTTCGGCCGATTTGTCGCTGTCCATCATCGCGCGGGCTGCGGCGAGGGCAAAGTTGCCGCCGGACCCAATGGCCGCCACATTGTGTTCAGGTTCCAGCACGTCCCCTGCCCCGGTGATCACCAACAAATCCGAACCATCGGTAACGATCAGCATCGCCTCAAGCTTTTGCAGATACTTGTCGGTGCGCCAGTCCTTGGCCAACTCAACCGAGGCGCGGGCCAGTTGGCCGGGCGTTGCCTCAAGCTTGGCTTCCAGCCGCTCGAGCAGGGTAAAGGCGTCAGCTGTCGATCCGGCGAAACCGGCAACAACTTCGAAACCGCCTGGCGACAGGCGACGGACCTTGCGGGCGGTACCCTTGATCACGGTTTGGCCAAGGCTGACCTGTCCGTCGCCGGCAATGACCACATGACCACCTTTTTTAACGCCAATGATGGTCGTGCCGTGCCAACCGGGAAAATCGCTATCCGCCATGAAAGTCTCCGTTTTCGTCTGCCGCTCTATATGGGCCGGACCCGCCCGCAGCGCAACAGTTCTCAAACCGCCCAAAAGATATGCAAGAATCGCAATTCGGGGTTACCGGACGAGCAATTGTGAGTCTTGCACCAAGATCCTAAATGAGAGTTGCAACCGACAAAGGGTCGGCTGTTTCAGTTAGAAGGAATGCGCAAATGGCTACTACCGCAAATATCCATGCGCCGCTCGGAGCAGCTACCATCCTGCACGTAGTGGACGCATTTGTCTCCACGTTTGAAAAAGCTGTCGCTTGGAATGAAACCCGTAAAACACGTGCAGCCCTATCACAGCTTAGCGATGCACAGCTTGACGACATCGGTCTGACTCGCGCGGATATCAAATACGTCTGACCCGCGATCAGTACGACCCCAAAGAATGGCCGCTCACTCGAGCGGCTTTTTCTTTGTTTGGACAGCTTGTTCTGACCAGACGACCCGTACCGATAGGCCACAAACCTGGCTGAACGATATGCCGGACACCGGCCTTGGTACAATTTATGTACCGCAAGGGCTTTCCCAATCCGGGTTCCATCAGAACCTGAGGTTTGGATATTCGGTCTTACAAAGAAAAACGCGCCTGGTGTCAGGCGCGTTTGATCTTCTGTGCATCCATTTGGATCAGATGGATTCGTCGATCCAGCTTTGCAGCGCTGCTTTCGGTGCCGCGCCCGCACGGTTTGAAACTACCTGACCGTCCTTGAAAATGAACAGTGCCGGGATGCCACGAACGCCCATTGCAGCCGCAGAGTTTGGGTTGCTGTCGACGTCGACCTTGGCGATTTTGATCTTGTCGCCATATTCAGCGGCCAGCTCTTCCAGTGCGGGGCCGATCTGCTTACACGGGCCACACCACTCGGCCCAGAAATCGACAACAACGGGGATGTCGGAATTCTTGACTTCGGCGTCAAAGGTATCGTCGGTTACGGCTACGGTCGACATTTTCTGTCTCCTGAATGGGGTAAACTTGGGAAACGAACGTAGGGACGGGTCAGACTAAGGTCAAGATATCTGGGTACGGGCCAGTGCATCCGTCACAAGATCGTGTGGCAACCACATCAAGTCGGCAGTGCGCGTCCACAGGATCGCCGTCCGAATGTTCCGACCGGGGTAGATTTGTGTCAACGCCTGACGGTATGCACCCATCTGGCGCAGCACGCCTTCGGGGCAGGCCGCAGGGTCGTCAGGGACGATGATATTGGTTTTGAAATCAATTACCTGAACCTCGGTCTCGGATATGATCAGCCGGTCGATGACCCCATGGATACGCCGCTCGTTCAAGTTGGCTGTTACCGGGACTTCGGCCAGGGTATCGGTCGCAAAAACGGGCTTTAGATGAACTGCCGTCAGGACATTTTGCGCTTCGTTCAGAAGCGTCTGCCGTTCCGTATCTTGCATATCGGGCAGAACCCGAGCGCAGAGCTGCGGCCAGTTTTCTTGCGGGACCATGGGTAAGTGTTCAAGCAGCAAGTGTAGACGCGTGCCGCGCAGCTTGGCGGCCTCGTCATCCTGACCGGGATCACCGGGCAAGGCCTTCGCCCCACCCAGATCAGACGGGCTGAGCGTCTCAAGCGGTGGTTCTGGGGTAGCGGCTGCGGTGAAGAACTGCTCGGGTAACGGCGTTGGCTCTGCCGTGGTTTCTGAGTGCTGTTCAAGCGGCAACGCGGTCCAATCCCCATGTGCCAAACGCAGTGTTTCCGAACCGGGGATCTGCGTGGCCCCTGCCCGTTTGATTGCGTCCTCAACCATCTGATACCAACTGGTTCCGTCTTTGCCGACATCCCCTGCGGCGCCCACGATTAACCACTTTTCCGCGCGTGTCAGAGCCACATAGAGTAGGCGAAGCCGCTCATTCTCTTCCCGCTGCCGCGCCTCAGCCCGTGCTTGTGCGATCAAGGTGGGTGAGGTATCGGCAGAGACTTTCCACAGCGGCGTTCCCTCGGCCACCATGATTTCTGAATCGCGTGGTGCTTGCCGCTTGCCCGTGTCAGGCAGGATCACGATTGGCGCTTCAAGCCCTTTGGAGCCATGCACCGTCATCACCCGGATCATATTGCCGACGCCGCTCATCTGCCGTTTGATTTCCAGATCGTCGGTCTGCATCCAAACCAGAAACCCGGTCAGGCTGGGAATATCTGTCCTTTCATACGCAAGGGCTTGAGACAGCAGCGCGTTTATTCCGTCTTCGGCTTCGGCCCCAAGTCGCCCCAACAGCTTTCGGCGTCCGTCATGACGGGTCAGGATTCGTTCAATCAGGTCATAGGGTCGTAAAAAGTCGATCTGTCCGCGCAAATCGTTCAGGATCGCCAGCGTTTCCGGAAATTCAGCAGCACGGCGACGCAGCGCGGCCCATAAGAACGGCTCTTGCCTGCGATGGGCAAGATCAAAAAGCTGTTGCTCACTCCAACCGAACAGAGGTGACTTTAACACTGTGGCCAGCGAAAGACTGTCTTCGGGCGTAGCCAGAAAACTCAGCAGGGCCGCAAGATCTTTTACTGCTAGCTCTGCCCCCACCTTCAAACGGTCGGCCCCGGCGATGGGCAGACCTTCGGCCTTACAGGCGCGGATGATCTCAGCAAACAGGTCCGAGCGACGCTGGACGAGGATCAGGAAATCACCCGGCTTCACCCTGCGCCGGACGAAGCTTCCCGGAGCTTTGCCATCTTCGGGAATCGTTTCGCCGCTGTTGATCATGTCCTTGATCGACTTGGCCACCTTCTCGGCCAGAAGGACGGTGTGATGCCGCGCACCGGGGCGATCTACCGGGTCTGTCCAGTCCCCGTCGTCGTCCTCATCGACCTTTTCGATCACTGGCCACAGGTCGACACGACCCGGCAAATCCGACTTAAACGCACGATGCAAACTGTCCTTGTGAAATCCGGCATCGGTGCGGTTTTCGAACAGGATATCGACCAAAGACAGGATCGCGCTGGAGGAGCGGAAGGAATACTCCAATGTCGAATCCCACAATTTAGAGCCTGATTCCGTCAATCTGCGCCCAAATTCCTGTTGCATCCGGTCAAAGGCCTGCGGATCGGCACCCTGAAAGGAATAGATCGATTGTTTCTTGTCACCCACTACGAAAATCGTGCGCTCAACCCCGGATCGGGCCCCTTCCCCGCTGGTGAATTCCTGCGCCAGCTTTTCGATGACATCCCATTGATCGGGGCTGGTATCCTGCGCCTCGTCCACCAAAATGTGATCGATACCGCCATCCAGACGGTACAGCACCCATTCCGCCACTGCCGGATCGTTCAGGACCTGCCGCGCGCGAAGGATCAGATCATCGAAGTCCAGCCAACCGCGCATTTGCTTGCGTCGTTCATATTCAGGCAGGAAGGCCGCAGCCAAACGGTGCAGCACATGCGTTTTGCGTGCCGCGATTAGTGCCAGGCGGAGTTCGCGCGCGGCTTCAATGCGCTGCATAAACGCTTCAAGCTGAGGCATCTGATCAGCCAGCGGCCCCTCACGCAGGGCTTTGGTCGGAAAGCCGTTGATCTTGGCAGAGAAAGGTTCTTTTGCGGATTTTCCAGTTAAAAGAACGCTTTCCAACAAGGGTAAACTGCCGATCTGCGTATCCGTGAACATGGACAGCTTGGTGGCGGCCTTGGCGTTGTTCCCGCCGCTTTCGGTCAGCGCGGGCAGCATTGAGCGGATCAGTTCGACCTCACCTCCAAGGAAAACCTGGGCGTGAAGGGTGTTTTCGTCAAAACCATCGGGCAGATTGAACCGTTGCAACAGATGGGGCCACGCCATCGGATGCGCAAACAGACTGCGCTTGTGCGTGAGCGCAGCAGTAAGGTTCTCAAACCCGGTATCGGTAACGAAGCGTGCAACATCCTCAATCAACGCAGCCTGAGGACCCTCGGCAAAATCTTCGACAATTTCTTCGCGCAACAGGGCTGCCGCGCGGTCTTCCATTTCGGAAAACTGTGGGCTGACCCCAGCCTCCAACGGAAACCGCCGCAGCAATGAGGCGCAGAACGAATGGATCGTTTGAATCTTCAACCCGCCCGGCGTTTCGATGGCGCGGGCAAACAGGGTACGCGCCTGCGCGAGTCGATCCGGGTCGATTGCACCTTGCACACCCAGATCGGTAAGCTCTTCTGATAACTGATCATCCGCCAGCATGGCCCATGCACCAAGCCGCTTGAACAGCCGGTTCTGCATCTCGCTGGCGGCTGCCTTGGTGTAGGTCAGGCAGAGGATATGTTGCGGCTGTACCCCACCCAGCAGCAGCCGCGCCACCCGGTCGGTCAGAACCCGCGTTTTGCCCGAACCCGCATTGGCCGCCAACCAGGTCGAGGCATCAGGCCGCGCCGCCTGCACCTGCCGTTCAGTTGCATCATTGCGGGGGCTCATTCCAGAACCTCAGGTGTTGTGTCGTCAGTCCGATCCCATTCACCAAAGCGGGCAAGATGGTCAAAGTCACCGATGTCCGAGTCCTTGTGCAGCATCCGACGGGATGTGAACCCCTGATCAGGCTCTAAATAGGCTGAAATCAGTTCTTTTAACTCGGCAAGAACCTTGTCTGGTGGCTCTTTTGTCAGCGGGGCCGCTACCTCCTTGTAGGTGCCGCCCATACCGATAAAGACCGCTTCGGCCACCGGCATGGGGTCAAACCCTTGGATGGCGCCCTGCTCGGCCATTGCGGCTTCGATCAAAAGCTGTTTGTCAAATTTGGCTTGCTGGGTTTCACTCGGTGGAATGCCGGTCTTGTAATCCACTATCCGCAATGCGCCGCGGCTGTTGTGGTCAATACGGTCTGCCCGACCAGCGATTGTGAATTCCAGAGGGGTCAGCTCCAGTTTCATCATCGCCTCGAAGGCAACAGGCCCTCCGTCGCTGCGCCGCGCGATCTCGGCACTGAGGAAGTCATCGGTGATCCGTTCCAGCCGCGCAAGCCACAGCTTGCGGGCCGTGGGCCATGCGACGTGTTTGTTCAACAGGGCGTCGGCGCGTTTCAGAAAGTTTTCTCGGGTCAACAAAGCTGGGTCGAGGACGCTGTCCTTGACGAAGTGTTCGAGGACCTCATGGATAACGATACCGCGCAGCAAAGCATCGGGCGCTTGTACCAGCGGGTCCAGTGGCCGCAGCCGTAACACATGCTTGGCGTAGATTGCATAAGGATCGCGGATCAGACGTTTTATCTCAGTTACGCTCAGGCGTCGCGGGCGGGCCGCAACCGGTGGTCGGGGCGACGGGCGCGGTGCCGGGTCTATGCGTGGCGCGGCCTCAAGCTGTTCCGACCATTGCATCCACTGCCGCCCACGGGCGCGCATCGCTGACAAAGCCTCGGGGCCACCCTGCCCCGGCAAGCCCTGCAACAGGTTCGTTATGCGGTTTAGCCAGCGCGATGGGACAGTTTCGGCATCATCCGACCGTGTGGCGCGGGTCAGCCAGACCTCGGGCGCGCCGACAGCCTGCTGGAAATCATGCGCCGACAGTCCGATGCGACGTTCGGGCAGCAACAGCCCGGCTTTGGCGCGCATCTGCCGGTTCAGCCAAGGATCTGGTGCGGCGGCTTCGGGCCAACTGCCTTCGTTCAAACCGCCAAGAATCAGCAGATCAGCGCCCTGGACCCGAGCCTCAAGCGTGCCCCAGATCATGATATGCGGATGCGGGGCGTCACGGTCGCGGACCTCTTCCCCTGCCAGGAGTGCCCCGAGAAGATCGGCGAAATCATGGGCGGTCATCGGACCGCCGTATTCGGCCTCATCCTCTAGCGTGGTGAGAACTGCCAAGGCCTTTTGGCCGGCATTCTTGTCCCATAGCGTTCCGGTTTCACCTTCGCTGCTGGCTGAGATCGCCTCGGCCAGATTGCTCAGGCGCGTCACCCAATCCGACAAGGGTAATTCACCAGCAACCTGTTGGTCGCAAAACTGCGTGATCACCCAGCGGACCCAGCCCTCTGGCACCTCTTTGCGGATGGTAAAGGCGGTCAGACTGGCACTGTCAGGGAACGGAGGGCCATGGCGGCGCAAATCCAGTTCAAGATCGCGCGTGTGCAGCAAATGCGCGCCGCGATCGCCGCCGCTGTGGCAAAGCGGGTGCTTCAACAAGGTCAGCAACGCCTCACCCCCTAGCCGCCGTGCGAACAGGCCCGCCACGTGGCGCAGGAACCGCCCCGGAGGTGATAGTTGCAGCGGCAGACCGGCACTGTCATCGGGCAGGATGTTCCACCGATCCAGCGCTGCGCTGACTTGCCGGGTCAGCATCCGGTCGGGCGTGATCAAAGCAGCGGTTTGCCCGGTTTCGGCGGCTTCGCGCAAACGTAAGGCAATGGCCAGCGCCTCGGACCGGGGGGATTGCGCCTCGACCAATGTCAGGTCTTTGGTTGCATCGTCCAGATCGGTCAGCCGGGGACCTTCGGACATCCAGGCGTCGGTGATTGGTGCTGGGCGCAACGCTAGAGATATCAGACGGTTACGCGCAGGCGACGGGGCCTTGTCGTCAGTCCAGCGCCTGATTTCGTTGGGCTGTATCCCAAGCCGGGTCATCAGCTTGCGGAATCGATATTGCGGGTGATCTTCCGAAGCCAGTGCGTCGTCTAAACTCTGCCAGACATGATCCGGTTGATCGAAATCGTAGCCGGGCAGGATCAGCGCTCCTTGCGGCAGTCGGGCAACGGCCTCCATCAACAACAGCGTTGTGCCACGTGACCCGGTTGAGCCTGCAAGAACAACCGGATGCTGCGGTGGTGCAGCCTGCCAACCGTCAATCAGGTTCTCCACCACGCGTCGTTGCCGCGCCTGCGCGTCCAGTGCATCGGGACCGGAGTCAATGAAATGATCTGCAATCCCGATAAACGCCTGCGCACGCGCCCAGTGACCGGACATATCGCTGACATCCAGCTGTCGGATCGCATCAGGTGAAACACCTTCGCCCTGCATCTCGTCAATCAGTGCGGCCAGACTATCGGACAGGTCAAACAGGGATGACCGCGCGGCCAGATCAGGCTGTTGTTCCAGTAGCTTGGCAATAAGTTGGGTCAGCTCCAGCCTGCGTCGTAGCGCAGGTATTGCGGGCGGAAGCTGCGCCAAATCCAAGCCTTCGCCCAAATCCGTCACCAGCGACAGACGGGGCAGCAGACAGGCTGGGCCCTGATCGAACAGCTCGCGAACCCGGCGCGCCATGCGGCGGGTGTTCACCACGAGTTGCACCCGCGCCAGAGCTTCGGGCGGATGATCTTTTACACGCAAACGCAGACCGTCTACCAATGCCTTTGGAAAATCGGTGCCAGGAGGCACGGCATATACACGGGGCACAGTGCTGCTTTCAAACATCAGCGATCAAACCCTCGGCCAAAGCAATCCCTTCGGGGTGGCCCACGTCGCACCAGCGACCGGGATAGATGGCTGCGAACAAGCGACCTTGAGCGTGCATCTGGTCCCAAAGGACATTCAATGAAAACGCCCTCTCAGACACAGTCATCAGCGTGTCCGTTTTCATGATCTGCGCGCCACCAAATATCAAGCCGGGTCCGCGCGTGATCAGGCCCTCGGCATCTGCTGTAAAATCACCTTTGCCCGAATGCCCAAGGGTTCGTTCGATCGGTACGCACATCAGCAGCGCGTCCATCCGGTCAGGATTCCACGCTTCACGCAACAGCGTCAGGGGGTTTGGCCCGGACCAGATTGCATCCGTATTCAGCGTATAAACAGGACCGCTCCCCAGCAAAGGCAAGGCGGCACGCAACCCGCCACCGGTTTCCAGGATGTCAGGCTCTTCACGCGATATCAGCACGCCTTTCGGTGCCAGATACGCCTCAAGCTGATCTGGCAGATAGTGCAGGTTGGCCACCACGCGGCGCGGTTGCAAATCGCCTGTCAAACCCAGAGCATAATCGATCAGCGGACGACCGGCGATTTCGATCAATGGCTTGGGCCTGTCTTTGGTCAGCACCCCCATACGAGTGCCAAACCCGGCAGCAAACATCATTACGGCTTCGGGGTTTCGGGTCATTTCTGCCTGAGCCTGCCCAAGTTCTCAGGGGTCGGGGCGGGCAGGGAAGTCCGCAGCAGGTCTGAGACGGTTGCCAGCGCGGGGTGTTCCAGATTATGCATCAGATGCGCCCACGCGGCCGGTATCAAGTTCGCATAGCGTGGCTTTCCGTATTCTGTCGCTAAACGGGCAAAGCCGCCGATGATACGCAGGTTCCGTTGTGCCCCAAGTACTGCATACGCGGTCCGGAAAGCGTGATCATTAACCTTTGTTGCGGCGATGTAGCGGTTCAACATCCGCATTTCGGTACCGGGTGACACATCGCGGCGTACATCTTGCAACATTGACATAAGGTCATAAGCAGGGTGGCCCAGCATTGCGGTCTGGAAGTCCAGCAAACCGACGCGTTTTATCCCGTGTCGGTCCGGCAACCAGATCATGTTTTCGGCGTGGTAGTCGCGTTGAATGACCACTTTGGTGCCGGAAGTTTCCCGATGCAGAACATCCGCGAACCGAAGTTCGAAACGAACCCGTGCGTCCTCATCGTGATCCCCAAGCACGGCTTGTGCGTATTTGGTGAAGGATAACGCTGCCAATTCGGTCATAAGCGCCGGATCGTAGGAAGGCAGCGAAAGGGTGGGTGCCGCGTGCAATTCGACAAGCACGTCAGTCGCGGCCTCGTACAGTTCGCGTTCCATTTTCGGGTTCTTTTCCAAAACGCGGGCGAACAGGTCGTCGCCAAGGTCTTCAAGCAACAAGAAGCCGAATTCCGTATCCTCGGCGTAAATTTCAGGCGCGCTAAGGCCGATTTTCCGCAGATACTCGGCCATGCGTACGAAGTTTTCGACCGGTTCGGCCTTATCGGGCGGCGAGTCCATAAAAACCGCGGTGCGGCCGGTAATGGGGTCGGTCAAGCGTTCATACCGGCGGTTCGATGCATCCCCCGCCAAAGGTACGCGTTCTGCATTCGACCACGGTGTTTGAGCAATCAGGGCTTCGGCCAGAACAGCCCGGTTTGTCATATAATATTCTCCAGTTTCTGCGACCATTTCTCATCCGACCATGTCAGCGTCAAATGACGAGAAACTAACGTATTAGAGTCTGTTTTCAGGTGGATGGATAAGGCTGTAGCAGGCGTCAGCGGGCCCAGCTTTTCTGGCCATTCAATCAGGCAGATCGCCGAGTCGAAAGCATCGCTCAAACCCAGTTCTTCAATCTCATCGACGGCGCTAAGCCGGTACAGATCGCAATGCCACACCTCACCGGTCGGGGTGTCGTAAGCTTGAACCAATGTAAAGGTCGGTGAGGGCACATCCTCTGGTTCTGACATGAGCGATTGGATCAGGCTGCGGGCGAAATGGGTTTTGCCGCTGCCGATCTCACCGGCAAGAAGAATGCTGTCGCCGGGACGCAGTTTGGCACCCAACCGGGTGGCAAATGCAGATGTTTCTTCCGGCGAAGTCAGGGTGATCGAACGGGCGTGCAACGTCATGACGCCACAATGGCCTTATGCCTGAGCGGCTGCAACCCGGTTCAGGCGCTGATTTGATGACTTTGCAAGACTTTAGGCATGTCCTCGACACCGAACCGGACAATCGTTGCACCGTTCTGCATTGGACTGACCGTACAGGTCAGATTGGTGCCGTTTCGCAACCGAAGACCGCTGGTCCATTCGGCGCGGTTGTCCCGCATTTCCACAAAATCCCGGATCTCACCCAAAATGGGTGTGGCTGCGCAGTGTTCCTGCCATTTGCGCGTCACGTCCAACACCGTGTCAGGTTCAAACCCGGCCTCACCGGAGTCGTCCCACAGCTTTTGATAGGCACGGTTCGTAAACGCAAGCGTTCCGTCATCTCCGAACACAGCTATGGCATCAGCCAACTTGTCCAGAACCGATTGCATCAGGTCCATCTCTGAACGGAAACGGCGGGTCAAAGTGATTTCGGCCGTAATATCCTCGAATAAAAACGCCACCGCCCCATCGGGATGCGGTCGTCCGCTGACCGAATAGACCGAGCCCGATGGCAGAGACCACGTTTCCTGATAATTTCCGTCCTCGGCGGCCTCAAGCAGGTCGTTCATCTGGTTGCGCCAACTGCGATAGTTCTTTGGTTCCGGCATCATGTGCTGGTCACGCAACCGATCAAAAAAGCTGGACAGGCTGGGGCGACAGCTCAGGAAACTGGCGGGCAGGGTGGTCAGCTCGGTCAATGCCGGGTTGAACAGCGCCAGTTGTCTATTGCGATCGAATATCGCCAGACCGATGGATAACTGAGCAAAGGTTTTCGTCATGGTCTGGACGAATTTTCGCTGGGCGGTTTCCGCAGCTACGATGGCGTTGATATCAACGGCATAACACATGCACCCATCTGGGTGATTGACCACGGCCAAGTCAAACCAGAGCTTGTTGTCGCTGTCATCGGACGAAATTGAGATCCGGGTTTTTGCGCCCATCCGCGTTTCTTCTTGAATACCGGCGAACAATGGCGCAGTCAGATCCGTATCCTGTCCGCGCACTTTACGAACCAAGGCAACATAAGCGGCGTTGCACGAGCGTACGTTACCTTGATGATCCAGCAACCAGACCGGGTAGGGCGCTTGTTCCATCGCAAGGCGTATCGGGTGCTGCGTGTCGCCCTGTGCTGGTCTGATGCGGTCGACGCGGTCACGCAGATGCACTCGGACCACACCGTCGATCCATTCGCAAAGCACGTCTCTTTCAACTGTGCAATCAATGGCGGGAACAACCAACGCGCCTTCCTGCCGGACCGCGTCGGGCGTTTCCGGAAATGTCGGGAAATCCCGATGCAAAAGTCGACGCAGGTCAGACCAATCGCGGACGGACTCAAACCCATCCAGAGCGATGTCGGAATGGCTGATGAGCCTGTCACCGTCGAATAAGAAGACTGCATCGAACAGCGATACGCCTGAGGACAGCCCAAAATTGTCGACCTGTGGCCTGCGGCGAGGCAAGAGCCACTGCACCGCCAGGCTGGCGGAAACCAGGCTGATCGCGGCGAGAATGATCCAGTCGACCATGCGTACCTCAGGACTGACACGAAGAAAGGGGAAGATACATAAACCCAGGACTATGCGTCGAAATGGTTAACGAGGTCTTAACTCAGACCTGAATGCGTTGGTTTGCACCTGATAGGACTGGCGTATCACCGGTTTGCGCATCAATCAGGTTTCGCGGCCACGAGACCTGAACAATCGCGCCCCGGCGTTCGGGGTTGTCGCACAGGTTCTGATAAGGGTCAGATCCGTTGGCGAAATAAAGCGCGGCACCGCTGCGCTCTAAAAGAGTTTTGGCGATGAACAGTCCCAAGCCCATACCTTCGTATTCCGGGCGGGTTCGCACGTCAGTCTCGGCCCTTCGACGTCGCATGAACGGGTCTCCGATCCGGCCAATCATCTGAACAGGATATCCAAGCCCGTCATCCATGATCTTGATCGTGATTGTATCGGTGGTCCATTCGGCCTCGACCCAAACATTGTTCCGCGCGAAATCCACGGCGTTCTGGATCAGGTTGCGCAACCCATGAATGATTTCGGGTTTGCGCAAGATCGAGGGCTGTTGCACATCGCCATCCCCGGTCGGACCTTCGACAAAATGCACGGTCTTGCCCCTGTGGATATGCGGCTCGGCGGACTCATGCACAACGGTGGACAGTGGTGCCTGCCGCAGATGCAGGTCGTCTTTGCCGGCCCGGCCCATATCGCGCAGGATATCGCGGCAGCGGTTGGCCTGCTCACGAATAAGCGCCGCGTCCTCTTTCAGGTCGGGTCTGTCATCCAACTCTTCTATCAGCTCTGAACTCGTCAGCTTGATCGTGGCCAGTGGCGTGCCCAGCTCGTGCGCTGCGGCTGCGACAACGCCCCCCAGATCCGTTAACTTCTGCTCACGCGCGAGGGCCAGATGCGTGGCGGCTAATGCTTCGGACATTGATCGGACTTCAGCACTTACGCGGTGCGAGTACGCGCCAATAAACACGATGGCAATGACAACTGCGGCCCAGTTTCCAAACACCAGCATTTCAGGGATATCCAGCATCTGGCCCTGTTCTGTCCGCAGGGGAATATGGAACTCTGCCAGCAAAGTGGTCAGAACAATCGCAACCCCGCCCACGATCAGGGTCGAACGCGTGCTCATGACATTGGCCGAAATCGTCACCGGACCCAGCAGCAAAAGGGCAAACGGGTTGTTCAACCCCCCGGTAAGATACAGCAATACGGCCAGTTGCATCAGATCGAACAACACCATCAGAAAGTTTTCAAATTCCGTCAGGCGTTTGTTTTGTGGAAACAGCAAGATGGCCGTCATGTTGCCCATGACCGAAACACCGATGGCCAGATAACACAGCGCCAGTTCCAACTTCACATTGAAATACTGCTGAGCGACCGTGATGGCGGTGAATTGCCCGATAATGGCAACCCAACGCAACAGGATCAGCGTACGCAACCTTATCCAGTTGCTGCGTTCCTGACCGCTCCAAAATGTGAGGTTGGAATTCGCCATCGGTTCACTTTGTCCTGTTGCATCGGCTGGTCATCTTGATAGGTGTGTCGCCCGAAACGATCAACAACCCCTTTCGTTTAAGGAATGACTTCATGGTCCGTCTTTATGCCATCCTCGCAACCGTTGTTCTGGCCGTTGGTCTGGGTGCCATTTGGTTGCTGACGCTGGGTGGGCGATCAGATGATCAGTTCGCGCAATGCCGCTCGGGGCAGATCGCAGGCGGCTCCGCGGCCATTGGCGGCCCGTTCGAGCTGGTCAACGGCAAGGGTGAGACCGTCACCGACACAGATGTTATCACCGAACCGACCTTGGTTTACTTCGGCTATACGTTCTGTCCTGACGTATGCCCGTTCGACATGTCCCGCAATGTTGAGGCCGTGGATATCCTTGCCGAACGGGGCCAGTCGGTGACGCCGCTTTTCATCTCGATCGATCCGGACCGTGACACGCCCGAGGTGATGGACGACTATGCGTTCAACATGGGTGGCAAGACCATTGCGCTGACCGGATCACCCGAACAGGTGAAAGCCGCAAGCCAGGCTTACAAGACCTATTACAAGGCGCATGACAAGAGTGACGAGTTCTATCTGGTGGATCATTCCACCTTTACGTACCTGATGTCGCCCGAGCATGGGTTCCTTGAATTCTTCAACCGCGACGACACTGCCGAGCAGATGGCGGACAAGGTTGGATGCTTTCTGGATCAGCTCTAAGCGACATGGTCGATTTGACCTTTGAAATGGCGCTGCTAAGACTCATGTTTAGCGCAAAGGCATGACATAGCGGAAAGAACGGTACATGGCGGACATTTCTGACCTTGATATAGGTCCCGATAAATCCTTGCTATTGGTGGATGATGATGAGCCGTTTTTGCGGCGATTGGCCAAAGCAATGGAAAAGCGCGGCTTCGAAGTTGAGACCGCCGGATCAGTCGCGGCAGGCCGCGCCATCTCGACCGCCCGCCCACCTGCTTATGCTGTCGTCGATCTGCGTCTTGAGGATGGAAACGGGTTGGATGTGGTCGAAGTGCTGCGCGAAAAACGCCCCGACAGCCGGGTTGTGGTTCTGACCGGATACGGCGCGATTGCCACCGCTGTGGCCGCCGTTAAAATCGGCGCGACGGATTACCTGTCAAAACCCGCCGACGCCACCGACATCACCAGCGCATTGCTGGCCAAGGGCGACGAACTGCCTCCACCGCCTGAGAATCCCATGAGCGCGGACCGCGTGCGCTGGGAGCATATTCAGAGGGTTTACGAGCTGTGCGACCGCAACGTCTCCGAAACCGCCCGCCGCCTGAACATGCACCGCCGGACGTTGCAACGGATTTTGGCAAAGCGTAGTCCGCGGTGAAGGGCTGCGAATTGGGATCAAACTGAATCAGGATTCTGTATCAGACGATACTCATTAAGGCTGTAATGCGGACAAAGAAGACGTCAGTTCCAAACAATCATGGGGATTTGGTCCGACGAAATAACCATTGCTTCTGGACTGTGGTAATCTTCATCTGCAATGCCCACCTTCAGCTTTCGACCACCTGAAAAAACTAGAATGAAGGCAACGTCAGAAGTTTGGGTCTTTTCAACTGTTTCATCGATGAAGTCTTTGCCTTCAGCTCCGATGAACTCGTAGTTGTTATTTATTGTCAGGCACATATCGCCGAAGACAACCTGTAGATAATCGTGGACGAAGCAGACCTGAGTTACCTGCCGACCCGGAAGCAATTCATCAAATAAGTTCATCGTAATTCACCGTTTTCGCACGTGATTGATGTCCAATTTCTTGACGCACGCTATCACCACGGCTAATCGCAAGCTACAACGAGTGGTCAGGCTTTTATGTCGGCATTGGGCTCAGAGCCGCCATTGGATGAAATTGGTAATCTAGAGAGAATTTATCAACATGTTATGTCGCGCCATATACGCTCGCCTTACCTGAACCGGCGGGCGCAAGGTAATCTCCAACCCCTCCATCACCGCCTTGTCCGGCCGCCCAAAGAATTTGGTCGCCTCGGCCTCTGAAAACCCGGCAATCTGCGTTGCCTCCATCCAGGCGCTGATCTTGTCGGCCTTTTTGATCTGCCGTTTCACAGTTTTCGGCACCGCAGCGGGCAGACCAAACCGGATGTGGATCGCCGCACTCAGACGGTCATCCAGAGCGCCATAGTCGGGTCCGACGGCGGATTTTACGGGTGAGATCATATCTCCGATCACGTATTCCGGCGCGTCATGTAACAATGCCGCCAGCCGCCATTTAACCGGTGCCTTCGGGGCAATCCGAGAAAACAGCTGCTCAACCAGAAGGGAATGTTCAGCTACGGAATAGGCAAAATCACCCGCTGTTTGACCATTCCAACGGGCCACAAATGCCAGTCCATGCGCGATATCTTCGATTTCGATATCCACAGGCGTTGGATCCAGTAAATCCAGCCGGCGGCCAGACAGCATCCGCTGCCATGCTCTGGGTTGTGTTGCCATTCTGCCATGCCCCTCGGATCGGCCCGCGACGAACGGGTATTTTTGTGGTATCGTTTACCTGTCGAGATCACCAGCTGCCAACATTTTCTTGACCAGTCGTGCTTTGAACCGGCGCTTGGTGGTTCCGACATTTGTGCTGAGGGGGGTGCATGCTCCTCCTGGTGTGCCCCTCTCGGAACGTAACGCGTATCGAAAGGAGCTAGCTATGTTTCAGCGACTGATTGGAATTTCCCTGGCCTTTGGAATGGCCGCTACTGCCCCCCCTGCATTTGCCAAAAACTGTGCGCAGCGAGAGCACGTGATCGCCAAGCTGCAAAACAGTTATTCCGAAGAACTGGTTTTTGGCGGATTGCAGAAAACCCGCGGCGCGCAGGCGGTGATGGAGGTCTGGACCTCGAAAGAAACCGGAAGCTACACGGTTCTGGTGACCCATGCGAATGGCCTGACCTGTATCGTTGCAGTGGGTACCGATTTTTTTGAAGCGATCCCAAAGATTAAACTCAAAGGCGAACCCAGCTGAATTTTACAGCGGAGTAATCTGTTCCAGGTCATCCGAGTTGCCACCTGCCCCGTAGAATGTTAGGGGCAGCGCGGATCTGTTTACCGGAATGGAGCATACGATGGCCGGGGACTATATTGTTAAAGACATTGCGCTTGCCGGGTTCGGCCGCAAAGAGCTGGACATTGCCGAAACCGAAATGCCGGGGCTGATGGCCCTGCGTGCGGAATATGGTGAGACCAAGCCCCTTCAAGGTGCCCGGATCGTCGGGTCTTTGCATATGACCATCCAGACCGCTGTTCTGATCGAAACACTGGTGGCATTGGGCGCGGATGTGCGCTGGGCGTCGTGCAACATCTTCTCAACCCAGGATCACGCGGCAGCCGCAATTGCCGAGGCCGGCATTCCCGTTTTTGCGATCAAGGGCCAGACGCTTGAGGAACACTGGGACTATCTGGATAAGTCCTTCCTGTTCGAGGACGGCCCGAACATGATCCTGGACGATGGCGGCGACGCGACGCTGTACATCCTTTTGGGGGCCCGCGCCGAAGCAGGTGAGGACATCATTCCTGTTCCTACTTCTGAAGAGGAAGAGGTCATAAAGAAGCAGATTGCCAAACGGATGGAAGCATCCCCCGGATGGTTCACCAAGATGCGCGACCAGATTCAGGGCGTGTCCGAAGAAACCACCACTGGCGTTAACCGTCTGTATCAACTGGTGAAAGACGGCCACCTTCCGTTCCCTGCGATCAATGTGAATGACTCGGTCACCAAGTCGAAATTCGACAACAAGTACGGCTGCAAGGAATCGCTGGTCGACGGTATCCGCCGCGCCACGGACACCATGATGGCAGGCAAGGTCGCCGTGGTCTGCGGTTACGGGGATGTCGGCAAAGGCTCGGCCGCGTCGCTGCGCGGTGCTGGTGCCCGTGTGAAAGTGACCGAAGTGGACCCGATCTGCGCGTTGCAAGCCGCGATGGACGGGTTCGAGGTCACGCTGCTGGAAGACGAAGTTGCGACGGCGGATATCTTCATCACCACCACCGGCAACAAGGACGTGATCCGTATCGAGCACATGCGCGACATGAAGGACATGGCCATCGTCGGCAATATCGGTCACTTCGACAACGAAATCCAGGTGGCCAGTCTGAAGAACCACAAATGGACCAACATCAAGGAACAAGTGGATATGATCGAGATGCCCTCGGGCAACCGGATCATTCTGCTGTCCGAAGGCCGTTTGCTGAACCTGGGCAATGCGACCGGGCACCCGTCATTCGTGATGTCAGCCTCGTTCACCAACCAGGTGCTGGCACAGATCGAGCTGTTCACCAAGGGCGACCAATACGAAAACAAGGTCTACATCCTGCCTAAGCATCTGGATGAGAAGGTGGCCCGCCTGCATCTGGATCGGATCGGTGTGAAACTGACCAAGATGGACAGTGAACAGGCCGCTTACATCGGGGTTAAGCCGGAAGGTCCGTTTAAACCCGAGCATTACCGCTACTGATTTCAGAGTTGATAGACATTAACGTATGGGGCGCCGCCGGTTATGCAACTGGCGGCGTTTTTTGTGCCGGTTGCTATGCTCATCGCCGTGGGTTGTGGCGTGTGGTAGATCCTCAGACGCGACGCTGTTTGCCGTGAACCACTGGGATGGGCGGTTATCGCCGACCTAGATAAGATTGGGGGGAGAAATCCCATAAATTTTTCCTTTCGGAAAATTTGCCGTCGCGGCTAACCTTGATGAAGACGGTAATTTGGGCCGTTGCATCACAACAATGGGAGACTGCGACATGGGAAAACGCGACGAGCTGATCGCCAAATATGCTGATGATCTGAAAAACAAATGCGGGATGGACCCCGATATGGATCTGCTGACCAAGGTCACGATCGGCTGTGGTCCGGCGATCTATGACGCCGACGCGTCGACCGTAGCTGCGACACAGGAGTCCGAGCTTGAGACGGTCAAAGACAATTTCCTTGTCAAAAAGCTGGGTCTGCCCGACGGGCCGGAATTGATCGAAGCCATCCATACAGCGTTGGACAAATACGGAAAGTCCGAACGCAACAAGTATCGTGCGGTTGTCTACTACATGCTGACCAAGCATTTCGGAAAAGAGTCGGTCTACGGCTGATTAATTTGGCTATGCGCCCATGAAGGAACTTCCGGGCGATTCCAATTTTAAGCATGTGGTATTTGCACTGACCGGCAGACTTCGATACTTATCAGAGTGTGACCAGGACGGTCAGAGCCAAAAAAATCCATACGCGTGTGGTGAGTTGGGAGCACGCGGGGAAGGGAAGGTTCTGTATTCGTCAGGGCCTTCCCTTATTTTCGGGTTGCAGAAGCTGTGTGGCCAAGCACGTGTTCCAGTCCGCGCAACCCTCAATATCTTGCACTTGGCTAGACCGCTCCGGCGCGGCTAAAGGGTGATTACACCACAGTTCTGACGTGCGCTGGCCAATGGTGGTCCTGACTTGGATCGAACAGGCTGGCTAACCCGCCTGCGTGTTCCCCATATCGCAAATCACACGCCATTCCGCATCGGTGACCGGCTGTACGGACAGGCGAGAGTTTTTGACCAGAACCATCTCGGCCAGACGTTCCTCTGCCTTGATGTCATCCAGCGTTACTGGTGTTGCGAACGGCCGCACCGCCTTGATATCCACGCAGTCCCAGCGCTCATCATCGGTTGTGCTGTCGGGATGCGCCTCGGCGCAGACCTCGACGATGCCAACGATCGCCTTGTCCTTTTGCGAATGGTAGAAGAATCCGCGATCACCGATCTTCATCTGTCGCATGAAATTGCGCGCCTGATAATTACGCACGCCGTCCCATTCTTCCCCTGCTTCGCCTTTGGCAACCTGTTGGTCCCAACTCCAAGTCGAGGGTTCGGATTTGAACAGCCAGTATGCCATCACCCGATGACCTTCTTCCACGGGATCAGCTCGACCGATTTGAACAGCCCTGCCTTGGCATACGGATCATTCTCCGCCCAGGTTTGCGCTGCTGTCATGTCCTCGACTTCGAGGATGACAAGCGACCCGATCATATCGTCCCCGTCCAATAGCGGTCCGGCTTGCGATACGACACCGGTTTGCTCGATATATGCAAGGTGATCGGCGCGGTTGTCCTTGCGGGTTTGCAGGGCGCCATCCTTGTCTTTGGCGATCAGGGCTATCAGCATTTATTCCTCCTTCAGGGGGCGGTTGAGCAGGGATTGAATGGCTTGAGGCACACTATAGGTACCATGGCTCAGGTCAGCCACCGTAACGCTTATGGGCATGTCCAGCCCTTCGGCAACAGCAATTTCAGCCATGGCGCGCGCGGTGGCGACCCCTTCGACTGTGGTATGGCTATCAAACGGACGATTTTGACCCAAACACACGCCAAAACGATAGTTTCTGGACAGTTCGGATGAACAGGTCAGAACCAGATCGCCAAGACCTGACAGACCCATCAGGGTATCTGTCTTTGCGCCGCGCATCAGGGCAATGCGCTGCATCTCGGCAAATCCGCGGGTCAGCAAAGCAGCGCGGGCGCTATCGCCCAGCCCGGCGCCAATCGCGGCGCCGCATCCAATGGCGATCACGTTTTTTAATGCACCCCCCAGTTCCGCGCCGATAACATCGGTGGTGCGATAAAGACGCAGGTTGGCGGTGGTGAGTTCGGTTTGCAGCGTCCTACCCAGATCGGCATCCCCACAAGCCAGAGTGAGCGCGGTCGGCAATCCGCGTGCAATGTCGTCGGCAAAACTGGGCCCGGTCAGCAACGCCGGACGCGCATCCGGGATCGTCTGGCGCACCACCGAGATGGGCCCCAGACCCGTGGTCAGTTCGATCCCCTTGCAGCAGGCGACCAGCGTTTTTCCGGTAAGGTTCGACGTGTGCTCAGTAAGGGCCGCGCGCAGTTTCTGCATGGGCACCGCCAGCAGCACGATATCGGCGGCCTCTACGTCCTTGATATCGGACGTCACCGAAATGGCCGGCGGCAGGGGGACATTTGGCAGACGGGCGGAGTTTTCTCGACTGTTCATCATGCGGCTGGCATGCTCGGCGCTGCGTGCCCAAAGGGTAACGGATTCGTTCCCGGACAACGAAATGGCCAGCGC
Organism: Ruegeria sp. AWH4_226; assembly: GCF_056159225.1. NCBI lineage: Bacteria > Pseudomonadati > Pseudomonadota > Alphaproteobacteria > Rhodobacterales > Roseobacteraceae > Ruegeria > Ruegeria sp. AWH4_226. The sequence continues at coordinate 2,598,606 of NZ_JBSWUU010000001.1, read as the reverse complement.
CGTGCCGAACGCACCTGCCCCCAGGACGGCGACGCTCATGCTTTGGCGCCCTTCTTGCCGCTGCCCAACATGGCCGGGCTGGATTGATCCAGCGGCCAGCGGGGTCTGGCGGTCAGATCAAGACCGTCACGCCCCCCTGCACGAAAACGCTCGATCCCGGCATAGGCGATCATTGCCGCGTTATCGGTGCATAGATTCAGCGGTGGAGCGATAAAGCGCGCACCCTTGTCACAACAAACAGTCTCTAACACAGATCGAATCGCTGCATTGGCAGCGACACCACCCGCCACAGCAATCACCGGATCCGAGGGCTGAAGTTCCAGGTACTGATCTATCGCCCGTCGCGTTTTCTCGGCCAAAGTGTCCACTATGGCCTGCTGAAACCCGGCGCAGAGATCAGCGCGATCCTGCCGGGTCAAACCGCCCTTTTCAGCGACAATCTGGTCGCGCATCCGCATCAAAGCCGTCTTGAGCCCCGAAAAAGACAGGTCACACCCTGGCCGATCCAGCAGTGGCCGGGGAAAACGAAAACGGTCGGGATCGCCTGAACGCGCCTCAGCCTCAACCGAGGGGCCACCGGGTTGCGACAGGCCCAGAAGGCGTGCGGTTTTGTCAAACGCCTCACCCGGCGCATCGTCGATCGTGCCGCCCAGTCGGGTGAACTTTTCCGGCCCATGCGCAATCAGGTATTGGCAATGCCCGCCTGACACCAGCAGCATCAGGTACGGAAACGCAATTCCGTCGGTCAGGCGTGGTGTCAAGGCATGGCCCGCCAGATGGTTTACACCGATCAAGGGCAGGCCGGTTGCCGCGCTAAGACCCTTGGCGCACATGACACCGGACATGACCCCGCCAATAAGACCCGGCCCTGCGGTAACGGCGATGGCATCGATCCCGGCAAGGGTCAGGTTTGCGGCTTCAAGCGCCTGCACAACGCACATATCCAGTTTCTCTGCGTGGGCACGGGCAGCAATTTCAGGTACGACGCCTCCAAAGGCGCTGTGCAGGTCTGTCTGTCCGTACACGATTGAAGACAAAACCTCGGCCCTGGTGCCAACGGTTTGGCGCACGACCGCAGCAGCCGTGTCATCACAGCTGCTTTCCAACCCGAGTACGGTAAGTGTTTGCACCATTGGCCTGATCCGCTACACACATAAGTGTCAAGCGGGGTATCACCCTGCGCGGATGCAAACAATCCCAAGGCGGAAGGCGCCGACTGTTGTATTTGTTGATGACCCGCCCGCGCGCTGCTTCGCAGAGGTTTGTCGCGCAGCTGCCAACCCGTGTGAGATCTCGGGTCGAGGTCATCTATTCCCCGATACTTGAAATCAAACCGCTACCGGTCAAGATCGACACCAGCGGCGTGCGGGGTGTGATTTTTACCTCGGCAAATGCGGTGAATGCGGCTGTTTCGCTGGGCGTTTCGCGTCACTTGCCTGCCTTTTGTGTGGGTCCCGCCACCACCGGCACCGCGAAGGGCGCCGGCTGGAAGGCAAAGATGGTTGGCGCAACCGCTGAAGAACTGGTGGCGTTTTTGCTGAAACACCGGCCCGAAAGTCCGCTTTTGCACCTGCGCGGTGAACACACGCGGGGAAATATCGCCCTCCGCCTGACCGAGTCGGGCCTGACAGTGCGCGAACAGGCTGTGTATCAACAGCGATTGTTACCGCTGACACCCGAGGCAGAAGCCGCCGCGATTGGCTTTTTACCGGTGATTGCGCCTTTGTTCTCCCCTCGAACAGCGCGACAATTTGCCGATATCTGGACCGGATCGGCGCCGCTTTGGCTGGCCGCGATTAGCCAAGTAACAGCGGACCCCCTTTATTCCTTGGACTACGCGCGATTGAAAATCGCCAAAGAGCCGACTCCGAAGAAAATGCAGAAAGCCGTGAAAAAGCTTGTGAAACATGCGATGCGGGTTGAGGGCAACGTGACCACCGACTAACTTAGACCCTGCTGTTATTCATGTGAAATCGGATTCGATAAGGGGAATGTAGCGGTGGCGCGTAAGAAAAAGACCGATCAAAAGCCGGTAGATGACCCTAAGCCAGAAGAAACAGTGGCGTTTACCTCTGCACGCGAAACTGCGGCTGTTGACGCGAAGAAGCAGGTAGAAGAGGTCCTTTCCGAAGCCGAAGCCGAAGCCGAAGCCGAAGCCGAAGCCGAAGCCGAAGCCGAAGCCGAAGCCGAAGCCGAAGCCGAAGCCGAAGCCGAAGCCGAAGCCGAAGCCGAAGCCGAAGCCGAAGCTGCTGTGGAACACGAGCAGGAAGCGCCTGCGCGCCCGGAAGACGCGGAAAACGCGCCGCGCGAAGACGCGCAAAAAGAAGAAAACCGCGGCGGATTTATACCGGCTTTGCTTGGCGGTGTGCTGGCAGCGGGGATCGGTTTTGCAGCAGGCAGTGCAGGTCTGTTCGGCTCAGAAGATACCAATGAGCTTGCGGCGCTTGAAGCACAGCTGAACGATCAGTCCAACCGGATTGAGACGCTGACGAATTCTCTGGCCGACACCTCGGGTATAGACAGCAAAATCGCCGCTCTGACAGATCAGGTCACGCCAGTGACTGCGGAGCTGGAGACCTTGAAGTCCAGCTTCGAAGAGCTGGCGGGCAAAATCGATCCTCTGGCAAGCCGCCTGACCGATCTGGAAGGCAGTGCCCTGACGCAAGGCGCGTCTGCTGAGGTTTCTGCTGCGTTCGAGGCCGAGCTAAAGAAACTTCAGGACTCGCTTGCAACGCAGCGCGCCGAAGTTGAAAAAATGGTGTCAGACGCACAAGCGCTAGAGGCGCAAGCTGCCGCTAAGGCTCAGGCTGCGACCAATGCATCAATCCTGACCCAGCTTCGCAGTCAACTGGATGCGGGCCAGCCCTATGGTGATCTGTTGGCCGAGTTGACGGCGGGTGGCCTGACGGTGCCCGAAGCCCTGTCAGCCCCTGCGGATAAAGGCGTTGAGACGTTGACCGAATTGCGCGCGTCGTTTGCGCCCGCTGCGCGCACTGCGTTGGCTGATGCGCGTGACGCTGACAAGACCACTGGGTTGGTTGCCTTTCTTCAGAGACAAACCGGGGCACGCTCGGTGACACCACAAGATGGTGACAGCCCCGACGCGATCTTGTCTCGGGCAGAGGCCGCGTTGGCAGATGGTGACGTTGCCGCCGCATTAACCGAACTTGATTCCCTGCCTGATGAAGCAAAGGCGGCACTGATGGACTGGGAGCAGGCGGCATTGACACGGGTGGCTGCCGTTGATGCCGCAAACGCGCTGCAATCCAGCGTAAACTCGAACTGAAGGACCTGCCATGCTGTGGTCATTGTTTAAGATTGTAGTTTTCGTAGCGATTATCGGCTTGCTGGCCGTGGGCGCCATGTTCCTGATGGAAACCAGTGGCGGTGTGCAGGTCACGGCGGGTGGAGTGGAATATACGCTGGGTCCGTTGCAATCTGTGATCGCGCTGGGCGTTCTGATCCTGGCTATTTGGGTATTCTTCAAGCTGCTGACCTTGCTGATTGCGACCCTGAAGTTCCTGAACGGCGATGAAACCGCGCTGTCGCGTTACTTCGACCGCAACCGGGAACAGCGCGGCTATCAAGCACTGGCCGATGGTTTGATGGCGCTGGCCTCGGGCGAGGGGCGCGTGGCGATGAACAAGGCCAACAAGGCTGAAAAGCTGTTGAACAAGCCGGAACTGACCAACCTTTTGGTTGCCCAGGCAGCCGAGATGAACGGCGATACCAAAAAGGCGTCCGAGACCTATAAAAAGCTGGTCACGAACAACGCCACGCGATTTGTGGGCGTGCGCGGGATCATGAAGCAGAAACTGGTCGAGGGTGATGACGACACGGCCCGAAAACTGGCCGAAAAAGCGCTGGCAATCAAACCGCGCCATGCCGAAACGCAGGATATCCTGCTGGGTTTGCAGACCAAGTCGCAGGATTGGGCCGGCGCCCGTTCGACTCTGACGGCCAAGCTCAAGGCCGGCCATCTGCCGCGCGACGTGTTCAAGCGCCGTGACGCTGTGCTGGCTTTGTCCGAGGCCAAGGGCATCCTTGATGAAAGTGCCACGCTGGAACAGCGGGAGCTTGCGATTGAAGCCAATCGGTTATCGCCAGATCTGGTGCCCGCCGCAGCCTTGGCTGCACGCGCCTATATCAAAAAGGGCAAACCGCGTGCCGCCAGTAAGATCCTGAAAAAAGCATGGGAGGTTCAGCCGCACCCGGACCTAGCCCATGCCTTCGCTGAAATAGCGCCAAATGAAACGCCGTCAGAACGGATCAAGCGCTTTACAACGTTGACGCGCATTCAACCTGAAAACCCCGAAACGCGTCTGATCCTGGCTGAGTTGAACATCGTGGCCGAGGATTTCCCGGAAGCCCGCCGCGCCCTGGGCGATGTCGTTGAAAAGCAGGCCGACGCACGGGCTTACACCTTGATGGCGGCTATCGAGCGTGGTGAGGGCGCTTCGGACGCCGTGGTGCAGGGTTGGCTTGCAAAGGCATTGAACGCGCCGCGCGGACCGCAATGGGTATGCGACAATTGCCACGACATTCAGCCTGAATGGGCTCCGGTTTGTCAGAACTGCGGCAGTTTCGATACGCTGACCTGGCAAACGCCCATGACACCCGAGATTGCCACGGCGACGGGCGTGCACATGCTGCCCCTGATCGTCGGTGCACTTGAAGATAAAACCAACTCTGACGCTGAGCCGGAAGAGGCTGAACAGGAAGAAACAGCGGAGGTGATCGAGATGGAGGCGGAGGCCGTCCAATCCGATGCCGGACCTGTTGCTGAAAAACAGGCTTAGATGCGCCGTTTGCCGCACTGCTCCCGCCAGCACTGGGTTCTATGCGGAAGAACAGATTGGACGGGCACGGTTCGAGTCGTCAGACGACCAGACGGTTTGGTGCTTAGTTGGCCAACCTGCAAACTTACTTTTTGCCGCTGTGGTGCTTTGTCATCTGGGTCCCGATACGTTCTGCGGAATGCAGACAATTAAGTGAATTGGCACAATCAAATCCGTTTGCTAACGTCGCCCTCGCGTCAGGGGAGGGCGCGAAACTCCAAATGCTGGACTATTCGCATAACGCGTGGCTTGTGGCGGCCTCATTGGCCGTGGCACTTATGGCCGGTTTTACTGGCCTTTACCTGACTCATGGCGCGTCGAGCCAAGATACACAACGCCGCAAGTTCTTAGTGGCCTTAGCCGCAATTATTCTGGGCGGCGGCATTTGGTCCATGCATTTCGTGGCGATGCTGGGCCTGCAATTGCCAATTCTGTTTTACTATGATGCGTTGATCACCCTAATCTCGGCTCTTGTCGCAATCCTGATGGTGGGGCTTGCCTTGCTGCTATTGCACTTTCGACCGCGTACAATGCGGACCATTGTTGCGGCAGGCATAATCGTGGGTCTTGGTATCGTTGTGATGCACTATGTTGGCATGGCGGGTATGGAACTGTGCCGCCCCGTATACACGATCTGGGATGTAGCGATTGCGACACTTGCATCCGTGGTTCTGTCAACACTTGCAATTTGGGCGGCTTACGACAAACGCTCTCAACGCAATATTCTGTTGGGGACGGCGTGTTTTGGATTGGCCGTGTTTACCGTGCATTTCGTTGCTACCGGTTTGACCGACTTTGTCGCCAGTGAAACTGCCGGGCGCGCGGGACCTGCGTTGAACAATCAGATGCTGGCGATGGGGGTCACTGTCGCGGTCTTCATGATCTGTGGCGCGTTCCTGCTGACGGGGATTACCTTTTTTGCGCCTGACCCTGACCCGGTTGATATCCCGATGCCCAAACCAGCTGCGTTTCGGGCGGGGGTGCCGTACGAGCGCGAGGGACAGACCTTCTTTGCCGAACCCGACAAGATTGCCGCCATCCGGGCCGAGGGGCATTACACCGTTCTTTACATCGGTGCCGAAAAACTCTTTTGCCCGTGGTCTATCACAGTGGCCGAGTCCCGCCTGAAACAGGATGGCTTTTTGCGCGCGCACCGCAGTTATCTGGTCAATCCGACCCATGTCTCCAGCTTTGAACGACACAAGGACAATGGCACCTGTTATTTTGGTGGCGTGGAAGCGTTAACCAAAGTGCCCGTAAGTCGCACCCGTCTTACAGCCATCCGTGATGCGCTGGGCGTTTAATCGCCGTTCGTGCAGCCAGTTCGCATTTCGTGAAACAAGATACGCGCCCTGTTCCACTTGGCTGGATCGGTTGGACCTGCCGTCTTTTCCTGCGGTTAGGTCCCCCAAGGCAAATGAGTCCGGACCCAGGGAGGAAAAGCATGATACCAGCCGGTTTCGAGTATCACCGGCCAGGCGACATCGCCTCGGCCATCGGCATTCTTCAGGAACACGGAGACGAGGCGCGGGTTATCGCGGGTGGGCACAGCCTGATCCCGATGATGAAACTACGCATGGCCGAGATGGGTCATCTTGTCGATCTACAAGCCATTGATGAACTCAAGGGCATTGAGATTGGCAGTGAAACCGTTTCGCTGGGTGCAATGGTTACACAGCATGAGCTGATCACCCATGACGGTTTAGCAAAGTCAATTCCGTTGATCCGAGAGGCCGCGTTGCAGATCGCCGACCCTCAGGTGCGTTACATGGGGACGGTAGGTGGCAACGTTGCCAATGGCGATCCGGGCAATGACATGCCGGGGCTGATGCAATGCCTGAACGCGGTGTTTGAATTGTCCGGCCCGGATGGGTCGCGCAGCGTAGCTGCGCGCGATTTCTATGAGGCTGCATATTTCACGGCCCGTGAGGATGAGGAAATCCTGACCCGCATCACGATCCCAGTACCGGGATCGGGCGTAGGGCAAGCGTATGAAAAGCAGAAACGTAAGATTGGTGATTATGCCACTGCAGCTGCTGCAGTCATGGTTGGCAACGGAACGGCATCGGTCGCGATGACCAATTTGGCCGACACGCCGGTCTGGTCTGAAAGCGCCAGCAGCGCTTTGGCGGATGGCAATGTTGAGGGCTGCGTGGCTGCGATGTTGGGTGACATCGACCCGGTGGCCGACAACCGCGGGCCTGTTGAGTTCAAGAAACACGTGGCCGCCGTGATGCTGCGCCGCGCCATCGGCCGTGCGCAAAGCCGCGCGGGTTGAGGGGAGAAAGAAATGTCGAAAATGCATGTCAAACTCACCGTGAACGGCAAAGAGGTCGAAGGACTGGCCGAGCCGCGCACGCTGTTGATCCACTTCCTGCGGGAAGATCTGAAAATTACCGGTCCTCATATCGGCTGTGAGACCAGCCACTGCGGGGCCTGCACTGTGGATATAGACGGTAAGTCCGTCAAATCCTGTACGACCTTCGTGGCGCAGGTGAACGGGGCCGATATCACCACCGTCGAAGGGTTAGCCAATGACGATGGTAGCCTTGGGGTGTTGCAAGAAATGTTCCGCGAACATCACGGGCTTCAGTGCGGTTTCTGCACGCCGGGCATGATCACTCGCGCGCATCGCCTGCTGCAGGAAAACCCGAACCCGACCGAAGAAGACATTCGCTTTGGCATGGCCGGGAATCTGTGCCGCTGCACCGGATACCAAAACATCGTCAAGGCGATCTCGGCCTCGGCTGACATTCTGAACGCTCAAGAGCCCTCAGGTAGCGAAGCGGTAGGGCAAACAAAAGTGGAGGCCGCGGAATGAACGACCAGACTTTGACCCCCGAAGAACGCACTGCCAACCTCAAAGGGATGGGCTGCGCCCGAAAGCGTGTCGAAGACGTGCGCTTTACCCAAGGCAAGGGAAATTATGTCGATGACATTAAGCTGGACGGGATGCTGTTCGGCGACTTTGTCCGCTCGCCCTATGCGCACGCCCGCGTGGTCAGCGTGAACAAAGAGGCAGCGCTGGCATTGCCCGGTGTTGTTGCGGTTTTGACCGCCGAAGATCTGGCGCCGTTGGGTTTGCACTGGATGCCTACTCTGGCAGGTGACAAGCAGATGGTACTTGCGGATGGTAAAGTGTTGTTCCAAGGCCAGGAGGTGGCTTATGTGGTCGCCGAAGACCGATACATCGCGGCGGACGCGGTCGAGCTGGTCGAGGTCGAATACGAGGAACTGCCGGTTCTGACCGACCCGTTCGAGGCGTTGAAGTCAGACGTGGTGTTGCGCGAAGACCTTGAAGGCCAGACCGAAGGCGCGCACGGCCCGCGTAAGCATCACAATCACATCTTCACTTGGGAACAGGGCGACAAGGACGCGACCGAAGCCATTCTGGCTGAGGCCGATGTGGTCGCCGAGGAAATGGTTTACTACCACCGCACTCACCCCTGTCCGCTGGAGACCTGCGGCTGCGTGGCCTCGATGGACAAGGTGACGGGTAAGCTGACCCTCTATGGCACATTTCAGGCGCCGCACGCGATCCGAACGGTTGTGTCTCTGATCTCAGGCATCGCCGAGCACAATATCCGTGTCATAAGCCCCGATATCGGTGGTGGGTTCGGTAACAAGGTCGGCGCCTATGCGGGCTATGTTTGCTCGGTCGTGGCCTCGATCGTGACCGGTAAGCCGGTGAAATGGGTCGAGGATCGGATGGAGAACCTGATGACCACCGCCTTTGCTCGCGACTACTGGATGCAGGGTAAGATCGCGGCCACCAAGGATGGCAAGATCACGGGGCTGTGGTGCCATACAACAGCGGATCATGGCGGGTTCGATGCCTGCGCTGATCCGACCAAGTTTCCAGCTGGGTTCATGAATATCTGCACCGGATCCTATGATATTCCCACCGCTTATCTGGCTGTGGACGGCGTTTATACTAACAAGGCTCCGGGCGGGGTTGCCTATCGCTGTTCCTTCCGCGTCACCGAGGCGGCCTATTTCATCGAACGCATGATCGAGGTTCTGGCCATCAAGCTGAACATGGACGCGGCCGAGCTGCGCCGGATCAACTTCATCAAGGCCGATCAGTTCCCTTACCAGTCTGCGCTGGGTTGGGAATATGACTCGGGCGATTATCATACCGCGTGGGACAAGGCGTTGAAGGCGGTCGATTATGAAGGTCTGCGGGCGGAGCAAGCGCAGCGGATCGAGGATTTCAAAGCTGGCAACACTCGTAAACTGTTGGGCATTGGCCTGACGCATTTCACGGAAATCGTGGGCGCTGGGCCGGTAAAGAACTGCGACATCCTTGGGCTGGGCATGTTTGACAGTTGCGAGATTCGCATCCACCCAACAGGGTCGGCCATCGCGCGGCTGGGGACGATCAGCCAGGGTCAGGGCCATGCCACGACCTTTGCCCAGATCATCGCGAGTGAGATCGGCCTGCCCGCCGATGACATCACGCTGGAGGAAGGCGACACCGACACCGCGCCTTATGGGCTTGGCACATATGGGTCTCGGTCCACGCCTGTGGCCGGAGCGGCAACGGCCATGGCGGCACGCAAAATCCGCGCCAAGGCACAGATGATCGCGGCCTATCTGCTTGAGGTGCATGACGACGATGTTGAATGGGACGTGGATCGGTTCGCCGTCAAAGGCGCGCCCGAGCGGTTCAAGACCATGAAGGACATCGCCTTCGCTGCCTACAATCAGGCTATTCCAGGGCTTGAGCCGGGTTTGGAGGCCGTCAGCTACTATGATCCGCCGAACATGACCTATCCGTTCGGAGCTTATATTTGCGTCATGGAGATCGACGTGGATACCGGCGAATGGGAGGTCCGGCAATTCTACGCGCTGGATGATTGCGGTACCCGGATCAACCCGATGATCATCGAAGGCCAAGTCCATGGCGGCGTGACCGAGGCGCTGGCTATCGCAATGGGTCAGGAGATCGCTTATGATGACATGGGCAATGTGAAAACCGGTACGTTGATGGATTTCTTCCTTCCAACTGCATGGGAAACGCCTAACTACACGACCGATCACACCGTTACGCCCTCACCACACCATCCGATTGGTGCAAAGGGCGTGGGGGAGAGCCCGAATGTAGGTGGCGTGCCTGCATTTTCCAATGCGGTTCATGATGCGTTCAAGCCGTTCGGGCTGGTTCAAAGCCACATGCCGCATGACCATTGGCGGATCTGGAAAATCGCGAATGGGCTTGGGATGCACAGGTAATCGGTTTCGAACCGGCCTAGCCGGTCCGATCAAACGGAGGGGGTTCTACCCCCTCCGAACCTCCCCCGGGATATTTTTGACCAGATGAAGAATGGATCCTGGTTGTGACGCTGAGTGACGTAAAGAACGGATTGGTAAAGCAGGGGTATGTAGCCGATGACCGGCTGGCAATGGCCCTGCATCTGGCAGATAGCCTCGGCCGGCCCTTGTTGCTGGAAGGTCCTGCGGGTGTGGGCAAGACCGAAGTGGCCAAGGCGCTGGCGGCTTGGCGCGATACTCGATTGATCCGCCTGCAATGCTACGAAGGGCTAGACGCCAGTCACGCCATTTACGAGTGGAATTATCAACGTCAGCTATTAGCGATTCGGGCCAGTGAAGCGCAGGGTGGGACCAGTGAAGCACAGCTGTTTTCTGATGAATACTTACTGAAAAGACCTTTGTTAGAGGCTATATCAGAAGACAACCCCCCGGTACTTCTGATTGATGAGATTGATCGGGCGGACGAGGAGTTCGAAGCGTATCTTTTGGAAATATTGTCCGATTTCCAAATCACGATACCCGAGTTGGGCACGATTTCGGCACGGGTTAAACCTATCGTCATTCTCACCGCGAATGGTACGCGGGATCTGTCCGACGCCTTGCGGCGCAGGTGTCTGTACAGTTTTCTGGATTACCCGTCACGTGATACGGAACTTGCCATCTTGCGCGCTCGGATGCCGGAGGTCGAGGAAAGACTGGCTCGCCAGATCATCGGTGTCGTGCAAGCGCTGCGGAAAGAAGAGCTTGAGAAAACCCCCGGCATTGCCGAGATGCTGGACTGGGCTGCGGCGCTGTCCGGATTGGGGGTCAACGATCTTGCCAAATCAAGGGATGAGGTGCAGGCAACGCTTGTCTGCCTGCTGAAAACCGCCGCCGACTATGATGCGGCCCCGCCCGAGGTGATGGATCGGCTTATCGGGAAAGTGGCGTGATGCAGGTTACGCGTTTCCCCTCTCGTGCCGACGGTCTTTCTGACCGTATTTCGGGGTTTATCGCTCATCTACGCATGAATGGCTTGCGTGTCGGGCCGCGGGAAACAGGGGATGCGTTGGCTGCCCTGGCTGCGGTCAACGCGACCGACGTACGGCAAGCGCGGCAAGCCCTATGCGCCGTTTTGGCAGGCGATTCCGAAGACTGGCGCCGATTTGATGACCTGTTCGATGCTTATTGGTTCAACATGGGCAAACAACGCAAAGGTGCGGCACAGACGTCACATGTCCGGGTTCAAACCGCAAAGCCAATGATCTGGCAACAAAACGACCAGACAGAAGAGGGTGCGAACTCGGATACGGATCAGAGGGCCACAGCTGATCCGCGCGATAGGTCGGCCACGGGGATAGACGGGAAGCTTGTTGCAACCCGTCAGGCCGACCTATCGCGTCAAGACCTGCGCGAGTTGATGGACGAACAGAGCCTATTGAAGGCAGAAAAGGCCGCTATTGCGATCGCTCGTGCAATTCGCGACAGGCGCTCACGCAGACGTAAACAGGCGCTTCGCGGCCCGGCGCTGGATATTCGTCGTATTCAACGCGCCAGTCTCGCGCGGGGCGGAGAGCCGATTGACCTCTTTCACCGCGCTCGTCCACCGCGCCCTATGAAGATCGTGGCGCTGTGTGATGTCAGTGGGTCGATGACCATTTATTCGCGTGTCTTTCTGGCCTTCCTCAGAGGGTTGATCAGCAGCGGGACGCAGGCGGATGCCTATCTGTTTCACACGCGCCTGATGCGGGTCACAGACGCCTTGCGCGACCACGATACTCTGCGCGCGGCTGGGAGGTTGTCGCTGATGGCCGAAGGGTTCGGCGGTGGAACCGATATCTCGGGGAGCCTCAACACCTTTCTGACAGGCTATGGTGCGCGGGCGTTGAATGGTCGAACCATCGTGCTGATCCTATCGGATGGGTATTGCAGTTCGGATCCAAAGGCGCTGGGCGATGTACTGGCGCGTATCCGCCGCAAGGCAAGGCGGATCGTTTGGTTGAACCCGCTAAAAGGCTGGCGAGACTATCAGCCCATCGCTGCCGCGATGCAGGAGGCCAAACCCTACCTGGATGCGCATCTACCTGCGAACACGCTTGAAGCCTTGGCAGCGCTAGAGCCGCAGTTCCGAAAGCTGTGAGAGGAGTCTAATATGGGAAGTTTCGACATCTTCGACACCATCGAGCAGTTACGCAAAACGGATGAGGCGTTCTGCGTCGCTACGGTGTTACGAACGGCGGATGCAACCTCGGCCAAGGCAGGGGCCAAAGCCGCAATCACTCGGGACGGGCGCATTTTGGGGCATCTTGGCGGGGCCTGCGTTCAACGGGCTGTCCGGGCCTCGGCTCAGGAGGCCTTGAGCAGTGGTGCGCCGCGAATGATCCGTGTGAAACCTTCAGACAAGGTGGTGAAAATGACCGATCCTGATGGCGTGCAGACATTCAAAAGCGGCTGCCCGTCAGGTGGTACTGTCGATCTGCTTGTGGAACCTTATCAACACGCACCAAGGCTTGTGATCTTTGGCGAGTCGCTGATTGCCACGGCGCTTGCTGCGCATGGGGCGTTATCAGGGTTCCGTGTTTGCATAAGCGAAAGTGCCGAGATTGAAGGGGATTTTCAGCGCTTTACACCGGAGTCCATCGGGCAGTTGGGCGTCGAGGCGCGCGACTACGTTGTGGTTGCCTCTCAGGGTCGAAGTGATGCCGCGGCCCTGAAAGCCGCGCTGCAAACCGATGCTTTGCGCGTTTCCATGGTGGCCAGCCGCCAAAAGGCTGATACTTTGATGACGAAACTTATCGCTCAGGGGTTGGACCCGGTGCGGGCAGGGCGGCTAAAATCACCTGCGGGGCTGGATATCCATGCGATTGATCCGCACGAAATTGCCTTGTCGATCCTGGCCGAGATTGTGCTGTGGCGAAACAGTGATAAGACGACGGAGGCGTCTGATGATGAGAAACGCGCTTAACCGCCTGCGGGTCCTGTGGCCCCCGCGCCCTGAGCAAACGCCGAAAGAAGCGACGGAAACTGCACTTTTGGTCTATCCGAGATGTTGCTGAACAAAGGAAATCTGAATGGAACTGAGTGATGAAATCCGCATCGCAGCACCGCGTGATGTTGTGTATCGCGCTCTCAACAACCCCGAAATACTGCAGGAGTGTATTCCGGGGTGCGAAGAGCTGACCCAGAACTCACCCGAGGAACTTGCCGCGAAGGTTGTTCTCAAGATCGGTCCGGTCAAAGCAAAATTCGCCGGTGAGGTCACACTGGACAATTCCAACGCGCCTGAGAGGTTTTCGCTGACCGGTGAAGGTAAAGGCGGGGCAGCGGGTTTCGCCAAGGGCGGCGCCGATGTCACCCTGACCGAGGACGGATCGGAAACGATTTTGGCCTATACCGCCAAGGTCGATGTCGGCGGCAAGATCGCTCAGCTTGGCAGCCGTTTGATCGCCGGAACAGCCAAGAAGTTATCAGGCAAGTTCTTCACGCGATTTGGTGAGATCGTTTCGGAACAGTCGGTTTCCTGACCATCGCCAATCACATGCGATAAAATCGGCGGGCCGTCGCCCCGAAAATCTGGTCGTGCTGTTTTTCGGGAACCAGAGCGGTATGTCGGTCAAACAGTTCCGCATAAGTGGAGGAGAGGCTATCCACTGGAAAGTTTGACCCGAACATGCAGCGATTTGCCCCGAATTGGCTCAGGCATGTTTCGACGATTGGCCTGACGCTGTCAGCGTTCCAGTTGTGATCAAACATACCAAGACCAGACAGTTTGCAAATGACCTGCGGCAGACCCGAAAGGTTCCGCAGTGCTTGCGACCAGCTTTCCAGCCCCTGAGCTGACCGATCATGGGGTGAGCCTGCATGGCACAGCGCCACTTGGGTCGCGGGGGATTGCGCCAAAACGCTTGCGGTGTGTTCCATCAGTTCCGGCAGCAGTTGCAGATCGAAGCTTAAGTCATGATCGCCAAGCTGCTTCAGCCCGTCCAGAAACTTGGGGTTATCCAGCAGGTCATTTGTGCCGGACATTTGGTCCTCACCCGGTGCGCGACCGATGATCTGGCGCACACCGCGCACAGACGGCAGTGTTTGCAGGCGGTCAAGCTGTGCGCTCAGATCATCCGAAGTCAGGTCGCAAAACGCGACCTGCACAAGCGGCCAGTCAGGGTTTTCGTCGGCAACGGATTGTATCCATTGCGCCTCGGCCCATGGGTCGGACGCGCCGACCTGAATATGGACTGAGGCATCAAACCCCGCGGCATCACTGCGAAACTGGGGCAGAAGATAGTCGCGCTGAATCGGCGTTGGATCACCGAAAAAACGCACGGCACCCTTTTCCATCAGCCAGGGATAGTGGACAGTGCTCAGATCCCACAGATGGTGATGTGCGTCGACCCTCATGGTGTTTCAATCCCTGTCGTGCGGGTCAGAATATCCACCCCTTGTTGGTTCCAGAAGTGGAGAAGGTCGATGAAAATCCAGTTTTCAGCCAGCTTGTCACCTGACCGGCGATAGATATCGATTACGCGGAACTCACCGGGTTTTCCGGTGGCGGGCATTCCCATGAAGCCGCCAGAAGGTACAGCCGTAAAATTCGGCCAGCCGAAGAAACCGCCATAGTGCCCTTCGGCAAGGCGGCAGACATGCTTAGTTTTCGTCCTCTCTGCAAAAGCCGCGCGGAACGGGCCGGAATGCTGCCGCGCGTAGCGTTCGATCGTATAGGTAGCACCGACGCCTTCGGGACCCCACCAGATCATATCGTCATGCCATGTGCGCGCCAGCTCGTCGGTCAGGGATAGGCCGCTGTCCCATTGCCCAAGATCCGAGATCATAGCGTTGATGGCGTTCAGCGTTCTTTGCGCTTCATCTGCGGGTTGGTCTTCGAATAGCAAACCGTCATGGGTTATCGGTCCCGGCTGCACCAGATGCGCTGCGGTTTGCGGCGGAAACGGATTCTGACCTGCCTGCACCATCAGGTGCGGAATGTCGAAATACATTGCGGTTTCAGTGATCTGACCGTCCGCGACCTTGTGGAATGCGCAGTAACGCAGAAACGCCATCTTGCCAGTGGGGCGAATCCCCAGCCATGCCGCATCGAAAAGACCCATGAGGTGCCCCATCGACACCACCCATACGCCGTCATCGCTGAGTGAATTGGCGCCTGCAAAAAAGATATCCTGCCGCCGCTGCAACCGTGTGAGACTGTGTTTCAAGGGCTGCCAGAACCTGCGTGCCACCTCTTGCGGGCCGGTGATCTCGTTAAACGGATGAAAGCCGCGCCACAGCAGATTCGGCGCGCAGAAGCGGGTCATTACGGCGGTGAGGTCGGCCCCGCTTGCACTGTCGAGTGCGTCGTAGAAGGACAGGATCAACTTTTTTTCGGCTTGGAATCCCACAGTGCTTTCCATTTCATTTCAGTAGTTTGAGGTTTGAAAACCGTAAATCCGACTCGGTGTTCGGGCTTATACTTGCATACGTATGCAAAAAAGTCTTGCCTGATTTGATATATCCGAATTACAGTTTTGCAAACGTATGCAAATCGAATCCTTGCAGGGGGCACCATGGCGGAAATTCAATTGCGCAACGTCGGCAAGCGCTGGGGCTCGTTCGTGGGGGTTCACAATTTCGACCTGACCATCGCTGACCGCGAATTCCTGGTCCTTCTGGGTCCGTCAGGGTGCGGCAAGACAACCACGATGCGTATGATTGCGGGTCTTGAGGACGTAACCGAGGGCGACATTCTTGTGGACGGCAAGGTCGTCAACGATCTGGAGCCAAAGGATCGCGATGTCGCGATGGTGTTCCAAAGCTATGCCCTTTATCCCAACATGAACGTCTACGAGAACATCCGCTTTCCGCTGAAGGTGCGCGGGATCGATCCGTCGACCCATGACGAAAAGGTTCGCCGCGCCAGCGCAATGGTCGAGCTGGATGAATTCCTGCATCGCAAGCCCGCTGAATTGTCGGGCGGTCAGCGTCAGCGTGTGGCTTTGGCCCGCGCCATTGTGCGTGAACCCAACGTCTTCCTGATGGATGAGCCGCTGTCGAACCTTGATGCCAAGCTGCGGGTTTCGACCCGCGCACAGATCAAGAACCTCAGCCATGAACTTGCGGTAACAACCATCTATGTGACCCATGACCAGATCGAAGCCATGACTCTGGCCGACCGTGTCGTGGTGATGAAGCAGGGTGTCGTGCAGCAAGTGGGCAGCCCGACCGAAATCTACGACAGGCCCGCCAATACATTCGTCGCCAGCTTTATTGGCTCGCCCGCGATGAATCTGATGGATGGTGAGGTTTCGGGCGGTGTGTTCCGTACCAAGCATGTGGAGATTCCAGTGAACGCGCCGGACGGCCCGTTGACGTTGGGCTTTCGTGCCGAAGACGCCAGCCTTGCCGAGGGCGATGGTGAAATCTCCGCACCGATCTACACGCTGGAATTGTTGGGTGACGCGACCATGATCTCGGTCCGGGTTGGCGGTGCCCTTGTTTCAGTCAAGGCCGATAAATCTTTCCGCGCCGAGATTGGCGAGCCGGTCTCGTTCTCGGTGCCAACAGAAATCTGTCACCTCTTTGAAGCTGAAAGCGGTGCGCGGATTGGGGAGTAACCCCAAAACAGCCCATTCGGGCATAACACCGGTCCGGACGTCGACGACGGACCGATCCTGACAGGGAGAAACGCATGAAACTCAAATCACTTTTCATGGCAGGTGCCATGTCCCTTGCCGCTGGTGGCGCGTGGGCCGATTGCGCCTTTGAAAATGACGTGCCGTTGAAATCGCTTTCGGCAGGGTTCGAAGCCTGGAAAGCCGTGACCGATGCGATGGCTGAATGCGGCAACTTCAGCGCTTCGCTGGACCAAGAGTTCCGCGAAAAGCAGCCCGAAGCGTTTGCAGCCGATCCGGCGCTTTATCAGATTGGCGGTGTCTCGAACGCGACACTGGTGCCCCTGCTCAATGCAGGAACCATTCGTCCGGTGGATGACCTGGTCGAAAAATACGGCCAGAACCTTCTGCCGAACCAGTTGATCAAGGTGGACGGCAAAACCATGGCGATTGCGATGATGGTTAATGCCCAGCACCTGATGTATCGCAGCGATGTTTTGGCCGATCTAGGTATCGAAGAGCCCAAGACGTACGCAGATGTTCTGGCTGCTGCTGCCAAGATCAAAGAGGCAGGCGTCATGGAATATCCGATTGGCGGCACGTTCAAGACCGGTTGGAACCTTGGCCAGGAATTCGTCAACATGTACCTCGGAGAAGGCGGTGAGTTCTTCGGTGAAGGCAACATGCCCGCTATCAATAACGACCAGGGTGTCGCGGCGCTGGAAATGATGAAGGCCATGACTGAATACATGGACCCTGAATACCTCGTGTCAGACTCCACCTACGTTCAGCAGCAGTTTCAGCAAGGCAAGATCGCCATGGCGAACCTGTGGGCCAGCCGTGCGGCTGCAATGAATGATGAGGCCGAAAGCCAGGTGGTTGGCAAGGTTACGATGGCGGCGGCCCCGATGGGATCGGCTGCTCCTGCCACCACGGTTTGGTGGGACGGGGTCGTTTTTGCCACCAATATGAGCGATGAAGAAGCTGATGCCGCTTTCCGCGTGGCGCTTGAGGGCATGGATGAAGATACGGTTCGTGCCAACAATGATGCCGCCGTCTGGTTAAGCCCTGCCTATTCCGCAGGTGAGCTGGCCACAGGTGCAGCCGCATCTGCCGAAGCGGGCGCCAAGGCTTATCCGGCGTCGGGACCGATGGGCATCATGCACACCGCCTTGGGCAACGGCCTGGCCGATTACCTGACCGGTGCCAAGGACGCCCAGACAACACTGGCCGATATCGAGGCGGACTATACAACCGCCGCCAAAGAAGCCGGTCTGATCACAAACTGATCCTCCCGCGGGAGGGCTACGGCCCTCCTGCGCCTTCCCTCTGAGAACCATGAGAAAGGCAGAGCCATGAATTCCCGGACATTTGCCGCCTTTGTCGGCCCTTCTGTCTTTATGATGCTTCTCTTTATCGCGTACCCGCTGATCAGCGTGTTCATCCAGAGTTTCTATATCACGCAACCGATTTATGAGACGGTAGAGATAGAAACCTGTACGCCCGGTTTTCTGACACAGACTTGCATAACGGAACAAGTCTCTCAGCCCAAACTGGACGAGCACGGAGAGATCATCACCCAAACTGAATACGTAGGGCTGCAAAGCTATCGTAATGTGCTTGAGCCTGAACGGGCCTGGCGCGCGATCAGCAATGGCGAATGGAACGTGTTGTCCACGATTAACTTCTGGAAGGCTTTGCGTTTTACTCTGACGTTCACACTGATAACATTGCCGTTGGTGATTGGGTGCGGTCTGGGCATTGCGGTCCTGATCAACAACGCTGCCCGGGCCATTCGCGGGCCGGTGATTTTCGTCTCCTTGCTGCCTTTCATTATCACGCCTGTGATTGGGGTACTGTCGATCAACTGGCTGTTTCGGGGCGATGGTATTCTGACCGCGATGCTTGAGACATGGCTGAACCGCGACATCGCTTTGTTTGCACAGGCCTGGACGATCGAGATCCTGATGATGGTCTACCGTGTCTGGCACGTCGCGCCCTTTGCTGCCATCGTGTTCTATGCCGGATTGCAGACCGTCAACCAGGACAGCCTTGAAAGCGCGGTCATCGACGGTGCGACCCGCTGGCAGCGGATGAAGTACATCGTGATCCCGCATCTGATGCCGCTGATCATTTTTGTGTCGATGATCCACCTGATGGACAGCTACCGGGTGTTTGAAGAAATCGTCGGCTTCTCAAGCCAGGGTTATGTCATCTCGCTGCAATGGCTGACCTACGACTTCCTGGTGCCAGATCAGGCCGGCAACCGGTCGATCAGCCGGGCCTCGGCCAGTGCCATGCTGACCATGATCGGCGTCGTCATCCTGCTTATCTTCCCGCTGCGCCGGACATGGCGTGATCATAAAGGAGGTCACTGAGATGTCTTCACGTGCGCTTCGCCAACCCCTCAGCTTAAGGCTGACGTCGAACATCTTCCTTGCATTCTGGTGCATCGTGGCCGTGTTTCCGATCCTTTGGATTACGGTCATGAGCTTCAAATCGCCGGTAGATGCTTTTGACAGCAATGCGCTGAACGTCATCTTTGGGCCAGCAACACTGGCCAAAGGGCAGGGAATATCGATACTCGATATTATTGCGGGTATCGCGGTTTTCTGGGGCGCCATCCTTGTTTCAACGAAAACGCTGCCCTCGATGGTCAGGTCATACACCAAACCCGGACAAGCGTGGTTTGGATGGGTGATTGGTGTATTGGTGGTGATCGTCGGCTTCCTGCTGGTGTTTTTCGTAATCCTGCCCGCAGTTCTGGGGGTGCTGAACCCGATTTTCGGCCCGCTCGGAAAAGATGTGCTGGGTTTGACCACCGAGCACTACAAAACAGTTTGGATCGACCGCGGTTTTTCCAGCAATTTCCAAAACTCGCTGATCGTAACGACTGGAGTTGTCACGCTGTCACTGACCGTGGGTACACTGGCCGGGTATGGGCTGGCGCGCTCCGGCTCGACATTGGCGTTCTGGATCCTGATTGTTGCGCTGATTTTCCGGGCTTTGCCCCCTTCGGTTCTGGTTTCGGGTTACCTGCCGGTCTTTATCTCATCGGCGGAATGGCTGGCCCCGATCCTTGGGGAAAACGCGCCTACGCTTTACGGAAAACCATTTGCCGTCATTGCGGTACTTGTGGCGATAAACCAGCCCTTTACCATCTGGATGCTGCGATCATTCTTCCAGAACATCCCGTCCGAACTGGATGAGGCCGCGCGGGTTGATGGTTGCAGTCACTTTCAGGCGTTCCGGCGTGTTATCATGCCGGTGATGTGGCCGGGTGTGATCACCACGGGTTTGTTCAGCTTCCTGCTGGCATATAACGACTTTCTGGTTACGTCCCTGCTTCTGGACGCGCAAAACCAGACGATGGTTCCGGCCATTGTTGGTATGTTCAACCGTGAAACGACGACTACCGATCAGGTCGTCGCCGTGGCGGCTGCCGTATCGATCACTGCACCGCTGATCTTTCTTGTTCTGATCTTCCAACGCCAAATCGTCAGCGGCCTGACCGCCGGAGCCGTGAAAGGCTGATGAGTAACCACGCCCGACACAGCGCCATGGCGCGCCATCCTGCCTTAAACAGGTTGCCAAGGGACTTCCTGAGCTTTGGGGGTTTCTCCTCAAAACTCATCCCTGAACAACCTGAAAGGATATGAAGAATGAAAGGCTCCCGCCCCGAACAAGCGGTTTTGACCCGCGACACGGACCTGAGCAAGACGGAAGAAACACGCCATGTCATCGAAACCATGGTCGATGGGCTGAACGACCACCGAATTGACGATATCGGCGAGTTTTTTTCGCAGGGTTTTCGATGGATGGGCAACCAGGGCTGCGGCACCAAGACCGGCTTGAAGGAGTTTCAGAACAACTGGCAGCGCCCGTTTCAGGCGGCGTTCTCGGACAAGACCTGTATCGACGAAGCCCGGCTGTACATGGGTGAATGGGCGGCTGCGTTTGGTCGTCAGGAGGCCACTCATTCAGGCGAGTTTCTGGGTATCGCCCCGACAGGTAAACGGGTCGAGATTCGGTACATGGATTTCTGGAAAGTGGTCGACGGCAAGATCGTGGACAATTGGGTGAATGTCGATTTCGCCCATGTTGCGGCGCAGTTGGGCGTGGACGTGTTCAACGGACAAGGCTGGGAAGCATTTGACCGGGGCGAAAAAACTCCGCCTCGGCCCGAAAACTGAGGATTGGAAACATGACAATCAAGTATCTGAAACGCGGGAAGTCTGACGCCGACCGGGCCGAGGATGACGCCAAGACACGGGCCGTTGTTGAAGCCACGCTGAAAGACATCGAAACCCGCGGCGATGCCGCTGTGCGTGAACTGAGCGAGAAGTTCGACAGCTATTCTCCGCCCTCGTTCCGGCTGTCGCAGCAGGAGATCGACGATCTCATTGGTCAACTGACTGACCGCGAATTGGCTGATATCAAGTTCGCGCAGGAACAGGTGCGCAACTTTGCGCAGGCGCAGCGCGACTCAATGCTGGATATTGAGGTTGAGACATTGCCCGGTGTCATTCTGGGCCACAAGAATATCCCGGTTCAGTCGGTAGGATGCTACGTGCCCGGCGGTAAGTTTCCGATGGTGGCCTCGGCACATATGTCGGTGGCGACGGCCTCGGTCGCAGGTGTGCCTCGGATCATCGCCTGCACGCCGCCGTTCAACGGCAAGCCAAACCCGGCGGTGATTGCTGCCATGCATCTGGGCGGGGCGCATGAGATTTATGTGATGGGCGGCATTCAGGCCATCGGTGCTATGGCACTTGGGACCGAGACGATCGACCCCGTTCACATGCTGGTCGGCCCCGGCAATGCCTTCGTGGCCGAAGCCAAGCGTCAGCTGTTCGGCCGTGTCGGTATCGACCTGTTCGCAGGCCCCACCGAAACAATGGTGATTGCCGACGAGACCGCTGCGGATGCTGAGCTTTGTGCAACCGACCTGCTGGGTCAGGCTGAGCATGGCTATAACAGCCCCTGCGTGCTGCTGACCAATTCGCTCAAACTGGCTGAGGACACCATGGCCGAGGTTGATCGCCTGCTTGGCATCCTGCCAACGGCTGGCACTGCAAAAGTGTCATGGGACGAGTACGGCGAAGTGATTGTCTGCGACACCTATGACGAGATGTTGCAGGTCGCCGATGACATCGCGTCCGAGCATGTTCAGGTGATGACCGACCGCGATGACTGGTTTCTGGAAAACATGACCTGCTACGGCGCGTTGTTCCTTGGTGCGCGCACCAATGTCTCGAACGGGGACAAGGTGATCGGAACAAACCATACCCTGCCAACGAAGAAAGCCGGGCGCTATACCGGCGGACTTTGGGTAGGCAAGTACCTCAAGACGCACAGCTATCAGAAAGTGCTGACGGATGAGGCGGCGACGCTGATCGGTGAATATGGGTCACGCTTGTGCATGCTCGAAGGATTTGTTGGCCATGCTGAGCAATGCAATGTTCGCGTGCGCAGATATGGCGGCATAAATGTCCCCTATGGCGAACCTGCCCCCTATCGGGATGCCGCTGAATGAATGACCCGCATACCCAACACAAGGCCCTGATCGCGCCGCTTAGGGCCGCGATGTACGACTTTTCCGAGGCCGGTGTTCGCGAAGCGCTGGCTGAGGTTACGGCTAACGATGCCGTATTTCACCTGTGCCATCCTTTGGGGGATAGCATTGGCAGCGACGCATTCTATGACCGCGCCTACAAGGATCTTCTGGATGCCTGGCCCGATCTGGAACGGCGCGACTATATCGTCATGGCTGGACCGGATGAAGATGGCGCCGATTGGGTCGGTTGTGGAGGTTACTACACCGGTACTTTCACGGGTCCGTGGCTGGATATCCCACCGACGGGTCATCAAGTGACCATGCGGTTCCATGAATTCTTCCGGTTTGTGGACGGCAAGATTGTTGAGGTTCAGGCGCTTTGGGACATTCCTGAGGTGATGATGCAGGCAAACGCCTGGCCGATGGCCCCCAGCCTTGGTCATGAATGGCATGTGCCCGGACCGGCGACACAGGACGGTCTTGTGCCCGGTCCCTATGATGCGGCCAAGGGCAAGGCGACCTGTCAGCACATTATCGACATGCTGGAACACCTGAAAAAGCACCCCTCGCAAGGTGGACCTGAAGTTATGGAGATGGAGCGTTTCTGGCATCCGCGGATGAACTGGTACGGCCCATCGGGCATCGGCACCGGGCGCGGCTACGCGGGTTTCCGCAATTGGCACCAGATTCCGTTCCTGAACGGCATGCCGGATCGCGGGCAGTACGTGGATGACATCACCTATCACTTCTTTGGCGATGGAGAATATGCGGCGGTGACCGGCTGGCCGAACATGATACAGACGGTGACGCATGATGGCTGGATGGGGATCGCGCCTTCCGGCAAAAAGATCACCATGCGCAGCCTCGACTTCTGGCGGCTGGAAAACGGCCGTATCCGTGAAAACTGGGTGCTTGTCGATATTCTGGATGCTTACCGGCAGCTTGGCGTTGACGTCTTTGCTCGTCTGCGGGAATTCAACAAGGCCCGGAATCTGGGCCGTATTGAAACGCCTGATGGAATGAGCTGATGACTGACCTGCCCCGTACTCCTTCGTTTTCGCTAAAGGATAAAACCGCCCTTGTAACTGGAGCGTCCTCGGGGATCGGGCAGGGCTGTGCCGTGGCGCTGGCCGAGGCTGGCGCCCACGTAGTCTGTGCCGCGCGCGGTGCCGACCGCTTGGCCGACACTGTTGCCGCGTTGCAAGGGCAGGGCTGGTCAGCCGAGGCCGCGGTCTTGGATCAGGGTGATCTGAACGCTCTGAAACACCTGTTCGAAGGCCGTGTGTTTGATGTGGTTGTGAATTCTGCCGGAACCGCGCGCCACAGCCCGGCGGTTGAGACGACGCCTGAGGATTTTGACGCCGTTACGGATGTAAACCTGCGGTCCGCCTATTTCCTGTCGGCCTATGCAGCCAAAGCACTGATGGCCGCGGGCAGACCAGGGTCGATCATTCATATCTCAAGCCAGATGGGTCACGTGGGCGGTGTTGACAGGGCGCTCTACTGCGCAACCAAGCATGGGCTTGAGGGTATGGTCAAAGCCATGGCGATCGAATGGGGCAAGCAGCGCATTCGGATCAACACAATCTGCCCGACCTTTATTCGCACGCCTCTGACCCAATCGACTTTTGACAATCCCGAACGGGCCGCCTGGATCCTTGAGAAAATCAAGCTGGACCGTGTGGGTGAGGTAGAGGACATCATGGGTGCGGTCACGTATCTTGCCTCGGACGCCTCGGCGCTTGTCACCGGGACTTCGATGCTGATTGACGGCGGGTGGACGGCGGACTGATGCCCGAGAAAGTCACCTCTCTTCAGGTTGCACAACTGGCCGGTGTCAGCCAGTCGGCGGTCAGCCGGGTGTTCACCCCCGGTGCGTCGGTCAGCAAAAAGACCGAAGAAAAGGTGCGCGAGGCTGCAGCAAAACTGGGCTATCGTCCTAACGTTCTGGCGCGGGCGATGGTGTCTGGCAAAAGCCGCATCATCGGCTTGGTGGTCGGGTATCTGGACAATTACTTTTATCCCGAAGCGCTTGAGAAGCTTTCGAATGCCCTGCAAGAGCGGGGCTACCACGTTTTGATTTTCATGGCTTCACGCTCGGCCGGGAATATCGACGATGTGATGGATGAAATCCTGGATTATCAGGTGGACGGGGTCATTCTGGCCTCGGTCCCCATGTCATCGGACATAGCCATGCGCTGCCAGCAGGCGGGCGTTCCGGTGGTTCTGTTCAACCGCAGCCAGGATATCGAAGGGATCACCACCGTCACGTCCGATAACTACGCGGGGGGTCGCAAGGTGGCCGAGTTCCTGGTGGCGGGGGGCCATGAACGGATTGCTTACATCGCAGGTTGGCAGGGCGCTTCGACTCAGCGTGACCGCGAGGCCGGATTTCGCGCGGCGCTGAACGCGGTCGGGCATGACCTGTATGCCCATGAGGTTGGTGAGTTTCACACCGAAAACGCCCGCGCCGCCGCGCGCAGGGTGTTCGATGTAGACCCCAATAAAAGGCCGGATGCCGTATTTGTTGCCAACGATCATATGGCCCTGGCGGTGATGGATGTGATCCGCTTTGAACTTGGCCTGCGCGTGCCCGAGGACGTCTCGGTCGTGGGCTATGATGACGTGCCGCCCGCAGGTTGGCCCGCCTATAACCTGACGACAATCCGGCAGCGGGCCAACATGATGGTGGCCGAAACCGTGGCCGCACTTTTTGAACATATCGACTCCCCTGCGACGATCGAGCCGCGCAAGGTGGCCATTGATGGGCCATTGGTCGTGCGGACCTCGGCCCGGTTGCCAAAGGGGTGGACACCACAAAGGACAGAGACATGAAAGGCTTCGATCCGAAGTTCCGGGATTTTCCGGATTACATCATCGGTATCACCAAGGAAATCTGGGAAGACCGGGGTATAGCCACACTGCATGACTATTACAGCGAGGATATCGTTGTACGGTCGCCCGCGTCGGTGGTCGTGGGCAACCAGAATGTCATCGGCGCAACCATGGCGACGCTGGCCGAGTTTCCTGACCGGCAGCTTCTGGGCGAGGATGTGATCTGGTCCGGCACGCCCGAAGACGGAATGCTGAGCTCTCACCGGATTATCTCGACCGCGACGCATCTGGCCGAAGGTGTGTATGGCAGGCCAACCGGCACCAAGCTGCGCTACCGGATTCTGGCGGATTGCCATGCCATAGACAATCAGATCAACGATGAATGGCTGATCCGTGATCAGGGTGCCATCGTGCGGCAAATGGGTTGGGACCCCAAGGAATATGCCGCAGACCTGATCGCGCGCGAAGGTGGGCCGGACACCTGCGTCAAACCCCTGACGCCCGAAACCGATAATCCCGGACCCTACACTGGCACTGGCAACGACAATGAATGGGGTCAGCGCTATGCCGATATACTGACCCGGATCATGAGCGCCGATATGCGCGTGATCGAGGCCGAGTATGACCGCGCCGTGCAGTCCGAATATGTCGGCGGTGTCACGGGCCACGGGTGGAACTCGGTGGATCGGTTCTGGATGGGCCTGCGCGCCAGCTTTCCGAATGCCGAGTTTAAAATCGAACACCAGATCGGTCGCGACGATCCGAACATGGCCCCTCGTGCCGCCGTGCGTTGGAGCTTGTGGGGCAAGCATGACGGGTGGGGTGTTTTTGGTGCGCCGACTGGTGCGCAGGTCTATGTTCTGGGCATCAGCCATGCCGAGTTTGGCGAGTTGATCACGGGCCATCCGCAATTGCGCCGCGAATACACGTTGTTTGACGAAACCTCGGTCTGGAAACAGATTCTACTGCAAGGCGGCGAAGGCTGAGTGACCGCGATGGTATCATCACTGAACTCTAGTCAGGCGGCGCAGAGATATCATGCGCACCGCGCGTCGCTGCGCGCGCGGCGTCTGAACAATCGTCCTCCGGGGGGTGCGGATTGATCCCATCACACCCCTCAATCCCAAGGAGACACAGTCATGAGTACCATTCAACAACGCATCGTCCGCTATGGCGAATTGCAGCCCTGTAAAACCGCCTTTATCGATGCGCATACGCCGGGCAGCGATCAAAAGGAAAACTTTACCATCATCGGTGGCGGCGTGTCGGAGTCGCCGGATCAGCACGTACATATCACCGACAAGATCGGCTTTAACATCGGTGCGGCGGGTCAGCCGCCGAAATGCCGCAACTCGCTGCACAGCCACACCACAGCCGAGGTGTTTTTCGTTGCCAAAGGACGCTGGCGGTTTTTCTGGGGCCGCTATGGGACGGCGGGTGAGTTCATTGCCGAAGAGGGTGACATTTTCAACATTCCTACCGGTATCTTCCGTGGTTTCGAAAATGTGGGTCAGGACTACGGGATGATTATGTCGATCCTTGGCGGCGATGATGCGGGCGGGGGTGTCACATGGGCACCGCAAGTTATCCAGGACGCACAGGCGCATGGTCTGATGCTGGGTGACAATGGCGTCTTGTACGACAGCAAGAAGGGTCAGGACCTGCCGCACAATGTCCGCCCGATGCCTGTTTTGACCGAAGAAGAGTTGAAAAACTATCCCGAGGTTCCAGTCGATGCTGTAGTTGGCAAATACGTGGCCCGATACTGGGACTTGATGGCGCTGGCAGCAGACAAACCGGCGCTGGTGATCGGCGAAACTGGTATCATCAAGGACAAACCGGGTTTTGAGGTTGATTTCCTGACCCGTGGCTCGTCCGTCACCGAAGCGGTCAAGGCCGATAGGCCAGTGGTTCTGATGCCAGCCAGTGGCCATTGGCGCATCTCTGTCGACGGGTACGAGACAGTACTGTCCAACGGTGATACCGTGCTGGTCATGCCGGGTGAGGCATACAGAGTCGCGCCGTCTATGACCGGGCAGGCAGGTCTGTATCGGATCACGGCAACCGACGATCCCGCCGGAGCCACCTGGGTCGGATGACGCTTGATCCCGACAATACCCGCGCCGTCTATGACCGGCAGGCCAGAACCTATGATGAGCAACGTTCGCGGGTTCTGTTCGAAGCGCGCTGGCTTGCGCGCTTCACCGCCAGTCTGAAACCCGGCGATCACGTTCTGGATCTGGGCTGCGGCACGGGTGAACCCATCGCGCGCTGGTTCATGGCCGAGGGGTTCACTGTCACCGGCGTCGATTTCTCGGACGCCATGCTAGAGATTGCCCAAAGCCGTTGGCCCGATTGCGATTGGCGGCAAGCGGATATGCGCGATTTTGAGCTGAACCAGACCTTTGATGGGATCATCGCCTGGAACAGCTTTTTTCACCTGACGGCTGATGAGCAGACAAGCTGTATCGCCCGAATGTCACGCCATCTGCGCCCGGGCGGTATGCTGATGCTGACCGTAGGCCCAAGCGCCGGTGAGGAACACGGCACAGTCGGCGGTGAGGCGGTGTATCACGCGTCCCTTTCGCCCGCAGGCTATGCGACTTGTCTTGAGGAAAACGGGATGATCATGACCGGCTTTCTGGCAAAAGATCCGGAAACCCAAAGCCATACAGTTCTGATGGCGCGCAAGATGTAACGGAGGGGCCATGCCTGTAAAAACAACACATGTCGGGTCTTTGCCGCGCTCGCAAGAGGTGGTCGATTTTATCTTTGCCCGCGAACGTGAAGAGCCTTTCGATCAGGCCGCTTTTGACGTGTGCATGTCGAAAGCCGTTTCTGAGACGGTGCGCAAACAGGTTGAGGCGGGCGTGGATATCGTCAGTGATGGCGAGACATCAAAGATATCCTACGCCACCTATGTCAAGGATCGCTATACCGGATTTTCAGGCGACAGCCCGCGCAATGCTCCGGCTGATCTGAAGATGTTCCCGGGCTTTCTGAAACGGCTGGCCGATGACGGTGGCACACCTAAATACGCGCGGCCCCAATGTACCGGCGAGGTGCGCTCAAAGGGGCAGGGAGAGCTGGAGAAGGATATCGCGAACCTCAAGGCCGCCATGGCGCAGCACGGGGCCGAGCGCGGATTTATGAACGCGGCATCTCCGGGCGTGATTTCGCTTTTCCTGCAAAATGATTTCTATCCCACGCGTGACGCATATCTGGCCGCGCTGGCGGATGCGATGAAGGATGAGTACGAATCCATCGTGGCCGCCGGTCTGGATATCCAATTGGATTGTCCCGACCTTGCCCTGTCGCGCCATATGTTGTTCACCGACCTGACAGACGAGGAATTCGTCAAGATCGCGGATATGCATGTCGAGGCGCTGAACCATGCGTTGCAGAATGTACCGCAGGATCGGGTGCGGGTGCATATCTGTTGGGGAAACTATGAAGGCCCGCATTGCTGCGACATTGCCATGGACAAGGTGTTCACGACGCTGATGAACACAAAGTCTCGCTATGTTTTGTTCGAAACTTCGAACCCGCGCCATGCGCATGAGTGGACGGTGTTCCGTGACCGCAAGGGCGAGATTCCCGAAGATAAGATTCTGGTTCCCGGTGTCGTCGATACCACGACGAACTTTGTTGAGCATCCCGAACTGGTGGCGCAGCGGATTGAACGGTTCACCGATATCGTTGGCGCAAACCGTGTGATTGCAGGTAGTGATTGCGGTTTTGGCACCTTCGCGGGCTTTGGTGCGGTGGATCCGGATATCGCCTATGCCAAGCTGACAGCATTGTCTGAGGGCGCAAAGCTGGCCCGGGCATGACTCCGCTGGTTCTTTTACCCGGAATGATGTGCGACGCGCGGTTATTTCAGCCGCAGATCGCCGCTCTGTCGGGTTCGCGGCCATTGATGACTTTTCCACTTTCGGCGCAGGACAG
Organism: Ruegeria sp. AWH4_226; assembly: GCF_056159225.1. Lineage (NCBI taxonomy): Bacteria > Pseudomonadati > Pseudomonadota > Alphaproteobacteria > Rhodobacterales > Roseobacteraceae > Ruegeria > Ruegeria sp. AWH4_226. The sequence goes on along the minus strand of NZ_JBSWUU010000001.1, from coordinate 2,569,573 downwards.
CGTGCAGGCGATGGCGGCCGAAGTTTTGTCCAATGCACCGCCAGTTTTCGCGCTGGCGGGTCTTTCCATGGGTGGCATCGTGGCGATGGAGGTGGTGCGGCAGGCACCAGAGCGGGTTGAGCGGTTGGCCCTGCTGGACACCAACCCGCTGGCCGAAAAGACGCAGATCAAGGCGCGTCGTGGGCCGCAGATGGCTGCGGTGAAGGCGGGCCAACTGCGCCAGGTGATGCGGGATGAGATGAAGCCCAACTATCTGGCCGATGGCCCCGACCGGGGTGCCATCCTGGACCTGTGCATGGCCATGGCGATGAATCTTGGTCCCGATGTATTTCTGCGCCAATCGCGCGCTTTGATGGATCGCCCCGACCAGGGTGAGACCCTGAAAACCTATACCGGTCCCGCACTGGTTCTGTGCGGGCGCGAGGATGGCCTGTGCCCGGTCGAGCGGCACAGGTTGATGCATGAATTTCTGCCAAACAGCATATTGGAAATCATAGAAGAGGCCGGGCACCTGCCTACTTTGGAAAAACCTGATGATACGACAGCAGCCCTGATCAGGTGGTTGGAAGCCACATGATACGACCCGACGCGCAGGGTAAGTGCTGCAGCGTCCGCTCGTTAATCTAATTGGCGGCTTTAATCAGCGTTTCTGAGGCCTTGTGATCTCTGGCTTCAAAAAGAAGCCAATCATGGAAGGACCTGATGAGGGGATCCGCCCGTCGCGCTGATTGTGTCGCAATAGCATAGATAGTGAATGGAAGCGTCGTGGCGTCGAACAGTCTGACAAGCCGACCTTCCTCAACCGTCGCCCGCACAACGACTTCGTAGGCCAGCGAGATGCCCAAACCGGCCTCTGCCGCGGTCGAGGCATATTCGCAGTTTGGATAGACAGGATCACCATCCGAAAGCTCAGCCACAACGCCTGCGGCGCGGAACCATTCAGGCCATTGGTCGTCAACTTCGTCTCGAAACAGTGTTAGACGCAGCAGATCGCGCGGATGGGAGATGCGCTCGCGCTGCAGCAGCGATGGTGACGCGACCGGATAGCGCGCCGAACGCAGAAAAGGCGTGACATCAACACCATTTTCCGGGTCATCGCGCCATTTGATGACAACGTCAGCGTCATTGGTTGCAAAATCCGTCGAAGGGGCACCCTCTGCAATGCGTAATCGAATGGACTGCGCGTGCTCAAATCGTCCCAGACGTGGCAAAAGCCAGCGGGCCGCAAAGCCCGGTGTGGACAATACCCGCAGAGTTTGCCCGTCCTCGTCACCCTTTGCCGCCCGCGTGCTGTCGTCGAGATGATCGAGCAATTGCGTAAGCCGCCCTGCGTAACCTCGCCCCGTGGCGGTCAGACTGATCCTGTTGCTTTCACGGTGAAAAAGAGCCGTTGCAAGATAGTCTTCCAGGGCCCGGATTTGATGCGAAATTGCGGAGGGGCTCAAACAAAGCTCTTGCGCGGCATCCTTGAAACTTAGATGTCGAGCCGCGGCCTCGAATGCTTTCACAGCCGAGAAGGGAGGCAATTGCCGTTTCTTCACGCGTGAATTTCCCTCACTGGGTGATGAAAAACCATCTTTTGCCCGCAATCATACCAGCCGGCTAAGCTTACCGCAAATCCACACCTGTCAAATGGAGGGGCCCATGTCCTCTTTCAGACGCGCCGCGCTGGTCGCGGCCGCCCAGCTTTTTGTTGTGGCCAATGCGACAACTGCGGACACGCCGGAAATCTCGGCAGCGTTGGTTGAAGAGCTTCACATTTGGATTGATGCCGCCTCGGACCTTCCCCGCGCCCGTGAACCGGCCAGCATCGTGTTTGCGGAGCGTAGTGACGTTTCGGACCCCGGCGAATTGGCTTCCATGATCGGGACAGAACCGCGCGGTTTGTACGATCCAATGATCGGTGAAATCACGTTGGTTCTGCCGTGGAACGCATCAAACCCACAAGACATATCGGTGCTACTGCACGAGCTTGTGCATCACCGTCAGAACGACCGACACTACTATTGCCCCGCGGCCAAAGAGCAAACCGCCTACACCTTGCAGAGGGACTGGCTGGCTGAGCGCGGCATGGGCCTTGATGTTAATTGGATTGCAGTCATCCTTGCGTCCAGCTGCGCACCGCGTGACGTCCACCCCAGGGTTGCAGACTAACCAATCCAGGCAGCCCTTCCCCGCGAGCGGATGAGACTTCGTGCTTTGAGTGGCAACCGTCACCTTTAATAAAGCCCGACGCGATGTGCGCGTCAGGCTCTAGATGTCGCACTCTTAAGACATGCTGGCTTCATCAGGCGCGCTGTGTGGCATTGCGCCCGTATTTGTTACCGCGCAGAAGCATGAATGCTGACAGACCCAAGGCCATTACTTGAAGGTCAGCGATTGTAAGCGCGCCCCAGTAAAAATAAATGATGACCCCGGTAACAGCTGCCACACCTGCAAAGCCTCCAAGACGGGTCAGGGCATCGCCAGCAAGCCGGAACTTACCCAGTTGCGGTCTGAACGTTTCGATCACACCACCTACGATCAGTGCGGCAGCGCCAAAGATTTCAGCAAATGCGGCAAGAATGTACAATGCCGCCGGTACACCAAAATCGCCCGGTGACGTGAACACGGACGGAAACTTTTGTTGGCCGTAGTAGAACAGTAGTCCCGCGAGTGGGATGCGGATTGTCCAGTGCGCGATGCGATCACTCCAATCGAATCCGGGCACCCGGCCCTTGCGCCGCCCAATCGTATAGACCACTTGTGCAAGTCCCTGACGTTTCGATGTGTTTGAGTTTACCGTCATGTCGCTCGGCATGTCATTCCTTCCTTATGTTGCTGAAACTGTGTTGGGTTCTCCGTCCATCGTGCAGCAGGACCTGTGCGTCCCGCTGCCATTTGTGCCATTTCTTTAGCTGCTTTGATCAGTGCCGCTTTCGTCGGAGGTGATCAAAGACTTTGCTTCTTCCACAAGTGCCTCAAGCTTGTCGCCACCTTTTCCGGGCACGCGTGCGTTGAGGATGTCATCGGCGTTTGACAGGTCATCCCCGACTACAACCAATGCGACCATACCCATGGCCTGATGCGGCAAGCACACAACAGCAGTAAGGCCGGTTTCTGTTACTTCATACTCAATTGCCTGGTTTACGCGTCCTCGGAACGGTTCCTGTCCTTCGGGAAGCGCGTCTTTAACGGATTGAGCGTTGTGTGACTTGTCAGTTGGAACGAAACGGATGATGTCACCGACTTCGGCACGGATCAGTTCCTGGCTGAAGACCATTCGGTCCCCGTCCTCGTTCTTGTTCAACATCTCGATCTCGATGATGTCAGCAAGCGCAGGTGCGGCAGATGCCACAGTGAGTGCGATAGCGAGCAATGTCGTTTTCATAGCAGTCTCCCGATTATTGATCTGACAGCAGATAGCGAGCGCTGTTGAGAAGTCCGGTGAGGAACCGAAAATAGCGACGGTTTAGCGCACCACGGGTGTCGTGTGCATGCGGGCCGGCATTAATCGGACCCTTTTCCCGAATGCTAGATTGAAGGCTGCAGGATACGCCCGGTTTGGCCAATGCTGTTCACGCATCGAACCAGTCTGACGTTCCTAGTCAATGATCCGCCGAACCGTACGTGATGCGTTTTCAAACGCTTTTGCAGCGTTGAGAAGCCGTCTTGCGGCTTGCCCCGGAAATCCTTCTTCCTCGCCCTCGTCGAATACCGCGTAGGCAGCATATGCAAATCGGGGGGCTTCCTCGATCAGGCTTAACCAGCCTTCTCTCAATGCCGGTTCAACAACACGTCGCGGAAAATAACCGGCCGAGGGCACAGACCTCAGGTACTGAAGGCCAAGCGTGCCAATCCCCAATTGCAGGCGTGGCGCATCAAGTTCGGGAAAATTCAGCAAATGGTCAGCCCGGAATTCCGGGCCCCAATCTATCAGAACGTATGATTCACCCAGTTCAGTCGGCAGTTCGTTTGGTCCACTGCTTACCAGGACAAACTCATCCTGAAAAAGTTGAAGGGCAGAGAGGCCGGAGGCTTTGCGAGGGCGGTACATGATAGCAAGGTCAAGGCCGCCCTCTGAAATCTCGCGCGACAGGGTTTGAGGGGACGCTGCCGATGCCCGTATCGCGACATCCGGCAGTGCTGCCATTAGATCGGGTAGGGCTTCGATAAGATACCCGTCCCAAAGGCTGGGAGCGGCCCCGATTTCTAGCGCGGCGGCCATTGTCACGGGCAGGCCCGCATCCAGTTTTGCTTGCGTCCACGTTCGTACAAGTATTTGGGCGTGCTTTAGAAAATGCCGCCCTGCCGGCGTCAGGGTTGCGCCCGATTTGCCGCGTTCGAATACCGCTTGTCCCAGCTGTTGCTCGAGCGTTCGAATGCGCATACTGACCGTCGATTGCGTAACGTGCACCTTGTTTGCCGCATCAAAAAAGGTGCCTGTTTCAACAACGGCCAGAAATGTTCGGGCAAGCTCTATATCCACGGTTCACCTATTTGAATATCCGATATTATCGACGACATAAATTCGTTATTCAATACGATACGACTGTGTCATAGTGCCGGCGTAGCGCAAAAGTGCCCCCACCAGATCGGAACACCAATCAACGGAGTTCATTTTGTAGTGGAGATCCCGACCTGCGGAGCCGTTGCAACCTGAACACCCGGTTATGCACCGACACCAGCGCGCTACACCAACCCTGAAACGGGCAAGCTGCCCATGTTTCCCGGAGACCAAAAATGGGTCGAGTTTCAATTGTTACTCTGCTCTCACCGCTGTTCGCTCTGCCTGCGTTCGCCGTGCCTGCCGATCCCGATATGGATGGCGACGGGTTGGCGTCTTTGGCAGAGCTGCAGACGAAGTATCCTCAGATAACCGAGGATATTTTCCTTGATATTGACGCAAACTCAGATGGATTCGCCAACGAAGTCGAATTGATGGCCGCCGTTGAGGCCGACCTTCTGCCCGCGTCCATCACCGATCAGTAAGCCAGAGGCGATCAAGCTATGAGAAAGCCAATCCCACCCTACAGGTGGATGCTTGCAGCGTTGGGTATCTGGTTGGTCATGTCTCCATTTCTTCTGTTTAGCCAAGAGGTTCTGCTAGGGGGCTTGGCTGATCGGAAAATGCTTGTTTTCATGACCTTCGGATTTGGCATCCTGCTCATGTGCAGCAGAGCTACCCAAGGTCACCTTTTCATGCGGGTGGCTCCGGTCGTGGCGACAGGGGTTGTTTTGATTGCGATGCCAACGGTGCTGGGTTTCACCGGACACCATGTGGCTGCAGCCAATGCGTGGGTGTCCGGTTCGGTTCTGATTGCGCTTGCCGCGTGGGAGGCGTTGGTGAGCCAAAAACAGTACACGATCGTTTAGAATGACACGGGGCGCGGGATGTCGTCCCGTGTTATTCTGAAATGGCGCCATGAACCGAGAACTCGCAAATGAGGCATAGCCATGACCATCGCCAGCATAGTTGACGCGCAGAAATTCAAGCGCCGCCCCTTCTGTGATACCGACACAACCGTTTTTGATGCGGCCGTAACGATGGCCCTTCTCGAAGTCAACGCGCTGGCTGTTATTGAGGATGGGCAACTGGCCGGAATTATCACGGATCATGATATCCTTCTGTGTCTTGCGGATTCCGGCTCGTCCTTTTACGAGCAAACCGTAAATGACTGGATGACCGAGAACCCGGTTGCCTGTCCGACGGGCGCTAAGCTGTCCACCGCTCTGAACCTGATGGCCAAGCACGAGGTCCGCAATCTTGTAATTACGAGGCGCGGTGACCCGTTGACCGTGGTGAGCAGCAAGGAAATCCTTGCGCGCATTCATGAAGAGGATGAGCTTGAACTGGCGGTGCTTAGGGGCATGGCTCGCAAACCCTCGGATCGGCCAAACGCCTGAAATTAAGCCGAAATGCAATTGTTTATGGAGGTCAGTGAACGACCCGTTGAACAGTTTCAGCTTTTGAGAAAGCAGTTTGCAAGGTCAGGCAAAACGATTTGTCTTAGTCATCCGTTACTCGGAACTCACCAGACGCTGCATCGGTCGGAGGTTCATCAAACTCCTGCGAGATGAGGCCCCTGCGGATAAGCTCGCGGATTGCGGCTGCTCTGGATGGCAAACGGTTTTCAAACCGCCAGTCATCGATCGCTTTCAGCTCTTCCAAGTCTAGCATCAGCTGGAGTTTTTCAGTTCTTTTCGGCGGCCGGGATTGGTCAGACACTGAAACACCCTCAATTACATACGTCACTTACTCCAAATATGTATGACAGGGCATCTCCATTTCTACAACCGCATGCGTCAGCGCTGTTCGACACCTTGTTCATGGCGCCTCATGAACCTGAGTGGTTGATGGCGTATACGTCTGTTAACTATCTGTTTTTATTTGATTTTAAGTGAATATACATACATGTTGAGTGCAGTTGGTTAACAAAAAGGATTGAACATGACGTATCAAGTTCTGAAACCCGAAGCGCAAGACCAAACCCATGATACGGGCATCGGCAAAAACACCTGGATCGCCAATGCCGTCACCGAAGTGCTGGCTGACAGCATGCTGCTGATGGTGAAAACCCAAGGGTGCCATTGGAATGTCGTAGGTCCGCTGTTTTTACCGATACATGAGCTGACCGAGCGCCAGTACCGTGATCTTTTTGAGGCTGTTGATGACTTGGCGGAACGTATCCGCGCGTTGGGTCATGTTGCGCCGATTTCATTCACTGACATGATAAGCCAAGCGACGCTGGCGGAAGAAGAGACCGTCAAAGACGCTCATGGTATGATCAAACAACTGATTGCAGATAACGAAACAATCGTGCGCAACCTGCGGGAAACGGCGGCGCTTGCGTCTCGACACGGCGATGGAGCGACCGAAGACCTGATGAATGCACGCATGGTCAAACACGAAGAGGCGGTTTGGATGTTGAAAGCTGTCGTGGCATCCTGACGTTGCGCCGTTCGGTACACAGAAGTTGTTCGCAATCCAGCTGGTTAGAACCCAAGCAACTTCATAGTTGAAAGCTGTCTACGCATTGAGCAACACAGCCGCCTCACCGCCCTCTTTGCGGTGAGGCGGCTGCCCTCTATGCGGTGTTTGCCGTGAGTTTCAGGTACCGCCCTCTATCAACGCCAGTGCCATCTTAACGAAAGTCACACCGAAAACGGTAAAATCCCGCGTTTCCTGCGAAACCGAACTCAGTTTACACTTAGGTCCTATCAGAGCCTCAAAATCGGAAAACCTTCTAAGTCATCACGCAACGTTCAGAGCGCTTTATCACCAGCGTTTTTAGTTGCTTGTTTCCAGCTTCTGACTTACCGCAATCTTGCTGATGTCATGAGGCGTCGGTTGATCGACACAGTGAAAATACAAGAGTATTTTTTCAAAGTTTAAACATTGGCAACAGGTGGCCTTTGGAACGTTTTCATGTTTCTCAAAGGCCCGTTGCCCGTTAATCTGTACAGCATGGTCCGACATCTTTTTCCCATCTCATCTTTGCTTTTTGGATCGGGTCTTCTTTTGTTCGCGGGCGGCGTGCACGGCCTCATCCTCCCGGTTAGGGGATCAATGGAGGGCTTTTCCCCAAGCGCTCTTGGTCTTTTGGGAACGGGATGGGCCATCGGCTATGTTGGGGGATGTCTTGTCGTCCCAAGGCTGGTCGGGGCCGTCGGTCACATACGCACCTTTGGTGTAATGTGCGCGCTGGCTGCAGTAACGATCCTGTTTCAAGCCATATTCATCAACGCATGGGCATGGATACCGACCCGCGCGATTTCTGGATTTTGTTTTGCCGGCGCTGCGATGATCGTTGAATCGTGGCTGAATGACCGGGTTGCGCCCAACAACCGCGGAACGATTTTCGGCGTGTATACGATGGTGAATTTAGGGGCAGTTACAGCCGGACAAATGGCTATTTCCCTAGGCGACGCGACGGGATTTGTCTTTTTTGCGATCGGAGCAATCGTGTATTGCCTGGCTCTTATTCCAACCGCCTTGTCCACATCGGCTTCGCCGGCACCGCTGACATCCGTAAGGCTAGACCTGCCCGCGCTGTGGAGAAACTCACCCGTTGCGGTCGCAGCGGTTTTTCTTGTCGGGATTTCGAATGCGGCTTTCGGCACGTTGGCTGCCGTCTATGCAGACCGCGTGGGCCTGTCACTTACCGCCATTGCGTTGTTTGCGAGTATCCCGGTTCTGGCCGGAGCCCTGGCGCAGTTGCCAATCGGATTTATAAGTGACCGCATGGACCGACGGAAGGTCCTGCTTTTCACGGCTATACTGGCCCTTGCATCCGATTTGGCGTTCGTCATCCTGGTACCGGAGTCCCGGTTCATGAACCTTGTTCTTGTCGGCGCGTTTGGTGCAGCGATTTTTGCGATGTACCCGGTTATCGTCGCCCACGCGAATGACCATGCGCCTGCGGGCACCTCGATCCAGGTTTCAGGTGGTTTGCTGATGGTTTTTGGCCTGGGTTCGATTATTGGCCCGTTGATCGCTGGTGTGGCCATGGCTGGCGTTGGGCCGCAGGGGCTGTTCATGACGACGGTTGCCGCGCATTGCCTGATGATCGCGTTCACTATCTGGCGCATCTTTGCCAAATCCGCCGTGCCTGAGAGTGAGAAAACAGCGTTTCGTGTCAGCGCTCCGGCCCGTGGCGTCACGCCCGAGACCGCCGTCCTTGCCGTTGGCGAGGACGAGGCAACGTCTTTAGCTGAGGCAGAGAATGAACTGTCCCGCGCCCGAGAAAAGTAAGATGGCCGGGATTCCGGGTTTAACACCCAGATAAGAAGCTTAGCGCCTTGTTGGACAGGTTGGTTCAGACTCGGAACAATGCGGCTGCTGCAGCCAACGAGAAGCAAATTTCTTGAATTCAGCAGAAGCACAGGAGTTTGAACCCCGTAACTCACCAATCCATTCAGGCTTTTAGAACTTGCTTAAAGATCAAATGGAAATTTGGTGCCCAGGAGAGGACTCGAACCTCCACGTCCATACAGACACTAGCACCTGAAGCTAGCGCGTCTACCAATTCCGCCACCTGGGCAGGTGTCGTGGAGGGGCGTTTAAGCCTACTGACGGGGGGCGTCAACCGGATTCGGGAAGTTTTTGGAAAGTTTTTTGTCACGTAACCAGGTTGGGTCAAAGCCTGCCGAGAATTCGCATGCTCGCGGCGTTATTGCGCCTTGTTTGCGGGGGCTTTGAGCGCTAATTCAGGTCAAACCCAGTCAATAGGAGCCCTCGCATGTCCAAACTGGTCACGATTTATGGCGGATCGGGATTTGTCGGTCGGTATATCGCTCGACGCATGGCAAACGAAGGATGGCGCGTGCGTGTTGCGGTACGGCGGCCGAATGAGGCGATGTTCGTCAAGCCATACGGTGTGGTGGGTCAAGTCGAACCTGTGCTGTGCAATATCCGCGACGATGCGTCTGTTGCGGCGGTGATGCATGGCGCCGATGCCGTGGTAAACTGCGTGGGTGTTCTGAACGAACTGGGGAAGAACGCATTCGATGCCGTGCAGGCTGACGGCGCGGCGCGCATTGCACGTATCGCCGCAGATCAAGGCGTTGCGCGCATGGTGCACATCTCGGCGATTGGTGCGGATGCCGGATCGAACAGCGCATATGCCCGCAGCAAGGCGGATGGTGAAGCCGGTGTGCTGGCGCATATGCCAAGCGCGGTCATTTTGCGCCCGTCGATTATTTTTGGCACAGAAGACCAGTTCTTTAACCGTTTTGCCGGAATGGCGCGAATGGGGCCGTTGCTGCCGTTGGTTGGGGCTGAGACCAAATTTCAACCGGTTTACGTGGATGATGTGGCCAAGGCCGCCGTAAAGGGCGTGCTGGGTCAGGCCGAAGGCAGCGTCTATGAGTTGGGCGGGCCCGAGGTAAAAACGTTCCGCGCGTTGATGCAGCAGATGCTGGACGTGATCAATCGCCGACGTGTGATCGTCGGTATACCCTTCTGGACGGCATGGATCATGGCGAACGTGCTCGATTTTTTGAAATTCGTAACGTTCCAGTTGTTCTCAAATCCCATCTTGACCCGTGATCAGTTAAAAAACCTGCGGCGGGACAATGTGGTGGCCGATGGTGTCAAAAGCTTTGCGGATCTGGGCATTGCTCCTGCGACGCTGGAGTCTGTACTGCCGGACTATCTGTGGAAGTTCCGCCCCTCGGGCCAGTATGACGAGATCCAGAAGTCGGCTGATAATCTGCGATCCTAGTCAGCTATATGCGATGACCAATAGGATCGCGCCCAGGATCACGCGGTAGACGACATAGGGTGTAAAACTGACACTACGCAAAAGGCGCATCATTAAGGTCAATGCCAAGAGCGCGGAAAAAAACGCAAAAACGGCAGCTATTGCGCCATCTTTGACCAGTTGCAAGTCAGCCTGATGGATGACATCCGCCGAAAGCAACACACCCGAGGCTGCAATCGTGGGAATTGACATCAGCATTGCCAGCCGCGCCCCGTCTTCCCGTCTGTAGCCAAGGTGCCGTGCGCCGGTGATGGTGATTCCCGAGCGCGATGTGCCGGGGATCAACGCCAGCACTTGCCACAGCCCCATGATCATCGCATCCCGCAGACCCCAGTCGCCGGTCTTTTTGGTTTGCGTGCCTTTCTGGTCCATCCAATACAGCAAAAGCCCGAATCCCAGCATGGCCCACCCGATGACTGCCATTGAACGAAGGGACTGGCTGAGGCCGGTTTTGAACAAGATGGCCCCGACGATGACGGTAGGAATCGTTGCTATGATCAAACTCATCGCCAACCGTGCCTGCGGGGTATCAAGGCGTCCAGTCAGGGCGCGAGGCAGGCCTGCAGCAGCCTGTTTCACATCCGGCCAGAAGTAAAGAATGACCGCACCCAACGAGCCAACATGGACCGCGACGTCGATCACAAGCCCTTGGTCATCCAAGCCGGTCAGGCTGGGTAAAAGGATCAGATGGCCCGATGATGAGACAGGCAAAAACTCGGTCACGCCCTGAATAATCGCCGCGAGAATCAGCTGAAATAGACTCATTTAACCTGCCGTGCTGCCGTCACGTTACCTTTGCGAGCAATGGGTATAAGTGCGGTATCAAAAAGGAAAGCATGTAAATAGGTCCGATTCGGATATAAAATCTGCGATTTTTTCAAGATTCTGATCCAGGTGCTCCACATTTTTCGAAAATAGGTAAGCACAATTGACTTTTAATATCTCAACCTATCCTTTAAACAGTCGCGACGAAGCCAATTCATGGAGTCCGACCCGTGGCCAAGCAAGCGATGCTGAAATTTGTGCAGATCGACCGCGTCATGCCCGAGAAGCGTGCCGCCGAAGACCGCAAAGACGACTTTGACGAAATCTATGCCGAATACGCTTCGGCCAAGGCGGAAGAACAGGCCAGCCGCTGCAGCCAGTGCGGTGTTCCGTATTGCCAGTCTCACTGCCCGCTGCATAACAACATTCCGGATTGGCTGAACCTGACCGCTACGGGACGGTTGCAAGAGGCCTATCAGACCAGCCAGGCTACAAATACCTTCCCCGAAATATGCGGTCGCATCTGCCCGCAGGACCGTCTGTGCGAAGGCAATTGCGTGATTGAGCAATCGGGTCATGGCACGGTCACCATCGGCTCGATTGAGAAATACATAACCGACACGGCTTGGGAAAAAGGCTGGGTTCTGCCCGTTTCTCCGCAAGCTGAGCGGAGCGAGAGTGTTGGGATCATAGGTGGCGGCCCCGGTGGTCTGGCCGCTGCGGATATGCTGCGTCGTGCTGGGATTCAGGTCACCGTCTACGATCGCTATGATCGCGCTGGCGGTCTGCTCATGTATGGCATTCCGGGCTTTAAGCTCGAAAAGGACATCGTGCAGCGCCGCAATGAATTGCTGGCTGATGGAGGGGTCGAGTTTTTTCTGAATTGCGACGTGGATGCGGCCAAGTTCGACGAAATCCGTGCCAAGCATGACGCCGTGATCATCGCAACGGGCGTATACAAATCGCGTGATCTTTCCATGCCCGGCAGCGGTCTGAATGGTATTGAAAAGGCTATCGATTTCCTGACCGCCTCGAACCGCAAGAGCTTTGGCGACACTGTCGATGATTTCGACAACGGACGCCTGAATGCCAAGGACAAAAAGGTTGTCGTGATCGGTGGTGGAGATACTGCGATGGACTGTGTGCGCACATCTATCCGTCAGGGTGCGACCTCGGTCAAATGCCTGTATCGCCGAGACCGCGCCAACATGCCCGGCTCGCAACGCGAGACACAGAACGCCGAGGAAGAAGGCGTCATCTTTGAATGGCTCAGCGCGCCCAAAGGATTCACCGGCGATGACAGCGTCACCGGTGTGATGGTACAAAAAATGCGACTGGGTCAGCCCGATGCCTCGGGTCGTCAGGCGCCTGAAGTTATCGAAGGTGCGGATTATGTCGAAGACGCGGATCTTGTGATCAAGGCGCTGGGCTTCGAGCCCGAGGATCTGCCCACTCTGTTCGGACAGCCAGACCTGCCCGTAACACGATGGGGAACCGTCAAGGCCGCCTTCCAGACCGGTGCGACCGAGATGGATGGCGTCTACGCGATTGGTGACATCGTGCGCGGCGCGTCTTTGGTCGTTTGGGCGATCCGAGACGGACGCGACTGCGCCAATGCGATCATCGACACTTTCAACAGCAAGGCCGCAATTGCGGCCGAGTAACAGTCACGCCCAGCGGTAGGAGGAACGGAGTGTCCGAATTGCAAGGCCAATGTATGTGCGGTGCGGTCACAGTTACCGCGACCCCGGCGCGTGATGCGCTTGGTGCGTGCCATTGCGACCAATGCCGCCGCTGGACCAGTTCGATGCTGATCACGTTCCCAGCCGAGCATGGCTATGCCGCTCTGGGTCCGGTCAAGACCTTTACCTCATCCGACTGGGCAGAACGCGCCTTCTGCTCCGAATGTGGGTCGGCCCTGTGGTACCGGATCACACTGCCGGGTGAGATGTATGGACACACACAAATGGCGGCGGGCCTCTTCGAAGACATCGACCACCCGCTGAAACTTGAACTTTATATCGACAAGAAACCCAAGGGTTACGCGTTCGCGGGTGAGCGCCAGCAAATGACCAAAGCCGAGGTTGAAGCCATGTATGCCCCCTCGGAAGAAGGAGACAGCCAATGACCAAATATGATGCCAATTGGGTGCAGGCCGAAGAAGCCAAGCGCAAGTGGATGGCGGAAAACGGTCTCTATTCCGAGCAGGAAGAACATTCATCCTGTGGTGTCGGGCTTGTTGTATCCATTGATGGCAAGCCATCGCGCAAGGTTGTGGATGCCGGGATCAACGCGCTCAAGGCGATCTGGCACCGTGGTGCGGTGGATGCCGATGGTAAAACAGGCGACGGCGCTGGTATCCACGTTCAGATCCCGGTTCCCTTCTTTTACGACCAGATACGCCGCACTGGTCATGAACCGAACATGGGTGAGCTGATTGCGGTCGGTCAGGTGTTCTTGCCCCGCACCGATTTTGGTGCGCAGGAACGGTGCCGAACGATTGTAGAAACCGAAGTTCTGCGCATGGGCTATTACATCTATGGCTGGCGCCACGTGCCGGTGGATGTGACCTGTCTTGGCGAAAAGGCCAACGCGACCCGGCCCGAGATTGAGCAGATTCTGATCTCGAATTCCAAGGGTGTGGATGAAGAGACGTTTGAGCGTGAGCTTTACGTCATCCGCCGTCGCATTGAAAAAGCAGCCATCGCTTCGGGCATTTCGGGTCTGTATCTTGCATCGCTGTCATGCCGTTCGATTATCTACAAAGGCATGATGCTGGCCGAGCAGGTTGCCGTCTTCTATCCCGACCTGATGGATGAGCGGTTTGAATCGAACTTTGCGATCTATCACCAGCGCTATTCGACCAACACGTTCCCTCAATGGTGGCTGGCACAGCCATTCCGCATGCTGGCCCATAACGGTGAGATCAACACGCTGAAGGGCAACATCAACTGGATGAAAAGCCATGAAATCCGCATGGCATCGGCGACCTTTGGCGACTATGCCGAAGACATCAAGCCGATTATCGCCGGTGGGTCTTCGGATTCCGCTGCATTAGACTCAGTTTTTGAGGTTCTTGTGCGTGCCGGCCGTTCGGCCCCGATGGCGAAAACCATGTTGGTGCCTGAAAGCTGGTCCAAACAGGCGGTGGAACTGCCGGAAGCCTGGCGCGATATGTATTCCTACTGCAACTCGGTGATGGAGCCTTGGGATGGACCCGCCGCACTGGCGATGACCGACGGGCGCTGGGTTTGTGCTGGCCTGGACCGCAATGGCCTGCGCCCGATGCGTTACGTCGTGACCGGCGATGGTCTGGTCATTGCGGGGTCCGAGGCGGGCATGGTGCCGATTGATGAGGCCAGCGTGACCGAAAAAGGCGCGTTGGGACCGGGTCAAATGCTTGCGGTCGATATGAAAAAGGGCAAGCTGTACCGCGACAAGCAGATCAAGGACAAGCTTTCGCGTGCGTTGCCTTTTGGCGAGTGGGTCAGCAAGATCAACGATCTGGACGAGTCGCTGGCTGGTGTGACCGAAGCGCCGATTTTCTCGGGCGAAGAACTGCGCAAGCGTCAGATTGCGGCCGGCTACTCAGTTGAAGAGCTAGAGCAGATTCTTGCCCCAATGGCTGAGGACGGAAAAGAATCCATTGCCTCGATGGGTGACGATACACCGTCGGCCGTCCTGTCCAAGCAATACCGCCCGCTGAGCCATTTCTTCCGCCAGAACTTTAGTCAGGTGACCAACCCGCCGATTGACTCACTGCGTGAATACCGGGTGATGTCGCTGAAAACGCGGTTCGGAAACCTTAAGAACGTGCTGGACGAGGATAGCAGCCAGACCGAAATCATCGTGCTGGAAAGCCCCTTTGTTGGCAATGCGCAGTGGGACAAACTGGTTGAAAACTTTAACGCTCCGTTGGCTGAGATCGATTGTAGTTTTGAACCTGGACGGGGTGCACTTAGCGCCGCTTTGACCCGTGTTAGAGCCGAAGCAGAGGAAGCCGTGCGATCGGGTGCGGGGCATCTGGTGCTGTCTGACATGAACTCGGGATCAGGACGCGTCGCGATGCCAATGATCCTGGCGACCAGCGCCGTGCACTCGCATCTGACCCGTCAGGGGCTGCGGACCTTCTGCTCGTTGAATGTTCGCGCCGCGGAATGCGTGGACCCGCACTATTTCGCCGTACTGATCGGCTGCGGTGCGACCGTTGTAAACGCCTATCTGGCCGAGGATTCGCTGGCAGACCGTATTGATCGCGGTTTGCTGGATGGCACCCTGACGGAAAACGTCGCGCGCTATCGCGAAGCCATCGACCAGGGCTTGCTGAAGATCATGGCCAAGATGGGCATTTCGGTGATTTCCTCATATCGTGGCGGTCTGAACTTTGAAGCCGTGGGTCTGAGCCGTGCCATGGTTGCCGAGTATTTCCCGGGCATGACCAGCCGGATATCCGGGATCGGCGTCACCGGTATTCAGACCAAAGTCGAAGAAATCCACGCCAAAGGCTGGGAGAGCGGTCTGGACGTGCTGCCCATCGGCGGGTTCTACAAAGCCCGGACATCGGGTGAGACCCACGCGTGGGAAGCAACGTCAATGCACATGATGCAAATGGCCTGCAACCGCGCATCTTACGAGCTGTGGAAGCAATACTCGGCCAAAATGCAATCGAATCCACCGATCCACCTGCGTGATCTGATGGATTTCAAACCGCTGGGCAAGCCCGTGCCAATCGAAGAGGTCGAGTCGATCACCTCGATCCGCAAACGCTTTGTCACGCCGGGCATGTCGCTGGGCGCGCTGTCGCCCGAGGCGCACAAGACGCTGAACGTGGCGATGAATCGGATCGGTGCGAAATCTGACTCGGGTGAAGGTGGTGAAGACCCGGCGCATTTCGTTCCGGAGCCAAATGGCGACAATCCGTCGGCCAAGATCAAACAGGTTGCTTCGGGCCGGTTTGGCGTGACCGCCGAATATCTGAACCAGTGTGAAGAGTTGGAAATCAAGGTAGCCCAGGGTGCAAAACCCGGTGAGGGTGGCCAGCTGCCCGGCATGAAGGTCACTGACCTGATCGCACGCTTGCGTCACTCGACCAAGGGTGTGACCCTGATTTCGCCGCCACCGCACCACGATATCTACTCGATCGAGGATCTGGCGCAGCTGATCTACGACCTGAAACAGATCAACCCACGCTGCAAGGTGACGGTCAAGCTGGTGGCGTCGTCCGGCGTTGGCACGATTGCCGCCGGTGTCGCCAAGGCAAAAGCGGATATTATCCTTATTTCGGGTCACAATGGCGGCACAGGTGCGTCGCCCGCGACCTCAATCAAATACGCTGGTCTCCCGTGGGAGATGGGCCTGACCGAAGCGCATCAGGTTCTGGCGATGAACAACCTGAGGGATCGCGTCACGCTGCGAACGGATGGCGGTTTGCGTACCGGGCGCGATATTGTCATGGCCGCGATGATGGGGGCTGAAGAATACGGCATCGGTACGGCCGCTCTGATCGCGATGGGCTGTATCATGGTGCGTCAGTGTCAGTCGAACACATGCCCGGTTGGTGTCTGTACGCAGGATGACTCCCTGCGCGCCAAGTTCACCGGTAACGCGGATAAAGTGGTCAACCTGATCACCTTCTATGCTCAGGAAGTGCGCGAACTATTGGCCAGCCTTGGCGCGCGTTCCATGGACGAAGTAATCGGGCGCGCGGATTTGTTGGCACAGGTCAGCCGTGGCTCGGCGCATCTGGACGATCTGGATCTCAACCCGCTTTTGATCACGGTCGATGGCGCGCAAGACATCGTTTACAACCGGGACAAGGACCGTAACGCGGTGCCGGATACGCTGGATGCTGAGATCGTCCGCGATGCCGCGCGGTTCCTGAAAGACGGCGAAAAGATGCAGCTGTCTTACGCGGTGCAGAATACGCATCGGACCGTGGGCACCCGCGTCTCAAGCCATATCGTTCAGAACTTCGGTATGCGGAATACCTTCCAGCCCGACCACCTGCATGTAAAACTGCAGGGCTCGGCCGGGCAGTCGCTGGGGGCATTTGCTGCGCCGGGCCTGAAGCTTGAGGTATCGGGCGATGCCAATGACTATGTCGGCAAGGGCCTGTCGGGCGGCACAATTGTGGTGCGCCCACCGCAGGTCAGCCCGCTGAAGGCGGATGAAAACACCATCATCGGCAACACGGTTCTGTATGGCGCCACTGACGGTCACCTGTTTGCTGCCGGACGCGCCGGAGAGCGTTTTGCGGTTCGGAACTCGGGCGCAAAGGTCGTGATCGAAGGCTGCGGCTCGAACGGGTGTGAATATATGACGGGCGGTGTTGCGGTGATCCTGGGCGATATCGGTGCCAACTTTGGCGCGGGCATGACTGGCGGCATGGCCTATCTCTACGACCCGGAAGGCAAGGCGGAAAAACTGATGAACAAGGAAACGCTAGTGACCTGCCCGGTGACGGTTGACCATTGGGAAAACCAGTTGAAATCGCTGGTTCAGGCGCATCAGACCGAGACCTTCAGCCGCAAGGCAGCAGATATCCTGCAGCATTGGGATGTTGAAAAGGCGAACTTCCTTCAAGTCTGTCCGAAAGAGATGCTGAACAAGCTCAGCTATCCTTTGACCCACGAAGCCACTGCGGTGCCGGCAGAGTAAGCCGGTCAGTCATTGCTGCTGACAAACCCGCGTGTCGTAGAAAACACGCGGGTTTTCTATTTTTCTCAAATTTATATGCACTTATTGATTTATCATCAGGCGCTCGTACAAAAGTCCAAGTTCCTTCACAATTTGCTGCCAAGCTGCTGTGCAATGTGACGAAGAGGCAAGAGCGAACCTATGCCGACGACTTATACTGATCAGTTTTTTGATATGGACCCTGCGGTTCCACCGCCAGCCGGAACAACGCTGACTGTGCAGAGCTACACGCTGGTCGATCAAAATGACGATGATGATATTGACCGGTTCAACAACGATACGGTGAATGGTCAGGATGTGACCCGCTCGTGGCCCGGCGATACTGTTACGATCAACGTCTCAGGCGTGGGGAATGTAACCTATACCGGCACAACATTTTATCTTGCCGACGGTACACGGGTTTTTACACCAACCGATGGTCAGGTTCTACAAACTGGAACATTTGTATCGTCTTCATTCGTTACGTCGCAGGGGCCGTTGGATGTTGGCGATCTTGGTCCGCCCTGTTTCACGCCCGGTACGCTGATCGAAACGCCGAGTGGATTGCGCCTTGTCGAAGACTTAAAGCCTGGTGATCAGGTGTTGACTGCGGATAACGGCACGCAGCCTGTTTTGTGGGTTGGTCGCACCACTGTTAAGGCCGAAGGAAAACTGGCTCCAGTTCGGTTCGAGGCTGGCGTGCTGGGTCTGGATCATGCGCTGATCGTATCTCCTCAGCATAGGATGCTGATCGAAGACTGGCGCGCGCCGTATCTGTTTGGCTACTCAGAGGTGCTGATCGCAGCGCATTGCCTGGTTAACGGCGACACTGTCACCCGCGTCGAATGCGATGAGGTTACATACATCCACCTGCTGTTCTCACGGCACGAGATACTTATCGCTAATGGGGCGAAAAGCGAAAGCTACTATCCCGGACATGCGGTAAGCACGTCGGACCGGAATACGCAGGCTGAACTGCTATCTCTGTTTCCGGAGTTGCGCACCCGCAACCCGGTTCTGCCGGAAACCGCCCGTCCGGTCATCCGCCCGCGCGAAGCGCGCGCCTTGGCGATTTAAGCCGTTTTCAAGCCTTGCGCTGCGTCGTATAGCAAGAGGATGGCAAAAAAGGCAGTACGCAAGTCGGGCAGCAAGAAACGCAAGGCGTCCAAAACACAAAAACAAAAATCCACGCGGATTCGTCTTTGGGCGACTCGTACTGTGTTGGGTGTGGTTGTTTTTGTTGTTGGGTTGGTGGCGCTTTATTCTGTGGTGAACCCGCCGTTGACTCATACCATCTGGTCCGAATGGCGCCGGTTGGGCAAAGTAGAGCGGAATTGGGTGCCGATCGAGGACATCTCTCCGGTCATGGCGCGTGCCGTTGTTGCGGCCGAGGATGCAAATTTCTGCCTGCATTGGGGTTTTGACGTTGAGGCGATCCGCGATGCGCTGGAGGATGGAGGGTCTCGCGGTG
Source organism: Ruegeria sp. AWH4_226 (assembly GCF_056159225.1). Lineage (NCBI taxonomy): Bacteria > Pseudomonadati > Pseudomonadota > Alphaproteobacteria > Rhodobacterales > Roseobacteraceae > Ruegeria > Ruegeria sp. AWH4_226. The sequence goes on along the minus strand of NZ_JBSWUU010000001.1, from coordinate 2,550,418 downwards.
CATCGACTATTTCTCAGCAAGTGGTCAAAAACGTGTTCCTGTGGCAAGGGCGCAGCTGGGTTCGCAAAGCTCTGGAAACCTCGCTTACGCCAGTGGTTGAGATTTTCTGGAGCAAGCAGCGCATCCTTGAGGTTTATCTGAACGTGGCTGAAACCGGAGAAGGCGTATTTGGAGTTGAGGCAGCAGCCCAACGGAATTTCAAGGTGTCTGCCGCCCAGCTTAGCCCGGTGCAAGCGGCCCGGATTGCCGCCATCCTGCCTTCACCGCGTAACCGATCCGTCACGGACCCTTCGGTTCGCACCCGCAGGCGGGCTGCGGCAATTCTGGATGGAGCGGCCACCATCCGCGCAGATGGTCGCTCAAACTGTTTCGAGGATTGAAACTTATTGCCCCTCAAGGCTAAAGCTGGGGGGTCCACACTGGTTCGATTGGAAGCCCATGGCGCGTCTGTTTCATGTTCCCCTGTCCCCTTTTTGCCGTAAGGTCCGCCTGTCCCTGGCGGAAAAGAAGATCGAGGTTGAGCTGGTTGAAGAAAAATACTGGGAAAGAGACCCGGATTTTCTGCGCCGAAACCCTGCGGGAAAAGTACCAATCTTGCGTCTGGATGGGCGGATCATGGCAGAAAGCACCGCCATCTGTGAGTATATTGAGGAAACGCGCCCCGAACCCCCGTTGATGCCAAAGAACCCGGATGCGCGGTATGAGGTTCGGCGCTTGGTAGGGTGGTTCGATGATAAATTCCACCATGAGGTCACATCGAAACTGCTGTACGAGCGGGTCAACAAGAAAGTAACTGGCGAAGGCTATCCAGACAGCAAGAACGTCAAGGAAGGTGCCCGCGCGATCAAGTACCATCTGGATTACATGGCTTGGTTGCTGGATCATCGCCGCTGGTTGGCCGGGGATACCATGACTTTGGCGGATTTCGCGGCAGCGGCGCATTTTTCAGCGCTGGATTATATCTCGGATGTGGATTGGAACCGATCGCAGGCGGTTAAGGACTGGTACGCAAAGATTAAGTCACGACCTGCATTCCGATCGATTCTGGCGGATCAGGTTCCGGGATTCCGGCCTCCGTCCCATTACGCCGACCTGGATTTCTGATAACTGCATCCGGAGGCTGTTGGCCTGATTTTGGTGTAAATCGTCCACAAAAAGATTGGGCTTTCGCCGTTTACCGCCCGAGGATTACTCTAACCAGATGACGAACGGATCGAGCTTAAAGGAAAAGCTGGTGTCGCAGGCGCTGACCGAAGGGTTCGCGTCATGCCGCGTGTGTCGTCCTTGGGACGTTCCCGAAGTTCCTGCTCGCCTTGAGGCGTTTCTGGAGGCTGAGTATCACGGGCAGATGGGTTGGATGGCTGAGCGGACCCATTGGCGCGGCGATCCCGCGGCATTGTGGCCGGATGCACGGTCGGTGATCATGCTGGCCGAAAGCTATACGCCTGAACACGATCCGACAGAGGTTCTGAACCATCCGGACAAAGCCGCGATTTCCGTTTATGCGCAGAACAAGGATTATCATGATCTGGTCAAGAAGCGGCTGAAACGGCTGGCGCGTTGGCTGATCTCTGAAGCCGGCGGAGAGGTGAAGGTGTTTGTTGATACCGCACCGGTTCCGGAAAAGGCGCTGGGCCATGCTGCGGGGCTCGGCTGGCAGGGGAAGCACACCAATCTTGTCAGCCGGGACTGGGGCAATTGGGCTTTTATAGGGTCGATCTTTACCACTTTGGACCTGCCAGCTGACATGGCAGAGGTGGATCATTGCGGATCATGCCGGGCCTGTCTGGATGCCTGCCCTACGGATGCTTTTCCCGCGCCGTATCGTTTGGATGCGCGACGGTGTATTTCCTATTTGACCATTGAATACAAAGGCCCGGTGGATGAAGAGTTGCGGTCGAAACTCGGCAATCGGATTTATGGCTGCGATGATTGCTTGGCCGCGTGTCCGTGGAACAAATTCGCGGTGGCAGCGAGCGATATCCGCTATGCAGCCCGTGATGATTTGAAGGCATCGTCGTTGGCAGAGCTGGCAGCGCTGGACGACACTGCATTCCGCGCAAAGTTTTCCGGCTCACCCATCAAGCGGATCGGGCGTGATCGGTTTGTGCGCAACGTGCTCTACGCAATCGGTAATTCTGATATGGCCGAATTGTTGCCGGTGGCGCAGGAATTGACTAACGATCCGGACCCTGCCGTGGCAGATGCGGCCCGCTGGGCTGTCAAACAACTGCTGTAAGTGCCGCAAACAGGCTGGACGTGTCGGTCCAAACCGTTACACCCAACGACAGCGAACAGGAAGGAGTTCCCGATGGCGCTGGCTTTGGGGGTGGATACGGGTGGAACCTACACGGACGCGGTTCTGATCCGGGATGAGCGTGAGGTGATCGCCTCGGCCAAGTCCCTGACGACGCGGTCTGATCTGGCAATTGGCGTCGGTAAGGCGATTCAGGCAGTTCTGGACGCGGCGCAGGTGGCGCCAGAGCAAATCTCGATGGCATCGCTGTCGACCACATTGGCGACGAATGCACTGGTCGAGGGGCAGGGCGGGCGCGTGGCGCTGATCTATATCGGGTTCAAGGAAGACGACCTTGATAAGCACGGTCTGAAGGATGCGCTGAAAGGTGACCCGGCCCTCGTCTTATCAGGCGGTCATACCCATGCCGGAGGACAGGCTGCTCCACTGGACATTGCGGCGCTGGAGTCGTTTTTAGTCTCTCACAAAGGCATTTCTGGCTTTGCGGTGGCCGCTCAATTCGCCACGCGCAACCCCGCTCATGAGTTAGAGGCCGCGCGACTCATTGCGGAAAGGACCGGTGCGCCGGTGACGTGTTCGCATCATCTTTCAGCCAAGCTAAACGGTCCGAAACGCGCCGTTACAGCGGTATTGAACGCCCGCTTGATCGGTATGATTGACCGCTTGATCGGGCGGGCTCAGGATCAGCTATTGGAACTTGGAATAACCGCCCCGATGATGGTTGTACGCGGCGATGGCGCATTGATGAGTGCCGAGCAAGCGCGCGAGCGACCGATTGAAACGATCCTAAGCGGTCCGGCGGCGTCCATTGTTGGCGCTAGCTGGCTGACGGGGGCCGAAAATGCGCTGGTTTCTGATATTGGTGGCACGACCACGGATGTTGCACTGATCCGGGATGGGAAACCGGCGATAGATCCAGCAGGTGCACAGGTCGGCGGGTTTCGAACCATGGTCGAGGCCGTGGCGATGCGGACGCATGGGTTAGGTGGTGACAGTCAGGTGCATGCGGTGACCGAAGGCTTGGGCGGCGGCGTGTTTCTGGGGCCGCGGCGGGTGGTGCCTGTCTCGTTGATTGCGTCAGAAGCCCCCGAAATCGTTCATGCAGTTTTGGATGCGCAGCTACGGTCGACCACTGTTGGTGAACATGACACGCGCTTTGCGCGGCTTGTTCCCGGTATTCACGCCGGGGGGTTGGGTGGACGCGAAGAGGCTTTGATCGAGCGGTTGGGAGACCGGGTTATGCCGCTGAGCGATCTGTTGCGCACCCGTATGGAGAACGGCGCCCTGACGCGTCTGGTGGATCGAGGGATCGTTCAGGTTTCGGGCGTCACCCCATCAGATGCCAGCCACGTACTGGGTCGACTGGATAGCTGGGATGCAGAAGCTGCCGGGAAAGCGTTGGAACTGATGGCGCGCAAGCGTGTGGGAACTGGTGACAGATTGGCAGCCACCCCCGGAAACCTGGCGGAGATGATTGTAAATGAGCTAACGGAACAGACCGTTTTGACCTTATTAGAGACTGCTTTTGCCGAAGAAGCAGAGCATTTCGGTCTGCCACCCGCCGAATTAGCCCGCCATGTACTGACGCGCAGGGGCTTGTCAAAGCATCGCGGGCTTTTGGCGCTGGATGCAGCGTTGAATGTGGATGTGGTGGGGCTTGGCGCGTCGGCCCCCAGCTATTACCCGGCAGTTGGCAAACGCTTGCACGCCCGGATGATCCTGCCTGAGCACGCAGGCGTGGCCAACGCCATCGGTGCCGTGGTCGGGCGGTTGACCCTGCGCCGGTCCGGGACGGTGACATCCCCGTCCGAGGGGCGCTATAGGGTTCATCTTCAAGATGGTCCGCAAGACTTTACCGAATCCGAAAAGGCACTGGACATGCTTGAATCTGTGCTGCGGGATCAGGCAGAAGGCGCCGTTCGCGAAGCCGGGGCTGCGGATATCCGGGTCGTGGTCGATCGGGACATCCGCACCGCACGGATCGAAGCGCAAGACGTGTTCGTCGAGGCGATGGTCACTGTTGAGGCCAGTGGTCGGCCTCGCGTGGCGTCAGGGTAGCCCCGCCAGGGGGCTGCCCCACTATTCTGCCGCGTCGCGCTTGGGCAGAACCCAATCGGCACGTGGGAAATGGCAGGTATAGCCGTTCGGGATACGCTCAAGATAGTCCTGATGCTCGGGCTCGGCCTCCCAGAAATCACCGACAGGCTCGACTTCGGTTACAACCTTGCCGGGCCATAGCCCGCTCGCATTCACGTCGGCAATCGTGTCCAGGGCCACTTGTTTCTGCGCGTCGTCAACATAGTAAATCGCCGAACGATAGCTCATCCCGCGATCATTGCCCTGACGGTTCAGCGTTGTTGGATCATGAATCTGAAAGAAAAACTCCAGCAATTCGCGATAGGTGATTTTTGTTGGATCGAAAAAGATCTCGATCCCTTCGGCATGGGTCCCGTGGTTGCGATAGGTTGCGTTTGGCACGTCACCGCCGGTATAGCCGACACGGGTGCGCGACACTCCCGGCAGTTTGCGGATCAGGTCCTGCATGCCCCAGAAACAGCCCCCGGCCAGTACGGCACGATCTTCGGTCATCAGATATCCTCCACATGGTTCAGGTAGTCGCCATACCCTTCGGCTTCCATCTCATCGCGATGAATGAACCGCAGCGCGGCAGAGTTGATGCAATATCGCAGGCCGCCATGCTCGCGCGGCCCATCAGGAAACACGTGGCCCAGATGGCTGTCGCCGTGTTTTGAGCGTACTTCGACCCGCACCATGCCAAGACTTGTGTCAGATTTTTCCAGCACGTGTTCATCAATGATTGGCTTTGTAAAACTGGGCCAGCCGCACCCGGATTCGTATTTATGGGTCGAGGCAAACAGTGGCTCGCCAGATACGATATCCACGTAGATGCCCGGTTCCTTGTTGTGCAGGTACGCGCCCGTTCCCGGACGTTCAGTGCCGTTGCGTTGCGTCACGCGAAGCTGTTCGGGCGTCAAGGCAGCAATGGCTTCACTGGATTTGGTGAAACGCGTCATGGTTCCTCCCGCTTGGTTTGACTGTTATGTAATCTGGTGCGCCAAAGAGGAAATAAAAACCCCATTTCAGCGGCCTCGCGGTGTCGTGTGAATGATCCACGTAGGCGGTTGCCGCGTATATTAATTACATCGGAGGGGTAGAAATGGTTCGTGTACTTCTTTTGACTGCTTTAATCCTGATTGGTCGCACCGTTCAAGCGTCACAGATGAGTGGCGAATTCCCGTCGATCGACGGGGGCACATTGTCGATAGAGGATTGGCGAGGTCAGGCGGTTCTGGTGGTGAACACGGCGTCGCAATGTGGATTTACCGGCCAGTACGAAGCACTCCAACAAGTCCATGAAGAGTATTCGGACCGTGGATTGGTCGTGTTAGCCGTTCCGTCGGATTCGTTCAATCAAGAGCTGAACTCGGCCGAAGATGTTAAGCAGTTTTGCGAGGTGAATTTTGGCTTGACCCTGCCGATGACCGATATCACACCGGTCATCGGGCCGGATGCGCACCCTTTTTACAAGGGAGTTCTGGCCGAGACCGGGTTTGCACCGCGTTGGAATTTCAACAAGGTGCTACTTGATCAAAATGGCTCTGTCGTCGCCACGTTTGGATCGAATGTCAGGCCGGATTCGACAAAGCTGCTGCGTCAGGTCGAGGCCGTGCTTCCCTGAGATGGCTGCCGCGACAGCTGCACAGCCAGAATGCCCAAAGTGGTGATCCCCACCCCGACAAAATCCAGCGGTCCGAGTTGTTCCCCCAAAAGGATCGCCGCGATGCTGACGCCGAACACCGGATTGAGAAAATGGAAGGTTGCGGCACGGGTCGCCCCGATCCGATCCAGCAACAACACCCAGATCAAAGTGGCCAACAGACCAGGGAAAATCGTCGTATAAGTGAACGCCAGCGCAAGGGGCACCGTTGGGTGAATAAATATTGTCTCAAACATGGGCGCGGCAACAAACAGGACCGCCGACCCCACGAGCATCTGCAACCCGACCACCATCATGAAGTTTCCACCGGATGTGGCGCCGCGAATGGTGAGCGTTGCAAATGTCAGCGCCAAAGCGCCGATGCAGCACAGTGCGACACCGAATAGATCGACACCACCGCCGATGCGGGAGCTCAGGATAAGTGCGACGCCCGCGAATCCGGCAAACAAACCTAATACCGCGACAGGTCGTAACTTTTCGCCCAGAAACAGAAAACCCGCAAATGCCACCAGCAGGGGCATGGTGGACGCGATTATTGCCGCAACCGATGCCTCGACCGTTTGCATTGCATAGAAGTTTAGACCCAAATAAAGGGCGTTTTGGCAGATACCGAACAAAATCGTTGCACGCCATTGGGATCGTGTCAGGTGCCAGCTTTGTCCCATCACACGGGCAATGACGACCCCGAGGCACCCTGAGATCAAAAACCGCAGCGCCAATGAAAACAAGGGTGATGCATCCGCGACGATGATCCGGGCCGAGGTGAAGGCTGACGACCAGATGAAGGCAAAAACCAGCCCCATGGCGATTGCGCGAAAATCCATTGGTCCCCCATTAACTCGGTGGGACTTTTTCTGATTTTCAGGTGGGTCGCAAGCATCCTTGTCAAAAATACCATGCCTTCAGGACAGGTATGGCAGTCACGATTTTGTTGGTTGGCGTTGCGTTACAAGACGCGCACTTGTCAAAAAACAAAACGATAGCTTAGGCGCGCGTTACACACTGTTCTCAATCTAGATTTCCGAACGATCTGATCGGCTCACTGACCAAACCCTGAACGAAAACAGAGTAAATTCGCCCGGGTTTTGTTTTGCGGGTCAGAGTTGGCAGCGCCCGCTGCTACGCTATCTTCCAATAAGGGCAACTGGGATAACCACAGAATGTTGGAAGAAAAACGCAAAGATCTTGATGCTGAAAAGCAAAAGAAACTGTTGCTGCGGCTTGTTAACGAACTCAGCCAGTCCTCTCCGGACTTGTACTACAGACCGACAAGCGACATTGCCGCATATCTTGAGAAATACATTCGTGGCGACGCAAAGCTGACGGCGGATGAACGTTCGTTGATGACGCGACTCAACCGGCGCGATCTGGAAGTATTGTTGAGCCTTCACTGACGCCGTCAAAACTGACATCATAGAAAAAGGGCCCCCGAGTGGTGGCCCTTCATCGTTGTTCATTTTACCTGCGATCAGCCATTGACGCTGTCTTTAAGAGCTTTCGCAATGGTCATTTTGACCACCTTGTCAGCTTCTTTCTTGAACTGCTCGCCGGTGGCGGGGTTGCGCACCATGCGCTCGGGGCGTTCGCGGCAATAGATTTTGCCGACGCCAGGCAAGGTCACCGCACCGCCAGCCGATACTTCGCGGGTAATCAGGCCAGTGATAGCCTCCAGCGCGCTGTTGGCGGCTTTCTTGTCGGTTCCCATTTCCTCAGCGAGAGCAGCAACCAGCTGAGTCTTTGTCATAGGCTTTGCCATTTCTTGGTCTCCTTAACGTGCCCGATAGATTGGGCCTCACCGCGTAACTGTAACGGGATATTGTGGTCAAACACAACGAATAGTAGCGCTGAAAACCCTAAAAATAGGGGGATTTCGTTGCTTTTTTGCGTCAGAGAAAGGCTGTTTCGTCAAACGAACGCAATTTCCGGCTGTGTAAACGCTCTAGCGGCATGCCGCGCAGGTGTTCCATCGCTCGTATTCCAATCGCCAAATGACGGCTGACCTGCGTGGTATAAAACGCCGAAGCCATACCGGGCAGCTTAAGTTCGCCATGCAACGGTTTGTCTGACACACACAGCAAAGTGCCATAGGGCACCCGGAATCGATAGCCGTTTGCAGCAATGGTGGCGCTTTCCATATCCAGCGCGATCGCGCGGGATTGGCTGAGTCGCTGTACCGGGCCAGACTGGTCGCGCAATTCCCAGTTGCGGTTGTCGACCGAGGCAACTGTACCGGTTCGCATGATCCGCTTGAGTTCATAACCTTCCAGCTCCGTGACCTCGGCTACGGCCTGTTCCAGCGCCACCTGAATCTCGGCCAGTGGCGGGATCGGCACCCAGACCGGCAAATCATCATCGAGAACCTTGTCTTCACGCAGATAGGCATGGGCCAGAACGAAATCCCCCAGCGCCTGCGTGTTGCGCAACCCGGCGCAATGGCCGACCATCAGCCAGGCGTGCGGGCGCAGTACGGCTATGTGGTCAGTGGCAGTTTTGGCGTTCGACGGTCCAACGCCGATGTTCACCAGTGTGATCCCGGACCCATCGGCGCGTTTCAGGTGGTAGGTGGGCATCTGCGGCAGTTTCAAAGGCTGCTCAATCACGCCATCGGGGTCCGTGATTTCGGCATTTCCGGTCGAGACGAAGCTGGTATAGCCGCTGTCGGGGTTCGCCAGTTGCGCACGGGCGTAGCTTTCAAACTCGGACACATAGAACTGGTAGTTGGTGAACAGAACGTGGTTCTGAAAGTGATCAGGGTCAGTTGCGGTGTAGTGCGAGAGCCGCGCAAGCGAATAGTCTACGCGCTGCGCGGTGAACAACGAAAGCGGTCCAGGCTTATCCTCGGCATCGTGTACGCCGTTGACGATGTCGTCATTGGTTGACGTGAGATCCGGTACGTCAAACACATCGCGCAGGGTGAAACTGGCCGCCCCCTGATGTGGAACCACGAGGTCTGGATTGTTGGCCACGGCGAAATGCACCGGAATCGGTGTGTCGGATGCCCCGATTGTTACCGGTTGATCGTGGTTCTTGATCAGCAGCGCGATCTGCTGCGTCAGGTATGAGCGGAACAGATCAGGGCGGGTGACGGTCGTCGCATGAGTGCCTGGTTCCGATACATGACCAAAGCTCAGTCGGCTGTCGACCTGCGCATAAGATGAGGTCTTGATGCGAATCTCTGGGTAATAGGCCCTGTATCGTTCGGTTGGTGTCTCGCCATCCATCGCGTCTGCAAAGCTGTCGCAGAGGAATTGGGTGGCTTGGGTATACAGCTCTTCCAGGCGAGCAACTGCTTTAGCGGGGTCTTTGAATGTTTCCGGCGTCGGAACATCAGGTGTTCTTATAATCGTCATGCAAGGGGTTCCAGAAGGTCGATCTTTTTAGATGTCCGCACGTCCACCAGACCAAGGTCTGAAATCCGCAGCTCGGGGATCACGACAAGGGCCAACAGTGAATGCTGCATATAGGCGTTGTTCAATTGGCAACCGCAAGCCTGCATTGCAGCAACCATCTGTTCTGCTTTTGCCGCGACATCGGTTGCCAGGCTGTCTGACATCAGGCCCGCGATCGGAAGCTCAACCAAAGCCAATTCTTCGCCATCGCGATAAATGGTGATGCCGCCGCCGACCTCGGCCAGACGGTTCGCGGCCAGTGCCATCTGCTCGCGGTCCGTGCCGACCACGATCATGTGGTGACTGTCATGCGCAACGGTTGAGGCCATCGCCATTTTGCCCTGATACCCGAAGCCCGAGACAAAGGCATTGGTCACGCCCCCGGTCGCGCGGTGACGCTCGACCAACGCGATCTGGCAAACGTCTCCTTCCCCTTCGACAAGCCCGCCAATGATCGGAAGCTCGGCCTTCAGCGCCTTTGTGGGTGCTTGGTTCTCAACAACGCCAATCACATTGGCCTGCACACGGTTGGCACCAACGGGCGCTTTGATTTCGAAATCTGTGTCTGTCAGTGTATGGCCCAGATGCACGGTATTGCGTGCGGTGCCTGGCCAGTTCAGATGTGGGCAGTCAACTGTGATCGCGCCGTTCTCGGCCACCACCTGACCACGGGCGATGACCATTTCGATGGGCAGCTCCGTCAGGTCCGAACTCAGCACAACATCTGCTCGCCGTCCCGGAGTGATTGAGCCGATCTCACGCTCCAGCCCGAAATGCGTTGCGGTGTTTATGGTCGCCATCTGCAAAGCCACAAGCGGATCACAGCCGCAGGTAATTGCATGGCGTACAACGCGGTTCATGTGCCCTTCGTTGACCAACGTGCCCGAGTGGCAGTCATCCGTACACAGGACAAAGTTCCGCGGGTCCAGCCCCTTTTCAGTAATAGCCGTGATCTGGCTTTCGACATCATACCAGGCCGAGCCCAGTCGCATCATCGACCGCATCCCCTGCCGAACCCTTGCAATTGCGTCAGCCTCGCATGTCCCTTCGTGATCATCCGCCGGACCTCCGGCCACATACGCTGCGAAGTCTGGCCCTAAATCGGGCGATGCATAGTGTCCGCCTACGGTTTTGCCGGCGTTCTGCGTTGCTGCGATTTCGGCCAGCATCTTGGGGTCGCCCTGGATGACACCGGGGAAATTCATCATCTCACCCAGTCCGATGATACCGGGCCAGGTCATCGCGTCGGCAACGTCCTCGGGCGTGATCTCGTACCCAGTTGTCTCGAGCCCCGGTGCTGAAGGCGCGCAAGAGGGCATTTGGGTATAGATGTTAACGGGCTGCATCAGTGCTTCGTCATGCATCATGCGTACGCCATCCAGCCCCAACACGTTGGCGATTTCATGCGGGTCCGTGAACATCGATGTCGTACCATGAGGAATCACCGCACGGGCAAATTCGGCCGGGGTCAGCATGCCCGATTCGATATGCATATGTGCGTCGCAAAGGCCGGGCAACATATAACTGCCCTGCGCCTCGATGATTTGTGTATCAGGACCCACGCAATGGGATGCATCCGGTCCAACAAATGCGATGCGCCCTGCCGCGATGGCGATATCGTGGTTGGGCAAGGTCTCACGGCTGTGCACATTTACCCAGATGCCGCCACGGATAACCAAATCCGCAGCCTCTCGCCCTGCGGCGACGGCAATTAATCGAGGGGCGACTTCGGGCCAGCTTGGGAAGGGTGTGTATTCCATGACGCAACTTTCCTGAATGCTGAGAAAGGTGCAACCCCCGTCGAACAGCTATCATGAAACCGTCACGCAGCGCGTCAGCGCTGCCGGGCCCAACCTAAGGAGATGTCGCGCAGCGGCGTCGACGATGGGCGGGAGCACTTTTGATTACCGTAGTTGGTCCACCTGCATCTCACGGCGAACCCAATCGGCAAATGCGACAGCGCCCGGAGTATCTTCGGCTTGGGGCGACAGCAGCAGGTAATAGGCCTCGGGCATTTCGGCACGATAGGAAAAGGGTGCCCGCAGCCGTCCCTGCTCAATCAGGTCGCGCGCAATTGTATCATGTGTCAGGCACAGCCCACCGCCGGACATCGCAACCGATAAGCTAACGAGATAGGTGGTTGAATATACAATGGGCGGATTTTCCCACGTCAGACCCTGATCTTGAACCCAATTCCTCCAAGTGGACATCAGGTTTGAGCAGTCAAATAGTGGTTTTTGTTGCAGCGTGTCCAACGTCACCTGATAGCCCGGCGCGCAGACCGGGTAATAGTAGTCGGTTCGCAGCAATTCTGTCCGCACCGTATCGGATGGTCGCAGCGAATAGCGTATCTCTACCGCAGCCCCCTCGGCCATTTCGCGGGGTTCCCACAGGTCGGTGAAGATGTTCAGCTGCACCTCGGGATGCTCGGCTCTGAATTTCGGCAGGCGCGGAGCCAGCCAGTTTACAGCAAAACTGATGTTGCTTTGGACCTGAACCGCATTCTGCTGCGCGCCCGTGACCGCCTGTGTGCCACGCACCAGTGTCCGAAAAGCGTCACGCACAACAGGCAGATAGGTGATGCCTGCCTCGGTCAGTTCCAGCGCCCGTGGCCGACGTAGGAACAAGGGCTGGCCCAGATACCCTTCAAGAGACTTTATCTGCTGACTGACCGCGCTTTGGGTCATGTTCAAATCACGGGCCGCACCGGTGAAGGACATATGGCGCGCTGCAGCTTCGAACGTGCGCAGCCAGCCAAGCGGCGGAAGCGGTGTCTGCATGACATAACCTTGCCATTAGTTCAGCTAATGCTCTACCTGCGTATTTTTCGTTGGTCAAACTCTGGTTGCCAAGGCACCCTGTCCCTCAGTCCTTGTCAGCCTGATCGGAGACGCCAATGACCGTCACAAACCTGCGCCCTAACATCGACTACTGGACAGAACGAGTAGATCTGGCCGCGACCTTTCGCTGGACAGAGCGGCTGAACATGCATGAAGGCGTGGCAAATCATTTCAGCCTGGCTGTCAATGACGAGGGAACACAGTTCCTGATGAATCCCAACCAGATGCATTTTGCCCGCGTCAAAGCATCGAATCTGCTGTTGCTTGACGCCAATGACCCGGATGTCATGTCCCAGCCCGGTGCCCCGGATTCGACGGCATGGGGGCTGCACGGCTCGATCCATCGCCAATGCCCGCATGCGCGGTGCGTGATGCATGTGCATTCAATCTTTGCCACCGTACTGGCGTCTCTGGCGGATAGCAGTTTGCCACCAATTGATCAGAACACGGCGACGTTCTTCAACCGGTATGTGGTTGATGAGGAGTTTGGCGGGCTTGCTTTTGAAAGCGAAGGCGCGCGCTGTGCCTCAATGCTGTCGGATCCGAAAAAGAAGGTGATGATCATGGGCAACCACGGGGTCCTGGTGATCGGCAGCGACCCGGCGGACACCTTCAATCGCCTTTACTATTTTGAGCGCGCGGCGGAGACCTATATCCGCGCGCTTCAAACCGGCCAACCCCTGCGTGTGCTGTCCGACGAGATCGCCGAGAAGACCGCGCAGGAATTGGACGACTATCCCGACCAAGCCGAAGCGCATCTGCGCGAGATCAAAGCTCTGCTGGATGCCGAAGGCTCCGATTACGCCACATAAAGGGTATCGACATGACCGACGCCTCACAGGATCCCGAAACCGCCCGCTGGCACTATCACCCGAAAGAGCCTGTAGGGCTGAACCCGTTATTCAGTTGGCCCCCTCGACCTAGTGCTGTTCTGAAATGGTATAGCGGTGCGTGGTTGCAAATCACGTCACTGACGCTGTGCATGGTGCTGGCCGTAACAGCATATGTTTTCTTTTTCCCTCCGTTAGAGACAATGCAAAGCTTTGCTCCGGGTTGGATGTTTCGCATCTGGCTGCTGAACATGGTGCCCCAAGTGTTAATCGCGGGCGGTCTTCACTGGTGGCTGTACATGCGCAAAGGACAGGGCATGTACAAGAAGTTCGACCGCCGGGACCTGACGCGGAACAATGGCAATTTCACCTTCCGCAATCAGGTCTGGGACAATATCTGGTGGACCCTTGGCAGTGCGATGACTGTGGCGACCGTGTACCAGTGGATCATTTATTGGGCGATGGCCAACGGATATGCGCCCACCATGACCTGGGCCAGCGCGCCGGTTTGGTGTGTTGTCTGGATGGCATTCATTCCGATGTGGTCAGGCTTGCACTTTTACTGGGTGCATCGTCTGGCGCATCACCCCAAGCTCTACAAACACGTCCATGCCGTGCATCATCGTAACGTGAACATCGGGCCGTGGTCGGGCATTTCGAACCACTGGTACGAGAACCTGCTATATTTCTCTGGCTACTTTATCCACCTGATCGTGCCGTCGCATCCGCTGCACGTGCTATTCCACACGTATTTCCAGCAGATCAGCCCTGTTCTGTCGCATTCCGGCTTCGAAAAGCTGAGGGCTGGAAACACCGATGCCGCCCGCGCTGGTGATTTCTTTCATCAACTGCATCACCGGTATTTCGAGTGCAACTATGGCACCTCCGAGATTCCGTTCGACAAATGGTTTGGCACCTATCATGACGGCACCGCCGAAGCGACGATCCGCACCCGCGCGTTCAAAAAGCAGATGTACACCTAGGGGGTCAGGTCCGTTCGAACAACGCAATCAGCGCCGTGTCATCCTTGTTGGGCCCGGCGGCGAGTTCGCCGTAAATGCGCACCTCTGGCAGGGTAAGGTTTTGTATCTCGCCCTGCGTTAGTCTTTGCAGAGTTTCGGCGAAGTGCATCTTTTCATAGTGCTTTGCATTGATCGACAACGCGAATTGTGCGCCGGGCCGGGCGATACGCAGCAGGGCGGGCAACGCTTCGGCGCCCAGATGACCGTGGGTGAACGTGCCAGACGAGACAATGCCCGCATAGCTGTTGTCCGGGACTGGAATGCCCTGGTTCAGATCGGCTTCGATCGCGTCTCGATAGATGGCCTTGCGCATGGCTTCGCCCAGCATCTCGGCGCTGATATCGGTTGCATCAATCGGACCGACGCCCAGCCCAGCCAGAATCGCGCCACACAAGCCTGTGCCTGCACCTACATCCAGAACGGGTCCTTGGCCGCCAGCGGCCACAAACGCGCGCGCTGTATGGATATGCAGCTGATAATCTTCGAGCGCGGCAAAGCCTTCGTCATAGTCTCCGGCCCATTCGGCATATAACCGTTTATGGTCTTCCGGAGTGTCCAGTGCGTAGGCGGCGTGTAGGTTGGGTGTTTTCTTACTCATGCTTCAATGAAAAGCGCATCGAAGGATTCGATCAAGTATTCTGACGCAGATGCTTGCATCCACCGGGATTGCGGAGCATCAAGGGCGCCATGACAGGTACTCTTTTTTCCTTCGGCCACGGGTATTCGGCACAGGCTTTGTCCCGCCTGTTGTCACCCCGAGGCTGGACCATTCGCGGGACTACACGCGATCCGGCCCAATTCCACACGATTCGAGCATCCAGCGCGGAGCCTTTCGTTTGGCCGGGGCAGTCTCCGGACTTGAATGGGGTGACGCATCTGTTGATCTCGACCGCGCCGAATGCAGAGGGCGATCCGGTTCTGGCGGACTTGAAAGAAGAAATCGCCGCGCGGGCTGAGCAGTTTCAATGGGTCGGATATCTGTCGACTACAGCAGTTTATGGGGATCATCAGGGCGCATGGGTGGACGAAACCACGCCTGCGACTCCGACGGCCAAGCGGGGCAGATGGCGGCTGAAGGCTGAGCAGCAATGGCTTGGCATCCCGGAACTGCCCGTACATGTCTTTCGACTGGCCGGTATTTATGGCCCCGGCCGCGGACCGTTTTCCAAGCTCAAGCGTGTGGGGATGCGTCGCATCATAAAGCCCGGGCAGGTGTTTTCGCGCATTCACGTGGCAGATATCGCGCAAGTTCTTGCGGCGTCGATGGCTGCGCCGAATCCCGGCGCGGTTTACAATGTGTGCGATGATGAACCGGTGCCGCCGCAAGACGTAATCGCCTATGCGGCCGAGCTGCAAGGGCTGCCCTTGCCCCCGGCCGTGCCGTTTGACGAAGCTGACCTGACACCGATGGCCCGAAGCTTTTACAGCGAGAACAAGCGCGTCAGGAATGACCGTATCAAGGATGAACTGGGCGTGCGCCTGCTGTACCCGGATTATCGCAAAGGGTTGCAGGCACTGATGAGCGATGGCTGACCTTTAACGCGCAGCGGCCTTGATCAGGTCAGCCGCCTTTTCGGCGATCATGATCGTTGGTGCGTTGGTGTTGCCAGAGATCAGAGTCGGCATAACCGAGGCATCGACAACCCGCAGCCCCTCGATCCCATGCACGCGCAATTCGGGGTCAACCACGGCCATGTCATCCACACCCATCTTGCAGGTTCCGACAGGGTGATAGATCGTATCGGCCCTGTCTCGGATGTGACCTTCCCAATCTGCGTCCGTCTGGGCGGTGTCGGTTCCAAACATCTCTTTGTGCCGGTATTTCTCAAGGGCAGGCGCCTGAATGATGTCGCGCATCATGCGCGCTCCTTTGATCATCGTCTCCAGATCACGATCATCGGACAGGAAGGCTGGATCAATGGCCGGTGGTGCAAACGGGTCGGAGCTGGTTAGCCCGACGGTCCCCCGGCTTTCGGGGCGGAGTTTGCAGACATGGCAGCTGAAGCCGTGGCCATAATGCAGCTTTCGGGCGTGATCATCGACCAGAGAGATAACGAAGTGAAGCTGAATATCGGGTCGATCCAGATCCGGGGACGTTTTCAGGAACCCCGCCCCCTCTGCGAAGGGCGTGGCCGCCATTGAAACTCCGGTTTGACGCCAGCGCCACAGGTGGCGCAGCAGGTTGGCTGTCGCAAACGCTCCGATCCCAAAATTGTCGGTATCCCTGGTTTTATAGGACAGTATGAAATCCAGATGATCCTGCAGGTTCTTGCCAACGCCAGGAAGGTTGTGACGCACGGCGATGCCATGTCGGGTCAAGTCCGTGCCCGACCCGATCCCTGAAAGCTGCAACAATTGCGGCGACATGAAGGCTCCGGCGCAGATCAACACCTCGCGCCGCGCTGTGACCGTGATGTCTGCGCCTTTGGCTTTCTTCTTGTAAACTACTCCGGTTGCGCGTTTTCCTGCAAACGTCAGTTCCTTGGCGTGGGCATGAGTTATGACCGTCAGGTTCGGACGCTCCATCACCGGATGGACATACGCTGCAGCGGCAGAACAACGTTCACCGTTTCGCGCCGGGTCGTGGAATTGCGTAACCTGGTAAAGACCAACGCCTTCGTTGTCGCCGCGGTTGAAATCTTGCCTGCGGCGGTGCTGCATCTGTTGAGCCGCCTCAATGAACGCGTGCGTAATAGGGCGGGGCTCTTTTTGGTGTGAGACCTGAAGCGGGCCGCTGTCGCCATGTAGGTCATCGGCACCATCCTCATTATTTTCGGACCGTTTGAAATATGGCAGGACGCTGTTCCAGTCCCATCCGGTGCAGCCGTGTTCGGCCCACCCGTCATAGTCCTGACGCTGCCCCCTGATATACAGCATTGCATTGATCGCGCTGGACCCGCCCAGCACCTTGCCGCGCGGCTGATACCCGCGGCGCCCGTTCAGCCCTTGCTGTGGCACGGTTTCCAAAGCCCAGTTGTTGATCTTTGGCCGCCCCGGCAGCGCAGCAACCACGGCTGCCGGCATCCGCACCACAATACCGTCGCCACGCCCGCCGGCCTCAAGCAGACATACATGCGTGTCGGGGTCTTCGCTCAGCCGGTTTGCCAAAACAGAACCTGCGGACCCTCCGCCGACGATCACATAGTCAAATTCCATTCCGCTCTCCTTGGTGCTGGAACGGGCATGGTTCTGCCCGCCTTATACTTCTGGACAGAGAGTGGCGTAACTGCGAAAAAACACAATCTCCACAAATGCTTTGTGACCCAAGGTTACAAAGGGACGCAGTTGCGGAACCGATTGCTGCCCTGGCTTCCGCCGAAGTTACCGCGATTTCAAACTAAAGAATTGCCATCAAACACAGTTTTTCGCGTTGTCATTGCTAAATTCGTCCGTGACTTCATCTTGATCGGTGTTTTCCCTCGCGTACGGCTTTTGTGTATACCAAGCATTGGGTACGATTTCGCCGAAATGTCGCCTGTTCTCCTGCTTCAAGCAGCGCTTGTGCGATTTCACGATGAAAAAATATAATTTACCAATTTGATTTCATTGAGTTTAATTGGTTTCTCTTGAGAAATGTGAAGTTTTTTCAAAATGGGGGTTGCAGGTCCCAGACCTAATCCGTAAATACCCCTTCACCGGCGCTGCTGAGGTGGTTGTTGGGTCGCTGGAGACGGCGGGACGCACTGGAGAGACAGTGGGACGCTCGGGAGAGACTGGGGGCATCTTGGGTTTATGATTGGGCGGGGGCGCTGATGTTTTGGCGCGCTGGTCTGGTTTTTGGCTCTTGGTGTTATGTTCTTTGACATTGATGGATAACTGAAGAGATATGTGGGCGGTTTGG
>NZ_JBSWUU010000001.1:2362500-2530000 GCF_056159225.1 Ruegeria sp. AWH4_226 | reverse complement strand
TGGCACTGATCTCGGTCGTTCTTGTCTTCGTCCTCAAGTAGCCGAATAGGCGGTAGGACAAAAAGGGGATGAGCGGCGCGGTTTGGGTCTAGCCGGCCTTTAATGCGTATCGCGACTGAAACGAACAGAGTTGTCCAAGTCAAATATACTAACCCGAGCGACCTGCGTT
Source organism: Ruegeria sp. AWH4_226 (assembly GCF_056159225.1). Lineage (NCBI taxonomy): Bacteria > Pseudomonadati > Pseudomonadota > Alphaproteobacteria > Rhodobacterales > Roseobacteraceae > Ruegeria > Ruegeria sp. AWH4_226. The sequence goes on along the minus strand of NZ_JBSWUU010000001.1, from coordinate 2,529,831 downwards.
GATCAGCTGCACGGCTGAGAGACCATATGGGGTTGCTCATTTGTCCTCGTCCAAGTGGCGGGGGCGGGAAATGTATGTTTTTGGTTCAGAAGAATGACTGCCTTTAGTTACCAGCTGGGCGGTCTCGATTGACATGAGTTCTGGCGCAGCTTCGGTTGTGGACGGTTAAACGTCCTCAAGTAGCCGAATAGGCGGTAGGACAAATATAGTGTGCTCAAGTAGCCGAATAGGCGGTAGCGCACTAAGTTATGTCTTTCTTTTTCTGGATCAAATCAAGCGCGAGAAGGGCGTTTGGTGAATGCCTTGGCAGCAAGAGGCGATGAAAGACGTGATACTCTGCGATAAGCCATGGGGAGCTGAGAATAAGCTTTGATCCATGGATTTCTGAATGGGGCAACCCACCTGATACACTCTTATTTATTCGACTGCATGTTTTGCTATGCGAGGTTCGTCCTCAAGTAGCCGAATAGGCGGTAGGACAAAATAAGTGTGTTAAACAGGTACTTAAGACCTGAATACATAGGGTTTTAAGAGCAAACCCGGGGAACTGAAACATCTAAGTACCCGGAGGAAAGGAAATCAATTGATACTCCCCCAGTAGCGGCGAGCGAACGGGGACCAGCCGAGCCGTGAGTGTGAATAGAACCTGTTGGGAAGCAGGACCATAGAGGGTGATAGTCCCGTATATGAAGCATGATCGGACGTATTAAGTAGGGCGGAACACGTGAAATTCTGTCTGAAGATCGGAGGACCACCTTCGAAGGCTAAGTACTCCTTGCTGACCGATAGCGAACCAGTACCGTGAGGGAAAGGTGAAAAGCACCCCGACGAGGGGAGTGAAACAGTACCTGAAACCGAACGCCTACAATCAGTCGGAGGCTCCTTGCGAGCTGACGGCGTACCTTTTGTATAATGGGTCATCGACTTGGTCTCACGAGCAAGCTTAAGCCGTTAGGTGTAGGCGTAGCGAAAGCGAGTCTTAATAGGGCGTTGAGTTCGTGGGATCAGACCCGAAACCGAGTGATCTAGGCATGGCCAGGTTGAAGGTAAGGTAACACTTACTGGAGGACCGAACCCACATCCGTTGAAAAGGATCGGGATGAGCTGTGCCTAGGGGTGAAAGGCCAATCAAACTCGGAGATAGCTGGTTCTCTGCGAAATCTATTTAGGTAGAGCGTCATCCGAATACCCCGGGGGGTAGAGCACTGGATGGGTAATGGGGCCCCACAGGCTTACTGATCCTAACCAAACTCCGAATACCCGGGAGTACTAGATGGCAGACACACTGCGGATGCTAACGTCCGTAGTGGAGAGGGAAACAACCCTGACCTACGACTAAGGCCCCCAATTCATGGCTAAGTGGGAAAGCAGGTGGGACGACCAAAACAACCAGGAGGTTGGCTTAGAAGCAGCCATCCTTTAAAGATAGCGTAACAGCTCACTGGTCTAAATAAGTTGTCCTGCGGCGAAGATGTAACGGGGCTCAAGCCATGAGCCGAAGTCTAGGGATGCGTAAGCATCGGTAGCAGAGCGTAGTGTGACATAGAACTCATCCGTATTTGCATCTGTGTTGTGTAAGCAGCTGGATGTAATGACGGATCGAGTTCTTTCGATGAAGCCGGGGCGTGAGCCATCCGGTGGAGAGATCACTAGTGAGAATGATGACATGAGTAGCGACAAAGAGTGTGAGAGACACTCTCGCCGAAAGTCCAAGGGTTCCTGCTTAAAGCTAATCTGAGCAGGGTAAGCCGGCCCCTAAGCCGAGGCCGAAAGGCGTAGGCGATGGGAACTAGGTTAATATTCCTAGGCCAGGAGGATGTGACGGATTGCAGATGTAGTTCAGCCTTATCGGATTGGTTGGGCTGCTGAGCAGTTCCTGGAAATAGCCCTCCATCAGACCGTACCCTAAACCGACACAGGTGGACTGGTAGAGCATACCAAGGCGCTTGAGAGAACGATGTTGAAGGAACTCGGCAAAATACCTCCGTAAGTTCGCGAGAAGGAGGCCCGGTTCCTAGGCAACTAGGGGCTGGGGGCACAAACCAGGGGGTGGCGACTGTTTATTAAAAACACAGGGCTCTGCGAAGTCGCAAGACGACGTATAGGGTCTGACGCCTGCCCGGTGCCTGAAGGTTAAAAGGAGAGGTGAGAGCCTTGAATTGAAGCCCAGGTAAACGGCGGCCGTAACTATAACGGTCCTAAGGTAGCGAAATTCCTTGTCGGGTAAGTTCCGACCTGCACGAATGGCGTAACGACTTCCCCGCTGTCTCCAACATCGACTCAGCGAAATTGAATTGCCTGTCAAGATGCAGGCTTCCCGCGGTTAGACGGAAAGACCCCGTGCACCTTTACTACAGCTTCGCACTGGCATCAGGATTGTGATGTGCAGGATAGGTGGTAGGCTTTGAAACCGTGACGCCAGTCGCGGTGGAGCCTCCCTTGAGATACCACCCTTCGCACTCTTGATGTCTAACCGCGGTCCGTTACCCGGATCCGGGACCCTGCGTGGCGGGTAGTTTGACTGGGGCGGTCGCCTCCTAAAGCGTAACGGAGGCGCGCGAAGGTTGGCTCAGAGCGGTCGGAAATCGCTCGTTGAGTGCAATGGCAGAAGCCAGCCTGACTGCAAGACTGACAAGTCGAGCAGAGTCGAAAGACGGCCATAGTGATCCGGTGGTCCCGAGTGGAAGGGCCATCGCTCAACGGATAAAAGGTACGCCGGGGATAACAGGCTGATACTGCCCAAGAGTCCATATCGACGGCAGTGTTTGGCACCTCGATGTCGGCTCATCTCATCCTGGGGCTGGAGCAGGTCCCAAGGGTACGGCTGTTCGCCGTTTAAAGAGGTACGTGAGCTGGGTTTAGAACGTCGTGAGACAGTTCGGTCCCTATCTGCCGTGGGTGTAGGAGACTTGAGAGGAGTTGCCCCTAGTACGAGAGGACCGGGGTGAACGATCCACTGGTGGACCAGTTGTCGTGCCAACGGCAGTGCTGGGTAGCTATGATCGGAAAGGATAACCGCTGAAGGCATCTAAGCGGGAAGCCCCCCTCAAAACAAGGTCTCCCTGAGGGCCGTGGAAGACCACCACGTCAATAGGCCGGAGATGTACGCGCAGTAATGCGTTCAGTTGACCGGTACTAATCGCCCGATAGGCTTGATTTGATCCAGTAACAGAAAGACAAATCAAAAACATACACCTCAGTAAACATGGATAACTTCGTCGCTTCAAACGACGATGTTGATTGACATAGCAACCGTGCAGGAACGCGCATCCGCTTCGCGAATACGCTGCCTCCTGCGCGTCGCCTTTTTGCAAAGCAAAAAGAGCGACGGGGATTTTCCTCGGTTTGGTGGTCATAGCGCAAGTGAAACACCCGGTCCCATCCCGAACCCGGAAGTTAAGCACTGCCGCGCCAATGGTACTTGGGCTTAAGCCCCGGGAGAGTAGGTCACCGCCAAACCTAGAAAAATCCCCAATCTCTCAAAACGATGAAAAGAACACTACCCGGTCTCAAGTAGCCGAATAGGCGGTAGACCAACGCTAAGTGTCGCGGGATGGAGCAGCCCGGTAGCTCGTCAGGCTCATAACCTGAAGGTCGCAGGTTCAAATCCTGCTCCCGCAACCAGCGTTTCCGACATAGCCCCCGCCATTCGCGGGGGCCTTGTTGTATCCAGATCTCCGAAACTCAGAATGCCCGCAAGTTCCCCAACAAGTTCAATGGCATGGCCATAGCGCGCTGCCGCGTCCGGCATCATCCGAACCTCTGAAATCAGCCCCCGCAAGCTTTCTGCCGCCTCTCGTTTGACTTCGGGTGCGTTTAGTGAGCCGGCGAGATCTTCGATCTGCTCGCGGTACAGGGTCGACAGGCTTGGGTGCAGCCGCAGGGCAGGGGGCTCGGGGCTCGGCAGGGCCCCCATTGGATCAGGTCTGTTTCTCCACCCATAGGCCGAGAAATGTACCCGCTACAATGAACCCGGCGCCGACCACTGCAGTCGGCGTTGCCGGCTCGGACAGGAGTGCCCATGCAAGCTCGCGCCCCAGACCAGCGCCACGCCGAGCACCGCCAGATCCGCCCAGAGCGTCGTCTGCCCTGCCATAAAACTTTTCGATACCGCCACCTTTTCCTCCGTGTCCCGTGTGAAATCACGGTGTGATAGGTCGGCGGGCGTGTTGCGATATAGAACGAAAACGCGGTGTCAGCCCTTGGCGAAGGCCGCGGGGGTGATGCCGACGATGGCCCGGAAGTGGCGGCCCATGTGGCTCTGGTCCGCAAAGCCTGCCTGGGCAGCCGCTTCTGCCGGAGATAGGCCTGTGCGGAGCAGGCGTTTCACCAGAAGGACCTTTCTCTGCAGGTGCCAGGCGTGGGGTGGCAAGCCGGTAGCGCGCCGGAAGGCCTCGATTGTCTGCCTGCGCTGCAGACCGGTGATCCGGCACAACTCGTCGAGCGAGACATCCTCCTCGACGTGACTGTCCAGATAGTCGACCGCATCTGCGATCCGCCCATCGCCCTGCGGTTCCGACGCTGAAAGCTGGGGAGCCAGTTCCCGCAGGAGCGCGCCGAGCAGCGCATCGAGCGCCACGTCCCGGGACAGTCGCTGTACCGAATTGTGCAGGGCCTGGTGTAGGACGGAAAAGCTCTGCGCAAGATCGGGTCGGGCATGAAAGGCCGCGCCGAAATCAAGCGTTCCGGTGGGCACGCGCCCGGTGATGTCTTTCACCAGCGCCCGCATCCCGGCTTCGGGAATGTAGAGCATCCGCTGCCGCCAGCCGGTCTCGCTCCCTGCGCCGCCGTGATGGATGTCGCCGGGACGCATCGTGACGACCGAGCCACGCGGCACCCGGTGCATCTCGCCGCGGCACCAAACGGCATGGACGCCGCCTTCGATCACGCCGAACAGGTACTCGTCATGGGCGTGGGGCTTGAAGGTCTGCTTCAGGTAGCGCGCCGACAGGGTTTCGATGCCATAGAAGTCGGGACGCGACCGCAGGGTCACTTCGTTTCTGCGGCGGTGCAGGTCCTCTTCTGACAAGACAGGACGTTCCTTCCGGGTGATGGCCTGACGCTTACCGCCGAGATTCCGGCGGGTCAATGCGTCCTGACCCTAGCTCGATCGGATGACTTTCCACTAAGCTGACATTGACTTCCAGAGCTTGAGTTACAGCCCCGTTGGCTTTTTGGCATTCCAACACCTTGCAGATAAGGTCCGTTCCGAGCCCACACCTACCGAACTTCTTTTGCCAGCTTTCCAGCAAACCCAAGAAGTACAATCCCGGATAAAACCCGAAACCCTCGGTACCTGGACTGGGTCAGCATGCGCGCGCGCAATAATCCGGCAAGTGCCGCGTAGGTTGTCAGAGAAGCGATGGAAATTGCACTATAGGTGGACACCAGTACAAGTGCCTGCGGCGCGGCGGACACGTCCGGTTGAATGACTTGTGGGAAGATCGCCACGTAAAAAAGAACGGCCTTCGGGTTAGATACCGCCAGAGTAAACGCCTCCAGAAACAGTGCCGCGGTCGACACAGACGGTCGGGCGGATGTTGATGGGCCAAGGTCAAGCGTTTCGCGCACGAAAATCAGGCGTAGCCCCAAGTAAGCAAGATAGAGCACGCCCGCCCAACGAAACAGGAACCATAGCCACTCAGACGCAAGAACAAACGCAGCGACGCCAAACGCGCATGCAAATCCGGCAACGGCGAGCCCGACCGCGTTTGCAGCAATCGTCGGCAGACATTGTTTGAAGCCGAGTTGCGCGGCCCGTCGGATCGTATTCAAGATCGCGGGACCCGGTGTCACGATGTTTGCAGCGGAAATCAACGTAAATGCAAGCCATGCTTCAAATGACATTCTTTTCTCCGCCAGCGAGACCAATCAAACATTGAAGGTGATCTAAAGACCGTTCGGCGGCTCCCTCGCAGAATTTCAGCCTAAAGGCAATGTCCACAAAGCCTCTCCGCTTTGCGGTCGTAGCCTCCCTATTGTTGAGCTTCAATTGTTCGTTTTTGTGCCCAGTTTGCCCAATGCTGCGTCGCCAGCGAACGGCTGCTTCTGTCAGTTCAAATGATGTAACCAGGCTCGACCTAAAGCCAATCTACAAACTGGCCATGCGGGCCTGTTCGGGCAATTGCACGACCGTTGTAGGAAAGGACAAATGCCCCCGGTCTTCCTTCCAACATTTTCAATGATGCAACCTCGGGAAGGATACTTGCGCCTTCGTTTGCAAGCCATTCTGCTCCGTTATCATTGACGAGCGTTGCAAACTCTTTGCGGACTTCTGGTGCCACGTAACTCAGAACTGCGGAATGAAAGATTACAAGACGTGCATCAGTCGGAGCTTGTGCCGCTAACGCCTCGGTTGCTTCGAGAAGGTCACCTGCGATGACATTTGGTGGATCGCGTCTGGCAACCGAAATTGCTGCCTCCAGTCGGGAGAGTCTGTCGGCTTGTTCCGGCCAGACCAGTGTCTTGAGCCATTGCATGTCCTCGTCACTGCGCACGTCCAGCGGGTTGAGGTCGAGGCCCGCTCGCCACACTATATTGGGAAGAGAGGGTGGAATGGGGGTCTGATCGGAGGTTTTACAAGGAAATACCGGGGCTCCATCTTCGACGGCTGACAACCGAGCGCGACCATAATCGTAACCGTAACGGTCGGGGATCAGACACAGACCTGCCGCCGCTCCGACTTCGATGATGGCAAGAGGTTCTTTGAATTGTGCAAGTGCCGGAAGCAGGCAGGCGCAGCGCCCAGGCTCGTTTGTTTGGGTGGAGCGAGAAAGAATGATGGGCCTTATCTCGTCCCACGCGTCCAAAACGTGCTGAGCGAAGTCAGCATTCGCCTCAGGAAGACCAACAGCATGGCGTGTTGCAGCCAACAGTAGGTTTGGTTGCTGCTTGCCGCAGGGCAAACCCAAAAGCCGTTCCAGCAAGTCGCTACTTTCGGCCACGGACGTCGTATAGCTTTCGTATGTCGGCGAGAAACCGTGCGCTTCGCGGCGTGCGAAGCCAAGGTATCGGTCTGCGAGTTCTCGGGTGTTTACCTTCATGTAAATGAGCTAACGGAAATGAGTACTGTCCGAAAGGCTGTTATGTAGTTAAATTGGATGACTTTTTCAGTGAGCTGACATTGACCTCAAGCATCTGAATGACAACAAAGTCCCGCATTTCGAGAGTTCAGGCAGCCTTTGATTTTGTGCCCGCAGCGAACGGCAGGTTCGACGGGCCGCGCCGCAGCATGGAGACTGTAGGGTTAAGGTCGGGAAAGAGCCGGGACCATCATGCCGCGCCTGCAGTCACGTGGATCTGACGCATGGCATCTCAGGGCTCATTCGACCATTTCGGGCTTGTCGCAGAGAATGGCCGTATCGAACCCCATGCTGACATTTTCTGCACTGAGTATGAATGAAGGCAGAGGAGCTACAAACTAATCAGGTAGTCACGAAATTCCTTGCCCTTTTCCTTCTTGAACACTTCACCGGTTTCGGAGGCTGAAACGAGCCGACCTATTCTGAAATTCTTGAACCCAGATCTGAGCTCACACCATCCGGTCAGCACCCAAACGGTTTCGAATGCGGTCAGTCCAAGTGGGCGTACAATACGCTCGCTCGTTTTTTATGAGCTTCCTCATAAGTTATGGCCAGCTTTTTCCTATGTCTTATTGCGGCTCTGAGGGCGCTCAAGCCTGATGTCGTCTCGGCCTTGTTCTCACCGCCGACAGCCAACAGTGGCTGTTGAAGGTGCCTTCGGTCCTGTGACAAAACGGCTTCGATTTTCCCCAACAGCCGATGTGCGGCCTGTCCGAGCGGTTCGTCGCCGCGCGCCGTTACCATTCGAACACCCAGGAGCAGGGCATCAAGCTCGTCTGGATCAAAGTGCAGTGGGGGCAGGAAAAAGCCTGCCTCGATTTGGTATCCGATACCACCTTCACCCCTGATGGGCGCTCTCATCGACTGCAATGTTGAGATGTCACGATAGATCGTTCTGACCGAAACGAGCAGATCTGCAGCGAGTGTATCTGCGGTAGCCGGTGTTCGCCGACCGCGAAGGTGATCAAGGATCGAAAAAAGTCTTGTCGTTCGCATCACACCCCTGACGAAAATTGTCAATTAGTTCCATTAACACGCTGGGAAGCATCAATTGAAAGGACTTTATATGCTAAAGAAAAACATTGGCCCTGTATCGGGCATGGGGTTCGCGCGGTACTCTTCCAAGCCTGGGATTGATCCGGCTGATCTGATCGCAGTTACGCGGGTTTGGCAGAAGGAGTTTTTGGCACATCAGCCCGGTATCGCGATGCACTGTTTTCTCGGGAATTTGAATGGTGACTTTGCCGATGCCATTCTTGCAACCGATGAAGCTTCCTTTGTCGCGATGGCGCAAGCATATCCTACGGCCCCTTCCACCGGGCCGTTCATGGAAATGCTGGACAGGGACAGCATTCGGCTGGCTAAGAATAATCTGCTTGGCGGACCTGCACCGCTGCCAGAGGGATTTTCGTGTGTTGAGTTCGGGACCTTCTCCCCTGGTCAACCAAAGTCTTTTTCGGAAGAAGACTTACTGGCAGTCTCCCGCAAGGTTGAAAGCTCGTACCTCTCGCAGTTTGAGGAAGCAAAGTCTCACTTTGTTGCACGAATTGATGAGGGGACATACTCGGAAATCGCATTTGTAGAGTCATCGGGCGCTGCTCGCGAAATCTGTTCAGGGTATCTCGGCAACAAAGATTGCACGCCGATGTTGGAGATGTTCGATCCACAGTCGTTCGACTTGGATTTCTGACACGTGTTAGCTTAAACTGAACCAAAGCTGTCGTTGGTGTGAAAGCCGCTAACGGCAGCAAAGTCCGCATGTCAGACGCTGGACACCGTCGCAGCGAACGACCGGATTGGATTTCCGCGCATTAAACCGATCTTAACGTCCGGTTAGGGGAAGCGGTGCTGCGGAGCCGCGACGCAAATCGCGATTTAGTTATCACTTGGGACCAGATTTCGCCGCATCCGCATCAGGCTGAAAAGTCCGCGATCTGTGAATTCGAACAGGTCAGGATTTTTGCAGTGCGGCGAAAGTCCGGTCTGACGGGCCGCGTTGCAGCATGAAGGACCTGGGACGGACGGCAGCTATGAGCCGTTCCTTGATGCTTAATCTCACTTCAAAGGTTTGCATTCTGAACTTTCGCTGATCATCGCGAGGACCCCTGAACGGAAGTGTCAAATTCTAACTGCTTGTGCTCGCAGTGCCAAGTATCCTGAGCAGGCACGAAGATCCCTAACGTGGCGCAGCGAGGTTTTCGGCCATTGATGCATAGTGCAACGATTTTGAAGATGTATACTCACAAACTGCGGAGTTTCCTGACCGTCGCGGACTACATTTTTTGGCAAATCTTGAAGTATTCAGAACCGGGGTCGAGCCTCGTTCTTATTTCTTATCCAAAACATAGTGGTTAAGGCGAGGGCGATTGCGGACAGAAAGACCTTTGTGCTGCGAATGAAAAAGAACTGGGTGAGCGATAGCAAAGTTAAATGCTGCTGGAATTCACGACTTGCGCTGAAGAGCAAAAAAGCAGTTGATGGCGAAGCTATGTGGCTACAGGAAAAATTGAGCTTAAGTAATGGCCGCGCCGAAACTTCGTTCGGATCCGTCGATGAGCAGAAAATAGCGGGAACGGAATTTGTTTAGCGCGATACTCAACGCGGCTTCTCAACGTTACATGGATATCCGCTTAGGCATCCCCGGCGGATATCGCGTGTGCATTCTTGAACGTCCCGGCCTATGGATGCCGGACGATGCGCTTACCACACTGATCGAGGATCTGCGGCTTGTTGCGTCAAAAACTCTACCTGCCGGGAACCTGACCTATGGTGTCTTTGCCGGTGATCGGGATCGGCTTGAACATTCGGTGATCACCGTGATCTCGCGCCGGGATGATGACACTCCCGTGGCCTTCAACGCGCTTGCCCTGATGGATGTAGACCTTGGGCATCGGTCCGAACAGGTTGTGCATCTGGGATTGGTGATGGTTGATCCAGACCTGCGCAGCCAGGGAGTCAGCTGGGTTCTTTATGGTCTGACCTGCGTTTTGATCCTATTTAGAAACGGTATGCGTCCGCTCTGGGTTTCGAATGTGACGCAAGTTCCGGCAGTGGTCGGGCTGGTCGGGCAGGGGTTTGCCCGGGTCTTTCCGTCGGCACAAATGGGCCCTCAGAACCGACGCAGCTTATTGCACCTGCAATTGGCGTGGAGCATCATGCGTGATCACCGCCAAGTTTTTGGCGTCGGCCCTGACGCCGGGTTCGACGAAGACCGCTTTGTAATCACCAACGCCTATACCGGAGGGTCGGATCATCTGAAGAAAACCTTCGCTGATGCTCCAAAACACCGCGATCAGGTCGTCAATGCGTTCTGTGCGGACCAACTCGATTATGATCGGGGCGATGATGTCCTGCAATTGGGGCAAATGGATATGCAAACCGCGCTGTCTTATGTTGGACACGACGTCCCGCGCGGATCCTTTGCCGCCCTCGCCTTCGCCGTCGGCGCAGCGGCGTTGCAGCGACTGGCGATGCCGCTCTGGCAATGGGCAGATACGCAGCACGAATTCGGTATTCTAAGACCACGCGAGCAAAAAAAATGACGGCTTGTAGATATCAGGAGTTCACCTCCCGAAACCTTGTTTTTGTCTCGGAGGATGAGCAAACACGCCTGCGCAAAACCTGTGCTTTCGCCTGCGGCACCGGCGGAATAGGGGGCAGCGCACTCATGATGCTGATCCGCGCTGAGGTGAGCCGTTTGACCCTAGCCGATCTGGGCGGGTTCGAATTGTCCAACCTAAAACGTCAAGTGTTTGTGACGCTGAAAGTCGTAGAACAAGACCAAGCAAGGGCAACCAGGGATCAGTGTCTGGAAATTATCTCCGAGGTTGAATACGTGCTGACCCATTCCTCGTCCCGGCATCATTTTGATCTGGCCTTGGCGGGCGGGTTGACTGCACGAACCCGCAGCCGCATGTCTTTTGCGCCGATGGTCATCATGGCAGGAAATTTGATGAATAGAGTTGCGTTGCAGGCCGTTCTGGATTGCCCGCGAGGTACTGGTTCCCGCGGTTGGTTCCTAAACGCCCACAGCGGAAGCATCGAACGTACGTCGCCGCGTTTCCTCTCCGCGCTGATGCGCCCGCTGGTCCGACAGTAGCTAAAGAGGCTGCTGACCGAATGACAAACATGGCGGTGTTTCTCTCAGATTCCTGGGTTTCAGTCTGCGCCGCATTTGGCGCTGCAACCGTACTGCTGCACCTTCAGGATCTTGTGCAGAGACCTCAGATCGCCAGACGGTTTCGATTTTGTCTGTGGTTGCTGATTGTCCTGATGCTGGCGCGGATTGGTCACTGGGGTGGCTGGGGCTGGTTTTTCTCGGCGCTCACAAACATCTGTGCGGCGCTAATACCGTTGGCAGCCCTTCTTCTGTCCGAGGGGTTGTTGCGACGCCACGCACCCGCGATGCTAAAGCAATTTTGCGCGTGGGGAGCTTTGATTTTCGGGCTATTGGGTCTTTTCCAGTTCAACAGCCTGGAGTTTGTCAGGCTGGCAGGACTACTGCTGCTTCAATTGTTTGGCTTGGTTGGTGTGGCCTTGTTCGTGATACAGCGCGATAAGAACAGCCTGTCGTCAGCGGAAAATAGAACCATCAATTGGATCAGCTTGTCCTTTCTGTTGATCCTGCCCTTTCTTGCAACGGATTTCATGCGCGGAACAACGCTCGATCTGCCGGTCAGGCTGGGTGGTGTGGCGGTGCTGGGGCTGTGCTGGTTATCGGTCGCGATGAATCGCTCGGGCTTGCGACCGCGAGACACGCTACGCGGTTTCGGCATCGTCTGTGTCATGGCCGTTCTTCTGTCACTGATCGTTTCGCAGATTATGCCGCCGGATGTTTGGACGGTTGTGCAAGTCGTAGCGATCAACTTGTCTGCACTCATGCTGCTGGCAATATGGCAAGCGGCGATTGCCTTGCGAATTGAGGATCGCCAGTTGTTCGCGCTTCGCGAGATTGCTGATGCCAATGGGCAGGGCCCTCAGGCCAGCCTGGCTCTGCTGCGTCGGGCTGCCGGGGCTCCGGACGCGATATTGGTGGAAGAGGCGGACTTGGCGGACATGGATCTGGAAGATCTGTGCGCCAGCTTCGAGACTACATCAGTGCAACAGCTGGGGACGGCAGAGAACGAACAGGTCAATTGGCTGTTTTCGCGTTTTGATGCCACTCATGCAGTATTCTTATCCGGCGCACCGCTACGGTTGGTCATGCTCAACGCTCCTGACATTGCTACACTGGACAGTACCGGCGCTGCTTTGCGCGCGGTTCAACGGATTGCGCGGGTCTTGGTGGATGAGGGGAAAGCCTGATAGTGCTGCCGGAACGGGACTTCACAAGTTTCTTTGCGGAGCCGTTTCATTCCTGTGATGCAGACGCACCACGTGTTCCTCTAATGAATGCGAACCTGAAGCGCTTTTTGTGCGTCGCTAATCCCCGGTTTTTGGACGTATCAGATTTCACCGATTTGCCGCTGAAACGAGGCGCCAAGCCTGTTGGCTCGATCACAGTATCTCTGTTTCGTAAATCAAATGAGTTGCATGACGAGGTGCGCGGATGATTTGGTTTTTCTTTCTCAATTTTCCCGCGCGCCAAACTCGAGAGACCGGGTCGTGCGCTGTGCAGGTTGCACCTTTCTTCTAAGGAGTTGTCATAGTGGATCATGCTGAATTTGAAGCAATTGTTGCGCAGGCGATGCTTGCCCCGTCAGCGCATAATACGCAGCCAGCACGATGGCGGCTGCATTCGGACTGCATCGAGATCTTTGCGGATCTGTCGTGGCGACTGACTGTTGGCGATCCGAATGATCGTGATTTGGAAGCATCCTGTGGTGCTGCGGTTGAGGGCACCGTATTGGCTTTGGCTGCACATGGGGCAGGTGCCAACGTTACCCTGTTAGAGGAACCGGTGGAGGCCGGATTGCGCCCAGTTGCCCGCATCACTCCGAAGGCGATCGCTGACGCCGAGGATGCACAGACGGCTGTTCAGATCCCGAAACGCCTGACGCACCGCGCGGGCTTTGTACCCGCGCCGAAAACGGCCTTTGACGACTGGAATGCCAGCCACAAGACTCTGGTTCAGGACAAGACCCAGATCGATTGGCTCGCCAAACAGATCGACATCGCATCGGCCCGTGTCATGCGATCCAGAGCCTTTCGCTCAGAGTTGCAGCAATGGATGCGATTGCAAGAGAATGATTCGAACTACCACATCGACGGGCTGAACCGAGAGGTGCTTGTCATGGATACGAAAACTGCAAGGTATGTGCCCACAATTCTGGGTGGCAGGCTTTATGATCTGTTGTCGATGCTGGGCCTTGGCCTTCATCTGTCCGGCGAAGCGCCGCGCAGCCGTGGCGCGTCCGCAATCGCACCGTTTCACTGGCCCGCGACCGGTTCGATGGTCGAAGGGGGGCAGGCGTTCTATCGATCTTGGTTGCAATCTACTGCGCGTGAGTTGGTAGGATGGCCCGCTGCGGCGCAGGCAGATGATCCCATCACACGGGCCGACGTATCGGATCGGTTCATGATACCTGCCGACAGAGTCTTGTTTAACGCGTTTAGACTGGGGGTCGCAAATCTTGCCACCCCCAGTCGAACGCGCCTGTCTCTGCGCGAGGTTATCGTTTAGGCAGCGATATTCTCGCCCACCTCTTTTAGAAGTTTTTCGGTTTTTGCGTCTTCGATGCGGTTGTGCAAACGCTGGGATTCCTCGCGGTCGCGCAGGGTTTTCGTAATCGAAACGGTGGTGTGTACCAGCATCAGCGCCGACATCGAGTAGAAGCCTTTTGCCGCAAAGCTGGCTTCGAGGAAGTAGATGCCACCAGCCATCATGGCGGCAGCGACAATAAACGAAGCAATGGTGAACATATTCCAGGCATTGGACTGCGGCAGGTTCAGGTTTTCTTCGGTATTCATGGTTCAATTCCTTTCAGCTTAAGTTTCAGTTTAATTCAACGTGGTCGTCAGCTCGATTTCGATCTCTTGGATTTCCGGGTCTTTTTCTTCAGGCGATCGAGAACGTCATCGGTGCTTGATCGCACCGGCTTGCCGCACCCGGCCGCGGCCAGTCGGTCACGAGTATTTTCGGCTGATCCGGTGGTTTCCAACTCGGTCATGGCGCGAGCTGTTGCATCTATCTCGCTTTGTCGTTCCTGCAAACGTTGCAAGGTGTCTTCCGCCTCGCGCAATGTGGATAAACCGCTGTCCGGCACGACTTGCTGAAGACGCTGCGTCTTGTCAGTCGCTGTGGCAAGACGCTGACCGCGTTGTAATTGTCTCAGGCGGGCTTCCGCCTCGCGCAGCACAGCGCGCAGTCGGGCAATCTCTGTGTCAAACCGGGTTTGGGCTTGAGCTGACACATCACGCTCGGCCTCGAGAAGGGCGATAGTCTCAGCTGCGTCCCGCGCCAGATCCTCGCGATCTTTTTGTAAGGCGTCCAGGGTTCGGGCCTCGAGGTCTGCGATCTGTTGGGTCAGCCTTGTGTGCTGTTTCATCTCCTGTTCGTTCTGCGCCATCGCAACGGCAACAGCCTTGCGGGACATTTGAACAGCATGGGCGCAATCCCGGATCTGCTGGCGGAGAATGGGCAGAGCATGGCGGTCCGTTACGACGGTTGCCGCCTCAAAGGCCCGGCCTCTTATCAAAGTGGCAAACTGTTTGAACATCGTAGGCTCCTCATTTATGAACATTGTTCATGATTAGACTATGTGGTGATTCTGAACATTGTTCAATATAAAAGTGAACAATGTTCAATTATTGTCAGATCGAGAGGGTTAAGTGGCTAAAAACAAGAAGGAAATTCTGAAAGAAAAAATCCTGAATGCCGCGGAATCGCGCGTAAAAGCACAGGGGCTGACCGCATTGCGTGCTCGTGACGTCACAAAAGATGCCGGATGTGCGCTGGGTAGCCTGTACAATGCGTACGAGGACCTGGATCTTTTGATTCTGGCGGTAAACTCACGCACTCTGGCGCGTCTTTACGCGTCACTGAAAGACGCATCTAGCGCTCAAACAGCGCCCCGGGACAAGCTCCTTGCACTCACATTGGCTTATATTGATTTTGCCACCGTAAACCCGAACCTGTGGGCGGCACTGTTCGATCATCGAATGCAACCAGGCACGGCTGTACCGCCATGGCATCTTGAGGAGCATGCAGTACTCATCGCCGAGATTGTCGGCCCGTTGTCGCAACTCAGTCCCAACCTCGATGAAGATGCCCTAGCCGCGCGCGCTCGTACCGTGTTTTCCGCCGTGCATGGTATCGTCAAGCTGTCGCTCGAGGGTCGGTTCGTCGCGTTGGATCCGGATTTAGTCCGAGCGGAATTGACGGAGTTTGTTGCCCATTACTTGCGGGGGTATCAGTCAGGGCAAATGTTATAGGGTGTCCATATGAGAGGACCAAGTATCGCACGTGATCCAAACATCATGTTCGCCTAAGATTTCTATGGGATTCTTGACCTCAGAATTTATGGCCAATAGTTGGCGGTCGCAGCGAATTTCAGCTGTGCGGGCTGCGACCGCAGCATTCGAAACGACTGTCGGATGTCGGCTCTGGGCCGGTGAGGTTCCGAAGGGCGAAGACAGTTCGCAACTTTGCAGCAGTAGCTTCTGCGCAGACTTGCCATTAGCTGCGAGCTATCATGGGTTTATATGATTGCGGAGAGGGCCGGTAGGATACGCCGGTTGCCTGCTCCCGCAACCAGCGTCAGAAAATCTCAGTACAGCCCCTACAAACAACAATCGATCCACTGGATCAATTGCTTAACGTCTTCACCTCGTCAGGCCCATAAACCAAACCCAAAAAACACGCACGGCCGAACAAAGTACCGAACAAGCCGCCCCCGGGCGGCTTTACTCGTTCCGATTCCGCCCAACCATCAATACAAAAACACCCAAGAATACCGGACGTGTGCATTCCTGGCGAAAAGCCACTCCTTGTTGGTACTGAAGACTGCCTGGGCGTGATTGATATTAAAGGACGCAAGCCGCATATTCTTGGCAGAAGGATGACGGTCTCACCTGCCATATCACCCGGCTTTAGGGAGTTAAGGTTGATACTCCGGCATAAAGCCGCTTATTTCAGTTTGGCTGAGCCCGAATAGCCTACAGCGCATGCCTTGCAACATTGACATGCAAGTCCAAATCCTTACTCGATGCTGCTGTTGTAACAACACATTCAAAAGTGATACCTTCGACCGGCAAAACTACTCCACGAAGGATATTTCGACAAGAATAGCTTGAACTGGGAAGCAGATGCAAACTTCGAAGGAAATTGTTGCAAGCCTTTGTGACGCGCTGGCGTCAGAAAGTGGATCGGCGCAAACCAGGGAAGGTGAGACGTTCCGCAGTTTGTGCAGAACGCAACTGTCCTCGCGTAATGCCAAATCGTCCGCAGCTTTATCCTCTTTATACAATGAAATTCGGAACCGCCCGGAAACCTGGGGAAACTTACCGAAGTTCCAAGATGCCGGTGTCGAATTCGAGCCAAACGAAAGCATCGAACCGGGCTACTCGGTCGTGACGTGCTGCATGAACAGAAACGATCACCTCGCGCAGACCTTGCCGACATGGTTGGTACATCCTGAAATTGGTGAAATCATCATCGTGGATTGGAGCTCCCGAATTCCGGTCGCAGTTACACTTGAACAGGCCGGAATACGAGACACCCGCATTCGCATATTGCGTGTCGAGGATGAGGGAACCTGGATTTTGTCCCATGCGTATAATTTGGGGTTTCGGGCGACGACAAAGGACAAGATCGTTAAAATCGACAGTGACATCATACTAGAGCCTAATTTCTTCAAGCGAAACACCACAGGCGTAATGCAATTGACCGCTGGTAACTGGCGGTACGCAAAATCAGGGCAGACTCATGTAAACGGCTTTTTTGTCGTGGGCCGCGATGCCCTTCTCTCAGTCAATGGATTCAATGAGCGTATTGTGACCTACGGCTGGGATGATGACGATCTCTATGATCGATTGGCGAATGCCGGCGTTCAGAGAAAAGACGTTGACCCCGACACAATCATGCACATCGACCACTCGGACCTACGACGGATTGAGCACCCAAAATGCAAACCGTTGACCGGATGGGACGAAATACAGACCATTCCGCAGTTCTGGATCGCCTTGAACAGGCAGTTCGCGTCTTCTTGTGCGCCATGGGATGCAAACTGCCCAATGGCAGGCTTTCGCATTCTCAGTGCCTCCCGTCGAGAGTTGAGGCTAAGGCGCACACACCCTTACGGAATTGACACCAATCTTATCGGAACCCGCACCGAACGTGCCGAGGCGGCAGTCTGTGCGATTGAAGCTGCCTTCAGCGGAGTTGCCGTCACAGCATCACCAGATGTCGTCGATTATGCGCTCATGACGCGCTCGCTGAAAGACGCAGTTGCTGCAATCAGTAATCAATCCCCGCAGCCGGTTGAACAAAAACGCAAAGTGACCGCCCCGGCTGGCCACAGAATCGACAGACCAAAGCTTATCCTTGATGCCCAGCATGGTTTGGGGAATCGGATGCGTGCGATCGCCTCGGCCTATTCGTTCGCGCAGGTTCACGACCGGGACTTGGTTATCCAGTGGGTCCGTGACGAACACTGTGATTGCAGCTTTGACTCATTGTTCGACTATGATGGCGCTGTCGAAGATACTCGAGAGACCAAAAACGAAGACACTTTGGAAATCGACCTGATGAACAAAGCGTTTCGTGACGCTTTTGATCCGAATTCTTTGGTTCGCACAGATCGAGATGTGATCATTCGGTCCGCTTACAGGTTCGCATCTGGTAGCCGGTACGACGCGATCGAAAAAGAGTTTCTAAATACACTCAGGCCGAGTGCGGACGTACAAACACTCATCGACTCGGTGCGCAGTCCAAATGACATTGCGGTTCATGTGCGCATGAACGGGGGCGCGTCAACTGACCCTCATGGGGATGTTCCAGGCGATTGGTCGCGTTCAGAAGATGAAATTTCCAGACGGGCCCGCAGCAGATCTCACTATGGGTTTTTTTTCAAGCGTCTGGATGACTTGTTGGAGGAGAAATCCAACCTGACGATCTTTCTCGCATCGGATAACTCGGAAGCCTACGGCGCCTTCAACGCAAAATACGGTGATCGTGTGACCAGCTTACCTAGGACAGTCTACGATCGATCAGAAATGCAGCTTAAATTTGCATTGGCAGATGCGATCTTGTTGTCGCGCGCGCCGCTTTTGCTCGGTAGCAACTGGAGTTCTTTTACAGAAATTGCGCATTCAATGGCCCAAAATCAACGTTTGGAAATTTCGGGTCAGCATTTTTAATATGGTCGAAAATTCAAAGACATCCGTTAAAGTCGCTATGCGAACTGACAAAACTGCCAGAGTGTAAAAATAAATGAACGACAATGAAACAAGGAGCTTGGCCGTTGAGAAGGTTATTTCAGCGATTAAGCAACCAGTGCGTGAAGTTATTGTTCTGGAAGGCAGGAATCACACGGACTGGTGCGCGGCGTATCACCAGAAGGCAATTAAGCAGGTATCGTACACCACCTTTGGAAAGTTCACGCAAACTGCTCGGGATACGGCTGTTAAAGACGGTGTCCGTATCATCCACGTTACAAAGGGTGTTCCTGCGACCAGCCTGAGCGAAGCTGAGCATAGCGTAAGTCTTCTGACGCAACATGCAGACATCGTGGTTTTCTCGCCGATTCCCGCGGCTGAGCAGAATGTTCAGGATCTTCTGATCTCTTGGCCCAGCTTTTGGGCCATGCTGTTTCTCGCCGAAGGCTTCATTCTGCGTGATACCGTACGCCGTGCCGTTTGGGACAGTTACTACAGTGACTGGGACGCGCTGCAGAGCACCATTGTGTTCACCAATTCCTCATTGGGCGACGCCTGGTTTGACGTAGATGCTAATACCGTCAACCCCGTCATTGACTACGTCCATCCCGCTCTGTTCGAAATCAGTCTGCAACGCCAGTTAGCATTGCAAACAAGCGCCCTCATGTCCTTGAATTCGTCATCTTCAAATCTCCACGCGCCAGGTGAATTTGGATCAAATATTTATATCGCTCTGCCCAAGCGGTACTCGAAGAAAGAGTATGAAAAGAAACTTTTTCAGGAAAGTCGCAAGTGGTGGCAAGTCGCGGTTCTTACTCCTTGGCGGATTTCATATTGGGGTGATCTGTGGCGTTTACAGCGGCGCACCAAGCGTCGAATGAACTCCTGATAGCCTAGCTGGTGTTTGTCTCATGAATCCGGTGCTCGATAGCCGTACCTGTCAGCGGCTACTGCGCCGTAACCTGATCTGTTGACGCGTGGGCGGGCAGTCTTTTGTTGCGATTGTAATCTGACGGCCATTGCCGGGTAAGACTGCACTCGGAATCCTACAAAAATATCATTAAATTTTTGATTTAAAGCCAATTTTCGCCACACAGATCACATGGCTGCTGCGCTTTGTTTCTTTAGCTCTGATCCGGATCAAAACGGGATTCGGAGACAGAATAATGCCGCGCTTTATCGATCGTTTTGCTAAAACCCGTCGGACCGTGAAGGGACTTTTTTGCCGCAAAGGCACCAGGGTCGTTCCCGCGTTGCTGGCCGTTGCGGTGCTAGTGCCCGCAATAAGTGGGCCGTCCCGAGCTACAGCGCATCAGCCCTATATCGTTGGAAATGATCGCGGTGGATATCTGCATGACCGCTTGATCGAGCTTGAAAATCTTCGGCGCAACGGTGTCGAGGTCGAAATTCGCGGGCGTGTTTGCTACTCCACATGTACACTGTTTCTTGGCCTTGACGGAACCTGCATCGATCCGGACACAGTTTTTGGTTTCCACGGCCCGTCCCGCAGCGGCCGGCGCCTTGCAGAAAGGGATTTTGACTATTTCAGCAAGGTCATGGCGGATTACTACCCTGAGCCGCTGAAGTCATGGTTCATGAACAAGGCACGCAATCGCATAAAAGGTGTTTATAAGGTCAAAGGTAGTGAGATTATAAGCATGGGTGTGCCCGCATGTCGGTCCGCCTGACCTAATCTTGCCCGCAGACGGGCCCGTGGATATTAAGCGGGCAGCCATAACCAGTGCTTTGTCCAATGCATTGGTTTGTTTTATGGCCACCGGACAGGAGATAGGCGCATCGTGCTGTCATCGCTTATGCAACGAATAGGACGACGCAAAACGTTCTCACCACCGAAATCAGACGATCCGATATGCGTGATTGGTGACGTGCATGGCTGTATTGCTCAGTTGGAAAAGCTCCTAGCTCAATTGCCGAAGGCCCACCGTGTGATATTGGTTGGCGATTACGTCGATCGTGGTGAGCACAGTGCCGAGGTCCTGCGCCTGATTAGTGCACGTCGCGATCTGACTTGTCTGCGGGGCAATCACGAAGAGCTAATGCTGCGCTTTCTCGAAGATCCCCAAAGCCATGGTCCGCGATGGCTTCGAAATGGTGGATTGCAGACCCTAGCCTCGTTTGGAGTTCGGAGGGCGCGGCCCGAAATGAGTGGGGATGAACTGGCCGAGTGTCGGGACAGTCTGCAAGAGGCGATGGGTGCATCGCTACACCAGTGGATGACGGGGCTGAGGACATACGACCTGTCGGGCAACGTGCTCGTGGCGCATGCTGGCGCTGACCCTGATGTCGCACCGAGTGAACAATCGGACGCGGCCCTTGTCTGGGGACATCCATCCTTTCACTCCAAAGATCGCCGAGATGATGTTTGGGTTGTCCACGGGCATACGATCCTCCCTGTGGCCGAAGCGCGACGGGGGCGGATCGCCGTTGATACCGGTGCTTTCGCGACAGGTGTTTTGAGCGCGGTCTGCCTTGATGGAAGCGAGCCCAGATTCCTGACGGCACGAGGATGATGGAGTGCGGCCTTCGCTGCCGATCCGGCGCAATTCAGTCGCTGGGCTTGCTTTTTCAAGTTGAAGCAGAGCAAAATCTTGTAATTGCAAGTTACATCCACTAGGGCCTGTCCAAAACATATCAGGTTTCGAGCTTATCATGATGATCACTCCTGTCCTCCTGTGCGGAGGGTCCGGAACACGTCTTTGGCCGCTGTCCCGGAAAAGTTATCCTAAACAGTTTGTACCGCTTGTGGGGGAGGAAACTCTTTTTCAGGCCTCCGCCCGCCGTCTTTCGGGAACAACCGAAACGCTTCAGTTTTCTGCGCCCGCTGTTTTAACCAATTCGGATTTCCGGTTCATCGTCGCCGAGCAACTGCAAGCCGTTGGCATTGATCCCGGTGTCATTCTGATCGAACCCGAAGGTCGCAATACCGCACCGGCGGTCTTGGCTGCCGCTTTGCACAGCCATGCCAAAAACCCGGAAGCCGTGCTGCTGGTCGCACCCTCTGATCACGTCGTGCCGGACGTTGCGGCATTTCAGGCCGCTGTCGCACGTGGCATGGAAGCCGTCGCGCAAGGGCAGTTGGTGACATTTGGAATTACGCCGGCGCATCCTGAAACCGCTTACGGGTATCTTGAACTGGCAACCACGCCCGACGATAGTGGATCGCCTGTTCCCTTAAAGCAATTTGTTGAAAAACCCGATTTGGCGCGCGCGACCGAGATGCTTGAGGCTGGGAATTTCAAATGGAATGCCGGGATTTTCCTGTTCCGTGCCTCTGACATGATCGCCGCCTTCCGGGAATATGCACCGGAATTGATGGCTCCGGTAGAAGAGGCCGTTGAAACAGCCAAACCCGATCTGGGTTTTCTGCGTCTGAACCCGGACCCCTGGGGGCAGGCCAAGGATATATCGATTGATTACGCAGTGATGGAGAAGGCAACGAACCTGTCCGTTGTCCCCTTTGACGCGGCTTGGTCCGATCTGGGCGGTTGGGACGCGGTTTGGCGTGAAAGCGGGCCAAATGCCGATGGTGTCGTGACCGGGGGCGCAGCGACGGCGATCGACTGTCAGAACTCGCTTTTGCGGTCGGACAGCGATCAGTTGGAACTGGTAGGCATTGGTTTGGACAACATCATCGCGGTTGCAATGAACGATGCGGTTCTGGTGGCGGATTCCTCGCGTGCGCAGGACGTAAAGGCAGCCGTGACTGCCCTTAAGAAAAAGGGCGCTCCGCAGGCAACCGCTTTCCCGAAAGACCACCGCCCTTGGGGTTGGTTCGAAAGCCTTGTGGTCGGCGAGCGGTTTCAGGTGAAACGCATTCACGTGCACCCCGGTGCGTCGCTCAGTCTGCAAAGCCACTTCCACCGGTCGGAGCATTGGATCGTGGTCGAAGGGACAGCCCGCGTAACCATCGATGATCAGCAACAATTGGTGACCGAGAATCAATCGGTCTATATCCCGCTCGGGGCTGTCCACCGCATGGAAAACCCCGGCAAGGTTCCGATGGTCCTGATCGAGGTTCAGACCGGCGTGTATGTCGGTGAGGATGACATCGTTCGCTACGAAGACAAATATGCGCGCGGTCAGGGCGCAAAGGGTTAACTGAAAAGTACTTTCAGCCTATCCTGTCACAAAAGCCCCCGAGCGGGGCTTTTTCAGTGCTGTAAAGCGGGCTGATGGGGTGCAACGCACGGTTGGCTATCGGGTCGTTAAGTGGATTTTCCTAGCGTGCCGTCAATTGTTACAACCCGCGAGGCCTGAGCCATGACATCCAATCCCTTCACCGAGCGCGCATCCAGCCTGTCTGGCCCTGCACGAGATATTGCACCAGTCACACCGTCCGACACGATTGATCTTACCGACGTGGCGATTGGCCTATACATCGAAACAGGCGGCGTTTTGGTGGTGACGACTGTCCGCGGGGAAACGCGTACCGTTCAAATGGCGGATTTTTCCATCCTGCCCGTCGGTATCGCACGCGTCCACGCCACGGGCACAACTGCGTCGGGTATCCACGCCTTTGTGCTTGCCTGACGCAGCTGGTTCATATGCAGTGCCCGACCGGCAGAATTCTGCGGCTTGAATTCAGGTCGCTGAAGTTTGTCTGCCGCCTAAACAGTCTTAATCCGCGCCAAACAAGTCGCGGGTAAAGACCTTATCTCGCACATCACTGATCTCGTCCGAAAGGCGGTTGGCGACGATCAGGTCCGCCTGCTGCTTGAAGGCACCAAGATCGCGGATCACAGGTGAGTGAAAGAAATGTTCAGCCGACAGCACCGGTTCGTAGACAATGACCTGTATGCCCTTGGCCTTGATCCTTTTCATGATGCCCTGAACCGAGCTTTGACGGAAATTGTCACTGCCTTCCTTCATGACAAGCCGATAGATGCCAACCGTTTTAGGACCTTTCATCAGGATCTGATCGCTGAGGAAATCTTTGCGGGTGCGGTTTGCATCGACAATGGCCCGGATCAGGTTCTGCGGGACGTGATTGTAATTTGCCAGCAATTGCTTGGTGTCCTTGGGCAAGCAATAACCGCCATAACCAAAAGACGGGTTGTTGTAATGCGTACCGATCCGCGGGTCGAGGCTGACGCCTTCTATGATCTGGCGTGGATCCATCCCACCGGCCAGAGAATAGCTGTCGAGCTCATTGAAAAAGGCGACACGCATTGCAAGGTAGGTATTGGCAAAGAGCTTGATCGCCTCGGCCTCATCCGGACCCGTGAACAGGACCGGCACGTCCTTGTCCAGCGCCCCTTCTAGCAACAGGTCGGCAAACACTCTGGCGCGGTCAGACCGTTCGCCGACAATGATCCGGCTGGGATGCAGGTTGTCGTACAACGCGCGGCCTTCGCGCAGGAATTCGGGCGAAAAAAACAGGTTTTCAGTTCCGAACCGCGCACGCGCCTCAGTAACAAAGCCGACGGGGATGGTCGATTTGATCACGATCACAGCATCAGGGTTCAGCGCAGTAACCTGTTTGATTACCGCCTCGACCGAGCTGGTATCAAAATAGTTGCTGCGCGGATCATAATTCGTCGGCGTAGCGACCACGACAAAATCCGCGCCGACAAAGGCAGTTTCTGGATTTGTGGTGGCCGACAGGGTGAGCGTCCGGTTGCTGAGGAAATCCTTGATTTCGGTATCCTGGATCGGGCTTTGGCGTTGGTTGATAAGGGCCACGCGATCAACTGATACGTCAAGGGCCACCACTTCGTGGTTTTGTGCAAGCAGCACCGCATTGGACAAGCCGACATAGCCGATACCGGCAATCGCGATTTTCATATCGCTGTTCCTTGTGTAACCAGAACCCTAACACCCGGCCCGACCATAATCATGTTTTTACTGTCTGATAAGCTCTTGAAACAATTCAGGGCGATTATTCGGTTCGACCCTTTGTCGCACGCAGGTTTTTAGAGCGGTGTCCCGTCGTTCGTATCAATTCACGGCAGCATTGATCGGCGTTGTGATGAGCGGTGTCGACAACCCTCAAAAACTTTGCGCCGAAACTGATGAGCAAAAACCGGTTGTCAAACTTCCTGTCATCATACTACCACAGATTGTGTCGATCACAATCGATTGGGTGCCAACGCAATGCGAAGCTGTCCTGCGTCTGGACAGTCTGCCTTTGTGCCAATAATTCCACCGGCGGCGCTGCAGCCACGCTGAAATTGGTTGGGCATCATATGAAAAAATTGACTGAAAAGACGAAAAATGCTGCCATCTCGCCACACAGGAGAGTGTTATGGAAAAAGCTAAATTCTCAAGACGAATGCTGCTGGCCGCAGCTGCAGCGATATCCACCTTGTATTCTGCCGGGTTGGCGGCGGCGGAAACTGTCAAGGTGGCGGCGATCTATACCTTGCCGGTTGAACAGCAATGGATCAGCCGCATTCACAAAGCTCTGAACACCGCAGCTGAGCGGGGCGACATTGAATATGTGTTCTCGGAAAACGTCGCGAACACGGATTATGAGCGGGTCATGCGTGAATATGCGGAACAGGGCGCGCAGCTGATTGTGGGCGAGGTTTTTGGCCTGGAACGCGCGGCACGCAACGTAGCAAAGGATTATCCCGACACCGCGTTTCTGATGGGTTCGTCCTTTGGGCCAGTGGGGCCTAATTTCTCGGTCTTTGACAATTGGATTCACGAACCGTCTTACCTGACCGGTATGGTGGCCGGGGCGGCGACTGAGTCCAATGTCATTGGCATGGTCGGCGGCTATGCCATCCCCGAGGTGAACCGCCTGATGCATGCGTTCATGGATGGCGCGCGCGAGGTGAACCCGGATGTCACCTTCCTCGTGACCTTTATCGACAGCTGGTATGATCCACCAAAAGCGAAGGAGAGCGCCATCGCGATGATGGATGCGGGGGCTGACATCATGTATGCAGAACGCTTCGGTGTTTCCGACGCAGCGGTCGAGCGCGGTGTCAAGGCCGTGGGCAACGTCATCGACACATCGGGGGACTACCCCGGAACGATTATGGCGTCAGCAATTTGGCATATGGAGCCAACAATCGACAGGGCCATCGCCAATGTTGCCAATGGTTCGTTTGAGGCTGCGGATTATGGCCAATACAGCTTTATGGGTTACGGTGGCGGCTCGCTTGTTCTGGATGAAGAACTTGTCCCAGCCGAGGTTGTCGAGGCCGTAAATGCCCGGCAAGCCGAGATTCTGGATGGTCTGTTTCGCGTTAACGTGAACGATGACCGACCGGTATCTGACAATTGATTACTTTCGGGCCGGTCATCGCACCGGCCCGCAGTCCCAATGAAAGACTCCACAGTTCTAAAGCTTATCGGGCTGAGCAAGCGGTTCGGTCCGGTCATCGCCAATGACAATGTCAGCCTGACCCTGAACAAGGGCGAAGTTCTGGCGTTGTTGGGTGAAAACGGCGCGGGCAAGACCACGCTGATGAATATGCTGTTCGGGCATTACCTGCCCGATTCAGGCACGATCGAGGTCGCGGACGAGGCGGGTATCCTACACCAGCTGCCTCTGGGGCATCCGCAGGTCGCACTCGCCGCGGGCGTGGGAATGGTCCACCAGCATTTCACACTGGCCGAAAACATCTCTGCGTTGGACAATATCACCTTGGGGTCAGAACCCTTGTTTGCGGTGCGTCGCAATCGACGTGCCGCTCGGCGCAAAATCGAGTCTATCATGGCGCAAAGCGGCTTGAATGCGCCGTTAGATTTGCCTGTTGGACGCTTGTCCGT
Organism: Ruegeria sp. AWH4_226; assembly: GCF_056159225.1. Taxonomy (NCBI): domain Bacteria; kingdom Pseudomonadati; phylum Pseudomonadota; class Alphaproteobacteria; order Rhodobacterales; family Roseobacteraceae; genus Ruegeria; species Ruegeria sp. AWH4_226. The sequence continues at coordinate 2,503,690 of NZ_JBSWUU010000001.1, read as the reverse complement.
CGGTGAAAGACAAAGGATCGAGATTCTAAAAGCCCTGTACCGGCAAGCCCGTATTCTGGTGTTGGACGAACCCACGGCTGTGCTGACTCCGCAAGAGGCCGATGCCCTGTTCGAAAACATCCGAATTATGACGAACGAGGGGCTGTCGGTCATTTTCATCAGCCACAAACTGCGTGAGGTTCTGGCCTTCTCCGATCGGATCGCCGTGCTGCGGCATGGCCGCAAGGTGGGTGAGATGGCGACTTCGGACGCAGACGAGAAATCCATCGCGCGGTTGATGGTCGGTGCTGAAACGCCTGAACTCGCAAGCACCAGGATGGCGCCGGGCGCGCCGGTTCTGACGTTGTCGGGTATCTCGGTCACAGGCCGTTCAAAGCGCGATACGCTCAATGGACTAAACCTGACTGTGCATGCGCATGAAATCCTGGGAATCGCCGGGGTGTCGGGAAATGGTCAGAGCGGACTGGCCAATGTGATCTCAGGCACCACAGAGCCAGAACAGGGTCTAATCAAGGTGAATGAAACCAACATTGGGGCTCCGAACCCTACCGCGATGGTGCGCGCGGGCGTCGGTCGCATTCCCGAGGACCGTCATCGTGAAGGCATCGTCGGGGCGATGAGTGTTGCGGAGAACATGATAATCGAGCGGCTGGATGACCCCGATGTGCAGTCGCGCGGTCTTTTGCGGCGCGAGGCGATACAGGACAACGCGGAACGCCTCGCCAAGGCCTATGACGTGCGCGGACCGGGAGTGGATGCGCCGGCACGCCTGTTGTCTGGCGGCAATATCCAGAAACTCATCCTAGCCCGTGTTTTTGAGCGTTCCCCCAGCCTGATCCTTGCCAACCAACCAACGCGTGGTCTCGATATGGGGGCTGCGGCCGAAGTCGGGCGTCGCCTTCTTGAGGCGCGCGCGCGCGGCGCGGGTGTCGTGCTGATTTCGGAAGACCTTGATGAAATCTTGGGCCTTGCCGACCGGATCATGGTTATCCGCGACGGCGAATTGCACGAGGCCCCCAGTCGCGATCGGGAACAGATCGGGCTGATGATGGCAGGAGAACCGGCATGATCCGTATTGAGCCACGCCAGACCCAATCGCGCGCTTTCGCAGTGGGTGTCCCCATCCTGTCAGCCGTGATCGCGCTGGCCTTCGCGGCCATTCCTTTGCTGGCCGCCGGGGCGAACCCGATGCAGGCGTATGGCGAGATGTACAAGGGTGTTTTTGGCTCAGTTTTTGCGTTCTCCGAAGTTCTGACCCGCGCTACGCCATTGATTTTTACCGGTTTGGCTGCCGCTTTGGCGTTTCGCGCCAAACTCTGGAATATCGGTGCCGAGGGGCAGCTTTATCTGGGGGCGATGGCTGCCGTGGCGATTGGATCAGGAGTGTTGGATGTGCCCGGCCTCTTGCTTCTGCCTCTGATTGTCGTCCTGGGTGCAGCGGCTGGTGCGGCGGGGATGGTTGCCCCGACCTATCTGAAAACGCGCTTCGGCGCGGATGAGGTTGTGACGACGCTGTTGTTGAATTTCATCATTCTGATCTTTGTGCAGATGATGCTGGAAGGCCCGCTGCAAGACCCGATGAGCCTGGGCTGGCCGCAATCTGCCCCGATTCTGGATCAGGGAATGCTGCCCCCGCTGATCGAGCGGATGCGGGTTCATTCCGGGTTGATATTGGCTCTGATACTGGCTGGTTTGGCTCAATTCATGCTGGCGCGCTCTGTCTGGGGCTTTCGGTTGCGGGCTGTGGGCGAGAACGCCGCCGCCGCGCGGCACGCCGGGATCAATGTGAACCGCTCGCTGTTTGGAGTCGCCATCTTGTCGGGCGCTGTGGCCGGTCTGGCCGGTGTCAGTGAGGTTGCCGGGCTCAAAGGATACCTGACATCGGACCTTTCACCTGGCTTTGGGTACACGGGAATCGTCGTGGCGATGCTGGCGGGTCTGTCACCTGCAGGCGTGGTGATCGCGGCGCTGTTCATCGCATCCGTTTTCGTTGGTGCAGACAGCATGAGCCGCGCCATGGGCGTTTCGTCTTTTCTGGCTGATCTGGTCGTATCAGTTTCGTTGCTCTGCGTGCTCGTCGGCGGTTTCTTCGCTCGATACCGGGTTGTGCGGGCCAGCACCACGAGGGCGGCGTCATGATGGATATTCTCAACATCCTTCTGTCCGAAAGCTTTTGGGCCGCGTCACTGCGCATCGCAACGCCGCTGATTTTCGGTGTCTTGGGCGCGCTGATCTGCGAGCGGGCGGGCGTGCTGAACCTTGGGATTGAGGGTATCTTTGTCGTCGGCGCGATGTGTGGCTGGATGGCGGTTTGGCTGGGCGCCGGGCTGTGGGGTGGCGTTTTGGTCGCGGCGCTGGCTGGGGCTTTTTTCGGCCTGCTGCATGCCATTCTGACGGTACCACTTGGGCTGTCCCAGCACGTCTCGGGCCTGGGGATCACGCTGTTTGCCACATCGGTTAGTTACTATACCTACCGTACTGCGCTGCCGAATGTTTCCTCGCCACCAAGGATTGAACCGTTTCAACCGCTGGATCTGCCGGTGCTGTCCGAATTGCCTTTTTTAGGCTCTGTTTTGTTTCAGCAAACCGCGTTGACATGGCTGGCCCTCTTGCTGGTGGCTGTGGTCTGGTACGTGATGAATCGCACCGCGCTGGGCGTGGCCGTTCAGGCGGTCGGGGACAACCCCGACAGTGTCGACGCGCAGGGTTTATCGGTTTACGGGCTACGGATTGGCGCCATTGTTGTCGGATCGGCTCTTATGGCGCTGGGCGGCGCGTTCCTGACGATGAGCGCGTTTGACGCGTTCTTCTTTGGCATGGTCAACGGGCGCGGCTGGGTTTGCATCGCGCTGGTGATTTTTGCCAGTTGGAGACCGGGCAAGGCGCTGCTGGGTGCGCTGTTGTTTGGCGCATTCGATGCCTTGCAGGTGCGCCTGCAGACCGAGATCGGCGCGTTGGTGCCCGGCCAGGTATTCCTGATGGCCCCCTATATCCTGTCGATTATCGCGCTTGTCGTTGCCGCGCGGTCGGCGGATTATCCGAGCGCATTGCTTACCCCCTGGTTCAAAGGCCAAAGATAGGAGCCTGCATGTTCGACCTGATCGTAAAAAACGCCACCCTTCCTGATGGACAGACCGGGGTGGATATTGCCTGCCTGGATGGCAAGATCGCTGCGGTTGAGCCCTCGATCAACGCCGAGGCGCAAGAAGCCTTGGATGCCGGGGGGCAACTGGTCTCGCCGCCCTTCGTAGACCCGCATTTCCACATGGATGCGACCTTGTCGCTGGGCACGCCGCGCATGAACGTGTCAGGCACCCTGTTGGAGGGGATCGCGCTCTGGGGTGAGTTGAAGCCGATCCAGAGCGTTGACGATATCATCACCCGCGCCTTGCGCTATTGCGAGCTGGCTGTGGCCAAGGGTATTGGCGCAATCCGCAGTCACGTGGACACCTGCGATGACGAACTTAAGGGTGTGCAAGCCTTGCTTGAGGTCAGGGAACAGGTGAAGGATTATCTGGACCTGCAGCTGGTCGCTTTCCCGCAAGACGGGGTGCTGCGCGACCCAACTGCGATGCAGAACACGATACGCGCCTTGGATATGGGTGTAGACGTGGTGGGCGGTATTCCTCATTTTGAGCGTACAATGGCTGACGGGGCCGAGTCCGTGCGCCTGCTGTGTGAAATGGCAGCTGACCGTGGGTTGATGGTCGACATGCACTGCGATGAAAGTGACGATCCGCTGAGCCGCCATATCGAGACTTTGGCCTATGAAACCCAACGTTTGGGTCTGAACGGCAGGGTTGCGGGATCGCATCTGACGTCCATGCATTCAATGGATAACTATTATGTCTCAAAGCTGATCCCGCTGATGGTTGAGGCCGGGGTGCATGCAATCCCGAACCCCCTGATCAACATTATGTTACAAGGTCGGCATGACGCCTACCCCAAACGCCGGGGTCAGACCCGCGTTCGCGAGTTGCGCGATGCCGGGATCACCGTTGGTTTTGGTTCGGATTGCGTCATGGACCCGTGGTACTCATTGGGGAAGGCTGACATGCTGGATGTCGCTTTCATGGGGTTGCACGTGGGACAGTTGTCAAGCCGGGCGGACATGGCCTGGTGCTTTGACGCCGTGACGGAAAACTCGTCCCGGATCATGGGGTTAGAGGGGTATGGCGTCGCCAAGGGATGCGCGGCGAACTTCGTTCTGCTGCAAGCCAGCGACAGGATTGAGGCGATCCGGCTGCGCGCGCATCGTCTGGCCGTCGTGCGCAAGGGGCGCATCATCGCGCGGTCAAACCCGGTCACATGCGAGCTGAGCCTGCCTAATGGGACAAAAACCTTGGACGAGGCACGGGTGCCATTCAGTTGATTCGGGGTCGTTTCCCCCGCGTCTTCATTTTCAAACACAATCTAGTGTTGCAACTGCCGAAATGATCTGGATGATCGGGTGTACCACGGCCGCAGAAAGCGACCGGCCGTCGCAATGACGGCGCTAACAAAAAACCGGGGAGACTATAATGATCCTAAGAAACCTGATGATTGCCGCCAGCGCCACTGCGTTGATGGCGGCGAGTGCGTCTGCTGAAACTTTGCGCTGGGCACGGGCGGGTGACTCGCTGACGCTGGACCCGCATGCGCAAAACGAAGGCCCAACCTCGGCGCTGGCGCACCAAATCATGGAAACGCTGGTGATGCGTGACCATTCCGGCGCGCTGGTTCCGTCTTTGGCCACCGAATGGGCACCCTCGGAAGACAATCCCAATATCTGGGTGTTTAAACTGCGCGAAGGTGTAACCTTCCACGACGGTGCCGAGTTTGACAGCGAAGATGTTGTCTTTTCACTGGATCGTGCAAGAACACCGGATTCCGACTACAAGGAATTGCTGGCTTCTGTGAAAGAGGTGCGCGCGACCGATAAATACACGATCGAGATCGAGACGGACGGTCCGAACCCGATCATGCCCAACAACCTGACCAACATGTTCATGATGGACAAAGGTTGGGCCGAGGCGAATAACGCCGTCAAGGTTCAGGATTACGAGGGCGGTGAAGACACGTTCGCGGCCAAGAATGCCAACGGCACCGGACCTTACATGCTGGTCAGCCGCGAACCCGATGTGAAAACCGTTCTGGCCGCCTATGACAACTACTGGGGCAAAGATGAGTTCCCGCTGGAAGTCACAGAAATCATCTACACTCCGATTCAGAACGCAGCCACTCGCGTTGCCGCCTTGCTGTCGGGTGAGGTCGATTTCATTCAGGACGTGCCTGTGCAAGACCTTGAGCGTGTTGCCAGCGCTGATGGTCTGGACGTCCGCACCGCGCCGCAGAACCGCGTCATCTTCTTTGGTATGAACATGGGGGATGCGGACCTTGCCAACGACAATGTCGAAGGCAAGAACCCCTTGTCGGATGTTCGCGTGCGCCAGGCCATGTCCCAGGCGATCAACCGCGATGCGATCAAGCAGGTCGTGATGCGCGGTCAGTCTGCCCCGGCGGGCATGATCGCTCCGCCGTTTGTGAATGGCTGGAATGAGGCGATGGACAGCTCGGCCACCGATATTGAAGGTGCCAAGGCCCTGATGGCTGAGGCTGGTTATCCGGACGGGTTCTCCATTCAGCTTGACTGCCCGAACGACCGCTACATCAACGATGAAGCGATCTGTCAGGCGGCGGTTGGTATGCTGGCGCAGATCGGGATCACCGTGAACCTGGATGCCAAACCGAAAGCGCAGCACTTCCCACTGATCAACAACCTGGAAACCGACTTCTACATGCTGGGTTGGGGCGTTCCGACTTATGACTCGGAATACATCTTCAACTTCCTGGCGCACACCAAAGGTGAAAAATATGGCTCGTGGAACGGTACGCGCTACAGCAACCCGGAGCTGGATGCCAAGATCGTTGCGCTGGCGTCGGAAACCAACTTGCCTGAGCGTGACAAGCAGATCGCTGAGATCTGGCAGGTTGTTCAGGACGAACAGCTGTACATCCCGATCCACCACCAGGTGCTGAACTGGGGCATGAAGTCAAACGTGGGTACTGTGGTCGAACCGGAAGATTCGCCCAAGATCAAGTACTTCACCCTGAACTAATCACTCAGAGTAAGTGATATGGCAGGGCGTGATCATCGCGCCCTGCTTTTTGTGTTACCCTTCAAGAAGACGCCCCGGTTTGGGGCACATAGGGAAGTTCCGCCATGATCCTCAGAAACAGCGCCGTTGGTCTCGCGATGCTCATCGCCGCCAGCGCTCAGGCCGCCGAGTTCAAATGGGCCTCAACCACCGACCCGCAGACGATGGACCCGCACGCGGTTAACTCTGCCCCGGTTCTTGGCTTTCTCAACAACGTCTACGAAGGGCTTGTGCGCCGCGATAAGGATATGCAGGTGGAACCAGCCCTTGCGGTCAGCTGGGAACCAATCGGTGACGGCGAAGGCTGGCGGTTCAATCTGCGCGAGGGCGTGACCTTTCATGATGGCAGCACATTTGATGCGCAGGACGTTCTGTTCAGCTATGAGCGCGCCTCGGGCGAGGCGGCGGATACCCGTAGCTGGTTCGCTCCGATCCGTGAGGTGAAGGTCGTTGACGATTATACCGTCGATTTTCTGACCACCGCTCCGAACCCGCTGTTTCCGTCGTCTATCGCCAACTGGATGATCATGGATCAAGGCTGGACTGAGGCCAATGACGCCACAGTGCCCGACAAGGAAACGGGAAACTATGCGACGCTGAATGCCAATGGCACCGGCGCGTTCAAAGTTACCGCGCGCGAACCGGGGCTGCGCACTGTTCTTGAGCCGTTTGAAGGATGGTGGGGTGAAGCCGAACACAACATCACCCGCGCCGAGTTTACGCCGATCCAGAACCCTGCCACCGCCGTCGCGGCCCTCCTGTCAGGTGACGTGGATATGATCAACCCGGTGCCAATTCAGGACGTGGCACGCTTGCAGGGCAGCGACGGTGTTGATGTCATTCAGGGCATTGAGGCGCGCGTCATTATGCTGGGATTCGATCATCAGGCCGAGACGCTGAAATACACCGAGGATGAGGGCAAACCGAACCCATTCCGCGATCCGCGCGTACGAAAGGCCGTGGCACATGCCGTGAATGTCGATGCAATCCTTGCTACCATTATGCGCGGGAATGCCGAAGCAGCCTCGCAACTCGTCAGTCCGGCGATGAGCGGGTATTCGCAGGCCAATGCCGCACGCCCGGCCTTTAATATCGACGTCGCCAAGTCTCTGCTGGCCGAAGCAGGCTATGGCGATGGGTTCTCTTTCGGTCTGAAATGTCCCAATGACCGCTACCTGAATGATGAAGCGGTCTGCCAGGCTGTCGTCAGCATGCTGGCACAGATCGGGATTACGGCAGAGCTGGACGCCATGCCTGTCCGCAACTACTGGCCCGAACTGCGCGAGGACAATTACGACATGTACCTGCTGGGCTGGAGCCCGGGGACCTTTGATGCGGAACATCCGGTGAGGTTCCTGGTCGCAACACCCAACGAAGAGAAAAAGCTGGGCAGCTGGAACTTTGGCGGTTTCTCGAATGAACGGATCGATGAAGTTCTGCCGTTGATCCAATCAGAGTTGGACGCCGAAAAACGGCAGGCCATGTTGGATGAGGTCGCGCAGATCATTCAGGATGAACAGGTTTACGTGCCGCTTTATGTCCAACCGTTGCTGTGGGGGACGCGCAGTAATATCGATCTGACACAACGCCCGGACAATTTCTTCCTGCTGCGTTGGGTGACGGTAAACTAGTTGGCGGGAACGTGACGTCTGGATGGTGGCGATAACTTGACCATTTGGTCAGGACTGGCCTAGAGAGACAGATCAACGGGGAAAAGTGAATGTTCGCATATATTGTCCGAAGGATGTTCCAATCCGTGATCGTTTTGCTGGTCGTGGGTCTGGTTGCATTTTCGATGTTCCGCTTTGTCGGCGATCCGATCGACAACATGCTGGGGCAGGAAAGAACACAGGCCGACATCGACCGCCTGCGTACTGAGCTTGGGTTGGATCAACCATTCCCGGTGCAGTATTTCAAGTTCCTGCAAGGCGCGGTACAGGGCAATTTCGGTGTGTCGTATCGGCAGGGCCGACCGGTTTCCACCATCATAGCCGAACGTGCACCCGCGACGTTGGAACTGGCTTTTGTTTCCGGTGTCCTCGCGATCACACTGGGTATCGCTCTGGGGGTCTTTACGGCGATCCGACGACAAGGGGTGGCGGCGAATGTCATCATGACGGTGTCCCTGATCGGAGTATCCTTGCCCACCTTCCTGATCGGCATCTTGCTGATCTACATATTCTCGGTTGAGCTTGACCTCCTCCCCAGCTTCGGGAGGGGCGAGACCGTTATGATTGGCAACTGGTCCACGGGGTTTCTGACGACCTCGGGGCTCAAGGCACTGATCCTGCCCGCGATCACGCTGGGTCTGTATCAAATGACATTAATCATGCGGCTGGTGCGGTCGGAAATGCTTGAGGTGATGCGCGCCGATTACGTCCGCTTCGCCCGCGCCCGAGGGCTGTCGGATCGGGTGATTAACTTTCGCCATGCGCTCAAGAATACGTTGGTGCCGGTGATCACCATTACGGGCTTGCAACTGGGCTCGATCATCGCCTTTGCCATCATTACCGAGACGGTGTTTCAGTGGCCCGGTGTCGGGCTGTTGTTCATCAACGCGATTCAGTTTGTCGATATCCCCGTCATGGCCGCTTATCTGATGCTGATCTCGGTCATGTTCGTCACGATCAACCTGATTGTCGATCTTCTCTACTATGCCATTGACCCGCGCTTGCGTGTCGACGCGAGGGCCACATGACCGATACCATCGAAACCCCGACATCTGCGCCCAAATCGCGTTTCGCTAAATTCTGGGACAGCGATTTCGCGTGGTCGTTCCGGCATTCGCCTGTGGCGATCATTGCGTCGCTTGTGGTGATTGTACTGGCGTTGGCAGCGATTTTCGCACCGCTGATTGCACCCTATAACCCGTTTGATCCGGCAACTCTAAACCTGATGAACGGATTTACCCCGCCAAGGACGCCAAACGCATTCACTCAAGAGACATTCCTGATGGGTACCGACGATCAGGGGCGGGATGTATTCTCGACCATCCTTTATGGCATGCGCATTTCGCTGTTCGTCGGTGTTTCGGCTGTTCTTCTGGCGATGATCATCGGCGTCATCCTGGGGCTGATGGCTGCGTATTTTGGCGGCTGGACCGAAACCATCATCATGCGCATCGCCGATGTACAACTGACGTTCCCGGCCATTCTGGTGGCCATGCTGATCTTTGGTATCGCCAAGGGCGTGACCCCGCCTGAATACCGGAATGAAATGGCAATCTATGTGCTGATCATCGCCATCGCGCTGTCCGACTGGGTGCAATTCGCGCGCGTGGTTCGGGGTGCTGCGCTGGTTGAGAAAAACAAGGAATATGTGCAAGCTGCCCGTTTGATCGGGCGTGGGTCGATTCCGATCATGTTCCGCCATATCCTGCCCAACGTGCTTAGCCCGGTTCTGGTAATCGCGACGATCTCACTGGCGCTGGCGATTATTGCCGAGGCAACGCTCAGCTTCCTTGGCGTAGGTGCCCCGCCGACCCAGCCATCGCTGGGAACCTTGATCCGTATCGGGCAAGGCTTCCTGTTCTCGGGTGAGTGGTGGATCCTGTTCTTCCCGGCCTGCACCCTTCTGGCGCTTGCATTGTCAGTGAACCTGCTGGGCGACTGGCTGCGCGACGCGCTGAACCCCAAGCTGCGGTGATTTCATGAGCCTTCTGACGATCAATGACCTGACGGTCGAATTCCCGACCCGCCGCCAGTTGTTTACTGCGGTGGACCACGTGGATCTGTCGGTCGAACCCGGTGAAATCCACGGTCTGGTGGGCGAATCCGGTGCTGGTAAATCCACCATCGGTGCCGCGATCATGGGCTTGCTGGATCGGCCCGGCCGTATCGCCAGCGGCACGATCAAGCTGAGCGGTGAACAGATCAGCGGTCTGGACGCGGAGGCGATGCGCGGGCTGCGCGGCAAGAAAATCTCAATGATCTTCCAGGACCCGCTGACATCGCTGAACCCGCTGTTCACTGTGCGTGAGCAGCTGGTGGAGACGATACAGGCCCATCTGGGCGGCTCGGACGCCGAGGCGAACAAGCGCGCCCGTGACCTGATCGACCGGGTGGGTATCCCTGACCCCGATACGCGACTGGATCAGTACCCGCACCAATTCTCAGGCGGGATGCGGCAGCGCGTGGTGATTGCGCTGGCGCTGTGTACCGAGCCGGATGTGATTATTGCGGATGAACCGACGACGGCGCTGGATGTTTCAGTTCAGGCGCAGATTCTGGATCTGATCAAGGAGCTGGCGACGGAACGTCAGGTCGGCGTGATCCTGATTACGCATGACATGGGTGTAATCGCGGACACCACCGACAAAGTGACCGTCATGTACGCGGGCAAGGTCGTTGAGACTGGCCCGACGTCTCAGGTCATGGGGCGTCCCAGCCACGAATATACAAAGTCGCTCATTGCTGCTGTACCCCGCCCTACGCTTAAGCTGCATCGCTTTCCGCAAATCAGCTATGGCGGGCGTGAGACACGCTTCGCGATTGAGGATATGGCCCGACACTGGCCGAAGGTGGACAACGACACCTCCAAGCCGGTGTTCGAGATTCGCGACCTGACCAAGAAGTTCCTGCAACGCAAGGGTCTGCTGCCTTGGGATCGCACCTATTTCACGGCGGTGGACCAGGTTAGTTTTGACATCCGTGCGGGTGAAGTTTTTGGTGTCGTAGGCGAGTCCGGCTCGGGCAAATCTACGGTCGCCCGGATGATCGCGGGGCTATATCCGGTGGATGGCGGAACCATCACGTTCGAAGGGCAGGTGGTGAGCGACCTGAAAAACCGGGCGGCCCTGGATGCATATCGCAAGAACATCCAGATGATATTCCAGGATCCGTATTCCTCGCTCAATCCGCGTATGCGGGTGGATGATATTGTGGCCGAACCCATCCGCCACCACCGTCTGATGGACGGGGCCGACATCAAGCGCCGCGTTGATGAGCTGCTGGATCAGGTAGGGTTGGGACATGAGGCGGGGCTGAAATACCCGCATGAGTTTTCGGGCGGTCAACGTCAGCGAATTTCCATTGCGCGCGCGCTGGCCACGCAACCGCGTTTCCTGATCTGTGATGAGCCGACCAGCGCCCTCGACGTATCGATTCAGGCGCAGATCCTGAACATCCTGAAGGATTTGCAAGAACATCTGGGCCTGACCCTTCTGTTCATCAGTCACGATCTGCCTGTGGTGCGCCAGATGTGCGACCGGGTCGCAGTGATGAAACAGGGCAAGGTAGTGGAATTGCAAGAGACCAACAGCCTCTTCGCTAACCCGCAGACTGACTATGCCAGTGAGTTGCTTCGTTTGATGCCGCGATTGGACGACCTGTCGACCGAAGGACTCAGCGCCGAGGGTTAAGCCACTGGTCCATGTATGCAGCGCGCTAGCCTTGTTCGTGGCTTGGGCGCAGCCTGCCATCATGCGGGCTCTGCTACACGCTTTAGGGCTCCAAAAGCGGATGTTCGGGGAACAAACCTCGCTTGGATTGTCGCTTTTGCCTCGGAATGCCAGAGGTTTGCCTTGCGCATGCCCATTTTCATCCAGCCGCGACATTTCGCCAAATCTATCGTCATAATGACGTAACTTTCGACGCTTTCGTCAAGAATGCCCCTGCGGTTCGAACAGCCCAAGCCTCATACTTTTGAGAAACCAAAAAAGGAGGCGCGTTTTGAGCTGGAGCATTTGTGTCATAGGGGCAGGTAAAATCGGTCAGATGATCGCCAGCCTGCTGCAATCATCATCCAATTACTCGGTCACGGTTGCCGATCGGGATTTGGCTGCGCTGGCGGTTCTCAACAAACAAGGGATTGCAACCCGGCAGATTGATGTGGGGGATGAGGTGCAATTGTCCCAAGGATTGGCGGGGTACAATGCGGTAATCTCGGCTGCTCCGTTCTTTTTGACGCCGACAATTGCAAAGGCGTCAAAGACCGCAGGCGCGCATTACTTCGACCTGACCGAAGATGTAGCTGCCACCAATGCCGTGCGCACCTTGGCCGAAAACAGCGAAACAGCGTTTATGCCGCAGTGTGGCCTTGCGCCGGGCTTTGTCGGAATTGCAGGGGCCGCCCTGGCGGATGAGTTTGATGAGCTTGACAGCCTGCACATGCGGGTGGGTGCCCTGCCGCTGTATCCGACCAATGCGTTGAAATACAATCTGACGTGGTCCACGGATGGGTTAATCAACGAATACTGCAACCCCTGCGACGCCATCGTGAATGGCGAACGCGTAAAGACCGCGCCGCTGGAAGACTATGAGGTGCTGGGCCACGACGGGGTAGAGTATGAATGCTTTAACACATCCGGTGGTTTGGGCACGCTGCCCGAAACGTTGGAGGGCAGGGCGCGGGCAGTGTCCTATCGCTCGATCCGTTATCCCGGGCATTGCGATATCCTGAAGCTGCTGCTCAAGGATCTGGGGCTGGAGCGCCGCCGCGATTTGCTGAAGGACATCTTTGAAACCGCCCTGCCGCGTACGGATCAGGATGTGGTTCTGGTCTATTGTACCGCAAAGGGCATGATTGACGGGGCGCTGCGCGAGAAGTCCCTGATCAACAAATCCTTTGCGCGTACCCTTAACGGGCAGGTCTGGAGCGCCATTCAGATCACCACCGCCGCTGGCGTTCTGGGCGTGGTTGACCTGATGCGGACCGGGGCTGTGCCCACCAAAGGGTTTGTTCGGCAGGAACAAGTGAGCCTGTCCGATTTCCTTAACACCGAATTTGGTCGGCTCTATCGCGCCGGCGACGAAACCAATCAGAACAAGGCGGCCTGAGATATGAAAGACATTGTGATGACTGCGCAAACCACACTTGCAAACCTGGACCTGTCCAAGGCCGAGCTGACAGGCGGTACGCTCAAAGTGACCTCACCCATCGACGGCAGTGTTCTGGCTGAGGTGCATCAAACGCCCGAACCCGAGATGGACGCTGTTTTTGCCCGGTCCAAGGCGGCCTTCAAGGCATGGCGCACGGTTCCGGCGCCCCGCCGCGGGGAATTGATCCGCCTTCTGGGTGAAGAATTGCGCGCTGCCAAAGATGACCTTGGTGCCTTGGTCAGTTGGGAGGCGGGCAAGATCACTTCGGAAGGTTTGGGCGAAGTGCAGGAGATGATCGACATCTGCGACTTTGCCGTTGGTCTGTCGCGTCAGTTGTATGGTCTGACCATTGCGTCCGAACGTCCGGGTCATCGGATGATGGAGACATGGCACCCGGCGGGTCCGGTCGGCGTGATCTCGGCCTTCAACTTCCCGGTCGCGGTCTGGTCATGGAATGCGGCGATTGCGCTGGTCTGTGGTGACACGGTGATCTGGAAACCGTCCGAAAAGACCCCGCTCACAGCCATGGCCTGTCAGAAGATATTCGAACGCGCGCTGGCACGGTTCGGCGATGCGCCCGACCATTTGCTGCTAACGGTGATTGGTGGTGCCGCGCTGGGCGAGGCGCTCGTGGCGAGCGAAGACGTGCCCGTGATCTCCGCCACCGGATCCACCCGCATGGGCCGCGCTGTTGCACCGGTCGTGGCGCAGCGGTTCGGTAAGTGCATTCTGGAATTGGGTGGAAACAACGCCATGATCGTTGGCCCGTCAGCCGATTTGGAAATGGCGGTGCGGGCGATTGTGTTCTCGGCCGTTGGGACGGCTGGTCAGCGGTGCACTTCCCTGCGCCGCCTGATCGTCCATAACGCGATCCGAGAAGAGCTGCTGAGCCGCTTGAAAAAAGCCTATGCCGGTCTGCCCATCGGCAACCCGCTGGACCAAGGCACGCTGGTCGGTCCCCTAGTGGACGAAGCCGCGGGTGAAGCGATGACCGCAGCACTGAAAGCTGCAGAGGCCGAGGGCGGGCAAGTATTTGGCGGCAATCGCGTGACCAAAGGTGTTCCAGACGGCGTTTACATGGAGCCTGCAATCGTCGAGATGCCAAACCAGACCTCGGTGGTGAAAACCGAAACCTTTGCCCCGATCCTTTATGTCATGGGATATGACGATTTCGGCGACGCGATCGAGATGCAAAATGACGTACCGCAGGGGCTGTCCTCATGCGTGTTTACCCTGAACATGCGTGAGGCCGAACAGTTCCTGACCGCCGCCGGGTCAGATTGCGGTATCGCCAACGTCAATATCGGACCATCAGGGGCCGAGATCGGTGGCGCGTTCGGCGGCGAAAAAGAAACTGGCGGCGGGCGCGAAAGCGGGTCTGATGCATGGAAGGCGTATATGCGACGTCAAACAAACACGGTGAACTATTCCGCTGAACTGCCGCTGGCGCAGGGCGTGAAGTTCGATATCTGATCAACGGTCCGGCGGCGTCGATAAGTGCCGCCGGATCAATCCGCGAACAAGTAGTCCAGCCGCAGGACGGAATTTGCCTGTTCATTCGACACACCAAGAAACTCGGCTATCGCCTCCCCGTTCTCGGCTTGTGTGTTGGTTTCTCTCATACGTGAGTATCCACTGAAACCTGCCCTCCGGATCAACTCGGATTCGTGGGCCAAGGCGTTGCGCAAAGCGGGCACAAGGCGGGCTACAGTTTCCGTCGGGCTGTTTTCACCGGCCAGACCAACGCGGCGGGCATGTCCGATCAGGTAGTCGTCGGAATATTCGCACTCGATCTCAAGCACGTGCGTTTCGGCCTGGTCCGCACAGAAATCCTGAATGATATCGAGATTGGCGGGATCGACGCAGAGCACCAGCTTGCTGGCACCAAAATGGTCGAACAACATACGCAGGACCGCCCGGCGGTGGCGCGAGCGTTTCTCCAGCGTCGCCTCAATACCACCCAGATCGGGCAGCGGCGCGCCCTCTTCGTTGAAAATATATTCGATGCAGGGGATATTTGTCTCGGACCTGATTTGATGAACAAGACGCTTGGCCACGTGCCATTTCTTGCAGGCGATCAGCAGTATCTGACGCTCAGACCCCAACGTATTGCCAGCCTCCCAGAATCGTTGTCCGAAACGGCGGCCAACGCGGCCGCGTCCGGTCAGAAAGCTGTAGAGGTTTCGCCCCTCATCCGAGATTTTGAATTCGACCCCTTCGCTGGCGTAAAGCGCGCCCAACCGGTCCTTCAACTCATGCGCTTCGGGGCTTATCTTCCGGGCGAACAGGTAGTTTTGCCCCAACAGCATGTCATAGTGGTCGTTGTAGAAGGTTACCGGCATTCCATAATCTGAGAACATCAGAAAGGTCGGGGTGCGGTTCTCGATCTCTTCCTTTGGGATCAGGTGGCGGACAAGGGATTGGAAAAAAGTCTCGTCCGGTATCCAAGTGGTTGAGAAAAACCGGATCACATCCGGGCGCTTCTGCAGGAAATCGAGGATCATCTCAATCGTGCGGCGGCGCAGACACCACCACTGGCTGCCGATCATGACCTGAAGATCCGCCGGAATGTCGCGCGTCAGGCCAAAGCGTTTCTGAAGGCCATATGAGGCGTAAAAAAGCTGGCTCTGGGTGCGTTCATTGAAAAAGTGGCGATAAATCAGCCGGTCCTCTTTCATGCCGGTTTTGATCCAGTTGCTGGCAAAGAAATCGTGACTTTCGATGAAATCTTTGTCGGTTTCGTCAAGAAACCAATGCGCATATTCGGCGGTTTTGATTGCCATGCAGTCACCGGACAGCATGTAGAAATGCGTGACTTTCGGGAACGCTTCTACCGCAACCTGCAAAGCATTCAGGGTTGCTTGTACAAGGGACCACTCGCCCCAGCCGCATTTTACACGCTTGGCAGCAAAAACCACATTCGGGTTGTCCTTGAGTGCACTAAAAATGCGGTCATAGGCCTGCGAACTGGCCCGTGCATCGAAGTGTATCGCCATGCAATCGCCTGCGGCTGTCAGCTGCTCGGCCTGCGCAACAATCGCGTCAGGGTCTTTATGGCACAATAGAATATAGGCAATCCTTGCCATCTTGTGTCTGCGAGGTCCGTTTCTGCCTGTTTACACCCTGATACTGAGGATGAGCGATTGAATAAACAGATTAATTTTGGTTCTTTGGCTCTCAAAGCAAGAGTGTGTTGCGAGTTCCTACACGTTGAGGAGGCACAGCAGATGGGTTTTCCCGGTGTTTGGATGACCGAAAGTGAAAGCATGATCTATAGGGTCGTGCCGAAATGTGCCTGCTCGACCATTGGTCAGATCATGTACTACTCGGATCATGGCCGCTTTTTCGACGGGGATATTCACGACGCCTCGCAGGGGCTGCATAAATGGGCCTTTGCTGACAGTCAGGACCGGATTTCGAGGACAGTGCGCGAGCATACGTCGTACTCGTTTACTTGTGTGCGCAATCCTTACACGCGGATACTCAGCTCATTCTTCGATAAGATTTGCGGCATTCAGCGGAATGGCAGCCGGTATCGTGGCAATTTGGTGCCGACATTGATCTATAATTACGGGATCGAGGTCGGGGGTGATGACGGCAAGGGTGAATTTGATCAGATCGCCAGCTTTCGCCGGTTCCTGCTGTTTGCGCGGGATACGATCCGCTGGCGTCGGCCAATGGATCCCGACATCCACTGGTCGGCCATGTCGGGTCACGTTTCCACTTTCATTGTGAACGGCGGGCGATACGATCGAATTTTCTGGACTGAAAAGTTCAACGATGGGATGCAGGGCGTGCTTGATGCGCTGGAAACCCCACATCCCGTGACCCTGTCCGAAATCCCGCGATTCAATGAATCCGAAGGGCATGGCCCCAAACGTGCGCATCCGGTCGAGGATTATTTCGACGATCTGTCGATGCACCTGGTCTATGAAATCTACAAACAGGATTTCGAGCTGTTCAGATACGACTTCGAAAACCCGGCAAACAAAATGCCCGTGGGTGAGATTGACTTGGACGAGATCCACGCGAAACTGGGCGATTGATCTAGTCTGCCCCAACAGGCGGGGGCGCTCCCGCCCATCGTCAATGTCTCTGGCGAGACATCTTCTTTGGTTGGGCCGCCGCGCGCAGCGCGGCGCCCCCCAAGACTGATGGAAGCATCGGCGAAGCCGATTGTGCCGGTCAGACGCGGGAGCCTTTGCGATTTGGATGATCGTCCGGTCCACGTGGCGCGGACCGGTTGAGATCAGACCTGACGCACGGCACCTTTCGCCGCGCTGGTGGTTAGCTTCGCATAGGCTTTCAGTGCCGTAGACACCTTGCGTTTGCGTGGCTGGGCAGGCTCCCATCCTTTTGCGTCCTGTGCCTTGCGGCGTTCGGCCAGTTCTTCGTCGGACACAGCCAGATGGATAGTCCGGTTGGGGATATCGATCTCAATCGTATCCCCGTTCTGCACCAGCCCGATCTCACCGCCTTCGGCGGCTTCGGGTGAGACGTGGCCGATCGACAAGCCCGACGTGCCGCCCGAGAACCGACCGTCGGTCAGCAATGCGCAGGCTTTGCCCAGCCCTTTGGATTTCAGGTACGATGTCGGGTACAGCATCTCTTGCATTCCCGGACCGCCGCGCGGGCCTTCATAGCGGATCACCACGACGTCGCCCTCTTTGACCTTGCCGGTCAGAATGTCGTTGACTGCCTGATCCTGGCTTTCGCAGACATAAGCTGAACCGGTGAATGTCAGGCTGCTTTCATCCACGCCCGCGGTTTTTACGATACATCCGTCACGCGCGATGTTGCCGAACAGAACGGCCAGACCGCCATCCTGACTGAAGGCGTGTTCCTTGGTCCGGATGACACCGTTTTCGCGATCGGTGTCCAGCTCTTTGTATCGGTTCGACTGGCTGAAAGCCTGAGTGGTACGCACACCGCCCGGGGCCGCCTTGAACAGGTCCTGTGCCTTGGGGTTGTTGGCAACCTTGATGTCCCAGTTGGCAATCGCCTCGCCCATGGTGCCGGAATGAACCGTGCTGCAATCCTCGTGCAGCAACCCGGCCCGGCCGAGTTCACCGAGGATCGAGAAGATGCCACCGGCGCGGTGGACGTCCTCCATATGTACATTCTCGGTGTTGGGCGCGACCTTGCACAGGCAGGGCACCTTACGGCTCAGACGGTCCATGTCGCTCATGGCGAAGTCGACGCCGCCTTCATTGGCAATGGCCAGCAGGTGAAGAACTGTGTTGGTGGATCCGCCCATGGCAATATCCAGGCTCATCGCGTTTTCGAAGGCATGGAACGTGGCGATCTCGCGCGGGAGGAAGCCCTTTTCGTCCAGCTCATAGTGACGTTTGGTGATTTCAACGATCCGGCGACCAGCTTCAAGGAACAGCTCTTTGCGGTCAGAATGCGTGGCCAGGGTCGAGCCATTGCCCGGAAGCGCCAGACCCAGCGCCTCAGCCAGGCAGTTCATCGAGTTCGCGGTAAACATCCCCGAGCACGACCCGCAGGTCGGGCAGGCGTTCTCTTCGATGTGCTGAACCTGCTCATCGGTGAACTTGTCGTCAGCGGCGGCAACCATAGCATCGACGAGGTCGATCTTTTTGGCTTCCAGATCTTCGATGTCGATCTTGCCGGCCTCCATCGGGCCGCCCGAAACAAAAATGGCCGGGATATTTAGGCGCATCGCGGCCATCAGCATGCCGGGCGTGATCTTGTCGCAGTTCGAGATACAGACCATCGCATCGGCGCAATGGGCGTTGACCATGTATTCGACCGAGTCCGCGATCACTTCGCGCGACGGCAGCGAGTACAACATGCCGTCATGGCCCATGGCGATGCCGTCATCTACCGCGATGGTGTTGAATTCCTTGGCAACACCGCCTGCAGCCTCAACTTCGCGCGCGACCATCTGGCCCAGATCCTTCAGATGTACGTGACCCGGCACAAACTGGGTAAATGAGTTGACGATGGCGATGATTGGCTTGCCGAAATCGCTTTCGGTCATGCCGGTGGCGCGCCACAGGCCGCGAGCACCGGCCATGTTGCGGCCATGGGTGGAGGTTCTGGATCGGTACATTGGCATGATGCTGTTTCCCTTTTGCCCTAAATGCGATATGCGGGCTGTGTGCGTTATAGCGCACGTACCACATGTGCGCTATAACGCACAAGGGGATTCGAAAGACGATGAAGATGGCACCGGACGAAATCACACTGAAGCTCAGGGAAGTGCGCGCCGCTGCGGGCTTGAGCCTATCCAAGGTGGCAGAGATGACCGGCGTCAGCAAAGCAATGCTGGGCCAGATCGAGCGTGGCGAATCCAGCCCGACCATCGCAACGCTGTGGAAAATCGCAAAAGGATTTCAATTACCGTTGGGGGCACTTATCGGGGCGGAAACGCTGCGGGAAACGGCCAGTTCGGACGTTTTTCGTACCGTGACCTTCCCCGGCAGTCTTGAGGTCAAGATCGTGTTTCCCTTTGATCCCGCGCTGCGGGCTGAAACGTTTCATGTTGATCTTGCGCCGAACCAGAGCCACGAATCCGCAGCCCACGCCACTGGCGTGACCGAAGAGGTTTTTGTCCTGCATGGATCGCTAGAGATTCTGCGCGATGGAGAATGGGTTCCGTTGCGGGCCGGGCAAGGACTGCGGTTCGCCGCCGATCTACCACATGGCTACCGTGCCGGTGATCAGGGCGCGGCGTTTCTGAATATGCACCATTACGCGCAGCTTGACGCGCTGGCCGCGATCAGCTGACCGTGAATCAAAAAAGCCCGGGGAACGACATGGCCGCTTTTCTTGATACTTTGACGCTGGCGGATGCTGTCGGCTCGTTTGGTGCGCTGGTAGTCGTTGCTGCATACTTCGCCACCCAGATGCGATTGATGAATTCGGAGGACCTAGCCTTTCCGGTGCTAAACTTGGCGGGGTCTATTCTGATCGTCTATTCGCTGCTTGAGAACTTCAATCTGGCCTCAATGCTGATCGAAGGGTTCTGGATTCTGATCAGCCTGATAGGGATCGTTCAGTTTTTTCGGCTTCGCCGCACGGGTTAAGCCTGCAAACCCCCTTCCAGCCTTGAACCCGCATGCCTGCGCGTATAGGGAAAAACCAACCGCGCTTTGGGGAGGCTTTGATGCAGGACGATCCAAAAACCCTCGTTTCAACCGAATGGCTTGCCGCCCATATCAAAGACCCGGATCTGCGGATTCTGGACGGGTCTTGGTATCTGCCGCAACAAGGGCGGGACGCCAAGGCGGAATATGACGCGGGTCACATCCCGGGCGCGCGGTTCTTCGATATTGATGAGATTTCCGACTTGCGCTCGGACCTGCCGCATATGGCTCCACCGGTTGAAAAGTTCATGTCGCGCTTGCGGGCGATGGGTGTGGGCGATGGTCATCAGGTCGTGGTCTATGACGGCGCCGGGCTAATGTCCGCCGCGCGGGTTTGGTGGCTGTTCCGGCTGATGGGGCAGGAAAACGTGGCCGTTCTGGATGGCGGTATGCCAAAATGGCAGGCCGAAGGGCGCGAGGTCGAAGACCTGCCCCCTGTCATCCGTGACCGCCACATGACCGTGCGTGTGCAAAATCATCTGGTGCGCGACGTGACGCAGGTTTCAGCCGCCGCGAAACTGGCGGATCACGAGATCATAGACGCCCGGTCGGCGGGCCGTTTTGCCGGGGCCGAGGCCGAGCCGCGCGAAGGCCTGCGTTCGGGCCATATTCCGGGGTCGCGGAATGTGCCGTTTGGCAACTTGCTCAACAAAAATGGTACGATGAAGTCACCTGACGAATGCCGTGCCATATTCGAGGCCGCAGGTGTCGATCTGTCGAAACCTGCCATTACGTCCTGCGGATCGGGTGTAACGGCCGCGATCCTCAGCCTTGCGCTGGAACGCATGGGCAAGAAAGACCATTCGCTTTATGACGGCTCCTGGGCTGAATGGGGTGCCTTCCCAACCCTGCCCGTCGCAACCGGAGAGATCTGATGTTCGAGAACCTCAAACCGCAGCCCGCCGATAAGATCCTGGCGCTGATGCAGATGTACCGCGAAGACCCGCGCGACAATAAGATTGATCTGGGTGTTGGCGTCTACAAAAACGCCGAAGGCATCACTCCGGTCATGCGGGCGGTGAAAGCGGCTGAAAAGCGCATTCTGGAAGAGCAGGAAACCAAGGCCTACACAGGTCTGGCCGGTGATCCGGCTTATGCCGATGCGATGATTGGTCTGATCCTTGGGGCCTCGGTGCCGCGTGCCAATATCGCGGCCGTTGCAACCCCCGGAGGCACAGGCGCCTGCCGTCAGGCGTTTGAGATGATCCGCATGGCCAATCCTTCGGCCCGCGTGTTTGTGTCAAATCCAACATGGCCGAACCATTTGTCGATCCTGAACTATCTGGGAATCGAGACGGTTCAATACCGCTATTTCGATGATGAAACGCGCGGTGTTGACTTCGACGGCATGATTGAGGACCTGAAAACCGCTAAGGCGGGCGACGTGGTTCTGCTGCATGGATGTTGCCATAACCCGACCGGAGCAAACCTGAATATGGTCCAATGGCAAGAGGTTGTGACCCTGATCAACGAGCGTGGTCTGGTGGCGATGATCGACATCGCTTATCAGGGTTTTGGTGATGGCCTGGAAGAAGACGCACAAGCGGCACGACTGGTGGCGTCGTCGGTCAAGCGCTGCCTGATTGCGGCGTCCTGTTCAAAGAACTTCGGCGTGTATCGTGAACGTACTGGCCTGCTGATGGCGATCAGCGATGACGCGGGGCAAACGGCCCTGAATCAGGCGACGCTGGCGTTTTTGAACCGCCAGAACTATTCTTTCCCACCCGATCATGGCGCGCGCGTTGTGACCACGATCCTCAACGACGATGCCCTGCGTGCGGATTGGGCGACCGAGTTGGAAGAGGTCCGCCTGTCCATGCTGGGTCTGCGACAGCAGCTGGCAGACGAGTTACAGCGCCTGACCGGTTCTGATCGTTTCGGCTTTGTCGCTCAGCACCGCGGCATGTTTTCGCGGCTGGGCGCAGCGCCTGAACTTGTCGAGAAACTGCGCGTAGATCACGGGATCTACATGATTGGCGACAGCCGCCTGAACATTGCCGGGCTGAACGCGACAACCGTGCCGATTCTGGCAAAGGCGATTGTCGAGGTTGGCGTTTAAGCCACCCTGTTCACAAAAAAGAAAACCCGGGCGCGAACGCCCGGGCTTTTTTGTCTGCGCGTGGCTAGGGTTTAGCCTTTGGAGAATTCCGGATAGGCTTCCATACCCAGTTCCGCCATGTCGAGACCGTTGATCTCTTCTTCTTCGCTGACGCGGATGCCCAAGGTCGCCTTCAGCACGCTCCACAGGATCAGCGCGCCGACAAAGGTAAACACGCCATATGCGACGATACCGGTCAGCTGCGTGATAAGGTTCGCTTCACCGTAGAAGATCACGGCGATAGTGCCCCAGATACCCGCGAACAGGTGAACCGGAATCGCACCAACCACGTCGTCGATCTTGAACTTGTCCAGCATGGGGATCGCCAGCACGACGATCACGCCGCCAACTGCACCGATCCAAAGGGCGCCGAACAAGGTCGGGGCCAGCGGCTCGGCCGTGATCGAAACCAGACCGGCCAGCGCGCCGTTTAACACCATGGTCAGGTCAGGCTTTTTGTACAGAATCTGCGACAGAAGCAGGGCTGCAACAGCGCCCGAAGCGGCTGCCATGTTGGTATTGGCAAAGATGCGCGATACATCCGAGACATCGCCCACGGTGCCCATCGCCAGTTGCGAGCCGCCGTTAAAGCCGAACCAGCCCAGCCACAGGATGAACGTACCCAGGGTCGCCAAGGCCAGGTTCGAACCGGGGATCGGATGAACCTTGCCATCTTTGTACTTTCCGATTCGCGGGCCAAGGATGATGCAGCCAGCAAGAGCCGCCCAGCCACCGACCGAGTGAACAACGGTCGAACCGGCGAAGTCGGAGAAACCAGCTTCGGACAGCCAGCCGCCGCCCCACTGCCACGACCCCGAGATCGGGTACATGACACCTGTCAGCAAGATGACGAAGATCAGGAACGGCCAGAGCTTGATACGCTCAGCCACGGCACCCGACACGATGGATGCGGTCGCGGCCACAAAGACCAACTGGAAGAAAAAGTCCGATCCGATGGACGCGTAATCCAGCGCCGCTTCCTCGGCGGGTACACCGACCGGATCAAGAACAGTAGTTGAAAAGAACGGTCCGACCCAGCCGCCGATTGTCCAGCCATCGCCGGGATACATAAGGTTGAAGCCGATCAGCCAGTACATGATCGCGGCAAGGGAAAACAGCGCCACGTTTTTGGTCATCTGCATGGCAACGTTCTTCGAGCGTACCAGGCCGCCTTCCAGCATTGCAAAGCCTGCGGCCATGAAAAACACAAGGAAACCCGCCATCAGGAACAGCAGCGTGGTAAAGATATACTGGGTGTGCAGCGCGGGCTCTCCGGTCGCGGTGGCCTCTTGCGCAAGACCCATCTGCGGCAGCGCGACGATCGCGACAGCAGGGATGAGAGATTTCATCAGATTCATTGTCAGTCCTCGAATGTTGTGAATGGCGGCGCTTACAGCGCCTCTTCGTTCGTTTCCCCGGTCCGCACGCGCATGGCTTGCTCAACTTCGAGGACGAAAATCTTGCCGTCGCCGATCTTGCCGGTCTTGGCGGTTTTTGTGATGGTTTCGACGATCTGGTCGGCCATCGTGGCAGGCACCACAATTTCCAATTTGATCTTGGGCACGAAATTCACGGCATATTCTGCGCCACGATAGATTTCTGTGTGACCCGATTGCGAGCCGAAGCCCTTGATTTCGGTCACCATCATGCCGCGTACGCCTGCGTTGGTCAGTGCCTCGCGCACCTCCTCAAGCTTGAACGGCTTGATTGTCGCAATAATCAGTTTCACGTTTATCCCCTCTGCTTTCCGGGTCCGTCCGGTCTGTTTTGCACTTGCAGAAAAAGAGCGTGACTGACCGCAGTAAGGAACGGTTAGAGGGCGCTTCAGGGGGCAAACTGGGGGCAAGGTGCACAATTTTTGCACAAAAATATACGAATGAATAAAAATTAGGCGAATTGATGAGGCGATTTGACGGAAATTCAGACCTCTACTTCATCGTCATTGCGGGGTATTGTGCCTCAAAACGATAACCGGGCAGAGTTTGAGCATGACTGAGTCCAGGCGCCGCAAGACACCGCTTGTCGCGGACAAAAGATACCCGTCGAAAGGGCGCAGGCCCGCAGCGACCAAACGAACGGCGAAACCCGCGGGCAAGAAGGCGGTTGCGCGCAAAACGGCTGCGCGCAAACCCACCCGAAAAAAGACGCGCAAGAAATCCGGTGGCGGAGGCGGCTTTTTTCGCCGCCTCTTTCGCTGGGCTGCGCGGCTGATCTGGAGTGTGACGTGGCGCGTCGGTGCAGTCGCCGCCATGTTGTTAGCGCTGGCCGTCGGGGTGGTTTACACGTCGCTGCCCGATCTGGATGCCTTGCTTGATGGGCGCGCGCGTGGCTCGGTCACATTGCTGGACCGCAACGGGGATGTCTTTGCCTGGCGTGGCGATCAGTTTGGTGGCGTCATTACGGCGGATACCGTCTCACCGCATTTGAAAAATGCCGTCGTCGCCACCGAGGATAAACGATTCTACCGGCATTTCGGGGTGAGCCCGCGCGGTATTGCCAGTGCCGTACGCATCAACCTGAGCGAAGGGCGCGGGCCATTGTCAGGGCATGGTGGATCGACGATCACGCAGCAAACCGCAAAACTTCTGTGTCTGGGTGTGCCATATGTTCCAGGCGAATGGGACTCCGAAGCCGCCTATGAGGCGGATTGCCGTCAGGGTTCGTTGTGGCGGAAGGCCAAAGAGGCGGTCTATGCCATCGCGATGGAGGTCAAGTACTCAAAGGACGAAATCCTTACGATCTATCTGAACCGCGCATTCCTTGGCGCAGGCGCGCGTGGGTTCGAAGCCGCAAGCCAGCGCTATTTCGGCATCTCAGCGGCTGAGGTGAACCCGGCGCAAGCGGCTATGTTGGCGGGTCTGCTGGTTGCACCGACACGCTATGCGCCGACAAACAACCTGCAACGTTCGCAAAACCGGGCGCGCTTGGTCATTGGGTTGATGGAGGATCAGGAGTATCTGACCACTGCCCAGGCCAGCACTGCGCGCAACAACCCGGCCCAGCTGTCCGATGCAGCAGCGGCGCAGGCTGGTGGCTATTTTGCCGATTGGGTCATCACCGAACTGCCCAGCTATTTTGGCACGAACACCAGAGATGACGTCGTTATCCGCACCACGCTGGATCAACGGCTCCAGAAATCGGCGGAAGAGGCGCTGAAATACATCTTTCAGGAAAAGGTCCGCGAGGGGTCCAAGGCGCAGGCCGCGATTGTTGTGATGTCTGCGGATGGTGCCGTGCGCGCAATGGTCGGCGGACGCAAAACACGCGTATCCGGCGCGTTCAACCGTGCCACGCAGGCGCTGCGCCAAACCGGGTCGTCCTTCAAGCCCTTCGTCTATGCCACGGCGCTGGAATTGGGCTATTCCCCGCTGGATACGGTCGTGGACGAACCCTATTGCGTCGACATTCCCGGTTCGGGCCAGTGGTGCCCCAAGAACTATACCAACAAGTTCTATGGTCGGGTCACCCTTGCGGATGCTCTGAAGAATTCGTTGAACATCCCGGCGGTCAAAGCGGCCGAGGTTGCAGGGCTGGACAATGTCCGTACGGTTGCCAGCGAGTTTGGTATAGAAAGCGATCTGGCGCAGGGTCCGGCCCTGGCGCTGGGCGCGTCGGAAAGCACGCTGATCGAGATGACCGGAGCTTATGCCGGTATCCTCAACGGCGGTTCCGCGGTTGAGCCATACGGGCTGTCTGAGTTGAAGCTGCTTGGGGACGAGACGCCCGTGATGGTGACGACAACCGGCATCGGCGAACGGGTTATCAACGATAAGGCTGCCAAGCAACTGACCTGGATGATGGAGCGCGTGGTGTCCGAAGGTACCGGCGGACGCGCGCAGCTGCCCGGCTGGCAGGTGGCGGGCAAGACTGGCACGACACAGGCAGCACGGGATGCCTGGTTCATCGGATTCACGGCGGATTATGTGACCGGAGTGTGGATGGGGTATGACGACAACACGCCCCTGTCCGGTGTGACAGGTGGTGGATTACCTGCCGAGATATGGCGGGAAACCATGCTACGCGTGACCGAGGGCATGACGCCCACGCCGCTGCCCATGCTGGCCCCGGACCCCCCGGTGCGGACAGCTCAGCCGCAACAGCAACGACGCCGGCAGGGTGGCGGTTTTGAAAATGCCATCAACAACCTGCTGAACAACCTTTTCGGAAACTGATCGGCCAAAAAAAGGCGATGCACCCGGCACCGCCTTTCTGTCCAATCGCACCCAGTGATCAGAGGCTATCGTCCAGTGCGGCTAAAATCGCGTCACCCATCTGAGTGGTCGAGACCGGCGTTACCCCTTCATCCGCCAGCAGGTCGCCGGTGCGGACGCCATCGGCCAACACCTTCTCGATCGCGGCTTCCAGGCGGTCAGCTTCGTCGCCCTGATCAAAGCTATAGCGCAGCGCCATGGCGAAGCTGAGGATACAGGCGATCGGGTTGGCTTTGCCTTCACCCGCAATATCCGGGGCCGAGCCGTGCACCGGCTCGTACATCGCCTTGGGACGGCCATTGGCCATCGGCGCACCAAGGCTGGCCGAGGGCAACATACCAAGCGAACCGGTCAGCATCGCGGCGCAGTCCGACAGGATATCGCCAAACAGGTTGTCTGTCAGGATCACGTCAAACTGCTTGGGCGCACGCACCAGCTGCATGGCACCGTTGTCGGCATACATATGGCTCAGCTCAACTTCGGGGTAGTCTTTGGCCACGCGGTCCACGACTTCACGCCACAGAATACCGGATTCCATCACGTTGGCCTTCTCCATCGAGCAGACTTTTTTGTTGCGACGCATCGCCAGTTCAAACGCCGAACGCGCGGCGCGCTCAATCTCGGATTCGGTATAGCGCTGGGTGTTGATGCCGACGCGTTCGTTGCCTTCTTCGAAAATGCCGCGCGGCTCGCCGAAATAGACGCCCGAGGTCAGCTCGCGCACGATCATGATGTCCAGACCCGCGACGATGTCTTTTTTCAGCGATGAGAAATCGGCCAGCGCGTCGAAACACTGTGCCGGACGCAGGTTTGAATACAGGTCCATTTCCTTGCGCAGGCGCAGCAGACCGCGCTCGGGCTTGAGGCTGAAATCCAGATCGTCGTATTTCGGGCCACCCACGGCACCCAGCAGAACCGCGTCCACCTTTTGCGCCTTGGCCATTGTCTCATCGGACAGGGGCTTGCCGTGCGCGTCATAAGCCGCGCCGCCCACCAGATCTTCGCTCACATCAAAGTGAAGGCCGCGTTTGTCGCCGAACCAGTCGATTATTCTGCGCACTTCGGCCATAACTTCGGGGCCAATTCCGTCTCCGGGCAGGATGAGGAGCGAAGGGTTGGACATGAAGGATCTCCTTGCGTTTGGTCGAAAAGGCCCTAGCGTCTGCGCCGCATCGGGTCAATGAGACGAACCCGTCAAACTACGAGGAAAATACATGCTGATACCGGGAAAACCCGTCCCTGCGCTGAAAATCGAAACTGTCGGTCACGGAACATTCGATCTGGATGCTGACAAAGGCGAAAATGGCACGCTGGTGATTCAGTATAGGGGTCTGCACTGTCCGATCTGCATCAGGCAAATGTCCGAGGTCGAAGCCGCCCTGGATGAGTTTGCCGCGCTGGGCATCGAAGTGATTATGATTTCCACAGATACGGCGGATCGTGCGGCGGAAACCGCGCAGAAGGCTGGCGTCTCGCGCCTGCGTGTGGGTCACAGCCTGCCGCTTGCAGCCGCGCGCGAGGATTGGGGGCTGAACATCTCGACCGCGCGCGAGGGCAGCGCGGAACCCGCTCTGTTTGCGGAGCCGGGGCATTTTTATATTGCACCTGACAGGACGCTTTACTTTGCTTGGCAGCAAACAACACCATTCGGGCGCCCATCCACGTCCGATATCGTGGGTGGCCTGAAATTTGCACTCGGCAATAACTACCCGCCGCGCGGTACTTACACCGGCCCGCTCTGACCAGTTGCCGTCGGACAGAAGCCCGTTTCGCCCATAGCGGGACAGGTTCGGAGCTTCCCTGACTAAGCTGGGCAAGTCAGTTCGTCGGGCGGATAGGCGCGGTTACGTCCGCCCATACCAGCCGGTGCCTGCTGGCTTGCTCAGCCGCTTTCCGCAGGGGCGTGCCTGGGTCGGGCCAAAAGATGCCTGCATCCAAGACCTGCAGGTCCGCTGATGGCAGCACATAATCGACCCGCATTTCGCCTACGGCCTTCCATTCCACCGTCGTCAGCGCGCCTGACCCGTCAGCGGGGCGGGGATCCTGCAGGCGCGGATCGGCCAGCAGAGCTTGTATTGCTTCGGTGCGTCCATCCCCCCGCACGGGATCCAAGTTGGCATCTGCGGCGATAACAAACGGACCATCCGGTTTGCGCCCGAGTTCACCGTCTAGAACAAGGGACCAGAGCCGGATTTCATCTCGGTTTCGCAACCCGTTTCGATCCTCGGGCCCGTCAAACACAGGCGGTGCGGCGTGGAAAGTCATCAGGTCCAGCGACCCGATCGGCGTGTCCACTGGCACGATCCAATGGGCAACAGAAGACAAGCGCTGTATGGACTGAGCTTCTTCCGAGGGGAACGGACCGGCGTCCGTAACCGGCAATTCTGCACCCGGCAAGTCTCGCCACAGCAGGTTGGTAAAGTCCTGCACCCCGTCTTCATGGATGGGGTACCGCGAAAGCACCGCCAACCCAGCTTGGCCGGTGAAGCGACCCCAGCCCTGAGCGTCCGCCGGGCCGTGGGTGCGCCCGTCACCATTCAGGTCCAAAGCTGTTTCGAGCCCCGAATTCGGTACCGCAGCGAAATGATAGGGGTAGTGCAGTCCTGCGGTACGGAGTTGGTCGATCAAAGCGGCAATAGCTTGCCCCTCCAAGTCCCAGTCGACCCCCTGCAGGGAAACGATATCTGCCTGCGCCGCGACAAGCACATCGACCACGGCCCGCACCTGCGGGTCGCCACGCTGAATGTCGCGCAGCAGCAGGCCCGGTCCATCGCGGCTGAGTTCGGTGTTGTATGTGGCAATGCGCACTGTCTCTGCCTGCGTCATCACCGGCAGCAGCAAGAAAATCAGGGCGCGGATCATGCAGCCTGTGTGAAGTCGGCGGTAGAATAGGCGCGGCGTTTTTCGACAATCAGGTTGGCGATGCGCAGTGTCGCCATGCCGCGCATGATCATGCTGGCGGGCAGAAAGGCCCAGGCGCTCATGGTCCAGATCAGAGTCTGAGGATTGCTCAGCGAAATCGGGTTGGCAAAGTCGGTCAACAGCTTGATCACGGCCGGAATCAGGAAGGGCAGCAGCACCCCGATCGAGATGTTCAGGCGCCCATCCCGTTGCAGCCGGGTGACGACATCTCCGCCTTTGGTCGGGTCGAACAATGGCAGGTTGGTCCAAACGTTGAATGCGCCGTTTCCCGTGGGCCAGCCACGCATTTTCACGGCGTAGGCAAAGCTTGCGATCGTCACCAACGCAGCCACATAAGCCATGCTGGCTGAAATGCGCACCAATTCGATCAGTTGTGGGCTGGCATCAGAAGGCAGAACCAGCACGACGAGGCGAACGGGTGAGTAAGGGAAATCAACCACATTGGCGACGCCAAGACCCATCGCATAGAATGACTCGGTCAGATCAGTTGGAACATAGACGTTTTTGCAGATGAGCGTCAGGAAGGTGACCATCGACATCAGCCCAACAAAGCGCAAGCGATTCACAGGCGGCGCGTCGCGGAATTCGATAAAGCTGGGAAAAGCCGAGTTGTATTCGGCAAACGTCAGGAAAAAGGCGAGAATCGCAAGAAAGACGACAATCTCAGTGCCGTTGGTTGATGATACGGGCAGGTACAATGCGGGGGTTAGTACCATTAAGGCGACCAATATACCCCGAATCGCCGCCCCTGTTGTGCGCGCAATCACTATCCGAACCCTTTCCAAACCGGAATAGCCGATTCTACGCCGACTTCGTTCCAACTCGTGCCCGCCGCGTGTTTATTAGACGGATGCCTCTTAAATACCAGACATTGGCGATAAGCGACATTTCGCTCAAGCCAAGCATTAGAAAACACTGAGTTTTGGGCAAAAAGATGGCGCAACTGGTGCGGGATTGCATCATTTTCGACGCAAATCCGACGTGTATCACAATAGGGTATCTATATATTGTGGTTTACAGAATTTTGACCCCAAGAATGAGAATGGAGCCACGTCAGTGACCCCATTAGGTTGAGTATCCACAGAATCGCCCTGAGAATCATACCCAAGGACGGGCTTGACTCGCGTGTTCCTCAAATTTGTCGATGTGGTGGTCTTTTTCCATGGTCAGGCCGATATCGTCCAAACCGTTCAGCAGGCAGTGTTTGCGATGCGGGTCGATGTCGAACTCGATCACAAAACCATCCGATGTCGTGATTTGCTGATCTTCCAGATTGACTGTCATACGTGCGTTTTCACCTTTGTGCGCGTCGTCCATCAGAACTGTATGGTGTTCTTCATTGACCACTATGGGCAGGATGCCGTTCTTGAAGCAGTTGTTAAAAAAGATGTCTGCAAAGCTGGTTGAGATCACAACCTTGATGCCAAAATCCTTGATCGCCCAAGGGGCGTGTTCACGCGACGAGCCGCAGCCGAAATTGTCCCCCGCGACAAGAATGTCAGCCTCACGGTATGCGGGCTTGTTCAGAACAAATTCTTGGTTTTCCTGACCGTCGTCGTGATAGCGCATCTCATCAAACAGCACGACGCCAAGACCAGACCGTTTGATGGTTTTAAGGTGCACTTTCGGGATGATCATATCTGTATCGATATTGATCAGCGGCATTGGGGCGGCCACCCCGTGGACTTTTTCAAACTTTTCCATGTTCATTCTCCTGCGGGAGAGGGCCGCGCCCGTGCCCCGCGTTTAAGCTTCTTTCGCTTCCGTTACGTCATTGGGCGCGCTTTTGATAAAGAGCGCCATGAAAACCAATCCGAACCCGTTGAACAGCATCTCGATTCCCAACAAGATACCCAGCAAGCTAAGCGCCAGCCCTATCGAGGCATTGGCAAGGATGTAAGCGGCCAAGGCCAGGGACAGCACGCCTGAAATGAGCGTTGGCCAATAGAATTGAGTGCCGCGCATCTGGAATGACAAAATGATGCGAGCGATTCCGCCGGCCACAAACAGGATCATGACCACTGTTGTCAGGGTCAATGTCCCTTCCATCGGGTTGTCCAGAAAAGACCAGCCCAGAAACAACATCACGGCACCCATTATGAGTGACAGGATTTTGTTGCCAGCACCTTCGACCGTGAAGCCGCCCACAACTTGCAGCCCGCCCGAAATCAGCAGCAACACGCCAGTTACCATGGTTACGGCGATGGAAGCCACAACCGGCGCGCCCAGCACAAAAATACCAAACGCAATCGACAGCAGCCCCAACAGAAGCCATTTAATCCAGTCACTCATATTCTTAATCCCTCAAATATCTAGATATGAGGGGACCTTACATCATTTCACGGACGTCTGTCAGCCGTCCTGTGATTGCCGCTGCGGCAGCCATTGCAGGGCTTAGCAGATGGGTGCGCCCACCCCGGCCCTGACGCCCTTCGAAGTTGCGGTTCGAAGTCGCCGCGCAGCGTTCACCCGGCTGCAACTGATCCGGATTCATCGCCAGACACATCGAGCATCCTGCCAGACGCCATTCGAATCCCGCCTGTTTGAAGATGTCCGCAAGGCCTTCTTCTTCGGCCTGCGCACGAACAAGGCCCGAGCCCGGCACCACCATGGCGCGCATGCCCTCCTTGATTTTCTTGCCTTTCAGTATTTCGGCAGCAGCGCGCAGATCTTCGATCCGGCCATTCGTGCAAGACCCGATAAAGACGGTATCGATTTCCACTTCGCTCAGCCTTTGACCGGCTTTCAGACCCATGTATTCGATTGAACGGCGGGCTGCGTCGACCTTGCCACCTTCGAAGTCTTCGGGGTGCGGCACAGTTGCCGTGATCGGCAGAACATCCTCAGGGCTCGTGCCCCATGTGACGACCGGCGCGATATCCTCACCACGTATGGTTACGACCTTGTCGAAATGCGCGCCTTCATCGGTATAGAGGGTTTTCCACCAATCCATCGCAGCTTCCCATTGGGCACCTTTGGGGGCGTGCGGGCGGCCTTTGACATACTCAAACGTGGTCTCATCAGGCGCGATCAGGCCAGCGCGGGCGCCGCCTTCGATCGCCATGTTGCAGACGGTCATGCGGCCTTCCATCGACAGGTTGCGGATTGCTTCGCCGCAATATTCGATGACATAGCCTGTGCCGCCCGCGGTGCCGGTCTCACCTATAACGGCCAGAGTGATATCCTTGGCGGTCACGCCCGGCTGCAATTTGCCAGTGATTTCCACCTTCATGTTCTTTGATTTCTTTTGGATCAGGGTCTGGGTTGCCAATACATGCTCAACCTCTGACGTTCCGATACCATGGGCCAGCGCGCCAAATGCGCCGTGGGTGGCGGTGTGGCTGTCGCCGCAGACGACGGTCATGCCGGGCAGGGTCCAGCCCTGTTCCGGGCCAACAATGTGCACAATACCCTGACGGACGTCATTCACCGGGTAATAGTGAATGCCAAAATCCTTGGCATTCTTGTCCAATGCCTCAACCTGAATACGCGATTCAGGGTTCTCGATCCCGTTCACACGATCGGGCGTGGTAGGAACGTTGTGGTCTGGGACGGCGATGGTCTTTTCCGGCGCGCGCACCTGACGGCCCGCCATGCGCAGGCCTTCGAATGCCTGCGGGCTGGTCACTTCGTGCACCAGGTGACGGTCGATATACAGCAGGCAGGTGCCATCATCGGCTTCGTGCGCGACATGGGCATCCCAGATCTTGTCATAGAGTGTTTTGGGGGACATCGGTCCTCTCCCGTGTGTAATGAGAAATAGCTGGCGAGTTGGCTCAGGCGACAGGTAGGCGTGCCAGGACCGTGCGGGCAGCCCCAAAGAACCGCTCACGCAGGCGCGCGCGGTCTTCCAGATTCTGTACTTGGGCCACATTGAGTCTCATGCGCACCAGATATAACGGGGCTTGCCGTCAATCAAGGTTCAATCCAGCACCGGGCTTGCATCATATGGAAAGGCTGTTCAAGCTGGCAGCATGGACCAAGATCTGATCCCCAGTTCGCTGTCGGACCTCTATCACAACATGACAGCGGGCTTTTCCGTGCAATTCGAAAATCTTGTCGAGCTGATTGTCACGCCCGGCTGGCGGCAGCATCAGTTGATCATCATTCTGGTTTTGTGGGCCGTGGCCTATACCCTTAAACTGGCAACGCAAGGCCGGTGGGAAACTTGGGCGCGGGCCCGTGCCGGCTGGCCAAAGTGGCGGCTGCGGATTCTTGTCCAGCTGATGCAGCGCCTGACTTTGGTCTATTTCGTGGTGCTGTCCTGGGCGTTGTATCTGCTGATGCAGCAGATCACCTGGCCGTCACGCAGCTACATCATCGGGGTCGTGGCGACGCTGGCGACGGCATGGCTGGCGATTGCGCTGGTTGCCAGGCTGGTGCGCAACCGGACCCTGCGGCGGATCTTCAAATGGGCCATGTGGGTCTATGCAACGCTGATTGCCCTCAATCTTACCGATGATGTGGCCGAGTTTCTGGACGGTGTGGCCGTTTCCATTGGTGAGCTGCACATCTCGGTCCTTGGGATCCTCAAGGCGACCCTGCTGATTGGTATTCTACTGACCCTGGCCCGTTTAGGTGCCCGTGCGGCCGAACGGGGTTTGCAGAGCAACGACGATATTTCCCCATCGATGCAGGTGCTTTTGGCCAAGGGCATCCAGGTGGTGCTTTACGGTGCTGTCTTTCTGGTCGCCATCCGCACGTTAGGCTTTGATCTGACAGGCATCGCGCTGCTGTCCGGTGCGATCGGTGTGGGGATCGGCTTTGGCCTGCAAAAGGTGGTGTCAAACCTGATCTCGGGGATCATCATCCTGATGGACCGGTCCATCAAGCCGGGCGATGTGATCTCGCTGGGCGATACGTTCGGTTGGATCAACGCGCTGGGCGCGCGGTATGTTTCGGTTGTGACGCGGGACGGGCGAGAATACCTGATCCCGAACGAGGATCTGATTACCAATCAGGTGGTAAACTGGTCGCATTCGGACCGGTTCGTTCGGCTGGATCTGGACTTCGGCACCAGCTATGCTGACGATCCGCATCAGGTGCGCGCAACCGCGATCCGGGCGGTTAAAGGGGTCAAGCGCGTGCTCAGCGGCGGGTCGCACGAACCGGTCTGTCACATTACCGGCTTTGGCGACAGCAGTGTCGACTATGTGCTGCGGTTCTGGATCAGCGATCCGACCAAGGGGCTGACCAATATTCGGGGCAATGTCTACCTTGCCTTGTGGGACGCGTTCAAAGAGCAGGGTATCTCAATCCCCTTCCCACAGCGCGAGGTTAGGTTGCTGGACGACGACGCAGCCACGCAACAGGTCGCCAAAGAGTGACCCCTTGTGGCTAACGTGTCACGGCATTTCATTGAAATGTTGCAATCCTCTTGCTACCTTTATAACACCCCGGCGCCGGGGGTTTGCGGCGCGCAGCAAAGGAGGACAATGTCCTGTCTCTACATACTCAGGCGGGTTTGCCTGCCGAAGACGGGGCCAGCGTGATGGCCCACTCTCAGTCAATCAGCGACAAGCTGCTTGAGCGTATCCTTTCCTCACTTTCCGATGACAAGGCCGAAGATGTCGTGCAGATCAACCTGCAAGGCAAATCGTCGGTTGCGGATCACATGGTCATTGCCTCGGGTCGGTCGACCCGTCAGGTCTCGGCCATGGCGGAAAAACTGACGGATCGCATCAAGCAGGAGTTCGGCTTTACCTCGAAGGTCGAAGGCAAGGATGCCGGCGACTGGGTGCTGATCGATACGGGCGACGTGATCGTCCATATCTTCCGCCCCGAAGTGCGTGAATTCTACCAGCTGGAAAAGATGTGGCTGCCTCAGGGCGGCAGCGCCTCGGCCAACTGAGGCGCTATCCCGGTCTGCATTAACAGGCCGGTGGCGAGAGAAATTTGCGTATAAGCATTTGTGCGGTCGGGCGATTGCGTGCCGGACCGGAGAAGTCCCTGCTTGATGATTATCTGACCCGATTTGACAGGACCGGCCGCAGCCTGGGCCTTGGACCTGCGCGCGTGGTCGAGGTCGAAGACAAGAAAAGCACAGGTATGAGCGCCGAAGCCGCGCTGCTGCGCAAAGCGCTGCCCAAAGGCGCGGTGATCTGCACGTTGGATGAACGCGGACGGGTGATGTCATCGCCGGAATTTGCCGAGAAGCTGGGCGGCTGGCGGGATGCGGGGCGGCAGGACCTTGCGCTGATCATCGGCGGTGCCGATGGAATAGACCCTGATCTGCGGGCTGAGGCCGATTTTTCCATCTCCTTCGGGGCGATGGTCTGGCCTCATATGCTCGTCCGTGTGATGCTTGCTGAACAGCTTTACCGGGCCGCAACGATATTGTCGGGTGGCCCATATCACCGGGTCTGACATGGCGCAGCTTCTGATCGTTTATCATTCCCGCACGGGTGGAGCCCAGCAAATGGCCGAAGCGGCGGCAGAGGCCGGGCGGGCTGAGGCGGATGTTGTTCTGAAATTCGCAGATCAAGCCGGGCCCAAGGACTTGCTGACCGCCGATGGCTATATCTTCTGCGCCCCGGAAAATCTGGCTGCGATTTCGGGTCTGATGAAAGAGTTTTTCGACAGATGTTATTATCCCGTGCTGGGCAGGATTGAAGGACGCCCCTATGCCCAGATGGTTTGCGCGGGGTCTGACGGTGAGAACGCCGCGCGTCAGATTGCCCGGATCGCGACCGGTTGGCGGCTGAAAGAGGTGCAACCGCCCCTGATCCTTTGTACCCAAGCGCAAACGCCCGATGCGATACTGGCTGAAAAGACCATCCCTCAGGATCAATTGAACAAATGCCGTGAGATCGGTACCGCCTTGGCTGCCGGTCTCAGCCTTGGCGTGTTTTGAGCGTCAGTTCAGATCAACCACCGTGGTGCCGTCATTCCAGCCATCGACATTGCACCGCGCTTGTATCTGAACCTGAGTGACGCCGTCTGGGATCACAACACCACTTAATGAGCGCGTAAACGGCTGCTCAGTCTCGTGCGGGTGATGCAGCACGCGCATGCCCAACTCGTTGCCTTCCATGTCCAGAACACGCCAGCCATCGGCATAGTGATCCCAGCCTGTGTCAGGATGTCGAATTGTGACATCAAAACGCCAAGTCTCACCGTTTTGACGGGCCGAGACGTTTTCGATCACTGCGGGATCGGCAAAGGCGGGGCTTGCCAGAAAGGCACTGAGAATCAGATAGCGCATGGACCGACGATAGGGGGCCTGACTTATCCGCGCCATCATGACTTGGTGTTGGGCGGCAATTTCAGCAGCACCGAGCGTGAATGAGACGCGAATTCTCGCCGGTATAGCACTCCAAACGTAGCAACAGTTCCGATGATCAACGCGACCGGCCCTAATATCCATGTGACCGAGGCCAACGCGAAATAAGTGGCGCGAAGGGCGCGATTAAAGCTGCGCGCCGCCGTCACGCATATTTCGGCAGCCTGTGCTGCACGGGGATAGGCCTGTGGATCCTCAGCGTCGTTTGGAACAGCAGCCATCATCACGGCGCAATAGCCAAAAAGGCGATGTGCCCAGACATATTTCAGGAATGCGTTCGACAAGAAAACCAGAACCACCAGTATCTTGATCTCCCACACCAGCGCAGGTGCGCTGCCGATGGCAAGATCGCGCGCGACGCCAGCAAGGCGTTCCGTATTCCCCAACAGGGCCAGTCCGCCCCCGATCGCGATCATGGTGGTCGAAGCGAAGAATGTGCTGCCCTGCCGCATGCTGGCCACCACTTGCGCATCGAACATGCGCGGTTGACGAGTCACCATCTCATGCATCCAGTCGCGGCGGAAATCATCCATCATCATCGCGACGGATTTCCTGTTGGGTGAGGGATTGTCGATCCGCCAGCCGATCCACTGCCAGGCAAAAAGCAGCAGCAGAAGGGCGGCGTAGTCGAGCGGTGAAAAAACCATGGCGCGTTCGATCCAAGTCATGGCCGTGACACTACGTTGGGATGCTGGAACTTGCCAGATGGGTAAATTGGTAATATTACTTTACCAAACCTGAGGGATCGCCATGGATATGCCAACGCCAAACCCCGACATTTTGAACCGCAAAGCCTTGGTTTTGCGCAGGTTACAGCAAGTGTTGCCCGATGATGCCGTGATTCACGACCCTGCCGAGACGCGCGCCTATGAATGCGATGCGTTGACTGCTTACCGCTGCCCTCCGATGCTGGCGGTTTTGCCATCAACCACGCAGCAGGTCTCGGACGTCCTGCGCATCTGTCATGAGGAGGGCGTGCCGGTCGTGCCGCGTGGTTCGGGCACGTCGCTGGCAGGTGGGGCGTTACCAACAGCAGATTGCGTTATCCTGGGCGTCGCCCGCATGAATGAGGTTCTGGAAACCGACTACGCCAACCGGTTCATTCGCGTTCAGACCGGGCGCACCAATCTGAGCGTGACCGGCGCAGTTGAGGAAGAAGATTTCTTCTATGCCCCGGACCCGTCCTCGCAACTGGCTTGCGCCATCGCGGGAAATATCGCGATGAATTCTGGCGGGGCACATTGCCTGAAATACGGGGTTACGACCAATAACCTTCTGGGCGTCAAAATGGTTCTTATGGATGGCAGTGTGATCGAGATTGGCGGCGCGCATCTGGATGCGGGTGGGCTGGACCTGCTGGGTCTGATCTGTGGGTCGGAAGGTCAACTGGGTGTCGTGACCGAGGCGACGCTGCGCATTCTGCGCAAGCCCGAAGGAGCACGGCCCGTCTTGATGGGGTTCGATGACAATGAGGTGGCCGGACAATGCGTGTCCGACATCATCAAGTCGGGCATTCTGCCCGTGGCGATCGAATTTATGGATACGCTCTGCATCAAAGCCTGCGAAAATTTCGCCCACGCGGGCTATCCTGACTGCACGGCGCTCCTGATTGTCGAGGTCGAAGGCTCGGAGGCTGAGATCGACGATCAGCTTGCAAAAATCATCGAGATCGCGAAACGCCATAACCCGGTTGAACTGCGCGAAAGCCAGTCAGACGAGGAAAGCGCGAAAATCTGGCTGGGGCGGAAATCAGCCTTTGGCGCGATGGGGCAGATGAATGACTACATGTGTCTGGATGGTACAATCCCGGTCTCATCTTTGCCCGAAGTGCTGCGCCGGATCGGAGAGTTGAGCAACGAATACGGCCTGCCCGTTGGCAACGTGTTCCATGCAGGAGATGGCAACATGCATCCCTTGATCCTGTTTGATGCCAACAAGCCCGGCGATCTAGAGAAATGTGAGGCTTTCGGTGCCGAAATCCTCAAGCTCTGCGTGGATGTGGGCGGTTGTCTGACGGGTGAGCATGGGGTTGGTATCGAAAAGCGGGATCTGATGTCTCATCAATACGCGCCGGCAGATCTGGAAGCTCAGATGGCGGTCAAGGATGTCTTCGATCCGCACTGGCTGCTTAATCCTGCAAAGGTGTTTCCATTGGACGCGTCCAAGGCGCGCCGTAAGGCGCGACTGGCGGCTGAATAGGCTCTAACAAAGAATAATCGCTATGAAACCTGAGACAGAAGCCGAACTGGCCGAGATGGTGGCCGGACTGCAGCACCCGGTGCGTATTGTCGGTGGCGGCACGCGCGGCGTGCCCGGCCCCGAAGCCGTGATCAATACCACTGGTCTGAACGGAATAACCCTGTATGAGCCCGGCGCGCTGACACTGGTGGCGCAGGCGGGAACACCTGTGACAGAAATCGAGGCCGCGTTGGACGCAGAAGGTCAGCAACTGGCCTTTGAACCGATGGATCATCGCGGCTTGCTGGGTACGAAGGCAGAGCCAACCATTGGAGGCGTGGTCGCGGCCAATATCTCGGGCCCGCGTCGCATACAGGCCGGGGCGTGCCGCGATTTCCTGCTTGGTGTGCGCTTTGTCGACGGAACAGGACAGGTCGTCAAGAATGGCGGGCGCGTAATGAAAAACGTGACCGGTTACGATCTGGTCAAACTGATGGCGGGGTCTTGGGGTAAGTTGGGCGTTCTGACCGAAGTATCGCTCAAGGTACTGCCAAAGCCCGAGGCCGTTGCGACCCTTACCGTTCAGGTCGCCGATATCGACAAGGCGGTTCAGGCCATGTCCGTTGGGCTAAATTCTCCGTTTCAGGTCAGCGGAGCAGCGTATGATCCGCAGGATGGCACCGCCTATCTCAGGGTCGAAGGGTTTCAGGACTCGGTGTCATACCGACTGGAACAATTGACGCCGTTGCTGGCCAAAATAGGACAGGTGAGCGAGGTCGCTGATCCGATTGCCACATGGCGTGCCATTCGTGATGCGCAGGCGTTTCATGGCCAGGGCGGTGATGTCTGGCGGATTTCGGTCAAGCCAACCGACGCACCCGAAATTTCGGAGCGGTTGAGTGCGGATCAAACCCTGTTCGACTGGGGAGGCGGCCTGATCTGGGCGCGTGTCCCGCAAGGCACCGATCTTCGCGCGAGACTGGGGTACTTTGACGGACATGCCACGCTGGTGCGTGCCGCCGAGGAAACCGTCAAGGCGTTTGGTCGCTTCCAACCTGAACCGATGGCATTACAGGCTCTAACACAGGGAATAAGACAGCGATTCGATCCGCGCGGTGTCTTTAATCCCGGACTGATGGGGTAGGGTTATGCAGACGACATTTACCAAAAAGCAGCTTCAAGATCCGGCGATCCAACGCTCAAATGACATCTTGCGCAGCTGCGTCCATTGCGGTTTTTGCACCGCCACCTGCCCGACCTACCAAGTTCTAGGCGACGAATTAGACAGCCCGCGCGGTCGCATTTATCTGATCAAGGACATGCTTGAGAATGAGCGTGTGCCCGACGAAAAAACGGT
Organism: Ruegeria sp. AWH4_226; assembly: GCF_056159225.1. Classification (NCBI taxonomy): domain Bacteria; kingdom Pseudomonadati; phylum Pseudomonadota; class Alphaproteobacteria; order Rhodobacterales; family Roseobacteraceae; genus Ruegeria; species Ruegeria sp. AWH4_226. The sequence goes on along the minus strand of NZ_JBSWUU010000001.1, from coordinate 2,463,575 downwards.
CAAACACATCGACCGCTGCCTGTCCTGTCTGGCCTGTATGACAACATGCCCGTCCGGCGTGCACTATATGCATCTGGTCGATCATGCGCGCGAATACATTGAGGCGAGGTATAAACGCCCCTTCACCGATCGTGCGTTGCGGTGGGTACTGGCGCAGATTCTACCCTATCCGATGCGATTCCGCTGGGCTCTGATCGGGGCCAAGTTGGGCCGACCGTTTCGTTTTCTTGTCCCTGATGCGCGGTTGCGGGCGATGCTGGATATGGCGCCAAAGCATATCCCTCCGGTTAGCCGAAATGATGACCCGCAAAGTTTTGCGCCCAAAGGACAGCGCCGAAAGCGCGTGGCGCTGATGACAGGATGTGCGCAGAAAGCCTTGAACACGGACATCAACGACGCGACGATCCGCTTGCTGACGCGGTTGGGGTGCGAGGTCGTGGTCGCCAAAGGCGCGGGTTGTTGCGGGGCTTTGACCCATCACATGGGCAAGGTGGAAGACAGCCACAAGGCAGCCGCCGCCAATATCAGAGCGTGGACTTCCGAAATGGACGGGGATGGTCTGGACGCAATTGTCATCAACACCTCGGGCTGTGGGACAACTGTTAAGGACTACGGGCATATGTTCCGCAATGATCCGCTGGCGAAGGTCGCGGCGCGTATTTCAGATATCGCAATGGATATCAGCGAGCTGCTGGTGCAATTGGACCTGCCGGAAGGGGCCAACAAAGGTATGACGGTTGCCTATCACGCAGCGTGTTCCTTGCAGCACGGTCAAAAGGTGAAGACGCATCCCAAAAGCCTGCTAAAAAAGGTGGGATTCTCTGTGTTAGAGCCTGCTGATAGTCATCTGTGCTGCGGTAGTGCAGGGACCTACAACTTGATGCAGCCCGAAATTTCGGGGCAGCTGAAACGGCGTAAAGTTAAAACTCTTGAGGCGAAAAATCCCGATGTGATCGCTGCGGGCAATATCGGCTGCATGATGCAGATCGGGTCGGGCACTGATATCCCGATCCTGCACACGGTCGAGCTGTTGGATTGGGCCACCGGCGGACCCGTACCGCGGGCTTTGCAACAGGACAACCTGCCGGCGGTTCCGATCCTCAGTTAGGCTGTCTGGTGCCGCGGTGCATCACTTGGTTTTGAAAACCAGATTTGAACCGGTCGCCCTATTTTTGCCCCACACCAACCGTAGGGATAAAAGCAAGCAACAACGCCGGAGAACCGCTTGCGAAACTGGATCAAGGCTTTAGCGCTGGCTCTGACGCCGATGGCGGCGATGGCGCAGGATAGCGGGCTGAAAAGCCTCGACACCACCGATGCCGGGCGGGCTTGGATGGCCGTCGGTCGTTTGGACATCAACGGGGTGGGCTTTTGCACCGGCACGCTGATCTCACCGACATTGGTTCTGACCGCAGCGCATTGTTTGTATGACAAGGCCACAGGACAACGGATCGACTTGTCAGAGGTTGAGTTCCTTGCCGCCTGGCGTTTGGGTCGGGCGTCGGCCTATCGCGCGGCGCGGCAGGCGGTTGTGCATCCCGACTATCGTTATGACAATGAAACATCGACCGCGCGGCTGCGGAACGACATTGCATTGATCGAGCTGTGGCAACCCATTCGCAACACGACCGTGATCCCCTTTGAAACCGGCGATCGTCCGGGCCGAGGGGAAGAAGTGGGCGTGGTCTCATACGGGCGGGATCGGGCCGAAGCGCCCGCGCTGCAAGAGGTCTGTTCAGTCATGACCCGCCGGTCGGATGTTTTGGTGATGTCCTGCGATGTCGAGTTCGGCTCGTCCGGCGCACCGGTTTTCTCATTCGCGGGCGAGCGTCCGCGAATCGTGTCTGTCGTGGCCGCAAAGGCCGAATTTGACGGCCAACGCGTTTCAGTCGGCACCCCGGTCGCAGGATCGCTGCAGCTGTTGCAAGCCGAATTGTCGGCCGGCCGTGGGTTTCGGGCACAGACCTCCGAAGGCGTGGCCAAAAAGAACATCGGCGCGAGGTTCATCAAACCATGATACGCCTGATGCTTGCCGCCGTTATCTGTCTGTCTGTCCTGTCAACCGCATCCTTCGCGCAAAGCGCCAAGCGTAAACTGACCGACCGAGAAGACCTGTACGGATGGGAAGCCATTGGTCGGTTGGATATCGGCGATCAGGGCTTTTGCACCGGTACGTTGATCGCGCAGGATTTGGTTCTGACAGCGGCCCATTGCGCGGTTGATAAAAGGACAGGTCAGATCTATGCGCCCGGCAAGCTGATGTTTCGGGCGGGTCTAAGTGCGGGAAAAGCGCTGGCAGACCGTAAGGTGGTTCAGATTGCAATACATCCGGATTACGTCCACTTACCAGAGCTGTCCGCGGCCTCCGTTCGGGCGGACGTGGCGTTGATGCGGCTGGAACACCCCATTCCCTATTCTGTCGCCGATCCCTTTGCCCTGCATAGCGGCCGCGTGGCTGGCAACGAAGTTAGTCTCGCATCATACGGGCGTGGCCGGTCAGAGGCGATCACGCGTGAGCGGTCGTGTCGAATACTGCAACGCCAGCAGGGTTTGATTTCGTTCAATTGCGATATCACCTTTGGCTCGTCCGGTTCGGCACTGCTGGCCCGGAATGGCCCGCGCTGGCAGATTTTGTCGGTCGTGTCCGCAGTGGGAACCGATGGTCGCCAAAAAGTTGGATACGGAATGGAACTGGCTGGAATCGTTGCGGACCTCAAGGCCGATCTGCGGCGAAACGCGCCACAGCCCAAGGCCGCGATCCGACGGCTGCAGGTCGGGTCGGGAAAGTCGAACTCGGGCGCGAAATTCATCTCATCCGGCGGGTCTTGAACTCGGCCAAAATGCTTCCCATTTCAGTTCTGTCAGGTCGCCAATAACGGGGCTTGGCAATCTCAGTCGCCCGTCCAAACGGAGGGCGTAACAAAGATCGCTCAAACATGAGGATATGACACATGCGTAGTTTTGATTTTGCACCGCTGCACCGCGCCACAATTGGCTTTGACCAGATCGCCGACATGATGGATCGGGTTCTGACCAATGACGTCGCCCAGCCCACTTATCCGCCTTACAATATCGAAAAAACCGATGCCGACACCTATCGCATTTCAATTGCTGTTGCCGGTTTTTCGGAAACTGACCTATCGGTCGAAGTCAAGGAAAACGCCCTGATTGTTGCGGGCAAAAAAGCTGCTGAGGATAAAAAGCGCAGTTACCTGCACCGCGGTATCGCCACCCGCGCGTTTGAGCGTCGCTTTGCCCTCGCCGACCACGTGCGCGTAACGGGTGCAAGCCACGAGGATGGCATGCTGAACATCGATTTGAAGCGTGAGGTGCCAGAAGCTCTGAAACCGCGCCGGATCGAAATTTCTTCGGCTAACGCCATTGAAAAGGATGTGGTCGACGCCAGAGCCGTGAACTAAGGCGGCAAGCACTCACGAAGCGATGATCCTGTCCTCTTTGAATCATCGCACCATACGCCCCGCGTTCCTCCAGGCGCGGGGCGTTGTATATTTACCCGCGTGGTAAGACTGATCATGCATCACGCAATGACTGCAGGCGTCAGCGCCCTTGGCCAACAAGAGTGTTGTAAAATTAGGCCAACGTTTGCAGGCGTTGGCCTAAACCGGATCACACGGACAGACAGATGTATTTCATCTCAAGGTAGTCTTCCATGCCGTGGTGGCTGCCTTCACGTCCAAGGCCGGATTGCTTGACGCCCCCGAACGGGCCCAGCTCGGTTGAGATGATGCCCGTGTTTACACCCACGATGCCGTATTCCAGTGCCTCTGCCACTTTGTAGACGCGGCTCAGATCCTTGGCATAGAAATACGAGGCCAGACCAAAGATGGTGTCATTGGCCATGGCGATCACCTCATCTTCGTCTTCGAACTTGAACAATGGGGCAAGCGGGCCAAAGGTTTCGTCCTGTGCCACCAGCATATCCTGAGTGACATCGGTTACGATGGTCGGCTGAAAGAAGGTGCCGCCCAGATCATGGGGCAATCCGCCGGTCAGGATCGCGCCGCCTTTGTCGGTGACGTCCTGAATGTGTTCCTGCACCTTGGCGACAGCATCATCGTTGATCAGAGGGCCGGTTGTGGTGCCCTCGGACAGGCCATCGCCAACTTTAAGCGCCTCTACCGCGGTTTTGAGTTTGGCAGCAAACTCGTCGTAGACACCGGCCTGCACATAGATACGGTTGGCGCAGACGCAAGTCTGCCCGTTGTTGCGGAACTTGCACAGCATCGCACCTTCTACGGCTGCATCCAGATCAGCATCATCGAACACAATGAACGGAGCGTTGCCGCCCAATTCCATCGAGCATTTCATGACTTGATCAGCCGCCTGACGCAGCAGGATGCGGCCCACTTCGGTCGAACCGGTAAAGGTCAGCTTGCGCACGCCGGGGTTTTCGCAAAACTCTTTGCCCACGTCGCTGGCACTTGATGACGGCACAACGTTGAACACGCCTGCAGGAATACCTGCCTGTTCGGCCAATACTGCCAAAACCAGTGCCGACAAAGGGGTTTCCATTGCCGGGCGCGCAACAAAAGCGCAGCCCGCAGCCAGCGCTGGTCCGGCCTTGCGGGTAATCATCGCGTTGGGGAAGTTCCATGGCGTGATAGACGCCGCCACTCCGATCGGCTGTTTCAGCACCATAATCCGTTTGTCGCGTTGGTGCCCGGGGATAGTTTCACCGTAGACGCGCTTGGCCTCTTCACCGAAAAATTCAATGAACGAGGCGCCATACCCGATCTCACCAATGGCTTCGGCCAGCGGTTTGCCTTGTTCAGCGGTCAGGATCTTGCCCAGATCCTCTGCGTTTTCCATCATCAGATCGAACCAGCGACGCAGGATCGCGGCGCGTTCTTTTCCGGTCAGCTTGGCCCATTCCCTCTGCGCAGCCTCGGCCTGTGCAATCGCACCAGCGACCTGAGCGCGGCTGACATCGGCCACCTCGGCGACCACGTCACCGCGTGCGGGGTTGGTCACCGCGAAGGTGCCATTGTCACCCTCTACCCACTGACCACCGATATAGGCTTTGGTCGCAAGCAGGTCGGGGTTTTTCAGAATGGATTTCAGATCGGTTGTTGCGTCCAGCATGGGTCAGCCTCCGGCAGGAATTTTGTTCAACGCACCCAATCAGGTGGTGTCTGGATTGTCTATGCCCACTATGCCCCGCGGATCAATCCAGATTTGATCAACAAACGCAGGTATCAGGTCAGGATATCGCGCCTATCTTTTTGAGACCGAGTTTGCCACAGTTTGCGGGAATTTTGGACTCGCGGGGATGTAAATCAGCGTAACATTCCCTATCTTATTGGGTAATTGAAGAAAAAAGGGATAGCAGTGATGTCGAACCACCAATTTGACGCCTTGATCGAAGAAACTCAGGCGAAAGTGCGGGAAAGCCAATCGCAGATTGAAGGGCTGACATCCCGGATCGAAGCGGCCCGAACCAAGATCGGCACAGCCGAGGCGGATATCGACATCGAAAACGCCACGCTTGAGGATGTGCACGCCCATACCGAGGTGATGAACGCCAACATCGCCGAGCTGATCATGGGTCTGGATGACGTCACCAACGCATTTTCCAAGGATTTTGACGAGATGCGCTCGAAAACCGGGTGGGAAAGCTTTGTTGGTATCTTTGCCAAGGCCAAATCTGAGTCGATGCGGCAAGAGAGGATGCGCACCGCCAATATCGACGATAAGCTGCAGGACCTGATCGCCAAATCAGACGTGATCGTGAAACTGTTAGAGGGGCAACTGGCGGTGCTCGAAGAGCAGCGCGTGAAGGTCGAGGATAATCTGACCGGCACGCTGGACGACCGTGAAGCGACTGTCGCGGAACTCGAGGCGCTTCGGGCAGAAATTCAGGGTATGGACCCGACGATCATCACTTTGGAAAACAAGATCAGCGTCGAACAAGATGCTGCCGCACGCACCCAGTTGGAAACCGAACTGGCCGAGCTGAACAAGCAATACAACGCAAAGGTTCAGGAAGAGCAGGTCAAGCTGGCCAAATCGCAAACGCTGGAGCGCTATATCGAAAAGGGCAAGACCTGGGTCGATTCTCTACAGAACCAGGCGGCGACGCAGATGGTGCTGATCAACAAGCTGCAGACAGACACGCAACAGCGCGTGGTGCTGTACGACGCCCTGACCAAATCGCTGAAAACCGCGCAGCAGCAGGACGTGGCCCACCGCATCAACGAGATCGGCGTGCAGACGGACCAAGAGGCGCAGACGGCGATGGCCGCCATCGGCACCGCGACCAACCAGAAAATGGCCGACATGCTTGAGGCGCATGAGGACCACATGGTCTTTGCCCGCGACGTGCTGGAGAAAAAGGCCAAGGCGGACGAGCGCTTTGCCCGCCGGTTTGCCTCGATTGTCGAGAAGCATGATAAGAATTTGTACGGGGGTTAGCCCCTAATGTGGAGCTGGAAAGTATTTCGCAAATTTGGATTTTTGGGCATTTTGATCACGGTTGCAGGGAGGCTAGTTTCACTGTTCTCTGGCGACGGTGTTTCCATAGCGAAAATTGGTGCTGACGCACCATTTCATATCACCAGTCAGGACGACATAAACGGAACTGTGATCGCGATACTCTTTCTAGCATTTCTGTTTATTTTTCTTGGGTGTTTCGGAAATCTCGCGCGAGCGCTGTTTTCCATGACTGCACACACAATTAGGAGCCGAGAGCCACAATTTTTCGCTGCGCGCCAATCGGAGGCCAATATGGCCTTTAGTTTCTTTGAACTCGATGCGTTAGGAAGAGTGCCTTCCGTCAAGGATGAACGGCAGTGATTTCAAAAGGTGAAATGCTGCTGAGAGCCGCAAATGACTGACCCCACCCAAGACCATGTCGGCCTGACCGATACCTTCGCCTCGCGCCGCTATTTCCGCAAATTCGAGGTGATCACCGTCCACCTCCTGCGCGTGGCCGCGACGATGGAGGCGGAGGGCGCGATCAGCAAGCAAGAGGTGCGGATTGTGTCGCGTTACCTCTCGGGGCTGCTCTACACCTTCCGCGCGCTTTCCATGAAATACCTGCTGGTTGGGCGCGATACGGGTCGGTTCTTTGGCAGTCTCGCCATGGACAAGCGCGACAGCGGGTTTCCAGTGGCGGCTGAGTTGCTGACCATGGCCAATGACGCGCAGCAGGCGCAGGTGCATTTGGCGAATATGCCCTCGGAAGAGGACCTGAAAACCGACATGGTCCGCACCATTATTGGCGATCAGGAAATCCCCACCAAACTGCAATTCGCGCTGTCCCAAAGGCTCTATTACGAGGAATTGCTGAAGGGTCAGCTGTTCTGGGCCCGCAACGATCCTGAATGTCACTGGATCGGGAATGAGGGCGAACGGCGCAAGTTCATGATCCACTGGGCGGTCTATGATAGCCAGATCAACTTACCGGTCATCTATCTGATGCAGCTTGAGGACAGCGGCAAAACGGCTTTGCCCAAGGACCAGCGCCGCTGGCCCGAAGTGCAGGCGCATCTGATGGCGCAATCCTTAGGCGGGTTGAAATTGCTGACCATCGCCAAAGGCTTCGATCAGGATTTCGACGACCTGCACCCCAAACACCTGCGCCGCATCCATGTAGGCCCGATGTATTCCTCGGCCTATACCGAGCAATCCGGCCCGCTGCGGCAGGTGCTGGAAGACGCGCAGGCGCCGCAAGGGCAGGACTGGGCGCTGGCATGGACCACGGAAGAGTTGGAAAGTGAAGAGGTCATCGAAGAACGCGCCGGGTGGTTTTCCACCGTTGAACGTGAGGTCTTTGCCCTCGACCCGTTCGGTGGGCAGGGGGCCGAGACAGGGGCCACGCGCATCCAGCGGTCCATCATCCTGCCACAGCGCCCCTTCCAGGTTCTGGCCGAACGCAATCCGCCGGGTTTTGCTGATGTGCAGAAATTCGTCGTCAGCGCGACCGGGCAAGTTCTGAGATATTAGAGACAGCAAAGGCAATTTTGAGATGAGTTTGACATCAGATCAGATGGAACTGCGCGAGGCGGATATTCGCAAGCATTACCCGGCCGCAACCGCCTTGCTGAACGGGTTTGAACACGCGCCGCGGATTGCCAAAGCCGTTGAGACCGCGACGGAACGGTCGCCGGGTGTGTCAACCGGGCGGCGGTTCCGGTCGACCACGCCGGGGCTTGTCACACGCCGGACTGCGCGCGCCGATGGGGTGCATCTGGTTGAGCGGATCGAGGCCTCGGATGAGGACGATGCGCTGGTCTCTCCGCCGCAAGCCACTGCGCAGCAAGCTATTCGCCGCGCCATTTCAATCGCATTCGCCGTGGCCGAGGCCTACGCCGACCAGACGCCGCTGGCCGATCTGAAGCGCGCCAATCTGGCCGGAGACTTGCCAGCCGCGCGCAAGACCGAATTCTCGGAACTGCTGACGGCTGAGGCGTTGATCACGCTGCATACATTTGGCAACGCACTGGCCTATCTGATGTCATCGCATCTGGGGGAAACTACGGTCGACATAGGCGAAGTCCAGGAGGTTCTGACCGATAATGGCCAACTCGCTCTGCACGGTGCATTGTGGGAGTTGGATCAGACGCTGGCCAAACACGCCCCGGACGACGCACACCTGATCGCGGCCACCAGCGCCTATGCTGAACAGCTGATGGAAAAATCCGCCCTGCGCGCCCAATCCGCGGGCCATCTGGCCCCGTTTCAGAATGCGGCCTGGCATATCGAGGCGGATGACCTGACGATCCGCGGGTTCGAACCAGCTTCCAAGGCGAAATCCACCACGCTCACCATGACGTTCAAAAGACCGAACGAGGTGGTTGGTAACCATATCGCCAAGTATCAGGCCATGAAGCTGGCCAAGATGCTGATGGCCTATGATTTCGAGCGCCGCCTGAACCCTTTTGCGGAACTCGGCGGGTTCATCTTTACCTTCATGGGTGATGGCAAACCGGGCACTGGCAAGACCACCCTGATCCAGATGATGGCCGGGCTGATCAATGACTACTGCCAGAACGCGGGCTATCCGTTCCGTTATCAGAACCTGAGCACCGACAATATCGACAGCTATCAGGGCAAATCCGGCCAGAACGCCAAGGCGTTTATCAACACGATCATCGACCCCTCGGTCATCGGGTTCGGTACTATCGACGATATCGACCAGCTGGCAGGTAAACGCGGCGACCGGCAGTCCAGCGCTGGACAACTGGAAATCACCGCCGTGCTGATGGAAAGCTTTGCGGGCGCCAACACCGTCGTGCGCGGCAACTGCACCTTTGGCATGTTCTCGAACTACCCCGAGAATGTGGACGACGCCCTGCGCCAGCGGGCGGGCGCGCGGTTCCTGGTGGACGGGCCGCAGACGCGCGAGGATTACATCGACATCCTGCACCTGCTGATGGGCCGCAACCACGACATCCCGCTGGGCGAGCACGACGCCTATGCCGCGCAGGAGATCAAAAAGGCCGTCGCCGCCAGTTTCGAAAGCCATTCCCGCCCGCATGAGGACGCCTTGCTGCAGGTCTATGACCGTGTGTCCGGCGAGATTGGCCAGATGGACACCATCGCCAAACTGGGCACCTACCTCAAGGCGATCCAGCAGGCGGACGAACGCTTCACCGGCCGCGCGATCAAGAACATCACCGACGCGGTCAAGGTCCGCGCGATGGATTTCGAACTGCCCGACGAGTGGATGGAGAACCCGGACCTGTTCCTGTTCCGCGACTATGACACCAAGAAGGCCATGATCGAGGACCTGCGCCAGCCGATCACGGTGGAAATGGTGATACAAGAGATCAACCGCTACGCCGACAGCGAGTTCCGCTATGCCGACAAGAGCGACGAGGTCGCCATCGAAAACGCCGTCCGCGAGATGGGCCGGATGGAAGAGGCCAAGCGGCGGTATCTGGAGGGGAATGGGTGAACGGCGGTCTGGAAGTTCTTATCTTCGTCGCATCCAGCATGTCGGTGTCCAGCCTTGTTGGCTGGCGTATAGGAAAAACAGGTTCTAAAAATCTAAACCGACTTAGGTTTCGCGCAGTATTGATTAGTGTGGCTTTGTTTTTCACAATGGTCCCCCTCGTTCCAGGAGCGGTATCAATCGTTTTGACGGGAGGTTTCAAAAGCTTTGACTACTTTCTAAGCATGTGGGCAGTTTCCATATTCATTGTCATTGTTTGTATCATGTCCGGAGTTGTTGGCGTTTGGGCAATATTGGTGTTGAGTGTCTTGTTTTGTCTGGCAGCGCTTTCAATCAGTCGCCGTAATTCTGGTAGCGGAGACATTTTTCCGGAGCATCTTTCGGCCCGGTTGGCTCAGCAGGAAGAATTTCTTTGGAACGTTGAGGAAAAGAGTACTCAACAGAAAGGGGGCCAATGATCCGCCTCATCGAAAAAGGCCTGATGTTCGGCAATCTTGTCCACATCTCCAGCCCGGCTCTGGTCGAGCGGTATAACCGCGCGCTGCAGCATCTGGCGGGCAAGACCACGGCGCTGACGGATTTCCATGTCGATATCTCGGGCTATTCGCCTGAGGTGGGGATTGAGCTGGAGGATGAGCTCTACCTCAACCCCAACGGGGTCAACCGTCAGTTCATCCTGTTGACTACCGAACAGAAACGCGCGCCTCTGCTGAACGTCAAATTCTCGACCTCGCGTGATATCCTGCGCGAATTCATCGAGATGAACGAGGCGCAGCTGTTTGCCCTGACCGCCACCGATGCGGTGGCCGGAGAGCTGGTGAACTCAGTCTTCAAACTTACCACCCCGCACGACCTGCTGAACCTGCGCAAGATCGAGATTGAGGCCGACGCGGTCGGCGGCACCTTGCGCAAGGCCGAGCAACTGGCGGGTATGGTCGAGCAGTTCAAAACCGAGGAAGACGCCTGGTTCGATGATGTACTGATCGCCCGGATGATCGAAACCGCGAAAGAAACCGGAGATGTCACCCGAAACCCGGTCCGCCTGCGTCACACGGCGTTTGAACAACGCAATTTCTGGACGGCCCATTTCGGCGGGCTCTACCTGTTTCCTGACGTCGATCACCCGGCGGCAATTTGTATGGGCGAAATACCCGATGACCTGCCGATCAAACACGTCTTTTCCACGTCCCAGCGAAACCAGATTGCCAAGTTTCTTGATTACAACGAATTGGTCGAACCCATCGTCAAGGCACGTGGTGTGGATGCCACTGCGATTCTACAGCAGAAGATGGATTTCCTGACCATCGACGCCGCTGCAAATGCGGGTGTCGATCTGACCGGACTGGACCGCAGCGATATGCGGCGTCTGGCCCGCAGACACTCGGACCAACTGCCCGAGGCGTATCACGGCCTGGCGCAACTGCTGCGCTGGGCGAGTGATGGTGGGCCCTGGCCGCGCATCACCTCGGATCATCCGGCCTATTTCTATACGCTTAGGGCCACAGATACGCCGAACCGCGATCTGGTAAACATGCTTCTGGCCGAATTGGCACCACTGGACCCACGGCAGATGTTCATCTGTCATAAAGAGCTGTTCTATCGTACCTACGCCATGTGGTCCGAAGCCAAAAAAGCCTATGTTGCCGATTTCCTCGCCCGCGAGTATCAGGTGGACAAGGCAGGCGCCCGCGCCGCGCTGTTCGGCCATGAGCCGGATATGGATGGCGCGGATCGGGTCAGTGATGACATCATCGCGCGAGTCGGTCCCTGGGGCGCTGTTGGGAGAGGTTGAATGTTCGTCGCACTGCGCTTTTTGGTACCCTTGCTGATCATTCTGACAGTTCTCTATGTTGCTGTTTCGATCTATTCCCGTTGGGTTCGACGCGGTAAGCTGATTGCTCATTGGGAAAAAAAGGGTCTGACCGGTGATCGCGATGCTTTTATTCGGCGCGGCCTGGAAAAATACGATGGGTCTATGCGCCGCAAGCTGATCCTCGGGATTTACGTGGTGCCGCTAAGCCTGATTGCGATCCTGATTTACGTTACGAATTTCATGTGAGGGCTTCGCCAATGCGATACGTCAAATGGGCCATAATCATCCTGTTTTGGGGCACGCTTGCAGCGGTGCTGCACTATACTCTGCCGCAGCATGACGTGGTGCGAATCTCGGATACGTATGAAAAGCGGATCGACCCGGGTGAGAACAGTATTTTCTGGTCAGTGCACGACGTTGGCAGCGACCCGACTGCACCGAACCGCGACGTGTTCTTTATTCAGACGCGAAAAACCAATGACAGGGTTATGGTTTACCGGAATGAAGACACCGGTTGGAGCTGGCCGCCATACTTCAAACTTAACTCCTCGAACCTGCAAGCCGAGGCGGTGGACCTGAAGTCTGCGGCCGAGAATCCGCGCTGGGTTGTCGTGAGACATTATGGATGGCGCAATGAATTCCTTTCGATTTTTCCAAATGCTGTAAAGATTTGGCAGGTCGACAGTCCTGATGTACGGATCATCCCGTGGTTCAATATCATTTTCCTGACCGTCTTCGCCGCGCTTCTTTGGGCGATTTGGGTCCGCTGGCGCCGGTTTCGCGAGGCCCGCGTCGACCCGGTGCTTGAGAATATGGAGGACGGTCTCTATGCCGCCGGCGACGCGATCGAGGAAAGAAGCGGTCGGTTCAAACGCTGGTTGAACAGTTGGAAGTCCAAGTGATGGCCAGGATCAACTGATCCCGCCATCACTGATTGCAGCTATCGCACCAGGAATTCGGCATGCAGTGCCCCGGCAGCTTTGATTGTTTTCAGGATGTCGATCATGTCGCGGGGCGAAACTCCAAGCGCGTTCAGGCCTGCGACAACCTCGGACAAGGTGGTGGCTTCGGGAATCTCGGCCAGTCCAGTGCCTTCATCTTCCTCAATCCCAGCGACCGTTCGGGGAACAACAACAGTTTCTCCGCGCGCAAAGGGGTTGGGCTGAACGGCGATTGGTGTTTCTTCGACTGTTAGAGTTAGATTGCCTTGTGAAACCGCGACTCGTGAAATGCGAACTTCTTGCCCCATGACGATGGTGCCCGAGCGTTGGTCAACCACGACGCGGGCTTTGGTTTCCGGCTCGACCAGTACATTCTCAATCCGCCCTAGCGCGTGCGCCGTCGAAACCGATTGAGTTGCCGCGATGTTCAGCTCTACCGTTCCTGAATCTCGCATGATTGCAACCGCTCGGTTGAATTCCCTATTGATCGCCGTTTCGATACGGCTGGCCGTGGTGAAGTCGGGCTCGCGTAGGGCCAAACGTATTTCAGTAAGTGTGGAGAGATCAAAGTCAATCTCGCGCTCTACCCGTGCACCGGACGGGATTACCCCAGAGGTCGGCACGCCGCGCACGACCGATGCCGCCTCACCCTGGGCTACTGCGCCTCCGGCAAGAACGGTGCCTTGCGCCACCGCGTAAATCTGGCCGTCCGCAGCGTTCAGCGGTGTCATGACCAAGGTGCCGCCAAGAAGACTATCAGAATCACCGATGGCAGAGACCGTAACATCGATCTGTCCACCAACCCGCGCAAACGGAGGCAGGCTGGCTGTCACCAACACAGCCGCCACATTCTTGGGTCGAAAATCCTCGCCATTCACATTGACGCCCAGCCTTTCAAGGATGTTCGACATGATTTCTTCCGTAAAAGGCGAGTTGCGCAGCCCATCACCGGTGCCGTTAAGCCCAACGACCAGACCGTAGCCCACCAGGTCATTGCCGCGCACCCCGTCGAAATCCACAAGATCCTTGAGGCGTATCGTGCCTGCAGATGCGATCCCGGGCAGCAGGATCAGTAGAAAAGCAATGAGTCTCATCTCAGGAAGTTCACCAACGACAGGTTCGAATTTCGGACGGTCACGGAATACAAGCTCTCCAATTGAACTTGCACGGTCTGGAGTTTTGTAGCTGTCTCTTCCGGGTTTGCCCCAATCAACTCATTCCGGCTGAGCTCAAGGCTGTTCTTGGCTGCACTGTTGCGCGTGGCAGCCTGTTCAATACGTGCTTGGGTTGAGCCAACCTGCGCCCTAAGGTTCACCAACTGGTTCTGGGTGTTCGCCAGATCACCCCCTAACTGTTTGAAAAGCTCAGTACGATTATCCCTCGGCAGGTTCAGTGCATCGTCGGACAACAAAGCAGCAACGGCAATATGGCGCATAGCATCTTTGAGAGCGGGATCCGTAGCAGTGATTGGGATCTGAACGCTTTCATTTTCAGAAATCTGCATCGGTGCCAGCGCAGTATCCGAGCCCCGATAGATGACCGCGTCAAAGCCACTAGGGTCGTTAAACCAATCTTCTGCCGCCTGGCGGATATCTTCGACTGAAGTATGACCGGACAGCTCGCTTTCAAGTGCAGTCAGCAGGGTGTCGGCAGACGCCAGAGGAGAGACATCCGTGGCCGTACCGGCATACAGGCTCCTCCCACCTGTGCGCTTGTTCAGTGCGGATATGATCGTATCCAGTTCGTTACGCGCCAGCGCCGATGCGTTTTCGTGACTGACGGCTTGGTTCGACGTTCCAAACGACAATAGAGACGCGGCGACCTCATCCACCGCGTCATTGACCGTTGTCAGGCTGAGCTGCGTGGCATCTGTGAAAAGCCGCGCCTCAGCCGTCGACAACTTGAATGCGTCGAGGCGCGAAAGGCTTCGGTTGAGATCCAAAAGGTGCGAATAGTCGCCATCCAGTCGTCCGGAAACATCCTGAACCTTGTGAGTGGTCAGTTCGTAAGACAGCGTCTCTATTTGGTTTCTAAGTTCAACGGAACGGGTCTGAAGTCTCATACCGCGTGCCAGATCACCGATAGATGTAAAATTTATCATCACAGCCTCAACAAGGTTTCCATCAATTCATCCACGACCGAGATCACCCTTGCATTGGCGGCATAGGCCTGCTCGATCTTGATCAGGTTCTGTAGTTCCTGGTCGGTGTTCACGCCCTGCGCGGCCTCGATCCGGACCATTTCTTGTTGAGCGCTTGTGGCAAAGGTCAGGCGTTGACTTGCTGTATGCGCGTTTGAGCCGGTCTTGGACATCAGCGCCTCGGTCAGATCAGAGGCGCGCATTTCGCCGGTGCCAAAAGGCGACCCCGCGACGGGACGCGATTCGTTCAGTATGGCACCGAAGGCCCGCAGTTGCGTGGCATCACCTGAATTGCCCGGAGTTGTCGAGCCAAGCCCGTCACGCAAGAGCCGACTGTCGCCACCGTCATCGGGATCGACAATCGCGTTCAGACCAATTCGCGACGCCAACCCTGCTGGTGCGGTCGACTCGAACCGGTTACCGGCATCAGTGAAAAGGCCCGGGTCCGTTGGGTTTGCAGTTGGGTCCAATCCGGGTGTTTCAAACCGTTCGATCAAATCGCGGGCGACCAAGTCAAGATTGGCCTGCGCCTCTACAGCCAGCTCATCGCGAATTTGAAACTGCGCAATCAGTGCGCCGCCTTTTATCTGAGCGCCATCGCCGCTGGTGCGCACCGGCTTGCCATTCATCTCAAGCCCCGACAGCAATCCGTTGTCAAGGGTCATGTGAGCTTGGATTTCACCGGAGGTTGAGAACGAGAACTCGGCCGCGCTGCCTTCCAGCAAGATAAGCCCGCCGTCAGAATATAGCGACACCTGCTCATTTGCCCGCGCCATCACGTTTACGGGCACCACCGCGTTGACCTGGTCGATCAAAACCTGCCGCTGATCAAGAAGTGCTCCGACATCACCGCCTGTAGCCTTTATTGACGGAATCTTCGTGTTCAGCTTTTCAATTTCCTTGAGCGTTTGGTTCAGGCTGTCCACTTGCCGACCAATCGTGCGATCAGCTTCCGAGCGCAAGTGTCGAACGCCTTCGGACGCCCTGTTTATGCTAGTCGCAAGATCACGACCGGTACGGGCGACCTGATCAAGGCGTTCAGACGAGTCCGGCAGGCTGGCTGCGGTGATCAGGCTATTGTCGAACTCTGTCAGAATATTCGCCAGTGATCTGGGATTGTCCGCTGTGCCGATGAAGTCTTCCACGTTAGTGAAAAACTTTGATACCGCAGACCGATAGGCCAGGTCCGAGTCGGTGGCACGGCGATTTGCTGTCAGGATCGGGTCGTGATTGCGGACAACGCCGACGGTACGCACCCCAGACCCCGAGATCGTGTTCGATGTCAGCTCCAGCGATCTGCGCGCGTAGCCTGGCGTCAGCGCGTTGGCGATATTGTCCGACACCACCGAAGTGCCGCGGCTGGAAGCGGCGAGGCCACCTACGGCGTTGTTGAATGCTGTTGACAAGTTCATCAGCCAGCCCTCCTTTCCGGATGTAAACCGAAATTAACGTTTGATATTCGTGGTTTCCTGCAGCATCTCATCAACGGTCTTGATCACCGTCGCCGTCGAGGAATAAGCCCGTTGGGTTTGAATCAACGCGGTCAGTTCAGTCGAGACATCTGTGGTCGACTCTTCCCGCGCGAAAGACACAAGCTCTCCGGTCGGGCCCTCACCCGCATTCCACAGGAAAAAGTTGCCGCTTTCCCGCGACGGTGCATAGGTCTGGTTGTCCAGCGCGGTCAGCCCGTTGGGATTGGGGACATCCGCCAGCGGAACCTGGTACATAAGGCGGCTGATGCCAGTATCATAAAACGCGTATACAAATCCATTTTCATCTACCTGGATGCTGGATAGTGTGCCCACGGCCGATCCGTCGCGCGTGATCGAAACCGGTGCGAACGTGTCAGACAGCTGTGTAATGCCTTCGTTATCGCCGATCAGGCCAAGATCGATCTCCATCGGGCCACCTTTGACATCCACGACAACGCTGCCTGTGTCTTCATCGTAATCTCCACCTGTGACCTTTGTGACTTTTTCCAGCGTACCACCTGCAGTACGGCTGTCGGTGAAGGTCAGGGTGTACTCCCCAACAATATCCCCGCCCGAGGCTGAGTCGCGCAGAATCATAGTCCATTCATTGCTGCTGCCTGTTGTAGGAACAGTTGGCTTAAGCTCGATGTCGATGGTCTCGGTCTTGCCCAGATTGTCAAAATATTCGATCGACAGAGGTTGCGTGTCTCCCGAGGCGCCCGCCTCAGTGGCGGTAGCGGGAAGGTTCATGCGAAGCTTCGCCTTTGTGGTCGGAGAGCCCGCAAGCTGATTGACGCTGAGCTGTACAGGCTCAAGCGCGGCGGGCGTATCCCGGGCAACTGTCGGGATTGTCCCGTCGGAATTGGCGCGCCAACCCAACAGGACTAGACCGGATTTGGTGACCAAGTACCCTTCGTCGTTAGGGCGGAAGGATCCGGTGGTGGTCAGCAGCATCTCGTTTGATCCGGCAGCAAGTCGTGAGCTGGGACGTACCGGCAGCAAACCCCGGCCGCGCACCGCCAAATCGGTTGAGTTGTTGGTGGTGACCAAAGACCCGCGCTGGTCGATTAGGCGCTGAGTGGTGGTTCTGACCCCACCTGCGGAGTAGCTGCCACCCTGTCCCGAGGTGACCATCGAGTGAAAATCCGTGTTTACCCGTTTGTAGCCGAATGTCCCGGAATTCGCGATGTTGTCGGAAATAGTGGACAGTCGGTTGGCATTAGCCTTCAAGGCGGCCACGCCAGCATTCAACGAGGAGGAAATTGTCATTGGTACGCCCTTCTGTTGCGTCAATCTTGCAGCAACAGCTAGCGCACTGCCCCTTAACAGCGCGCTAACAGGTAAAATGCAGTCTATCCAAACTCTCAGGTGTTGCGCAGAAAGATGATCTCAATCCTGTTGTTGCGCACGGCCATCGGATTCTTGACAGACAGTTCACGGTCGGCATGGCCAGTGACGCGATCCAGACGAGAGTTAGAAAATCCCTTGTCTTGAAGAAGCTGGCGGACAACCTGCGCGCGAGAGGTCGAGACATCCCAGGACGGGTTGCGGGCCAGAACCACAGGCGATGCGCTTACATGCCCCTCGACCGCAACTTGGTTGGTTACGATGTCTGATGATCGCGCCACCAGCACCGCCAGCGCCCGCATCATCTGCGTTGGGTTGTCCGTGCCCGATTCGAACAGTGGTTGATCTTCTGTATCGAACAGCTCGACCACCAGGCCTTCGTCGGTGACCCGCGTGACGATATGTTTCAGAACCTTGTCAGACACCAGGCTTTCCCCGGTACGGCCCAGAAGCTGCGCCTCGAGCGTGGTGAGTTCTTCGGACAAGTCCTTACCCTCGTCCGCACTTACACCGCTTGATCCGCGAGCCTTCCGGGCGTTAGTGGGTTGCTTTTTTGAGGCCCCTGCCCCTTCCATCACAAGGGTCACCTCGGAAAACAAATCGTTGCCGCCAAAAGGTCCATCACCGCCACCCGAAACCGGGTTCACCGGAATTGTAGGCGAGAAATAATCTGCAAGCCCTTTTCGTTGTTTTTCAGTCGTTGCGTTTAACAGCCACATCAACATGAAGAACGCCATCATGGCTGTGACGAAGTCTGCATACGCAACCTTCCACGCACCACTGTGGTGGACTTCACCACCTGACACACGTTTCTTCTTGATGATGATCGGCGCCGCATTGGAATGCGTACCCATCTCCACCACCTTTTTTATCACCCAGCTACAGGCGTAGCCGGGCAGGTCTTAAGGTGGTCTTAACACGTAAAACTGTTCGGACTTCTTCAGCGCGGCAGGTTGGCGCTGGCGCGTCTCAGTATCAGTTGCAGTCGGTTGAAGCTGTTCCTTATCCCGTCTGTTTCGAGTTTGCCGAAGAAAGCGTCCAACTCATCGTGTACGCGCACGGCTCGATCCAGCATCGGGTCGGCACCTTCGGCGTATAGGCCGGCTTTGATCATCACCTCGGACTGTTCATAGCTGCCCACCAGCTTGCGGGTCTCCGAGATCATCCGGTTTTCCTCATCGGATGCCGCCCCCGGCAGGCTGCGTGAAACTGAGCGGCTGAGGTCAATCGCGGGAAATCTGCCGCGTTCGGCGATTTCGCGGCTCAGGACAATATGCCCGTCCAGTACACCGCGCAGAATGTCGGCGACGGGTTCATCCATATCGGATCCCGCAACCAAAACGCTGAAAACCGCCGTGATATCGCCCTGATCGCCAGAGCCGGGGCCAGCACGTTCGCAAAGACCGGCGATCAAAGGCGTAACCGAGGGTGGGAAGCCGCGAAGCGAAGGCGCCTCGCCCATGGCCACGGCAATCTCCCGGTGTGCCTCGGCAAAGCGGGTCACCGAATCGGTGAGAAACAGGACATTCAGCCCCTGATCCCGTAGGTACTCGGCAATGGACATTGCAGACCAAGCGCAACGCCTGCGTGCCAACGCCGACAGGTCCGAGGTGGCCGCAACAACGACCGACCGTTTCATTCCCTCAGTCCCAAGCGCGTGTTCCACGAACGCGTTGACCTCGCGTCCACGTTCGCCCACCAATGCCACGACGACCGCGTCTGCCTGCATTGATTTTGCCAGTGTTGCCAACAGCGTGGATTTTCCCACGCCCGACCCGGCGAAGAGGCCAATACGCTGACCTTGCACAATCGGTAGCATAGTGTTGAGCATGGCCAACCCGGTTTCCATCCGCTTGCCCAGCGGTTTTCGGGTCACAGCCGGGGGTGGAGCCCGCATGATGTCTTGCCCCACCGCTCCGGGAAGCAGGGGCTTACCGTCCAGCGGCCTGCCGAAAGGATCCACCACGCGCCCCAGCCAGTGCAGACCCGGAGCAAAAGCGGGCGTCTGGTCCAGAATCACCTGATCGCCAAGGCTGACCCCATCCGGTGCGGCCGTCGGCAACATGTGAATGACCTCTGCCTCAACATGCAGCACTTCGCCCGACAGATCTGATGCACCGCCCCGCCGCAGAGTCAGGTGGTCCCCGATGCGTGCTTTCCCTTCAAGCCCCTGAACCTCAATGACACCGCGCGTAACGCCCGAGACGCGACCCATATGGCGCACAGCGGATAAGCGATCGAGCTCGCATTTCAGAAGCAACGGATCGAGATCTGACATCGTGGGTTCTCCAACAGGTTTCTGAAAACGCTTTCTAAAGGAATCGGGGTTAAGCCTTGATTGAAATTGATCGAGGGAGAAGCCCCGATGTTCTATGACCTGAACGTCTTTAAAACAGCGTACGCGATGGCAACCCATGCCGGGCAACGGCAGGCCGTCATCGCGCGCAACATGGCCAATGCAGATACGCCGGGCTATCAGCCCCATGATATTGAGGCCTTTCAGAAAACTTTCGATAGCTCCGCCCGAAGGGTGGCAATGAACGCCACACGGGACGGCCACCTGAATGGTTCCACCGGAACGCTACCGTGGGCCGAATACCAGGTAACGCCGTCAGGTGATCCCAATGCCAACGGTGTGTCTGTCGAAGAAGAAATGTTCAAAGCGATTGAGGTCAAGCGTCAGCATGATCGCGCTCTGGCCATCTACAAATCTTCGATGAATGTCCTGCGCAGCAGTCTTGGCCGAGCATAAAAGAGCGAAACATGAGTGATTTTTCCAACTCCCTCGCCGCGTCGACAAGCGCATTGCGGGCGCAGTCTGCCCGTTTGCGACACGTGTCCGAGAATATCTCGAACGCGGACACACCAGGATATCGCCGCAAAACCGTACCGTTTGAGACTGTGCAGAAGGATGGCCGTGAGGTTGTTCAGGTCGGAGATGTCAACCTCGACCGTCGCGACGGGTCGCGCATTTATGACCCTGGGCACCCTTTGGCCGATGAAACCGGCCATTACACCGGCTCTAATGTCGATCTGATGATCGAAATCGCCGACGCGCGCGAAGCGCAGCGAAGCTACGAAGCCAATCTCAAGATGTTCGACCAGACACGCCAAATGTCGTCGAGCTTGATGGAACTCCTCAGAAAATAAAGGACACCAGAATGGATATCCGATCCCTCAACGCAGCGCAAAACTATGCCTTTGCACGCCCCGCTACGCAGGCTGATCCCGAACACGCCGGAGTGGCGCAGGGATTGCGGTCTACGTTCCAGGATTTCACAGCAACCCTGAAACGGTCAGAGCAGGTGTCGGAGGCTGCCATGACAGGCCAGGCGGACCCGCACGCACTTGTGCAGGCCCTGGCGCAGACCGAGCTTGCCGTGGAAACGGCGGTGATCGTGCGGAACAAGGTGGTAGAGGCCTATCAGGAAATCCTCAGGATGCCGGTCTGATGACATGCTGAGCGAAGGTCTCTTCTACGACATTGTGCGCCAGGCATTGTGGATCGCGGTCATCACCTCGGTTCCAATCCTGGCCGTGGCACTGATCTCAGGTCTGATCATCGGCCTGTTTCAGGCGTTGACCTCGGTGCAAGAAATGACGCTGACCTTCGTACCCAAGCTGATCGCCATTGTCGTCGTGTTCTGGATCTCGATGGGTTTCATGACGCAGACGCTGGTAACTTTTTTCACTTCAACCCTGATCCCACTGATCGCCGGAGGTCGTTGATGGATTCCGTTTACACCACTTTGTCCCGCCAGTCCGGGCTTATGAATGAAATGCGATTGGTCGCGAACAATATCGCCAACGCAAACACAACAGGATACCGCGCGCAGGGCGTCGTATTTTCCGAGTATGTTCGCGACAGGCCGGGCAACCAGTCGCTTTCCATGAGCCGGGCCGAGGTGCGCAACACATCACTGCAACAAGGTGTTTTGACCGAGACAGGTGGTCAATTCGATTTCGCAATCGAGGGCGATGGCTTTTTCATGGTCGAAACCCCTGCGGGCAATCGGCTGACGCGGGCGGGGGCGTTTTCTCCCAGTGGCCAGGGCGATCTGGTCACAATGGATGGGTATCGGGTACTGGATAGCAACGGTGCGCCCGTTTTCATCCCGCCGGATGGTGCTTCTATCGACGTAGGCAGCGACGGAACATTGAGTATCGATGGTCAGTTTCTGGGGCAGATCGGCGTTTATCGCGTAGCTGATCCCAAGATGCTGGTGCGAGAAGGCAGCACCCAGTTCCGAACTGAGGGCGATGTTGACCCGGTGGAAAACCCCGTAGTCCTGCACCGTTTCCTTGAAGGATCCAACGTCAACGCAGTCGAACAGGTGACACGGCTTGTGGAGGTTCAGCGCGCCTATGAGCTGGGCCAGAGTTTTCTGGAAACCGAAGACGACCGTTTGCGCGGTGCGGTCAAAACACTGATGCGCTGATATTTGAAAGGAAGATTCCAAAATGCGGGCTTTGAAGATTGCGGCTACAGGCATGACCGCGCAGCAGATGCGGGTCGAGACGATTTCCAACAATTTGGCGAACACGAACACCACCGGCTACAACGCGCGCCGGGCCGAATTCGCGGATTTGCATTATCAACAACTGGCACGGGCCGGCGCGGTAAATGCTAATGACGGGACTGTCTTGCCTACGGGTATTCAACTGGGTCTGGGGGTGCGTCCTGCGGCCGTAACGGTTCAGTTGGCGCAGGGTGCGCTGTCAGAAACGGGAAACGATCTGGATGTCGCCATTGAAGGGCGTGGATACCTTGAGGTAACTCTGCCTAATGGGCAGTCGGCCTTTACCCGCGATGGTAGTTTGAAACAGTCCGCGGAAGGATTGATCATCACCTCGGATGGGTTTGCAGTGGCCCCGGAAATCACCATTCCCGACGATGCCCGGTCGATCTCGATCAATGCGTCGGGTGAGGTCTACGCCTATTTCGACGATACGACTGACGGGCAACGGTTGGGGGAACTGACGCTTGCCAGTTTCTCGAACGCCAAAGGGCTCGAAGCGATTGGCAGTAACCTGTTCAAAGAGACCGAGGCCTCTGGCGCGCCAATAGTCGGAACCCCGGGCGAGGACGGGCTGGGCACCTTGCGTCAGGGCTATCTTGAGGACAGTTCGGTCGATGCGGTGCGTGAGGTCACGGAACTGATCGAGGCGCAGCGAGGCTACGAGATGAATGCCAAGGTTATCTCTGCCGTCGATCAGATGATGGGCGCAACGACACAGGTGCGGTGATGCGGTTCCTGATCCTGATAGCATCGCTGCTGGTGCCGGTTGTTGCCATAGCCGATACCGTCGTTCCAACCCGGACAATCCGCGCCAAGGAAATTATCGCGGCCAACGATCTTGAGACCAAACCCCAGAAGGTAGCCGGAGGTGTCAGTGATCCTGAGGTCCTGGTTGGGTTAGAAGCCCGCGTGGCGTTGTATCCGGGGCGCCCCATTCGCGCGACTGACGTGGGGCCACCCGCCCTCGTGGATCGCAACGACCTTGTTGTGCTGATCTTTGACCGCCAGCCGCTGTCGATCACGGCAGAGGGTCGCGCGCTAGGGCGTGGCGCTGCTGGGGATCGCATTCGGGTCATGAACCTTTCGTCCCGCACCACCATCTCCGGCGTAGTTCGACCGGATGGCAACATCGAGGTAAAATGATGTCCATACTCTCCAAGTCTCTGCTCGGCGCGGTTTTGGTCGTGTCGGCCTGTGGGCGCGTTGATCACCTGGGTCGGCCGCCAAGCTTTACCCCAAACGAGGACTCTCCGGAACAGGTCGCGATGCTGTGGCCAGGACTGCCACTGCATACCCAGCCGCAACGCAATGTGGACCGGTCCTCGTTATGGAGCGGTGGGCAGACTTCGCTGCTGGGCGATCAGCGGGCAATCAAGAAAGGTGATATCCTGACGGTCGTCATCGAACTGGACGAACAGGCAGAGTTCACAAATGACACGGAACGGTCGCGCTCAGCCTCGGAGAGCCTGGGGATAAACGGATTGTTTGGATTGCCGCAGCGCGCGAACCGGCGCTTGCCCGAAGGGGCGTCGCTGGCAGAGGCTGTTGCGATCAACTCCGCTTCGGAAAGTGAGGGCGAAGGGTCGGTGACACGCAAGGAAAAACTGACGCTGCGCGTAGCGGCGACGGTCGTGGATGTTCTTCCGAACGGCGTCCTGTCGATCACTGGTTCGCAGGAGCTGCGGGTCAATTTCGAACTGCGCGAGCTGTTGGTCACAGGCTACGTGCGGCCGCAGGATATCTCGCGCAGGAACGAAATCACCTATGACAAGATCGCCTCGGCCCGTGTGTCTTATGGTGGACGAGGACAGATCACGGATGTGCAACAGCCACGTTTTGGCCAGCAGATTCTTGACGCCGTACTGCCGTATTAAGGAGCGGATGTGATGAACATAGTTTTACCTGTTTTGTTTTTGCTGCTGGGTCTTGGCGCTGGTATTGGGGCCGGAGTGGTACTGCCGCCGACCAGCCGGTCGAGCGAGGCTGTAGAACAAGACCAAGACGCGACGAAACCCACCAATACTTCATCAAATACAAGCGATATGGTGGGCGAAAACTACAAGAAGAGCGGATATGAATACATCAGGTTGGCCAAGCAATTCGTAGTGCCCGTCGTGGATGAGGACCGGATTGCGGCACTGGTTACGATGTCTTTGAGCCTTGAGGCCAGCGTCGGTACGACCGAAGCATTCTATGCGATCGAGCCGAAGCTGCGCGACGGTTTTTTACAGGTCATGTTTGACCACGCAAATACGGGTGGCTTCGATGGTGCGTTCACCGAGTCAGACAACTTGGATGTCCTGCGCAAAGCGTTGCTTGAAGAGGCGCGCAAAAGCATGGGTGGTGAAGTATCGCGGGTCTTGATCATGAGTGTCAGCCGTCAGGATGTTTGATCCTGACGGCCTTCTTGCAGACTAGTATGATAATAATTTCTTACCCCTAGCGCGTTTGAACGCCTCTGTCTGCGTGGTGGCAAGCTTCGCGACCGCTTGTTTGCGACCGAATGCCGTGCGCAACGCTTCCATGGCGGTAAGTTTTTGGGCGCGAATCCGGGCCAATTCCAGATTGAGTTGGCGACGTGATGCTGATTCCCAGCTGCTCCAAAGAACATCTGTTCCGGTGACGCGGTAGCCCTTGGACGTGGCGCTATCCTTTCGCGACTGCTGTACCTGCGCATCGAGGCGCGCCAACTGCTGCTGTACGCGGGCTTCAGCCTCAAGCAGGGGGCGCAAGAGCTTACGCTCTTTCTGAAAAGTGGCTTCAGTGACTTTTTCAAGATCCGAAAACACCTCTTGTTTCATCTGATTTGTCCTTTTGCCTTTTTACGCATGGCCTCAGCGAAACGGATCGCCGCTGCGACGGGCCGATAATGCTCTTCCGCGATTTCCTCTCCGATCTCGACCGCTGCATGCAGAGCGCGAGCGGTTGGCGGATCGGAATGGAGTGGAACCCCGGCTTCCATCGCGCGCGCGCGGATGGCGGCGGCGACTTCATCAACGCCTTTGGCCACGCAAACTGGCGCGGATCCCGCTGTACGGGCCCATTTCAAGGCGACAGCATAGTGGATTGGGTTGACGATGACGACATCCGCTTCGGGCACGTCCGACATCATTTGGTTCATGGCGATGTCCTGCGCACGTTGGCGGCGTTGTTGCTTTACGTGGGGGTCACCTTCGGCATCTTTGGTCTCGTCCTGAACTTCCTTGCGCGACATCCTGTTCTTGCGCATGTGTTCAGCATGTTGCCACAGGTAATCCACCACCCCGATCGCCAGTGCGACTGCAATAACGATGAACATAAAGCGAAACAGAAAGTTCATCATTAACATCACGGACATCTGTGCGGGTGATGCGCTGGCCGAAAGAATTGCGCCGAGGTTGGCCTTGAGAAACAGCGCCAGGCAGGTGCCGTAGATCGCCAGTTTCACAAAGCTTTTGGCGAACTCAAACAAGCCTCCGCGACCAAACTTATTCTTGGCGTTGGAGATGATCGAGATGCGGGAAAGCTTCGGCTTTAATTTGCTGGGCGCGAAGATCAGCGCGCGTTGAGCGATGAGGCTAAGAAGAACCGCAGCGGCGGGTACAGCGAATAGGAGGCCGGCCGACAGTAACGCGGTAGTCAGCATCCCTCCGACCGGGTTGGCGGCTGATCCGTCAACCAATAAAGGCGCTATTTCATCGGCCTGGTCAATCAGCACGGCGAACAAGCTGCCCATGCTCTGAACGCTGAATTGTCCGGCGGCGAGCAACGCGACAAGCAACCCGGCATAGGCGGCCACGACGGACAAGTCGTTCGACTTCGCAACCTCACCCTTTTCGCGGGCTTTCTGAAGCTTTTGCGGAGTCGCCTCGTGGGACTTGTCGCTTTCGTCGTCAGATGCGCTCATCGCGGGTCCTCAAGCGGGTTCAGCATGAATGAGAACAAAGTGTCCGACCAAACCGACAGGATCAGGGGTGTTCCTGCGAACAGAAGGAAAAGGCCCGCGAAGGTGATGGCTGGCGCGCCGACAAAGGCCACCATCAACTGCGGCATCGCACGGTTAATGACGCCCAGCGCGAGGTTGTAGATAAGCGAGGCAATGACGAAGGGCATGGCCAAGGCAAAGGCGAGCGCAAAGCTGCGCGCGATCTGTTGCACCCCCCATTGCGTCAGGTCCGGCGCAAGCGGTGCGGTGCCCATTGGAAGCAACATATAGCTGTGGATCAGAAACTGAGCAGCGCGTACATGAAGGCCAAGCAACACCGCAAGTGTTATCCCGGCCAGCGTTAGCATGTACCCCATCGCCGGGACAGGATCTGCAGCGGCTGGTCCAAGAATTTGCGACAACGACGTCGCCTGTGCAGCAATCGAGCCTGCTGTTTGCAAGGCCAGTACGAATAGCCGCAGCGTAACTCCCAAGGCGACCCCGATCAGCACTTCGGTCAGGACTAACCTTGCCATTGACAGCAGGCCAGGTTGGACCCCCGGTGCTGAAATCGCGGGCGCTATAATCAGGGTGAAAGCCGCAGCGACCCCGAATTTTATGCGCGTCGGGATGCTGCGCTCGCCAAAGGCAGGCAGCAGCGAGACCATCGCGGAGACGCGCAGAAAAACGGCAAACAGGTGCCAAAGACCTTCGCCCATTTGGGGCAAAAGTTCCGGTGGCAGCGCGATCATGCGGGAACGGTTCCGACCAGCGCTGGACGCGCCTCAAGCCCTATTTCTTCAAAGGACAGCACGGGGTTGGCAATGCCGCGCGCATGCATGACGGTGCGCAGCAGCCGGCGTCGCCGGGTGGAGGTGACCAATGCAGGAAACAGCCCATGATCGGCGGATTGCGCAACACTATCGGTTACACCGTCAGCCAGTTTGTTGAACAGGTTTGGCGGCAGCGCCACGTCAAGACCCGACACAGGCGCGTCGATTTGATAGGTGGCGAATGTATCTTCCCACTCCGGCGCGAGCTGGATCAGGGGGATCGAACCGTCTTCGCGTTTCATCTCGGCGACCAGTTGAAAGCCTAACCGTTGCCGAACCAGTTCGCAGATGCCTTCGGGCTGGGTAGTGGTCAGGCGCGCCTCAGCAACAGATTCCAAGATAAGGGCCATATTGCGGATCGATACCCGCTCGTCCAGCAGCAGCCGTAGCACGGCATGCAATGTGTCGATCGGCACCTTGTCGGGGATCAACTCATCCAACAGTTTGCGGTTTGCCTCAGCCCGGACCGGATCACTCAGACGGGTCATCTCGGACAATAGCCGGCGAAGGGATTTCAGCGTCAACAGGCGCGAGAAATTCTGTTTGATGATCTCAAGCAGATGGGTGGCCAGAATCTCAGGCGGTGAAACGATGGTGGCTCCGCTCAACGCGGCGGCCTCTTGGTCCTTGGGTAGAATCCAACGCGCTGGCGCGCCATACACAGGTTCGGTGACATCGTTGCCGTCAGGCAGCACATCCTGGCCGTCCTGCACCAGCGCCAGCACCAAGTCAGGGTTCAGAACGCCGCGCGCCTGCTCAACACCTTGCACCTTGACCACGTAGGTGCCCATGGGCAATTCGGCGCGGTCGGTCAGGCGAATGTCGGGCAGGATCAGGCCAAAGCTAGAGGCCACGTAGGTCCGCATATTGGCAATCCGAGCATCCAGCCCGGTACCCGGATTCAGAACCATGCTGACCAGATCCGGTGCGAATTCCAGATGAACGTCGTCCAGGTCCAGAATGTCTCCGATAGCTTGAGAAGCTGGAGTATCATCCTGTTCCGCAGGGTCTGCGGCCTCGGCGTTTTGCGCGGATTGTTTGCGGTGAACAGTAAAGGCCGCGTAGCCCAGCACACCCGCGCCTAAAATGAATGGCAAGAAGGGCAGACCAGGCACAAGAGCAAACAGAACCATGAGCATCGCCACAGTTCCCAGGGCGGCCGGATGCCGCCCGAGTTGAGAGAATATCGCGTTGTCGGTCGCACCTTGCGTGCCGCCACGCGCCAGCAACAGGGCCGAGGCAATCGAGATGATCACGGCCGGGATTTGCGAGACCAGCCCGTCTCCGACGGTGAGGATGGCATAGGTTTCGAACGCCGAGGAGATCGGCATCCCATGCACGATTACGCCCATGATCAGCCCCATCACGAGGTTCAGCAAAGTGATCAGTAGCCCGGCAACCGCGTCGCCTTTGACAAATTTTGACGCCCCGTCGAGTGAGCCGAAAAAGGTTGTTTCCTGCTGCTCGCGCTCACGCCGCTCTTTCGCTTGCTGGTGGTCGATGGCCCCGGCGCTCATGTCGCTGTCGATTGCAAGTTGCTTTCCGGGCATCCCGTCCAGAGCAAATCGTGCGCCGACCTCCGCCATGCGCGCGGCACCTTTGGTGATCACCATAAAGTTGACGATCAGCAGGACGCCAAAGACCACCAGCCCAAGAAATATGCTGCCGCCCATAACGAAATCGGCGAAGCCTTCGATAACGTCTCCGGCGGCGTTTGGTCCGGTGTGGCCTTGCCCGATGATCAACTTGGTTGAGGACACGTTCAGCGACAGCCTCAACATCAGCGAGGCCAGAAGGATCGTTGGAAAAGACGAAAAATCCAATGGCCGTTCGATAAACAGCGTCAGCGTGAAGATCAGGATCGCCAACGCGAACGAGGCCGCCAGACCTACGTCCAGCACCCAGGCGGGCATCGGCAGGATCATCATCACGATGACTGTCATAAGCGCAAGCGCAAGCAACACGGTTGGAGAGAACAGGGAACGGGCATCGATATTGGGCACGCGATTCTCCTAGTCGAACGAGATAAAGGCAGTTGCAGCCCCGGACGGCGGGACCAAAGAGCCTAGTGCCTTCCCGCCAGGCTGCTGCGACGTGATCGGGAGGAGCGAGGTTGCCCGGAAAGTGGATGTATCGCCACCATCCCATCCCCGAACTTGCTGCCCGCTTTGTTCCAGTTGGGCCAATACGGTCTGAAACCGGCTTGAATATGCATCCGCCAGCGAGGGTGTGCGGGAGTGGTAAGCCCCGACGGCAGCGGGCCAGGACCCAAGCTCAGCATATAGCCCTTTCAGAAAACGAGCGGCATAGGACGCGTTTTCATAGGGGTTGAACATTTCGTCAATGGATCGGAAGGCCTTGCTATGCCATCGGTAATTGATTTGAAAACAACCGATATCAAAGCTGCGTTTGCCCGCTTTGAAAATGTTGAACACGTAAGACTTGGCCTCGCGTTCCGAGGTGAACCAAAATCCCTGCCCCTCAACATTTATAGTCCACGGCCAAGGCTCTAACCGCCCGTCCCGCGTGCGCCCTGTTTCTACACGCGCAATCGCACGCAGAACGTCGAATGGTACGTCTTCGGCACGGGCGGCGCGGCGGGCAGCGGCGTCACATATCCTGGCCTCGCCGGTATTGGGCATCGCAAAACCCTGATGCGCCACGCACAGAGTGAAGAAACAAAGCGCAAGAATCAAAAGATAAGGCATTCTGCCAGTCCGGAATTCTGATCAATCCGGGCCAAGCTAGTCTTGCTAGGGTTTACAGACGGTTATCAACCACTCAAATTCGATCTATCCGACGGCCAAACACGACACTTGTGTTTGTGCGCTGAACACCGGGTATTTTGGCCAGGTCATCAACCAGAATATCCAAGTCTTCAAGCCTTGGAGCCTCGGCAGACAGAAGCAGATCGAATTCACCGTTGATGGACAGGCAGAGTTTCACTTCGGGATAGGCTTCAAGCCGTTTGATGATGCGCGTGGTTTCTTTTTGCTGCACTTCAAGCAAGACAATGACCTGCACGCGTGGGGCATCTTCGGGGCTGTTCAATACGACGGAATATCCGGCGATTGTACCGTTCTCTTCCATTCTGCGAATTCGTTCATGCACGGTGGTCCGGGCCACACCCAGTTTCGCCGCGATTTTCGAGGTCGACTCGCGGGCGTTGTGTTGTAGGGCGGCTATGATGCGACGGTCTAGTTGGTCCATGGTGGTCCAAGGTGTAACACAGCGGGTTGGCGCCTCAAGAGGTGTCGGTATGCGCGATGAACTCGGCCTTGTGACTTGGGTGTTACCAAATCAGCGTCGCCGCCACACCCCCGGGGCGTCGAGGCAAGTGTCACCCCAGAAGCGTTGTCGCCAGCCCGGTTCCCCGCCGGTGCAATGATCTGAACGCCCAATAGATGGCGATGAACGCGAGTTGGCAGACCGCTCAGCATCTTTTACAGGTATTTTGTTATCGCCTTGAAGTCTTCGATGTCGGGTGGATTACCCCGGTTATCCGAAGACAAGCACTGTTCAATGTGATCATGGATCAAAACACGCTTGGCGATAGCGATTGCTTTTTCGACAGCAAAGAGTTGCTGGGCAATGTCGGCGGGAGGGGCCTGATCGTCCAGCATTTGTATGACCTTAGCCAAGTGACCATTTGCCCGTTTGAGCCGTGCTGAGATCTGTGGATGAGAATTACGAGTGTCCAACGTCATAGCTATATCCCTATCCCCCCCATGTGGATTCTGTCAAACGCGGGCGACATGAATAGCGTGATCCTGCCTGCGGCGTTGAGTTTACAGACCAAACCGCCTATTTCGGGGGCAATATCGCGTAAAGGAAGACCCTCGTGGCAAACCATCTCTATAAAAACGACCTGCCGGACGGGTTGGACCTTGGCCCCGTAGTGGCGATTGATTGTGAAACCATGGGATTGAATCCGCATCGCGATCGCCTGTGTGTGATCCAGATGTCCGGCGGCGACGGCCACAGCCACATTGTACAGGTAGAAAAGGGCCAGACCGAGGCACCGAACCTGTGTGCCATGCTTGAAAATCCGAATGTGCTCAAGCTGTTCCATTTTGGCCGGTTTGACATTGCCGCGATGTATCATGCCTTTGGGGCGCTGGCCGCGCCGGTTTACTGCACCAAGATTGCCAGTCGTCTGGTGCGAACCTATACCGACCGCCACGGGTTGAAAAATCTGTGCCAGGAACTGATCGGGGTCGATATCTCGAAGCAGCAGCAGATGAGCGACTGGGGCGCGGAAACGCTGACCGAGGCGCAGCTGGACTATGCCGCCTCGGACGTCTTGTACCTGCACCAACTGCGTGACGCGCTGGACGCGCGTCTGGCACGCGAAGACCGTACCCATATGGCGCAGGCTTGTTTTGACTTCTTGCCGATGCGCGCGAAGCTTGACCTCGCCGGATGGCCCGAAACGGATATCTTTGCACACTCATGACCGACAACGAGTCCTTTCTGAAAACCGCGAAGCAGGTTGTCACCGACGAGGCCCGAGCGCTGGATGTGCTGGCTGACAGTCTGGATGACCAGTTCGCCGAAGCCGTGCATATGATCCTTCAGGCGCCGGGCCGCATTATTGTCAGCGGCATTGGTAAATCCGGCCATATCGGACACAAGATCGCCGCCACGCTGGCCAGCACGGGCACGCCCGCCTATTTCGTGCACCCCGCCGAGGCTAGCCACGGCGATCTTGGCATGGTGTCTAAAGGCGATGTGGTTCTGGCGATTTCAAACTCGGGCGAAGCGCCTGAACTGGCGAACCTGCTGGCCTTTACCCAACGCTTTGGCATTCCGCTGATCGGGTTGTCGAGCAAGCCGGAAAGTACCTTGATGAAACAGGCGGACGTGCACCTGTTAATCCCGTCTTTGGGCGAAGCTTGCGGCTTTGGAATGGTGCCCTCAATCTCGACCACGCTGACGCTGGCGATGGGTGATGCGCTGGCGATTGCCCTTATGAAGTACCGCGATTTCAAGCCCGAAGATTTCCGCGCCTTTCACCCCGGTGGCAAACTAGGGGCGCAGCTTTCGACTGTGCGCGATCTGATGCACAAGGATTTGCCCTTGGTTCCTAGTGGCACACCAATGAGCGAGGCCTTGCTGGTCATGAGTCAAAAGAGCTTTGGCGTCGTTGGCGTAACAGATGATAAATCCCGCTTGTTGGGTATCGTGACCGACGGCGATCTGCGCCGGAACATGGATGGGCTTTTAAACAAAAACACCGAAGAGGTCATGACGCGCAACCCGCTTACCATTGCGCCGAACGCAATGGCGGAGGAGGCGGTTGCGATAATGAACGACCGTAAGATCACGTCGCTATTTGTGGTTGATCCCGCTGCGCACGGACAGGCCGAAGGATTGTTACACATCCACGATTGCCTGCGCGTCGGGCTGGGCTAGGCAAGGGGTCGCGCGGTGGACGGGCATTCACGCAGGGTACAGTTCCTCAAGGTGTTACTGCCGCTTGTGGCCATCCTGATCCTATCCAGCGTCTTCCTGTTGTCCCGAAGTATCGACACCAGCGTGAATGTGCCTTTCGCGCAGAAGGACATCGACGAACGGCTGGCGGATCAGGTGGTGACCCAGCCCAATTACCGCGGCACCACGCGCAAGGGTGAAGAGGTTCAGATTCAGGCGATCCGGGCCACGCAGGGGACCGAAGCCTCCAACCCGACCGCCGCAGAATTTCGCGGTCGTTTGGGTCTGTCGAATGGCGGTGTCATCACGCTGGATTCCAATTCGGGCGTGCTGCGGCCTGACAAGAACTCGGCCACCTTTGTTGGTGACGTGGTCATCACGTCAACGGATGGCACTGTCGTCACCACGGATCTGCTGAACACCGCGCTTAACGAAATCCGAGGGGATGCACCTGGTCAGGTCAATGGAACTGGTGTCATTGGCAATTTCACTGCCGGCGGGATGACCTTTGGAACGGAAAAAAAGGACGGTCCTGTCCATATTATTTTTACAGACGGCGTGAAGCTGATATACGAGCCCAAAAAGGCAGAAAGATAACCTGTGTCAAATTTTCGTTTTGTTCTCATTTGTTGCACCCTGACGTTGGGCGCTTTTACTGCTGCCGCACAGGAGACGCAGGTCGCGTTTGGCGCTGTCCAAGCAGATCCTAGCCAGCCGGTCGAGGTGACATCGGAGCGGTTGAACGTTAATCAAGAAGATGGATCAGCCGAATTTCTTGGCAACGTGATCGTTATTCAGGGCGAGATGCGACTGACGGCTGAACGCGTGCTGGTAGTCTATAACGAAGATCGCTCGGGGATCGAGCGGATGGAAGCGACCGAAGATGTGGTTTTGGTCAGCCCGCCCGATGCGGCCGAGGGTGACTGGGCTGAATACACCATCGACTCGGGCGTCATCGTGATGAAGGGCAATGTGCTGTTGACGCAGGGACCCAGCACCATCAGCGGTGATCAGATGAATGCCAACCTGACAACGGGCACAGCGACAATGACAGGGAATGTCAAAACCATTTTGCAGCAAGGCGAAAACTGATGACGCGGCCTGAATTGACCGTGGCCCATGGGCAATCAGGCCTTCGGATCGAAAAACTTAGGAAATCCTATCGCAAGAAAACCGTGATCCGGGATGTGTCGATGACACTCGACCGGTCCGAGGTTGTGGCGCTCCTGGGTCCAAACGGTTCGGGTAAAACTACTACATTTTATTCGGTCGCTGGGCTGGTATTCCCCGAGGCTGGCACGGTCATGATTGACGGGCAGGCCGTGACGACCCTGCCGATGTACCGCCGTGCGCGCCTGGGTATCGGTTATCTGCCGCAGGAGATGTCGATTTTTCGCGGTATGAGCGTCGAGGACAATATCGCTTCGGTGCTCGACATATCGGTGAAGCATGTTCATCGTCGCAAAGAACGGCTGGAGGAATTGCTGTCAGACTTCTCGATCGAGCATCTTCGCCGGGCACCTGCGCTGGCGTTGTCAGGCGGGGAACGTCGCCGTGTCGAGATTGCGCGCTGTCTTGCGGCTGATCCGAAATACCTGCTTTTGGATGAACCTTTTGCCGGTGTTGACCCTATTAGCGTCGGCGATATCCGCCACCTTGTTGCCGACCTGAAAAAGCGCGGCATCGGTGTTCTGATCACCGATCATAACGTGCGGGAAACGCTCGAGATTGTGGATCGTGCATACATCCTGCACGATGGTCAGGTTCTGATGTCCGGCACACCGGATGAAGTGGTAGAAAACGAAAACGTACGCCGCGTCTATTTGGGCGAAAATTTCCGGATTTCATAAGGTTGCGCAGAACTGCGCCGAATGTATGGCGGAAATTACGTATATACACGTCTGTTTTGATTGACTCTTACGCCGTCTCTTGCCTCAATTGGGTCATGGCGTTTCTTCGGTTCCCGTCTGGATCACGATCCCCCTTCTTTGAAGGGCGGCAGGTTCGGCTACTGCAGAATATGCCTTTATCCCCCACCCGATAAAAAGATATGCGTCGCGCTACGTGACGTCAAAATGGGTGTGAATTGTGAAGGAGATCACATGCGTTACCAAATCAGCGGAAAACAGATCGACATCGGCGCGGCGCTGCAGACTCACGTGCAGACCGAGCTGGGCGAGGTTGTGGGCAAGTATGCCCAGCGACCGACTGATGCCAACGTCGTCTTTTCCCGTTCAGCGCATGAATATGTATGCGAAACCACAGTGCATCTTTCCACTGGCCTGACAGCGCAGGCCAAGGCCCATGCGACCGAAATCTACGCGGCCTTTGAAGGCTGCTGTGACAAGATGGAAACACAGCTGCGCAGGTATAAGCGACGGCTGAAGGATCATCACAAGGATCGCGCAGAGCCTGTTGAACTCTTCGGGGCGTCGTCTTATATCCTCGCCTCTGATGAATCTGAGTCGGCTGACGAACCCGAATCCCTGCAGCCGATGATCGTGGCCGAGATGGAAACCAAGATCCCATCGCTGAGTGTTGGTGAAGCCGTTATGCAGATGGAACTTGCCGGTGCCCCGGTGCTGGTGTTCCGGAATGAAAACAAGGATGGATTGAACGTCGTGTATCGTCGGGAAGACGGCAACATTGGCTGGATTGATCCGTAACAGGCAAGAATAGCAAAGGCGCGCCCCCGCATTTGTGGGAGCGTCGCGATGGAGCGTAATCATGGAGCTTTCGAGCATACTGCAGCCCGAGGCAGTCCGCGTATTGTCTTCTGCTTCCAGCAAGAAGCGGCTGTTTCAGGAAATTGCAGATGTGGCTGATGCGACACTGGGCCTAGAAGCTCAATTGGTTGTTGACGCGTTGCTAGAGAGGGAAAGCCTCGGGCCAACCGGTGTTGGGCATGGCGTGGCGCTCCCGCATGCAAGGATGGGCGGGTTGGAAAGTGTTTCGGGCGTGTTCGTGATGCTGGAAAAGCCACTTGATTTTGGCTCGGTCGACCGCCAACCGGTCGATATCGCTTTTGCGTTGTTTGCGCCAGAAGAGGCTGGGGTCGATCACTTGAAAGCGCTCGCGCTGGTGTCTCGTACTTTGCGCGATACGTCTGTCTGCTCGAAACTGCGCGCCAACCCGGATCCGGTCAAGCTATATGCCATTCTGACCGAAGCGCAATCGATGCAAGCGGCTTAGCTCACATAAAAAAAGCCCCCGGACATCCGGGGGCTTTTTTTCGGGTTCCACCGCGATTAACCGCCGGTACCCATTTCCAATGTCCACCAGATTTTGCCGCCGCCTTCCTGATGCCAGGCAAACCCCATTTGCGT
Organism: Ruegeria sp. AWH4_226; assembly: GCF_056159225.1. Classification (NCBI taxonomy): domain Bacteria; kingdom Pseudomonadati; phylum Pseudomonadota; class Alphaproteobacteria; order Rhodobacterales; family Roseobacteraceae; genus Ruegeria; species Ruegeria sp. AWH4_226. The sequence continues at coordinate 2,427,930 of NZ_JBSWUU010000001.1, read as the reverse complement.
AGCCTTCGGATCCATGATCACCGAGCGCGGTCCGGGTTCCTGCATCCAGGCTGCCAGAGTTTCCGTCTCGGTCTCGTAAGTCTCCGAGATCGCTTCACCCAGGAAGGTACCAAAGTAGCCCACGCGCCGCGCGCGATCGATCGGAGAGGACCCGTCCGACCCAAAATGCCACGGACGATTCTGGCGGGCCATGTCCTTTGAATGTGTTGCTGCAGCGGCGTTCAATTGTGCGTTCAGTTGCACGGGCTGCAAGCCTTGGGCCTGACGCAGCGCATTGACCGAATCAAGCATGCGGAACTGCAGTTTTTCGGAGTTTCGCCCGATCTTGTAAACTGTCGGCAATGGCCGCCCGTCCGAGCCAAAGGTCGGAGTGCTGGTTGGAGTACACGCTGCCAGCGCAACAACACATGCAAAAAGGAAAGATACTATACGCGTCATGATTAGCCTGATGATTGATTTAACTTAGGGCATAGCGCGACAGGCGGGTTTGGGCAAACGAAGGGTGCCCCCATTTCGCATGATTCTGCCGGTTTGATTTGCGACTGAAGCATTCTGGCAATAGGATATGTGAGATTTTCAGGTTGGCCTTAGTAGAGGACCGTTCATCATGGTCAAAAAATACTTACACACATCTACCCGTCGCGGGTTCCTGGCCGGAGCGTCGGCTGTATTGGCCTCTCCTGCTATCGCGCAGTACATACCCGGCGACCCGTTGCGCCCCGCGCCCGAGCCGGAACCGCAGGTGCGTCGTAATATCTCGGGCTTCCGCGCTCAGGACTGGCAAGCGTATTTCTCGAACACAAATAACGGCGCGATCCTCGTTGATACAATTTCTCGTGCGCTGCACTACTGGTCCGAAGACCAGAGAACCTACAAACTCTACCCGTCTTCAGTGCCGTTGACCGAGGAACTGACCCGTCGTGGGCGGACCAGCGTGATCCGGAAGGTTGAAGGGCCAAGCTGGTCTCCGACGCCATCGATGAAAAAGCGAAATCCCGAATGGCCGGACTATATTCCGCCGGGTCCGGATAACCCATTGGGAACACACGCTTTGTATCTCAGTTGGAAATATTATCGTATTCATGGCACGCATGATACACGCAAGATCGGGCGCCGCTCGTCCAATGGGTGTATTGGCTTGTTCAACGAAGATATCGCAGAATTGTTTTCAATGGCGAATGTTGGCACGCAAGTGTTGCTAATTTGACCACATTTTTGCTCACGAACCCGCTTGCAGCGCAAGTTGCAATTGCATTCCAGTCAGATAGCTGATTAGAAAAATAACACGAGGTAAGTCTTGGGTGCGCGGTTTCACTATTTGGAATCGTGCAAATTCTGGAGGTTAATATGAAGAAACTCGTTCTCGCCGCTGCACTGACCGCTGCTGCTTCGACCGCTTATGCCGGTAACCTGGAAGAGCCGATTGTCGAAGCACCGGTTGTTGTGGAAGAAACACAGGGCACGTCGCAGGGCATCATCCTGCCGCTGATCCTGTTGGTCGTCGTAGCCGCAGCTGTTGCAGCAAGCTAATTGACGAGCTTTGTCTAGAGAAAAGGCGGTGGAACACTCCACCGCCTTTTTTCATGCCTGATTGTCTTATCCGAAAGGGATAGGGACGCTTAGTCCAACCAGCCTTTCAGATTGTCTTCGATCACCTTGCTAAGGGCAATGATGTGCGAATCATCGTCGTTCAGGCAGGGAATGTAAGTGAAGGTTTCACCGCCCGCTTCCTCAAAGCTTTCTTTGATCTCTTCGTTGATTTCTTCCAGCGTTTCGATGCAGTCGGCGGAAAACGCCGGTGCAATGACCGCGATGTTCTTTTTACCCTGTTTGGCCAGGTCGGCCACGTGATCGACGGTATAGGGTTTCAGCCATTCTTCGGGACCAAATCGGGATTGGAAGGTTGATACTAGCTGATCATCCGCCCAACCCAGCCGCTCTTTGAGCAAGCGAGAGGTCTTGGCGCACTGGCAATGATAAGGATCACCCTGCTGTAAATACCGTTCCGGCATACCGTGATACGAACAAACCAGAATATCCGGTTTGGTCTCCATCGCTGCATAGGCTTTTTCCACCGATCCGGCCAGCGCGTCGATGTAAGCGGGATCGTCGAAATAGGCAGGGACGGTGCGGGTCGAGGGCTGCCAGGCTTCCTCCATCAATGCGCGGAAAAACTGGTCATTTGCAGTGGCGGTCGTTGCACCGGCATATTGCGGGTATAGGGGAAAGAACAGGATGCGATCACATCCGGCGGCTACCATTTCGCGTACTTTGGATTTGGTCGAGGGGTTGCCATATCGCATACAGAAATCGACCATGACCTGATCGCCATGGCGCGCCTGCATTGCAACGCGCAGCTTGGCGGTTTGGTCCTTCGTGATCGTCATCAATGGGCTTTCGCCCTTATCGTGATTCCAGATTGACTTGTAAGCCTCGCCCGAGCTGAAGGGACGCTTGGTCAGGATGATGCTTTGTAAGATCGGCTGCCACTTCCACTTGGGATAGTCGATAACGCGTTGATCCGACAGAAACTCGTTCAAATACCGCCGCATTGGCCAATAGCTATAGTCATCCGGTGTGCCCAGATTGGCCAGCAGGATGCCAACACGGCCCATTTTGACCTTGGGGTGGTCTGCGGGGGCATGGGATGGGCGAGTGGCGTCAAACATGTCGGGCTTCCTGAATTTCTACGTATCGGGCTGAGATAACCGGAAAAGACCAGTCGTCAATCGGGCAGTTTGCCTTCTTTTGTTCCCAAGGCATCTGCAAGGCGCGCCTTGGCCGATCCGGGGCGCAAGGGTTTTTGTTGGCTGTCGTCGGGTGACCAGCCGGTCAGGCAGATCAATTCGTATGTTGCCCGCAACCGCCCGGAAGGGGTCGAGAAGTGGTCGGCATAGATTTCTTGAGCACGCGCGAAGACTTGCCGCCGGGTAGTGTGTTTCACGCGCCTGGACAAACTATTGGTCTCTCCCATCGCGCGCAGGTCATGCATCAGGTGGGTCAGGTGGCGATACTCCGCCGTCAGACGGGCGGTGTCGGCGACTGGCAGGGCAAGCCCCGCCCGTTGCAGCAAACCGCCCAGATCGCGTAGTTCGGCCATGGGCGCGATGCGTGGGCTGAGCCCCCCGCTGACCTCGATCTCGGCTTGTCCAAGGGCGGCACGCAGCTCGTGCAGAGTTTCGCCTCCCAGACATACCACGAGCAGCAACCCATCGGGCAGAAGGGCGCGGTGGCATTGGATCAGTTGACCCACGGGATCATTGGCCCAATGCAGCGCCATGGCGTGGATCACAAGATCATGCGCTTTGGGGTGCAGGGCCAGAACCTCATCATCGGGGATAACCTGCGCGCTGGATAGAACATTCCGCCAAATCTGTGGGAAGGGCGTCACGATCACCGGGGCTGTGAAGGTTTTGTTAACCATAGACAGGCGATCCTGAACCTCGTCCACCGCGGCATGATGCAGGAACAGCGCCTGATCCCGCGCGCGGGTGCGATGCCGGTCAAGGGCCGTACGGTCGAACAGAGAGGATGCAGTGGAGTCAGGCAGCTTCATAGGGCGGAACTATCGCATCTTGCAGCGAATTCAAACCGCTGTTCAACTGATCTATCCAGCGCGGTGTCTGGGATGCGGTGATCTGACAGAGGCCGATTTTGGCCTGTGTGGTAGATGTTGGCGCGACACGCCCTTTATCGGTGGCCTTGTATGCGAAAGTTGCGGCGTGCCCCTGCCGGGCGCACCAGACGGTCATCGAACTGAATGTGATGATTGTATGAAAACGCCCCGTCCCTGGAGCGCCGGGCGCGCAGCGCTTTTGTATAAAGGCAAGACAAGATCGTTGATTCTGGCGTTGAAACATGGCGACAGACCGGAGCTGGCCCGTCCGGCTGCGCGGTGGATGGCCAAGGCAGGCAGGGACCTGATTCATGATGATATGTTGATTGCGCCGGTGCCACTGCATTGGTCGCGCTTGGTCAAACGGCGATACAACCAGTCAGCACTGTTGGCGCAGCATCTGGCGCGCGAAACCGGGTTAGAGCTGTGCCCGGACCTTCTGAAGCGTCGGGTCCGGACGCCGGTTCTGGACGGGAAAACCGCGGTGGAGCGGGCAGACACCCTGTCAGGCGCGATTTTACCCCACCCCGGACGCCTGCATCGGATGCAGGGCCGGGATGTGCTGTTGGTGGATGACGTCATGACCTCGGGCGCGACACTGACGGCCTGTGCACGTGTCTGCCTTGAGGCTGGCGCAAATCATATTTTTGTGTTGGCTCTGGCACGCGTTGCCAAGGATGCCTAATTCGCACAAGATTGTGCGAAATCTGAAGGAAAATAAAATGAAACAGGTTGAAATCTACACCTCGCCGCTGTGCGGTTACTGCCACGCGGCCAAACGTCTGCTGAAACAGAAGAAAGTTCAGTTCAAAGAAGTCGATGTGCTCATACACCCCAAACGCAAGCCCGAAATGATCAAGCGCGCTGGCGGCAAACGCACCGTGCCGCAGATTTTCATCGGTTCACAACATGTTGGCGGCTGCGATGAGCTCTATGAACTTGAGCGGCAGGGCAAGCTGGACCGTCTTCTGGCGGCCTGATGAAATCCGCGCTGCTGCAACTCACCTCGTCGGATGATCCGGTCGAAAACCTGGCGACCGTTCGCGGCCTGTTGGCCGAGGCGGCAGGTCAGGGGGCGCGGTTCGTTCTGACACCTGAGGTGACGAATTGTGTCTCTACCAGCACGACGCAGCAGCGCGCGGTTCTTCAGCATGAAGAAGACGACATCACGCTCGCGGGCCTGCGCGATCAGGCCGCTCAGCTGGGCGTTTGGCTGCTGATCGGCTCGCTTGGGGTCAAAACCCATGACGCTGACGGGCGCTTTGCCAACCGCTCCTTCCTGATCGACCCGCAAGGGCAGATCGTGGCGCGGTACGACAAGATTCATATGTTCGACGTGCAAGTCACCGAGACTGAGACCTTCCGCGAATCAAAGAATTACCGCCCGGGTGATAAGGCCGTTTTAGCCCAGACCGACTTTGGTGCGATTGGGATGACAGTCTGCTACGATATTCGGTTTTCACATCTCTATGCGTCTCTGGCGCAAGCAGGCGCGCGAATTCTTACTGTTCCGGCGGCATTTTCCCCAGTGACCGGCGCGGCTCATTGGGAATCGCTGCTGCGTGCACGGGCGATTGAGAATGGCGCATGGGTGCTGGCACCTGCGCAAACCGGAGAGCACGCGAAAACCCGTGGAAAAACCCGCCACACATACGGCCACAGTATGGTCGTGGCCCCGTGGGGAGAGGTCGTTGTCGACGCAGGGACCGATCCGGGCATTCACTTTTTCGATTTGGATGATAGTTCTGTGACTGAGGCGCGTCGCCGCGTGCCCTCGTTGACGCACACCCGTCGTTTTGACGGGCCCTGATCCAGAATCGGACCATGACAGACGATCACAATGCCCTCGCGGTCACGCTGTTCAGCGAGATCCTGACCGCAGACCAGCTATTGCGCAACCGGCTCAGCCGGGTGCTGCCTAAGGGTATGGAGATTTCACATTTCTCAGTTCTGAACCATCTGGTGTTCGTGGGCGACGAACGGTCGCCTGCGCAACTGGCAAGCACGTTCCACGTCACGCGCGGGGCGATGACCAACACGTTGGCCAAGCTGGAATGGGCTGGATACATTCACATCCGCCCCGATTGGGACGATGCTCGCCGCAAGATGGTCGCCATCAGCCCCGCAGGACGGCGCGCGCGCGATCAGGCAATCGCGTCAATTGCGCCGATGATCAATCGCGTGGTTGGGGAGCTAGGTGTTGAGCGTGTGCGCAGCACGTTGCCGGTGCTGCGCGATCTGCGAATCCAGTTGGAAGGCGAATAGCTTTAGCTTGGCTTCACACTCGCCGTCACATAGTTCACGCTCAAGTCCCGATCTGAGATCGACCAGCTCCAGAGAATTGGATTGAACACAAAGCCTTTGCGGTCTACCGGCTCCAAACCCGCCTGACGCAGCAGGTCGAACAACTCATCTGGCGTGATGAACTTGCTCCACTCATGCGTGCCGCGCGGTAGCCAGCGCATGACCACTTCGGCCCCGAAAATAGCCATCGCATATGATTTCGGGTTGCGGTTGATGGTCGAGCAGATTTGCAGCCCGCCGGGTTTTAGCAGTTGTTGTGTTGCGGTGAGATACGAGAGCGGATCGGCCACATGCTCCACCACCTCCATATTCAGCACCACATCGAATTGCTCACCTGCGGCAGCCATGTCTTCAGCCGTGGTGTGGCGGTAATCGATCTCAAGCCCGGATTGCTCGGCGTGAATGCGGGCGACGGGCAAATTGCGTTCAGCTGCGTCCGCGCCAACAACCTCGGCGCCCAAACGCGCCATGGGTTCGCTCAGCAAGCCACCGCCGCAACCGATATCCAGTAGGCGAAGGCCTTCGAAAGGTCGGGGTGCCTTTAAATCCCGGTCGAATTCACCTGCGATCTGCTGTGTGATATAGTCAAGACGGCAGGGATTCAGCATGTGCAGCGGCTTGAATTTCCCATGCGGGTCCCACCATTCCGCGGCCATCGCCTCGAATTTTGCGATCTCGGACGGGTCCACAGTATTCGGATGCGCTTGCATTCCTGTCTCCGTATGCTCTTTTACGTTAGAGGACTATATAGGGCGATAATGGACAAGTACCCGGACCAAAAGCGCGCAGTGCAATATCTGTACCCGCCGATCGACCCGTTCGATCAGCGCATGGTCGATGTTGGCGAAGGCCACCGCATCTATATGGAACAGTGCGGCAATCCCAATGGCGTGCCGGTTGTGGTCCTGCACGGTGGGCCGGGGGGCGGCTGCAGCCCGGCGATGCGACGCTATTTTGACCCGAATACGTACCGGGTGATTCTGTTTGATCAACGCGGCTGCGGCAGATCACGGCCACACGCATCAGTGACGGACAACACCACCTGGCATCTGGTGGCTGACATAGAACGGCTGCGGACCCTGCTGGATATCGACGACTGGACTGTGTTTGGCGGCAGTTGGGGCGCCACACTGGCATTGATCTACGCACAAGCGCATCCGGATCGCGTGAACCGCTTGGTGCTGCGCGGCGTGTTTTTGGCCACGCAGGCCGAATTGGATTGGTTCTACGGCGGCGGGGCCGGCAAGTTCTGGCCCGAGCAATGGGCAAAGTTCACCGCGCTGCTGACTGAGGGCGAGCTGTCCGACACAATCGGCGCGTACAACAAACGCCTCTTCTCGGGGGATCGCGCCACTGAAATCCTGTACGCGCGGGCGTGGTCCGCGTGGGAAAACGCCTTGGCGTCGATACACGCGCAAGGTGGCGTTGGGGAAAGCCCCGGTGAATACGCGCGTGCCTTTGCGCGGCTGGAGAATCACTATTTCATGAACGGTGCTTTCCTTCAGAAGGATGGGCAGATCCTCGACCAGATTGGTAAGATCGCACACATCCCGGGACATATCGTGCAGGGCCGTTATGATATGATCTGCCCGCCACAGGCGGCGTGGGCCCTTGCTGATCGCTGGCCCAATTCCGAACTGAAGATGGTACGCAACGCGGGCCACGCTCTGTCTGAACCCGGCATCAGTGCCGAGTTGGTTCGAATCATGGACCGCGTGGCCGAGGAGGTAGCATGACCCGGATTGACCGCCGCGCTCTGTTCGCCTCGGGTGCTGCGGCTGCTTTGCTGGCGGCGACGGGCAAGTCATTGGCGGATACGCCAAAGGCGGGGGGTGCTCTACGATTGGCCGTGCCGCGCGACGAAAGTCTGGAGCTGGTGGCACGCGGGGCCGTCTTTGACACGCTGACCGAGATTGCGCCCGACGGCACGTTGCGCGGCGAATTGGCGACAGGCTGGCATACCGATGCTGAAGCGCGTATCTGGCGTTTTGACCTGCGAAAGGGCGTTACCTTCCACGACGGTGCACCGCTGGAAGCCGCCGATGTCGTGGCTGTTCTGAGTGAGGTCGGTCAAGCTGAGGCATTGGCAGCGGATTCTGTTCGGCTGGAGCTTGCCGAGGCTAACCCGGGCGTTCCCTTCCTTCTGGCTGACAACCGTTTTGTCATCACTCGGGACGGTCGGGGCGTAACGCCGCTGAAAACTGCAAACGGCACCGGATGCTATCGGGTGGAACGGGCGGATGATGATCGCCACTTCCTGGGCCGTAAGGTGTCCGGGCATTACAAGGATGGCTCGGCAGGGTGGGCGGAAACGATCGAAATCATCGTTATCCCCGATGCCCGCGTCCGGGCCGAGGCGTTGCGGGACGGATATGTCGATGTGGCAGCTTTGCCGGCAGGTGACGGTCTGAAAAACCAGCGTGGGTTGCGATATTTCCCAAGTGAATCGGACATGGCGCTGGCCGTGGCCCCGCATGTGGGTATGCCGCGTCAGATTGCTGCGGGCCGCGCGCTTGATGATGGCCGCATCGCCGAACGGTGGTGGTTGGCGTAAATCCGGCCACGAAACGCGCCGGGGGTTGCAGACTCGGGAAACCGCGCGTATATGCAGTTGCAACAGCGGCGTGTCGGACTTCGGTCCGGGGCTCCACCGGAAAGTTCGACGGGCCGCGCGCCCGTTTTTTTGTGCCCGTTCGAAGGGTAGAGTACCAGATGACAAATGACCTGATAGCCAAGGCAGCCATAGATCGGCGACTCGCGGAAATCATTACGCCCGTGATCGAGGACTTGGGCTATGAACTCGTCCGCATCCGCTTGATGAGCGGCAAGCAGACAACGCTGCAGATCATGGCAGACAAGCCCGATGGTGGTATCGAAGTGGATGATTGCGCCGAAATCTCGAATGCGGTCAGCGCCACGCTGGATGTCGAGGACCCGATCCTGGACGCCTATACACTTGAGGTTTCCAGCCCCGGCATCGATCGACCCCTGACGCGTCTGAAGGACTTTGAGATGTTCGAAGGGTATGAGGCCAAGGTCGAAACTGCCGAACTGATCGACGGTCGCCGCAGATTCAAAGGGGAACTGGCCGGTATCGAAGGGAATGAGGTTCTGATCAACATCCCCGAAGGGAGTGAGACGATAACCATCGGTCTGCAATTTGACTGGCTGAGCGACGCCAAACTGGTCCTGACCGATGACCTGATCAAGGAAATGCTGCGCCAGCGCAAAGATGCGGGTGCCCTGAACGAAAACGCTTTCGACGAGATTGAGACCGAAGGGTCCGAAGAGGAGACGAACTGATGGCAATCACCTCAGCCAACCAGCTGGAGCTGTTGCAGACCGCCGAGGCCGTGGCCCGCGAAAAGATGATCGACCCCGGATTGGTCGTCGAAGCGATGGAGGAATCGCTCGCCCGCGCCGCCAAGAGCCGCTACGGCGCGGAAATGGACATCCGCGTGTCGATCGACCGCAAGACCGGCAAAGCGACCTTCACCCGCGTTCGTACCGTGGTCGAGGATGAGGAGCTTGAGAACTACCAGGCCGAGATGACCGTCGAGCAGGCGCGCCAGTACATGGAAGCGCCCGAGGTTGGTGATGTCTTCGTCGAAGAGGTTCCGCCGGTTGAAATGGGCCGGATTGCTGCTCAGTCGGCCAAGCAGGTGATTCTGCAGAAGGTTCGCGAAGCGGAACGTGACCGCCAGTACGAAGAATTCAAAGACCGCGCTGGTACGATCATCAACGGTGCTGTCAAACGCGAAGAGTTTGGCAATGTTATCGTCGATCTGGGCGGGGCCGAAGCTGTTCTGCGTCGCAACGACAAGATCGGTCGCGAAAGCTATCGCCCGAATGATCGTGTGCGGGCGTATATCAAGGAAGTCCGCCGCGAGGTTCGTGGCCATCAGATCTTCCTGTCGCGCACCGCGCCCGAATTCATGGCCGAGCTGTTCAAGATGGAAGTGCCGGAAATCTATGACGGCATCATCGAGGTCAAGGCCGTGGCGCGTGACCCCGGTTCGCGCGCCAAGATTGCCGTGATTTCTTATGACGGCTCAATCGATCCCGTCGGTGCCTGCGTTGGTATGCGCGGCAGTCGTGTGCAGGCCGTTGTGAACGAGCTGCAAGGCGAGAAAATCGACATTATCCCGTGGAACGAGGATCAGCCGACATTCCTTGTGAACGCGCTGCAGCCTGCCGAGGTTTCCAAGGTGGTTTTGGACGAAGAAGCCGGCAAGATCGAAGTCGTGGTACCTGAGGAGCAGCTGAGCCTTGCCATCGGTCGCCGCGGTCAGAACGTACGTTTGGCCAGCCAGTTGACCGGTCTGGACATCGACATCATGACCGAAGCCGAAGAATCGGCGCGTCGTCAGAAAGAATTCGAGGCGCGCACCAAGCTGTTTATGGATAGCCTCGATCTGGACGAATTCTTCGCTCAGCTTTTGGTCTCTGAAGGCTTCACCAACCTCGAAGAGGTTGCCTATGTCGAAATCGACGAACTGCTGGTCATTGACGGTGTTGACGAAGGCACCGCGCAGGAGCTGCAGACCCGCGCCCGTGAATTCCTGGAAGCGCAGGCCAAGGCTGCTCTGGATGCGGCCCGTGCCCTGGGTGCAGAAGACAGCCTTATTGAATTCGAAGGCCTAACACCCCAGATGGTAGAAGCGCTGGCCAAAGACGACGTGAAGACGTTGGAAGACTTCGCAACCTGCGCCGACTGGGAACTGGCTGGCGGCTGGACGACCGTCGACGGTGAGCGGGTCAAAGATGACGGCGTTCTTGAAACTTTCGGTGTTTCTTTGGAAGAAGCGCAGGATTTGGTCATGACCGCACGCATCATGCTAGGCTGGGTTGACCCGGCCGAGTTGGCGCAGACCGAAGAAGATGGCGAGTCCGTAGATGAGGAGGCCGAGGCCTGATCTCAGGTCTCGGGGTAGGCGCATGGGTCGCGGTGGCGTCCATAAAGATCGGTCCGGAGGACCTGAGCGTAAGTGCATCGCCACGGGCGAGGTGCAACCCAAATACGGGTTGATCCGCTTTGTGACGGGGCCGGACGGTCAGGTCTATCCGGATGTCGCGGCGAAGTTGCCGGGGCGCGGGGTCTATGTGTCGGCAGATCGAACGGCCTTGGACAAGGCGGTGGGCAAAAAACTGTTCGCGCGCGGGTTCAAGTCTCAGGTAAATGTGCCTCAGGACTTGGTGGATGAGGTCGAAAAGCAGGTCTCACGCCGTGTGATCGAGTTGTTGAGCCTGGCACGCAAGTCCGGCGATGCGGTCGCCGGATACGAAAAAGTCAAGACGTGGCTGGACCGGGAAGAGGCCCAGGTACTGATTCAGGCCGCTGATGGGTCGGGGCGCGGAAAGTCGAAACTCAGCACGCCGCACTTCGGAAAATACATCGGCTGGCTGACGGCGGACGAGTTAGGACAGGCTTTTGGGCGCCAAACGGTGATTCATGCGGCCTTGGCCTCTGGTGGACTCGCCAAACGTGTTGTAGAGGAAGCGCAGCGCCTGCGTGGCTTGCGCGAAACGGATGACGGCGGCAGGGGCCGCGCGGAAGGGTAAGAAGCTTTATGAGCGATAATGACGGCAAAAAGACATTGGGTCTTCGTGGCGGGGCACGCCCCGGAAATGTGAAACAGAGTTTCAGCCACGGACGCACTAAGAATGTCGTGGTGGAAACCAAACGCAAACGCGTGGTGGTCCCCAAGCCGGGTGCTGGAAAGCCGGGCGGCGGAGCAACGCCCTCGGGTGATCCGTCGCGCCGCCCTGCCGGGATTTCCGACGCAGAGATGGCCCGTCGGATGAAGGCGTTGCAGGCTGCCAAAGCGCGCGAGGCTGAAGAAGCCGCCGAGCGTGAAGCGGCAGAGAAAGCGCGTGAAGAAGAACGCGCCCGTCGGCGTGCGGAACAGGAAGCCAAGGAACGCGAACAGCGTGAGGCCGAAGAACGCGCACGCCAAAAGGCCGAAGATGAAGAGCGCAAGCGCAAGGAAGCGGAAGAAGCTGCCCAACGCGCTGCTGCTGCCCCGGCTCCGGAAGAGCCCAAGGCCGCACGCGCGCCAGCCAGCAAACCCGCGCCTGCTGCGGCTCCGCGCAAACAGGACCGCGAACGTGAACAGCGTGGCCGCGGCAAAGGGCGCGATGACAACCGTCGCTCCGGTAAGCTGACACTGGGTCAGGCCACTGGTGGCGAAGGGAACCGCCAGCGTTCGATGGCGTCAATGAAGCGCAAGCAGGAGCGTGCGCGCCAGAAAGCCATGGGCGGCCCGGTTGAGCGGGAAAAGGTGATCCGTGACGTTCAGTTGCCTGAGGCGATCATGGTTTCGGAACTGGCCAACCGTATGGCCGAGCGTGTGGCAGACGTGGTCAAGTCGCTGATGCAGATGGGTATGATGGTCACGCAGAACCAGACCATCGACGCCGATACCGCCGAACTGATCATCGAGGAATTCGGTCACAAGGTGACGCGCGTTTCCGATTCAGATGTCGAAGATGTCATCAAAGAGATCGAAGACGACGAAAAAGATCTGCAGCCGCGTCCGCCGGTCATTACCATCATGGGTCACGTGGACCACGGTAAGACCTCGTTGTTGGACGCGATCCGCGATGCACGTGTTGTGGCGGGTGAGGCCGGAGGTATTACCCAGCATATCGGTGCCTATCAGGTGAAAACCGATGGTGGTACGACGCTGACTTTCCTGGACACCCCTGGCCACGCGGCCTTTACGTCGATGCGGTCGCGCGGGGCTCAGGTCACGGATATCGTGGTACTTGTTGTGGCCGCGGACGATGCGGTGATGCCGCAGACGATCGAGGCGATCAACCACGCTAAAGCGGCCGAAGTGCCCATGATCGTGGCGATCAACAAGGTCGACAAACCCGATGCCAACCCGGACAAGGTGCGCACTGATCTGCTGCAGCACGAAGTGATCGTCGAGAAAATGTCGGGTGAGGTTCAGGACGTCGAAGTGTCCGCCATAACCGGTCAGGGTCTGGATGAGCTGCTGGAAGCCATTGCGCTGCAGGCCGAGATTCTGGAACTTAAAGCCAACCCCGATCGCGCCGCCCAAGGCGCAGTGATCGAGGCGCAGTTGGATGTGGGCCGTGGTCCCGTGGCCACCGTTCTGGTTCAGAACGGCACGCTGCATCAGGGCGACATCTTCGTTGTGGGTGAGCAATACGGTAAGGTTCGTGCGCTGATCAACGACAAGGGTGAACGCGTCAACGAAGCTGGCCCCTCGGTTCCAGTCGAGGTTCTGGGTCTGAACGGTACGCCCGAAGCGGGTGACGTTCTGAACGTCACCGAAACCGAGGCACAGGCCCGTGAAATCGCCGCCTACCGTGAGCAAGCCGCCAAGGACAAGCGCGCCGCAGCCGGGGCCGCGACCACGCTTGAGCAGCTGATGCAGAAGGCCAAGGAAGACGAAAACGTCACCGAGCTGCCGATTCTGATGAAAGCGGACGTACAAGGTTCGGCCGAAGCCATCGTTCAGGCGATGGAAAAGATCGGCAACGACGAAGTGCGTGTACGTGTCCTGCACTCGGGTGTTGGTGCGATCACCGAGACGGATGTCGGCCTGGCCGAAGCCTCCGGCGCGCCGATCTTCGGGTTCAACGTCCGTGCCAACGCATCGGCGCGGAACACCGCGAACCAGAAGGGCGTGGAAATCCGGTATTACTCGGTTATCTATGACCTCGTGGATGACGTGAAAGCAGCCGCTTCTGGCCTGCTGAGCGCCGAGATCCGCGAAAAGTTCATCGGTTACGCCGAGATTCGCGAAGTCTTCAAAGTTACCGGCGTCGGCAAGGTTGCTGGCTGTCTGGTCACCGAAGGCGTTGCCCGCCGCTCGGCTGGCGTCCGCCTGCTGCGCGACAACGTGGTGATCCACGAAGGCACTCTGAAGACACTCAAGCGCTTCAAGGACGAAGTGACTGAGGTTCAGTCAGGTCAGGAATGCGGTATGGCATTCGAAAATTACGACGATATCCGCGCAGGTGACGTGATCGAAATCTTCGAGCGCGAAGAAGTCACCCGTACGCTGGACTGATCCGAATTTACAAAGAAACAGAAAACAGCGGCTCAATCGAGCCGCTGTTTTTCTTTGGTGCTAGTGTCCTGCGGGCAAAAACGTTTCGGGATGCATGATGATATCGAAATGCTGCATCCCTTTTTTCAGATCGAAACTGACCGAATGGCCACCCTTCCTTAACAGTTCGGCATAGTCACGACTTTGACGGATGAATTCGGGGGTGTCCCGTTCGGCCACTGTTACGTGATAGCGCGGACCGGGGGCGGGCAGGTGCAGGATGGGGGACAGGTCATGCACCTCGACCGGGGTCAGTTGTAGCGGGTCGTTGATCGGGGTCAGGCTGATCGGCTCAAGATCATAAACACCGCTGATCAGAATCACATCGCGCACACGCAAACCGGCCCGGGCGAGCGCATCGGCAGAGGTTGCCATGACCATGGTCGCCAGTTGCGCGCCAGCGCTGTGCCCCGACAGTGTGATTCTGGATGGATCAAACCCCAAAGCACCCGCGTGTGAGGCCAGCCAAAGAAGGGCATCGCGACACTCGGCAATCATCTGATCCAGCCGTGCATCCGGGGCGAGCGTGTAATTCAGAGTGGCAAAAGACTGTTCGGCTTCGACCAGAGCCGGGGCCATCATGGCCGATTCACGCTGGCTGAGCGCCTGCCAATAGCCGCCGTGGATAAAGACATGCAGCGGCGCGCCGGTGCCTTTGGCTGGAAAGAAATCCAGAACCTGCGTTGGCGTATCGCCATAGGCCAGGTTCTCTTTCACCTCCATCTGCGCACGATGACGGGCGCTGAGCGCGGCGTAACTGTCCAGATATGGCGTCAGGTCCCCACCGATCATCGAACGGGGTGAATATTCCTGATCCAGTTCTTCCTGAGAGAACCCGCGGTACAGCATTACTTACTCCTGCTTGGTGTACATCAGTTCGGTGCGCATGTCGTAGAGATCATGGAAAAAGCGCAAATCCAAGGCCTTACGCAGGAACGAAACGCCGCTGGACCCGCCCGTGCCGGGTTGATTGCCGATCACGCGCTCGACCGCTGTCACGTGATCGAACCGCCATCGTTGGAATAGGGATTCCACATCCATCAGTTTTTCGGCAAGCGCATACAGGTCCCAATACTGCTTCGTATCGCGGAACACCTGCACCCATATTTTCACAACGCGCGGATCGCCGGAATAGGGTTGCGCATAATCGCGTTCCAGAACGTCCCTGGGTACGTCAAACCCTTGGCGGGCCAACATGAACAGCACCTCGTCGTAAAGCGACGGTTTGGTCAAGGCGTCGTTCAGCAACCTCATAACCTCGGCGTCATGCTTGTGAACTTTCAGGGTCGACGGGTCCTTATTGCCCAGAATGAATTCGATCTGACGATAGCCATAGCTTTGAAAACCGGATGAATTCCCCAAGGCGTGCCGAAAGGTCATGTAGTCTGCGGGCGTCATGGTCAATAGTGTTTCCCACGCCGCGATCAGCTGCCGCTGTATCGCCTTGACCCGGTCGAGATTCTTCATCGCGGGACCAAAATCGTCCTGTTGCAGGAACCTGCGCACCTCGACCAATTGATGATGCATCAGCTTCAACCAGAGCTCGCTGACCTGGTGGATGATGATGAACAGCATCTCATCTGGCTGTGCGGGGTCCTGAAAGGTTTTTTGAAGGTTCAGCAGCGTCTTGAGTTGCAGGAAATCGCCGTAACTCTTGCGATGGGTCTCAGTGAAATCAGTGACCAGAGTATCCTCGATCCCGCGTTCAAGAAAACGGTCATCCTTGTCGCTCATGTGGCCCTCCAAACGGCTGTGTCACCCATGTTTAGGGTCTGATTCTGCACAGCGCCAGAGGCTTAGGTCCAGTCCAAAACCACCTTGCCCGACCGGCCCGATTTCATCGCGGCAAAACCTTCGGCAAAATCGTCGACCTTCATCTGGTGGGTAATGACCCGGCTGACGTCCAGACCATTTTGCAACATGGCAATCATCTTGTACCAAGTCTCAAACATTTCACGGCCATAGACGCCCTTGATCGTGATTGCCTTGAACACGATACGGGACCAGTCCACCGGCGATTTTCCGGGCGGTATTCCCAGCAGAGCGATCTTTCCGCCCATGACCATCGCCTCGACCATCTGGTCCAGCGCGACCTGCGCGCCCGACATCTCAAGCCCGACATCGAACCCTTGTTTCATACCCAGTTCAGCGATGACGTCCTTCAGGTCTTCTTTGGACACGTCAACGGCGCGCACAGTGGGCACCACGTGTTCAGCCAGTTTCAGGCGATCGGGGTTGATATCGGTGATCACCACATGTCGCGCACCGGCGTGGCGCGCAACGGCGGCGGCCATGATACCGATAGGGCCCGCGCCGGTGATCAGGACATCCTCGCCAAGTAAATCAAAGCTGAGCGCGGTGTGAACAGCATTGCCAAGCGGGTCGAGGATTGCGCCTATTTCATCCGGTATGTCGTCCGGCAAGGGCACAACGTTGAAAGCAGGCAGTTTCAGATATTGCGCAAACGCGCCCTGTTCGTTCACCCCAATACCCCGCGTTCCGGGATCAAGGTGAAATTTGCCCGAACGGCTCTGGCGGCTGTCTTTACCGATCAGGTGCCCCTCGCCCGAGCAGCGTTGACCGATCTCAAGCCCGGTTACGTTGCGGCCCATTTCGACGATCTCACCGGCGAATTCGTGGCCGGTAATCATCGGGATGGGTACGGTGGCCGCGGCCCATTCATCCCAATTCCAAATGTGAATGTCGGTCCCGCAGATGCCTGTCTTGTTGATGCGGATCAGAACCTCGTCCGGGCCGATCTCAGGCACTGGGGTTTGCACCATCCAAAGGCCTTCTTCGGGCTTGGTCTTTTCCAAGGCTTTCATTGTGTTGGGTCGCATCAGATCACTCGCAAGTCCTTGCCGACCTTGCCGAACGCGACAAGTGCCCGGTCCAATTCGTCCTTTGTCAGAGCCGCATTCATCTGGGTTCTGATCCGCGCCTGACCCCGCGGAACGACGGGGAAGAAGAAGCCCGAGACATAGACCCCTTCATCAAACAACCTGGCGGCCATCTCTTGCGCCAGTGTCGCCTCACCCAGCATGACCGGGATGATCGGATGTTCGCCGGGCAGCAGGTCAAAGCCCAGCTTTTCCAGCCCCGCGCGCCAGTACTTGGCATTGCCGAACAATTGGGCGCGCAGCATTTCACCTTCTTCGACCAGTCGGATGGCTTCTAAACCCGCGGCAACGATGGCAGGCGGCAGGGAGTTTGAGAATAGATAGGGCCGCGCCCGCTGTCGCAGCAGGTCGATCACTGGTTGCGGTCCGGCGATATAGCCGCCAATAGCCCCCCCAAGCGCCTTGCCCAAGGTTCCTGTCAGAATGTCCACTTTTACGCCGAAGTGATCCGGTGTGCCAGCGCCGTTTGGTCCCATGAAGCCGGTGGCGTGGCAGTCGTCGACCATGACGATGGCGTCATATATGTCGGCCAACGCACGGATCTTCGGCAGGTTAGCCAGGTATCCGTCCATCGAAAACACGCCATCGGTGGCGATCATGATATGCCGCGCCCCGTCCTCGCGCGCCTGTTTCAACGACGCTTCAAGATCATTCATGTCGTTGTTCTGATAACGATAGCGTTTGGCCTTGCACAACCGCACCCCATCTATGATCGAGGCATGATTCAGACTGTCCGACACGATGGCATCTTCAGGCCCTAACAAAGGTTCAAAGAGCCCGCCGTTTGCATCGAAACAAGCGGCAAACAGGATCGCATCGTCCTGTTTCAGGAACTGCGCCAGCTTTTGCTCCAACTCGCGGTGGATGTCCTGCGTGCCGCAGATAAACCTGACCGAGGCCATGCCGAATCCTCTGGGTTCCATCGCGCCCTTCGCGGCGTCGATAAGGGCGGGGTGATCGGCCAGACCAAGGTAGTTATTGGCGCACAGGTTGATCACATTTTTCTCACCCACCGTAATTTCACCGCTTTGCGGCGAAGAGATCATCCGCTCGCGTTTGTAAAGCCCCTCGGATTCGATCTGTGCGAGTGTGTCCGTGATGTGGGACAAGAATGCATCTGCCATGGCGGTCTCCGTCTATATGAGTCGCATGTCTAACATAACGGATTTAATTCCCAAATGGGGGAATTCAGTATAAGGGAAAAAAATCCACTAAAACGGAATGTGACGGCTGTCAGGCGTTTTTTACAATCAGGAACACCCGGGCCGGCCCCTCGGCGACAATCGAATGCGTCACATCCGCAGCATACCGCGCCGTATCGCCCCTTTGAAGGTCGCGGGACGCGCTGCCAGAGGACACACGAACCGAACCCTCCAGAACTGTCAGTTGTTCCCTTGCGCCGCGCGCATGAGGTTGGCTTAACAAGGCACCATCCGCGTCAAATTGGATATCGTAAACCTCATGCCCACCGGCCTCTTCGGGTGGAGAGAGGATACGTATTCGGCAATTCCGACCCATGTTGTCGATGCTGGGCACTTCGGCGTTGCGCAGCACTTCGACCTGATCGGTGGTGTTGGCCTCGTCCAGCAGGCCCGCGAAATCCACCTGCAAGGCACGAGTCAGGTTCCACAGGGTCGAAATGGTCGGGCTGCTTTCGCCGCGTTCGATTTGGCTGACCATCGAGCGGGACACCCCGCTCAGGTTTGCTACGGCCTCAAGCGACAGGCCTTTTGACCGGCGTGCCTCTTTCAGGCGGGCAGGAAGGCGTGTCAGGATATCGTCGGTATTGTCCGTCATGACGGAATTTCTTGCGTCTTAAGCGGGTGAATGTCAATTCTGTGTGTTACGACACGTTTTGCGCGACAGCCCAATGCTGCAAGTGCATAATCCCGCCGAATCGACAAGGAGTGATCCATGAAAGACATCGTAATTCTAGATGGTGCCCGCACCGCGATTGGAACCTTTGGCGGGGCGTTGTCCTCGACCGCTCCCATCGACCTGGCGACGGTTGCGACCGAAGCCGCGCTGGAGCGTTCGGGCGTCGAAGGTGCCCAGATCGGACACGTCGTGTTCGGACATGTGATCAACACCGAACCGCGCGATATGTATCTATCCCGCGTTGCTGCAATGCAGGCGGGCATTCCCAACGGTACCCCTGCGATGAACGTGAACCGGCTATGTGGGTCGGGCGCACAGGCGATTGTCTCGGCGACACAGGCCCTGATGCTTGGGGACGCGGAATTTGCCGTTGCCGGTGGTGCGGAAAGCATGTCGCGCAGCCCGTATATCATGCCACAGGCACGGTGGGGGGCGAAAATGGGCGATGTCACCTCGCTCGACATGATGCTGGGCGCGCTGAGCTGTCCGTTTGGCACCGGTCATATGGGTGTTACAGCTGAAAACGTTGCGGACGAACATCAAATCAACCGCGAGCAGATGGATGAGTTCGCCCTGACCAGCCAAACCCGCGCGGCAGCGGCAATCGACGCCGGATATTTCGACAGCCAGATCACACCTGTTCAGGTAAAGGTCAAACGCGACATGGTCGACTTCAAGGTCGATGAACACCCCAAGGCTACCACGGTCGAAGCGCTCGCCGGCTTGCGTCCGGTCTTTAAAAAAGACGGCCGCGTCACTGCCGGGAACGCATCGGGCATCAACGACGGTGCTGCCGCGATGGTTCTTGCAACTGCGGAAGCCGCCGAAAAGGCAGGACTGAAAGCCAAGGCGCGTATTCTGGGATATGCGCATGCTGGCGTGCGCCCCGAAGTGATGGGCATCGGCCCGGTTCCGGCCGTGCGGAACCTGATGGACAGAACTGGATTGTCGGTAAGCGATTTTGATGTGATTGAAAGCAACGAAGCTTTTGCAGCACAGGCCCTGGCGGTGAACCAGGAGCTTGGGTTGGATGCAGCCAAGGTGAACCCCAATGGTGGTGCGATTGCCTTGGGTCACCCTGTGGGCGCAACTGGGGCGATCATCACGCTGAAGGCCCTTTACGAACTGGAGCGTACAGGTGGATCCAAGGGCTTGGTGACCATGTGTATTGGCGGCGGTCAGGGCATTGCCATCGCGATTGAGCGGCTCTGATCAGATACTGATCAAGGGGGCCGTTTGGCCCCCTTTTTTCGCGCAACGATTGCGCCGCGCCCAAAGTCACTGCAAGCTTGGTTGATCTTAGCTGAGCGCGTTCAGCAATAGGACCAGTGCTGCACCCGCCGCAGCACCGACAGCGGCTGGAAACACGGTGGACCAGAAGGCAGACTTCTGGGGTTGATCGTTTTGTGTCTGCGCGATCAGGGCGTTTTCGACCAGACCGGGCAGGCGCGGGCCGAACCGGGCAAGAACCCTTGCGGTTTTACCCAAGTCCTTCAGTGCCGCGCGGGGGCCGATGGATTGCTTGATGTAATCCTCGACCACCGGACGGGCGACCTCCCAGATGTTCATGCGTGGATCCAACGAACGCGCGACACCTTCGACCACAACCATTGTGCGTTGTAGCAGGATCAACTCGGTCCGGGTTTCCATGCCAAAGCGCTCAGTCACCTCGAACAGGTAGTTCAGCAGGCGTCCCATCGAGATATGAGAGGCATCCATGCCAAAGATCGGCTCGCCCACCGCGCGCAGGGCACGGGCAAATTCGTCGACATCCTGATTTGCGGGGACGTATCCGGCCTCAAAATGCACCTCGGCCACACGCTTATAGTCGCGGCGGATAAAGCCAAACAATATCTCGGCATAGACCCGACGCGTATATTCATCGATATGGCCCATGATGCCATAGTCATAAGCGATGATGTCGCCATTCGCGGCGACCTTCAGATTGCCCTGGTGCATGTCTGCATGGAAAAAGCCATCACGCAGCGCGTGCAGCAGGAACAGACGCAGGACGCGTTCAGCAAGATCGCGGCGATTGTGACCTGCGGCGTCCAGCGCGGCGTTGTCACCCAGCGGAATGCCGTCCGCCCAACTCAGCGTCATGACCCGTCGCGCCGAAAGCGACCACACGATCGGCGGAAGCCAGAACCCGGCATCGTCCTTGGTGTTGGCGGCATATTCCGAAGCGGCAGCGCTTTCCAGGCGAAGGTCAAGCTCGCCCCGCACCACGCCATCAAAATGCTCGATCACGTCCATGGGGCGCAAACGGCGGGCACCGGGCGCAAAAAGCTCGATGATCCGGGCAGCCAGGTAATAGGCGTCGACATCTTTTTTAAAAGCGCGCTCGATCCCGGGGCGCAGCACTTTGACGGCGACATATTCCCCGGTGCTGACCAGCCGCGCCTTATGGACCTGCGCAATCGAGGCCGCCGCGATTGGGTCGCTGAATTCTTCAAACATACTTTCGACAGGCTGGCCAAGTTCCTTTTGCACCTCGGCCATGGCTTCGGCGCGCGAAAAGGGCGGCAGTTTGTCCTGCAAAACGCGCAATTGCGCTGCCAGTTCCGCACCAACTACGTCGGGGCGGGTCGAAAGAATCTGGCCGAATTTGATGTATGCCGGGCCAAGTGCGGTCAGCGCCCGCGTGGCGGGCGGCATTTTCGGATCGCCTTTGTAGCCCAGAAATTGAAAGGGTTTGCCCAGTGCATGCGCCACAATGCGCAAGGCGCGCGGGGCTTCGAAAGCATCCAGAACCACATTCATCGCGCCTGTGCGCTCTAACGTGGCGCCTGTCCGGATCAGGCGGATAATGTTGTGGGGGCCGCGCATGCGTCAGATCTTCCAGGCGGAATGCAGCGCGGCGATACCCATGCTGAGGTTGCGGTATTTGGCGTTTTCGAAACCAGCGGTGCGGACCATATCCAGAAACGTCTCCTGATCCGGGAACTTGCGGATCGACTCAACAAGATATTGATAACTGTCGTAGTCATTGGCGATCAGCTTGCCCATCCGGGGGATGACGTTGAAACTGTAAAGATCATAGAGCTTTTGCAGCCCGTCATTCGGCAACTGGCTGAACTCGAGCACCATCAGGCGACCACCGGGTTTAAGAACACGGAACGCTTCGTTCAGCGCCTCTTGCGGGCGGGTTACATTCCGAATGCCGAAAGAGATCGTGTAGACGTCAAAGCTGTTGTCATCAAACGGCAACGCCATGGCATCGCCAACCACCCAGTTCAGGCTGTCGGCCATCTGATCCGCCTCGGCGCGCTGTCGGCCTTCGACCAGCATCGGTTCGGTCAGGTCCAGCACTGTTGCATGCCCATATCCCGCACGTTTCAGGAAGCGGAACGAGATATCGCCAGTGCCACCCGCCACATCCAAAAGCCGTTGACCGGGGCGCGGAGCCAGCCAATCCATCATCGCGTCTTTCCAGACGCGATGAATGCCCATCGACATGACATCGTTCATCACGTCGTATTTCGAGGCGACCGAGTTGAAAACGCCCTGTACGCGCCCGGCTTTTTCAGCCTCACGCACGGTTTCGAACCCGAAATGAGTGGTCTTGTCGCTGTTGTCGGACATTTGCCTTGCCGTTTGTCGAATTTCGCCTCTGTTATAGGGCCATACGAACCGGGCACAATGCGGCCCTTTGGATTAGGAGCCATCTAATGCCCGAATTGCCCGAGGTCGAGACAGTAAGACGCGGCCTGAGCCCTGCAATGGAGGGTGTGGTGATCGAACGCGCGGATGTGAATCGCCCAGACCTGCGCTGGCCTTTCCCGCACCGGATGGCCGAGCGGCTGACCGGGCAGCGCGTAGACCGCTTGCGGCGGCGGTCCAAGTACATTCTCGCGGATCTCAGCAGCGGTGAAACCCTGCTGATACATTTGGGCATGTCTGGAAGAATGACGGTATCGGGCGACCCGCTTGGGCAGTTTGCTTTGAAACATCCGATGGCGCAAAAGCATGATCACGTCGTGTTTCACATGGCCAATGGCGCCCGCGTGACCTTTAATGATCCGCGCCGGTTCGGAGCGATGGACCTGCTGCCGACGGCCACTTCCGACGAACACAAACTGCTGTCGGTTCTGGGACCCGAGCCATTGGGCAATGATTTTCACGAACAACACCTGATCGAGTCGTTCAAGGGAAAGAACGCTCCGGTCAAATCTGCACTGCTGGATCAGGGAATCGTTGCCGGATTGGGCAATATCTACGTTTGCGAGGCGCTTTATCGCGCCGGTGTGTCGCCACGTCGCAAAGCTGGTCAGATTTCTGCAGCCCGCGTGGCATCGCTGGTTCCGATCATCCGTCAGGTCTTGCAGGACGCCATCGAGGCGGGGGGCTCATCCCTGCGTGATTTCCGTCAAGCTGATGGAGAGCTTGGATATTTTCAACACCGCTTTGACGTCTACGGGCGCGAAGGCCAGCCGTGCCGAACCGACGGTTGCGATGCGGTAATCAGAAGAATCACCCAGTCCGGTCGCTCATCCTTCTATTGCGCGCAATGCCAAAGATAGCTTGATCCAGCGAAATCGCGTGATAAGGAATTGTATCTGAACAGAACAACCGGAAGCTTACATCTCATGGCTTTTGAGACGATCATCGTCGAAATCGAAGACCACGTCGCCCTTATCAAGCTCAACCGCCCAGACGCGCTGAATGCGCTGAACACCCAGCTATTGGCTGAGTTGTGCGATGCGCTTGAAGACGCCGACAAGAACGACAAGGTGCGCTGCATCGTAATCACTGGCTCGGAAAAGGCATTTGCCGCCGGTGCGGACATCAAAGAGATGTCCGAAATGAGCTTTGTTGATGTTTTCAACATCAATTTGTTTGCTGACGCCAATGACCGTGTGTCCGCGATCCGCAAGCCGATTATTGCTGCAGTAGCAGGGTATGCCCTGGGTGGCGGGTGCGAGTTGGCCATGCTGTGTGACTTTATCATCGCGGCCGATACCGCCAAGTTCGGGCAGCCCGAGATCAATCTGGGCGTTATTGCCGGGCTGGGCGGATCGCAACGCCTGACGCGCTTTGTCGGCAAATCCAAATCGATGGACATGAACCTGACCGGCCGTTTCATGGATGCCGAAGAAGCCGAACGCGCCGGACTTGTCAGCCGTGTCGTTCCTGCAAAAAAGCTGATGGAAGAGGCTATCGGCGCCGCGCAGAAAATCGCGGAGAAATCGCAGCTAAGCACCATGGCCGCGAAAGAGGCCGTGAACCGCAGCTACGAAGTGACGCTAAGCGAAGGTCTGCTGTTTGAACGCCGTGTTTTCCATTCGATGTTCGCGACAGAAGATCAGAAAGAAGGCATGGCCGCGTTCCTGGAAAAACGCGCGGCACAGTTCCGCGATAAGTAAACGCGCAACGGATTAATCCAAGGCGGGTCTGACCCGCCTTTTTTCTTGGCTGCTATTCGCAAAAGAAGAATCGGCTTGGCAAAGCCAGAAAACTTGAGTAGTTAGCGCCGCTATACATGCGCGTGCGGCCCGCTTGGCCCGACTCACACTCGTGATTTCTGATCCGGTGCGGATATTCCGTGGCGCGCAACCCTAGATAACCGTACCGAACGAAGGTCAGAAACACATGGCAAACTCACCTCAGGCCAAAAAGCGCGCTCGTCAGAACGAGAAGCGTTTTGCAATCAACAAAGCACGCCGGTCGCGCATCCGCACCTACTTGCGCAAGGTCGAAGAAGCGATTGCATCCGGCGACAAAGAGGCCGCAACCGCAGCCCTGCGCGCAGCCCAGCCCGAACTGATGCGAGGCGTCACCAAAGGCGTGTTCCACAAGAACACCGCGTCGCGAAAAATGTCGCGCCTGTCTGCCCGCGTCAAAGCGCTCGGCTGAAGTCTTAGGTTGACCCTAGGTCAACAAAACAAGGCTATACTTCTATAAAAGGCGTCACTTCGCGTGGCGCCTTTTCGCTGCTGTTGCCGGAAAGTCGCGTCTTCACCAAGCCGAGAGATTCGTTAAGCCAAACTTTCGAGTCAATATCAGAGTTTCGTTGCCGCGCACCGCGACCTGTTGTTACCACTGTTACAGCGACTCACTCGCTTGGGGGGACAGGCTGTTTCACTGATCATACTGACGGGCATCAGGATGGTCGTGAAGCAATTATCGGCTAA
Organism: Ruegeria sp. AWH4_226; assembly: GCF_056159225.1. Taxonomy (NCBI): domain Bacteria; kingdom Pseudomonadati; phylum Pseudomonadota; class Alphaproteobacteria; order Rhodobacterales; family Roseobacteraceae; genus Ruegeria; species Ruegeria sp. AWH4_226. Next base: position 2,403,014 of record NZ_JBSWUU010000001.1, on the reverse strand, counting down.
CGATCAAGATCGTTTTGCCGATCTGCTAATGGTCTTGGGATTTCCAAAGACTTGAGCCCTGTCGACAAAATTGATTGCTATGCGCACCCTTGTCAGGGGGCGACCCGGTTTTATTGGGTGCCTGTGTACCAGGCCTTGCAGGGATCAAGGGGCAAACCCGCCAAATCCATGTGTTTTGGCGAAGGGTATCCCTATTGCGAGTGGCAGCTAAAGAACCGGGTACCCGGGATTTAGAAATAAGGCCGACAGGCCAATAAAGAATGGGATGCGTGAGGCGCGTAATGACACAAGAGAAATGGGGACAACTGCGTAGCAAGCTGCTCAAGGCGATCGGAAAGAACAACTATACCACCTGGATTGAACCTCTTGAATTTCAAGAGCTTGAGGATGGTGTTGCGACTTTCTCGGTACCGACAAACTTCATGGGCAATTACGTCAGTCAGAATTTCGCGGACTTGATTCTGTATGAAATGAACACTGCGGGGGAATCGGTTCAGCGCCTCGCGTTTCGTGTGGCGGCAAACTCACCGGTGCGGCCGTCCAACGAACACGAGGGCGACTCTGCTGACGTCCGGAAAACGCCGCAGAGCCAACCCCTGTCGCAGCAGGCCGAGCCTGCGCAGGATGCGTTGGAATCGCTTCAGGCCGCGCCGCTGGACGCCCGTTTCACATTTGATAGTTTCGTGGTGGGCAAACCCAACGAACTTGCGCATGCAGCCGCGCGCCGTGTTTCAGAAGGTGGCCCTGTTACATTTAACCCATTGGTTCTTTATGGCGGTGTCGGTCTTGGTAAAACGCACCTGATGCACGCCATCGCGTGGGAACTGAAGAACAAACACCCCGAGTTGAATGTCCTCTACCTGTCGGCAGAGCAGTTCATGTACCGTTTTGTGCAGGCCCTGCGCGAACGCCGGATGATGGATTTCAAACATCTGTTCCGTTCGGTCGACGTACTTATGGTCGATGATGTGCAATTCATCGCCGGCAAGGATTCGACCCAGGAAGAGTTCTTCCACACCTTTAATGCTCTGGTGGATCAGAACAAGCAGATCATCATCTCGGCTGACCGCGCTCCGGGTGAGATCAAGGATCTGGAAGAGCGTGTAAAATCGCGTCTGCAATGTGGTCTTGTCGTTGACCTTCACCCTACGGATTACGAACTGCGCCTGGGCATTCTGCAAAACAAGGTGCAGCAATACAGCAGCACCTATCCTGACCTGACCATTGCCGATGGTGTGCTGGAATTTCTTGCGCATCGTATTTCGACCAATGTTCGTGTGCTGGAAGGTGCGCTGACCCGGCTGTTCGCTTTTGCCTCGCTTGTGGGGCGCGAGATCGATATGGAATTGACGCAGGATTGTCTGGCGGATGTGCTGCGTGCCTCGGAGCGTAAAATCACGGTTGAAGAGATTCAGCGCAAAGTGTCGGACTACTACAACATCCGCCTGTCCGATATTATCGGGCCGAAACGCCTGCGGTCGTACGCGCGCCCGCGTCAGGTGGCGATGTATCTGTGCAAGCAGTTGACGAGCCGGTCCCTGCCCGAGATCGGCCGTCGCTTTGGCGGACGCGATCACACAACCGTCATGCACGGCGTCAAACGCATTGAAGAGCTGAAAGTCACCGATGGCCAGATCGCCGAAGACGTGGAAATGCTCCGTCGCGCGCTGGAAGCCTGAGGTTTTTCTAACCGCTTGAGAAGCGCCCCGGACCCTTGTGCCCGGGGTGTTTTCTTGTGCGCTTTTATCCACGGTTGCCAAGGAACTGTGCCCGCAGGGCAACGCGCCTCTTGACGCTTTGGATGTTCCGACCCAGAAAACCGTAAAAAATCCTTGTGCCTCAGGGCGGAACCGCTAACGTGCCAGTCCCGCCTGTTTCGGCACGCAAGTCAGAGGAATTGAGGGTATGAAGATCAGCATCGAACGCGGCACCCTTCTCAAGGCCGTTTCGCAGGCCCAATCCGTTGTGGAACGTCGCAACACCATTCCGATCCTTGCCAATGTGTTGATTGAGGCGGAAGGCGACCAAGTCCAGTTCCGTGCCACCGACTTGGATATCGAAGTGGTCGACAAGGCCCCGGCACAGGTTGAAAAGGCCGGTGCGACAACTGTGGCCGCGACAACCCTGCACGAAATTGTGCGCAAACTTCCCGATGGGGCGCTGGTCACGCTGACAGCCGACAGCGCCGCAGGACGTCTGACGGTTGAGGCGGGGCGATCAAACTTCTCGCTGGCGACGCTGCCGAAAGAAGATTTCCCGGTGATGGCGTCCTCGGAATACCAATCGAACTTTACCGCACCGGCAGCTTTGCTGCGTCGTCTGTTCGACAAATCGAAATTTGCTATCTCGACCGAAGAGACCCGGTATTATCTGAATGGCGTTTATATGCATGTGGCTGACGGGTCGGATGGTGGCAAAGTGCTGCGATGCGTGGCCACTGACGGCCACCGGCTTGCTCGCATTGACGCGGATCTGCCCGATGGCGCGGCGGGTATGCCCGGTGTGATCGTGCCCCGTAAAACAGTGGGCGAGCTGCGCAAGCTGTTGGACGATGATGAAATGGATATCGCCGTTTCGGTCAGCGAAACAAAGGTACGGTTTGCAACGCCCGATATTACCCTGACCTCGAAAGTGATCGACGGAACATTCCCGGACTATACCCGCGTGATTCCACAGGGGAACACGCGTCAGTTAGAGGTGGATGCCGCCGAATTCGCCCAAGCGGTGGATCGCGTCGCGACTGTTTCGTCCGAGCGGTCCCGCGCTGTAAAGCTACAATTGGATGCAGACAAACTGGTGTTGTCGGTCAACGCCCCCGACAGCGGTGCGGCCGAGGAAGAACTGGCTGTAGCTTACGGCGATGAGCGGTTGGAAATCGGGTTTAACGCGAAATACCTGCTTGAAATCGCATCGCAGGTTGACCGTGAGAACGCGGTGTTCCTGTTTAACTCAGCGGGCGATCCAACACTGATGCGTGAAGGCAATGATCAAAGCGCGGTCTACGTTGTCATGCCGATGCGCGTCTGATTGACCCTTCGGAGTGGTCTTTAATGAAGGGGAGGGGTCATGACTTTGGCCCTGACCGAACTTACGGTCTCGCATTTTCGGTCGCATAAGCTGGCGCGATTGTCTCTGGATGGGCGCCCCGTTGCGATTCATGGACCGAACGGAGCCGGAAAGACAAATATTCTTGAAGCGGTGTCGCTGTTTTCACCCGGTCGCGGCATGCGGCGGGCAAGCGCGGCTGAGATGACGCGCAGGCCCGAAGCGCTGGGGTGGAAACTAACCGGGCTGCTGCAAGTGCAAGGGCGGAGCTACGAGGTCGAAACCTGGTCCGAGGGTGGAGCCGCCCGACAGGTTCGGATTGATGGCAAGACTTCAAGTCAGATCGATCTGGGGAAACTGGCCCGAATTGTCTGGCTTATCCCCTCAATGGATCGGTTGTGGATCGAAGGGGCCGAAGGGCGGCGTCGGTTTCTGGATCGCATGGCGTTGAGTTTTGATCCCGCGCATGCCGAGGCGTCTTTGACGTATGAAAAAGCCATGCGGGAACGCAACCGTTTGCTGAAAGAGCAGGTACGCGACGCCCATTGGTACGCGGCGTTGGAAGGCCAGATGGCCGAGACAGGACACCGGATTCACACCGCCCGTATGGCGGCGCTGGATCATCTGCGCACGGCTCAGGAACAGGCTGAGACTGCATTCCCTTCGGCGGATTTGGAATTGGTGCAGACAGAGGGTGCGATGCCAGAGAGCGCTGACGACTTGCGCGAGGCGCTGAACGAAAGCAGATTTCGCGATTTGGCAGTGGGTCGCACGCTGGTCGGGCCACATCGGTCCGACCTGTACGGGGTGTTTGCGGCCAAAGGTGTGCCCGCCAAGGATTGCTCGACCGGAGAGCAAAAGGCGCTGCTTGTTTCACTGATCCTGTCTAATGCGCGGGCGCTGGCCGGAATGGTTGGGTCGCCCCCGATCGTTTTGTTGGACGAAGTCGCTGCCCATCTGGATGCGGGGCGGCGGGCGGCGCTATATGATGAGATCTGCGCGCTGGGTGCTCAGGCCTGGATGACGGGCACCGGGCCTGAACTGTTCGCGGAATTGGGCGACAGGGCCCAATCGCTGGTTGTGACCGAAGGCACAGGCGGCTCGGTCGTGACCGCTTAGGCAGGTTCGTTGACTTTACGTTCCCACAGGAAGCCGCGCATGACTTCGTCAACCGGTGTTTTTGCCATGTGGTTGACGTAGTTCGACATGGTTTTCTGCGCCAGACCCAGAACCACGTCCAGAACCGCGCGGTGCGAGTAACCGGCGTCAAAGAATGCTTGCAGCTGTTCTTCGCTGGGGTTGCCGCGGGAGTCCATCACTTGCAGGGTGAAGGTGCGCAGCGCCTCAAGCTTGGCTGTTGGCAGCGGGGTTTCGTTGCGCAGCGCTTCGGTGATGTCGTCCGAGATCTTCATCATTTTGGCGATGCCCGTGTGCGCGGGCACGCAGTAGTGGCATTCGTTCTCGACGTTGATGGTCTGCCAGACAACGGTTTTTTCATCGTTGTCGAAATCCGTTTGCAGGAACAGGTGGTGCAGCACCTGGTAGCCTTCCAGATGCTGGGGGCTTTCGGCCATCACTTTGTGCAGGCCGGGAAGGCGGCCAAAAGCGGCTTGGGACTTTTCCAGTAAAGGTTTGGACCCTTCCGGGGCGGTTTCGAGGTCATGCGAGGGGAAATCAGCCATGTCGGAACTCCTTTTTTTGGCGTATGGCGCATAAATAGGGTTTCTTGAGCGATCACTCAAGTATATATTTGAGCAAACGTTCAAGAATTGTAATAGACGATGCCTCGCAAACCGACCTATGACCGAGACGCGCTGATCGCCAAAGCCCGTGACATTTTCTGGCGTCATGGCTGGGCGGGTACATCGTTGAAAGACCTGGAGCGTGAGCTGAAGCTGAATCCAGGTAGCATTTATGCCGCCTTCGGATCGAAGGATGCGCTTTATGCGTTGGCCTTGAAACGCTACGCGCAGGATGGGGTTGCGAACATGAAGGCCTTGTCGCAGGAGCTTGGCCCTTTGGGGGCGCTCAAAGCGCAGCCGCGTTTGGTGGTTGAGGCGTCGGGCCTGCCGACCAAAGCCTGCATGCTGTCCAAGACCTATGCCGAGTTACAGGCCAGAAATCACGATCTGGCAGACCTAGCGCGCGCGCACATGGTCGAAATGAAGTCTTGTTTTGCGGACCTGTTTCGCAGCGCGCAAGCGGCCGGAGAAATCAGCCCGGAACATGACCCAGATCGCCTTGCAGCCCGATACCAATCCGACCTTTTGGGCCTGCGATTGTCTGCCGAGCGTGATGATGTGAACGCGTCAGAAATCGCCGTTGATATTGCGGATGACCTTGACCGGCTATGATCCGCAAGGGTCACCAATCCAGACCACAAAATATTGGGGGAGCGCGTGACAATCCCCACCAGAAAACGTATAAGTTACCAAAATAATATAGGTACTAACGGCATGTCCGAAGACGCACAGGCACCACAAGAATACGGCGCAGATTCTATCAAAGTTCTCAAAGGCTTAGAGGCGGTCCGCAAGCGCCCCGGTATGTATATCGGCGACACCGATGACGGGTCGGGCCTGCACCACATGGTGTACGAGGTCGTCGACAACGGAATTGACGAGGCTCTGGCCGGTCACGCCGACCATGTGACCGTAAAAATTCATGCCGATTCCAGCGTTTCGGTCAGCGATAACGGGCGCGGAATTCCAGTTGATATTCACCCCGAAGAAGGGGTCTCGGCCGCCGAGGTCATCATGACCCAATTGCACGCGGGCGGTAAATTCGACAGCAACTCGTACAAGGTATCGGGCGGCTTGCACGGTGTGGGTGTATCGGTGGTGAACGCGCTGTCCGACTGGCTTGAGCTGCGCATCTGGCGCAACGGCAAGGAACATGTCGCGCGTTTTGAAGGTGGCGAAACGGCAGAGCATCTGAAGGTCGTGGGTGAATGCGGCGACCGCACGGGGACCGAGGTGCGCTTTTTGGCCTCGACCAACACGTTCTCGAACCTTGAGTATTCGTTTGAAACGCTGGAAAAGCGCCTGCGTGAGCTGGCTTTTCTGAATTCAGGCGTCCGCATAATCCTGATCGACGAACGCCCGGCGGAACGGCTGGAGACCGAGCTGTTTTATGAGGGCGGCGTCAAGGAGTTTGTGAAGTATCTCGACCGATCCAAAACTGCTGCAATGCCCGAGCCGATCTATATCCAGGGTGAGCGGGACGATATCGGGGTTGAAATCGCCATGTGGTGGAACGACAGCTATCATGAAACGGTTCTGCCCTTCACAAACAATATCCCGCAGCGTGACGGTGGTACGCATGTGGCTGGATTCCGTGGCGCGCTGACACGGACGATCAACAACTACGCGCAGTCCAGCGGGATCGCGAAAAAGGAAAAGGTCAGCTTCACTGGTGATGATGCGCGCGAAGGTCTGACCTGTGTGTTGTCGGTCAAAGTACCCGACCCGAAGTTTTCGTCACAAACGAAGGACAAGCTGGTTTCGTCCGAAGTCCGCCCTGCGGTCGAAGGATTGATGAACGAAAAACTGGCCGAATGGTTTGAAGAAAACCCCAACGAGGCCAAGGTCATTGTCGGCAAGATCATCGAGGCCGCGCTGGCACGTGAGGCTGCACGAAAGGCCCGCGAACTGACCCGCCGCAAAACGGCGATGGATGTGAACTATCTGGCGGGTAAGTTGAAAGATTGCTCAGAGAAAGATCCGTCCAAGACCGAAGTTTTTCTCGTCGAGGGGGACTCGGCCGGTGGCTCAGCGCAGACAGGGCGGGATCGTCTGACTCAGGCCGTTTTGCCGCTGCGCGGGAAAATCCTGAATGTCGAGCGCGCACGCTTTGACCGGATGTTGTCGTCGCAGGAAATCGGCAACCTCGTGATGGCGTTGGGCACAGGCATTGGCCGCGATGAGTTCAACATCGAAAAGCTGCGCTACCACAAGATTGTCATCATGACCGATGCGGATGTGGATGGAGCGCATATCCGGACGCTGCTGCTGACCTTCTTCTACCGGCAGATGCCGGAGCTGATTGAGGGCGGGTACCTCTATATTGCTCAGCCGCCGCTCTACAAGGTTTCGCGCGGAAAGTCAGAGGTTTACCTTAAGGATCAAGCGGCACTGGATGACTACCTCATCAATCAGGGCGTCGAGGGTGCAGTGCTGAAACTCGGCTCGGGCGAAGAGATCATCGGGCAGGACCTGACCCGCGTGGTCGACGAAGCACGCCAGCTGAAACGTGTGCTGGACGCGTTCCCGACCCACTACCCCCGTCACATTCTGGAACAGGCCGCCGTTGCCGGAGCCTTTGTGCCGGGCGCGGTGGATGCTGACCTGCAGGGCGTGGCCGATAAGGTTGCCGCCCGTCTGGATCTGATTGCGCTGGAATATGAGCGCGGCTGGCAAGGGCGTATCACTCAGGATCACGGTATCCGACTGGCGCGTATCCTCCGCGGCGTTGAAGAAGTTCGTACGCTGGACGGCCCGATGCTGCGCTCGGGTGAGGCGCGTAAAACCGGCAGTTTCACGCAAAACTTGCAAGAGGTCTACAATACCCCTGCAACCTTGGTGCGCCGCGACCGGTCTCAGGTCATCCACGGTCCGCTGGACCTGCTGCGCGCAATCCTGGAAGAAGGCGAAAAGGGCCTTTCACTGCAACGCTACAAGGGTTTGGGTGAGATGAATCCCGACCAGCTTTGGGAAACCACGCTCGACCCGGACGCGCGCACTCTATTGCAAGTGCGCGTGAATGACATGGTCGAGGCGGATGACCTGTTCACCAAGCTGATGGGCGATGTGGTCGAACCGCGCCGGGAGTTCATCCAACAAAACGCGCTGAGCGTTGAGAACTTGGACTTCTGAATCTGTGTCGAATGCTGCGTCCCATAATGCTGACAGCAAAATTCCGTTGTGGACGTCCAACCGCTCAGCATCAGTTTCGCGGTCTTTCCACGGCTTAATGTGTGAGGCTCTAAGGAGTTCAGTGTCAGAAATGTCCGAAATCGGGCAGCGATCCTGCAAATAAGAGATCAAACGATTTCTAAGAACATCCTGACCAATGCGCTGCTTGACCAATCGCTCTGCTTCGGTTTTTTCCGGCAAACCATCGGTTGCGCCTGAAGCTCCTCCAGAGGGCCGTCTGAAAAGCGCACTGACAGCTCATCGATGCGTTCCGGCGCCGGATACAGCTCTGACACCTGAGAGGCGCTGTAGGCGGCTATGCCTCGAGGGTTAACTTCGGATTTCGGTAGAGGTAACTCTGCCGCGACGTCAGCGTGGTCCATGGCAACAAAACATGGGCCTAGTTCATTCTCGGCTGCTACAAAGACGGCTCCCTTGGCTGTCGTGGAACCAAATATCGCCCAACAATTTTAAGGCCGAGCTTCTTACTGAAACCGTTCTTCCAGGCGGCTTGTCACACTCGGAGTAAAAAACGAAACTCTGCTTTACTTAAATTAAACAAGGCCTTGTATTTCTAATTGCCAGTGGCGCATCAAAAAAGAGAAAAGATTTGATATTGTTGAGAACATCAATCAACTTTGAGCTCTCTATTCTCGATCCGTAGCTTCCGGGCAGATAGGCCTATCGCGGTTTCTACGGCATTTGCCGTTCGCGTCACCGCGCAGAGGTTCGGATCTTCGAATGCCCCTTTGTAATTTGACAGGTAGCTCTCGCTCTATGGCTTGAGCCCGTTTCGCATCACCACCAAATAGGCTGCCAATTTGGCCTGAATCCCCTTCAACTCGTGCGGTGTGTCGCTCCGGTTCGGAACGCGGCGCCCGTTGTCCGCACCAAGGTGGCCGAGAAAAAGATGCGCCACCTCGTGGGCGACCGTCACAAGACACGTCGGTGTTGGATGGTTTCGGTTGTAGGCTAACTGGTAAAAGTTCTTTCCCTTATCGCTCCTCGAGCGGCCCAACAGCCGGATCCAGCCTGCCTGACCATCTTCGGCGTCCAGCTGGACGAGATCAATCAATTCCTTCCAGACGGCGCGCACTAACTCTGCGAAGCGGATGTCGCTTAGATTACCATAGGTGAGGAAGAGGAACGTATCGACCGGCAGTTGCTTGCCTTCGATATCCTGCGCGTTGAATACGAATTCGACCGGCCCTTTTATTCGTGGAACCAGGAGCGGTCGTGCGCCCTTCTTCGGCACCCGGCCGAACCGTTGCCACCAATCATGCGCTGTAACCGCGTGCTTGCGGACGGGCTACTGTATGTGCAGCAGCATCGCGTTGACCGTCACCATGGCGGGAATGGGTAGAAAAAGGCTGCCTTTGAACTAAGTCGACCTGCAAGATGTTAAGACGCAACCAAACCGCACACGCACTACGCAGCAGTTTTGTCTTAAAGGCAACCAGTCAAAAGGCAGACAGTGCCCGAACAGACATCGGCGTGCCTGACGTCATCGCCGCTGAGACAGTTCAGGGTGACTCAATAAGAGAGGTTGTCTGGCACATTGTAGCCGCCAGGGAATCGAGATCGGACAGAAACTCGGAACTCGAAAGAGCCGCGGCGAGCTTCGGCGAGCGTTTCGTGAAAACAAAGCCCGCCAGGGCTGGCTTCGCCCAACTGAGACAAAACGATCAACAAACACCTGATGGACCAAGGACGCGAACTCATGAATGAAATGTCAATGATCTTAGCTGGTGCAGTTATCACTGTTGTACTGGCAACCCTGCATCACGACAGACGCGCAAAGCGCCAACGCGACGCGATGCCCGTACGTGTGAAACGCAACCAGCGTCGCCGATCCCATTGGTTCTAAAGGGAAGCAGACCAAGGCACAGGTAAACTGCGTAAAGGTCTCAGCGTAAGGCGTTTGTCATCGCCGCTGCAGCGGTGGTCTTGGCAGCGTTCACTGTTCGCGTGAGCCCGGTTTTATAAGTAGCCACTGTGTTTCATCAGATTTTGAACTGTTTTGAAAAACCAAGACACCGGTCTCTTCAAGTTCCAGAGGAACAAACACCAGGGGGAGTCCTCAGCTTGCAGCAAGAAGGGTTAGCAAACATATGTATCAAGTTCTCGCCAATCGATCTTTGCGCAGGTGCATGTTCTTCTTGCTGCTGGGCGCGGTTGGTCTTTGTATGGCGTCCAGTGCCGCGGCGCATGTGCGCTGGTTCGTGGACCAATCGGCCACGGTAGAGGCTTTTGATCCCTATCGCATCACTGACATTGAGGTCCTAATCTGGATCGCCATTGCACTGCTTCTGATCGGTACATCTGTGTTTCTGGATGCGCGCCTTCCCAACGTCCGAGTCGTCGGCAGCAAGACGAGACATGACTTCATCGAACTTCTTCGTGTCTTCACCGGCATGTCGATGCTGCTTACCGCGTATGAAGGGGCGATTGTCGCGCCGCATCTTATTGCGTTCGGCACCTTTGGAATGGTCTTGCTTTTTGCGCAAGCTGGCATCGGAATATTGCTGATTTCGAACCGTTTCGTGCGCCACGCAGCCATCCTGATGATCCTTCTACACCTTGGTCTGGCAATAAAATTCGGAGTTCTTGCAGCATTCGAGTACCTGATCATGGTTGCGATTGCGGTATTTCTTTTAATCAACAATCTCCCTACGCAAGAATTGCGCGAGCGTTTCAAACCCTACTCGGTCGACCTTCTGAGGATCCTGACAGGCATTTCTCTCATTACACTCGGCTTCTCCGAGAAGCTGTTCGGCGCGATGATGGCCGAGAGTTTCCTTGCTCAATATCAATGGAACTTCATGCAGACGCTCGGCTTCGACTGGTTTACTGACCGTCTTTTCGCTTTGTCTGCAGGTGTCATCGAAGTCGTATTCGGCGTCATCCTCGTACTTGGGACGACCACCCGCCTCAATATTTTGGCGTTTTCGGTCGTGTTGTTTGCGTCCAACATTCTGTTCCTCATCGAGGGCGAGAACGAGGCTGCGATGGTTGAGTTCATCGGTCACATGCCGGTGATTGGCGTAGCACTTATCCTGCTGCTGCTTGGGTCCGGTCAGCGGCTCAAAATCACGAACTTCTTGCCCAGAAAGCGCGTCAACTCCTCGACAAAAATTGTGAGCATTCCTGCCGATGTCTAACTTTTCGCTAAAGCTACCGTACCTGATCTACCTCAGCATCGGCTCGATGCTGTTCGGTGTCTTGATGGCCCCCTTGTTTCGGGACGTACCATTCACCGATTCACCCAGCGTTCAAGCGACGACAATGCACGATCACATGCACCAGTCCCTCGAAGTCTCTGGCGACAAGGTGCCAGAAATTACGATGACGGTGGAAGAAGACCCATTAGGGGGCTGGAACATCACTCTCACTGTCGAGAACTTCGCGTTCACCCCTGCGGCGGTCAACGGCGAGAATGTTCCGAATACGGGCCATGCGCATCTTTATGTTAACGGGCAGAAAGTGGCGCGCCTTTACAGCACCCACTACCATCTTCCTGCCCTTCCCCCGGGCCAGCACGAAATCATTGTCGCCCTGAACAGCAACGATCACTCCTTCTATGCCGTTGATGGCGTGCAAATAAAAGCTCGGACAATCCTACTGCAAAGCAGCGTCAACAGTTTCGCCGGTTGAACAATCCTTCGCAAAGCACTGGAGAACATCATGGACAAACCGCTTCTTGTGATTGGGGCGACCTCAGGTATTGGCAAGCTTTGCATGGAGACCGCCCTTAGCCGCGGCCATTCTGTGAGGGCGTTTGCCAGATCTGCCGACAGCCTTGCGGAACATCCTCTACTGGATCGCATGGCCGGTGACGCCTTAAAGGCGGAGGATATCGCTTTGGCCTTAAGTGACGTTGGCGCTGTCGTCGTAGCGCTTGGCATCCGGGAACGGCTGGCGATGCTATGGGAACATGAAACGCTCTTCTCACGCAGCACGCGGATATTGCTGGATGAGCTGCAAAAAACCGATGTGTCTCGCTTGCTCGTTGTGACAGGCTTTGGCGCTGGCCGCAGTCAATCTGCGATGAGTTCATTGGAGCGGCTTGGTCACGGAGCGCTTCTGGGGCGCGTATACGCGGATAAGACGAGGCAAGAAGCGATGATCGTCGAAAGTGATGTCGATTGGACTATCGTCCGTCCGGTGATACTTATCAATCGGCCGGCCACTGGCAAGGTTCGCGTGCTCGAGAACCCAGATAAATGGCGAAATGGGCTTGTCGCTCGAGCCGAGGTTGCTTCTTATCTCGTGGACGCTGTGGAGCAGGGATTGCACATTCAAAAAGATGTCGTACTTGCGCGCTGATCCATTGGGCAGAGTCGCTACCATGGGCGAAATTCGGCAAGGAAGCCATGCAAGAATTCGACGGCACAGGGCTTCGGTTTAGCTCACTGTAGAAAGGTCCTGTAAAACATGCACGGTGACGCCGTCGCCGCATTCGGCGCAGCAGCATCAGCATGGACATGTCCGACATGGGCTGATGGCGTCTTACCGAAGTCCTGAGCCTAAAGGTTTGCATCAGTGGCCCCAAACCATTGGCGGTGTTGCCTTCAACTGAATATGAAATTCAAAGCTGATTGCCTGTAAGGCATTCACATCTGTGCCTTTCAGCTTTCGACATACCCGAACAAACGGTCACCGGAGTAACGCTGTTGAATATCCGCTATAGCAAGCCAAAAGACTGTCTAATCAGCCTCGGTCATTCATGTCCAGTGCTCGGTAAGTGCCGTCTGGTAATCCTGCTTCCCGGAAGGCATCAACGTAGGGCGCAATGAGAACGTCAGGACGTTGATAACGCCGATACACCCACACAATATCAGCGATTTTGACGCCGGGACGGGTGGCTTCCAGCCGTCTTCGGGCGCGCTGAAGTTCGTCGGCGCGTCCGAGCTTAGCGAGAGCTGCTACTTCGGGGATCATCGACCACCAATAGTCCAGAAGCACGCCTTTTTGCGCTTCGGCAAGTGCAAGTTCGTATTCACCCTTGTGAAAATGGTACTCTGACAGGGCTTGATGCCAGTCCTTGATTGTCGATCCTGGGTCGAGGTCGATAGCCCGCCGAAGGAGCGCCGCACCCAGGTCAAAACGCCCCGCCCAGATCAGCCAATAGCCAAATTCTGCTTCCACGCTGCGGTCGCCACCGACTGCGAGAGCATCTTCAGCCTCGGCAAAAAAACCGTCGCGATCTCCATTCATGAGCAGAAGAATACCCAGAACAAGTCGGACGCGGGCTGAGTTTGGGTTCAATGCCTTGGCTTCGTTGGCGGCAGCCAAGGCTCGGGTGAGTTTTTCCTCGTACGTGCCGGCATAGCGATTCCCGAAAAAGCTCAGATCTATCCGCAACGCCTCTGCCAGCTGTGCCCAACCGCGCCAATAATCTGGCTCTTCTTTGATGACCCTTTCAATGCAACTGCGGACCCGCTTCTGCACATCCGGCCTGTCGTACAAGTCGTCATAGAACATGGTGCATTCATATGACGACAGACGTTCCGGTGGTTTCGCTCTTGCCCGCCATTAGTCTGTTCGTCTGATGGCACCGCGCGTGTCGCCAATCGCAACTGCAACGCGCTCGGTGATCCGGGATTGCACATCGAAAAGATTGGCAGTCGTGAGTTTCTCATCGAACGCCTCAGACCAAACCTGCGCTCTGCTTTGGGTGTCAATCAGGCGTGCCGTTACCCGCAGGCGATCACCCGCTTGCCGCACAGTCCCTTCAAGCACGAAATCGGCACCCAAGGATTCACCGATTCTGCGGACATCCTGGTGCTGCCCGCGGTACGAGAAGGTGGTGTGCCGGGACAAGACGTTAAGCTCGCGATAACGCCCGAGTTCGATGATCACATCCTCGCTTATGCCGTCGGACAAGTAATCCTTCGACGGGTCTCCACTCAGGTTCTCGAACGCCAAAACTGCTATCGTCGGGCCGGTCGGCCGTGTCACAGCCGTGGACGTGTCAAAAGGAACTGCATCATCGGCCCCTGGGCGATGTAAGGCTTGCCAGACCACAACTACCGCAATTATCAAAAACACTCCGCCTGCTAGCGTTTTTAGGCCCTGGCTCCTGATCCAGCTCCGGCGGCTAATCTCTCGGCTCTGAGGATTCACTTGATAGATCCGTACCGGTTCTGAAATGTTCTTCAAGCGGACTTCACCAAGATACTCGAAGCCGGCATTCGCTTTGCCGGTCGCCTGAGTTGCAACAACTTCAGACACGCAAATGCGACCAGGCTCTGCCAACTGTTCAAGCCGCGCCGCGACATTGACACCGTCGCCATATAGATCGTCGCCGTCGATCATAACGTCGCCAAGGTTTATTCCAATCCGAAGCTCAAGCCGCTCTTCAGGCGGAAGGTGATCATTCCGTTTCGCCAGCTGCGTTTGGATTTCAGTCGCGCAGTTCACTGCATCAACAACCGAGGCAAACTCCACGAGTGTTCCGTCCCCCATGAGTTTGACGATGCGCCCGTGATGTTTCTCGACTTGCGGATCGAACAGCTCTGACCGGAATGCTTTGAGTGCGTTCAAAACGCCGATCTCGTCTGCGCCCATCAAGCGGGAGTAGCCCACTACATCAGCGGCCAAAATCGCGGCAAGTCTACGTTCCATTGCTAAAGTCTACGCCAGAAGGCTTCGTTACTCCAAGAAACGCCGAATCCTGATCTGGCAGGCAATTTGTTGGGGGTGCCATGGTCGCGAACGAAAGGCTTTGCTCGTTGGAACATCGGCACATACGGGCGCGCTTGGCCTTTGGTCGCCACTCGTTCTTGAATCAACGACCGGGTGCAGGTGCCAAGCGAACATACTTGAGACTGCTTAGTGAAAACACCTCAGACACGACTTAGTCGCGTTCACTGTCCAAGGCTTCTCGTATGCGGGCCAGATCGTTGAGTGAACTGGCAAATGGGCCGCGTCCGAGATCGGATATGACGGGGCGGAGAGCGTCCGACACTTGTTTCATGCAAGTGTCCAAAAAATCCTGACCCTTGCTCGTGGATCGGGCTATTTTTGAACGCTTGTCTTCGAGATTGGTTTCAAGGGTGATCAGCCCATGATTTTCCAAGCTCGCAAGCATGTGGGTCATTGACGTTTTGGGAACCTGAAAGGCGTTGGCGAGTTGCAGCGGTGTTTCGCCCGCGGGACGACGGGCAAGATGGCCAAGTATGCCGAATTGAGTGGCGGTCATCCGACCCGGCAAAAATGATTCCAACTTGGTCGAGATCAACTGATTGATAATCCCGACCTCGGTGAAAAACCGGTAGACTTCGTTGGTCTCATTTTCAGGCTTCATTCAGAATTCGTGTCTCCAGCGGCCAGCGGGGTGTGGCAATTGGCTCGGGTCCATACCCCAAGCGCAGCAACATTTGCACTGTGTGACCCGGTGAAGCAAGAAGCTCATGGGTCAAAGCATATTCCTCGGCCATTTCCGGATATTCCTGAAGCGCCTGACTGACCGGATGAACGCCGAGGCCCATTTCAGTTGTCTTCAGGTAAAACCGCATCAATTGACGTCCGGCATCAAGCTGATCCTTTCGTGTATTGGTGGCCGTCGTGATGACCGCGTATTGCGGCGTCGCATCCAACATCTCAAAGTAAGCCCGCATATGTGCTTGCGTGCCGGGGTGATCCACATTCATCAGAGTTTCACTATCCAAAAGACCCGCAAGTCTCAGGGTTTCCAGTAGGGGATCACGTAATTCAATTCCGTCCGGGTTGGCGTTTATTTCTGCCTTACCAATACGCATTAAGTCGACGGATTCCCTGAGCGTTTGCGGTGTTCGCATTTCGATTTCAAATGCGCGTTTTGTGATTTCACGAATACGGGCCACCAAATCGTCATCAGTGACCAGATTGGCGTAATTGCTAAGTTCGGTCATTTCAGGACCGGAGAGACGCTGCTCACTGTAAGGTTCTTTGTTCGAATGCCGGTTGAGAATCTGGTCCGATAACTTGTCAGGTGTCCCACCGGGTGAAAACACTGCCTCGGCGACGGGCCCGCCAGGTCCCTCCGGTAGGAGTGTTACTTCAGCATGAACTCCCTTGGCACCGGCTGCTAAAATCATTGTTTCAACAAACGCACCGAGGCCAATATAGAGTTGACGGTTGAAAGGGTCGGTTTCTGGAAGCTCTCGATCTTTGTCACGATGGATACGAACTGTGTCTGTTCCGACCAACTCGATCAGCCAAGGTTGCAGGTTGTGTGCATTGGGGGCGAGAATAGCGTATGACAGGGCCGCTTTGCGGGGGTCATCATAAGGTGTCGGTTCCCACGGAGCCAGTGCCTTATGCGGTGTGCGCGTGTTCAGGAATCCGACAACGCCCACCGCTGCAACAACTGTCCCACCGCCAAGAATCTTGAGAAAACGTCTTCTATTTGGCATCTCGCATCTCCTCTAGTACGATATCGTACTAAATAATACGAAATCGTATTAATGCAACCCTATATTGACGTTGACCCTGACTTGACGAAATCAACGGGTAAAAAAGTTTTGCCGGGCTTTAGATGTCGGTTAACAGTTTCTGTTCAATGGTGAAGACGGTGCAACCAATAACAAGTTTGCGCTATGGCGCGGCACTTGAACCACAAACAGACTCCCATGGGTTTGTGACGACGAGAGGGGGAGATCTGTGGATAATTTCAGCCAAGGTCGGATAACGCTCAAGCGAGACGCATTGGCATTCAGTGCCATCACTTACGGCTGGGTTGAAAACCCTGACGGTCCGTTGGTGATGTGTCTGCATGGATTTCCGGACAATGCGCGGTCGTTTCGGTTTCAGTGGCCTGCGCTCGCCGAAGCCGGATACCGGGTCATAAGCCCTACACTGCGCGGCTATGAAGCAAGCTCTGTCCCTGCTGATCGGGATTTTGATCTTTACACGCTCGGCCAAGATGTTGTCGCTTGGGTGGACCAGTTGGAAGAGCAAACTGTACATTTTGTTGGGCATGATTGGGGTGCCGTGATCGCTTATGTGGTTGGCGCACTGGCACCAGAGAGGTTTGCGTCCCTTACGACGATCGCCGTGCCAAACGCAGCCCGTTTTGGTCGGGCGGTTCCGCGCGTTCCGCGCCAGCTATTGATGTCTTGGTATATGAACGTTTTCCAGATACGGGGTGTGTCCGAATACATGGTTGCGCGAAATGGCTGGGCTTTTGTTAAAAGGCTATGGCGCAGTTGGTCGCCCGATTTCACCTTACCCGATGAAGAATGGAGCAGTTTGCGCGCGACATTCGAACAGCAGGGTGTCAAGACATCAATGCTTGCGTACTATCGACAAAACGCTACCCCACCAAAGCTGCTTGGTTTGCAGAAAACCCGGACCGGCACCCTGACCACAGTTCCTGTACGGACACTTGCGATAACCGGTTCCAATGACGGCTGTATTCATACCCGACTATACGACCACGCAATGCTGGAAGAGGATTTTCCTGAAGGACTTCGTATTGAACGTATAAATAATGCTGGACATTTTGCGCATCAGGAAGCGCCGGAGGTAATCAATCCACTATTGCTTGATTGGCTAGAGTCGCGCGAATAGGTTCGCGTGTTGACATCAGATTGCAGGACACTCCATGCCAGTTATGACCCTTTCTCCCATTTTTTTCCAAGCAAGATGCAAGGGAGCGGCGCCACACCAGGGGCTGTCCAGCCGCAAAAACCTTTGGCAGGCTGCCGGTCCGAGCCCGTGCCCCATGCGGAACTGAATTGATTGCTGGGAATGAACGGGTTTAGCAGGGGCTCGTTCTTGTCGCGTATCGCATCCAGCTTGGTAAGCCTGCTGCACTTGGCTCCTTGTCCTTTCGGACCAACGCTGCGCAGTGCCTCAACCGGACAGCATATCCGAAATCTGCACGGCATATCTGTCAGTCATACCTGAAACGAAATCTGTCAGGGAATGCAACGCGGTGTAGGCATCGGTGACGTCACGCAGATCAAGCTGCACCGCGTTGACGAGCTGTTTTTCATAGTCGGGCAACGCGTTCTCATCCCAATTGTTCACCGCTAGCGCCTCGTAAACAGGGCATAGACCATCCAGCACCTTTCGGATCACGTTGCGCCCTTTGACCTCAAGCCGGGTTTTGCGCGGAGCGGTGAAGAGTTGCTGTTGCGCCAGGTTCTTAATTGCGGAAAAATCTTTGGCCTTGCTTGAGACATCAATCAACGAGTCTGAAAATTCGCCTGCCAGAATTTCATCATGGTTGTCTTTGAAGGCCTGGACGCAAGCCGCTATCGCTCCGCCAATAGCACGGGCACGTAAATAACTGATCCGTTCAAAATCAGTGTATCCATCCTGATTTCGTTTCGTTGGAATGGCTACGGCAGACAAAAGGTCTTCAACCTTCTCAAGGGGTAGATCACCCGCCGTGTAGCCGTCTTCCAGGTCAACAATATTGTAGCAAATATCATCCGCTGCCTCGACGAGATATACTAAAGGATGCCGACGCCACCATTTCTGATTGTCTGGCCCTCTTGCCTCAATCAAGTGCATGGCATGGGCGGCCGCTTCGAAATAACCTCGTTCAGATTCAAAGAAGCCGAACTTCTTAGCCCCTACATACAGATCATTTTTGGCCTTGCTCTGCTTGAGGCGCTTGGATGTCTCTGCCCCCATCGGGTATTTCATGAACGCACCCAAAACGGCATTGGGCATGCACATGCCGCCTTCATTCCGGTACATCTCCAGCCGCGTCAGGATGCGGAAACCCTGCGCGTTGCCTTCGAATTTCTCGAACTCCGGCCAGCGATCACCCGATATACCCTGAAAGGCTGATGCGCCTCCCCTCAGTTTTTCAGAGCACCACTTGCCAATGGCTTCTTCGCCGGAGTGCCCGAAGGGCGGGTTGCCGACATCATGCGCAAGACAGGCCGCCTGTACGACGCCAGCCACTTTATGAGCATCCTCAGGCGGGATAAGCCTTTCTTCGGCCAGCCAAACCCCAATCTGCATCCCAATGGACCGGCCAACACTTGCCACTTCTTCGGAATGGATCAGGCGATGGCGCAGATGGTCATTGTCATAGAGCGGATGGACCTGCGTCTTGTTCGCCAATCGGCGAAACGGGGCCGAAAAGGTGATCCTGTCTGCGGCAATGACATATGATGGGCGCTCGGCGTGTTCTTGTTTGTTGTCGTAGGTATCCGTATTCAACAACTGCGCCCAATTCATTTTCACCATGCAGAAGACTTCCTTTCCAACAATTTCAGAGGGTTCGTGACAGAAAAACCCGCCCTGGGAAAGGGCGGGCTTCACGTTCATTGCTGTACTGCTCAATGCACCACAGCATCATCCGGTCGCGGGCGTTCTGACGTACCCAAACGGTCGCCGATGATCAAACCGTCAGCCCCGGCACTGACCGGGACGGTCTCACCATCCTTGATCTCGCCAGCCAGCAGCGCCTCGGCCAGCGGGTTCTGCAAGGCGCGTTGGATTACACGTTTTAACGGACGCGCGCCGAAGACCGGATCATAGCCTTCGTTCGCCAACCATTCCTTTGCGCTATCATCCAGGGCCAGTTCGATCTTGCGGGCCGCCAGACGCTTTTGCAGACGCGCCATCTGAATATCGACGATGCCATCCATATCGGCCCGCTTGAGCCGGTCAAAGATGATGGTCTCGTCCAGACGGTTCAGGAATTCGGGCCGGAAATGTGCCCGGACCGCGTCCATCACATCCCGCCGCGCCTGCGCACTGTCCGCACCTTCGGGCAACTGGCTGAGCGCCTGAGAGCCGAGATTCGACGTCAGGATGATCAGCGTCTGCTTGAAATCCACGGTGCGACCCTGACCATCGGTCAGAACACCATCATCCAGAACCTGCAACAGCACGTTGAACACATCCGGATGCGCCTTTTCGACCTCGTCAAACAGCACGACCTGATAGGGCCTGCGCCGCACAGCTTCGGTCAGCACACCACCTTCGTCATAACCAACATAGCCCGGAGGAGCACCGATCAGACGGGCGACCGCGTGTTTCTCCATGAACTCGGACATGTCGATGCGAACCATCGCGTTGTCGTCGTCGAACAGGAAGTTCGCCACGGCCTTGGTCAGTTCGGTTTTACCCACACCAGTCGGCCCGAGGAACAGGAACGAACCCAACGGGCGGTTCTCGTCGTTCAAACCCGCCCGCGCACGGCGCACCGCATTGGCCACGGCGGTTACCGCCGCATCCTGACCGATCACGCGAGAATGCAGATCATCTTCCATCCGCAGCAGCTTCTCACGCTCACCTTCCAGCATTTTCGAGGTCGGGATACCGGTCCAGCGTTCGACCACCGAAGCGATCTGTTCCGGACGCACGGTTTCCTCGGCCATCATGGCATTGCTTTCCTGACTTTCGGCTTCGGTCAGCTTTTTCTCAAGCTCAGGGATGACGCCATAAGACAGCTCACCGGCCTTGGCGAGGTTGCCTTCCCGCTTGGCGATCTCCAGATCGGCCCGCGCTTTGTCGAGCTGCTCTTTCAGATCCCGCGCACCGGCAAGCTTGTCGCGTTCAGCCTGCCACTGAGCAGTCATCTCGGCGGATTTCTCCTGCAGATCGGCCAGATCCTTTTGCAAGGTTTCCAGACGATCCTTGGATGCCGCGTCATCTTCCAGCTTCAGCGCCTCTTCCTCGATCTGCATCTGCAGGATCTGGCGATCCAACTGATCGAGTTCTTCTGGTTTGGAGTCCACCTCCATCCGCAGACGCGACGCCGCTTCATCAACAAGGTCGATGGCTTTGTCAGGCAGAAAACGGTCGGTGATATAGCGATGTGACAGGGTCGCCGCCGAGACCAACGCCGAGTCCGAGATGCGCACACCATGGTGCAGCTCATACTTCTCCTTGATGCCGCGCAGGATGCTGATCGTGTCTTCGACCGTCGGCTCCTGCACCATCACAGGCTGGAACCGGCGCGCAAGGGCTGCGTCTTTTTCAACGTATTTGCGGTACTCATCCAAAGTGGTCGCGCCGATACAATGCAGCTCACCTCGGGCAAGCGCGGGCTTGATCAGGTTGGCGGCATCCATCGCGCCGTCGGATTTGCCGGCCCCGACCAGCGTGTGCATCTCGTCGATGAACAGGATGATCTCACCAGCGGCCTCGGTCACCTCTGTCAGAACGGCCTTGAGGCGTTCTTCGAACTCACCGCGGTATTTCGCACCGGCGATCAGCGCACCCATGTCGAGCGCCAGCAGCTTCTTGTCCTTCAGCGACTCCGGCACGTCGCCGTTTATGATGCGCAGGGCCATGCCCTCGGCAATTGCGGTTTTACCAACGCCGGGTTCACCGATCAGAACCGGGTTGTTCTTTGTGCGGCGCGACAAAACCTGCATCGAGCGGCGGATTTCCTCATCCCGCCCGATGATCGGGTCAATCTTGCCCTCAGCTGCAGCCTCAGTCAGATCGCGCGCATATTTCTTGAGCGCATCATAGCCTTCTTCCGCAGACGCGCTGTCAGCGGTGCGACCCTTACGGATATCGTTGATCGCTTCGTTCAGCTTTTGCGCGGATACGGCACCGGCTTCCAACGCCTCCTTGGCTTTGGATTTTACCATGCACAGCGCCATCAGAACCCGCTCGACTGGCACAAAGCTATCGCCTGCTTTGGTGGCGATCTTCTGCGCCTCGTCCAGTACCTTGGCGGTCTGGCCGTCCATGTAGATCTGACCGGAGTCACCGCTGACCTTCGGAATCTTGCCCATCGCGGCGTCCAATGATTCAACCACACGGGTGGGTGCGCCGCCTGCGCGTGTGATCAGATTGCTTGCCAACCCCTGATCGTCATCCATCAAAGCCTTGAGTATATGTGTGGGCTCCAGCCTCTGGTGCCCCTCGCGCAAAGCAATTGTTTGCGCGGCCTGCACGAACCCCCGTGCCCGCTCGGTGAACTTGTTCAAGTCCATTGTATTCTCCTTTTCAAAGCGCCCTAGGTGTGACGCGCCCGCTTGGCGGCACGCGTCGATCTGGGCCTCAATTCCAATCTGGGAAATATCTTCGTTCGTTCAAGTGTCTAAATCTCAGATTCGCGCCCAAACGGCCTATCGGCGCGGGATCGAGTAAACCGTGTATCCGCCGGTTTGCGCCACTTCGCGCGCAGGGTACAATTCGACCAATGACCGGTCTGCATCACTGCCCGTCGGACAGGAAACCAAGTCTGCAGCATCATCCAGAAAATTGACCGTAAACGCCGTTTCTCCGGTTAACTGACAGTCGTCATCGCCAGATCGATACCCGCGTACGAAGCGCAAGTCATCGTTGGGTGGCGGTCTGTCGACCGTGTTCGACTCCCCGCTTTGCGGTGATGTGTCCTGACATCCCGCCAGAGCCATCAGGAGTCCTGCTATCAACACTTGTCTCATGCTCTCCCCATCCGTTAACCACGTTTATGCAACCGGCAGCATAACATAATCTCGTCCTGTCTGCCTGATCTTGATCGCAGGACTGTCTTGCATGGACAGCGGGCGCGGAACCCGATAGGACGCAGGCGTTTGCCAAAAAGGAGCCTGCCCGATGTCCGATGACCGCCTGATCGTTGCCCTAGATGTTCCGAACGCCCTGCAGGGATTGGCCATGGCTGAGCGTCTGGGGGATACCGTGTCCTTCTACAAAATCGGGCTGGGCATGCTGACCGGCGGCGGATTGGCGTTGGCGAACGAACTCAAGCAGGATTACGGCAAGCGCATCTTTCTGGATATGAAACTGTTCGATATCGGCAATACGGTAGAGAGTGCGGTGCGCGGGTTGGCGCAGTTCGATCTGGATTTCCTGACTGTTCACGGTGACCCCCATGTGGTGCGCGCCGCGAAAGAGGGCGCTTCGGGTAAGGACTTGAAGATTTTGGCCGTCACCATCCTTACCTCGCTAAATCGCGATGACCTGGATGCCTGCCTGATGAAAGACGGCGACGTGCAAGAACTGGTGGTTGAACGCGCAGCCCGCGCGCTTGAGGCCGGGGCCGATGGCGTCATCGCCAGCCCCCACGAAGCTGCCTTGATCCGCGCCTTGCCTCAAGCCGAAGGCCGTCTGATCGTGACGCCCGGTGTGCGCCCGGCGGGTGCGGCATTAGGCGATCAGAAACGCGTCGCAACACCCGCCAGTGCAATCGGCGATGGCGCCGACCACATCGTTGTCGGGCGTCCGATCTATCAAGCAGTGAATCCAAAGGCCGCGGCAGAGGCGGTTCTTGCTGAGTTAAATTCCTTGACACGGCACTGAAACGCCCAATGAAACCAGCAGGATTCCGCGCTGAATCACCCTGCAACCAGTTGACCTTGCGTCACTTTTGTGGGGGCTGCCTACAATTCGTCCCTGTGCCCCAAAACACACAGGCAAAACACTAGTTTTCGAAGTGTGACCTAGGCGCTATCGAAACCCCCGTTTTTTAGCGATTCTGGATTGGTAATACTCCCCGCGGACCGTTTCTTCCTGTGGTCCGTTACCTCCCCCCGCCACTTCGCGGGGGGTCTTCTTCTGGACAAAGACTATGATGTCGATGCGCGCCAATGCTTTGCGCATCCGCGGCGGTTGGTATATGCAAACTGCTGACGGGATCGCACGGAAGGCGGGAAAATTTCATGCCCGGTCTCTGCCGAGATTGCTTGACCACATTGACGGATGAACGGCGCTGCCCTGCTTGCGGCAGCCCGCGCGTCAAGATGCACCCCGAGCTTTTTGACCTGTCCATCGCGCATATGGATTGCGATGCGTTTTATGCCTCGGTCGAGAAACGCGACAATCCGGAACTGGCTGACAAACCCGTAATTATCGGTGGCGGCCGCCGCGGCGTGGTTTCCACCGCCTGCTACGTTGCGCGAATCCGTGGGGTACGGTCGGCCATGCCAATGTTCAAAGCCCTCCAGCTTTGCCCAGATGCAGTGGTTATCAAGCCGCGCATGTCTGTCTATGCCGAGGTCTCACGCGAGATTCGTAAAATGATGGACGAGCTGACCCCTGTCGTTGAACCCCTGTCGCTGGACGAAGCTTTCATGGACCTGTCCGGCACCCAACGCCTGCACGGTGCCCCGCCCGCAGTGATGCTGGCGCGACTGGTAAAGCGGATGAAAGATGAACTGGGTGTGACCGGCTCGATTGGGTTGTCACATAACAAGTTCCTGGCCAAGGTCGCCTCGGACCTCGACAAGCCGCGCGGGTTTTCAGTGATCGGCAAGGCCGAAACCGCCGAGTTTCTGCATGACAAACCCGTTCGACTGATCTGGGGTATCGGCCCCGCTGCGCAGGCGTCTCTTGATCGTGCGGGTATCCGCAGCTTCTCTGATCTGCTGCGCTGGGACCAAGAGGCGCTGACAGCTCGCTTCGGCTCCATGGGCTATCGGCTGTGGCACTTGGCGCGCGGGCAGGACAAGAGGCGTGTCTCGGCCCATGAGCCGATGAAATCCATCAGCAACGAGACCACTTTTTTCGAGGATACCGCCAGTCTCGACATTCTGGACGGTCATCTTTGGCGCATGGCGGAAAAGGTTGCCGATCGCGCCAAGGCCAAAGGATTGGCTGGCCGGGTGGTCACATTGAAGCTCAAGAGATCAAACCACAAGATCATCACACGACGTGTCTCATTACATGACCCCACGCAGATCGCAGACCGTCTGTATCGCACCGCCCGCGGGCTGTTTGATCAGGTCGGGGATCAAGGGCCATATCGCCTGTTGGGGGTTGGCCTGTCAGACTTGTGTCCTGAGTCGCAGGCCGACATCTCCGGCGATTTGCTGGACCCTGCAGCAACCCAGCGGTCGCAGGCTGAACGCGCCACCGACGAAATCCGACGCCGCTTTGGCAGCGACGCAATTGTGAAAGGTCGTGCCCTGCGCTGAGTCTACTCGGCCGCCAGACGCAGCGATTCATTTCCAATGCTGGCGATATCCCGGATGATATCGCGCAGTGTTTCCTGAAATGCTGCGAAGTTCTCATTCGGTTCTATTTTGACTTCATCCATGTACAGCGCCCGATCAACTTCGATCTGAACCGCATGCTGATGGCGGGCGGGACGGCCGTAGGTCTGGGTGACATAGGCCCCGGCAAAGGGCGCGTTGCGTGCGACATTCAAACCGGCGGCGACGCAGGCTGCTTCGATTCTGTCCACAACCTCGGCCGAGGCTGAAGCGCCGAACCGGTCCCCTAAAACCACATCAGGGCGGCTGGTTTTTGAACTGCCGACCATCGCAACAGCTTCATGCGGCATCGAGTGGCAATCAACCAGGATCGCCTGCCCGAATGCGTCATGGGATTCCTTCAGCAAGGATTTGACGCGCGCATGATAGGGTCGCCAACAGGTATCGATGCGCAGACGCGCCTCATCCATGGTCAGTTTGCCGCGATAAATCGCACGCCCATTCGCCACGACGCGCGGAATCACCCCAAGCCCTGAGGCCACGCGCGGATTGTGCCCAGACCGGCGCGCACCTTGTATCAATGCCGGGTCCAGCTCATCCGCGCTGCGGTTCAGGTCCAGATATGCGCGTGGCATTACTGCCGATATCATCGGCGCACCAAACAAGGTGGCGGCAGAAAACAACTGATCTACAAAGGCATCTTCCGACGAACGAATCATGCTTTCGTTCAAAACCGTCCGCTTCAGAAGCGATTGAGGGTAGTTTCGACCACTGTGAGGAGACGAAAAAACAACGCAAGATGTGCGGCTGGTCGGCATATCCAGTACGTAGGGGATATTCTGCATGGTGACTCCTTGTTCAGATCGAACATAGACCGGAAAATAGTTCTGCCAAACCCCTTGAACCCCTTGGCGAGTCCTTTTATAGACCCCGCTACCGGCGCGGGTCTCTGCGCCCCATTTCGTTTTGGGGCAGGGTAACGCAAAGGTTCGTGGGCGGTTAGCTCAGCGGTAGAGCACTTCGTTGACATCGAAGGGGTCACAAGTTCGATCCTTGTACCGCCCACCATCGTTTCACTGTTCCGGGTATCCGGGGCACCCGCTAACCCAGGCGCTGGCCACGTCTTTGATGAAGGCGCCGCAGATTGGAGACAGACCCATGAAGGTCAGGAACTCGCTCCGCTCGCTCAAGAACCGGCACCGTGATTGCCGGATTGTGCGTCGCAAAGGCCGCGTCTACGTGATCAACAAGACGCAGCGCAAGTTCAAAGCACGTCAAGGCTGAGACTTACGCACTAACTCAAAAAAAGACCGCGCCCTTGGGTGCGGTTTTTTTATGGGCGTAACGGGGCTTACATGCCCGACGTCATTGCTTCAGCGAATGACAGTTTTCAGAACAAGCAGCAGTCATATAATCTGTTGCCGCGCTGTTCCGGGCCAATAATGTAGTCCGAATACTCGTTGAGATACACGAACATGTAAATTTAGAATATCAGTGGATTGCAGCTAAACGGGTGAGGTCGCTTTGCAAAACGGTGTGACGTACAGACTTCTAACGATTGCTTCGATTTACTTTCTTACCGTGTGTTCAGCGCAGGCACATTCCGACGAAGGTTATGGCGGTGGGTTTGTGGCAGGGTTTACGCACCCAATCCTTGGCTGGGATCACGCCGCGGCCATGGTCGCCGTTGGCCTTTGGGGGGCATTTCTTGGTGCGCCGGCACTTTTGGTCCTGCCGATAATATTTCCGTTGATCATGGCATTTGGAGCAGTTGCCGGCATCATTGGCATTTCCATTCCCGCCATCGAAACAGGGATCGCGCTCTCGGCGGTTGTGCTGGGTACACTGATTGCCTTTGCGACAAAACTTAACATTTGGTTGTGTGTAGGGATTGTTGGTGTCTTTGCAATTTTTCACGGCTACGCTCATGGCGCGAAACTGCCAGCAGTGTCGGGCGCATTCCCTTATGTCGTGGGGTTCATAGTTTCGACCGGCATTCTGCATCTTATCGGAATTTCGTTTGGGTCGGTCGTACGCTGGCCTTATGGCGAGGCTATAGTGCGTGGCGTTGGTGGGTTGATAGGTCTAGCGGGCATCGTTTTTCTCACTGGTGTGGCCCAGGGATGAGAAGACAGACTTACCTAGCTTGCCTGCCTTTTTTGATTTCTGCCGGTCCGGCTGCGGCACATGGGGCTTTGCCGGGCGTCGAGGGGTTTTACGCCGGATTGCTCCACCCCTTTTCGACACCGGCCCAGGCGCTGCTTTTACTCGGCCTGGCTTTGGTTGTCAGTGGCTTCAAACCAGAAGGCACAAAATTTTTGTTCGCCGGTTTTCTTCTTGCCAGCGTGTTGGGTCTGACAGTTCCCTATCCTTTTGAGACCATTGACGCGATGCTGTTTGCGGCGGCTTTTCTCGTTTGCTCGCTGGCAGCACTGCGACCGGGCAAATCAATTCTGTTTTCTCTGGTTGTCGTGGCCCTTGGTGCAGGTCTGATCGGAGTTGCTTCTGTTCCGGACGACGGTCCGATCCCTGACGCGCTGCCAACCATGGCTGGATCTTTGATCGGCGCAAACCTTGGTTTGTTTTATCTTGCCGGTGTTTTTCTTCTGGCCCGAAACCGCTTTACCAATCCCTGGGTCGACGTTGCCTTTCGCGTCGCGGCCGCGTGGCTTGGGGCCATCTCGCTTTTGATGTTGGCACTGGGTTTTGCCGACCCGGTCTTGGCGGTTTAAGTGACATAGAACAGCCGAACTCAAGTGGTCTGGGTTACCTGTAAGTGCAGGGCCGTTGCTGCGACCCCAATTCTGTTGTTCTGCAAGCAATGTGTGAACAACTGCCGCCGTGTATCCTGAAATTATTAGCCAACTGCCCGTTTTATTTTCAGAGATTTGCTTGCATTTGCAAAGGAATCGTATCATTGACTATTTCACTCAGGAATAAACGCAACGATTCACAAAGTTGAGAGATACGATGCTGAAACCCTCTACCTGCGCCACCGCTGCCCTGGTGGCGTTGATGTCAACCTCTGTCGCCGCCGAAGGCGAATTGAACCTGTATTCCTCGCGCCATTACGATACCGACGAACGCCTCTATAGCGATTTTGAAGAGGCGACCGGGATCACGATCAACCGCATCGAAGGCAAAGCCGATGAGCTTATTGCACGGATGGAAGCTGAGGGCGCGAATTCGCCTGCGGATGTATTGCTGACCGTGGACACCTCGCGCCTCGAACGTGCCAAAGACGCGGGCGTTCTGCAATCAATCGATAGTGCCGTTCTGGAAGAGCGTATCCCTTCGAACCTGCAAGATAGCGACAATCAGTGGTTCGGCTTCTCGCAGCGCGCGCGCATTCTGTTTTATGATAAGAATGACGTAAGCGAACCACCGCAGACATACGCCGACCTCGCTGACCCAAAGTACAAAGGACAGGTCTGCATCCGCTCTGGCGGTAACGTCTACAGCCAAACCATTCTGGCGGCGATTATTGAACATGCAGGCGCAGACGCAGCTAAAGACTGGGCTGAAGGCGTTGTCGCAAACTTTGCTCGTGAACCGCAGGGTGGTGACACAGACCAACTGCGTGGCATTGTTTCAGGTGAGTGCGATATCGCGATGTCGAACACCTACTATTTCGCCCGTGCAATCCGCAAAGATGTTGACGGCGTATCCGCCGACCGCGATATGATCGGTTGGGTCTTCCCAGATCAGGACGGCAATGGGGCGCATGTAAACCTGTCAGGTGGCGGCGTTGCTGCAAACGCGCCAAACAAGGAAAACGCAATCAAGTTCCTTGAGTATCTGGCGAGCGATCAAGCGCAGCAGTATTTCTCGGCCGGCAACGATGAATACCCCGCGGTCGAGGGTGTCGCCATTTCAGACTCGGTCTCAGAATTGGGTGACTTCAAAGCTGACGCCGTGGACCTGTCGGCTGTCGCAAAAAATGTACCCGAAGCACAAAAAATCTATAACGAGGTCGGCTGGAAGTAATCCAGGGCAAAAACCCGAGCTACTGGAAGGGCGCAAAGATTTCTTTGC
Organism: Ruegeria sp. AWH4_226; assembly: GCF_056159225.1. Lineage (NCBI taxonomy): Bacteria > Pseudomonadati > Pseudomonadota > Alphaproteobacteria > Rhodobacterales > Roseobacteraceae > Ruegeria > Ruegeria sp. AWH4_226. The sequence continues at coordinate 2,374,174 of NZ_JBSWUU010000001.1, read as the reverse complement.
GCCCTTTCTTATTGACGAGGATTTGTTTTCTTAATATTTTCTCATATATGATCTCTATTCCCGTATATGAACGATGCTGGACAACCTCTCAAACCGCCTTGCCAACCGTCTAAAGGAATTGCGCCAAAGCCACGGATGGTCCCTTGATCAAATGGCAGACCAAAGCGGGGTTAGTCGTGCGACGCTGTCTCGTTTAGAGAAAGGCAATGTCAGTCCAACGGCGGAAACTCTGGGTAGGCTTTGCGCTGCTTATGGTCTTCCGATGTCTCGACTTCTTATGATGGTCGAAGACAGTTTTGATCCGCGTGTCCCGTTCGAGCGACAGCCTGAATGGAGTGACCCGGAAACCGGATTCACCCGCCGCTCGGTATCCCCGCCAGCCAACGGCCTCAGCGCAGAGGTAATTGAGGGTCACTTGCCGCCGGGTACGGTGATCTCGTACGACGTGCCGCCAAAACCGGGGCAGGAGCATCATTTGGTCATGTTGGATGGGGCTTTGACGTTGACAGTAGATGGCATTCCGCACGATCTGAATGGCGGGGATTGCCTGCGTTATCATCTTTCGGGTCCAACCCGATTTGAAACGTCGCTTGAGCGTGGGGCTCGATATCTGCTGGTTCTGATATGATTTCGCGTCTCGACGTAGAGGGCTTTGACGCGGCAGTGAGTGACCTTGCCGATATCCTGCACGCCTGTGTGCAGGATGGGGCAAGTGTTGGATTTATCTTGCCCTTTACGCTGGAACAGTCACACACATATTGGCAGACCAAAGTACGGCCAAACCTGGACAGCGGCGCACTGGAGATTTTTGCGGCCCATGACAAGGGACGCGTTTTGGGCACGGTGCAGCTGATCCCGGCGGCGATGCCGAATCAACCGCATCGCGCCGATGTTGCCAAGCTACTGGTTCATCCACATGCCAGACGCCAAGGGCTGGCACGAACCCTTATGGCCGCGCTTGAGGATCGTGCCGTCGCTCTGGGTCGTACCTTGCTGGTGCTGGACACCCGCAGCACAGATCCATCACGTCTACTGTACCAAAACATGGGGTATCAGATCGCCGGAGAGATACCGAACTTTTGCCGCAACCCGTTCGAAGACCGGCTGGAGCCCACGACCTACATGTACAAACGCCTTGGGTATTCTTAGCCCTAAGGTTGTGTCGACGATACTTCTCATAGAGCAGTTCACACGATTGCAGCGCGTATGTGAGGGCTGGACAGAGAAGGACGCAGGTGAAATTGAATTCGTGAGAGCTGTGGCACAAGCGGTGTCTTTAGGCGCAAGAAATAAACGCTGTCGATGACCTCTGCTTTCCAATGCAAGTGAATTTTCGTTTTTTGTCACGCCGAAAATGCCCACTTTTGAGTGTCACGGCGCAATGAAGAATCTAATGGCCCAAGGGGATTCTCGAGTGCTCGAAAAACAAGTCGATACCGTATTTTGAAGTCGCAGCCCACCGGTTGGCCGCGATTGGGCTGGCGGCATAAACAAACGCCTTACGGGTGCCGGATCAGTTCCTGCCGAATGTCGCCTTGAGTTCTGCGACCTGCTCTGAATCCAGCATCCGTGTTGGCATGCCCCGCAGGGCCAACACCAACTTGGCTGTTTCTTCCAACTCCTCCGCTGCGCAGACAGCCGCGAACAGATCTGTTCCTGAAACGACGGGGCCGTGATTGGCTAGCAAGACGGCTCCATAATTTCCACCCAACGCGCGGATAAGATCGCCGGATTTGGGATCGCCCGGCTTGACATAGGGTATCATTTTGACAGTACCGACCCGCATCACCACATATGGGGTCAGTGGCGGGATACAGTCATTTGGGTCTGTTTCCTCGAGGCAGGACAATGCGGTTGCTGAGGTTGAATGCAAATGCACCACCGCGCCCGCCTCTGGCCTTGTCTCATAGAAGGCTTGATGCAGAAAGACCTCTTTGGTCGGTGCGTCACCGGATACGTGATTGCCATCCAAATCAAGTTTTGCAATGCGTGCCGGGTCGATATTGCCGAGTGAAGAATTGGTTGGCGTCATAAGTACGCCATCCTGCACGCGTGCCGAGACATTGCCCGCAGTTCCAACCGAATACCCACGCGCAAACAAGGATGCGCAGAGATCCGACATCTGCTGCCGGAGCACCAGCTCATCAGAGGTCATCGCCCTGTCTCCATCTTCTTGAGGGCTTTCGCAAAAAAGTCAGGTGAACCGAAGTTTCCGGATTTCAATGCCAGCCCAATGGGTTCAGTTCTTCCAACACTCAGGACTGGCACCCCCGGATCAATCTCAGGTCCGATCGACATCGCCGGTGCATCAAGAATTTTCGATACGGCTTGAGACACGGCACCAGACGTCTCCCCTCCTGCCACGACCAGGCGTTTATAGCCGATTTGAACAAGAACGCGCGCCGTGCTTGCAAACAGATCGTCCAGCTTTGTCGCCACGGCGTCCGGGCCGAATTGATCCTGGATCGCGCGCACTTCATTCGGGCTTCCGGAAGAAAAGGCCAATGGCGCCTGACCAGGATGCGCGTTGAAAAAATCAACAAGTGTCTGTGTGTTTATGTCACCGGCCATCACGCCCGGAACATCGATGGCCAATGTCGGATGCGACATCGAATGCGTTTCGATTTGCCTGCGGGTTGCGCCGGAACAAGACCCCGCAAGGATCGCTTCCGGGCCGGAGATTCCTGTGAACGCGATACCAGACCTTTTTGATGATGTTTGCCTGATAATGTTTCTGGCTAGCCCCAGCGCTATGCCCGATCCCCCTGTAATCAGCTTGGCGTTTTGCAAAGCGTCACCCCAAGCCAACAGGTCTGCGTCCGATATTGCATCGCCAATAACAAATCGCTCCTCCGCGTTTTGCAGCGCGTCAGAAATTGCCCTTGCACCTTGCATGACGGTGTCTATTGAAACCAACCCGACAGAGTGTCTGGTCTGATGGCTTAACCATCGCCTGATATCCGCATCTGTCATCGGCGTAAGCGGGTGATCTTCCATCCCGGACTCAGGCAAAAGCTTGCCCTGCACAAATAGATGACCTTGGTATACCGTACGCCCTGTTGTCGGAAAAGCCGGACAGAAAACGACCTTTGTCGCGCCGAGTTCATCGGCGAGCGCTTCGGCAACTGGGCCGATATTTCCCTGTCTCGTGGAGTCAAAGGTCGAGCAGTATTTGAAGATGAACTGATGGCACCCCTGATCCACCAGCCACTGCAACGCGCGCAGGCTGTCCGAGATAGCCTTGTCGCGCGGTGCGGTGCGGCTTTTGAGCGAGATCACACCCGCTTCGATCTCTTTATCCGCCGAAGACGTCGGAATGCCGGGAAACTGCGCTGTACGCAATCCACCTTCCGGCTCAACACCCTTTGCCAAGGTGTTCGCGATATCACTTGCACCGGTGAAGTCATCAGCGATCACACCTATTTTCATAGATCGATATCCCTCGTCGGCCCGCGGTCCAATCTGTGAATATGCGGTGCCGCGCCAACGGGGAAAACCTCGCGCACAAGCGGATCGTGTCCGGGTACAATCAGCCGTGGGTGCGACGCCAGCCTCTCAAGCGTGTCGAACCCGTCCATCATGTCTTGTAGGTCGACCACTATGGGAAAAGCTTTGCGTGCCATGAAATTTTCATAGTAGTGCGACGCATCCGAGGCCAGAACCATCCATCCAGCGGCCGTTCGCACACGCACGCATTGTAACCCGCGAGAATGGCCTCCGACGCAGTGTACCGTGACCCCATCGGAAATTTCGGCATCGCCTTCGTGGAAAATAACCTTTCCTGAATAAAGGCGTTTTACGGCCTCGCACACATGGTCTGCCGTAAAGGGTGCCTTTAAGTTGCCGTCGCACATGCATGGGCCGGTTGCGAAGGCCATTTCAGCAGTTTGAATGTGCAATGTCGCATTCGGGAACAGATGCAGCCCGCCGGCATGATCGTAGTGCAGGTGCGTCACGATAATTTGGCTAACGGCTTCAGGTGTAATCCCAAGTGGGCGCAAGGCCTCACGCGGGTCCATTGCGATGGGGCGACCACGCGCCGCTGCTTCTCCAGCATCATAACCGGTATCGACCAGAATGACTTCGTTGCCGCGCGTGAGCACCCAAATGAAATAATCCATCGCATGAGTTGCATCGTGATCGTCGTCAATGATGAAACTGTCGGCGCGAGTCCGAGCGTTGCGATCTGCGTATTTAACGGCGTGAATTTCCCAATCATTCATCGGAAGACCTCGGAATACTGGTGAACAACCTTGGCGGCAATCATAGCGGTCACAGCTGCATCAAACGACTTGAAATGCGCGCTTTCGAGGTGGGCAGCAAACGCAACCTTGTCGTCATAAACCTCATAAAGGAACACCGTATCGGGATCGTCTCCCATGCACACATCGAACTGCTGGCATCCTGGTTCATCGCGCACAGAGGTTGAGGCGTTTTCGACCATCAACGGCAAAAAAGCATCGTTCGAACCGGGTTTTAGGGTGAAGGTTACAGTAACCACAAACATCAAACAGATTGTCCTTTCAGACGTGAGAAGGCGCGCTTGGCGACAGGCAATTGACTGAGGATTACAGCAATATTCAGCACGAGCAGGATGGCAGCACCAGGTCGGGATAAAAAGACCGACACGTCCCCATCTGACAGAAACAGCGATCGGCGGAAGGTTTCGTCAAAAAGGCCTCCCAGAATAACCCCTATGACCAGCGGGGCGATTGGGTATTTCATGAGGTTCATGAAATAAGCCACGGCGCCGACGCCAAGCATCAGATAGAGGTCATTGATTCCACCTCCGACGCTGAAAGACCCGATCGTTGTCAAAACCATAACAACCGGCAAGAAGATCGTCTGCGGTATAGCGAGTATCCTGATAAAAACGCGCGCCGTGAACAGCCCCATCAGGAACATTGTCAGGGATGCCAGCACAAGAATCGCAACCACGCGCAGGATGATCTCGGGATCTATCGTCGGGCCCGGGATCACGTTGTTGATCTTGAATGCCCCCATCAAGGCCGCTGCGGGTGGTGACCCGGGAATGCCCAGCACCAAAAGCGGGATCAATGCGCCACCGATACAGGCGTTGTTGGCCGTCTCGGAACATAGCAGACCTTCCAATGACCCTTTACCAAACTTGTCGCCCTCGGACGATACGGTTTTGCCGACGCCGTAGCTGACCCATCCGGCAACATCTTCGCCGACGCCCGGTAGCGCACCAACACCGGTTCCGATCACGCCCGACCGGCCAATAGTTGGCAGATACCGACGAACCGAGTGAAGGTTCGGAAGGATGCGACCTTTAAGGGCTAGCACTTTCCCTGCCTCAACATGACGTAAACCGTCGATGATCTGAGGAATGGCAAAAGCTCCCATAAGCACGGGCACAACCAGAAAACCACTCATTAGGTAAGACCAGCCGAAGGTATAGCGCGGCTCGGACAGTAACGGGTCAAGCCCAACCATGGACATCGCAAGCCCGATCAGACCCGCGATCCATCCCTTAATGACAAGGTCTTCGCTCATCAAAGTGCCGGAAAGAAGAATGCCGAAAAGCGCAAGCAGGGCCTTTTCGGGGCTGGCAATGTTCTTTGAGACCAAAAGCAGCGCCCAGACAAAAATCAAAAGCGTTATGGTCCCGATCACCGTGCCAATAAAACTGGCTGTGGTGGTCAGCCCAAGTGCTTCGCCGCCGCGCCCCGCCTTGGCCAAAGGATAGCCATCCATTGCGGTTGCGGCGCTGGCTGCTGTGCCGGGAATGTTCAACAGTATTGAGGGGTAAGAACCACCGTAAATCGCGCCGACATAAGCCCCTAGCAATGCGATCAGTGAATAGTCCAGCGGTATTTTGTTGCCGAAAAAACCGGTCAAGATCGTCACCGCCAACGTCGCCGTGAGGCCTGGCAATGCGCCGAATGTGATGCCTAGGAACACGGATGCGATCAGATACAGATAGGTCAGCGGGTCTACGGCCAGGCCCACGAAGGCGGTCCCAAATCCAGCCAATTGCGAAAGGATAAAGTCCATCCGGTCAGTCTTTCCATAACGGACGAAGCGTCACGTAGTAGTGGTATTCGATTTGCTTGAACATCGGCCCGCCGCGTGCCGGAACGTTCTGGCGGAACACAAAGGCCATCGCGCAAACAAGGATGAGCGGAGCCAGAATCGCGACCAATGGAACGAACCGCAGAATACGCTCGGACTTAGCTTTGCTGAGTACCAACAGGGTCAGTACAAACCATATGGTCAGCGTTACCCAATCATCGCCATGCGCATTCCATTCTGCCTGTTCGCGAAACATGATGACCGCAAATAGTCCGGCTGCGGCAACTGCAATGCAGGCCACCAAGGCACGCCGTGCGTGGCCGCCGTAGAAGCCGAAAGTCAAAGCTGTAATCAACAGCCCTGAACACAGAATAAAGTCCACCCTTGGAACCAGCCCAACAACATATGCAAAGAGTATCAGGCTGATCGTGGAGGTTCGGTAGGTTTCGGTTTTGTCCCACCCGATCCCAATTGCACTCAGCGCGTTTTGAGCACCACCCGACCTGATCGAAATGGTCAGCAAAACAATAGAAAGGGCAAGCAATCCGCCAAAGATGAACAAAGGTACGATTGCCGCTGAATTGTACCAATCCGACCCGCTCACGCCCGCGCGGTTCTCTCCCCACAGCGGAATATCTGACGTCTTCCACAGAAAGAAAACTGAAACGGCAATTAGGACAATGGATGCCCAGAAATCGCGCGTCCGCATGACCAGCGTTTCGTTGGTATTTTTCATATCCTGCCTCTCATAAGAAAAGAGCGCGGCGTATCGCGCTCTTTTACGAACTTTGCGAGTTAGGGCTTTTCGATACCCAACGAGGCGGGATCGACCGTAGCAGCGCCCAGATCTTTCAGGGTATAGGCAAAAGTGGCCTCAAGGTTCGCAAACAGTGCTTGCGCCTCTTCGCCATGTTGACCACCGACATCATAGTTGTTCGCTGCGGCCCACGTCGCGACGGTTTCGGATGCAATCGCCTGTTCGAACGCCTCGCCCAAAGCTGATTTTACGTCTTCCCCAGCCGAATTGTGTACAGCAAATCCGATCGCTTGTTTCAGTGGCAGATACTGGTCTAGACCGTCGTAGACATCAAACGCCGAAGGCACCGTAGTTCCTGCAATCTGCGCATCTTCTGGTGTCAACATCGCAAGGGGTCTAAGTTGACCGCCCTCAATCAGCGGGGCCTGTTCCGCCAATGAGGTCACAACCAGCGCTACCTCGCCTGCAATGGCTGCTTCCTGACCGGGTGCCGATCCTTTGTAGGGAACAAACTTGAACTCAGCCCCGGACCCTTTCTCGATCGCGAGAAGGTTCAGATGGTGGATGGAGCCTGCCCCGGACGCGGCGGCTGGAATTGTGCCAGGAGCAGCCTTGGCAGCGTCGACCAATTCTTCCAGCGTGTTGTAAGGACTGTCCGCAGGAACTGAGATCAGATCGGGCGATCCGCCAACGATGAACGGATACCAGAAGTCAAACTTCTTGTCCCAACCGCCCTGCACGGCTGCGGTGACGTTCGACTCGGACAGACCAACCAGCGTATATCCATCGTCGGGCTGGTTCATTACATAGACCATGCCGTTAGAGCCAGCGACCCCACCCGTCTGATTGATCACATTGATAGAGACCGGCAGGTGCTTTTCCATCTCGGCCATGATCATGCGGTTGATCGTGTCGGTGCCGCCTCCGGCCCCCCAGACCACGGCAGTGGTGATATCCCGATAGGGGTAGTCCTGCGCGGCGGCAATCCCTGCAATCCCGGTCGCCATCACGGCTGCGGCCGCCAACCGCCCTAGCTTAAGTTTCATTTCCAAGTCCTCCCATAACAACTTCGCGTTTATTGTTGCATTTATTTGCGTATACATTAAAGAATGCATTGTCAACGGAGAGTGATGAAAGCCGAAATTGCGATGAGACGGCGAAACGGGAAGGACGCAGGCCAAGATGAAAAAGACGTATGATGTTGCAGTGTTTCACGGGGACGGTATCGGTCCTGAAATCATGGCGCCCACACTAGACATTCTGCGTCATCTCTCAGTCAGCAATCCAAGTTACGATTTGGCGTTCACGGATGCGCCCGCAGGCGCATCCCACTACGCAGCAACCGGCGAGTCTTTTCCAAAGCGGTCGCTGGAAATGGCCCGTAAGGCGGACGCGATTCTGTTGTCTGCGATGGGCTTGCCGGATGTGCGCTACGCAGACGGAACCGAGATTTCACCGCAGATTGACCTGCGCAAGCAGCTTGGCCTTTTTGCTGGTGTGCGTCCGGTAAAGGTAAGCAGCGGACAAACGACTCCCTTGTCGCTGCCCAATGGAAAAGAGATCGACTTTGTATTGATCCGTGAAAGCACCGAAGGGCTGTTTTTCACCCAAGGCGCAGGTGAAATTACAGATGATGAGGCGCGTGAAACCCTTTTGATCACCCGTGAGGTTTCCGAAAAGCTTTTTCGTTTCGCGTTTGAGCTAGCCAAGAACCGCAAGGCGTCCGGGCGCGGCCGGGGGCGGGTGACATGCGTTGACAAAGCAAATGTTTTCCGCGCCTTTGCATTCTTCAGATCCTTGTTCGACGCAGAAGCAATGCTGCATCCCGATTTACAGGCAGACCATGCCTATGTTGATGCGACCGCGCTGTGGATGGTTCAAAAGCCCTGGGAATTCGATGTTCTGGTAACCGAAAACATGTTTGGCGATATCCTTTCTGACCTAGGCGCGGGTCTTATGGGAGGTCTTGGCCTAGCACCTTCCGCGGATATTGGCCTGAGTCACGCTGTATTCCAACCTTGCCATGGTTCTGCACCGGATATTGCCGGACAGGGCATTGCCAACCCATTTGCGATGATACTGTCCGCGGCAATGATGCTGGAATGGCTAGGTTTGACAAATGATCACCCAGAGCTGTCCAACGACGGCGCGCGGTTGCGCGAGGCCGTGGAAAAGGTAACGGCAAATGGTTACAACCTGACGCGGGATTTGGGCGGTACCGCTGGCACGCAGGACGCCGCGTTATCGGTTTTGGAAGCATTGAAGACATGAATACTCAACAGGTTATCAAAGTCGCCTGTGTCGGGGCGGGATATTTCAGCAAGTTCCACTACGAAAGCTGGTCACGCATGCCCGGCGCTGTTCCGGTTGCATCGTGCAACCGGGATATCGACAAGGCCAAAGCCACGGGTCTGCCAGCCTACAACGACCTTTCGCTGATGCTTGAGGTTGAAAAGCCGGACCTTGTTGACATTATCCTTCCGCCCGTGGCGCAGGCCGACGCCATTCGAACCGCACTGCGCTTGGGTATTAAATGGCTGATCTGTCAAAAGCCTTTTTGCAAATCTCTGAGTGAAGCAAAAGAAGTCGTTTCAGAGGCCGAGGCGGTTGGAGCCACTCTTGTTGTACATGAGAATTTTCGCTTTCAGCCTTGGTACCGTGCAATCAAGGCGGCGATGGAAAAGGGTAGCATCGGCACGCCTTTACAAGCAACTTTCCGGCTTCGGCCCGGTGACGGGCAGGGGCCGCGTGCCTATCTTGACCGGCAACCCTACTTTCAGGACATGCCGCGCTTCCTGGTGCATGAAACAGCGGTTCATTGGGTCGATACATTCCGGTTTTTGTTCGATGCGCCTTTGGCCGTTTACGCGGATCTACGTCAAGTAAACCCGGCAATCGCTGGTGAGGACGCGGGTTACATCCTGTTCGACCATCCAAACGGGATGAAAGCTCTGTTCGATGGGAACAGGTGCCTTGACCACAGTGCTGATAACCTGCGTCAGACCATGGGCGAAGCGCTAGTTGAAGGCACCGAAGGTTCGCTGGGACTGAACGGTGATGGCTCCGTAGAGCTTCGCGCATTTGGAGATCAGAGGAAGCAGCAGATTCTACCCCCAGCCGATCGCAATGGATTTGGCGGCGACTGCGTGCACGCCTTGCAAAGTCACGTCGTTTCAGGCCTTCTAACGGGCACGCCGCTGGAGAATGCAGCCCGCGACTATCTGGATGTAATTCGCATCGAAGAAATGATCTATCTTTCGGCTGCGAAAGGCCGAAAGATCAACCTGGAGACGCCGTGAACCAACAGGACAACAAAACGCTTTCCAATACGCAACGCGCGGTTCGGGATTTGCGCCGGATGATCCTGTCTGGCGAGCTTGCTGCGGGGACTGATCATCTGGAATCGGAGTTGGCCGAGGCACTGGGCATGTCCCGCACCCCGATACGAGAAGCTGCATTGATGTTGGAAAGCAAGGGGCTGCTGGAGATGCGGCCGCGCAAAGGGGTGCGCATCCTGCCTGTTTCGTCCGAAGACATGCGCGAAATCTATGACGTCCTGACGGAACTCGAAAGTCTCGCAGCGCAGCGCGCTGCGGAGGCGGGTTATTCCAAGCAAGACTTAGCTGTTCTTGCTGGATCGATCGCACAAATGGATCAAGCGATCGAAGCCGGAGATCTGGAAGCCTGGGCGGAAGCTGATGAGCTCTTTCACCAGGAACTTGTGCGACTAGGTGGCAACAAACGGATCGAAGCGATTGTGGCGATGATGAGCGATCAGGTTCGCCGCGCACGCGCGACGACGCTGTTTATCCGGCCTTTACCGGTCAAGTCCAACGAAGATCACCGGATCGTTTTTCAAGCGATTAGCGAAGGCCGGCCGGATGTGGCGCGTGAACGCCATCGGGAACATCGTTTGCAAGCCAAGGCTATGCTGTGCGGGATCCTGGAAAAGCATCGGCTGAACAGCCTCTGATCAGGGTGAATAGCATCCTGAAACAAAAAGTCCCTGAAGCTGCCTGTGGCATAGCTGCCAAGGGTTCCGATCCGGCAGGTTCGGCAACCTGATTAGCTGGCTACTGGTTCTGCGGTGGGTGGTAAAACCTTCATTGTTGCTGTCATGCCCGGCCGCGCAAGGGAAAAAGACAAGTTACTTGTCACACCGTTATTCATTTGCTTGAGATTCCAGCGTCGCCATGAGCCGTTTGCCGAGCGAAAAGACGTGGTGGCAGGCGTATGCGTTACAATCTCGTCTCTGAATCGTTACGCCCGTTTTCTTGGCGCTGTGCTATCAGCGGACTAGCTTAGGAAATAACAAGCTCGACGACGGAGACAAATATGGCGCATCGCTGGACCAACACATTGACTCATGCAGACGTAACCCCTCGGGCGGCGTTTCTGAACCGGCGTCAGGTCATGGCGGGGCTGGCGGGTGTCGGGCTGGCTCATTTGGCAAAAGGCGCCTCGGCGCAAGAGGCATTGGAGCCCAACGCCTGGGAAGAGATCACTTCGTACAATAACTACTACGAATTTGGCACCGGAAAAGACGATCCGGTCAGATACGCGCATGCGCTGACCACTGAGCCATGGAGCGTCAAGATTGACGGACTGGTCGACAATCCGGGCGACTATGACTTCAAAGACATCATGTCCGAGATGACGGTCGAAGAACGCATCTACCGTTTCCGATGCGTCGAGGCGTGGTCGATGGTGATTCCGTGGAATGGGTTCGAACTGGCCGACCTGCTGAACATGGCGGGTGTGCAGGAAGGCGCCAAATACGTGGCCTTCGAAACTGCCCTGGTCCCTGATGAGATGCCCGGAGTTCGCTATCCGGTTCTGGACTGGCCCTATCGCGAAGGTCTGCGCTTGGACGAGGCGATG